>NZ_JAJSAQ010000003.1:428534-605819 GCF_021729075.1 Microbulbifer guangxiensis
TGATCCGGGGTCCAGTTGCGGAGTGGTTGCGAGGCTCAGTGGTCGATGGATGCCGGCCTGCGCCGGCATGACGGAAGGGGGATGCCCGAGATCAGTGCGTCCCAACATCCACTGTCGTCATCCCGGACTTGATCCGGACACGGAGGCGGGGACGCCGAAGTGAGCAATCGTTTTTTGATTGACCCACAGGGAAGGCGCCTTGGCGCCGTGTTATCCATTAAAAACGGCCGCGCTATTGGCGCGGCCGTTTGGGGGTGAAACGTTGTGAGCGGTTTATCCGCAGCGTCAGTTGGTTGCTACATCCGCCGAACCATTCAGCCGGAAAGGCACGGATTCGATAAACGGCTTGATGCCTACGGCCTGGTAGAGCTCATCGGGGCGATACAGGTTTTGTCCCTCGATCACCAGTACCGAACGGCGCAGGGCGGTGATGTCTTCCAGTGGGTTGCCGTCGAGTAACACCAGGTGGGCTTTCTTGCCCACGTCCACGGTGCCGCTTTCACCGAGCGCGCCGACTACTTTGGCTGGTTCGATGGTAGCGGTGCGCAGGACATCGGCATTGGGGATCCCGGCCTCGGCATAGAGCTCCAGCTCCCGCAGCAGGGTGAAGCCGGGCAGGCCATCGGTGCCGGCGACCATGGGTACGTTGTGCTCATGAAGTTTGCGCAGCATGTTGAGCAGGGCGGCGGAACTGTTGTTGTAGTTCTCTCGGTGCTCTGGCTCGATATTCAGCCAGCTGCCGACCAGGTTGCGGCGGGCATCGACCGGCAGATGGTCGGCCACGGCCTGGTATTCCGGGTCCAGCTGGCCGGCCTTGCCCTGAAGCAGAGAGCGGAATACAGTCACCGTGGCATCGACCACCGTGCCCTTCTCCGCCAGCTTATCCAGAAACGCGGCGACCTCCGCGCTATCCAGGTCGATCTCGTGACCGTGCTCTCCGACTTCGGTAAAACGCAATTTCTTGCGGGTATCGATGGACCCCATGAAGTTGAGGAACAGCATATTGATATGCTGGATTTCGTCGAAGCCCGCATCCACCGCCTCCTCGGCGGTCATGAACGCCGGGATATGGCCGCTCAGGCGCATACCGCGCTTGTGGACATGCTCGGCAAGGGGCGCGATCCACTCCGGTTCCATGGAACTGTAGGTTTTGATCTGCATATAGCCGCGGTCGGCATACCAGTCTGCAGCGGCTTTGGCTTCCTCCAGACTCTTGACCGTTTTGCCCAGCCGCATCGCATTTTCACTATCGCGATCGATAAACCCGGCCCGATAGATCGGGCCGCCGATTACCTTTCCTGAATCGAACAGTTCTTCTGTGCGCATGATTTTTTCATGCGCATTGCCGATGTCACGCACGCTGATGACGCCGGCGGCCATGTTGAGCAGGCCGTGCTCGGGGCTCATATGGCCGTGCATGTCCCACAATCCCGGCATCAGGGTCATGCCGCGCGCATTGATACGGGTAACACCGGGAAAGCGAATCGGCTGCAAGCTGATACGGGTGATCTTTCCGTCTTCGATCAACAGGTGGCGATCGCGAAGCAGCTCACCCTGTTCAACGTCGACGATGTTGACGTTATTGATCAGTATCGGGGTTTCAGACTGGTGGGTATGTTTGCTCGCCAGTGATTGCAGGTATTCGTTGCCGGCCTGCATCTCCCGCTCTTTCAGTGGTTGCAGGTGGGACTTGTCCCAGCCCTTTCGCAATATGGCGAAAAAAGCTATGTCATGTGAGGCGAACAGGTCTCCTTCTTCATCGTACCAGGCGAGAAAGGGGGTGAAGTCGAGCCCGCTGACGCCATACAGGTAGATGGTCTTTTCCATGTCCCCCTGTTTAACGGTGCGCTTGTCCAGCTGCTCCAGCTGTGCCTGCCCCTGGGGTAGCAGCTTGAGCGTATGCCCGGGGCTCGCCAGCAGCGCCTTGGCCAGCTGGGCTTTCATGGCGATGGTAGGGTTCTTGGGGACAAAAAACCGGGATGCGGAGGACTTGGCACTACCCCGTTCATCGCTGCCTTTCCATTCAGCCAGCCCATCGGCGAGGGTGAAGGTCTCCTCCACCGGTGCCCCGCCGGGACTTATACCCTTTATATGGATAAATGTGGGAATACCCTTGGGGCCAAGCTCAAACTCCTCAGTCATCTTGATGCGCCGGTTGTTCCAGCCCAACTCTAATGTTCCGGAAACGCGATTGTCCTCGCGAGTGATCACCTCGTGTCCGGCGACACCTTCTGGATCGTAGAAGACGTATTCGATGGTTTCAGCGGAGAGTTTGGACGCCCAAAGAAGCAGGGCGGAAGTGAGTACCACAGCGAAATTCAGGAACTTCATGGTGGTTACCTTTTATGTATCGGTTTTTAGCCGAACAATCCTGAGGATTTTTTGAGGGGGCGACAATGGCATCTGGTGACACCTGGATACTTTGGCACCATTTACAACGTAAACAGTGATTTGGCCGCCAGTGATTCCAGATTCGGACGCTGAGCAGCGATGCGGTGAGTGAGGTTCGGGTTATGCAGCGTGGCCGGCAGGCAAGTGTGTAACCGGCTTCCCGTTTGTGAGGTGAGAAGCCGGTGCAATCGGTAGGGTTACTGCGCGTAGCAGTCGCGGGTCATATTTTCGACGTGGTCCTTGTGCACGATCACGTCGTCTTCGATCCGCACGCCGCCGAAGGGGCGCAGGGTCTCGACCTTGTCCCAGTGCACCTCATTGGCCAGGTCGCTGTCTTTCAGGTCCGCCAGCAGGCTGTCAATGAAATAGAGCCCTGGCTCAATGGTGAAGACCTGGTCCGCCTCGATGGTACGTGAGGTGCGCAGGAACGGATACTGTTCCGGCGGCGGGATGATACCGCCCTCCGGCGCGGTCTGGTGACCGCCCACGTCGTGCACCTGCAGGCCGAGGAAATGCCCCAGGCCGTGGGGCATGAAGGGTCGGGTCAGGCCGCTTTCCACTGCGCTCTCGGCGGAAGACTTGATCACGCCGAAGCGGTTCAGCAATTCTCCCACCTTGTGGTGGCACGCCAGGTGCAGGTCCGGATAGGGCAGGCCGGGTTTGAGGCCGGCTACCAGCTCCTGTTCTTTCTCGTCCATGGCCGCCACCAGTTCCGCGTATTCACCATCGCGGTAGGCGTAGGTGCGGGTGATGTCTGCACAGTAGCCATTGCAGTCGGCACCGGCGTCGATCAGGAAGCTGCGGCGTTCCGTTTCCGGCAGGCGCTCGGTGTTGAGGTGGGTGTAATGCAGGATGGCGGCGTGCTCGTTCAGGCCGACGATATTGCCGTAGGGCATCTGGTTTTCGCCCTGGCCGGCGGCCTTCATATAGGCGAGGTTGATCTCGAACTCGCTGGCACCGTCGCGGAAGGCGGCTTCGGCGGCGCGGTGGGCCTTCACCGCGATACGGTTGGCCTCGCGCAGGCAGGCCATCTCGTACGGGCTCTTGTAGGCGCGCGCCCAGTGCAGCCGGTTCAGCAGTTCTTCCGGGTTGGGGGTGCCCAGTGGCCAGTCATCCAGGCCGTCGGTCTCACCGATAAAGGCGGCATTTTCCGCGCTCAGGAACTGCCTGGCATCGGCGGGCTTGCTCAGCAGTTCGATGTCGTACTCGTCGCTCCAGAAGGTCTGCGGGGCGGGCGGCACGTAGTGCCAGAAATCCACCGGGCGGTAGAACAGCAGTTTGGGCTTGTGCCCGCGGCGGTAGATCACCCAGCTGTGCGGGTTGTCGGTAACCGGCACCAGCGCTTTGAACTGCGGGTTGACCCGGAACGGGTAGTAATTGTCGTCGAGGAACTGGACCCTGGGCTTGCCGCTATACACGTTGAGCGTCTCGAAACCGCACTGCTCGAGAATGTCGTCATAGCGGCTCTTGAGTGTGGCGAGATGTTCGGAATAGAGGTGCTTGTCCATGGATTTCCTCAATCAGTTGCTCTCGCGCGGCGAGGCGGTGTGAATCAGTCAATCCGGTTAGTGTATAGTCTGGTAATCCACAACTCCCAGTCATTTGGCCTGAATTTTTGCCATGGAAAAGAAGATACTGCTGACAGATTGCCCGGACGCCCAGGGGCTGATCGCGAAGATCACTTACATCTGTTACAAGCACCAGCTGAATATCACCAAGAACGATGAGTTCGTCGATCGCGAGCAGGGGCGCTTCTTCATGCGCACTGCGCTGGAGGGCAACTTCAACGACCAGACCCTGCTGGAAGACCTGGACATGGTGCTGCCCAAAGGTGCCGAGCGCCGGCTGGTACCCAGCGGTAAAAAGCGCCTGGTATTACTGGTCACCAGGGAGGCCCACTGCCTGGGCGATATCCTGATGCAATGCTTTTCCGGTGCCCTGGACGTGGAGATTGCCGCAGTGATCGGCAACCACGGCGACCTGGGACCGCTGGTGGAGAAATTCGATATCCCATTCCACCACCTGCCGGCGGAGGGACTGACCCGCGAGCAGCACGAGGAACAGGTGATGACGCTGGTGGACCAGTTCGCACCGGATTACCTGGTGCTGGCCAAATACATGCGGGTGCTGACCCCGGCATTTGTGGCCCACTACAGTGGGCGTATCATCAATATCCACCACTCATTCCTGCCAGCGTTTATCGGCGCCCGCCCTTACCAGCAGGCCTACGAGCGCGGGGTCAAGATCATCGGTGCCACGGCCCATTTCGTGACCGACGATCTGGATGAGGGGCCGATCATCGAACAGGATGTGATCCCGGTGAACCACGGTTATTCTGCAGAGGGCATGGCCGCGGCGGGGCGCGATGTGGAAAAATCCGTGTTGAGTCGTGCCTTGCAACTGGTACTGCAGGAGCGGGTATTTATCCACGGCAACAAGACCGTGGTATTCAAATAGCGCGGCAGCAGCCTGAGAAACAGGCGGGTTCAAAAAGAGCATCGGGAGAAAACAATGATAAAAATCCAGCGCCTAACTTTTTTCGGCCAATTCTTTTCCGGCCATCTGTGTTTCGGCCGCGGCCTGCTCGCTATCACTTTGCCGACGTTATTGCTGGCGGGTTGTGCCAGTGAACCATCTGCTCCCATCCCGGGGCTTTCCGAGACTTTTCACACCGAAGTGGCTGCCAATGGTGCCAAGCGCTTTACCTATTCGCTGGAAATGCGGCGCGCCGATGTGCCCCGCCCGGTAACGCGGGAAGATATCAATCGCGCCCGCATGCAACAGCAGACCATGCTGCGTACCGGCCAGCGCCCGCGCGGACCGCAGGTGGATGAAATGGCGTTCAACCGCGCCCTGAACCAGAAACTGACGGAGACCGGTTTCTGCCGTGACGGCTTTTTCGAGCTGGAGCGGACCCTGTTTGTGGGCGGCGGTGAAGTGCGCGGTGAATGCCGGGATGGTGCCAGACGCTAGGTGGCCGCGGTAACGGACGGCTCCCCGTTGGAACAGCGCGGCAGGATCAGCAGCTGGGACGATGATCGCGGTTTCGGCTTTATCCAGCCGGATGGCGATGGTCCGCGGGTGTTCCTGCATATCAGTGCCTTCGAGCGCAGGTCGCCGCGACCGCAACAGGGCATGGCTGTGAGGTTTCACCCGGGCGTGGATGCGCGTGGCCGGCCGAGGGCGAAGAGCGCCCGCCCCGCCAGCTACCAGCCCAGCCTGAACCGCAGCGGGCGCCAGCGCCGCCGTGCTTGGTGGATCGTCGCTGCTTTTTTCGTTGTACTGGCGGGGCTGTCGCTGGCCGGTCGTTTGCCCTGGTCCACTCTATGCCTCTACGGGGTCCTCAGCCTGTTCACCCTGTTGCTCTACCTGCGGGATAAGCGCGCAGCCCAGCGGGGGCACTGGCGCACCCCGGAGCAGACCCTGCACCTGCTGTCGCTTTGCGGTGGCTGGCCCGGGGCGGCCCTCGGCCAGAGCTACCTGCGCCACAAGTCCAGCAAGACTTCCTTTCGCGTTGTCTACTGGCTGACGGTAGTCCTGAACCTGGCAGCCCTAGCCTATGCACTCACGCCGGAAGGGAGGGGCCTGGCCCATCAATTGGATGATGGCCTGATGCAACTCCTGGAGTCTATTGCCCGCGAGCTATAGGGAGCCGGTGTGCGGGGAGTGATGTTTACTTTCCGTGACCGACCCCATGCTTACCGCCGCTCTCTCCACCCACGCCGCTCTCCCCACCCACGCCGTTCTGTTCACCCGCTTAGTGGATGCCCTCCCGCTGCCTTGAGGGAAACATCTTTCGAAGAAACTCTTGATCCGCATCACCTGCGCTGACGTAGTCAGCAGACGTGGTTTGGGCCGCACATGTTTATATGGGGCCCTGAGATTTCAAATGATAAAAGGTAGCTGAATCGATGTTGGACCAGTACAACCCGCTTCTGGTGGGCCTCTCCTATGTTGTTTCCGTTCTGGGCTCATTTGCTGCGCTGCAACTGGTCACGGCAATTCCGGAGGCGGTGACCGGCGCTGACCGACGCCGGGCTATCCTGCTCGCCGGAGTGGTGATGGGCGGTGCGGCGATCTGGTCCATGCACTTTATCGGCATGCTGGCACTTGAGACCGATATGCCGATGGCCTACGACATCCTCGGTACCCTGGGATCGGTCGTCATTGCGGTGGCGGCCTGCACGCTGGGTCTCGCGATTGCGGGTACCGGCCAATTCAATTTCGACAAACTGTTGCCGGCCTCGGTGTTCATGGGGCCGGCGTGGCGGGCATGCACTACGGCGGCATGGCGGCCATGCTGATGCCTGCGGAGATCCGATACGACCTGAACATCATCATTATCTCGGTCGTGATTGCGGTGGTCGCCGCCGGTGCAGCGCTGTGGATGGCCTTCCAGATGCGCGGGCGCTGGCAGAAATTCGGCAGTGCCCTGATCATGGGGGTGGCAGTCTGTGGCATGCATTACACCGGGATGGCGGCCGCGACTTACAAGATGACCTTCGAGGCGCCAGTTGCAGGGTTTGCCGGCGCACTGGGTGGTGAATATCTTGGAGCTGCCTCTGTGGTGATCGCGATCATGGTGCTGGTGCTCAATGTCTGGGTTGCGCGCTGGTATCGGCAAAGGCCGGTTATTCCGACCTGAGGAGCAGTGCTCACTGCCCGCTCCCGAGGGCGGCGAGGCGTTGTCTTCGCCGTCCACTTCTTTATTTGATGCTGGCCACGGAGCGGTCTCACGCCACGCAGACGCGAATTCCCCCGCAGTCGCAACGACTGGACGTTGTTTTCTTCCCCCTTCCTCTCTCCGGCAGGTTTTGGCGTAGCCGCCTTCTTTTGCTTAAAAAACAACCGTTACACTCAAGGGAGGCTATGGAGGGTCGCGTCTTGAGAGGTTTTCTACGCGGGAGCTTGGTGGTAATTAGCCTGCTTGCGCTGATCGCATGTGGAGGAGGCAGCAGCGGTGGCAGCAGCAGGAGCAGCGCTGCCGTGGCAACCAGTAGCACTGCGGCAGCGCCGGCGATCCAGACCGGTGTGCTGGCGGAGGTTGTCATCGCCGGGCTGGCCTATCGCACGGAAACCCGCTCGGGTATCACCAGTGCGGCGGGGGAGTTCTCCTATGTCCGGGGAGAGACCGTGCAGTTTTTCCTCGGCGATACCCCCATCGGCTTTGCCGTGCGGGCGCAGGAGCGTCTGCGCTTTCTCGATCTGTTTCCCGATGTGCGCCTCTACCGCAACTTCAACCAGTTGCGTGCTCTCTACGGCAGTGCGCCGTTTTCCCGTGAGCGGATCGAGTTCAATCGCTTCCATAATACGCTGTTCCTTTTGGAGGCTTTCGACCGGGACTCGGACCTGAGAAATGGCATCGAGCTAGATCCCGGGGTGCGGGACCTGCTGGATAACGTCCTGTTCGATCTGGAAGCGGAAGCACTGGATTTTGCCCGCCACAATATTCCCCTGATTTACTTCCGCAACCGAGCCGATGCGTTGGGGCTGGTCGACTCCGGTGCGGTGGTCGATACCGGTATGGTGCTGGATGCCTATTACGAGGCCGTCGGCCTGGTGAGCGGTTTCTATGTACCGGTGTTCAAGAGCCGCGACTTTTTCGTCGACGAATTCCTCGATGAATTCGAGCGTCTCACCTATGACGATGACGGCAATATCACCGAGCTGATTACCGACTCCGATCGCGAGATTCTGCGGCGAGTGTCCCGCTTTGCCACTTACGATGACTTCGGGAATATCCTCACCTGGAGCTTCGAACCCGATGCCTTCCTGGTGGATGACGAGTTTGCCGAGTTCGAGTACGACAGTGCAGGCAACCTGATCAGCCTGCGGGAGGATCTAGACGGCAATGGTGCATTCGATCGGGTGCGGAACTGGGCATACGATTTCGGCGACCGCTTTTTCTCCATTGCTTACTCCGGGGATGGTGATGGCGATGGTGTGTTTGAAGAGGCGTTCACGGTGGAATACCAGCTGGATGAGCGCGGCCGGTTGCAGAGCGTGCGGCGTGATGACGAACTGCTGGCGGAATTCACCTTTCAGGAGAACGGCCGCACCGCCTCGGAAATGATTTTTTCTCCGCGCACCGGAGATTTTTTGCGGGTGATTGAGTTTGATGAGTCGGGCAGGGTGTCTTCCTTGCGCCGGCGGATCGGTGATGAAGGGGAGGGGCACTGGGACTTTTTTTACGGCTCCCGGGATAACCTGGTACGAGCGCGGTTTACCCGCAGCGGGGCTTTATTCGTCGACTACCGCATCCTGGTGGAATGGGAGTACGACATCCGCGGCAATCTCGTCCTCTATACCGTCGACCTGAGGGAGGACGGCGATATCGACTTTTCCCGCGAGTACATCTACGACGATGACGAACGCCTGGTGCGCGAAGTGTGGTTCGAATTGGCCGGCGACATCCGCACCGCTGTCTTCGAGGTGGCCTATGCCTACGATGTGGATGGACGCCTGGTCCGCAAGGTGCAGACCAACCTGCTGGCCTCAGCGCCTCTCTTGCCCAGTTCCGATGTGGTTGCGTTTATTTATGGCTATGACGAACGCGGCAACCTGGTCTCCGTGATCCGCGATGATGGCAACAATGGCTCGCTGGAAGTTGAAAAAGCGTTTGAGCTGCGACGCGAGAACTGGCGGGCGGCGCTGCTCTGGTTAGAAAAACCCTCGGTCTATTCCTTCTCACCCTATGAAGAATTGCCGAGCAGGCAGGCACTGCGCCGGCGGTTGCGCGCGGATTTTGAGACCGAAGAGCCGTTCGAACGCCGGTTGCAGTTCATCCTCCGCAACGACGAGGAGTTCCGCTGGCTGAGCGGCCTCGAGGTCATCAGCATCAATTGCGAAACCCCGTATGCGCTGGAATTTTTCAATACGGGCGAGGTGATCCTGCGCGATCGCTCTGATATCCGCACGGAGGGAATTCTTCTCACCTGGTTCTGGCAGACTCGGGATGAGATAGTGATCGAGGACAGTGGGCTGGAGTACCGCTTCCGCCTGCGGCGCTACCCGGAGATCCCGCAAATCTACCCGCCGGGTGCCGGGCCGGACGGTAATGTGGTCAAGCTGGAACCCCTGGAGTTCTATCCGCTGCCTTACGCCTGTGACTACCGGGCGAGGTCGGAGGAGCGCAATTTCTGGCCGGTCTGGCGTGGCGACCGGGACCTGATTCGCTGGTGACCGGCCATCTGGCTGTCACCTGCTTCAGGCAAGGACAATCCCTGTCGTCCCCTTGGCCGCATTTCCGCAAACAGTCTTTCGATTGGCGCGTAAATCCGCATTGATTTTACCAATCAAAAGTCCTCATTTCTTAATTTTTTGTGATTTTTGTCCGCCAATTGATCCCTTTTGTGGATTTCAATAGGCTGCGTATCACGACCTCAGCCAGCTTGGGGTATTGCTCCTGTCATCCGCGGCTAATCGCTGGCCGCAAGCCACAACACGGGAGCATTGGCTGGCACCCGGGGAACAACAACAAAAGATAATAGGATGAGAGCTCATGAAGACCTACTCACTCAAGCCGTTGTCACTGGCCGTTGCCGCCGTGCTGGCAATGCCGGTGACGGCTTTCGCACAGGAATCCAGCGAGTCACAGGCCGCCGATGACCGTCGCATGGAAGAGGTGATCACCACCGGTACCCGTGTGGAGGGCCTGTCTCCCACCGAGACACTGTCCCCGGTCGATGTGCTGGGCGGTGAGAATCTGTCCGACCAGGCCAGCTTTGACCTGACCGAGTCCCTGGCCAAGATCGCGCCTTCGTTCAATACCCAGCGCTTCCCGATCGCGGACGGCACCGCATTTATCCGCCCGGTGACCCTGCGCAACCTGTCCCCGGACCAGACCCTGGTACTGGTGAACGGTACCCGCCGCCACCGCTCTGCGCTGGTGAACCTGCAGATCGCGCCGCTGGGCACCGTCAACCAGGGCGCCCAGGCGGTGGATTTTGCCGCGCTGCCCTCCGCTGCCATTGAGCGGGTGGAAGTCCTGCGTGATGGCGCTTCTGCCCAGTATGGTTCCGACGCCATTGCCGGCGTGGTGAACGTGATCCTGAAGGACGATGCCGAGGGTGTCAGTGTCTCCGCCCAGACCGGCGAATACTTCGAGGGCGACGGCACCCGCACCAGCCTGGCCGCCAACGCCGGCTTTGCCCTCGGTGACCAGGGCTTTGTGAACACCACCATCGAGCACTCCACTGCCGAGAAGACCTGGCGTGGTGCCGCGCGCCCGGATGCCGAGTTTGTCGGCAGCGTGGTGGGCGTCGAGAACGTGCCCCTGGACGGCCTCGGCCAGCGCTGGGGTGACCCGGACGTGGAAGCGCTGAAACTCTTCGTCAACACCGGCTACGACCTGGACAATGGCGTCGAGCTGTACGGTAATGTCGGCTACTCCAAAAACGAGACCATCTCCGACTTCTTCTACCGCGGCCCGGTACTGGACCCGCAGTATGAATTCGGGGCCCGTGCGACCCTGCAGGCGGATGGCGACGGCGACTTCATGCCCGACCCGGCACCGCAGTCACTGATCGATTCCATCACTGCCCAGGGCCTGAACCCGGCGGACTACCTGGTGGCAGATGCCAGCAGCGCCAGCGGTTTTGTACTGCGCAACCCGATCTACACCCAGTTCCCGGGCGGTTACAACCCACAGTTTGGTGCCGACATCACTGACTTCTCCGCGGTGTTCGGCGCCCGCGGCGAACTGGCTTCCGGCATGAGCTGGGACCTGCGCGCCCGCTCCGCGGAGAATGAGGTGTCCTATGTGCTGAAGGACTCCATCAACCCGAGCCTCGGTGCCCTGTCGCCGACCACATTCAACCCGGGCACTCTGACCCAGGAAGAGACCAGCGTAAATGCGGATTTCGTGCAGCCGATCGAGCTTGCCGGCCTGGCATCGCCGCTGAACGTCGCCTTCGGGGCTGAATGGCGCGATGAAACCTACAAGGTGGGGGCCGGCGATCAGGCATCCATTGCCGTGGGTCCGACCGCTGCCGTATTCGGTGTGGGCTCTGACGGCTTCCAGGGTTTCCCCACCGAGGCCGCCGGCAGCTTCAGCAGTGAGAGCATGGCCGCTTATGTGGACCTGGAAACTGACGTCACCGACAAGCTGACGGTCGGCGCGGCACTGCGCTTCGAGGACTACGATGCGTTCGGCTCCACCTCCGACTGGAAACTGTCCGGTCGCTACGACTTTAACGAGCGCTTCGCCCTGCGTGCCACTGCCAATACCGGCTTCCGCGCGCCGACCCCGGGCCAGGTGAATACACTGAACGTCACCACCACGGCGGATGCCAGCGGCAACCTGATCCCCAACGGTACCTATCCGGTGGACAACCCGGTGGCCCTGGCGCTGGGTGCCAAGCCGCTGACCCCGGAAGAGTCCACCAGCTTCACCCTGGGCGCGGTGATCAACCCGCTCGATAACACCAGCGTGACCTTGGACTACTACCGCATCAACATCGACGACCGCCTGGCGCTGCGTAACAACACCATTGGTGCCGGCGAAGTGGCACTGCTGGAAGGTGCCGGTGTGGAGAATGCGGCCCTGCTGCAGGGCAGTAATGCCAACTTCTTCGTCAATGCCTACGATTCGGAAGTGAGTGGTATCGATATCGCCGTGACCAGCGACTTCGAAGTGGCGGGCAACCTGCTGGTGGTGGACCTGCGCCACAATCACAACCAGCAGGAAGTGAGCAGCGTGGCCCCGAACACCATCAACGATTCGCGGGTTTACGACCTGGAGAATCAGGTGCCGAGCGACCGCACGACCCTGACTTTCAACTACGACACTGGCAACCTGTTCAATGGTTACCTGCGTCTTAACCGCTACAGCGGCTGGGAGTCTACTTTCGGCCTGTTCGGACCGGGTGATGCCTCAGATGCCACCAGCTATGGCAGCGAGATCCTGGTGGATGTCGAGGCGACCTTCACCCTCGCCGACAACTACAAGGTGTCTGTCGGTGGTGAAAACATCTTCGACACCCTGCCAGACGACGAGGCCGACCCCACCCTGCAGTTCCTGGGTGTCCGCCAGTCCCTGACTTCACCGTTCGGGTTTAACGGCGGCTTCTGGTATCTGCGTGCCAGCGCGGAGTTTTAAGGGATAGCCGCCCATCGACTGTCTCCCCCGGGGCCATCACTGGTTTTCCGGGGGAGATGAAGGATGGCGAACCCGCGGGTTCGCCATCCATTTTGGAGTGTTTATAGACCCCGCCATTCCTTCTAAGCAGGTCCGGTGGCGACAGAGCGCCACGACCTGCATTTCGAAAACGCATAAATACATCCCTGTAGCTCCGTCGGGTACATCCCTGTACCCGACGGTTTCGAAATGTAGGTCGTGGCCCTCTGTCTTAATCTCTTGCTGCGGGATTTTGTCCGCAGCCTGAGGCCGGCACAGGTTGCCGGCTTTTTTGTGCCTGTGTGCCGTGTCATTGCCGTCGGCCGGGAAATGGGCGATGCTAACCGATCACGGCAGTACCCTCACCAATACAACTATCCAACCCGGGGGTGATGGCAATGCAGGGTGTTACTTCTGGCGCCTATCCGGCGTCTGGTGTCGGGCCGCGGGAAATTACTGAGGCGCCTGCGGTAAGGGCCGGTCGGCTGGTATCGGTGGATTTTGCCCGCGGGCTGGTGATGGTGCTGATGGCGCTGGACCATGTGCGGGATTTCACCACTTCCGCCCGCTTTGCGCCGGAAGACCTCAATGAAACCTCCCCGGCCTATTTCTTCAGTCGATGGATTACCCATTTCTGCGCCCCACTGTTCGTGCTGCTCGCGGGAATGAGTGCTGGCTTTATGCGCGCAAGTCGCTCCCCGGCGGAGCTGAGCCTGTTCCTGTTTACCCGTGGCCTCTGGCTGATTTTCATCGAACAGACGGTGATGGCCTTTGGCTGGAGTTTCATTCAGCCGCAGGGGTACGCGCTGGTGTTGACGACACTGTCGATGATCGGCTTCTGCATGATCTCCATGGCCGCGTTTATCCATCTTCCCCGCCTGCCATTATTACTGCTGGCCCTGGCCATGATCTTCGGTCACAACCTGCTGGACGGCCGCTTGCCGATGCCCGAGGAGGGTTTCCCGCCGCTCTGGTATGGATTACACGAGGATATTTTTACCAGCGTTGCCGGTGTTCCGTTGGTGGTCGTTTATCCGCTGCTGCCGTGGCTCGCTGTGATGCCCCTGGGGTACCTGCTGTCGGACTTGTACCGGGCGCCCGCAGAGACGCGCCGCAACGTACTGGTTGGCCTTGGTGTCGCTGGCGTGGTGCTGTTTCTGGTGTTACGCGGTTGGAACCTCTACGGTGATCCGGTCCCCTGGCAAACACAGTCGACCTTTGGCATGAGCCTGGTCGCTTTCCTCAATGTGGAAAAGTATCCGCCTTCGCTGCTGTACCTGCTGATGACGCTGGGGCCGGGGCTGCTGTTGCTGGCCTGGAGTGAACGGTTGCGCGGACCGCTGGTAGAAGTCATCAACACCTTCGGCAGGGTTCCCTTCGCGTACTACATACTGCACATTTACATTGCGCATGCACTGGCGCTGGTGATCGCCGAGTGGCAGGGGCTTGGCTGGCAGGTGGCAGCCGGTGGCTGGTGGACACTGCCGGAGGGGTTCGGGTTGCCGCTGCCGGTGGTCTACCTGCTCTGGCTGGCTGTGGTCGCCCTGTTGTACCCCTTCTGCCGCTGGCTGGCTGCAGTGAAGGCGCGGCGCAAGGACTGGTGGCTGAGTTACCTGTAAGAGACTTTTCAGTGAGATAAAAAAAATGGCGAGCCGAAAGGCTCGCCATTTTTCGTTTCAGGACCGGGCTCAGTCCATATAGCTCTCTACCGGCGGGCAGGAGCAGATCAGGTTACGGTCGCCGTAGACGTTGTCGATACGGTTGGAGCCGGGCCACACCTTGTGGTGCTTGAGCCACTCCGCCGGGCGGCCTGCCACGTCGCGGGAGTAGTTGTGCGGCCACTGGTCGGCCATCACGTCCTCGAGGGTGTGCGGGGCGTTGTGCAGCGGGTTGTCGTCCGCACTGTAAACACCGTTGGCCACGTCTTCCACTTCCTTGCGGATGATGGTCATCGCCTCGATAAAGCGGTCCAGTTCTTCCTTGGACTCACTCTCGGTGGGCTCGATCATCAGCGTACCCGCTACCGGGAACGACATGGTCGGCGCGTGGAAGCCGAAGTCCATCAGGCGCTTGGCAATGTCTTCCTCGGTGATGCCGCTGGCTTCTTTCAGCGGGCGCAGGTCCACCAGGCACTCGTGGGCGATGAAGCCGTTGGTGCCGGTGTAGAGCAGGGAATAGTGCTCGGAGAGGCGCTTGGCGACGTAGTTGGCATTCAGGATCGCCATCTCGGTGGCCTGCTTCATGCCGGTTTTGCCCATCATGCGGATATACATCCAGCTGATCGGCAGGATGCTGGCGGAGCCCCAGGGCGCCGCAGAAATGGTGCCGTTGGCCGGGTCGGTTTCCGGCACGCCGGTCACCGGGTGGCCCGCCAGGTAGGGCTTCAGGTGTTCGCCCACGGCGATCGGGCCCATACCCGGGCCGCCGCCACCGTGGGGAATACAGAAGGTCTTGTGCAGGTTCAGATGCGAAACGTCGCCGCCGAACTTGCCCGGTGCGGCCACGCCGATCAGGGCGTTCATGTTGGCGCCGTCGATGTACACCTGTCCGCCGGCCTGGTGAATCAGGTCGCAGATATCGCGGATGCCTTCCTCGAACACGCCGTGGGTGGACGGGTAGGTGACCATCAGCGCGGCGATGCGGTCGCCGTGCTCTTCCACCTTGGCCTTCAGGTCGGCCATGTCCACGTTGCCCTTGTTGTCACAGGCAACGACCACCACCTTCATGCTCACCATCATGGCGGATGCCGGGTTGGTGCCGTGGGCAGAGGCGGGGATCAGGCAGATATCGCGCTGGCTCTCGCCCCTGGCCTCGAAGTATTTCTTGATGGCAACGAGGCCGGCGTATTCTCCCTGGGAGCCGGCGTTGGGCTGCAGGCTCACGGCGTCGTAACCGGTACAGGCGGCCAGCATCTGCTGCAGCTGCCTGAACATTTCCCCGTAGCCCTCGGCCTGGTTTGCGGGCGCGAAGGGGTGCAGCTTGCCGAACTCCGGCCAGGTCACCGGGATCATCTCCGCGGTGGCGTTGAGCTTCATGGTGCAGGAGCCCAGCGGGATCATGGAGTGGTTCAGGGCGATATCCTTGGACTCCAGGGTCTTCAGGTAACGCAGCATCTCCGTTTCGGAGTGGTAGGTATTGAAGACTGGGTGGGTCAGGAACTCGGTATCACGCACCAGGGATGCGGGCACACCCTGCGGGCCCTTGGCGGCGATCTCGCTGTCCAGCGCGCGCAGGTCCATGCCGTGCTCACCGCCGGTGAAGACGGTCAGGATGTCGGAGACATCGTTGAGGCGGGCGGTTTCGTGCAGGCTGATGCCCAGCTTGTCTTCGCCCACCTTGCGCAGGTTGATCTCTGCATCCAGGGCGCGCTGGTAGATGGCATCGCGCTGGTCGCCGGCGACGACGGTGAGGGTATCGAACCAGGTGTCGTGATTCAGGTTGAAGCCCTGCTTTTTCAGGCCGGCAGCGAGGATGTCCGCCAGGCGCTGGATGCGCGCGGCGATGGTCTTCAGCCCCTCGGGGCCGTGATAGATGGCATAGAAGGCGCTCATCACGGCCAGCAGTACCTGTGAGGTACAGATGTTGGAGTTGGCCTTCTCGCGGCGGATGTGCTGCTCGCGGGTCTGCATGGCCATGCGCAGGGCGCGCTTGCCTTTGCTGTCCACGGATACGCCGATGATGCGGCCCGGGGCGGCGCGCTTGTAGGCCTCGCGGAAGGCGAAGAAACCGGCGTGCGGGCCACCGTAACCCATGGGGATGCCGAAGCGCTGGTTGCAGCCAACCACCACGTCAGCGCCCATTTCGCCCGGCGCCTTGAGGGAAACCAGGCTCATCAGGTCGGCGGCGACGGTAACCAGGCCGTTGGCCTCGTGCACTTTGGCAATCAGGTCGGTCAGGTCGCGCACCACGCCGGTGGAACCCGGGTACTGGAACAGGGCGCCGAACAGCTCGGCAGGCAGGTCCTTTTCCACGTCGCCGACGACGACGTCAAAGCCGAAGTGCTCGGCGCGGGTCTTGACCACGGCGATGGTCTGCGGGTGGCAGTCGGCGTCGACAAAAAACACATTGGACTTGTTGCGCTTCACCTGGCGCTTGCACATGGCCATGGCTTCTGCCGCGGCGGTGCCTTCGTCGAGCATGGAGGCGTTGGCCAGTTCCATGCCGGTCAGGTCCATGATCATTTGCTGGAAGTTCAGCAGGCCTTCCAGGCGACCCTGGGCGATTTCCGGCTGGTAGGGGGTATAGGCGGTGTACCAGCCCGGGTTTTCCAGCACATTGCGCAGGATGACGTTGGGCGTGATGGTGTCGTGGTAGCCCATGCCGATGAAGGTGCGGTAGATCTTGTTGCGCTTGGCCAGGCCGCGCAGCTCTGCCAGTGCCTCTTCTTCATTGATGGCGTCCGCCAGGTCCAGCGCATCGGTCTTGCGGATGGATGCGGGTACAGTCTTCTCGATCAGTTCGTCGAGGGTGCCGACACCGAGGGTCTCCAGCATCTCTTTCACCTGGGCCTCATCCGGGCCGATATGGCGGTGAATAAATGCGTCGTGTCGTTCCAACTGCTGAAGAGATGGCTGGGTCATAAACTTCGTTCCTGTATCGCAGGGAATAGTCGCTGGAATTGCGCTCGGTGCCGCGTTGGGGCACCGGGTAAAAATAGCAGAGCGCCCCGGGATTCCCGCCTTCCGACATGCCCGCAGAGGGGGCAGTGGGCGCACTCGGGAGGGGCCTGCAGCCGGGTCCGGGAACCGGCCCTGGCGTGTCGCTCTACCGAATGCCAAAACGGCGGTGACCGTGGCGCCCGGTCGAGCCGCGCGCATCTTAGCAACCGCACGCCCGCCGGGCAATCTGGCTGTAATTGGCGTTGAAACTGCTGGAAATGCGGGGTTGCTGTGATAATCGTCCTCAAAGTACGGGGATACCCGGATTTTATGTCACAGCCTGGCGCCGCCGCCCACGTGGCACGGCTTTTCACCCGACATGGGGTGTGAAAACTGCGCGTGGTTCCCCCGTGGACTATGGTGAAAGGTACCCGCGGTGTTTGTAGTTGGCTGTCTTCGCGGGAAGCCGAATAAGGATAATTGGCAGGGCAGACGCCGATAGCCAGCAGGGATTGCGGGACTCTTCACCATGGCGCAAAGACTCTACATCGCCAGTGACCAGCTGATGGTCTTCCACCTCCAAAATGTTCTGGAACAGGCGGGCATTTCCGCGCTGATGCAGAAAGCGGCCGTCGATGTGCCGGAGGAGGATGGCGCCCCCCTGGCCTGGTACTCCGAACTCTGGGTGCTGCAGGATGGCCAGCTGGCCGCCGCGCGGCGTCTGCTGGAACTGTTCCTCGCCAGCGAATCGGCCGATGAGCCAGACGCGATACCAATCCTCCAGCGGCATCCCCCCTTTCCGCCCTCGGCGCTCAATGCGGAAATCGCCTGACGAAATCTTCCCGCCGTGATCGTGTGGGAGGCAGCCCGCGAACGGCAGCCCCCCCGAGGCAACCCCTGCAAACGCAGCGATCAGAGACAGTGATCAAAGAAAGGGCGCGATGGCCCGCGCCAGCTGCTGTTGCAGTGATTCCTTCCCGACTATCCCCATAGCGGTGAGCCGCGACTTGTCCAGCTGGCAGTCACGCGGGCGCGGCTGCTCGAAGCTGGGCGCCGGGTCCGGGGTCAGGTGGCCGGCGTCGAGGCCGGCGATGTTGGCGATCTTCAGCGCCAGTTCGTAACGGGTGCAGGCGGTGTCGCCGCTCCAGTGATAGATACCCGAGAACTGTTCGCCATCCATCCCCATGGCCAGGCACTGCGCCAGCACATCCGCCACCTCCTCCACGGAGGTGGGAAAGCGGACCGCCCAGTGATCGATTGCCCGGGGCGTCGGATCCCGCAGCGTCTCCAGCAGGGCAGTGACGCCCGACTCCCCCGGTTGCTGCACTGGGCCGAACAGCAGCGGCAGCCGCAGTACCCAATGATTGCCACACTCCAGCACCGCCTGTTCGCCGGCCAGTTTGCTGCGGCCATAGAAGTTCAGCGGGTTGGGTGTGGCGTCCACGGCATAGGGCGGGGCGGTGCCATCGAAGACGTAGTCGGTGGAGATGTAGACCAGCTGCGTGCCCGCCTCCCGGCACAGCGTGGCCAGTGACGCGGTGGCATCGACATTGAGCTGCCAGCTCTGCTCCGGCGCGGCGGCGCAGCGATCCGGCCAGCGCTCGGCAGCGCAGTGGATTAGCACGTCGGGCCTGGTCGCGAGGAGAGCTTGCCGCACAGTGCCGGGGTCGATGAGATCCAGTGACAACAGGTCATTGCCAGCGCGGGAATAGGCCGTGCCGGTGACGGTAAAGCGGGAATCGGCGCGGAGGCGGGCGAGGACGCTGCGTCCCAGCAGGCCGGAGGCGCCGGTAACGAGAATATTCATGGGCGGGGCTCCGGCATCGGGGGCGAGGGTATCAGTGGAGGAGTTACTGGCGCAGCCGCGAAGGCCGCACCAGCAGGGTGGGGCGGCGTGCCCTTACATCTTCTCCATCACTTCGATACCGAGCAGGTCCAGGCCGGTAGCCAGGGTACGGGCCACCAGGTCGCAGAGGCGCAAGCGGCTCTGCCTGTCTTCCTCGCTCACGCCTTCCTTCAGCACCGGGCAGACCTCGTAGAAGGCCATGTAGGCGCTGGCCAGGTCGTACAGGTAGGTGCACAGGATGTGCGGATAGGTATCGCGGGCCACCTGCTGCAGCACTTCGCCAAACTGGCACAGCTTGATGGCCAGGGTGCGTTCCTCCGCAGTCTGCAGGCGGATGGCGCCTGTCAATTCGGCGGGTTCCACGCCGGCGCGGCGGAAGATGCTGCGCACGCGGGTATAGGCATACTGCAGATAGGGAGCGGTGTTGCCCTCGAAGCTGAGCATGGAATCCCAGTTGAAGACGTAGTCGTTGGTGCGGGTCTTACTCAGGTCGGCGTACTTCACCGCGCCGATACCCACTTTGCGGCCGATCTCGGCACAGGCTTCCGCATCCAGCTCCGGGTTCTTCTCCGCCACCAGCTTCTGTGCCCGCTCGATGGCCTCATCCAGCAGTGCGGCCAGTTTCACGGTGCCGCCGGTGCGGGTTTTGAACGGCTTGCCGTCGTCACCCATCATGGTGCCGAAGGCGCAGTGCTCCAGGGAAACGGATTCCGGCAGGAAGCCCGCCTTGCGCGCCGCGGTAAAGGCCTGCTGCAGGTGCAGGGACTGGCGCGCGTCCACCACATAGAGGATGCGATCGGCGTGCAGCTGGTTGGCGCGGTAGCGGATGGCGGCCAGGTCGGTGGTGGAGTAGAGGTAACCGCCACCTTTCTTCTGGATGATCATGGGGCTGGGGTTGCCTTCCTTGTCGGCCATTTCCTCGAGGAACACCACTACGGCCCCTTGGTCGCGCACGGCGATGCCTTTCTCCAGTAGCTCGTCCACCAGCACCGGCAGGTCCTCGTTGTACTGGCTCTCGCCGTAGACATCGCTGCGCTTCAGGGTGACGTTGAGCTTGTCGTAGATCTCTTCACTGTGGCTGATGGAAATATCGATGAACTGCTGCCACAGCTTCAGGCACTCGGGGTCGCCGCTCTGCAGCTTCACCACGTAATCGCGGGCGCGGTCGTCGAAGCCTTCCTCATCGTCGAAGCGGATCTTCGCCTCGCGGTAGAACACTTCCAGGTCGGCCAGCGCCACCTCGGCATCGTTGTTTTCCAGCTTGTCGGACAGGTGCGCCAGCAGCATGCCGAACTGGGTGCCCCAGTCGCCCATGTGATTCTGGCGCACGACTTTATGGCCCTGGAATTCCAGCAGGCGCGCTAGGGCGTCGCCGATGATGGTGGAGCGCAGGTGGCCGACGTGCATTTCCTTGGCCAAGTTCGGGTGGGAGTAGTCGATCACTACCGTCTGCGGCTCGCCCTCGGCGGAGATATTGAGGCGGGAATCGCGCTCGGCAGCCTCGAGCCGGTCTGCCAGCCACTGCTCGCTCAGGTGCAGGTTGATAAAGCCGGGGCCGGCGATCTCTGCCTTTTCGATCATCTCGCCCTTGTCCAGCTGCTCGACGATCTTGGCGGCCAGCTCTCGCGGGTTGGTGCCCATGCGCTTGGCCGCGGCCATGGCGCCGTTGGCCTGGTAGTCGCCGAAGCCCGCCTTCTTGGCCGGGGCGACCACAGGACCGCACTCCTCGGGGATACCGGCGGCGATCATGGCGGTCTGGACTTTATCAGAGAGGAGCTGGCGAATGTTCATAGGGGCGATGCTGCTTTGATTCGTGGAAACGCGGAATTTTAATGGGCCCCGGGGGCTTTGCAACCGGCGCGGTGCCGGCGGCGCCGGTGAAGGGCGGGCGCCGATGGTATGATGCCGACAACGATAAAGGGGGACCCGTGAGCGCAACCACACTCTACTGGCACGATTACGAGACCTGGGGCACCGACCCGGGCGCTGACAAGCCATCCCAGTTTGCCGGCATCCGCACCGACGAGGACCTGAACGTCGTTGGTGAACCGCTGATGCTCTACTGCAAGCCCGCGGATGACTGCCTGCCGCAGCCGATGGCGAGCCTGGTCACCGGTATCGCCCCCCAGCGGGCGCTGGCCGAGGGTGTACCGGAACTGCAGTTTATCCGCCGCATCCTCGACGAGCTGGGCGCGCCCGGCACCTGCGGCGTGGGCTACAACAGCCTGCGTTTCGACGACGAGGTGACCCGCCATACCCTCTACCGCAACCTGCTCGACCCTTACGAGCGTGAGTGGCGCTCGGGCAACAGCCGCTGGGATATCATCGACATGGTGCGGCTCACCTATGCCCTGCGGCCTGAAGGGATCCAGTGGCCCGAGAAAGAGGGCGGCGTTCCCTCCTTCCGCCTCGAGGAATTGACCGCGGCCAACGGCATTGCCCACGAGGGCGCCCACGATGCGCTGTCCGACGTGCGCGCCACCATCGACATGGCCCGCCTGATCCGCGAGCGGCAACCCCGCCTGTACGATTATGTGTTTCGCCTGCGCAACAAGCGCGAGGCGGCGGCGATGATCGACCTGCAGGCGCGCAAGCCGTTGTTGCACGTATCGGGCAAGGTGCCGGCCAGTCAGGGCCATCTCACCTATATCCTGCCCCTTGGCGCCCACCCGGTGAACCGCAATGCCATCATCGCCGCCAACCTCGCCATGGATCCGGAGCCGATCCTGAACCTGGAGGCGGATGCCTTGCGCGAGCGCCTTTACACCGCACGGGACAAGCTGGGGGAGGGGGAATTGCCGGCGGGGCTCAAACTGATACACCTGAACCGCTGCCCGATCCTGGCGCCACCGAATATGCTCGATGACAACCGCGCAGCGGCACTGGGCATCGACAAGGCCGCCTGCGAACGACACTGGCAAACACTGCGGGATGTGGACCTGCGGCAGAAGCTGCAGCAGGTGTTCGCGGACGGGGATTTCCCGCAGCGGGATGTGGAGGCGAGCCTGTACAGCGGTTTCCTCTCCGACCCGGACCGGGATCTGTGCCGGCAGCTGCATCGCGCGCTGGAGAGCCGCGGGCCGGAAGCCCTGGCGGCGCCGGTCCCCTTCACTGACAGCCGCCTGCCGGAACTGCTGTTCCGCCTGCGTGCGCGGAACTTCCCCGAGACGCTTGCCGCCGAAGAGCAACAGCGCTGGCAGGAGTGGCGCTACCGCCGGCTGACGGACCCGGCTGCCGGGGCCAGCATTACCCTGGAGCCTTACTTCGAGCAGATTGCTGCACTGCGGGAGCAATACCCTGACAAGTCAGGCCTGCTGGATCAATTGGAAGCTTGGGGTGATGGGTTGTTGGCTTGACGATCGACTGGCGGAGACCTGGAGTAGTTGGCGCCCGGTGTTGGCACTTTTGCTGATGGCTATGGCCGGAGGTACTGGTCAGGCCCCGGGGCGAGCCCGATGCCCGGCACCCCTCGCAGGACACGCTGTAAATACGTCCATGTAAGCTCGGCGTCGGCATCCATGCCTCCGACGGTCCTGCGAGGGGCGCCGAACACCGTGCTCTTAAGTTCTGAGCTCGACTTCCTTTTCCGCAACCACTGACTCTAGAGTGGGAGAAAAGGGAGATGGTTGCGAAGCTAAGGGCCTGGTGCCGGGGGCGGTTTTGCGAGACTGTCTGCGAGAGGGACCTCGTAGACAAGCCTACAGGGATGTATGCACGGCGTGTCTCGCAAACCCGCCCCCGGCGGCAGGGCCGCCCTGAACTGGCTTAGTGGCACCTCCAGGCACCCCGTCCCCTGCCCAAGTCACCCTAAACTGCATCAATATCAGGATGGGCCGCGGCCCGTTTTCCAGTAGAATGCGCCCCGGTCAAGCAAGCGCCAGCGGGCGCAGTCATTGGAGCAGTGATGGACTTTATCGGAGCCAACATCCTTTCAGTCGGCCAGTTCGAGCGGGCCGATATCGACCGGGTCTTCCAGGTGGCCGACACCATGGGGCCCTATGCGCGCCGGGAGAAAGTGACCCGGGTGCTGGAGGGCGCCATCCTCGGCAATATGTTCCTGGAACCGAGCACCCGTACCCGCCTCAGCTTCGGTGCCGCCTTCAACCTGCTGGGTGGGACCGTACGGGAAACCGTGGGTATCACTGCCAGCGCCATGGCCAAGGGCGAGTCCCTGTACGATACCGCCCGGGTCCTGTCCGGCTACAGCGACGTGATCTGCATGCGCCACCCGCAGGCCGGATCCGTGGCCGAGTTTGCCGCTGCCAGCCGGGTGCCGGTGGTCAACGGTGGTGACGGTGCCAACGAACACCCCACCCAGGCTCTGCTGGACCTGTACACCATCCGCAAGGAACTCGCCGGTAAAGGCCGGACCCTGGACGACTTCCGCATCGCCATGATCGGCGACCTCAAGCACGGCCGCACGGTGCACTCGCTGTGCAAGCTCCTGTGCCTGTTTGAGAAAGTGCACCTGACCTTTGTGTCGCCGCCGGAGCTGGCCATGCCGGCAGAGCTGGTCGAGCAGCTGCGCGCCGTGGGTCATACCGTGGACGTCACCGACCAGCTGGAGTCCAGTATCTCCCACGTGGATATCGTCTACTCCACCCGCATTCAGGAAGAGCGCTTTGCCTCCCAGGAAGAGGCCAACCTGTACCGTGGCCGTTTCCGCCTGAACCGGGAAATCTTCACCCGCCATGCCCAGCCCAACACCGTGATCATGCACCCGCTGCCGCGGGACAGCCGGGCCGAGGCCAACGAGCTGGACACGGACCTGAACGAGCACCCGAGCCTGGCAATCTTCCGCCAGACCGATAACGGCCTGCTGGTGCGCATGGCGCTGTTTGCCATGCTGCTGGGGGTCGAGGACAAGGTGGACGACTACGCTCGCCCGGTGACCTGGCAGAGCCGCCGCACACCGATCTGATCTGTTCTTTGGTTGTGCCCACCGTCGCGTTGCTGATTCCTGATCGATCGGCGCCTCGGTGGGCTCTCTCCACCGTTCCCTGGTTCCCCGTATTCCCTTGTTACCCAACCCTTTCACTCGACTCTGATCATTGCCGCACGCTGGCGTTGCCCTCTTCCCGGTGGGGCGCTAACTTGGGCGCAAATAACAAACTGAGGAGTCAGGGGTGAGAAGTTTTCTGTTCCCGATCGTCTTGCTTTGCCTGCTGGTTACGCCGGCGAAGGCATCGCAGCAGCAGGCCGCGGTGGCCATGCCGGATACGTTCAGCGCCGCGGTGGCCGAGTCCATTCTGCAGCGGGGCGGCAACGCCGTCGATGCCGCCATTGCGGCCCAGTTTGCACTGGCGGTGACCCTGCCGGAGGCGGGCAATATCGGCGGTGGTGGTTTCATGCTGATCCACCGTGATGGTCAGCAGTACTTTCTCGACTACCGTGAAATGGCGCCCGGCGCTGCCACCCGCGATATGTACCTGGATGAACAGGGTGAAGTGATTCCGGATGCCTCGATCTACGGCATCCTGGCCTCCGGCGTGCCCGGCACGGTGCGCGGCATGTGGGAGGCGCACCAGCGCCACGGCACCCTCGAGTGGGCCGAACTGGTGCAGCCGGCCGTGGACCTGGCCGAGAAAGGTTTCCCGGTCCCCGAGCCCCTGGCCCGCTACGCGCGCAGTTATGCCAAGCGCATGGAGGGCAAAGATCCCGCGATCAACTTTGGTCGCTATTTCGGTTCCATGGAGGCCGGTGCGGTGTTCCGGCAGCCCGAGCTGGCCGCGACCCTGCGCCGGATCCGGGATGAAGGTGCCGATGGTTTCTACCGCGGCAAGACTGCCAAACTGATCGCCGATTTCATGCGCAGCCATCGCGGGCTGATCACCGAAGCCGACCTGGCTGCCTATGAAGCGCGCTGGCGCGAGCCCATTGCTGTTGACTGGCGCGGCTACCGCATCGTCTCGGCGTCGCCGCCCAGCTCCGGCGGCATCGCGGTGGCACAGTGGCTGAAAATCTATGACCGGGCACTGGCGCGTCTGGGTGAGAAGCCGGCACACAACAGCGCGGAATATGTGCACCTGCTGGCAGAAGCGGGTAAGCGGGTGTTCGCCGACCGGGCGGAATACCTCGGCGACCCGGACTTCCACCAGGTGCCCGTTTCCGCGTTGCTGGAAGGGGAATATATCGCGAGGCGTAGTGCCGAGCTGGACCTGGCAGGGATCTCCCCGACGCCGGCCATCGTTCCCGGTTTGCCGGAGAGTGAAGAGACCACACATTTCTCCATCGTCGACCGTTGGGGCAACGCCGTCTCCAATACCACCACCATCAACCTGGGCTTCGGCAGCGGTGTCGTGGTGGAGGGTGCCGGCTTCCTGTTGAACGACGAGATGGATGACTTCAGTGCCAAGCCCGGCGTCGCCAACTTCTTCGGCGCCATGGGCGGCGAGGCCAACGAGATCCGTCCGCACAAGCGTATGCTGTCGTCCATGAGCCCGACCATCGTGATGGAAGGCGGTGACATACGTATGGTGACCGGTTCCCCCGGCGGTACCACGATCATTACCAGCGTGTACCAGTCGATTCTGAACGTGATCGAGTTCGGCATGGACGCGCAGCGGGCCATCGACACGCCGCGTTTCCACCACCAGCTGTGGCCGAAAGACCAGATTCGCTACCAGCCTGGCCTGGACAGCGCGGTCGTGAATGACCTGGAGGGGATGGGTTACCAGCTGAATGAGCGGGGTTTCGGCGACCTGCAGGTGATCGTGAATCGCAATGGCAGGCTCGAGGCCGCGTCCCAGTCCAGTGGCCGGGGTGATTCCCGTGTGTTCGCCAGCGAAGCATTGCCGGAAGCCGGGCAAGCACCGCAGCCCGTCGGTGCCGAAACGGGCGGTTGATACGACCGGGCAGGTTTTCTGTTAACCTGCAGGGAAACTCCAGGGATCCCCTGAACAAGCCGCCGATGTTGCAGGCTTTCAGGGGACTCCAAGCATCCGGGATTGATGCCATGTTGAAAAGGTTTTCAGGGGGTTCTCGCCGCTTGCTGCTGCAGGTGCTCGGTATCCTGTTGCTGCCGCTACTGACCTCTTTTGCCGCCGGCCAGGAGGTGAGTGAAGGCAGTGAAGAGACGGTGACCAAGGGGCCGCACGTGGCGAAGTTCACCATCGATGGCGCCATCGGCCCCGCCACCACGGATTACCTGGAGCGGGCGATGGAGGAAGCCGAAGAGCAGGGCGCCCGCCTTTTCATCCTGCAGGTGGATACCCCCGGTGGCCTGGATGCCGCCACCCGCGACATCATCCAGAACATCCTCGCCTCCGACATTCCCGTCGCCACACTGGTGTACCCCGCCGGTAGCCGTGCTGCCAGCGCCGGTACCTATATCCTCTATGCCAGTCATGTGGCCGCCATGGCCCCTTCCACCACCCTCGGCGCGGCCACCCCGGTACAGATGGGCGGCGCGCCCGGTCAGCAACCACCAGGCCAGCAGCCTCCCGGGCAGCAGCCGGACTCCTCGGGCTCTGAAGGGGGGGGCAGCGACAAGTCGAAAAGCGACGACGGTAACTCCGACACCGGGGATAAGGCGAACGGCAGCAGCGAGGCACCGAAGCCCGGCAGTGCCATGGAGCGCAAGGTCATCAACGATTCGGTTGCGTATATCCGCGGGCTCGCCAACCGCTATGGACGCAATGCGGACTGGGCCGAGAAAGCGGTGCGGGAAGCGGCCACGCTGACCGCCCGGGAAGCGCTCGAGGAAAATGTCATCGACATCGTCGCCAAGGATCCCGCTGACCTGGTCAAGCAGGTCGCGGGACGCAAGGTGCAGTTGGAGTCCGGCGAGGTGGCCGTGCAGGAGGATATCGCCGAGCTGCCGATACGGGATTACGAGCCGGACTGGCGCAACGAATTGCTGGCCCTGATCACCAACCCGCAGGTGGCCTATATTCTGTTGCTGGTTGGCATCTACGGCCTCATTTTCGAAGGCTATAACCCCGGCGCCCTGGTGCCGGGTATCGTCGGTGTCATCTGTCTGCTGCTGGCCTTCTATGCGCTGCAGGTGCTGCCGATCAACTATGCCGGTCTGGCGCTGATCATCGTGGGGGCACTGTTGATTGTGGCCGAGGTGTTTATGCCCAGTTTCGGCGCCCTGGGCATCGGTGGGGTGATCGCCATGGTGATCGGGTCGGTGATGCTGATCGACAGCGATGTACCGGGCATGCAGGTCTCGCGCAAACTGATCGGCGCCGTGGCTGGCGTCAGTGGCCTCGCCATGCTGGGTTTGCTCATGGCCGTCGGACGCAGCCTGCGCCAGCCCAAAGTGGCCAGTGACCTGGCGATGGTGGGGCGCTCGGCGACGGTGAAATCGGTGGAGGAAGACGAGGTCCTGGTGACGATCGGTGGCGAGATCTGGAGTGCCCACTGCGACACCGAACTGGTGCCGGGACAGCATGTCAGGGTGGTTGCAGAGCACGGGCTCTGGCTGCAGGTGGAGCCTGAGTAGCGGTACCGCTCACAGTAATACGGAATAACAGCAACAAGGGAGTGAGGTCATGGTGAGTTATTTTCTGGGGTTGTTGATCGCGGCCATTGCGCTGCTGCTGATGTATGCGATCCGCATCCTGCGCGAGTACGAACGGGCGGTGGTGTTTTTCCTCGGCCGTTTCCAGGCAGTGAAAGGTCCGGGCCTGATCATCATCATCCCGGTGATCCAGACCATGGAGCGGGTGGACCTGCGTACGGTGGTGATGGACGTGCCGACCCAGGACGTCATCAGCCGCGACAACGTGTCGGTGAAGGTGAACGCGGTGGTGTACTACCGGGTGATCGACCCGCAGTCAGCCATCATCAATGTGGAGAATTACCACGAGGCGGTAAGCCAGTTGTCGCAGACGACCCTGCGCTCGGTGCTCGGCAAGCACGAGCTGGACGAGATGCTGTCGGAGCGGGACAAGCTCAACGTGGATATCCAGAAGATTCTCGATGAGCAGACCGATGCCTGGGGCGTCAAGGTAACGAATGTGGAGATCAAGCACATCGACCTGGATGAGAGCATGATCCGCGCCATTGCCCGCCAGGCCGAAGCCGAGCGTTCACGCCGGGCCAAAGTGATCCATGCCGAGGGTGAGGCACAGGCGGCGATGAAGCTGACCGAGGCCGCCGACGAGCTGTCGAAAAACGCCAATGCGATCACGCTGCGCTATATGCAGACCCTGATCGATATCGCCGGCGAGCAGAACTCCACCATTGTGTTCCCGCTGCCTCTAGACTTGATCCAACCGATGATCAAAAACCTGGCAGGGGAGAAGCCCTGAGCGGGAGTCGAGGAGGTAACCGATGGAGCTGGACCTGGCGCAGTTTAATCGCTCGTTTCTACTGTTACTGGTCCTGCTCAACCCGTTCATTCTCAGTGTCTACCTGCTGGACCTGATTCGCGGCCTTGAGCTCAAGGTCTTCTCGGGCCTGCTGCTGCGGGCCTTCCTGATCAGCCTGTCCGTTTTCCTGCTGTTCGCGTGGTTTGGGGAGAAGATCTTCGACGATGTGCTGCAGGTCCGTTTCCTCGCCTTCCTGATCTTTGGCGGTATTACCTTCCTGATCATCGGTATTCGCCTGACACTGGGGGTGGGCGCACCCATCCAGTCGATCAACCTGCACTCGCAGGAGGTGGCGGGAGCCATCGCCATGCCATTCATCGTCGGGCCCGGCACCATCAGTGCCAGTGTGCTGGCGGGCAGCCGGCTGGGTGCTGTCGGGGGATCGCTGGCGATCACCCTGGCTATGGTGAGTGCACTGGTTTCCCTGATCCTGCTGAAGGTACTGTACGACTGGGTGCAGACCTGGCAGGAGCGTTATGTGCGCAAGTATGTGGAAGTGGCGGGCCGGATCACCGCGCTGTTCACCGGCTCTTTCGCCATCGACATGATCCTGAAGGGTGTCGAGCGGTGGCTGGCGCTGATGAAGGAGGGCGGTCTACTGCTGAGTTGAGCAGCCTGCAACAGATGCTAGGGCCTAAGGCTCCGCAAGGTTTTGCTGACATCCATCATCCCCTCCAGCCCGGTCCGGTGGCGACAGAGCACCAGGACCCACATTTCGAAAACGCATGAATACATCCCTGTAGCTCCGTCGGGTACGTCCTTGTACCCGACGGTTTCGAAATGTGGGTCCTGGCACTCTGTCTTAATCTCAGGCTTTGGGACTTTGTCGTCAGTTTTGGAGCTTAGGCTCCGGAGTTACATGTCAGAACAGGCGGGCCAGCAGTTCCCGGCTGGAGCCATCCCATTCCGCCGGTGCTTCCTTGCCAATGGCGTCGTGTACCGCATTGCCCAGTAACTTGCCCAGCTCCACGCCCCACTGGTCGAAGGGATTGATGCCCAGCAGGCAGCCCATGGTGAAGACCTTGTGTTCGTACAGGGCCAGCAGTGCGCCGAGGTGATACGGGTCCAGCTTTTCCACGATCAGGGTGTTGCTGGGGCGGTTGCCGGGGATCGCCTTGTGGGGCGCCAGGGCGTGGGCCTCCCGGTGGGTGTAGCCCTGTGCCTCCAGTTCCTCCCGCGCTTCCTGCTGGCTCTTGCCCTGCAACAGCGCCTGACTCTGGCTGATACAGCAGGCCAGCAGCCAGCGGTGCTGCTCCACCAGGCCGGACGTGGGTTCCTTGATGGCAATGAAGTCCGCAGGGATCATGTCGGTCCCCTGATGCAGCAACTGGTGGAAAGAGTGCTGGCCGTTGCTGCCCTCTGCGCCCCATATCACACTGCCGGTGGGGTAGTTCAGGTGGTGCCCGTCCCGGTCGACGCCCTTGCCCAGGCTCTCCATATCCAGCTGCTGCAGCCACGCCGGGAATTTCGCCAGGCGCTGCGCGTAAGGCAACACTACCTGGCTGCCGGTCTGCCAGCACTGGCGGTACCAGAAGTGAATCAGTGCCATCAGCACCGGAAGGTTCTCGGACAGGGCTGCCCCGGCAAAGTGGCTGTCCATGGCATGGGCACCGGCCAGCAGTTCCTCATAGGCCTCGAAGCCACAACCCAGTGCAATCGGCAGACCGATGGCTGACCACAGCGAATAGCGCCCGCCCACCCAGCTCCACATGGGAAAGATGTTCTCTGGGGCGATGCCGAAATCCTGCGCCGCGACGATATTGCTGCTGACGGCGACAAAGTGTTGGGCCAGCTGATCTTCACGGCAACCGGCATCCAGCATCCACTGGCGCGCGGCCAGGGCGTTCTGGCGGGTCTCCAGGGTGGAGAAAGACTTGGAGGCAACGATAAACAGGGTGTTTTCCGCCGGCAGGGCGGCCAGGGTATCGCTCAGGTCGGCACCGTCGATGTTGGCCACGAAGTGCACGACCAGATCCGCGCGATGCCACGGGCGCAGTGCCTCCATCACCATGCGCGGCCCGAGGTCTGAGCCACCGATACCGATGTTGACCACATGGCGGATGGGCTCGCCGCTGAAGCCGGTCCACTGCTTGCTGTGCACCTCGTCGACAAAGCGGCGCATCTGCGCGCGGCAGTCCGCTACTGCCTGCTCGTGCTCCGTGCGCGGTTCACCCTGAAAGCGCAGGGCCGTGTGGAGCGCCGGGCGATGTTCGGTGTTGTTGACGGTGGCCCCGGACATCAGATCCTGTATCTGTTGTTGCAAGTCGATGTCGTCGGCCAGGCCGAGTAGCAGTTCCAGCGTTTCCCCACGCAGGTGGTTCTTGCTGTAGTCCAGATAAATACCGGCCGCCCCGGCGCTGAAAAGCGTTGCGCGGTCGGGTGTGGAGGAAAACAGGTCGCGGAGGGACCACTTGTTGTTCTCTTTGTGGGACTTCAGCCGGGCGATGGACGCCGTGCGATCAACCGTCGGGGTTTCCGTGTTCATGATAATTCTTGGTTATTGCTGCTTGAACTGAGGTCGCGACCGGGGCCGGGACAGGGGGCTCAATGCTAGCGGGATTTCTGCGGAGGGGCCAGCGGGTGGGACAATTGCGGGGGTAGGAAAAAAGCAAATGCCGCTTGTGACAGCGGCATTGCTAGTTGGAACAGGTCGTGTAAAGACCTTTCAGGAAAACTGCGAGAGCAACCTGAAAAGTTTCCTTACTTGACCACTTTCATGCAGCGAACCTCGTCGGATGCCATCCAGCAATCCGCGTCAGCCGGGCACGCCATAGAGAGCGGAATCTGCTCAGAGCCCGGAGGACAGGATGCCGGCGGTGTTGGCGCGGCACAGCATCCTGCCAGAACCAGTGCACTGATAATTCCGAGTAAGTACTTGGCTGGAGTGAAATTCATCCCCTAACTCCTTTCCGTTGATGTTAGCTATCAGCATAGCCAATAAAACGTCACCTGTTTGGTCAGCTTTGTAAAAATATTTTCTACAAAGATACCGCCCATTGGAGTGTAATAGGCACACGGTTTAAATAGCTGCCAAGGGGTAACTCTCGGTAAATCCTGCGCCAGTTTGTCGCAGAAAAACACCTAAATTTAAGGGGTTTCCTGCCAAAGCCGACCCGGCAAGGTTGCCGGCTCCCGAAAATTTCATTGCACGAGTTGAACAAAAATAATCCAGATAAATCTGGAGAGTTTTTTTGCGTCACAAAGTCAGGGCAGCAAATCCATTACGCTCCATTCCTGACGTTGCAAAGATAGCCGTTTGCCCGGCGAGGTGCTGCTCCGGAAAGTCCGCGCAGCTTTTGAAGGGGCGGTTGAATTGTGTGTCAGATGACGGCTTGCTGTTACGACTCGACTCAGTGAACCGGGCCGCTGCCATGCAGGAAGTTGCCAAATGCAGTGGCGACAGTGTCCGGCCGTGCCGGATCACGCACGGCATCCAGGATGGCGCCGCGTACCGCAGGCAGGGTCATCAGGTCGGCCAGAAGCAGGTTGAAGGTATTCTGACTCTGGCTGGAGGCAACCGCTGCCAGCCAAGTCGGGGTGAGTTCATTGCTCTCGAGGTCGATGGTGCAGCGGCTGCCGATGGCCGCCAGCACTTCGCTGTCGAAGGCCGCTTTCGATGCGAGCACTTCTTTGAGGAAGGCCTGTCGCAGGCCGGTGGCGACGGAGTGTGACAGGCCGCGGATGGCCGCGGCAATTTCTGGTCCCTTGCCGGCCTCGTCGGCCATCAGCCGGCGCCCGCGCTCGGCGATGGCGCCGGCGATGCGATGATCGATAGCCTCGCTCTCCAGACACTGGCACAGGGTGATGAACACGGGCCCGGCCAGCTCCGGCATGCGGCGCTCCAGCAGATCCCGGTGCTCTTCCCAGCGCACGGCGAGATCGGCAATGCCCTGCAGTGCCAGCTGGTCCCAGGCCACCTTTCCCGGTTCCCGGAAATAGGCCAGCACTCTGGTGAAGTGCTCGCTGGCGGGGCGCTTGAGCAACAGGGAGGAGCGGGCGTGAAACGCGGCCTGGCGCTCGGGAGGTGGCTCAAACAGCAGACCACTGGCCTGCAATGCGCCGTCGAGAGCCTTGGCCGGTTGGTGTTTTTCCTGCGCGTTGCCGTCGGGTTTCAGCGCCAGGTTCAGGCGGCGCAGGAAACCGTCGCGCACCGGCAGTTGCAGCTTGCCCTGTTCATCGAGGGGGAAGCGCAGAAACCAGACCACCGGCTCGCCGCCCTCCCGGGGCCACAACAGGATGCCGGCCCATGCGTGGCGGAGGTAGGGGAAGGGCCAGGGTGCCGTGCCGGCCTCAAAGGCTTCGGCATCGGCCCGTGAAACGGACCGTACGCGCCGGCCCAGGTCGAACCAGCGCAGGTTGAAGTCCGCTTCCGCAATCAGTGCACTCAGGGTTCCGGCGCTGCTCATGCGCGTTTCAGTTCTCCCTTGGTCTCGGTGATGCTGCCCTCGGCCAGCGGCATCTGCTTGAAGTGGAACCAGCCGTAGGCAATGGCCAGCAGCGGACACAGCAGATTGAAGACAGCGAAGGGCGCGTAGGTGAAAGTGGCGATACCCAGCGTGGCGCTCATGTAGGCGCCGCAGGTGTTCCAGGGAATCAGCACCGAGGTGATGGTGCCGGAGTCCTCCAGTGTCCGCGACAGGTTGAGCCCGTGCAGTCCCTTCTCGCTGTAGGCCTCGCGGAACATGCGGCCGGGGATGATGATGGCCATGTACTGGTCGCCAGCCGCAGCATTCATGCCGAAGCAGGTCAGCACGGTGGAGCTCACCAGGCCGCCGACCGTCTTCACCCGTGACAGTGCCCAGTTGACGATGCGCTCGAGGAATCCGGCTCGCTCCATGGCACCACCGAAGGCCATGGCGGAGACAATCAGCCAGACAGTATTGAGCATGCTGCTCATGCCGCCCTTGGAAAGCAGCTCCGCCACGTTCTCGTTGGTGGAGGTGGACTTGTAGCCGTCGAACAGGCTGTACCAGGCGCCTTTGAGGCCTGCCAGTGCACCCTCACCGCCGCCCAGACGGCGCGCGGTTTCCGGCTCGAAGATCAGGGCGATGGCACAGCCTACCAGGGCGCCGATGATCAGGGTGGGATAGGCGGGAATCTTGCGCCAGGCCATAAACAGCAACAGTGCCAGTGGCAGCAGGCTGACCAGGGAGATATTGAACTCCGCTGTCAGGGCGTCGAGCAGAGCCTGGATGTCGGAGGCAGAGGCGTTGCCGGTATCCGCAGAGAGGCCGATCACGGCAAAAACCACCAGGGCAATCACGAACGCGGGCATGGTGGTCCACAGCATGTGGCGGATGTGCAGGAACAGGTCGTTGGAGGTCACCGCTGCTGCCACGTTGGTGGTATCGGAGAGCGGTGACATCTTGTCGCCGAAGTAGGCGCCGGAAATGACCGCGCCGGCGGTCACCGCCGGTGACAGGCCCAGGGCAGCGGCGATGCCCATCAGGGCCACGCCGAGGGTGCCGGCGGTAGTCCAGCTGGAACCGATACTGAGGCCGACAATGGCGCAGATGATGCAGCTGGCGGCGTAGAACCACTGCGGCGACAGGATCTGCACGCCGTAATAGATCATTGAAGGCACGGTGCCGGCCAGGATCCAGCTGCCGATCAGCGCGCCCACGGCCAGCAGGATCAGGATGGCACCGAAGACCAGGCCGATGCCGTGCAGCATGCCGCCTTCCATGTCCTCCCAGGTGCGGCCGTTCTTCATGCCCATAAGGGCGGCCACGCCGGCACAGAGCAGCAGGGCAATCTGGTTGGGTCCGTAGGAGGAGTCGGCGCCGAAGAAGTAGACCGACAGGGACAGAAGGGCGATCAGTATGCCCAGTGGAATCAGGGAGTCCCTGAGGCTCGGCAAGGGGTGCCCGGGGTTGGTGTCTGACTGGCTCAAGCTGTACTCCTGCTCTGTTGCGGTGCCCGGCGCAGCGGGCTCGTTATCGTTGTTCTCGGCGTCTGAGCGCAAATAAGCCGGTTATTCTCCCGGCTGCGCCGCCGCCTGTCCACACCGGCCGGTCGCGCCATGCACTGGCAGTTCCGTGTCGCTTCCGGTATGTTCTGCGCCGGCGCGGCCCCGGCCGCCGATCGCGTGTTGCCGGTCATCCCACCCGGGCGCGCCCCGGTTCCCGCTGGAAGTGCCATCGCGCGCGCGCCATTACACTACGATCAGATAAGAACAAGCCCAGAGTGCTGATCCACAGCACCGCAGTAGGCAGGTAAGTGATTCCATGAGAGCAAGTGATTTGGATCCCGCCCAGTTCGAGGACATGCGTCCGTACCGCGATGATGAGGTACGCGAGGCCCTCGACCGTTTGATTGCGGACCCCGAAATGTCCCACGCCGCCGCCCATTTCCTGGTGCCCAAGCTGGCCAGGCTGGAAGGGCCGATCGCCTGGCTGGTGCGCCAGTTCCTGCGCTTCGAGTTCCGCAAGGCCCGCGACGTGCGCGGCGTGCAGGAGGTAGTGGCCAAATATATGGACATGGTGGTCAACCGCACCAGCGACGGGCTGACCATCTCCGGCCTCGACACCCTGCCCAAGGATCGCGCCTGCCTGTTCGTCAGCAATCACCGCGATATCGCCATGGACCCGGCGCTGTCGATTCTCTCCATGTACAAGGAAGGGCACGAGACCTCGCGCATCGCCATCGGCGACAACCTGCTCAGCAAGCAGTTTGCCACCGACATCATGAAGCTGAACAAGTGCTTCACCGTCAAGCGCAAGTCGAGTAACCGGCGCGAGAAGCTGGAGGCCGCCACCCAGCTGTCCAACTACATCTATCACTCGGTGGTCAACGACAACGAGCACGTGTGGATCGCCCAGCGCTCCGGGCGCGCCAAGGACGGGCTCGATCGCACCAACCCGGCACTGTGCGCCATGTTCGCCATGACCAAGGATCGGGAAACCTCCTTCGCGGACTTCTGGCGCAAGCTGCATATCGTGCCCCTGGCCATCTCCTATGAGTGGGATCCCTGCGACATGCTGAAAGCGCGGCAGATCTACTTCGAGTCAAACCCGGAAGGCTACAGCAAGAGCAAGCACGAGGACCTGAAGTCCATCGCCAAGGGGGTGGTGGGCCATAAGGGGCATGTGCACGCGGCCTTCGGCACCCCGATCGAGGGCGACTACGACGACGTGGCCACGCTTGCGGAGGAAATCGATCGCCAGATCATCGGCAACTATGTCCTGCATCCCACCAACCTGATCGCCTACGAGATGCTCTACGGCGAGATCCCGGACCTGCCGGTGTCCTGGCCGGCCCGGACATGGCGGCCGGACGAGCACCGGGAAATCCGCGAGAAGTTCGACGCGCGCATGGAACGGATCGACGAGCGCTGGCGCAGGCAGGCCATCCAGGGCTATGCCAACCCGGTGGTCTCCAAGCTCGCCTACCTCTGATTCCGGAAGTCCCGCCGGTCGACTGTCAAGCGCGCGGTGGGGCCGCCGGATCGGTTACCATTGCGCGTTTCCCGTTTCACAACAGCGTGCCGCCGTCCCCAGTGCTTACCGACCAACACAAGAAATCCATCCAGACCGCCTACAGCCAGTTCCTGGCCGGCCGTTCCCTCAAGGCCCGCTATGGCCAGAAGCTGATGGTGGCCGCCATCGCCCGCACCCTGGGCGGCATCGCCCGGGATGGCGCCGGCGAGCGGGACCACGGCAAGACCGATGGCGAGCATATCTGTGTGGTGGAAGCGGGTACCGGCACCGGCAAGACTGTTGCCTACCTGCTGGCGGCCATCCCCATGGCCCAGGCCCACGACAAAACGCTGGTGGTGTCGACCGCCACGGTGGCACTGCAGGAGCAGATCATCCACAAGGACCTGCCGGAAGTCGCCCGACACAGCGGGCTGGAATTCGATTACAGCCTCGCCAAGGGCCGCGGCCGTTACCTGTGCCTGAGCAAGCTGGACCAGTTGTTGACCGACTTCAGTGGCAACGGCGTCGGCACCAGTATGGGACTGTACGAGGACGAGTTGCCGCAGATCGGCGAGGACAGTGCCAATCTCTATCGCGATATGGCCGACAAGCTGGCCACCGGCAGCTGGGACGGCGACCGGGACAACTGGTCCGACACCATCGAGGTGGAGGACTGGAGCCGCATCACCACCGACCACCGCCAGTGCAGCGGCCGCCGCTGTCCCCATGTGACCAACTGCAGTTTCTTCCGCGCGCGGGAGAGACTGGGCAAGACCCGGGTGATCGTCGCCAACCACGACCTGCTGCTGGCCGACCTGGCCCTGGGCGGTGGCGCCATCCTGCCGCCGCCGGAAGAAAGCATCTACGTGCTCGATGAGGCGCATCACCTGCCGGAAAAGGCGCTCAACCACTTCTCCCACCACAGCCGGGTGGGTGCCTCCACCGGCTGGCTCGACCAGGCCAACAAGAACCTGGGACAGATGCTGGGGGAGATCGGCGATGGCGCCGAGATCGATCGCTGCGGCGAGCTGCTGCCGGCGGTGCTCACCTCTGCCAGGCAGGGGCTGGAACAGATGTGGCCGCTGATCGAAGATCTGTGTGAATTCGAGGATGAGCGCGGCAACACCGTCCGCCACCGCTTCGAAGGCGGCGTGGTGCCGGACTCCCTGATGCAGCTGGCAGAGAAACTGCGGGAAGATTTTGATGAGCTCGAGGCGCTGCTGGGCAAGATGTTGCAGGCGGCCCAGCGGTTACTCGATGACCCGCATTCGCCGGTGCCGACGGTGGACCTGGAGCGCTGGTACCCGCAACTGGGCAGCTGGTATGGCCGCGCCGAGGCCAACCTGCAGCTGTGGGCCAATTACGCCCGCCCGGATGCGGAGGGGGCGCTGCCCCAGGCGCGCTGGGTGACCATGGTGGACTGGGGCGGTTCGATGGACTTTGAGGTGTGCAGCTCGCCCATTCTCGCCGGCAAGACCCTGGAATACAGCCTGTGGCGACGCTGCTTCGGCGCCGTGCTGACTTCGGCGACACTGACGGCGCTGGGCCGCTTCGACCGCCTCAATATGCGTGCCGGGACCCCGGACAACGCCTGCTATGAAGTGGTGCCGAGCCCTTTCGATTTCTCCCGCGCCAAACTGCAGGTGCCGGCCAGTGCAGTGGACGCCGGCAATGCAGACGCCCACACCAGCGCGGTGGTCGATGCGCTGCCGGAGCTGCTCGACGGCGAGGGCGGTGCACTGGTGCTGTTCTCCTCGCGCCGACAGATGGAGACCGTCTACGAGTCATTGCCAGGTACCTGGCGCAACCGCATCCTGATGCAGGGCCAGCAGTCGCGGCAGCGGCTGCTGGAGCTCCATCGCGAGGCGGTGGACGGGGGCGGTGGCAGTGTGCTGTTTGGCCTCGCCAGTTTCGCTGAAGGCCTGGACCTGCCCGGTAATTACTGCCGCCATGTGGTGATTGCGAAGTTGCCTTTCGCTGTCCCCGACGACCCGATCGAGGCAGCGCTGGCGGAGTGGATCGAGGCCCGCGGCGGCAACCCGTTCATGCAGATTACGGTGCCCGACGCGGCCCTGAAGCTGGTGCAGGCCTGCGGGCGCCTGCTGCGGGCGGAAGGGGACGAGGGCACCATCACGCTGCTGGACCGTCGGATCGTGACCCGCCGTTACGGCCGCGCCATCCTCGATTCGCTGCCGCCATTCACCCGTCATATCGTATAGGTGTTCGCGGGTCCGCCATGGTGGCCAGCCCGCCCGACACGGAGTAACTGATGCAATCGATTTACCTGGAAGTCGCGGACCAGCTGTTACAGCTGGAGATGGAGTTGCGCCGGGAGGGGCTGTGGCAGGCGGAGCCACCGGCCCCGGAGGCGCTGGCCAGTACGGAGCCTTTCTGCATCGATACCCTGACCCTGCCGCAGTGGCTGCAGTTCGTTTTCCTGCCGCGTATGAGCCAGCTGATCGAGCTGGAGCAGCCCCTGCCGCGGCAGTGCGGGATTGCGCCCATCGCCGAGGAGTTCTTTCGCGAGACCGGTGGCGGTGGCTCCCTGATCGCCCTGCTCACGGAGATCGATGTCCGCCTGCAGCAGGGCTGAAGCCGCCGGCAGGACCCGTGGCCGGACTATACTGCCCGTCTGAATTTACCCTTCCCGCCCGTGTGGACAACGGCACGTGACGATGCCCGGACAGTCGGTCGCTGTTCAGGTATGGTATGGATGCGGTAATATCCGCCCTTTGCGCAAAACGGAGACAGGACCCCTCCGGCGCCAGAGAAGCACGGATAGCCAGGTTGCGACGATCGCAAATGGACGGCCGTCAGGCCCAAGGTAGTTAATAAGAATGCGGACTTCTCCCTTAATTTTGTTGCTGCTCGCAGCGCTGTTGGCCGGCTGCGGGTCGCTGCACTTCCCGTGGCAGAAATCCACCCCCGTGGCTGTCGAGCCGGGCGTCCCCGCCGAATCTGTCACGCCTGAAGAAGTGGCACAGCAGTGCCCGCCGGTACAGGAAGTGGTCTGCGCCGAGCCCGAAGTGAAGGTGGTCGAGCGCGTCATTGAACGAACTTTCGAAAAAGTCGTCGAAGTGCCCGTCGCCAAGGACAAGCTGGTATTGGGCAGCGTGGAGACTGTGGCCATCGAGCCCGGTGGTTTGCTGCTCGAGTCCCTGATCGACACCGGTGCCCCTACCTCATCCCTCAGCGTGACCGAGCTGAAACCCTTCGAGCGGGATGGCAAGGAGTGGGTCCGCTTCAAGGTCAGTGCCGGCGAAGACGATGACAATGGCGTAACGGTGGAGCTGCCGGTCAAGCGCTACGTACGCGTGGCCCGGCCCGGTTTCGACAGCCAGCGGCGTCCGGTGGTGAACATGAGCCTGACGGTGGGCGAGGTCACCCACATGGTGGAAGTGAACCTGACCGACCGCACCAGCCTGGATTACAGCCTGCTGGTGGGGCGCAACTTCCTCAAGGATGCCGCCGTGGTCGACGTGAGTCGGCGCAAGGTACAGGGTCAACCGCGGCCGCCGCAGCCAAAATAACAACAGAGTTTGATAACCGCGGGTGACGGCGTGACCGTTCCCGCTTGCAGACGGGGACTGGCGAATGTCGCCACGCGCTCAGGTATACATCCTTGCCGTGCTACTCACCCTCATGGGTGCCGGCCTGACCATCTACAAGAACCGCGAACTGGGCTTTCCCCTGTTGCCGGGCGAATACCGCACTGTCTGGACCATCGAGGCCAAGGTGCGCTTTACCGCCGACGGCGGCCCGGTGAAGGCGGCACTCACCCTGCCACGCTCGCAGCGCAATATGGAGGTTCTCGGAGAGACCTTCAGCTCCTCCGGTTTCGGCTTCAATATCGTCCGCGACGACGATGAGTACCGCGCCGTCTGGTCACGTCGTTCCGCCAGCGGTAACCAGTCCCTGTTCTACCAGCTGGATGTCCACCAGACCCCGGGGGCACCCCTGGAGCAGCCGCTGGAACTGAGCACCGAGGTGGACAAGCCTTTCCTGGGCGCCCGGGAGCAGGAGGCCGTGCGCCAGGCCATTTACAGCCTGGTGGAGGGTGCGCGCGATCGCTCCGCGGATACCCGCACGTTCACCGCCCAGTTGCTCACTGCCCTCAACGACCCCCGCAACCAGGACCGCAACCTGATCTTCGGCTACTTCAAGGATCGCACCCTGGTGGACGTGGCACTGGTGGTGCTGGCCGCGGCGGAGATCCCGGCCCACCGCATTCGCGGCCTCTATCTGGAGGATGATCGCCGGCGGCTGGACCCGGAGGACCTGCTGGAAGTCTACGACGGGCGCCGCTGGGTGGTATTCGAGCCCAACACCGGCAACCCCGGGGTGCCGAAGAACTTTTTTATTTGGCAGCGGGGCGGCAAGAGCCTGCTGGACGTGGAGGGTGGGCGCAATTCCCGCGTGACCTTCTCGGTGATCTCCAACGATGTACCGGCCCGCGACGTCGCCATGCTCAGCACCAGCAACGAAAAAGAGGCGCTGGTGGACTTCTCCATCTACAGCCTGCCCATCGAGCAGCAGAGTATCTTCAAGCTGATTCTGCTGGTGCCGGTGGGCGCGCTGGTGGTGGTGCTTCTGCGGGTGTTCGTCGGCCTGCGCACCTCCGGTACCTTCATGCCGGTGCTGCTGGCGATCGCCTTCATCGAGACACGCCTGTTCACCGGCCTGGCCATTTTCGTGCTGATCCTGGTGCTCGGCCTGTGGGTGCGCTTCTACCTCAGCAGGCTCAACCTGTTACTTGTGGCGAGGATCGCCGCCGTGGTGGTCACGGTGGTGATATTGATGGGCGCCATCAGTGTCGTCAGCTACAAGCTCGGTATCGAGCAGGCGCTGACGGTGACCTTCTTCCCCATGATCATCCTCGCCTGGACCATCGAGCGGATGTCGATTGTCTGGGAGGAGGACGGTCCCTACGAGGTGGTGGTCCAGGCCGGGGGCAGCCTGCTGGTGGCGGTGCTGGCCTGGTGGGTGATGACGAACCGTTTTGTGGAGCACTGGACATTCAACTTCCCGGAGCTGCTGCTGGTGCTGCTGGGCATTATCCTGATTGTCGGTAACTACACAGGTTATCGCCTCGGTGAGCTCATGCGTTTCCGCCAGCTGGTGCGCTAGGTCCATGGGCAGGTTCAATCTCAACCAGTTCCTGGCCAAGTTGCGGGGTGGCATTGTCTCCCCGTTTGCCCTGCGTCGCCTCGGCGTGCTCGGCATGAATGCGCGCAACGTGCACTACATTGCCCGCTACAATGACCGCGACCTCTACCCCGTCGTCGATGACAAGCTCAATACCAAGCGCGCCGCGCGGCGCCACGGTATCCGGGTGCCGGAACTGATCGCCGCCTTCGACAGCCAGCCCAGCCGCAACCGGGTGCTGCAGGTCATCGAGCCGCTGTGGCAGTTTGTGATCAAGCCGGCCCGGGGCTCCGGCGGCAAGGGCATCCTGGTGGTGGTGGGCCGCGAGGGGGAGAACTATCTCAAGCCCTCCGGTGCACAGGTCACCAAGGAGGATGTGCTGCGCCATGTCAGCAACATCCACAGTGGCCTGTACAGTCTCGGCGGCAAGCCGGACCGGGTGATGATCGAGGCCCTGGTGGATTTTGACCCGATCTTCGACAAGTACTCCTTCGAGGGCGTGCCGGATATCCGCGTGATCGTGTTCCGGGGCTTCCCGGTGATGGCCATGCTGCGGTGTTCCACCCACTCGTCGGATGGCAAGGCCAACCTGCACCAGGGCGCGGTTGGTGTCGGCATCGACCTGGCGACGGGCAAGAGCTGCCACGCGGTACAGCGCGGGCTGCGCATCAGTCGCCACCCCGATACCGAGATGCCGTTCGACGAGCTGGTGGTGCCGGGCTGGCGTGACCTGTTGCGGCTGGCATCGAGCTGCTACGAGATGACCGGCCTCGGTTACCTGGGCTGTGACATCGTGCTGGACCGCAAGCGCGGACCGTTGCTGCTGGAGGCCAATGCACGCCCCGGCCTGGCGATCCAGGTGGCCAACGGTGTGGGTCTGCGCACCCGCCTGAAACATATCGAGGCGCTGGATCTCGAGCAGCTCGAGAAGAGCGTTGAAGAGCGGGTGGCCTACTCCATGGAGGCCTTCGCTGCTCCCCGCACCATGGAACAACAGGCGTCCGCCTGACCCTGTCTGCTACCGGGCAGCCGATCCTTTCACATCTGATCTCTGGTATTTGAGTGAAGCGGGCAACCGTCCCGCAGGCCGGCCTGTTTTGTCCGGATCTCTACACTGCCGTCCATTTCTGGACACAAAAAAGGCGAGCCAACTGGCTCGCCTTTCAGGGTCGATCGCGGTGGTGCGGATCAGGCCGCCGCGGGGGCTGGGCTCAGGTGGAACTGCTCCATCATGATGGACAGGCGCTTGCGCTGCATCTTCAGGCTGTATTCCAGCTCCTTCACCCGGGTGCGGATGGCGGCGCTTTCCCACTTGGCCAGCAGGCGCTCACGGGCATTTTCGTAGCGACGTGACTGCAGTGATTTCCACTCGTTCAGGGCGGCGGAGAACTCCTGTGCTTCCTTCTCCAGCAGGGCGCGCCAGCTCTCTTTGTGCCTGGACTCCTGCAGCTTCTGCTCGGCGCGCTTGAACTGCATGTCGAGCATGGCGCGCTGGATGCGCATTGCCGGCACGGTCTTGAGGTTGCGCGCCAGGCCCACCCAGCTGGCAGTCTTGATCAGCCACTTGGTCGGATCCCACTGGTACCAGCGGATGCCGTTGCGGTAATCGGTCTGAAAGATGTGGTGGTAATTGTGGTAGCCCTCACCGAAGGTGAAGAACGCCAGCAGGTCATTGTCCCGGGCGGTGTTCTCGTCGGTGTAGGGGCGGCGACCCCAGATGTGCGCGAGGGAGTTGATGAAGAACGTGGTGTGATGGTTGACCACGATCCGCAGGATGCCCGCCAGCAGCAGCATACCGATGATGTCGCCGGCCCAGATGCCCAGCAGCAGGGGCAGGCCGATATTCATCGCCAGGGTGACCGCAAGGTAGTGGTTGTGCTGGAACATCACGATCTTGTCGCGCTGCAGGTCCTTGGCGTTGTCGAAGTCCACTTTGCCGCTGGGGTAGTCGCGCAGCATCCAGCCGATATGGGAGAACCAGAAGCCGCGATTCGCGGAATAGGGGTCATGATCGTTGTCATCCACGTGGCGGTGGTGGCGACGGTGGCCGGAAGACCAGATCAGGATGGAGTTCTGCAGGGCGGCGGCGCCGAACAGGGCGAACAGCCAGCGCAGGGACCAGTGGGCCTCGTAGGTGCGGTGGGACCAGAGCCGGTGGTACCCGGCAGTGATGGACAGCCCGCACAGGGCGCCGTACACCGCGAATGCCGCCCAGGCCTGCCACTGGTATCCGTGCATGATCCCGTACAGGGGAACCAGGATAAGGGCGGCGAGGGCGGTAGTAGCGAACAGAATGGTGGTGACCCAGATTCTCGGGGCCTCGGAAACTGTATTCATCTTACAACCTTGTTGGTGCGCGACAGCGGTCAGGCGGCTCTCTCTCGAGCCCGGCCGGAAGGATCTCCGGCAGCCCAGCGCGTAACTTCCACTGCTTGCCGGATCCTAACCGATCGGCACGAGTATGGCACCCCCGTTCCGCAAAAGTCAGTACCGGATTTGGCGTTCCAGTCACCGCTGCAAGCTTTTGGTGCATGCAGGAGGAAACCTGTGCCGAGTTGGTTCACAGCAACCCCCCGTTGTCGCCCCGAGTCGAGAGCGCAATGCGGCTCAGGGAGATATTCTGACCCGGGGGCCCCGCCAACCGGCCATTTCCGGCTGTTGGTCAAACTTGGCATGGGCGTTGCAAACCTCAGGGTGTGGGCCGAGAGGCCCGCGCTCCGGGAATCCCTCACCGGGTTATGGCGAATCGCCGGCGCGAGCCGGCAACCAGTTTATAACGTGCGTGACTTCCCGTTTTCTCTCATCATCGCTGATTCAGGCCCCGCTATGCGGGGCCTTTTTTTTGTTGGCCCCCGCCGGTTATTTGCTTCCAGCACCATGAACGCCCGTGGAAAGGGGGTGACCGGGCAATGCGATGTCGACGTCTCAGAACTCTTTCCCCGGCTCCGGATTAGTGATTCACTTGGAGGTGCTAAAGGCGACAGCCGTTCCGCGGCCAAACAAAGACAACAAGTGGCACTCGTGACTGAGCTCACTCCCGATCAACTGACCGACTTCCCCTTGCAGCTGGCCACGCTGGATGAGCTGGGCGAGCTGGATGCCGGGCGGCTGCGCAGCCAGGTCCATTACCTGCAGCGCCTGTTGCTGGATGTGGACTCCGGTTTCTTCGAGTGGCATCCGCAGGCGGGTACCTGTCGCGCCGAAGGCGCGGTCTGGTCTCCCTTTGACGCTGATCCCTCCCGCGCACTCGAAGGGGTCTTCAGCGGAGAAAGCCTCGGGCTGGTGCATTCTGATGACCGGGATCGCCTGCGTATGCTGCGGCGGCGACTGGACAGTGCCGGAGGCCTGGCCGACCTGACCTTCCGAGCCTACGACAGTAGTGGCCGGCTGCGCTGGCTGCGGATCTGGGCCCGCTCTTTTGAGGCACCATTCGAGGGTGGGCAGTCGAAGCTGTTCGTCCTTGGCGGTTGTGCCGAGTACACCGAATCCCTGATTGGACGGGATGCCTCCAACCTGCCTGCCGAGCGTGCTGTTCAGGCTCTGGCCGGGGTCGGTGACGGCCTGTGGGAGTGGGACCTGCGGGTGGATGAGGTGTTGTTTGACGACGCCTGCTGGGCCCTGATCGGGTTTGACGCCAGCAGTCTCGAAGCCGACGCCCGCAGTGCGCTGTCGAAATGGAAGCGGCGCATGCTGCCGGAGGATTACGACCGGGTCTCCCAGGCCATGCAGGATGCTGTGCGGGAGCGCATCCCCCTGGATGTGGAATACCGCCTCTGGCACCGGGACGGGGGCATTGTCTGGCTGCGCTGTCGCGGCCAGGTCCAGTGCAACCGCCAGGATGAGCCATTGAGGGTGCTGGGAACCGTGCAGGATGTAACCAGCAGCCGGGAGGCCACAGCGCGGCTGCAGAGAGAACTGGACAGCCTGCGCAGTGAAGCTGAGCACCGCGCCGGACTGCTGTTCAGTCTCAGTCACGAACTTCGCACCCCGCTCAATGCCATCCTCGGCTACAGCCAGATGGTGGAGCTGGACCATACCCTCAACACCGACCAGCGCCAGCGACTGGGAGAAATCCGCCGCGCCGGCCAGCATCTCCTGCACCTTGTGGGAGACGTGCTGGAGTTGGCGCGGATCGATACCAACCAGGTGGCGCCGGCCATGGAGGCGGTGCAGCCGGCAAGCCTGGTCAATGACTGCAAACGGCTGCTGGAGCCGCTTGCCGAGACCCGGCGGGTCTCCCTGATCTTCGAACCCCTGGGCTGGGAATCTGCCTATATCCGCGTCGATCCAGTGCGTTTCAAGCAGGTGGTGCTGAACCTGGCCGGCAACGCGGTGAAATACAACCGCGAGGGCGGCCGCGTGGTGATCAATTTTGCCCCGCAGTCGGAGGGCTGGCTGCGACTGTCAATTCTCGATACCGGCAAGGGGATTCCCGAGGAGCGCCGCGCCGAGGTTTTCGAGCCATTCAACCGCCTCGGTGCCGAGAGGAGTCACATCGAGGGCACTGGTGTGGGGCTGGCGATTGCCAAGCGCCTGACCGAGGCTATGGGTGGGCGGATCGACTTCGATAGCCACGAGGACCAGGGGTCGGTGTTCTGGATCGAGTTCCCGTTGATTGACGCTCCGGGAGATATGATGCGGTTGCGGCCGGAACCGGGCAGTGATGTCACTTTCCCGAAGAGCACCCTGTTGCTGGTTGAAAGCCGTACTGCGGTACTGGCCAGGCTGCGGGGGATGCTGGTAGATGCTCCCCAGGTGCAGTTGCTGGTGGCGGCCGATGCGGTCGAGGCCATATTTACTGCCCGCAGGCAACCGGTGAATGCACTGCTGTTCGACAGTGCTCTGCCGGGAATGTCGGCGGCGGACCTGTCCGGGATCCTCTCCCGGGACCCACGCACGGCCGGTGTGCGGCTGATCGAGATCGGTGGTGGCGGCAGCAGTGCGGTGGATGCGGTGCTGCCCGAGGAATACGGCCCGGGCGAGCTGGCCCGGGCGCTGGAGATGGGCGGCGCGACTGAATAGAGCGGATGGCGCCGATCGCAACCGGCGCCAGCGTCAGCGAATGCCGCCCAGGTTCTTACCCACGATCTGCAGCAGCGGCTTGAACACCTTGGGGGTGCCGCAAACCAGGTTGCCGGAATCCAGGTAGCCCTCGCCGCCGCGGAAGTCACTGATCAGTCCACCAGCCTCCCGCACCAGCAGGGTACCGGCGGCGATATCCCACTCGTTCAGGTACATTTCCCAGAAACCGTCAAAGCGGCCAGCAGCTACATAGGCCAGGTCCAGCGCTGCCGCGCCCGGGCGGCGGATGCCGGCGGTCTGGCCGGCGATTTCTTTCAGGGCCGCCAGGTAGGGGTCGATGTTTTCCAGGGCCGGGCCGTTGAAGGGGATACCGGTGCCAATAAGCGCGCCGCGCATGCCCTGGCGCGGCGAGACGCGGATACGGCGACCGTTCAGCGCGGCGCCGCGACCGCGGCTGGCGGTGAATTCTTCACGCTTGATCGGATCCAGTACCACGGCATGCTCGATGCGGCCGCGGTAGCGGCAGGCGATGGATATGCAGAACTGCGGCACACCGTGGATGAAGTTGGTGGTGCCGTCGAGGGGATCGATGATCCACTCGTAATCGGGTTCGGCGCCCTCGAGGATACCGCTCTCCTCGGCGCGAATGCTGTGTTTGGGGTAGGCCTTGCGCAGGTGGTAGATGATCTCCTGCTCGCTGGCACGATCCACCTCAGTGACGAAATCGTTACGGCCCTTTTCTTCAAGCTTGGCGAGGTCGCTGCGCTCCCAGGCCCGCTCGATCAGTTCTCCGGCCTTGCGCGCCGCGCGCAGGGCAATATTCAGCATGGGTTCCATAACTAAGTCCGCACTGTGTGGTATTCAACGGTTAAAAAGCGGGAGGCGCGCTGACCTCCGGGCTCCGGGCTCGCCGGGCGTCGCGGATTGTAGGGATTCCTGTGCAATTTTGCTACACTCCCGCGCCGTTTCAGAAGTGTAGGGTGTTTGTGCAGCGCACATCCACCGGCCAACCCGGGAAATCACCAGATGGCTCAGTCCCCCATGTCCGCTCTCGACAATATCCGTATCGTGCTGGTGAACAGCGCCCACCCCGGCAATATCGGTGGTGCCGCCCGGGCCCTGAAGAATATGGGCCTGAGCCAGCTGTATCTGGTAGCGCCGCGTGAATTCCCCGCCGCCAACGCCATCTGGCGTGCCGCTGGTGCCGCCGACCTGCTGGAGACCGCAGTGGTGGTGGATACGCTGGAGGATGCCGTGGCCGACTGTGGGCTGGTGGTGGCGACCAGTGCCCGCGAGCGCCGTATTCCCTGGCCGCTGCTGACCCCGCGGGAGTGCGGGCAGCGCGCAGTGGCGGAAGCGCCGGCCCACCCGGTGGCGCTGGTGTTCGGCCGGGAAGACCGCGGCCTCACCAATGAGGAGCTGCAGGCCTGTAATTTCCACGTTCATATCCCCGCCAACCCGGACTACAGTTCCCTGAACCTGGCCACCGCGGTACAGGTGCTGGCTTACGAAGTGCGCATGGCGGCTCTGGAGGCAGAGCAGGGCGCGCCGGTCAGTTATGCGGACTGGGACCGCCCCCCGGCCAAGGCCAACGATATGGAACTCTACTTTGAGCACCTGCAGCAGGCGCTGGGAGAACTGGGTTTCATCGACCCGGACAATCCCCGCCAGACCATGACCCGTCTGCGCCGACTGTTCAGTCGCGTGCGTCCGGATGACATGGAGCTCGGGATCCTGCGCGGCATGCTGACTGCGATCCAGAATTACATCCACCGCACCGGTGGCAAAGGGCGACCGGACGCCTGAGCCCGCCGGCAATACCCGAGCGCAGTACCCGGTTATATACTTGACTAGGTTGGTGGGTTATTCCATACTCGCGCCCGTTCTTGGGGGCTGCGGATCAGTCGGGAGCTGAAATGCGTTTGACAACCAAAGGCCGCTACGCGGTCACAGCGATGCTCGACCTGGCACTACATGCCGGTCAGGGGCCGATCAGCCTGGCGGATATTTCCAAGCGTCAGGGCATTTCCCTTTCCTACCTCGAGCAGCTCTTCTCCCGGTTGCGGCAGTCCGGTCTGGTGTCCAGTGTGCGTGGGCCGGGTGGCGGATATCGGTTGGCCCGGGAGGGTGACGAAATTTATGTGGCACAGATCGTCGACGCGGTGAACGAATCCGTCGATGCCACCAGCTGCGGTGGCAACAGTGACTGTGCCGGGGGCGAGCAGTGCCTGACCCACTACTTGTGGTGTGACCTGAGCGCCCAGATTCACAGCTTCCTGAGCGGTATCAGTCTCGCGGACCTGGTGGCCCGGGCGGAAGTGCAGGAAGTGGCCCGCCGCCAGGATATGCGCGATGCGGTCAAAGAAGAGACAGTCGCGGTGCTCGGCGGCCTGTAAGCCGGCAGCGACAGTAACAGAGCACGAGTGAGCAACAGTTTTAGTGCGCGGAGAGATTTGAATATGAAGCTTCCCATTTACCTGGACTATTCCGCTACCTGCCCGGTGGACCCGCGCGTGGCCAAAAAGATGGCGGAACAGCTGACGATGGAAGGTAACTTCGGTAACCCCGCCTCGCGCTCGCACCTGTTTGGCTGGAAGGCCGAGGAAGCGGTGGAAGATGCGCGCCGCCACGTGGCCGAGCTGGTCAATGCCGATCCCCGCGAAATCGTCTGGACCAGTGGTGCCACCGAGTCCGATAACCTGGCCATCAAGGGCGCAGCGCACTTCTACCAGGGCAAGGGCAAGCACATCATCACCTCCAAGATCGAGCACAAGGCGGTGCTGGACACCTGCCGACAGCTGGAGCGTGAAGGCTTTGAGGTCACCTACCTGAACCCCCGCGAGGACGGCATCGTCTACCCGGAGCAGGTGGAAGAGGCGATGCGCGATGACACCATCGTCGTCAGCCTGATGCATGTGAACAACGAGATCGGCGTGATCAACGATATCGCCGCCATCGGCGAACTCTGCCGTGCACGCAAAGTAATTTTCCATGTGGATGCCGCCCAGAGTGCTGGCCGGTTGCCGATCGACCTGGCGGAGATGAAGGTGGACCTGATGTCCTTCTCCGCCCACAAGATGTACGGCCCCAAGGGCATTGGCGCGCTGTATGTACGCCGCAAGCCCCGGGTGCGTCTGGAAGCGCAGATGCACGGTGGTGGTCACGAGCGTGGTATGCGCTCCGGTACCCTGGCGACGCATCAGATCGTCGGCATGGGTGAGGCCGCACGTCTCGTGAAAGAAGAGATGGCAGCAGAGAGCAAGCGTATCCTGGCCCTGCGCGATCGCTTCTGGGACCAGATCAAGGATATGGAAGAGGTGCACGTGAATGGCTCCTGGGAGCAACGCGTGGCTGGCATCCTCAACGTGAGCTTTGCTTTCGTGGAGGGCGAGAGCCTGATCATGTCCCTGAAGAATCTGGCGATCTCTTCCGGTTCTGCGTGTACCTCCGCGAGCCTCGAACCGAGCTATGTCCTGCGCGCCCTGGGCGTGAATGACGAACTGGCGCACAGCTCGCTGCGTTTCAGCTTTGGCCGGTTCACCACCGAGCACGATGTGGATACCGCAGCTGCTGAAGTGCGCGGGGCAGTGGAAAAACTGCGCGAACTGTCACCGCTTTGGGATATGTACAAAGACGGTATCGACCTGAACACCATCGAGTGGGCCGCCCACTAAGCGCACCAGCAAGAGTTAGGAGAAAAGTCATGGCCTATAGCGACAAAGTCATCGATCACTACGAACACCCCCGCAACGTTGGCCGCATGGACGACAAGGCGGACAACGTGGGTACCGGTATGGTTGGTGCACCCGCCTGTGGCGACGTCATGCGCCTGCAGATCCAGGTCAACGAAGACGGTGTGATCGAGGACGCGAAATTCAAAACCTACGGCTGTGGTTCCGCCATCGCCTCCAGCTCCCTGCTGACCGAGTGGGTCAAGGGCAAGACCATCGACGAGGCGGAGCAGATCAAGAACACTGCGATCGCCGAAGAGCTGGCGCTGCCGCCGGTCAAGATCCACTGCTCGGTACTGGCTGAAGATGCGATCAAGGCTGCGGTGCGCAACATCCGCGAAAAGCGCGGCCTGGAAGTGAAGGAAGAAGCGGCCGAATAAGCAGTAAGGCAGAGCAATGGCAATTACCATGACGGCCGCGGCGCAGGAGCATGTGGCGCGGCAGCTGGCCAAGCGCGGCAAGGGTATTGGTATCCGCGTCGGTGTGCGCACCGCCGGGTGCTCCGGCATGGCTTATGTGCTCGAGTTCGTCGATGAAGCGAATGCGGAAGACGAAATTTTCGAGCAGGGTGAGGTCAAGCTGATCGTTGACCCGAAGAGCCTCGTGTACCTGGACGGAACCGAACTGGATTTCGTCAAAGAGGGGCTGAACGAGGGCTTTGCGTTCAACAATCCCAACGTGAAGAACGAGTGCGGCTGCGGCGAAAGCTTCCACGTGTGAGGCAGTCGCTGCGCGAACGGGGCCGGCTGCTTTTCTGCAGGCCGGCCCTTTTCTTTGTGTGAAGCGGACACAAATTTGTCGTTGAGAGGGCAGCCATGTCGGCACAGCAGACCTATTTCGATATTTTCGGTCTCAAACCTGCGTATGACGTGGATCGCGCGGCCCTGTCCCAGCGCTACCGGGAGCTGCAACGGGAATTTCACCCGGATAAATACGCCGCTAAATCGAGCCGCGAACAGATGCTGGCCATGCAGTATGCGGCGCGTATCAACGAGGCCCATACGACCCTGCGCGACCCGGTGGCCCGGGCCGGCTATCTGCTGGAGCTGGCCGGCGTCGAGGTGAGCCCGGAGCAGACCACCGCCGACGCGGAATTCCTGATGCAGCAGATGATGCTGCGCGAGCAGCTCGAAGAAGTGCGCGACGCGGCAGATCCCGCTGCGGCGCTCGACGATCTCGCCGCTGAGGTCAGCGGACTTTTTGGCGGCGAACAGCAGGCATTCGCCCGTGGGTTTGCCGCCGGCGAGCTGGAAGCGGCGAAGAACTCCCTGCTCCGGCTGCAGTTCCTGGCAAAGCTGCAGCGGCAGGTGGAAGAACTGGAAGAAGACTTACTGGACTGAAGATGGCGCTACTGCAGATTTCCGAACCCGGCCAGACCCCCGAGCCCCACCAGCGCAAGCGTGCGGTTGGTATCGACCTGGGCACCACCAATTCCCTGGTGGCGACCGTGCGCAGCGGCTCCGCCGAGGCAATCGGCGCGGCCGATGGCAGTGTCATCCTGCCGTCCGCAGTCCACTACAGCGCAGAGGGCGTGACCGTTGGTGCAGAAGCGCGCAGCCGCGCCGGCAAAGACCCCTATAACACCATGCTTTCCGTCAAGCGGTTGATGGGCCGCGGCGTTGCCGATGTAAAGAGTTTCGGCGACCAGCTGCCCTACCGCTTCGCTGACAGCGACGGTGGAATGCCGCAGATTGAAACCGCGGCCGGCAGCGTCAATCCGGTGCAGGTTTCCGCCGAGATTCTCCGGGTGCTGGCCCAGCGTGGCCGCGAGGCATTGGGCGGAGACCTGGACGGCGCGGTGATCACCGTGCCGGCCTATTTTGACGATGCCCAGCGGCAGGCCACCAAGGACGCTGCGCGCCTCGCCGGCCTGCACGTGCTGCGGCTGCTGAATGAACCCACTGCCGCGGCGGTGGCCTATGGCCTCGACCAGGGCGAGGAGGGCGTGATCGCCGTCTATGACCTGGGCGGTGGCACCTTCGATATTTCCATCCTGCGCCTGTCCAAGGGCGTTTTCGAGGTGCTGTCCACCGGCGGCGATACCGCGCTCGGTGGCGATGATTTCGATCGCGCGATCGCCAGCTGGATCGCCGGAGAAGCGGGTCTGGGCACTGACCTGGATGTGACCACGCAGCGGGCGCTGCTGGACACGGCCTGCGCCGCCAAGGAGCAGTTGGCACAGGAACAGTCGGTGCCCGTGACCCACGGCGACTGGCAGGGCACCCTGAACCGGGCGACCATGGCCGAGATCCTCGACCCGCTGATCGACAAGACCCTGCGGGCCTGCAAGCGGGCACTGCGGGATGCCGACCTGGCTGTCGATGAGGTCGGCGAGGTGGTGCTGGTGGGCGGATCCACCCGTACCCTGCGCGTGCGCGAGCGGGTGGAGCAGTTCTTCGGCCGCCAGCCCCACGCGGAGATCGACCCCGACCAGGTGGTGGCCATTGGCGCTGCCTTGCAGGCGGATGTGCTCGTCGGCAACAAGTCCGGTGATGACCTGCTGTTGCTGGACGTGATCCCGCTGTCCCTGGGTATCGAGACCATGGGCGGCCTCACCGAGAAGCTGATCGCACGCAACACCACCATTCCGGTGGCCAAGGCGCAGGAGTTCACGACTTTCAAGGACGGCCAGACGGCCATGGCCATCCACGTGGTGCAGGGCGAGCGGGAACTGGTGAAAGACTGCCGCTCCCTGGCCCGCTTCGAGCTGCGCGGCATCCCGCCAATGGTGGCCGGCGCGGCGCATATCCGCGTCACCTTCCAGGTGGATGCGGATGGGCTGCTGTCGGTGACAGCGATGGAGAAGAGCAGCGGCGTCAGTGCCGATATCACCGTCAAGCCCTCCTATGGCCTGGAAGATGAGGACATTACCCGCATGCTGCGGGATTCCTATGCCCACGCCGAGGACGACATGGCCGCTCGCGCCCTGCGCGAGGCACAGGTAGAAGCGGAGCGCGCGCTGGAGTCCCTGCTGGCAGCCCTGCAGGAGAATGGTGCCGAGCTGCTGAGCGAGAAAGAACTGAATGCCATGGAGCGGGGCATGGAAGCACTGCGCCTCGCCCACAATGGTGGCGATGCGGATGAGATTCATCGTCGCATCGAGGCCCTGAACGAAGTCTCTGAGCCGTTTGCGGCGCGCCGGATGGATGCTTCCATTCGCCGTGCAATGCAGGGGCACAGTCTGGATGAATTTGATGAGTAACCGGCGGTTCGCCTCCTGACGGAGTGCAGAGTCGCCGCCGGCGCAGTGATAAGTGCCGGCACACCTGGACTATAGCGAGTTGGAAGCCCATGCCTAAAATCGTATTTCTGCCCCACGTCGAGATCTGCCCCGAGGGCAAGGTAATCGAAGTGGAGAGTGGCGTGAGTATTTGTGATGCAGCGCTGGAGCACGGTATCGAAATCGAGCACGCCTGCGAGAAGTCCTGCGCCTGCACCACCTGCCATGTGGTCGTGCGCGAGGGCTTCGACTCCCTCGGCGAGCCGGACGAGCTGGAGGAGGACTTGCTGGACAAGGCCTGGGGGCTGGAACCGGAGTCGCGCCTGTCCTGCCAGGCGATCGTGGATGATGAGGATCTGGTGGTCGAAATTCCCAGGTACACCATCAACCAGGTTTCGGAAAAACACTGACACCCCAGTCACAATCGTTGGCTAGTGGAGAGCTGCGGATGAAATGGACCGATATCAACGACATTGCCATTGAGCTGGTGGATACCCACCCGGATGTGGATCCCCTGCGGGTCAACTTCGTCGACCTGCGCAATTGGGTCATCGAGCTGCCGGGCTTCGATGACGATCCGGATCGCTGCGGGGAGAAGATCCTGGAGGCGATTCAGGCCGCATGGATCGAGGAGGCGGACTGACCGGTCGCTTCCGGCAGACAAATTCCGCCGGGCAGGGTGCTTGTTGGAGTACAAAACTCGAACAATTCCCTGTACAATCCGCCCGCCCTAAAAGGGGTTGATCGCTTTTCGCACAGTGCGGGCGGCGATAGAAACTGGAATTCAGGGAAGAGCAACTGCGGTTGCTCTTTCTGTATGTAAATTGCAAATACTGAAATTGGAGAAAATCATGGCCCTGGAGCGCACTCTTTCCATCATCAAGCCGGACGCGGTAGCCAAGAACGTTATCGGCGAGATCGAAAGCCGTTTCGAGAAAGCCGGCCTGCGTATTGTCGCCATGAAAATGCAGCACCTGTCCCGCGAGAAGGCCGAAGGCTTCTACGCCGAGCACAAAGAGCGTCCTTTCTTTAAAGACCTGGTGGACTTCATGACTTCCGGCCCGGTTGTGGTTCAGGTTCTGGAGGGCGAAGACGCCATCAAGGCCAACCGTGATCTGATGGGTGCCACCAACCCGCAGGAAGCTGAAGCCGGCACCATCCGCGCCGACTTTGCCCAGAGCATCGACGCCAACGCGGTACACGGTTCCGATTCCGCGGCTTCCGCCGAGCGCGAAATCAGCTACTTCTTTGCTGACGACGAAATCTGCCCGCGCGCTTGATGCGCTGATCGGAGGGGGCTCCCTGCTCCCTTCGCTCGTCGCACCCGGACAGCCGCTCCCTGTACGCAGGCTGGCTGGCCGGGTGCTTCCATTGACCCGAGCTGGTCAATGGCGGCACGCCCCGTGCCGCGTTGTAACTAGCAGCACCGTGTCTGGTGCAAGGTGATTCCATGACTGCGAGCCAAACCGAAAAAGTGAACCTGCTGGGCCTGTCTGTCGACAAGCTGGCGGCGTTCTTCGAGTCCCTGGGCGAAAAGCGTTTTCGCGCAGTGCAGGTGCTCAAGTGGATTCACCAGAACGGCGTCGATGACTTCGAACAGATGACCAATGTCAGCAAGGCGCTGCGCACAAAGCTGGCAGAGGTGGCCGAGATCCGTGCCCCCAAGGTGCTGGGACAGTGGGATTCCGCTGACGGCACCCGCAAGTGGCTGATCGAGGTAGAGGGCGGTAACGCCATCGAGACCGTTTACATTCCCGATGGTGACCGGGGCACCCTGTGTGTCTCCTCCCAGGTGGGCTGCTCCCTCGACTGCAGCTTCTGCGCCACCGGCAAGCAGGGCTTCAACCGCGACCTCACCGCGGCCGAGATCATCGGCCAGGTCTGGATCGCCTGTCAGTCTTTCGGCCAGCTGCAGCCCAAGGGCCCGCGCAAGGTCACCAACGTGGTGATGATGGGTATGGGCGAGCCGCTGCTCAATTTCGACAACGTGGTCGACGCGATGAACCTGATGATGGAGGACAATGCCTACGGCATCTCCAAGCGTCGCGTGACCCTGAGTACCTCCGGTGTGGTACCGGCTCTGGACCGCCTGGCGGACGTCACCGACGTGAGCCTGGCGATCTCCCTGCATGCGCCCAATGACGAATTGCGTAACGAGCTGGTGCCGATCAACAAGAAGTACCCGATTGCCATGCTGCTGGACAGCGCCAAGCGCTACATCGAACGCATGCCCGATACCCATCGCAAGATGACCATCGAGTACACCCTGATGCGTGAGGTCAACGACCGGCCGGAACATGCCGAGCAACTGGCCGAGCTCCTGCGCGATGTGCCAGTCAAGATAAATCTGATACCCTTCAATCCGTTTGAACTTTCTGACTACCAGCGTGTGAGCAACAACGCTTTGCGACGTTTTCAGCAGATTTTGCTGGATAAAGGGTTTACGGTAACGGTTCGCACAACCCGGGGCGACGATATCGCCGCGGCCTGTGGCCAGCTGGCCGGCAGTGTCAATGACCGCACACGCCGTTCCGAGCGCTACCGCAATGCCGAGCGCCCGGTCCGAATCGTCGGCTAGTGCGCTCCCGGCCGGCACCTGAGTGTCGGCCGGCCAACGGCGCATCGCCGGGGTGTGCTCCCAGAAAAATAAAAGGTGATGTAGTGTTGGCGAAATCCCTCTCCCTGCCCCTGGCAGGTCTGATTCTCAGTGTCCTGCTGGCCGGTTGTGTGACCACCGGCCTGCCGCAGCGCCAAGAGGTCAACATTGACCAAGCGGTAAAGACCCATGTGCAACTGGGTCTGCGCTATCTGCAGTCCGGGGAAAACCGCGATCTCGCCCGCTATCACTTCAACAAGGCCCTCGAACTCGGCAAGCGCAATCCCGATGCCCACCACGGCCTGGCCATGCTGTACCAGGTGGATGGTGAACTGGAGGTGGCCGAGTCCCACTTCCGCAAGGCGCTGCGCTATGGCGACGACTTCTCCATGGCCCACACCAATTACGGGGTCTTCCTCTACCGCCAGGAGCGCTATGAGGAGGCACTGGAACATTTCGAAAAGGCCGCCAGTGATCTCACCTACAACCGCCGCTCCTACGCCCTGACCAATTACGGTCGTGCGGCGGTGCGGCTGGGTAAGGCCGAGGAGGCCGAGCGGGCCTTCACCCGTGCGCTGGCCCTGAATGACAACCTTCCGCAGCCGCTGCTGGAACTGGCAGAAATGAAGTACGAGGCCGGGGCCTATGCCCAGGCCAAACAGTACCTGGACCGTTACAGCGAAAAACACCAGCAGGTACCCCAGTCCCTGTGGCTGGGAATTCGCATCGAAAAGATCTTTGGTAACCGGGACAAGGAGCGCAGCTACGCCCTGGCCCTGAGAAACCTCTACCCCTATTCAGCGGAAGCGCTGGAATACAAGAAGATGATGGCCAATGACGGATAACCTAGTTGAAAACGCGGCAGCGGCCGCGCAATCCGCCGAGCTTCGCGAGGAGCACCCATCCCCGGGAGTCCAGCTGCGTGCAGCCCGCGAAGCCGCCGGGCTGACCCTGGAGGAGCTGTCCGCCCGCCTGCGGATGACCGGCAACAAGCTGGAACTGCTGGAGCGGGATGAATACGACCGCCTTCCCAGTGCCCTCTACGTCCGCGGCTATATTCGCAATGCCTGCAAAGAGCTGGGTATCGACCCGGTCCCGGTGCTGGAAGCGTTTTCCGGTTACAGTGCTGCAGAGGAAGAGAGCCGGGCGATCATCGCCCATGTCAGTAAAGCGTCGGTGATCGACGAGAGCGGCAGGGGCGGCTACGGGGTCCTGGCGCTGGTAGCGCTGGTACTGGTGGCAGGTGCCTTCTGGTGGTTCCAGGGCCGTGAGCTGACTGACGCTGCCAGCGACATCGTTTCTCCTGCCGCCGAGCGCGCGGTTTCGGAGATGGCCCTGGATTCGGGCGCCGAGCCTGCTGCCGCCATGGCTGAGGCTGAACTGGCTGAGGCGGAACAAGCTGAGAGCGCGCAGACCTTTGAAGTGGTCGCTCCCGAGATTTCCGAGGCACAGGAATCCGTGCAGTCGGCGACCCCTGAGTCCTCGCAAGAGGTGCCGGCGGAGCCTGCTGATGCTGGAACCGTGCAGGCAGCGGCAGAGGGGCAGATCGAAGTGATGGCTGCGGAACCGGAGGTCGAGATCGCTGCGGAGTTGGAGTCTGACGCGGCCGCGACTGAGGCTTCAGATACAACGGAAGCCCCGGCGGAAGCCGCTGAGTCCGCGAGGGTGGCTGAGCCGACCCCCGCGCAGGCTGCTGTCTCCGGTCCCGTCGAGACAGTCCAGCTCAGCTTTGCCGAGGACGCCTGGGTGGAAGTCAAGGATGCCTCCGGCAGTGTGCTGCTGGCCAGGCTGCAGCCGGCGGGCTCGCGGGTGGCGCTGGAAGGCCAGCCCCCGTTCAGCCTGATGCTCGGTCATGCGGCAGTCACTGAAGTGCGCTATCGCGGCCAGCTGGTGCCCAGTGATCCCATAGGTGGTCGCCGTACCCACCGGATGACCCTGGGCGAATGATGCCCACGCGGCCGCTGCGGCGATGCAGCGGCCGATTGTTCACTCCCGCAGCCCCAGGCAATCGCCTGATCGGTCCGTAACCGTCAGTCGTGCTCCCGCTGATGCTGATTTGTACGCTCTGCACCTTTATAATCCCTCCTCGATTTTTCACTCTGCGAAACCGTCAGGTCAGACCTATGCAATTCGAGTCACCTATCGTCCGCCGCGTTTCCCGCCAGATCATGGTGGGCAATGTGCCTGTGGGCGGCGGCGCGCCCATTTCGGTGCAGAGCATGACCAACACCGACACCTGCGATGTCGAGGCCACCGTGGGCCAGATCCGGCGCCTGCAGGAGGCCGGAGCCGATATCGTGCGGGTTTCCGTGCCCACCATGGACGCGGCTGAGGCCTTCGGTGAAATCAAGAAGCAGGTGGAGGTGCCGCTGGTGGCGGACATCCACTTCGATTACCGCATCGCCCTGCGCGTCGCCGACCTGGGCGTGGACTGCCTGCGCATCAACCCGGGCAATATCGGCCGCGAGCACCGTATTCGCGCGGTGGTGGACAAGGCCCGGGACCTGGATATCCCGATCCGCATCGGCGTCAACGCCGGTTCCCTGGAGAAGGACCTGCAGAAGAAATACGGCGAGCCGACCCCGGACGCACTGGTGGAGTCCGCCCTGCGGCATGTCGAAATCCTCGATGGTCTCGACTTCCACAACTTCAAGGTGAGCGTAAAGGCCTCCGATATCTTCATGGCCACGGCCGCCTACCGGAAGCTGGCCAAGCTGATCGAGCAGCCGCTGCATCTGGGCATCACCGAGGCCGGTGGCCTGCGCGCCGGCACCGTGAAGTCCGCCATCGGTCTCGGCGCACTGCTACTGGATGGTATCGGCGATACCCTGCGGGTCTCCCTGGCGGCGGATCCGGTGGAAGAGGTCAAGGTGGGCTGGGACCTGTTGAAGAGCCTGCGCCTGCGCACCAAGGGGATCAATTTCATCGCCTGCCCCAGCTGTTCGCGGCAGAACTTCGACGTGGTGAAGACCATGAACGAGCTGGAAACCCGCCTCGAGGATGTGACCACGCCGCTGGATGTGGCGGTGATCGGTTGTATCGTCAACGGTCCGGGTGAAGCTAAAGAGGCCGATGTGGGCCTTGCCGGCGGTACGCCCAGCCATGCCATTTACGTGGACGGCAAGCCCAGCCACAAGCTGAAGAATGACAACCTGGTAGATGACCTGGAGCGCCTGATCCGCGAGAAGGCCGCGGCCAAGGCCGAGCGAGAGGCGGATATCATCGCCAAGGCCTGATTCCTGTCAGGTGGGGAGTGGGTGCTGGCGGGGCTTTTGCGGGACACGCCGTGAATCCATCCCTGGAGGCTTGTCGGCCGGGTCCCTCCGGCCGACAGTCCCGCAAAAGCCCCGCCAGCACCCTTCAGAGTCTTGTTGGGGTCCCCGCCCCTCAAACTGGAAACCGATTGAGTTAAGTAAGGACAAACCTTGAAACAGCTTCGCGCAATTCGCGGCATGAACGACCTGCTGCCGACCCAGTCCCCGGTCTGGCAGTATGTGGAGAGCACCGTCAGCGAGCTCTTCGCCCGCTATGGCTACAGTGAAATCCGCATGCCCCTGCTGGAAGCGACCCAGCTTTTCAGCCGTGCAGTCGGAGAGGCCACCGACATCGTCGAGAAGGAGATGTACACCTTCGAGGACAAGAGCGGTGACAGTGTCACCCTGCGTCCGGAGGGCACTGCCGGTGCAGTGCGCGCGGCGATGCAGAACAGCCTGCTGGCCAGCCCGCAACGCCTCTGGTATTTCGGTCCCATGTTCCGCTACGAGCGCCCACAGAAGGGCCGCCTGCGCCAGTTCCACCAGTTTGGTGTCGAGGTGTTCGGCATCGAAGGGCCGGACGTGGATGCGGAAATCCTTATCATGACCGCGCGCCTGTGGAAGCAGCTCGGGATCGCTGAGCACGTCACCCTGCAGCTCAACTCCCTCGGCAACAGCGCCAGCCGCGCCGCCTACCGCGAGGCCCTGGTGAGTTACCTGAGCGAGCGCAAAGAGCAGCTGGACGAAGACAGCCAGCGCCGCCTCGAGCGCAACCCGCTGCGGATTCTCGACAGTAAAAACCCCCAGACCCAGGAACTGCTGGTCGATGCGCCCTGTCTACTGGATTTCCTAGATGAGGAGTCTGCGGCCCACTTCGACAGCCTGAAGTCGTTTCTGGATGCCGCGGGCGTCCAGTACACGATCAACCCGCGGCTGGTACGGGGGCTGGATTACTACGGCAAGACCGTGTTCGAGTGGGTCACTGACAGTCTCGGTGCCCAGGGGACCGTCTGCGCCGGGGGGCGCTATGACGGCCTGGTGGAGCAGTTGGGCGGCAAGCCGACCCCGGCGGTGGGCTTTGGCCTCGGCGTCGAGCGTCTGGTGCTGATGCTGGAAACCCTCGAGGTGTTGCCGGAGGGGCTGGATCAACCGGTAGATGCGTACCTGGTGGCCGTTGGTGATGTACAATCGGCGGCTTTGGCCTCTGCGGAGCAGATCCGCGATGCGCTGCCCTGGCTGCGCCTGCAGACACACTGTGGCGGTGGCAGCTTCAAGAGCCAGATGAAAAAGGCCGACAAGAGCAACGCGGACTTTGCCCTCATCATCGGTGAGGACGAGGCAGCGGCAGGGCAGGTGACCGTGAAGTTCCTGCGCGCCGAGCAGCCTCAACAGACCGTGGCCCTGGCCGACCTGCCCGCACTGCTGCAAGGCTGACCTGCGGAACAGGGCATTGAACATCGGGAGTGGCCGCGGCCACTCCGCGGGAAGTACCAAGAAGTGATAGGAAAGGCGAATTAACCAATGGCTGATCATCTGACAGAAGAAGAACAAATAGAATCGCTGAAACGCTGGTGGGCGGAGAACGGCCGCGGAATCATTACTGGTGTGGTCCTGGCACTGGCTGCCTATTTCGGCTTCCAGTGGTGGCAGGGTGCCGAGCGCGAGAAAGCCGAGGCCTCCTCCGATCTTTACCAGGGCTTCGTTGAGGCCATGAGTGCCAATGAAGGCCAGCCCGACAACAAGCAGCTGACCACCGCCAAGAGCCTGGCCCAGCAGCTGAAAGAGGAATATGCGAGCCGCATCTACGCCAGCCAGGCGGCGCTTCGTCTCGCGGCACTGGCGGCCGATGACAATGACCTGGAGTCGGCCGAGAAGGAACTGCAGTGGGTCCTGACCAACAGTGATGAGGAGTCCCTTAAACTGGTGGCAACCCGCCGTCTCGCTGCAGTCCTCGCCGCGCGCGGCAAGCCTGATGAGGCCCTGAAACTGCTGGAGGGCAAGGTGCCCATGGCGTTCGAGGCCCTGTTTGCCGAAACCCGTGGCGACATCCTGCTGCAAAAGGGTGATGAGGCTGCGGCCTACGAGGCCTATCAGCAGGCCCTGGTCAAGTTGTCGCCGGAGCAGGCGGGCGGTGCCCAGTTGCTGCGCCTCAAGGCCGAAGGGGTGGCCCCGGCAAAGAAAACGGAGAGCCCGGCAGAAGAGCCCGCGCAGCAAGCTCCGCAACAGGAAGCTCCGGCACAGGAGAGTGACGAGCAATGAGATCGATTTCACGCACCCTGAACAGAGCGGTGTTGGTGGCGCTGGCAGCGGTGATCGCCGCCTGTGCTTCCAACGACGAGAAGAAAGAAGACACGGACCCCGTCGAACTGGTGGACATCAATGCCACAGTGGAGCTGCGTGAAGTCTGGTCTGAAAATATCGGCGATATCGACACCAAGCGCTACGCCATGCTGCAGCCTGCGATCGGCGCCGGCCGGATTGTCGCCGCCAGCAGCGACGGCGAAGTACTGGCACTGGATCGCGCTACCGGCCGCCGGCAGTGGAAAGTGGACCTGGATGTGCCCATCAGCGGCGGCGTCGGTGTCGGCCTCGGCATGGCCGTGGTTTCCGACTACCGCGGTCGAGTGGTTGCGCTGGACCTGAATGATGGTAACGAACTCTGGAGCCACCAGCTGACCAGTGAAGTGGTGGCAGCACCGGCGGTCGGTGCCGGTGTGGTGGTCGTGCAGTCCGTGGACGGCAAGCTGGTCGGCCTCGATGCGTCAGATGGCACCGAGCGCTGGAGCCACAGCACCACCCTGCCGGTGCTGACCCTGCGCGGCACGGCGGCTCCGGTAATCACTGCCGGGCTGGTCTTCGCCGGTCTCGACAACGGCAAAATGATCGCCCTGGATGCCCGCGACGGCATTCCGCGCTGGGAGCAGCGGGTGGCGATTCCCCAGGGGACCGCGGAGCTGGACCGGGTCGTCGATATCGACGGCGCACCGGTAATCCGCGGTGACCTGGTTTTCGCCGCCAGTTACCAGGGACGTGTGGTTGCCCTGTCCCGGGACGACGGTCGCGGCCTGTGGGCCCGGGATGCCTCCACCCACCACAGCGTGGCCGTGGGAGCCGGCAATGTATACTTGAGCGATGCTGGCGGCACTGTGTATGCCTACAATGTGGGCAGCGGCCAGATCGTGTGGAACAACAACGACCTGCTGCGCCGTGAACTGGGCGGCCCCGCCTACTTTGGTGATGTAGTGGTGGTGGGCGACCTCGAGGGTTACCTACACGCCATGGATCCGGCCACCGGGCAGATCATTGGTCGTGAAAAGATCGACGGCGATCCGGTACGCATCCCGATGGTCGTGGATGGCGACCTCCTGTTCGCCCTTTCTGACGGCGGTGAGCTTGTCGCCCTGCGCCTCGAGCGTCGTCAGTAAAAATGTCCGGGCGGAGCTTGTCTCCGCCCGCCGCGCCACGCACGCGCGGAGACGTTGTACCGCCCGCGCCCCGCGGGCGTTCGTGTTTATGGCAAATCCGTTTTGCCCAGAGAAGACTGAGTTATGCTGCCAGTAATTGCCCTGGTCGGGCGCCCCAACGTGGGTAAATCCACCCTGTTCAACCGGCTCACCAAGAGTCGCGATGCCCTGGTGGCCAACTACGCCGGCCTGACCCGCGACCGCAAGTACGGTGAGGCGGAGATCGATGGCAAGAAAATGATCCTGGTGGACACCGGCGGCATTACCGGCGGTGAGGAAGGCATCGATGCGGCCATGGCGCAGCAGTCCATGCAGGCCATTGAAGAGGCAGACTTCGTGCTTTTCCTGGTGGACTGCCGCGATGGCCTGACCCCGGCGGACGAGATGATTGCCGACCAGCTGCGCAGCCGCTCCAAGCCGACCCTGCTGGTGGCCAACAAAGTCGATGGCGTCAATCCGGATATCGCCCTGGCACCTTTCTACGAGCTGGGCATTGGCGAGCTGTTCCCCACCACCGCCACCCACGGCCGCGGTGTGCGCGCGCTGATGGAGCGTGTTGCCAGTGGCCTGCCGGAGCAGGCGACGGAAGAGGAAGAGCAGGACGAAGCCACCGGCATCAAGATTGCCATTGTCGGCCGTCCCAATGTGGGCAAGTCGACGCTGGTCAACCGCCTGCTGGGTGAAGAACGGGTGGTGGTGTACGACCAGCCCGGTACGACCCGGGACAGTGTCTATATCAATTACGAACGTGACGACAAGCCCTACACGCTGATCGATACCGCCGGTATCCGGCGGCGCAAGAACATCAAGGAATCGGTGGAGAAGTTCTCCATCGTCAAGACGCTGCAGGCGGTCGAGGACGCCAATGTGGTGGTATTGGTGATCGATGCCAAAGAAGGGCTCGTCGATCAGGATATGCACCTGATGGGCAGTGTGATCCAGGCGGGCCGCGCCCTGGTGGTGGCCCTGAACAAATGGGATGGCCTCGATCCCGATCACCGGGATTTCGTCAAGACCGAGCTGGAGCGCCGCCTGCGCTTCGTGGACTTTGCCGATATCCACTTTATTTCTGCCCTGCACGGCACCGGTGTCGGCCACCTGTACGAATCCATCGAGGCTGCCTACCAGTCTGCCACGGACAAGCTCTCCACCAACCACCTGACTCGCATCTTGCAGTGGGCGGTAAGTGAGCACCAACCGCCGCTGGTACACGGGCACCGCATCAAGTTACGCTATGCCCACGCGGGTGGCCAGAATCCGCCGGTGATCGTGATTCACGGTAACCAGACCGACAAGGTGCCGTCGCACTATGTGCGCTACCTGGAAAAGACGTTCCGCAAGGCGCTGGAACTGCACGGCACGCCGGTGAAGATCGAGTTCCGCACCGGTGAGAACCCCTACGCTGGCCGCAAGAACAAGCTCACCGACCGGCAGAAGGCCAAGAAGCGCCGGTTGATGAAGTTCGTGAAAAAGAAAAAATAACGGTTGCCGCCCCGTCGCCGGGGCCAACCAGCAGGCAAAAGGAGAACGCAATGCTGGACCTGAAGAACCCCTCGCTGCTGCGCACCCAGTCCTACGTGGATGGCCAGTGGATCGATGCCGATTCCGGCGCTACCCTCGACGTCACCAATCCTGCCACCGGCGAAGTGGTCGCCAGTATTGCCAGCCTCGGCGCAGCGGAAACCCGCCGTGCCATCGAGGCCGCCAATCGCGCCTGGCCGGCCTGGCGCGATGCCACGGTCAAGGAGCGGGCCAAGATCCTGCGCCGCTGGTACGACCTGATCATCGAAAACGCCGACGACCTGGCGAAGATTCTGACCGCCGAGCAGGGCAAGCCGCTGTCCGAAGCGAAGACTGAAGTGGTCTACGGGGCCAATTACGTGGAGTGGTTCTCCGAGGAAGCCAAGCGTGTCTATGGCGACGTCATCGCGCCGCCGTCGAAGGACAAGCGCATCGTGGTCATCAAGCAGTCCGTTGGCGTGACCTGTTCGGTGACGCCGTGGAATTTCCCCAGCGCCATGATTGCACGCAAGATGGCCCCGGCCCTGGCCGCCGGTTGCCCGTTCGTGAGCAAGCCCGCTTCTGAAACACCACTGTCCGCACTGGCACTGGCGGTGCTGGCGGAGGAGGCCGGCATTCCGGCCGGGGTCTTCAACGTGGTGGTGGGCAAGAGCTCCCGCGAAATCGGCGCGGAGATGACCACCAACCCGCTGGTGCGCAAATTTACCTTCACCGGTTCCACCGTCGTGGGCAAGCAGTTGCAGGCCCAGTGCGCAGAAACCATCAAGAAGACGTCCATGGAACTGGGCGGCAATGCGCCGTTCATTGTCTTCGATGACGCCGACCTGGATGAGGCGGTGAAGGGCGCGATTGTCTGTAAATATCGCAATGCCGGTCAGACCTGTGTGTGCGCCAACCGCATCTTTGTGCAGGAAGGTGTCTACGATGCCTTCGCGAAAAAATTCGCCCAAGCCGTGCAGGAATTGAAAATGGGCAACGGCGCCGAGGAAGGTGTCGAGGTCGGCCCGATGATCAACACCAAGGCGGTCAAGGACGTGCAGGCCCTGGTCGAGGATGCGGTCTCCAAGGGCGCCAAGGCCCCGGTTGAGGGCGGCCCAAGTGAAATGGGTGCCTGTTTTTATGCGCCCACCATCCTGACGGATGTCACCGACGACATGCAGATCTTCAGTGAGGAAATCTTCGGCCCGGTGGCGCCCCTATACAAGTTCTCGACCGAAGAAGAAGTGATCAGGATGGCCAACGACACCGAATACGGTCTCGCTTCCTACTTCTATTCCCGCGATATCGGCCGTATCTGGCGTGTCAGCGAGGGGCTGGAATATGGCATGGTCGGTGTTAACGAAGGCATCATCTCCAACGAGATGGCGCCGTTCGGCGGGGTAAAGGAGTCCGGCATCGGCCGCGAGGGCTCCAAGTACGGCATCGACGACTACATCGAGATCAAGTACCTCTGCCTCGGCGGTATCGACAAATAAACGGACATCGCCAGCCTCGATGAATATCGAGCCTATCGCGCGCGTGCACTCCTGCTTCGGCGAGAAGTTCGGTGTGCCGCGCCAGCCACTGCTCGCCGATGCGAGCCGTGCATCCATCGAGCTGCTGCCGCCACTGGATGTGGCGGATGCGGTGGCCGGGCTGGAGGAGAACACCCATATCTGGGTGATTTTCCAGTTTCACCAGGCCGCCGGCCAGTGGTCCGCCAAGGTGCGCCCGCCGCGCCTCGGCGGCAACAAAAAACTCGGCGTGCTCGCCACCCGCTCCCCCTTCCGCCCCAACAATATCGGCCTGTCCGTAGTGCGCCTGCTGGAAGTGCGCACTTCGCCCAGGGTAGAGCTGATCGTCGGCGGTGCGGACCTGGTGGACGGTACACCGGTGCTGGATATCAAACCCTACGTGCCTTATGCGGACGCGCTGCCGGATGCCCGCAACGCTTTCGCCGATGCAGCCCCCGAGCCGGTTGCAGTGGATATCCCGGAGGCGGTACTGAAAGCAGCGTCTGCCTACAAAGACGATTGGGGCACCGACCTGCCCCGCCTGATCACACAGGTGCTGGCACAGGATCCCAAGCCCGCGTACCAGAATCCGGACGCGGACAGGATTTATGGTATGAAGCTCTGTGGCTTCGACTTGCGCTGGCGCTACCTTTCTCCAGCACAGCTGAAAGTGGTCTCACTTGACCCGTGCTGATGTGGCGCAATCTCTGCGATAGGGGAATTTGGCAATGCGATATCTGGCACTGTTGTGGTTGGCTTTTGCACCCATGGCTCTCTCATCAGATAAGGAGGGCTTGTCGCAGTTTATTGTCGCATTTGCCATCGATCTGAAGGGGGATAAAGAGGCTGTTGCTTTCGATCAGTACTTTGTGGGTGCCCCTGTTTTCTTTCTCGGGGAGCAACCCGGTATCTCCCCGGCGCCGGATTTCGCGCCGAAGATGGTTGAGCTGTTACGTGAGACGCTGCGCCTGGACCAATATCCCTTCGGGAAGGTCAGAGTGGAAAGTCAGAACATTGCGGCTGATGGCACGGCGACATTGATGGTGGTTTTTGAGCGGGAACGGTCGCATGAGCCCCATGTAAAAGCCATCTGTAATATTTTTGCGGCAATAAAGACAGATGGTGACTGGAAAATCAGTTTCTGGCATCTCGTCACCACCAACCATCCGACGCGATGCACGTGGGCCTAGGCCAGCGCTGGATTTTTTTCCGGATCGTCTGTCCGATCTGAAGGCGATCCAGTCAGGTATCGAGGGCGTAAGAAAAACGATAAGTCTGCCGGTCAGGAGCCTGCCTGGAGGGAGAAAGTTCTTAGTGTTATTTCGCAAGAATATTGTCAAAGCGGTTTTGACTCTCTTGTTGCTTTGGGCAACAGCACACGTCGCTGCCCAGGAGTCTGCCAGCGGCGATCACGTGCAGGTGCGCTGGTTGGCACCGGAGGCCTTTGCCGCCGGAGAACCCGCGACCATCGGCTTCTATTTCGAGGTGGACCCGGAGTGGCATGTCTACTGGCGTAACGCGGGTGACTCCGGCGCGGCGCCGCGCTTTGACCTCACCGCTGAAGGCGCTGAAATCGGCGATATCCTCTGGCCCTTTCCCAAACGCCTGCCCATCGAACACCTCACCATCCTCGGTTACGAGGGCAATGTCGCTTACCTGATGCCAGTGACACCGCAGCAGGATGCCGGCCAGGTGGTGATGGAAGCCAACCTGGAGTGGCTGGTCTGTAAAATCGATTGCATTCCCGGCTTCGGCACCCTGCGGCTGGAGCGGCCGGTGATGGAGAGAAGCGCCTGGGACGCCGGCGACCGGGACCTGGTGGCCCGCTTCCTGGCCCGGGTACCAAAACCGCAGGCAGACAGCCCGTGGCAGGCAAGCGGTCTGGCGGAGGAGGGCGAAGAGGTTGTCCTCACCCTGCAGGGCAGCGCCGAAACGCCGGACGTATTTCCTTTGGACGGCGCGCTGCTGACCGCCGCCGAACCAGAAGTTCAACGCCAGGATGGCAGCCTCGTTTTTCGTTTTCAGCGCGTGCCCGGTGCAGCGCCGGCGCAAAGTGCCGGTTTTGTCGTCAGTGATGGCACACAGGCTTGGTCCCTCGAGCAGGTTCCGTTCGGCCTGGCGGAGGGGTCGACGGGGCAATCCCTGTGGCTGCTGGTGCTGGCGGCTTTTGCCGGCGGTGTGATCCTGAACCTGATGCCCTGTGTGTTCCCGGTACTGTCGATCAAAGTGTTCGGGCTGATCAACAGTGGTGCCGGTCACCGGATGCGCGAGGCGTTGTTGTATGGGGCCGGGGTGCTCGCGACCTTTGCCGCCCTCGGGGCGCTGTTACTGGCGCTGCGCGCTGGCGGCGCGGCAGTGGGCTGGGGATTCCAGTTGCAGTCAGCGCCGGTGGTGCTGGCACTGATCGCGCTGTTCTGGCTAATGGCGCTGTCTTTCAGCGGCCTGTTCGAATTCGGCCATAAACTGATGAACCTGGCCGGCAGCAGTCGCGGCGGCAGTTTCGCCACCGGTGTACTGGCGGTGTTCGTGGCGGCGCCCTGCACCGGCCCGTTTATGGGGGCGGCCCTGGGCGCGGCAGCGGTACTGCCGGCAGTCTCTGCCATGGCCATTTTCCTGGCCCTGGGTGCTGGCCTGGCGGCGCCGTTTGTGTTGCTCTGTGCCAGCCCGCCCCTGTTGCGACGTTTGCCCCAGCCCGGCCCGTGGATGGACAAGCTGCGCCAGTTCCTGGCCTTCCCGCTCTACCTGACCGTTATCTGGCTGCTGTGGGTACTGGGTCGCTTGCTGGGAGAGGACGGCTGGCTGATCGGTACGCTGCTGCTGGTGGCACTGGTGTTTGCCATCTGGCTGGGGCGGACCATCAGGCGGGGCGGCCGCATTGTCGGCTACCTGGTTTCCATCACTGCACTGGTAGTGGCTTTTTCCGCCCTGCAATTCCGGGAGGGCAAGTCTCCACTGGCCGAGTCCGGTGCCTGGCAACCGTTTGATCCCGCTGCCATTGAAGATGCCCGACAACAGGGGCGCGGTGTCTTTATCGACTACACTGCCGCCTGGTGCATCACCTGTCAGGTGAATAAAAAACTGGTGCTCGACCTGCCCGAGATCCAGCAGGTTTTTGAGCGCAACGATGTCTATCTGGTACGGGCCGACTGGACCGACCACAACCCGGAAATCACCCGCGCGCTGGCAGCACTGGGCCGTAATTCCGTACCGGTGTACGCCTGGTATGCGCCCGGTGCCAGCCGTCCGCGACTGCTGCCACAGATACTGCAGGAAAGCATGATTACCGGACTGTTCGAGGATTCACTGCGTCAATCAAAAGAGGACGACACACCATGAAAAACTCACATAACCTGAGCCGCTGGATATTTTCGCTGTTGCTCGCTGTACCCGCCCTGGCCATGGCAGCGGCAGTGCCCGGTGAACAGGCCCCGGCTTTCAGCGAAGTGGATGCCGCCGGCAAAACCCATACCCTGGAGAATTATGCCGGCAAGTGGCTGGTGATCGAGTGGTTCAACAAGGACTGCCCCTACGTGAAAAAGCACTATGGCAGCGGCAACATGCAGGCGTTGCAGGAAAAGTATACCGGCGAGGGAATCCAGTGGCTGACCGTGATCTCTTCCGCCAAGGGCAAGCAGGGGCACCTGGATCCCGCGCAGGCACTGGAGGTGGCCAAAAGTCACAACCTCAAGGCCAGCGCGCCTTTCCTGTTGGATACCGATGGCAACATGGGTCGCGCCTTCGGTGCCAAGACCACACCGCATATGTTCATCATCAACCCGGAAGGCCAGGTGGTCTACGCCGGCGCCATCGATGACAACGACTCCGCCAACCCGGCGGTGATCCCCAAGTCCAATAACTATGTGGCCGCTGCGCTGGATGCTTCCATGACTGGCGAGGCTATCCAGGTTGCCTCTTCGCGCGCCTATGGTTGTTCGGTGAAGTACTGATCGGCGATTCGGGGAGGCTGTACTGATGTCCCGCAAATGGCTGGCCACCCTGCGCCAGGGTGCCGTATTCCTGGTGTTGCTCACGGTGCTGGTCACCGCCGTGGGGCTCTACCAGCAGCGGGATATCCCCCGCGGCCGACTGCCGCCGCTGATGGGGAAGACCCTCGGCGGTGACGCCGTCGATCTCGTCACGCTGACAGACCGCGGCCCGGTACTGCTGTATTTCTGGGCCACCTGGTGCGGCTACTGCCGCATCGTGTCGCCGATGGTGGATGAACTCGCCGCTGATCACCAGGTGCTGACCGTTGCCCTGCAATCCGGCAGCGATACGGAGGTGGCCGATTACCTTACCGACAAGGGCTGGTCCCTTCCCACACTGAACGATCCCAGTGGTGCCCTGAGCGGAACCTGGGGCGTGCGGGTCACACCGACCCTGGTGATCCTGAACAGTGCTGGCGAGGTGGCGTGGGTCACCTCCGGCACCACATCCAAGTGGGGCCTGCAGCTGCGCCTGGCATTGACGAACTGAAGCTCCGCCCCCTCGCCCCACCACTCACAACGGGAAAGGTTTGGTCAACCGGAAACAGCCGTCTGGCTATTCAGCGTCGGGTTGCCCTGAATGACAATGGGTTCGATTATCTGTTTCCTGTGTCCCGGGTCACCGCATTGGCCACGCGAGGCATGAACGCAATCGGAGCCCCATGTCTGTTCTCTCCACCTATCGCCATCACGATCTCGACGGGATTCGGGTCGGCCGATTCAATCTGGGTGTGAATACCACCTTTATCGTCTACCGGCTGGGCGGCACCGTGATCGATACGGGACCGAGCAATCAGTGGCGCCATGTGAGATCCTTTATCGAATCGCGGCCGCTGGAGCAGTTGCTGCTGACACACCATCACGAGGATCACAGCGGCAACGCCGGTGCGATTCACCGGCTGACAGGTATACAGCCCCAGGCTCCGGCACTGACCGCCGACATCCTCAGGCGCGGATTCCGTATCCCGTCCCTGCAAAGACTGTTCTGGGGTGCTGCCGGGAGGGCCGAGGCGCGCCCGTTGCCGGACCAGCTGATCATTGGAGATGAGCGGGCGGAAGCCATCTTTACCCCCGGACATGCGAAGGATATGCACTGCTATCTGCTGCCGGAGCGGGGCTGGCTCTTCAGTGCAGACCTGTATATCGCCAACTACCTCAAGATGCTGCGGAGCGATGAAGATGTTGCGACGCTGCTCAAGAGCATGCGCGCAGTACTGGCCCGGGATTTCGATACCATCCTGTGCCCCCACCGGGGCGTGGTTGAGCGGGGCAGGGAGCGCCTGCAGGAAAAGTATGACTACCTTGTCAGTCTCGCGGGAGAGGCACAGGATCTCCAGCGACAGGGTTTTCAACTCAATGCGATCACCCGTCGACTGCTCGGCAAAGAGGATCTGGTCGGGATTGTGAGCCGCTACAACTTCAGCAAGCGCAACCTGATTGCTTCCTGCCTGGAAGTGGACCTCGCTGATCCGGGAGCCCCTGAAAGCTGAAACAGCCGGATACACCGGGACCGTTGGTCTCATGTTGGCCGGATGGCGAAAGGGGATCCTCTGTTCTTCCGCGATACGTCCCCCTGCACTATCACCGGTTCCTGGCCTATCTTTGTTGTCACTGAAACAATGCGCTGAGGCCGGGAGGACCCTGTGGAATATGCTCTGGACCCGCGGCAGACTCTCATCATCGCCATCCTGGTCCTGTTCCTAGGCAAATACCTGACCGCCAGGGCGGGCGTACTGCGCCACTACAACATACCGGAGCCAGTCACTGGCGGTGTACTGGCTTCCCTCTTCTTTTTCCTGGTGTATCTCATCACTGACCGCGTCTTCGTTTTCGACCTTAGGGAACGGGACATCTTCCTGGTGGTTTTCTTTACCTGCATCGGTCTTTCTTCCCGTATCAGCAGCCTGCTGGCAGGGGGGCGGGCGTTATTGATGCTGCTTCTGCTCGCCGTCGGGCTGCTTTTCCTGCAGAACCTGATTGGCGTGGGTGTGGTTTCCCTGGCCGGGTTGGACCCTGTGGTGGGCGTCCTTGGTGGCAGTATTTCGCTCAGCGGTGGGCATGGCACGGCAATCGCCTGGGCTGCGATGCTGGAGGAGTCCTATGGCATTACCGACGCCATGGAAATCGGACTCGCCTGTGCGACATTCGGGTTGATTCTTGGCGGTATCGTCGGTGGACCGATTGCGAATTTCCTCGTGACCCGTTATCAGCTCAAGTCCGGCAGCCATGAGCACATCACGGTAGGGATCCCGCAGGACAAGAAAGCCGAGACTATCAGCGTGGACTCGGTGCTAAACGCAATCCTGATGATCAGCATCGCGATCGGGATCGGGTTGCACCTGGATATGCTGCTGAAGCATCTCGGGATCAACATGCCGCTCTTTGTCAGCTGCCTGTTCGCCGGCATCCTGATGACGAACACGATTCCGCTGATGTTCAAGCAGCTGTCATGGCCCACCGGTACTGCCATACTGGCGCTGATCTCAGACCTGAGCCTGGGCCTCTTCCTGGCGATGTCGCTGATGAGCCTGCAGCTCTGGACACTGCTGGGGCTCGCCGGACCGATCGTTCTGCTATTGGCAGGACAGGTGATCGCAATCACCCTCTACGTCGTATTTTTCGTCTTTCGGGTGATGGGGCGGGATTACGATGCGGCAGTGATGGCCGCGGGCTTTGCCGGCCTGGGCCTGGGTGCAACACCCACTGCACTGGCCAACATGACGGCGGTTACCGAACGCCATGGACCCTCGCCCCAGGCATTTCTGGTCGTTCCCCTGGTCGGTGCTTTTTTTATCGATATTGCCAATGCGCTGGTGGTGAATGTCATGCTCAATTTTGTTTCGTAGTCCCTGCGGGCAAGCTCCCTGCACCAGCCATCGATGCAGCAAACAAGGCACAAAAAGCCCAATAAATTACACATGTCACAAACAGGACTCTGCTTGTGAAAAAGAGCGCCACTCGCCGGAGCGGCGACGTGGCAAAAGTGACACAGGGCAGTGCGGGAGGCGGTATCCCGCTTACATATCCCAGAGAGAATTGGTCGCCATAGACAGGGTGATCCGTTCCTTGTCCTGAATCTGCTTGAGATCCTCGAATACCTCTTTGACCTCGGCAGACTCGATGGCACCGTAAACGGCCTCGTAGAGGTCGGAGAAGTAGCGATCCACCGCCCTCTGCATGGTGTTGATCTCCTTGATGGTGGGCGGATCACTCAGCTCGAGGCCGTGGATGAAGTCCTTCACGGACTCCTCGTGGGTGTATTGCAGCCAGGTCTTCATGACCTTGTGCTGGGCGACCTCGCCGTAATTAGCCAGGTTTTTTGCCATGCGCTCTTCGTGCTCGATCATGTGCTTGAGCAGGAGCTGGGTGCGGCTATCGTCCGACTTTTCCATCAAGTGGCGGTAAAAGTCAGCGATATCACGGTGGAACTTCTCGGCGTCCTTGAGAACTTCATACGCCTGTTTAAACGTCTTCATCGGCGGGCCTTTGAATAGTTGTGGTTCTTTGCGGCGCGAAAGCGGGTGTTTTCTGTCCTGAAAATCATCATACCCTCGCTATGTATATAGTGCATGTAGCCAATTGATCAAGGGCTGGGGGAAGACACCGAGTGCGAGAAGGGTCACGGACAGCACGAGCAACAGTAATTGTCCGTCCAGGGAAACCTGTCGTGCCGTGCCATTCGCGGCTGCACGCTGGTGATCCCGCCGGAAGAGCGCGAGTAGCAGGCGCAGGTAATAGAAGAGGCCCAGGGCACTGCCAACAATGACCGCACTGATCACCAGCCACAGTTCCCCCTCGATGCCGGCGGCAAAAATATAGAACTTGCCGATAAAACCGATGGTCAGGGGGATGCCCGCCAGCGACAAAAGCATGGCGGCAAAGCAGCCTCCCAGCAGCGGCGCGCGCCAGAACAAACCGGCAAAGTATGTGCCCGCGCAGGGATCCATGCCCGCTGCGTTGTGGCGATCCACATCGGTGACAGCCTCATCCGCCACCAGACTGACGGTGGCAAAGGCGCCCAGTGTGGTGACGATATAGGCAATCAGATAGTAGAGGGCGGCCTCGCCACCGAAAGCCCCGTCGATCAGCAATGCCACTGCCAGGTAGCCGATGTGGGCAATCGATGAATAGGCCAGCAGGCGTTTCACATCATCCTGCATCAGGGCCAGCAGGTTGCCGCCGAGGATACTTGCCACCGCCAGTACCGTGAGCAGTGAGGTGGTGATCGTCTCTTCACCCAGCCCCGACAGTGTCAGCAGCCGCAACAGTATCGCCACGGCGGCGGCTTTACTGACGGTGGCGATCAGCGCCGTAACAGGCGTTGGGGCGCCCTGGTACACGTCCGGGGTCCAGATATGGAACGGCACCAGGGAGAGCTTGAAGGCCATGGCTGCGAGGACCAGCGTGACACCCGCCTGCATCAGTCCGGAGGCAGCTGCCGGTCCCTCGATGGCGGCGGCCACAGCGGCGAATTCCAGTGCGCCGGTGGCGCCGTATACCAGTGCAATGCCGAACAGCCCCAGAGCGCTGGTGAGCGCCGAGAGCAGCAGGTACTTGATGGCCGATTCCATCGCCGGTTCCCGCTCCTGCGCAGCGAACCCATTGCCGGTCAGGGGGAAGCCCAGCAATGGGTAGAGCGACAGCCCGACCAGCTCCAGAGCCAGAAAGAAACTGGCGAAGTGACTGGCACAGGCGAGCGTGCAGGCGCCCAGCAGACACAGCAGCAACAGGATATAAAACGCCTCGGGATGATCCGTTGCCGAGGGGATGATTGCCCGACTGCGCAGGTAGCTGCGACCGAGGATGGCAACGGCGACGCCTGCCAGTAGCAGCAACGTGCAGAGCAACAGTGCCTGCCGATCCACCAGCAACAGCGCGGTGGCCTGTACCGAGGGAATACCGTTGCCGAGTCCAGCGGCGACCAGCAGGGAGGCGCAGATTGCCAGCAATAGCACGACGAGGGTGGTGCCAAGGGCCGCCCCGTGGCTGCGGAAAAACGCGACCTGCAGCATCAGGCACACAATGCCGCCGGTCAGAGTCAGCAGCGGCAGGATGGCATGGAGTTCCATGATGGTCATGGCTTTCCTCCTCCTCCGAGGCCTGGGCTTTGCCGGGCTGAGACGGCCGCCTCTGCTGGCGGCAGGTCAGCCAGCGCTTTCTCGAGCGCGGGTGCGACACTGTCCATCAACGGTTGCGGCCGCAGGCCGATGAACAGCAGCGCCAGGGCCAGGGCCAGCAACGCTAGCCACTCTCGTGCGGAGAGATCAACCGGGGGCGCAGAGGCACCCCCGGCAGCAGGGCTGCCGACATGGGCGCTGCCTTCCTGCCTCGGCGAGGGCGGCCCGAAGAGCGACCGCTGCACCATGACCAGTGCATAGAGGGCAGCACCGATCATGCCGAGCGCCGCGATGATGGCCTGCGGCGCGCTGCGTCCGAAACTGCCCAGTAATACGAGGAATTCCGCCACGAAATTCCCGAGGCCCGGCAGGCCGAGAGAGGCAACGGCAAAAAACAGCACGAACGCCGACAGCTTTGGCAGTGGTTCCCAGAGTCCGCCCATGCGATTCATGTCACGGGTGTGCAGCCGGTGCTGCAGGGCGCCCACCAGGGCAAACAGTGCCGCGGTGCTCAGCCCGTGGGCAAACAGCTGGACCACCGCCCCCTGCATGGCGATGGCGTTGAACGCATAGACCCCCAGCAGTACGAAGCCCATATGGCTGATACTGGAATAGGCCACCAGGCGTTTCATGTCGCTCTGGGCAAAAGCCAGCACCGCACCGTAAACGACGCTGATGGCCCCCAGTGTCATCGCCACCGGCGCAAAAGCCTGCGAGGCCTCAGGGAACAGCGGCAGGGTAAAGCGCATCAGCCCATAGGCACCGGTTTTGAGCAGAACCGCAGCGAGCAGGATGCTGCCGGCCGTCGGCGCCTGGGTATGCGCATCCGGCAGCCAGGGGTGAAACGGAATCGATGGCAGTTTTACCGTAAAGGCAAGGAAGAAACCGAGCATCAGCCAGTAGGCGGTTTCCGGGTCTATCCGCGTGGAGAGCAGGGCCTGGTAGCCGAAGGTCACCTCGCCGGTGGTCCGGAAGTGGATGAACACCAGGGCAATAATCGACACCAGCATCAGCAGGCTGCTGGCCTGGGTGAAAATGAAAAACTTGATCGCCGCTGCGGTGCGCCCCTCATAGCCCCAGATGGCGATGAGCAGCAGCATGGGTATCAGCATCACTTCCCAGAAGAAGAAAAACAGGAACAGGTCTACCGCGGTAAAGACGCCGGTGATGCCCGCCAGCACCCAGAGATAGTTCGCGTAGAAAAAACCGCGTCGATCGCTCACCTGGTTCCAGGTAACCAGCAAACCGAAAATCCCCATCGCCAGGGTCAGCAGCAACAGGCTGAAACTGAGTCCGTCCATCGCCAGGTGGAAGTGAATACCGAAACGCGGAATCCAGGGCAGGGAAAGTTCATACCACCATCCCGCGCCGCTGTCGGAAGCGGGAAAAGCACTCACCTCCCCCAGTAACAGCAGCGAGGCCGCCACCAGGATCGCCAACGCGAGCCAGCGCGCGCTGCCTTTGCGCACACGTTCACAGAGGCCGGCGATCATGCCACCAGCTGCGAGCAGGACAATGAGCAGCGCAAGGATCACAGCAGCACCACCATCAGCAGGAAAAGCGTGAGTCCGCCGGCAACAGTGGCCAGGTACCAGCGCAGCTGTCCACTCTGGGACAGGCTGAGCAGGCCGTGCAGGTGGCGGCTGGCAGTAGCGACAAGCGCCCATAGTGCGTTGATGATGTCATTGCGGTTCAGCTGTGCCAGCCAGCGAAAGGGGCGGACCAGCAGCCAGGAGTAGAGCGTGTCGAAGCCCCAGCCGTGGCGCCAGAAAAATGCCAGCCCGGAGTTCGACAACCGCGGTGCTCGACGACGGAAAAGCTGCCATGCCAGCAGGGCGCCGAGGATCGGCGCAATACTGGCAAGGACGATCGTCCAGGTGGGTGGATGCAGGGCTTCTCCGGTGCTGAAAACGTCCTGCAATGGTGGCGCGAGCAGTCCACCGGCCAGTGCGAGGATCGCGAGCACCAGCAGCGGCAGTCGCATCGCCGTGCGATTGGCATCGGTGCAATGGGTGCTGGCACTCCCGGGCTTGCCGAAGAAAACTTTCAGCAGCAGCCGTGCCGTATAGGCGCCGGTAATCACCGCGCCCAGGATGCCAGCCCACCAGAACAGGTGTGCGCCCTGACCGGTACCCCAGGCACCGGCGAGAATGGCTTCTTTGCTGAAGAAGCCGGAAGTGGACGGCAGGGCGGCCAGGCAGGCACAACCCACGGCGAAGGTGGCAAAGGTGAACGGCAGCCTGCGATAGAGGCCCCCCATCTTTTCCAGTGCCTGCTCGTGGTGGAGACTCAGGATGATGGAGCCTGCCGCCAGAAACAGCAGCGCCTTGAAAAAGGCATGGGTCACCAGGTGGAAGATGGCCGCAGACCAGGCACCGACACCGAGGGCTAGGAACATGTAGCCCAGCTGACTGATGGTGGAGTAGGCCAGTACCCGTTTGATATCGGTCTGGACCAGCGCACTGCAGCCTGCCAGTAGCAGTGTCAGTGCGCCCACGGTCGCCACGGTGGCCATCGCCAGGTTGGAGAGGGCAAAGAGCGGGTGCAGGCGCGCAATCAGGTAAACGCCGGCGGTGACCATGGTGGCCGCATGGATCAGGGCGCTGACCGGTGTGGGGCCGGCCATGGCATCGGGGAGCCAGGTCTGCAGTGGCAGTTGGGCCGACTTGCCCACTGCACCGCCCAGCAACAGTAATGCGGCGATGGTGACGACTGGTTGCTGCGGGCTGGCGGTGACTGCCTCCAGCAGCGGGCGGATCTGCAGGGTGCCGTACTCCCTGAACAGCAGAAACAGTCCGATGGCGAGGGCGGTGTCCCCGATGCGGGTGACCAGAAACGCCTTGATGGCCGCCTGACCGTTGTCCCGGTTGCGATACCAGAACCCGATCAGCAGATAGCTGCACAGGCCCACGCCCTCCCAGCCCAGGTAGAGCAACACCAGATTGTCCGCCAGCACCAGCAACAGCATGGCCGCCACGAACAGGTTCAGGTAGGCGAAATAGCGCCGGAAGTCACCGTCGCCGCGCATGTAGCCCGTGGAGTAGAGATGGATCAGAAAGCCGACACCGGAAATCACCAGCAACATGACCACGGTCAGCCAGTCGGCGTACAGGTCAAAGCCCAGTTGCAGAGACCCTGCCGCCATCCAGGATCCCGCGGTATAGGTGTGTTCGGCGGCGGGGTTTTGCACAAATTGCCCGAGAAAAAGTGCAAGACTGGCGACGGCCGAGAGGCCGACCGCCCCGACCGCAATCACGGCGACGGGTGTTTCTGACACTGGCCGCGGCCGTAACAGTGCACTGGTTACCAGCAGCAGGAAGCCGGTGAGTGGCAGCAGTGGTATCAGTGCCAGCAGACTCGGCATATCACCCCCGCATCCCGCTCAGCTGGTCGATATCCACCGTCTTGTGGTGGCGGTAGAAGTGCAGGGCCAGGGCCAGACCAATGGCGATCTCGGCCGCCGCCACGGTGATGGCAAAAACAAACATCACCTGTCCATCGGCGTTGCCCCAGTGCGCACCGGCCACAACGAAGGCGAGCGCGGCTGCATTCGTGCAGATCTCCACACTCATCAGCATGAAGAGTACATTTCTCCGCACCAGCATCCCGATGAGCCCGAGGCAAAAGAGCGCAGATGCCAGCAGCAGGCCGTGCTGCAGGGCGATATCGGCACTGGCCTGAGTCACGTCAGTCATGCCCGGGTCTCTCCGCTTCCGGGTTGTCGCGGCGGGCCAGGTGAAAGGCCCCGACGAGGCCCGCCAGCAGCACCATCGACGCGAGTTCAACGGCGAGCAGGTAGTGGCCAAACAGCGCCGCGCCCACCTGCCTCGGGCCCACGTAATGCACGTCTCCAGAGTGCGCACCGGTACCGATCAGCAACAGGAACAGGAGCAGAAGAATCGCTGACAGCAGTCCGGGTCCAATCCATGCCGCTGGCGCCAGCCACTGGCGCTCCTGCTCTACTGACGCATCACCCTGGTTCATCATCATGATCACGAACAGTATCAGCACCATGATCGCGCCCGCGTAGACGATGACCTCCAGAGCCGCGGCAAAGGGGGCGCCATAAAGGACAAAGATCAGCGCAATCGCCAGCAGGGAAACGATCAGGTACAGCAGCGCATGCACGGCATTGCGCGCCGTGATGACGAACAGGGTGGCGATGAGCGCTATCGCTGCACTGAAGTAAAAAAATATCGACATGTCCTGGCTCCTGTTCCTCCCTGCTGTGGTCAGAGGTTCAGCCCGCGGATATCCACGGGTTCGCGTTCATTTTCCGCTTCGCCCTTGTCCTTGCCGACTACAGCCTTGCCGGCGACACCGTAGAAGCTGTAATCGTGATACTTGCCCGTGCCACTGATCAGCAGGTCCTCCTTTTCGTAGACCATGTTCTGGCGGTCGTACTCACACATCTCGAAATCCGGAGTGAGCTGGATGGCGTAGGTCGGGCAGGCTTCCTCGCACAGGCCGCACATAATGCAGCGGGAAAAATTGATGCGGAAATAGGCCGGGTACCAGCGCCCGTTTTCGTCTTCGGCTTTCTGCAGGGAAATGCAGTCCGGGGGGCAGGCCACCGCACAGAGGTTGCAGGCCACGCAGCGTTCGCTGCCATCCGGTTCCCGCGTCAGCACGATCCGACCGCGATAGCGCGGTGCCAGATAGGGTTTTTCGTCCGGGTACTCCACGGTGACCCGTGGTGTAAACAGGTGGCGAAACACCAGCCAGAGACTGCGTAATTGACTGATCACGATGCCGGTCCCTCTCGTATTACTGGAGCCATAGCAGTATCCCCCCGGTGGCCAGCAGGTTGGCGAGTGACAGTGGCAACAGTACTTTCCAGCCGAATTGCATGAGCTGGTCATAGCGAGGGCGCGGCAGGGCCGCACGCAGCAGTACGAAGACACAGACCAGCAGTGCCGTTTTCAGGCTGAACCAGACCAGTGGTGGTAACCAAGGGCCGAGCCAGCCGCCGAGAAACAATGTGGTAACCAGCGCCGAGATAAGAATGACGGACAGGTACTCGCCCACAAAGAACATGCCGAATTTCATACTGGAATACTCGGTATGAAAGCCGGCCGTGAGTTCGTGTTCCGCCTCCGGCAGGTCGAATGGCAACCGATGGCTCTCGGCGATCCCGGCGATAAAAAAGATCACGAAGCCCAGAAGTTGCGGCAGCACAAACCAGCCATCGGCCTGTGCAGCCACGATATCGCGAAGATTGAAACTGCCCGCCAGCATGACCACGCCCATCAGGCTGATGCCCATGAAAACTTCGTAGGAAACCGTCTGCGCCGCGGCCCGCAAGCCGCCGAGCAGGGCGTATTTGTTGTTGGAGGCATAGGCGCCGAGCACCACGCTGTAGACGGCCAGCGAGGACATGGCGAGCACAAACAGAAGGCCCACATTCAGGTCCACGATACCGATACCCGGTGCGAACGGGACTACCGCAAATCCCAGCAGCATGGTGGCCATCACCAGGGTGGGAGCGAGGACGAACACGGGGCGGTCTGCAAAGCGCGGGATAAAATCTTCCTTGAAGAAGAGCTTGATCATGTCCGCGACCACCTGTAACAGGCCGAAGGGGCCAACCCGGTTGGGGCCCGGCCTGTCCTGCCAGAAGCCCAGAAGTCGCCGTTCCACCCAGGTGAGCAGTGCCGCCAGCAGCACGATCGTGGTGAGTATGCCGAAGATATTCACCAGCTGTATGAAGATGGAGGAACTCAACAGTCGTCGCCCTCCATCTTCTGGCCGTAACGGATGACTCTTATGATGCGCGCCTGCGAAGGCAAGAGGGCCGCGATGTCACCGAATTTCGGCAGGCCGCAGGGGAGCCCGATTACGCCGGGGGCGATTTCAAAGTCCAGCTGCGATTGCAGTTGCAGGCTGGTTTCGCCGAGGCTGAGCTGTATCTCGTCACCCTGATTGATGTCCAGCGCTGCGGCGTCTGCGGGATGTATTTTGGCGAAGGCCTCTGTCATCACACTGGCGATCCCTTCGGCACTGTTGCTGAGCTCACCGCTGCCGATCAGTCGATACAGCGGTATGGCGAGCAAGCCTTTAGCATCCTTGTTTTCGCCGGGCTGATGGCGGCTCCCGTGCAATTCCACCGACTGCCAGTGGGGCAGGGGGGCTGTGGTTCTCTGCAGGGTTACCGGTTCAGGCCGGCCGATGCGTGGTCCATTGATGCCGTGAAGAAACTGGTGAATCGACTGGTTGGAGGTCCAGCCTGGTGCGCGGATCATTGCCTGCAGCGTTGAGGCCGCGGGATCGTGTATGCCTTCCATGGAGTAACTGAGCGGTGCATCGGTATCCTCCGGTGGCGGCAGTTCGGCCACGTGCCTGGCTGAACCGATGGCGGTGCGGCCACTGGCACGGTGACTCTGGCGCGCCACCAGAAACCCTTCCGGCACGGTGACTGAGACGGCCGGCAACTTGGAAAATACCGGCAGGGTTTCTGCCAGAGTCCGGATCACATCGTCGCAGTGCTGCCAGCTGCGTATCTGGTCGGCGGAATCACTGTGCTGGTTGCTGGCACTGAGCGCATCTGCCAGCCAGCGCCAGCCCTCCTGGATAAAGCCGATACCCTCATAAACGCCATAGTGACGCTGCACGCGGCCAGTGCTGTTGACCACGCTACCCTGGCACTCGGGTGTGGCCGCGGTTGGAAAGACCAGGTGCGCGCGTCGGGTGGTATCGTTGGGGAGGTGGTCCAGGGCAATAACCGTATCTGCCTCGGCGAGAAGGTTTCGGGCCTGCGACCGCTCCAGACGCCGCGAGAGGTCATTCTCCAGAACGACCAGGGTCACCGCTGTGCCCTTTTGTCGTGCTTCCGTGACGATGCCCTGCAGCCGCTCCAGGTGCATGTCCCCGGATGCCAGCAGTTGCACCAGTCCGAGGCTGTTCACTTCGGGGCAGGCCAGGTAGGTATTGACCGCGTTGCCTTTTTTCTCCGCCAGTGCGGTCGCGATCAGCCCCGCCGCGCGCAGCAGGCCCGGTTGCCTGGCGCCACAGCCAGCGATCACCAGTGGCCGTTTTGCCGCGGCCAGTGCCTGGGCCGTCTCGGTAGCGACTTCACCGATGTCACTGTCCTGTGATGCCTCAGTACCTGCCGGCAGTATGTCCTTGTCGCCAGAGCCTTTGCGAATAGTAGCGAGCACCGCTTCGGCAAAACTGACCAGGATCTCAGGAGTGCCGATCATCTGGTTCGTGCAGCAGTCTGCCAGAGGGGGGATCTCCCAGCCGACAAAAATGATCGGCACCGGTGGTGCAGGCAGCTGACGCACGGCGGCATCCTGCCAGTCGGGAATCTTCAGCTCTGCTGCGCGCTGGCGGCGGTGATTCAGGGCCGCCTGCCTCACTGCGAGCGCCACCCGTGGTGCGGTATTGTCGATATCCTCGCCGAGGATCAGGATGGCATCTGCCTGTTCGATTTCCGGGGTTGTTGCGCTGCGGATGCGGTCGTCGCGCTGGATGGTGTCCACCAACCGCAGCAGTTGCAGGTCGGTGGCGCCGAGTCCGGCATAGAAATGTTCGGCACCGGCCAGAGTGCGCAGGGCAAAATTGTTTTCCAGCGAGCTGCGCGGCGAGCCGATCCCGAGCAGCAGGTGTTTGCCGGGCCCCTGGTCTTCCAGATGGCGGGCGAAAGCCTCGACACCTTCTCCGGGCGGGATTTCCCGATGGGAGAGCACTCCCTCTCCGGCGCTGGACCCGATCACATCGACATTATCCCGTTCCAGTACCTGGCTCAGGCGGGCCGGGCTGTTGGCATACTCGTATCCGAAGCGCCCGCGGTCACAGAGAAAGTAGCCGTTGATATCGCGGTTGTAGAGGTTGGTCACCCGGCGCAGCCACGGATCCCCGGGGCGCCCCGGCTGGCGTGCCGCGGGTGCGGTATTACAGCCGACGCCGCAGTGTTCGCAGATCGACGGCGCCATCTGCTGGTCCCACTTGCGCACGTAGTGGCGGCTGAAGGTCTTGTCGGTGAATACCCCGGTGGGGCAGACCTCCACCAGGTTGCCACTGAAGCCGTTCAGCAGGCGGCCGTCCTCATGGCGACCGAAGTAGACCTGATTGTTGCGGCCCAGCGCCTCCAGGTCGCTGCCACCGGCGTAGTCGCGGTAATAGCGGGTGCAGCGGTAGCAGGCGATGCAGCGGTTCATTTCATGATTGATGAACGGCCCCAGGTACTGGTTGCGGTGAGTACGCTTGGGCCCCCGGTAACGCCGCACCGTGTGCCCGGTCATTTCCGTCATGTCCTGCAGGTGGCACTCGCCGCCTTCCTCGCAAACCGGGCAGTCGTGGGGGTGATTGGTCATCAGGTTTTCGATGATGCCGCCACGGAATTCCCGCGCGGCGTGTGCGTCCACGCTGTAGCGACCGCCATCGCGGATCGCAGTCATGCAGCTCATCACCAGCTGCCCCTGCTGGTCCTGCTCGTCTTTGTGCTCGATCACCGCGCACTGCCGGCAGGCACCTACTGAGCCCATGGCCGGATGCCAGCAGAAGTAGGGCAGGTCAATACCCCGGGCAAGGCAGATACTGAGCAGGTTCTGCCCGGCCTCTGCTTCGCATTCTTCGCCGTCGATGGTAATGGTTAGCATAATGCTGTCGTTCGTCCGTGATCGCTCGCCCGGTGGGGCCTCAATGAAAGGGGCAGCCGCCGCCCTGGATATGATCGATAAAATCCTGCTCAAAGAGTTTCAGTGCACTCTGGATCGGCTCCGCGGCACCGGGGGCCAGGGCGCAGAAGGTATTGCCGGGGCCCATACGGGCGGTATGTTCCCGCAACAGCTCGATGTCATTGGTTGTCCCCTCACCGTTTTCCAGCCGCTGCAGTATCTCCACAACCCAGGGCAGGCCATCCCGGCAGGGTGTGCACCAGCCGCAGGATTCGCGGGCAAAGAAGCGTGAAAGATTGAGCACCAGACCGATGGGGCAGGTGGCCTCATCGAGCACGGTGATGGTGCCGGTGCCGAGCCTGCTGCCCGCTTTGCGCACGGTGTCGTAGTCCATCGGCAGGTCGAGGTGCTGGGGGCCGAGGAAGTCGGTGGAGCCGCCGCCGGGCAAAAAGCCGCGCAGGGTAAGCCCATCCCGCAGGCCGCCGGCATGGTGTTCGATCACCTCGCGGAACGGCGTGCCCATGGGCAATTCCCACAGGCCCGGATTGTTCACTTTGCCACTGGCGCCGAACAGCTTGGTACCGCTGTCTTCACCGCGTCCGAGCTTCCGGTACCACTCGGCACCATGCAGGAGCAGATGCGGCAGGTTGCACAGTGTCTCCACATTATTGACCACCGTAGGCCTGCCCCAGAGGCCGCTGACCTGCGGGTAGGGGGGCTTCGCCCGCGGAATCGCGCGCTTGCCCTCCAGGGCATTCAGCAGTGCGGTCTCCTCGCCACAGATGTAGTTGCCGCTACTGCAGTGCAGGTAAATCTGCAGGGGCTGGTCCAAGCTGGTGGTCTCGCCGGCGATCAGGCCGGACTCAGTAACTTCGTCGATGGCTCGCTGCAGGCGCTGCGTCGCCAGATGGTATTCGCCGCGGATAAAGATATAGGCGGTGGCGGCACCGATGGCGTGGGCAGCGATGGCAATGCCCTCCAGTAACAGGTGCGGATCCCGCTCCATCAGCAGCCGGTCCTTGAAAGTGCCCGGCTCCATTTCGTCGGCGTTGCAGACCAGGTAGCGGACCGGATGGGCCCGGCGGTCCGTTGGAACAAAGCTCCATTTGAGGCCGGTATTGAACCCGGCGCCGCCACGGCCGCGGAGCCCGGCTTTCTGTACCAGCTGGGTCAGTTCGTCCGGCGACATTTTCAATGCGCGCAGCCAGCCACCGTAGCCATCGCTGTCGCGATAGGTCTGCAGGTCGGTCGCAACATCCTCAGCGCCGATATTTTTAGTCAGCGGATTGGTCAGCATGCCGTCGTCTTTTTTCTGCCAGAACCTCGCGCAGCTTTTCCTCTGTCAGGTTGGTATGCAGTGCCTCGCCGAGCAGCATTACCGGTGCCCGGTCACAGGCGCCGAGACAGGGGTTTTCCAGCAGGGTAAAAATGCCGTCTGCAGTAGTTTCTCCCGGTCGCACCTGCAGCTCCTGCTCCAGCCAACCCTGCAGCTGTTCACAGCCGAGAATCCAACAGCTGGAGCTTCTGCACAGCTGAAGGACCTCGGCGCCCGGCGGGCGGCGGAACAGCAGCTGGTAGTAAGTGGCCAGTCCCTCCAGTTCCGCCTCTGCGATCCCGAGATAAGCGGAGATCGCCCGCAGGCTGTCATCGGAGATCCAGCCGCGCGCTCGCTGTACGATGCGCAGTGCCTCCAGGCCGGCAGCGGCGTCGTTCTCGTAGTGACTGCGTTCCTCGTCGATCGCACGGATTTCTTCCGTTGACAGTTCCGGTGCTGGCCCTTCCTGCCGTGCCGGTATCCGTTGCCACACTTTGCCGGTTGGATTGGTCATAGGCAGTTCCTAGCGATCCACATCCGCCATCACGAAGTCGATACTGGCGATGATGGCGATCAGGTCTGCCACCATCAGTCCCCGGGAAATCAGCGGAATCATCTGCAGGTGCGGAAACGACGGCGTGCGGATCCGGGCCCGGTAGGCACTGGTATCGCCATCACTGACCAGCTGGTAACTGTTGAGCCCTTTCGTCGCCTCCACGGGTACGCATACTTCCCCCGCCGGCATGACAGGGCCCCAGCTGGCATTGAGGAAATGCTGGATCAGGGTCTCGATATCGTGCATGGTCCGCGGCCGGTCCGGAGGTGTCGTGAGCGGGTGCTCGGCCTTCACCGGACCTCCGGGCATATTGTCCAGGCACTGGCGGATGATGCGCAGGCTCTGGTGCATTTCCTCTGCGCGTACCAGGCAACGATCGTAGCTGTCACCGTGCACCGCAGTGGGAATGTCGAACTCAAACTGCTCATAGCCACTATAGGGCCGGCGCTTGCGCAGGTCCCAGTCCAGACCGGTGGCGCGCAACCCCGGACCGGTTACGCCCCACTCGATGGCCTCTTCGGTGTTGTATACCCCGATGCCCCGGGTGCGTCGCTTGACCGTGCCATTCTTCAGCACCATCCCTTCGTATTCCCGCAGGCGTGCGGGCAGGTAGTCGATAAACTCACGAACCTTCTGCTCCCAGCCCCGCGGGAGATCCATGGCGACGCCGCCGATGCGAAACCAGGATGGATGCATACGGGCGCCAGTAATGGCTTCGACGATGCCGAACAGGCGCTCGCGATCTTCGAACATGTAAAATACCGGCGACATCTGCCCTACGTCCTGGGCAAAGGTGCCGTAGAACACCAGGTGACTGGAGAGGCGGAAGAGCTCGCACAGCATCACCCGGATCACCTGTGCCCGCGGGGGCACCGTAATACCGGCCAGCTGCTCCAGTGCCAGCACATAGGGCAGGTTGTTCATCACGCCGCCGAGATAATCCACCCGGTCGGTATAGGGGATGTAGCTGTGCCAAGACTGCCGCTCGGCCATCTTCTCGGCGCCGCGGTGGTGATAGCCGATATCGGGCACCGCATCGACAATGCGCTCTCCATCCAGTTGCAGCGCCACACGAAAGACACCGTGCACACTGGGGTGGTTGGGCCCAAGGTTGAGGAACATGAAGTCGCTGGTTTCGCCGGAGCGGCTCATGCCCCATTCTTCCGGCTTGAACAGCAGTGCCTGTTGCTCCCGCCGTTCCTTTTTCTCATCGAGACTGAAGGGATCTTTTTCCGTGGCGCGGGCATGGTGATCCTTGCGCAGCGGATGCCCCTGCCAGGTTTCCGGCATCATGATGCGGCGCTGGTTGGGGTGGCCGCTGAAGTCGATGCCGAACAGGTCCCATACTTCCCGCTCGTACCAGTTGGCACTGGGCCAGATACCGGTAATGGATGGGATGCGCAGGTCGGTCTCTGTCAGCGGCACCTTGATGCGGATAAACAGATCCCGTTCCAGGGAGAGCAGGTGGTAGACGAGGGTAAAGTCGCTTTCCGGTTGCCGGCTTTGCTCCCGGCCACGCCGGGTTCGCAGTCGCTCGTCGATTGCGCTCAGGTCATAGAGCATGCGAAACGGCCGGGGGAGCTCTCTTTTCAGTGCAATCAGTATTGGTAGCAGAGTGCCCGGCTGTACCCAGAGTGTGGGTAAATCGAGGCAGTCCGGTTGCAGCCAGTAGCCTGGCGTACCGGGTTGCTCGCGTAGATCCGCCACAAATTGCTCAGCAGCAGCCCGGTAGGGTGACTGAGGCGGCTGGCATTCGGCGATCACATCCCCCATGGCACCTTCGCCTTTCACACTGAGTCCGGCGTACGCAATTGTTGTGCACGCATGCGCTCTTCCCGATGCAGGTCCCGCTGGCTGACACGGGGCACTCGTCGGATTCCCTGATCCTCCACGACCCAGCTGAGTTCGCGGCGATCCTCTGCCACAGACTTTTGCAGCAGTGTCAGGCCCTGCATCAACGCCTCCGGTCGAGGTGGACAGCCGGGCACGTAGACGTCCACGGGCAGAAAACGATCGACGCCCTGCACGACGCTGTAGATATCATACATGCCACCGGAATTGGCGCAGGAGCCCATGGAGATGACCCAGCGCGGCTCCACCATCTGTTCATAGAGCCGCTGGATCACCGGTGCCATCTTCAGGAAAACGGTGCCGGAGATGACGATAAGGTCGGCCTGCCGCGGCGTTGCACGGATCACTTCGGAGCCAAATCGGGCCAGGTCATGACGGCTGGTGAAAGCGGTCGCCATCTCCACGTAACAACAGGACAGGCCGAAATTGAAAGGCCACAGGGAGTTTGCGCGCCCCCAGGCCACCAGGTCCTCCAGCTTGCCCAGCAGGACATTGCGGTGGACGTCGCGGTCAGGTGGTTCGTCTCCCGCCTTCTCACTTGCGATCAGTTCCGGTTCGGGCGCTTGCGCCCGGGTCAGTGTCCAGCGCATTTTTGCTCCTCAGTGCGGCCTGTCGCCTTGCCGCTCTTCCAGGCTTTGTTGCCGGCCGCTCCAGTCCAGTGCCCCGAGACGCCACAGGTAGACGAGGCCTACCAGCAAAATGGTGATAAAGATGGTTGCCTCGATGAAGCCTGTGAGGCCCGCTTCGCGAAAGGCTACCGCCCAGGCAAAAAGAAACACGGCCTCCAGGTCGAAGATGATGAAAAGTATCGCGACGACGTAGTAGTTCACCGTGAATCGCAGCCGTGCACTGCCCTGGGAAACGATGCCGGATTCGTAGGGTTCGTGGGTGGCGGGATCACTGCGGCGCTGGCCCAGGAAGTGGGACAAGCCCAGCATCAGCGCAATCAGGCCCAGGATGGCCAATGCGTAGACGAAAAGCGGCCAGATTTCGCCGGAAGTCGCTGTTTCTGCCACTGCTTGCTCCAATGCCTGTGTTTTATTGATGTCGGCTATCTGGTTCTGAATGCGTTTGAAGGGGCAGGTAAAAGTTGCCTGTTCAGAGACTGCCAGCGCACTTTTCATTGTTTTGGCGCGACAATTCTTTGGGCCATGCCTGAATTGGCTGGGAGGACAAAAGCCCAAGGCAAAGCACTGCAGGGTTTATAGAAGGGAAAAGGCGCAGGTGCCAGTGAACGGCGGCTGAGTCGTCGTCACTATCCGGCTATAGGTTGGTATCGAGTGTGGAATTTTGCGGGAAGCTGGTGGTGACTGGTTGGCATCGAGGGGGACGATCGCACTTGCAAAGAAACGGCTCGGGCGACGATTTCCATCCCCGGTCAGCATAAAAGCATGCTTTGGTCGATAATTCTGCTGGCGCAGGAGATACAGGGAGGCTGAGATGCGAAGATTGCTGACGATTGTTCTTGCCGTTGGGGCGTGCTTTTCTCTGGCGGCAGACGATACCCGTAAAACGGAGCAAGATGTTCTGTCCAGGACGCCGCCAGAACTCGTCATCGGCCCCTACCGGCATGTCCGACCACAGGATGTCGGTGTCACTATCGGGGCTGGTGTCGTCGCACCATTTCCAACCCGTACCTATCGCGGACCGATGAAGGTACGTTCCCCGGCCACGATTGAAAATGTTGTCATTGATGGTTGCCTGCGCATTGAAAGTGATAATGTGACACTGCGGAATGTGGTCATCCGCTGTGACTCCTTCTATCCGGTCAAGGCCACCGACCACGCGAATACTAGAATCGAGTACAGTCTGGTGGAGTGCTCCTCTCCCACCAAGGTGTTCCGTCTTATCGATTACCAGAATTTTTCGGTCCATCGCACGGAAACCCGTGGATGCGAAGACCTGTTCTTCCTCAGTGGCAATAACGATGGGCTCGAGGTTACCTACAACTACATGCACTCACTGACGCTGACGCCAAAGTCCCATGCAGATGGTTTTCAGTTCGGTATGGTGCCCACTTCAGGTTCAGCGATTATCCGTGGCAACTATTTCTGGGCCAATGCCGAGGGACCAAAGACCGATACCATATTTGCCGAGGGGAAATCCCGGGTGAAACTTCAGATCGAGGATAATTTCTTCCGGGTCTGGGGGCTGCGCACCATCCGTTGCGGTGGAGAGGGAAGCAGCTGCACGATCCGCAATAATGTCTACGAGCAGGCCTACGAGGATATGTACCTGCTGGGCTATGGAAAACTACTCTTTGGATATCTCAAGGGCAAGGGTGGCCATGCTGCCTCCTGCAATCGGCTCGAAGATGGAAATCTTATCCGGGAGTACCAGAATGGCGTTGACCGCTTCCACGGCGTCGACCACAAGACTTCGAATTGCCCGGAGTGGCCGTATTGACGGATTCGCATCGGGAACTCGCCGGGCTGTAAGCATCCGATCGGGTGCGTCATCGTTCCTGAGTATGACGCATTGCAGAAGGCAATTGGTACGGATGTGTGTCCTGAGCGCAGCTTGACCCGCTTATTCAGGCAAGGGTGGTTGATGGATTTTCGCAGAGCAAGCTGGCGTGGATATGATGCCTTGAGTTCGCGGCCATTCTGGATGCGCTTTTTCTTGATTTTCCTCAGATATTCCATCTCCTGCCTTCTGGTGCCAATTTTCTGTTTGCTGAAGCAGCGTGAATGGTTGATGATTGGCCGATCCACTTTGATATGGTCGTATTTTCTGCTGAAGGTATTGGCAGCAGAGAAATGCCTGTCACCGGGAACTCTTTTCGGTAGGGCTCTGTAACTCATGCGGAACAGGGGAGGGTTATGGGAAAGCAGGTCATTTTCAGACGGGATGCCCGCATTGGGCGTGGCAGAAGCTATCTGTGGCTGTTGCTTTTCGTTTCCGCCGCTCTCTCGATCCCCATTTTTGCCATGCAGTTGGCCGGGGAAATCCAGTGGGGATTCGGCGATTTTCTGGTGATGGGAGCACTCCAGTTTGGGCTTGGCAGCTTGTGCATCTTCTTTCTGGGCAAGCTTGATTCCCGCTGGCGTTTCCCAGTGATTGGAGCGTTTATCCTGCTGTTTCTGTGGGCATGGGCCGAGCTGGCCGTGGGGGTTTTCACGGACCTGGGGCAGTGATTGCCGCTCCAGTCTCGGGGTTGGCCGTCAGTAGAGGATGCCAAAGAGCAGGTCCCTCGTTCATTTTCGACCGCGAGATGCCGCAAAGGGATGGGTTTGATACTCCTCTCTCGTTAACTTGCTTTTATATGCGTGTAAATTCTGAAGATTTATACGTCAACTATAAAAGTCCAAGGAAAGTGTCCCCTAGGCTAATTTTTTAATATGGCTGATCATGTATTGTCGGCGTCATCACAAGTTCCTGTGTTCTTTCAGGTAAGTTTCTTTAAAGATTGGATCTCTGTATTGCAGTTGCAGTGAATGAGGAAGAATCAGCATCATCAAAAGCACACCGGTCAAGTTCAGCGCATAGGGAGCCAGTGATCAGCTCTCGCCACTGACCCGGAGCGCTAGCTTGAGCGAGTGCTATCGGATCATGAGATTGCTGCAATAGAGCCCAGCAGTGGAGATTTGACTCATGTATCAGATATTTGTTTTGCGCTCCAGGGCGATGCTGCGCACACTTGCGCTGGCGCTACTCAGCGGTGTGGCGATGGTTCTGTGTACAAATGTGGGTGCAGAAGACGAGCTCAGTGCGGGTGAGGCTAGGGCCCTGGCCAAGGAGGCTTGGCTGTTCGGCCTGCCGCTGGTGATGTTTGAGAAGCAAATCGATTACAGCACCTACGCCACACAGGCGGGGGAAGCCCGGGCACCGATAAATCAGTTTGCGCACTACCGCCGGTTCGTCGACGCATCGAACCGATCGATCGTCGGTTTTAATGTGGACAACCTCTACTCACTCGCCTGGATCGATCTTGAGGAAGAGCCGCTTGTGCTCACCGTGCCGGTCATGGGTGATCGCTACTGGATGATGCAGATCGTCGACGCCTGGAATGGTGTGCCGGTGGCACCCGGCTCCCGGACGCACAGTGGAGACAAGCCACATGTCTTTCTAATCGCTGGGCCTGACTGGCAGGGGACGGTTCCAGATGGCATGGAACTGCTGCGCTCGCCGACTAATCTCGGTGGCATCGGTGGCCGCACCTATTGTGCCGGCGCTGACGATTACGATACCGTCAATGCACTACAGGACCAGTACCAACTGATACCTCTGTCCGCCTGGGGGAAGCATCACGCGCCACCGGACAGTGTACCTCTGAAGGAAGATGCAGATGGCGAGACCTTGGTCAACACACAGGTGATGGCCCTCGATGCCGGGCAATTCTTCAGCAACCTGAATCGCCTCTTGGTAACGAATCCGCCCTATGCCGAGGATGCTCCGATGCTTGAGAAGCTGCGCCTGCTGGGCATCGCGCCGGGCGCGCCATTCTCCACCGAACATCTGAGAGCCGATGTGGTTGCGGCCCTCGAGGAGGGAGTGGCCCAGGGTAAAGCAGCCATGACGGCTGAAATGAACAACCTTGGAAAAATGGTCAACCAGTGGGGGCTGACCTATGACATGGGCCGTTATGGCACTAAGTACGCGTATCGTGCCGCCTGGACCTTTGTCGGCATCGGCGGAAACAGGATTGAAGATGCCTTCTATCCGCTCGCGTTGAACGATGCCGACGGCAAACCACTGAGCGGCGAGCACCGCTATACGCTCACCTTCCCGGAGGGTGCCTGGCCGCCTGCGGATGCGTTCTGGTCTTTGACTCTCTACGACCTGGAAGGCTACCTGGTGGAAAACTCGCTGGATCGCTATGCCATCGGTGATCGAAGCGGCATGGTAGCGAATCCCGATGGTTCGCTGACGATTTATATTCAGAGCGAATCACCGGTCGAGGACAGACAGGCAAACTGGTTACCCGCACCGAAGGCCGGGCCATTCAAGCTTGCACTGCGTCTTTATGTGCCGCAGGAAAGCGTACTGGATGGCAGCTGGGTGCCGCCGGCTATTGTGCGTGCCAAGTAAGAATTTCTCCAAGGCAGGCATCCGTGGCGATTTATCCTCAGCGCTACAAAATCATCCGGAACGAGAAGAGTCGGTGGTTTTCTGACATCAACAGCTTGAATCTGGATCGCGCACCAATGAGAGCCCGGTTGCGCATCGGATCTCTGTGCAGCGCGCGAACCAAGGGGCCAGAAATAGCGCCGGAACTGGTTGCCGGTGCCGAAGTCAGCTTTAGTTTTCAGCTCGCTGCTATGGTGTGCATAGGTCGCTGATTGATGGCCGTTGCAGCACGCCAGGAGTTATACGTGTGGATTGAACCGACGACGCCTCTGCCCTATGTCGGATTGCATCGAGGCCACAGAGCCGTAATTAACGATTCGGCTCGTTCAGTGAATGATTCATAGCGCAACTAACTGGAAAAATAATATATGTACATGCAGAACCCTCGTTTCCGAATAAATACATCGGTCGGGGCTTTCCTCGCGCTCTTTTTTATCGAGTCGGCCTCAGGCGAAGACGCTCAGAGTGAACCCGTAAAGGTCAACGTCGACAACTTTGACAGAGCGGAAACGGCCGCCCAGTTCGACCGTATTGTAAACGCGGCTGGCGGGGTCAATCGTTTCTTGCATCTACGCGAACCGACGCCGCTGGACCAACAGACCGTCATTCGCATGAATCGGGATACGATCTACAGTGCGGCGGTGGTGGATATCAGCAAAGGCGCCACACTCACCGTGCCCGACCCGGGAGACCGGTATATGTCGATCATGGTGGTTAACGAGGACCACTACATTAACAAGGTCATCCACGAACCGGGCGAGCACAAGTTGACCGTTGAGGAGTTCGGGACGCCCTTTGTGAATCTCTCTGTGCGTACCCTGGTCGATGCATCCGACTCTGTGGATATCCAGAATGCGAATGCCTTGCAGGACCAGCTGAACATTCAGGCCACATCCGCCCGGCCCTACACCCACTCAAGCTACGACAAGGAAAGCTACCAGACCACCTACGATGCGCTGCTGGTCCTCGGACGAGGCATGCCGGATGCCAGTGCCACCTTCGGCAGCAAAGAGGATGTCGACCCGGTGCGCCACCTGCTGGGAACCGCGTGGGGGTGGGGAGGGTTGCCGGAAGAAGAAGCCTATTACCTCAATGTGGAGCCCAATCTCCCGGTCGGTGCCTACCAGCTTACCGTGCGCGATGTTCCGGTCGATGCATTCTGGTCCGTCAGTCTGTACAACAAGGATGGCTACTTCGAGCCCAATGATCAGGATTCCTACAGCGTGAACAGCCTGACCGGGGCGCCCAACGAGGACGGCTCCTTTACCATTCACTTCGGCGGTGACCCGCAAAGCATCAACTATCTGCCGATTGCCGAGGGCTGGAATTCCACTGTGCGCCTTTATAAACCGCGCAAGGAAATTCTGGATGGAAGCTGGAGATTCCCCGAAGTGAAACCCATTGAATAAAAATTGCGGGCCAATGGGTTATTGCGAACCAAGCGGAAATTGGAAGCGAGTGCAAGACGGATGCCGACCATGAAGCACCTCTATAAAACCCGGGTAATTTTAACCTGCGGTTTAATGATGACAGCCTGTTCACTGGAAGCGTCTTCGGCAGGGGATGATTTCGAGGAGCAGGTGGGGGACTACCTGAAGAAATTTCCTTATCAGGAGACCTATCGCTACGCGCTGGTACAGACCGGGGGGGATCCGGCCAAGCTAAATACCTGGGTCGTGGCGCTGCGCAAGCTGCTCAAGGCCGGCACCGACGATGTGGTTCGGAGCAACAACGATACACTCTACAAGCAGGCGTGGATCTACCTCGGTGATGGCCCTGTGGTTCTGAGCTCCACGTCGCCCTCCAAGGAACGGTTCACCTCGTTCCAGTTCCAAGACGATCGTAATGTGAACTACCGGAATATCATCGGTCCGCACGGCAGCTACACGCTCTACCATGGTGAGAAACCAGGGAACATCATCGGTGAGGCGGTCGAAGTCCCATCGCTTCTGTCCAGCCTCATCGTGCGTATCGAGGTTAAGGACGCGAAAGATCCCGACGATCTTGCCGATGCGCTCAAGGTCTCCGACGGCATTACGATTGAGGGGCCGACCATCGGCAAAATGCCTGAAGTCGATCTCCTGAGTGGGTTCGACAAGGGGGTGGTCCAGGAAGCCAACAAGCGCATGGATCAGGCGAAGGTGTCCGTGCCCTATAGCCAGATGATCGCCGGACCGGGTCAGGAGCCGGGTAAAGACGTTTCCTATCTGAACTTCGCTACCGGCACCAAGGAGGGTTGGGGCGGGCCTGCCACCTCCCACAGTGCCTATGAGTCAATGTTCAACGATGCGGCCGGCGAAACCCTCGACGGATCCAAGGGCGATTACGCGCTGACCACCGAGGCACCTCCAGTCAACGCCTTCTGGTCGGTGACCGTTTATGACAGTAACACCGGCCGTTTTCACCCCAACAACGACGACCGCTACCACATCAACAACACCACCGCGGTCAAGAATGCGGACGGCACCTTCACCTTCTTATTCAAGGTCAAGTGCGAAGACAGCGATGTGAACTGCCTGGAGGTTCCTGCGGGGCCCTTCGACGTGGCCGCGCGATACTATCTTCCGAAGCCAGAGATCATGAAGGGTGAGTGGACGATGTCACGCCCGATGAAGCTCAGGGAAGATTGAACCCGAGCCAGCGGCCCTCATCCGCATAGGCTCCCAAAATGTTAAAGGCCCGCCCCTTGCGGAGCAGGCCTTTAATACTTGTTGCAGGTTGAGTGTAGCGGTCGGCTCAACCCGGACATCCATTCAGGCAGTAAAGTCGCCGCCTGAGAGCGGGGTGTTCAATGCGCCGAGCGCGTTACAGCTCACAGCTTGGAGATCTCCTCCAGCTGCTGTTGCAGGCGATCCTGGGCGCTCTGCAATTCCGCCAGCTTGCCGCGCTCCTTTTCAACCACCGCCTCAGGCGCCTTGTCCACAAACTTCGGGTTCTTCAGCTTGCCTTCGACCCGGGACAGTTCCTTGCCCAGCTTGTCGATTTCCTTCTGCAGTCGTGCAGATTCGGCAGCGACATCAATCAGGCCGGCCATGGGCACCAGCAGTTCCACGTCGCCTGCCAGTGCGGTGGCGGAAGCCGGTGCGCTTTCGCCGGTGTTCAGCCAGGATACCGACTCGAGGCTTGCCAGCTTGATCATCAGCGCACGGGCGTTGTCCAGGTTCTGACGGTCCTCGGCGCTGCCGCCACGCAGGATCAGCGGGATCTTGGTGGCCGGGGAGATTTTCATCTCGCCGCGGATATTGCGCACGCCCTCGATCACCTGTTTCAGCGCCGCGATGGCGGCTTCCGCCTCGGTATCGATTCGGTGCTCGTCTGCTTCCGGGTAGGACTGCAGCATGATGGTGTCGCCGCTCTGGCCTGCCAGGTCTTTCACTTTCTGCCAGATTTCCTCGGTGATGAACGGCATCATCGGGTGTGCCAGGCGCAGCACGGTTTCCAGTACCCGGATCAGGGTGCGGCGGGTACCTTTCTTCACCGCCGGGGAAGCGGCGTCGTCCCACAGCACCGGCTTGGACAGCTCCAGATACCAGCTGCAGTATTCGGCCCAGATAAAGTCGTACAGGGCCTGGGAGGCGAGGTCGAAGCGATAGTTGTCCATGGCCTCGCGCACAGCCTTCTCGGTGCGCTGCAACTGGGAGATGATCCAGCGGTCCGCCAGGGACAGCTCAAAGTCACCGCTGCCGTCCTGGCCGCAGTCGTGGCCATCGCAGTTCTGCAGCACGTAGCGGGAGGCGTTCCAGATTTTGTTGCAGAAATTGCGGAAGCCCTCGATGCGGCCCACATCGAATTTGATGTCGCGGCCGGTGGAGGCCAGCGAGTAATAGGTGTAGCGCAGGGCATCGGTACCGTAGGCAGCCAGGCCCTCGGGGAATTCCTTGCGGGTCTGCTTCTCGATCTTCTCGCGCAGGTGCGGCTGCATCATGCCGGAAGTGCGCTTCTGTACCAGGCTCTCCAGGTCGATGCCGTCGATCAGGTCGATGGGGTCGAGCACGTTACCCTTGGACTTGGACATCTTCTGCCCGTGGCTGTCCCGCACCAGACCGTGTACGTATACGGTATGGAAGGGCACTTCCTTCTTGAAATACAGGGTCAGCATCATCATCCGCGCGACCCAGAAGAAAATGATATCGAAGCCGGTGACCAGTACCGAAGTGGGGTGGAAGGTCTTCAGTTCTTCGGTGTCTTCTGGCCAGCCCAGGGTGCCAAAGGTCCACAGGCCGGAGGAGAACCAGGTGTCGAGGACGTCCTCATCCTGGCGCAGGGCGATATCGCCGAGGTTGTGCTTCTGGCGTACTTCCTCTTCGCTGCGGCCGACGTAGACATTGCCGCTGTCGTCATACCAGGCCGGGATGCGGTGACCCCACCACAGTTGGCGCGAAATACACCAGTCCTGGATATCGCGCATCCAGGAGAAGTACATGTTCTCGTAGTTCTTGGGTACGAAGTTGACGCTGCCGTCCTCGACTGCCTTGATGGCTTCTTCCGCCAGGGGCTGGGTCTTGACGTACCACTGGTCCGTGAGCCATGGCTCGATGACAACACCGGAGCGGTCGCCGCGGGGTACTTTCAGGGTGTGCGGTTCGACTTTTTCCAGCAGGCCCAGGGCATCCAGGTCATCGACAACCTGTGAGCGGGCGGCAAAGCGCTCCATGCCGCGGTATTTTTCCGGCACTTCGTTGTTCAGGTTGGCGTCCGCATCGAGGATGTTGATCATCTCGAGGTTGTGGCGCTGGCCCATTTCGTAGTCGTTGAAGTCGTGGGCTGGGGTGATCTTCACGCAGCCGGTGCCAAATTCACGGTCGACGTAGTCGTCGCCGATGATGGGGATCTCGCGGTTGGCCAGCGGCAGCTTGATGGCCTTGCCGATCAGGTGCTGGTAGCGCTCGTCTTCCGGATGCACGGCCACGGCGGTATCGCCGAGCATGGTTTCCGGGCGGGTGGTGGCGACCACCAGGTGACCGGAACCATCTGCCAGCGGATAGCGGAAATGCCACAGGTGGCCCTGCTCTTCCTCGTTCAGTACCTCGAGGTCAGAGATGGCGGTGTGCAGTTTCGGGTCCCAGTTCACCAGGCGCTTGCCGCGGTAGATGAGGTCGTCCTCATACAGGCGGATAAACACTTCCTGTACGGCCTTGTAGAAGCCGTCGTCCATGGTGAAGCGCTCGCGGGACCAGTCCGGGCTGGCGCCCAGGCGACGCAGCTGGCGGGTGATATTGCCGCCGGACTGCTCCTTCCACTCCCACACCTTTTCGATGAACTTGTCGCGGCCCAGCTCGTGGCGGGTGGTGCCTTCGGCAGCCAGCAGGCGCTCCACCACCATCTGGGTAGCGATGCCGGCGTGGTCGGTGCCCACCTGCCACAGGGTGTTGTCGCCCTGCATGCGGTGGTAGCGGATCAGCGCATCCATGATGGATTCCTGGAATCCGTGGCCCATGTGCAGGCTGCCGGTGACATTCGGCGGCGGGATCATGATGCAGTAGGGATCGGCCTGGGTATCGCCGCTGGGCTTGAAGTAGCCGTTTTCTTCCCAGGTTTTGTACCACTGCTGTTCAATGGCGTTGGGCTGGTATGTCTTGTCCATGCGGGTGGGGAAACCTTGTGTTGACTGACTGCGGGCGCGGGCGTTGCGCACGGGAACGTGCGGGCAAGGCTGTCACAGCGCCGAAAAAGGCGGGAATTATACCGCCGCGGCCGCGGGCGGCAAAAGGGAGGAGGCGGCTCCAGGGCGCCAGAATTCAGTGGCGCCAGAAAGTCGTAGTGGAGGACGTGGCTGACCGGGGGTCAGCGCTTGGCTTCCAGCTCGTCGAGCATCAGCTCGATACGGGCGCGCAATTGGCGTTCCAGTTCCGGCAGCTGACTGGCCACCAGTCGATCCACCAGTTTCTGCCGCTGCGGGTCCCGCTCCCGATCGCCAGAGGAAGACTGCTCGGCACGGTCCTCGCCGGGCTCGGCGGCCTGGCCACCTGTCACCTGCTGTTCCAGTTCCCGCAGGGCCTCTGCAACCGCAGCTTCCTCTTCCTGTTCTGTCTCGATAGTTCTCGGGGCAGGGGGCGCCGGCTCCAGTTGCTGATGGCCGGGTTCAGCCAGTGTATCCGCCGGATCCGGGTCCCGCGGCACCCTGCCGCCGGTCAGGCGGGCACGGATATGGGCTGGCAGGAAGGGGTTCTCTGCAGGCTTGGGTGCCGGCGGATCGAACAGGTCGGTCTGCTGCTCCGCTTGCTGCGGGCGTGGTGTTTGCTCCACGGTCACCGTCTTGCCTGTATCCGGAGATGAGGGCAGGTCCTGTAGCGGGCGCAACAGGGCGCGGTCGGCCTCGTTCAGTTCGGGGCTGATGTCTTCCGGCAGTTCTTCATCCACGGGAGAGAACAGGACGGGGAGATCACTTTCGTCCAGGGGTTCTTGCACAGGCTGGCGCACGGGGGGCCTGGTCTGGTGTGGCGAGTCGACCGGGGCTGGCTCCGCCACCTGATCCAGCAGCGGGATATCGCCCAGATCGTCGGTGCCGAGCAGGTCGCGCAGGGAACTGAGCTCGTTCAGCAGCACATCGGGCTTGCCCTGCTGTTGTTGGCGGTGTCTGTGCTTATGCTTTTTGCCGGCCATCTGCTGAGTCCCGGGGGAGCGGAGTTAGTGGTTACTGATGCGATGAGATTGTAACGGATATCCGCGGTCGCGAAAGTAGCTGTAGCGTTGGCGCGAACGGGCAAGGGCCTCTGGTTGTTGGATGACGATCTCGGCCAGGCGCTCGAAGCGGCTGAACCAGCCGGGCACCTCGCTGCACAGGTTGATCAGCAGGCCGTGATGGGCACCGGGGTCCTCTCCGCAGTTGATCTCCACCGCGGCCTGTTTCTCCGCCTGCTGGCGGTCGTGGGGCACAAAGGTGTCCTCGCGGAAGGTCCACAGCAGCCTGTCTAGGGTTTCGGCCCGCTCGGCGTTGTCCACCGCCACCAGCACCCGCAGGCCGGCGCGATAGGCTTTCTCGGCCAGCCGGCAGGCGAACTGGTCTCCGGATTCCATGGTGTCGGACGAGAGGATATAGAAGTCGATGCGGGTCATGTAGCAGGTGCCGGCAAGTCTTTAGTGGATGAGCTATCCGGGCGCACTAGCGGCTCTGAGGCCGGCAGTTACTGGCGGGACACGCTGTGCATGCATCCCTGTAAGCTCGGCGTCGGCATCCATGCCTCCGACGGTCCCGCCAGTAACTGCCGGCCCCAGAGCCTTCGCTTTGTCCCTATGTGAAGGCTTAGGGCCAAACCTTATTTAGTGAGTAAGTATTCCATTAACAGCGGCACCGGACGGCCGGTGGCACCCTTGTTGCCACCGGAATTCCATGCGCTGCCGGCAATATCCAGGTGGGCCCAGGTATAGTCCTCGGCAAAGCGCGACAGGAAGCAGGCGGCGGTAACCGAGCCGGCTTCGCGGCCGCCGATATTCTGCATGTCGGCAAAATTGGAATCCAGAGAGGACTGGTATTCGTCCCACAGGGGCATCTGCCAGGCGCGGTCGCCAGTGCGCTCACCGGCCTTGATCAGGGCCTGCGCCAGTTCGTCCTTGTTGGCATACAGGCCGGTGGCATGGTTACCCAGCGCGATCACACAGGCACCGGTGAGGGTGGCGACATCGATCACCACTTCCGGCTTGAATTTGGCAGCGTAGGTGAGGGCATCGCACAGCACCAGGCGCCCCTCGGCATCGGTGTTGAGGATCTCGATGGTCTTGCCGGACATGGAGGTGACGATATCGCCGGGCTTGCTGGCGCGGCCGCTGGGCATATTCTCCGCGGCGGCCACCAGGCCCACCACATTGATGGCCGGCTGCAGCTCGGCCAGTGCGGCCATGACGCCGAACACACTGGCGGCCCCGCACATGTCGAACTTCATCTCGTCCATGGCCTGGCCGGGCTTCAGGCTGATGCCGCCGGTATCGAAGGTAATACCCTTGCCCACCAGCACCACCGGCTTCTCGCCGGCCTTGCCACCCTTGTACTGCATGGCGATCAGCGCCGGCGGCTCGTCACTGCCCTTGGCGACGCTCATGAAGGCGCCCATGCCCAGGGACTGCATTTTTTTGGCATCCACCACGGAGGTGGTGATTTTTGTGTGTTTTTTCGCCAGCTCTTTGGCCTGGTTGGCGAGATAGGTGGGGGTGCAGATGTTGCCGGGCAGGTTGCCCAGCTCCCGCGCCACATTGCTGCCGGTGGCCTGGGCGGCCCCCATGGCCACGCCATCCTTGACCGCTTTCAGTTGCTTGCGATCTGGTGCATGCACCTGAAACTTGGCCAGGGCGTGCGGTTTGGCGTTGCTGAGGCAGCGGGTGAATTTGTAGGTGGCCAGGCCGGCTGCCAGGGCGAGTTGCTGCGCTTGCCAGGCGCTGTCTGCCTCAGTGACCTCCAGTTCCGTCAGGTAGCTGAAGACGTCTTTGTAGCCTTTGACCGCCTCAGCACTCGCTTTTGCCAGCTTGCGGAAATCGGCCTGGCTCAGCACACCCTCGCCACTGCGCACCAGCAACACGCGCTCTGCCGGGCCCTCGGTCATGGGCAGGAGTTGGGTGGCGCCCACTCGGCTGCCCAGGTCGTTACGCTTCAGCAGTTTGCTGATGGCGCCGCCACAGGCCTCGTCCAGCGCAGTGCCGCTGGCGGACAGCCGGTTTTTGGCATCGACGGGGATGATGGCGCAGGCGGTACGTTGTTTGTTGGCTTCGGAGACCTTGGCAGAGAACTGCATGATTCCTTTTCCTTCTCTTATTGACCCACTCTTAGTCCGCGGGGATGCCTCGCGACCGAGACATCGGAAATAAATTTGGCGATAATGCGCGCACAAGTTTAACCCCTGGTGGCCGGGAATGCTGCAAGGGCCCCAAACTTGATCAAATTTGATCCAAACTGCCAGTCTCCGCTGTCACCAAGGAACGCGTTTATCCTGTGATTATCTTCCGCTACCTCTGCCGCGAGCTGCTTTTCGCCACGCTGGCAGTCAGCGCTGTATTGCTGCTGATGGCGATGAGCGGTCGCTTCGTGAAATATCTGGCCGAGGCGGCGGCGGGAGACCTGTCCGCGGGTATCCTGTTTTCCCTTATGGGGTACCGGCTGCCTGGCTTCCTGGAGCTGGTGCTGCCGCTGGGTTTCTTTGTCGGCATCCTGCTGGCCTACGGCCGGCTCTACATAGAGAGCGAGATGACGGTGCTGCACGCCTGCGGCTTCAGTGAGCGCCGGCTGCTCACTTACACCCTGGCGCCTGCGCTGCTGGTGGCACTGGTCGTTGGCGCCATGAGCCTGTATTTCACGCCTACTGGTGCCGAGCGATCCTCCGGCCTGTTGACCGCTGACAAGTCCCGCAACGAATTCGATCACCTGGTACCGAAGAAATTTGTCTCCACTGAGGGCGACAGGGCGGTCTATTACGCCGATGCGCTCAGTGAGGACAAATCCACCATGTATGACGTGTTTCTGGCTGAGCTGGGTTCCACCCGTGCCGATACCGAGACCGATTACCAGATCGTGCATTTCGCCCGCATCGGGGTTCAGAAGATCGATGCTGAGACCGGGCTGCGCTACCTGGTGCTGCAGGACGGCTACCGCTACGAGGGTGTGCCCGGGCAGCGGGACTACCGGGTGATGAAGTTCGACAGCTACGAGATCCTGCTGGATATCCCGCGGCTGCGCCAGAGTTCCAGCGACCGCATCGAGGCTGCCTCTACCCTGGACCTGCTCCGCAGCGATGGCCGCGAGGAGCGGGCCTACCTGCACTACCGCTTCAGCCTGCCGGTGCTGGTGCTGGTGGTGGCAGTGCTGGCAGTGCCACTCAGCCGCACCAATCCCCGCCAGGGTCGCTACGCCAAGATGATCCCCGCCATCCTGCTCTACATGGTTTACCTGGTATTACTGCAGGGTGTCCGGGGCGCAGTGGAGGATGGCAAGTTTGAGAATCCGGCCGTGATCTGGCTGGTGCACCCGCCATTCCTGATCCTGGGGCTGCTGCTTCTCGGCGGACGTAACTGGGGCCGTAAGCCCAAGCGAGATCCCGGAGCGGGCAGTCCGCAGCCCGGTACGGAGGCGCGCCATGCATAAGCTCGATATGTATATCGGCCGCACCGTGGCCCTGTCCGTGGGCGCCGTGCTGATGGTGATCCTCGGGCTGGACATCATCTTTGCCATCGTCGATGAGTGGGGTGAGCGGGACGCGGATTACCAGAATTGGCAGATGATCCAGTATGTGATCTGGACCATTCCCGGCCGGCTTTACGAGCAGCTGGGCTTTTCCGCGCTGGTGGGCTGCATGGTCGGTCTGGGTACCCTGGCCGGTACCAGCGAATTGACCGTGATGCGCGCCGCCGGTGTCTCCATCGGCCGCATTGCCTGGGCGGTGATGAAGCCGGTCATCCTGTTGATTGCTCTCGGGCTGGCGCTGGCCGAATACGTTGTGCCACTGACCAACCAGACGGCGGAGAGCCGCAAGGCGATAGCCCTTGGTGACCTCGAGGATGCCGGCCTTGAAAGCGGCATGTGGATGCGTGACGGCGATGAGTTTATCCACTTCAATGCGGCGATTGCCGGCGGCCGCCTGTACGGTATTACCCGCTACCACTTTGGCGGCGAGCGGGAACTGGAATGGGTGGAGTTCGCCGAGCGGGCACAGTTTGCCGAAGACAACTGGGTGCTGAACAACAGCCGCGCCACGCGCTTCTCTGAGGAGTTCGTGGAGAGTGACGCCCGGGACCGCGGGATCTGGCAGACGGACATCTCACCGCAGCTGTTCTCGCTGCTGGTACCGCTACCTTCCGACCTGTCGCCCAGCAGCCTGTGGTCCTACGGACGCTTCCTCGATCGCAAGGGAGAGGATGCCGGCCGCTACTGGCTGCAGTTCTGGAAAAAGCTGCTGCAGCCGCTCACCATCGCCAGCCTGGTGATGGTGGCGATCTCCTTCATCTTTGGTCCGCTGCGGGAGGTGACCACCGGCCTGCGGGTGTTTACCGGCGTAATCGTAGGGATTGTGTTCAAGTTCCTGCAGGACATGCTCGGGCCGTCGTCGCTGGTATTCGGCTTCTCACCTTTTGTGGCGGTACTGGTGCCGATCCTGCTCTGCTTTGCCCTGGGCTGGATGCTGTTGCGGCGGGCCCGCTAGCCCGACTGCAGGTCGCTCCCGGCCGATCACTTCTTGCCCGGTTTGGGCAGCAGCCGTACCTGTGAGCCGGAAGCCAGATCGTGCCAGCTGGCGCGGTCGCCCCGGGTCCAGGCCCAGAAATAGCCGGCACCGAAGAGAGTCAGTGAGACAGGTGCCACCAGTGCGCGAATCGCGCACTGGCTCCAGCTCAGCTGAACACCTTGCGGGCTCGCGACCATCAGTCGCCAGGCGCGCATGCCGATGGTCTGGCCGGCGCCCCGCCACGACCAGAAATAGTAGCCGGCAACCACCACCAGCATTCCCAGCTGTACCAGCGGCCCGCCGACACAGGGGGTGTAATCCAGCTCCCCCGGTTTGCATTCCAGCCCGCCAACTGCCGAGGCCACCATGATGGCCAGGAAGCCGTAAACCATCAGCAGACCCAGAACGATCAGCGCGTCATAGACCAGCGCCGCGAGGCGCCTGCCGACACCGGCATAGGGCAAATCGGTAAAACTGCTAGGGGGCTGCTGCTGGGTCACGGGTTACTCCGCCTGAACTGATGGTATGGCGGCGGATTCTATCAGAGCCGGTGGTGAAGGGGATGGCAGTGCGTGCGGGGATGCGGGAAGGGCAGGAGTGGTCGGACTTCCGTGTCCGCGGATCGAGTATCAGAACTCGTACTCGAAAGAGAACTTGAACTTGTCGCCAGACAGGCGCACATCGTAGTCAAAGGCCTGGCCGATTTTGCCATGACCGTCCGTATAGCGCAGCAGGCCATTACTGCTGCTGCGACGATTCTGCTCCCGCCAGGTGCGCCAGCCCATCTTGAGGATCTCATTGACGGCCTTGCCACCGGTGGTGGGCTCGAATTCGTCGGGGTTCGTGTACATTTGCAGCCACTGGTAATTCAGCTGGCGCTGCACATTGCCCATGGAGTTGTTGCGCAGGTTCTCCGCCGACTTGTAGAGGGCGGTATTGTCCATTCCGAAAGCACTGTCGACAAAGAAGGCATTGTCCGCCTGCAGGTTCAGGGCGGTGTTGGAATCGGGGATGAAAAGTTCGTCGGCGAGGCAATTGGTAGAGATTGGCGACAAAAACAGGGCGAACACATACGGGAGGTGTCGGATGGCACGAGGACTATTGCTGCAGAGTTCCATTGGATCTACCCCGGGGTGTTTACTTCTTCCTGCGCGGCGCGTTAACCGCCGCTGAATTTATTATGGTTCACCCTTTTGCGAACTGTTGTATCTCATACCCAACAGCAGAAGCGCAAGCCCGCTGTGTGGATTTGATGTGGAATTTGGTCATTGCGTCACAGGCCGCGTGAGCGCTGGCCCCGTTTATTGTTGCCGAAAATCCGGGGGCTGCGACCACCCCTGCGCCATTGTTTTTTATCACCGGAGAGGCGGCGCAAAAATCGTTGATATGCAAATTTAATCTAGGAGGCGCCACCGGCAGACCATAGCGGCCTGGCGCTTTATTCCTTTTCGCTGTGGGGATGACAGCGTTGTCTTTTGTCGGCACGTGACGCAGAATGGGGAGGCTCGTCACACGATAATCAGATAAAAGCCAGAAGCCCTATGAACCGTCTCCTTCCCGTCTTTGTCCTTTCCATGCTGGTCGCCGCCTGCGGCAATCCAGAAGAGGTTCAGAACCCGGTCGCCAAGCGGATCGCCGACCACTTCCTCGTAACCCAGGAGGTGCTGACCAACTTCCAGGGGGTGGATCAGGCCCTGCGGTCGGAGTGCAAGAAGGCGGGGGGCAGTGGTGCCATCTGTTCGACCTACCGCATCTCGCTGACCAATGAGGGCCCGGCAATCGGCGCGGATGAAGACGAATGGACACTGTACTTTCACAGTGTCCGCCGTACCTTCCGCCTGCTTAACCGCGATGACTTCGATCTGGAGCATGTCAAAGGTGACCTCCACCGGTTGGTGCCCAACGAGCGCTTCACCGGTCTCGCCGCCGGTGAAACCCTGGAACTGGATCTCCTGGCCGAGTACTGGAGGCAGTTCGAGTCCGACTTCCTGCCACGGCTGTTCGTGGTGGATGCCGGGGGCCAGGCGCGGGTGATTGCATCCACGGACAGCGACAGCATCGATGGGATGGTGGAGCCCATCGGCAAGCACGACCCGGACAACTGGAAGCGCACCGCGGCAGACGCCAATACCCTGGCGGATGCCGCCAGCCGTTATGCGGACTTCACCTCAGAGGGAGCTGCGACGGTGGACAGCTGGCGTGAGCGCATCATCCCGCAGCCGCTGAGGACGCAGGTGGTGGGTGAGCCGGTATCAGTCGGGGAGGGCATCGCCCTGAATCCCGGCCCCCTTAGTAACGAGAGCCTCGCTGCGATCGAGGCGCGCCTGGAAACTCTGGGGCTGTCGACCGCCGGGGGTGCCAATGGCTACCCCGCTTCGGTGGTCATCGACGCAGAGAGTTTTGCCGAGGGCGTGAGCGGCGCTTACCGGCTGGAAACCGGGGATACCGGGGGCAGGGTGACCGGTTATGACCAGGCGGGGGCCTTCTATGGCCTGCAATCCCTGCTGGCGCTCGCCGACATCCGGCAGCAGAGCCTGGCCCGGGTGGTGGTCGAGGACGCGCCGCGGTTCGAACACCGCGGCATGTTCCTCGATGTGGGGCGCAACTTTCACACCAAGGCGGTGGTGTTGAGGCTGCTGGACCAGATGGCGGCCTACAAGCTGAATCGCTTCCACTTCCACCTGTCCGATGACGAGGGCTGGCGGCTGGAGATCCCCGGTCTGCCGGAGTTGACCGAAGTGGGTGGGCGCCGCTGTTTCGACCTGGCTGAGGACCGCTGCCTGCTGCCGCAGCTGGGTTCCGGCCCCGCTGCCGACAACAACGGCAGCGGCTGGTTTTCCGTCGACGACTATGTCGACATCCTGCGCTATGCCTCCGCCCGGCATATCGAGGTGATTCCCGAGTTCGACATGCCGGCCCACGCCCGTGCGGCCGTGGTGGCCATGGAGGCCCGCTATCGCCGCCTGGCAGAGATCGCGCCGGAGCAGGCTGCTGAGTACCGGCTGATCGACCCGCAGGACGATACCCAGTACCTTTCGGTACAGTACTACGACGACAGTTACATTAACCCCTGCATCGACTCCACCTACCATTTCGTGGAAAAGGTGATCCGGGAAGTGCAGGCGATGCACAGCGCGGCCGGTGTGCCCCTGGAGACCTGGCACTTTGGCGGGGATGAAGCGGTGAATATCCTGGCGTCTGGCAGTTTTGAAGACGCGCCCGGCAAGAACCCGGAAAAGGGCGATGCACCGGCCTCCGCGCGCCAGCAGCCCTGGAGCGGCTCGCCGCAATGCCAGAAACTGGTGGCAGAGGGCGAAGTGGCATCCCTGGACCAGCTCGGTGAACACTACGCCAAGCGCGTGAGTGCGCTGCTGGCTGACGCCGGTGTCACCACCATGGCGGCCTGGAATGATGGAGTGAAGCGCATCGAAGAGGCCGGTGCCGAGCTCGCCACCGGTGACAACTACGCCAACTCCTGGGGACCGCTGTTCTGGGGTGGCGGTGACGAGAGTGTGCACCTGGCCGAAGCGGGCTTCGATGTGGTGCAGTCCCATTCCGATTTCCTCTACTTCGACATGCCCTACGAAGTGGACCCGAAGGAGAGCGGTTACTACTGGGCCTCCCGTTACATCGATACCGAGAAGACTTTCAGTTACGCCCCGCTCAACACCGCCCAGCTGGCCGAGGTGTCCACCGACCGCGACGGCAACGGCTGGTCTGCCACTGCGGCGCCGGCAGAGTTCGCCGAGCATGTGCGGGGAATCCAGGGGCAGCTCTGGAGTGAGGTAGTGCGCACCGATGCCCAGGTGGAATACATGGTCTACCCGCGCCTGCTGGCCCTGGCAGAGCGGGCCTGGCATCGCGCTGAATGGGAGCTGTCACCGCGGGAGGGCCAGGCCTTCTCGGCCGAAACCGACCTGGTCGATAAAGCTGCTCTCGCCCGCGACTGGGCTGAATTTGCCGCGACAGTGGGGCACAAGGAACTGGCCAAGCTGGATCGCGCTGGCGTGGGTTACCGTGTACCGGTCCTGGGCGCCGTGCGGATAGATGGCGACTTACGCACCGCACTGCCGTTCCCGGGCCTGCCGGTAGAAGTGTTCGATGGCGAGCGCTGGCAGCCGGTCGAGAATGTAACAGACGCCGAACGCGCGCTGGCGGTGCGGGCCCGCAGCAGTGACGGTCAGCGACCGGGCCGCGCCGTGGAGCTGCCTCCACTCCACCAGACCGCAGAGCGCTGAACTGTCGTTTCCCCAACCGCCGTTCCCTCAGCGATACGAGGTTCGGCGAACCGGGGATTCAGACGGGACGGGCGTGGAAGATGACGGAGGCGGGCTTGCCCGTCGCCGGGTCGACGGGCTCGTCCAGCCGGCAAAGAGCCAGTCCTGAACTCCCCAGAAGCGCAATCCAGTCCCCTAGCGTGCGGAAATACCACGGTGGGGGATCCCGGAACTCGTTGTTAAATCCCTCCCAGGACCCCTGCCGCCAGCCGCTCTGGTAGTCGCCGTCGCCTGCCCAGCAGGGATGCAACGTCTGGATCAGCAGGTGCCCGCCCGGCTGCAGCAGGGTGGGGGCCGCGGCCAGCAGCTGCTGGACCGATTGCTCGCCGATCAGCGAGAAGTTGCACACCAGCAGGTCAAAACGCTGGGGGAAGCGTGCGCATTCCATCTCCTCGTAGCGCATTTCCATAAACTGGCAATCCATTCCCTCCGACCGGCGCTGCGCCGCCTGAATCAGTGCCGGCACCGCGTCCACACCCCACGTCACAACGCCTTCCGATGCCAGCGCACGACAGAGCCAGGCTTCACCGCAACCGATATCCAGCGCCGCCCGGGGCCGGTAGCCGAGGGCGGCGGCTACAATTGCAGCATCGGTGACCCGGACTCGGCTGCCGATCTCGGCGCGATTGATAGCCCGCTGCCAGGGTTCTGCATTGCGCCGCCAGCTGCGCAGTACTTTTTCGTCGCTGAATTCGGAATCGGTCATGTTTGACGCTTCTCTGCGGTGGGAAATTCCCGGGACTGGGTGTAGTGTCCCAGTGTATCGAGGGAGAAGATAAAAGAGATAACGCGATGCCCCGAGAGATGATCTTCGACTATGTGATTGTCGGCGGCGGTTCCGCTGGCTGCGTGCTGGCCAACCGGTTGAGCGCCGATGAAAAACACCGGGTCTGCCTGCTGGAGGCCGGGCGTACCGACCGCAGCCTGCTGATCCAGATGCCGGCCGGGATCAGCTACCTGGTGCCGGGCAAGAGCTACAACCTGCATCATTACACCGAGCCGCAGCCGGAGCTCAATGACCGCCGCCTGTTCTGGCCCCGCGGCCGCACACTTGGCGGCAGCAGTGCCATCAATGCCATGATCTACATCCGTGGCAATGGCGCCGACTACGATGCCTGGGAGGCCGCCGGCAACCCCGGTTGGGGGTGGAGGGATTTGCTGCCATATTTCCTGCTCTCGGAAGGCAATGAGCGTGGCAGCGACGCCCATCACAGCGGCTATGGCCCACTGGCGGTGTCTGATCTCAAGTGGTGCTCCGAGGCTGGCAATGCCTTTGTACGTGCGGCGCAGGCCGCAGGCCATCGCCTGAACAACGATTTCAACGGCAGCCAGCAGAGTGGGGTCGGGTTTTACCAGGTCACCCAGAAGCATGGCCGGCGTTGCTCCTCGGCGCGGGCTTACCTGCATCCGGTGAAGAACCGGCCCAACCTCAGTATTTTTACCAAGAGCCAGGTCGCTCGACTGTTGTTTCGTGGCGACCGGGTTATCGGCGTGGAAATGTTGAATGGCCACAGGGTACTGGCCAACCGGGAAGTGATTCTCAGCGCGGGGGCCATCCAGTCACCGCAACTGTTGATGCTCTCCGGGATTGGCAATGAGACGGAACTGAAAAAGCTGGGCATCGTGCCCCAGGCCCATCTGCCCGGTGTCGGCCGCAACCTGCAGGATCATCTGGATGTTACCCAGGTGGTGGAGGCATCGGCGCCTGTGACTTTTTCCACGTCCTTCGGGGCGATGCTGAAAAATGCGGCGCACCTGCCGGAATTTCTGTTCGCCAACCGCGGACCGCTCACCAACAATGTGGCGGAGGCAGGCGGCTTTGCCAGCTCCAGCCTTGCCGGCGCGCACCCGGATATCCAGTTCCACTTTACGTCCGCACCGCTGTTCGAACACGGCCTGAAAAAAGAGCGTGGCTACGGTTATTCACTGCACGCCTGTGCCCTGCGCCCGAAAAGCCGTGGTGAAATCACCCTAGTGAGCAATAATCCCCGGGACCTGCCGCGAATCCAGCCCAATTATCTGGCTGAGCCGGATGACCTGCAGGTGCTGGCGGAAGGGTTCGAGATGGCACGGGAGATCCTCGAACAGGAAGATCTCAAGCGTTACCAGAAACGCCTCTGGAGTCCGGGTAAATCATTGAGCAAGCGCAAGGCCATCGAGTCTTTTGTCCGCCAGCATGCAGAGACCATCTATCATCCCGTGGGGACCTGCAAAATGGGTCGTGATGACGATGCGGTCGTCGATGCAGAGCTGCGGGTCCGCGGTGTCGATGGACTGCGGGTGGTGGACGCCTCCATAATGCCCACCCTCATTAGCGGCAACACCAATGCGCCGGTGATTGCCATCGCCGAAAAGGCTGCAGAGCTAATCCTGAACAGGGAGCGCGCTGCCGCCGTCGACCTGGAAACACTGGAACTGCAATGATCTGGCAATGCCCCCTCTGCCATCTGCCCCTGGAGTGCCGGGAACACGACTGGCATTGTGGCAGTGGGCACCTGTTTGACCTCGCGCGTGAGGGCTACGTCAACCTGTTGCCGGTACAGCACAAGCACTCGAAGGAGCCGGGGGATTCCGCCGATATGTTGCGCGCCCGCCGGAGCTTCCTCGAGGCGGGGCACTACCGCCCGCTGGCAGAGGCCATCACCGCCCTGCTGCCCTACGAGTCCGGGCGCCAGTTGCTGGATGTCGGCTGTGGTGAAGGTTACTACACGCGCCAACTGCGCGCGGCCGGCTGGCCGGCAGATGCGCTTGCGGGGGTGGATATTGCCAAGGCGGGTGTGCGCATGGCGGCGAAGGCCCAGCGGGACAGCCAGTATGTGGTGGCCGGGAATTTCGACCTGCCGATCGTCAAAGACAGTGTCGACCATATCCTGCGGGTATTTGCCCCCGGTGATGCGGCGGAACTGAACCGAGTGGTCAATCCCGGTGGCTCGATCGTCGATGTGGCACCGGGGCCGGAGCACCTCTGGTCCCTCAAGCAGGCACTTTACCGGGAACCGCGGGAACACGCGCCACCCAAGCCGTTGGAGGGGTTCGTTCCGGAAGTGGAGCTGCGCTGCTGTTTCCTGTTCACCCTGCGAGGAGCAGAGGCGATCCGTGATTTTCTGGCCATGACACCCTTCGCCTGGAAGGGCGATGCGGAGGCGCGGGCGGGGCTGGAGCAGCGAGAGACCCTCAGGCTGGAGGCGGACTTTGTCGTGCGGCGCATGGTGAGTCGCAAATAAATCCTGCCAAAAACAACATATCACAGACCGAGCTGGAATTACCCTGCCAATGGCAACGCCGAGAGATTACGGATTTATGCAGCGGGCCCTGGAGCTGGCAGAGATCGCCGCTGAGCGGGGCGAGGTCCCGGTGGGCGCGGTGGTGGTGCAAAACGGGGAGATCATCGGTGAGGGCAGCAACCGGCCCATTGGCAACTGTGACCCCAGTGCCCATGCGGAGATCGTCGCCCTGCGCCGTGCGGCCGAGCGTGCCGGCAATTATCGCCTGCCGGAGGCCACCCTGTACGTGACCATAGAACCCTGTACCATGTGCTTCGGGGCCATGGTGCACGCGCGGATCGCACGGCTGGTTTACGGCGCCACTGAGCCCCGTGCCGGGGTGGTTGAAAGCCAGCTGCAGTTGGGGCAGGCAGGATTCTTCAATCACCGCATTGCCGTCGAGGGCGGTGTCATGGCTGAGGAGGGTGGAGATCTTGTCAGGGACTTTTTCCAACGAAAGCGTTGAGATGGCGCTGGCATTCCTGATCAATACCCTGCTGGTGGCCACAGTGGTGGTGATTCACCATGAAGCCCTGAATGGCCTGTTCCGAATCGGCCAGAAACTGACAGTACACCGTAACCTGGCACTGCTGATCGGTGTGTTCGGTGCGCTCATTGCCCATATTATCGAGATCTGGCTTTTCGCCATCGGCTATTTCTACATGGTGCATTCAGAGTCTTTCGAGACTTTGCAGGGAAATTTTGACGGCACACTGATTGATTGTGCCTACTTCTCCTTCACCACCTATACCTCGCTCGGGTTCGGGGATATCGAGCCGCTGGGACACCTGCGATTCACTGCAGGGCTGGAAGCGCTGACCGGTCTCGTGATGATTACCTGGACCGCTTCATTCATGTTCCTGAAGATGCAGAGATACTGGATCCACCGGCAAGACGGAACCGGTCACTGAAACGGATTCTGCTCGTGTTTTCCTTGCGCGGCTCAGTAATTCAATAAAAAGTGCTCCGCTCCGTGACACCGGAGCTGGGCCGATAAGGTTTAAAGCAGTAATGAACCCCGGTTTTATCAAGATGGCCCTGATTCTCGGGCTGCTCAGTTGTGTTGGCCCTTTCGCCATCGATATGTACCTGCCGGCACTGCCGCAGATCGCCGAGAGCCTGGATGCGCCGGTAGAGTTGACCCAGTACACCCTGATGTCATTTTTTATTGCCTTCGGCGTGAGCCAGTTGCTGTACGGTCCGGCAGCGGACATGTTCGGGCGCAAGCCGCCGCTCTATTTCGGCCTCGGCCTGTTTGCAGTGGCCTCGATTGGCTGTGCGCTGGTTACGTCCATCGAGTGGCTGATCGCGCTGCGCTTCCTGCAGGGCATCGGCGCTGCTGCGGGCATGTCCATCCCCCGTGCTGTGATCCGGGACTGCTACACCGGCACCCGCGCCACACGCCTGATGACCACGGTCATGCTGGTGATCTCCATCTCACCGATGCTGGCCCCCTTGGTGGGGAGCCTGGTGATTACTCCCTTCGGCTGGCCAGCGGTGTTTGTTGCGGTGGGATTGGCAGCGCTGCTGGGACTGGCGCTCGCGTTTTGGAGCCTGCCGGAAACCCTGCCGGAAAAGCAGCGGGTCCCTTTCCGGTTTTCTGCCATGATGCGGGCTTTCCATACCCTGTTCCGCGATCGCGGCTATATGGGCCTGACCGCCATCGGTGGCTTGGGTATGGCGAGCTTCTTTATCTTCCTGTCCACCTCTTCTTTTATCTACACCGGGTATTATGGGCTGACATCCACCCAGTTCAGCCTGGCATTCTCCCTCAACGCGGTCGGTTTCTTTATCGCCAGCCAGTTTGCCGCCACCCTTGGCGAACGATACGGACAGGTAGTGGTGGTGAAGTGGGCGATAACCAGTTTTGCTGCGAGCGCCACCGCGATGTTCGCATTGTTCTCCCTCGGTGCGGACAGCTTCCCCCTGCTCATTACCATGCTGATGATCAGCAATGCGTTCCTTGGCCTGGTGGTTCCCACCACCATGGTGCTGTCGCTGGAGGCACACGGCCCCATCGCCGGTACCGCGGCGGCCCTCGGTGGTGCGCTGCAGATGTTACTCGGGGCGGTGGGCATCGTGGTGGTCAGTCTGTTCTTCGATGGCGAACCACTTCCGCTGGTGGCCGGTATCATGACCTGTGCGCTGCTGGCACAGTGTCTGTCCATGATCACGTTGCGCTTTGAGCCCCAGTTGGCCAGGGGAAGCTGAGCCTTGGGGCAGGGCTCGCACGGAATTGCCAGAACGTCTGGAGAAGGCTGGGTCAGGGAGCGTTTCCCCCTGAGACTATGCCTGCCCCAGCACCTGGCGATAAGGCGATGAGCCAATAATCGGGAAGGTACCCATGTCAAAATTGCGACGCGTCTGGCGCACGGCCAAAGCCGGAGCCATCAGTAATTTGCACCTGGTGGAGGAGCCGCTGGGTGTTTTGGATCGCGAGAAGATCCGTATCCGGGTTGAATCCGTCGGTCTCAATTTTGCCGATATCTTTGCGCTGACCGGGCTCTATTCCGCTACGCCCAGGGGCAGCTTTGTGCCCGGCCTGGAATTTGCCGGCATCGTGGCAGAGGTTGGCGCAGCGGCGGATACCGGCTTGAGCGCAGGGGACCGGGTATACGGCTGCACCCGCTTCGGTGGCTACACGGACTGCCTGGATGTATTACCTCGGCACTGCCGGAGAATACCGGCAGACTGGCGCTTTGCCGAGGCGGCTGCATTCCCGGTGCAGAGCCTCACCGCTTATTACGCTTTGAATGATCTTGGAGCTGTAAAACCGGGCCAGAATATTCTCGTTCACAGCGCCGCAGGTGGCGTCGGCCTGCAGGCCATGCGCATGTTGCGCCAGATGGGGGCTACCCCGATCGGTACTGCGGGCTCGGAGGGCAAGCGCCGGTTCCTGCAGCAGCAGGGCTTCGATGAAGTGATCGTGCGCGGAGCCGACTTTGCCAGTCAGCTCAAATCACAACTTGCCGGCCGGCGGCTGCATGCCGTATTGGACGGCATCGGTGGCAAGATCCAGAAGCAGTCCTTCGAAGCCCTGGCACCCATGGGCAGATTGGTGGTCTTCGGCGCTGCCGAATTTACCCCGGGGAATAGACCCAACTGGCTCAAGGCCGCCTGGCTCTACCTGAATCGGCCCCGTTATGACGTCATGGATATGATCAGCAGCAACCGCTCGGTACTGGCCTTCAACCTGCTCTGGCTGTGGCAGGAACAGTCGCTTTTTGAAGCACTACTGGATGGTTGTGCCGGAATGGGTTTGCCGGCGCCGCATGTGGGACATGAGTTTGATTTTGAGCAGGCGCATGAGGCGATTGCATGCTTGCGGAGTGGGGGTTCGGTGGGGAAGGTAGTTTTGAACACAGGCCGGCTCAACGATCCGCCAGTGGATAGCAACTAAGTCAGTCGGTTCGGATGCTGCTGAGGTTTCTCGTGCACAGTCTCTAGCGTATTGCTTCGGTGGCAGAGGCGGCCGCACTGGGTTGTAGGTAGAAATAGACTCGCCCGGGGAGAACTTTTCTGCACTGCAAATGCACGGGTGCAATGTTGAGACTATTTCAGGATGCGGTAAGGCCGCACGGCCACTAACCCCTGCTAGAAGTCCTATGCATCTGAAATGACTGGCCTCATCCCGTATTGCCACGCTTCCGCTGCCCTGAGGCTAAACAATGATGCAATACATTTTCCTGTGATGGATGGTTTCTTAGCGGTACGGAAATGCTCACTGCTATCTGCAAGGCTTTCGTTGTATTCTGAGCTCACATCTGTTGGTTGAGAATATGCCGCATGATGCTCGGCGATAGGTGTGCCGTGATAAGAGCGCTAGTGAATGAGATAGTCGCTCAGGGCAGGGGAGGTAGCCTTGCAAGTACATCGCCTGGGTATACCAATGACGCTCATGAATATAGTTTTGGAAGCTTCACCAAGAGAGCTCAGCCTTTTTGTAGTTCAATAGCAGTATTTCGACTTAACAAGCGATATCTTCCCCTCTGATGATGCAATGCGCGCCATACTTGGACTGACTTAGAACTGTAGCGATAAGTTTATAGGCGAGGCATACTTTAGTGATTTTTCCATCTGTACATATCGATAGCAGCACCCGGGGCATCACTGGCGTGTCTTTCATTTTTTCCTTGGGTGTTCATTTTGAGGTTGTTGTTTGTTAGGGGTTGGGCTGTGGGTCTGTAAAGTTAATATATTCGTATGTTTCTGAATCTGGTGGCTTTTAATATAAATGAAAGAAAATATATCGCTTGCTGAGTCAGCACAGATACTACGAGCAGCAGCAGTGGCTGCAGCAAGTGGCCTGGTAGAGCGGAGATCGCTTGTAGATTTGATACTGCTATCTGCTGTAGCGGGAGAACATTTGTTAGTGATCGGGCCGCCCGGTACTGCAAAAAGTGCGGCTGTCCGTAGAGTTGCCAAGGTTTTGAATGGCTCCTATTTCGATTATTTGTTGGGCCGGTTTACAGAGCCCAGCGAACTATTTGGTCCTGTCGATATACAAAAATTAAAGGTTGGTGTGGTGGAAACGGCCACAGAAGGCATGTTGCCAGAAGCAGAAATCGTGTTTCTTGATGAGGTATTCCTTGGCTCTACGGCCATATTGAACACTCTGCTCGGCATTCTAAATGAGCGCCGGTTTAGGCGTGGTCAAACATCAAAAGAGTGCCCCTTAAGAATATGTGTAGGCGCGGCAAATAGTCTGCCGGAGGATGAATCCCTTTCCGCATTCGCTGATAGATTTTTGGTGCGCCATTTTGTTGACGAGGTTCCAGATTCGCAGCTTGAATCACTGCTAGCGCAGGGGTGGGAAAGTGATCGAGTTCTTCCAGAAGTAAAAATTGATATGGAGCTTTTGGATAGGCTCACTGCTATAGCGAGGTCTGCGGACGTAACAGGCGTTCATTCTCTCTTGGCGGACTGCATCCGTTTGTTGCGCAAGGAGAATATCAAGCTATCCGATCGCAGAATTGTCAAAAGCCAGCGTCTGATCAGTGCGGCTGCGGTGATCGATGGCAGAACCAAGCCTGAAGAATCTGATATCTGGCCGATTTTACATGTTATTCCTCGAAAGGAAGATCAGGCTGCTGCCCGAGATATATTAAAAGATAAACTAGCGGAAAGTCACAGTTCGACACTCCTGGATGCTGCAGAAAACGCCTCTATGGGGAAGCTTGCTCGGGCACAACGCCTGTTGGAGAAGGCCGAGATGCATCTGGCGTTGCCACGTGAAGAGCAGAATCGTCTAGCCATGGAAGCGCTGGGGCGGGAAATTGACACCTGCTTTAGTGCAACGAGCATTCCTGAAAAACTTAAGCTTGCCAGGGAAGAGCTAATAAAGGAATTGGAAACCGCTGAGTGAGCCAGCCGATGAAAGAGTTTACTTGGCAGGAGCGCCCCTGTCCGCTACCACCTTCAGGTATTCTGATTGAATCAGATCAGCGTGCTAGCGCAATGATGAGGCTATTGGCGCTGGATGACAAGCTTCTGCGACATTTAAGGGGGGGGTACTGTGAGTCGGTATTGGTTGTTTTAGGGGAAGAGCGGGACCTCCCTTGGATTCCCGGGGGAATATATTTGGGGAAAGAGATGCCCGCCACTCATCTTTTTATGCCTACGTTTCTAGCTCCTGATGTACCAGTAGATCTATTGGGTCGTGCAATCACTAATAAGTTTGGAAACGGCCAGTTTGTCATTCAGCCATGGACACAGCAGCTTTATGATCTGTCAAATGTGATCACCCTGTCCAGGGCCAGTCTTGAGCAGATTTTGTAATGCAGCTACCAAAACCAATCTCCTCTTGGGTAGAAATAATTTCATGCTTCCCTGAAGATGTGTCCGGGCTAATCATTTCCCTTGTTGATCGCCTATCGCATTTGGTCAACAGCGTGCCGGTTGATGAGGCTGAAGGAATTATTGAGCCTGATGGTCTAGATGGGGTGGGAAGACTTGTACAATATGAACGGTTGATTCTAAGCGAATGGGTGCTGCAAGAGGAGATTCCTGAGGAGTTTATTCGTCGTGCTGTTTCTGCTGAGCATTTATTTAATGAATTGAAGAGGCATGAAAATAAAGAGAATCGACACTGCTATGCATTATTTGATTGTGGTCCAGACCAGTTAGGTAAGCCAAGGTTAGTGCAGCTTGCAATTATTATACTGTTGGCGCGTCGTGCAGAAAAAAACAATGCTCACTTTTTCTGGGGGGTGTTACAGGATGATAAGCGAAAACTCTTTGAGGGGGTGACGCGCGAAGGGATCCTGTATTGGCTTGGCCAGCGATCTATAGATTTCCCCTGTCATTCATCTATAGCCGGTTGGTTTGACATCTTTTTAAAGCAGGGCGGAGAGTTGATTTCCCCTTCCGCCGGGGTGAATGATGATAGACATGGGAGACTAAAAGATTTTTGGCTTGTCAGTCAGTCGGATTTCAAAATTCCTACAGATAATGCGCGTAAAGTATTTATTGAGGAGTCGAAATCAGAGCGAAATAAAATTACAGTTGAGGTTAAGTCCAGTAATTCATCTCGTAAAATATCATTAAATCTTCCCCAAGAAGACGTAAATGTAAAAATTATTCGGAATCCGTTTGCCGTGGTTAAGAAGGCTGTGATTTCCTATGAGAAGGTGTCTGACGGAGTTTGGGTTGTTAGTCCAAATGGTCGCTTATTCGGATACATAAGTAATCATGAAATTCATGTGAATAATATAGATATAAATGATCAACAACAAAAAGAGCCCTGTTATACATTCAGTTTGCCAGAGGGACAGTCATGTTTGAGTATGCATATCACGAAGAGACGAGCTGCTTTTTTATGTGCCGATTATAACTATTTTTATATTTATAATTACCCTGTGCCGGGAAAGGTGAAAAAAATCGTTAAGCGGCAGTCGATTCAACTCCCGGACGGTGCTGGTCGTCTACTGAGCATGATAATTTCGAGAGGGGACGCTGAGTCTGAAACTCTCTATGTGTTGGACTGTAAAGGGCACTTGCGCGCGCTAGATATTTCCTCAGGTGAAACATTATTTAAAACAACAAGTCAGGATGTTGTCGCATTGGGTGCCATTGTTAATTGTGACTATTACGTCGAGTTTGACCGTGAAAGATCTAAGTTGACACTTTGCTGGTATTTATCCTCGCGCAAGATGTCTTCCCGCTCTTTCTTTTTAGAGGGGAGGTATAAAATCCCGCGATTCCATATATCTGGTAGCGGTGACTGGCGTAAAGGATCGATAGGATGTATTGCATTTGAGGTGGATGAAAATACATGGACCCTCATCACCAATAATGAAAAAAAAGAAATAATTGTACAGGAAGATGACGTCGTCATTGGCGCGTGGGCAGGGGAATACGGTTCCGAAAATGAAGGTGATGTCCTTGCTTGTACTTCTAAAGGTGGTGGAATTTTAATAGTGCTTAAGTCAGATCGGATGACATTGTGTGCTGTTTATGATGATGAGTTATTTCTTTGCAGATTGAGTTCGGATTTTGTTGTGGGTGAGCTAAACCCCAGGCATCCGTTCTTACACTATATCAATCAGGATAAAGAGATGGTCATTGTGGATGTTTTCAAAGGTATTGAATTGCTTAGGTTGCCGGGACCTTGGGTAATCTGATGCGTAGCTATTGGTACCCGAAAGGGCGGGTGCAAGCGAAAGGGTTTTTCTATAGCTATGATCAGCCTTTGGAGCCCTTTAAAGAGTTGGTTTTTGGTCTTTGGTCCTGCGAATGCAAACTCTATCGAGTTAAGCGTGGTATCGTTATTTTGCTGGTCGAAGAAATGCCCTGCTTTGTCGATTCTCTAGCATATGCGCCATTAATCGAGCAGAATCGTGTGATAAGCAATGTGTTATGGTGTGGGCTGGAGCATTCCTCGGAAATATTAGATGAGAATTCCCTCTGGCTGCTTCATCGCGGTGAAATCACAATAGAGGCCCTAGAGCCCAATATGCGTTTCGATCCCGCAATCTGGCTGGATGTTGACACATACCGTTGTGTCAAACTAAAGGCTTTGGGAGAGCTAATCCAACCGAAAGTAGTGAAATCGGAAGCTGGTGTCTCTGTGAGAGATCTCATGAAAGACCAGGGGTTGGAGGTGAGCCCGAGGTTGAAGTCGGTGCTAAAGGCCCTGGATGAAATAAAAGAGAGTGGCAGCGTTAACCATAAGAAGAGTAGCCGCTCGGGTTTTAGGTTTTTGGCAATTGCCAAGGAGGTTGTAGGAGTCCCCAAGAAACTGTTTGGAGCTGTAGCATCGGCCTTTAGAGGAAGCGGTACATCCAAGTCGAGTAAATCCGTTGGTCAAAATGATAGCGATATAGTCGGTTTTTTTAAAAGAGTCCGTATTGCTTTATCGCAATTGATATTTGCTTCGAAAATTGGTAAAGCCATTGGGAGGGCTCAGGCGAGATACATAGAAAAATTAATGGGGCAGTTGGGGAGCGGGAATTTGGACGAGGCCCTCCGTAATGCTATTCCCCTTAGTAATTTGCAGGATGCCTTAAGGTCGCAGGGGCCAAAGATGGGTTCGCCTAAACCAAGAAATTCCTTGCAGATTAATACCCATGCGCGAGCTTCGTCGCAATCAATTTCGGTTGCAGATACGCTCTTGGGCCGGTTGCGTGCTCTGTATGAAGCTGCCTTTGAGAAGCTTGACAAAGCTGGTGACTATAAAAAAGCCGCCTTCATTCTCGCTGAATTACTGAGAGATATTGATAGAGCGGTAATGTATTTAGAAAAGCATGGTCAATATAAGTTAGCGGCAGAACTAGCGGAAGGGCAGCAACTTCAGCCGGCAAGGGTTATACGGCAGTGGATACTTGCAAAGGATGTTGAGCGTGCCATGCATATTGCGATTCTTTCTGGATGTTATGAGGAGGCAATTACAGCGCTTGGGCACAGCCACCCAAAAGAAGCGAATATTTTACGATGGAATATTGCGAACCTTCACTACAAGGCTGGAAATTTACAGGCTGCAATTGATATTGCTTGGCCTCTTGAGGCTAGGCGCGAGGAGATTATCTGCTGGCTCAAAGAAAGTTATCAGTTGGGGGGAGATATTGGCGCTAAACACCTTGTTAGGTTAGCTGCTCACGATGCCAATAACCATGCAGATTATCTTTCAGAAATTCATCAAGCGCTGAGTGATGCAACGCCCTCTGCTTCACTTGCTGTCTATAAAGAGGTCGTTAAATTAAGTGCTGACTTTAAAAATACACAGATTGCGACTCTGGTGTTACGTGCTTATTTGCGGGATGTGGCGGGTCAGAAAATTTCTCATGAACCAAAAATTTGGGATAAGTTGTGTAAGATCGCTGGTGACCTCACATTGAGAGCCGATGCCCGAAGCCTGAATTTCGATGGTAGATTAAATAAAATTTGTTTGAAGGATCAGTCGGCAGTAATAGAGTCAGTGTTTGATAGGGCATATGGTCGCAGGGCGCAGGATTGTGCAGTTTTGCAAAGCGGGGAAATGTTGATTGCCTTTGGAGAGTCCGGAGTGGAGCTGTGGAGCTCTAAAGGTCGCAAGGTTAAAAGCTTTGCAGTGCCTTGTCATAGCATTGTGATAAACGATACTGGAACTAGGGCGCTACTGATAGCCAGGAGGAGTGGGTATCAGGTCATTTCAAAGTTTTCATTGAAAAACTGTATGGTAACGTATTGGTTAGAATTGCGCCTGAGCTGTTGGGCCAGTAGTTACGATGGGACTGGCTGGTTAGTGGGATATGACGATACCGTTATGATGATTGATACAAATTCAGATGAGAAGACTGCTCGCTGGGTTGTCAATGATCTAGGCGGTTCTTTGTCTGGTTTAGAACGGACGCCGAGCTATTTTGCTTTCTGTATTGGGTCTGAGGAGCATTTTGAGATATGGAGCTATAAACTTCCTAATCTCTATTTGAAAGAGCGCTCTCCGTATAAAAGGGAGTCTCTGGGTGCAATAAAGCCGGTAACTTACAGTGCGAGTGGAGTCCTGGCTGGTTTTAACCCGGAATCCCCTGACCAATTCTATCTTTACCAGGGAAAGCCTTCTGGTAGCTGGGCGACTCTGGGATTTGATGGCGAAATTGTGAATCTTCGTCTGGATGAACAATGGTTACTTGTGGTGGCAGAGTCGGGAGATAGTGTTTTCGTGCATATATACCCGGTTATTGGGGGTAAGCTAAACAGGCCCGTGAGAAGCCTCAAATTTTTCGGCTCTACCGATATCAAGATGCGTATCCATAGAGAAAAAGTAGTGGTTTATCATGGCGATGGTAGGGTCGTCGTACTGGGCTTGGAGACTGGCGCAGTTGAATCTGATTTCATCATATAGTGAGCATCGCACAGCGATCGGATAGATTATTGATCTTATCTTCAATCTGCTAGAGCAAGAATTATTTGCTTGTCTTAAATCTTTCTTCGCTGCCTTTGGCATCCAGTCATCTAACTTCGTTTGACCCCGTTCTCCCTAATTCAATTACTAGCTAACTGTCTTGTGGAAACGGCGTATCGGGCTTGCCTCCCATCGCGAGAGGGTAAATTCTTTAACCCAGTATAAATTGCTCCTCGGTTGTCATTTGTCTGGCTGCATTATCATTTCAGTGACCTGGAAGGGTGTTGTTTTCTAATTGTTCAGGGAATGCTTTTGTCTTCAGCGAAATCGATAGGTTATAAATGTTTTTGCAAGCTGGGCGCGCCAGGAAAGGCGACGGCCTTGGGGCACTGTTTGCTGCGTAAGCGGCCGTTGCTTGTTGTTGATTGCGCCTCTTCATGAGAAGAGTCGCAATCGGTCGAACCGGGGTGCCGATCTTGCCGATACTCACAACTCAAAGAAGGCTCTGAACACTAAGGTGATACCCCTGAGTTCTTCTGCCGGCCGGACTAACCAAAAAAGCTTTGACTTTTTTGGCTCTGCGGGCTTCGCAACCTGTGGTTGCTCGTTGTTGATTGTGCCGGTGGCACAATCGGTCGAACCGGGGGTGCCGATCTTGCCGATACTCACAACTGAAAGAAGGCTCTGAGCAGTGAGCTGATGCCCCCGAGTTCTTCTACCGGCCGGACTAACCAAAAAAGCTTTGGCTTTTTTGGCCCTGCGGGCTTCGCAACCTGCGGTTGCTCGTTGTTGATTGTGCCGGTGGCACAATCGGTCGAACCTGGGGTGCCGGTTCTCGCCGACACTCCGGCCCAAAATTAAAAAAGCCCGCGCATGGCGGGCTTTTTTAATTTGGTACCAGAGGCCGGACTCGAACCGGCACGGGTTTTACCCCGGGGGATTTTGAATCCCCTGTGTCTACCAATTTCACCACTCTGGCAGCGGCTCGAGGCGTGGTTTTGGGTGCCTCGGATAGGGGGGTGATTATAGCGATGGGCCGGGGACGGTCAACCGGATTTGGCGGGGGGCGGGGATTCCGTTAATCTTCGCGGCCTTCCCAACTGCCTAAACTGAAGCCATGCGTCGCCAGGATTTTCATTTCGATCTGCCCGATGAGCTTATTGCCCGCGCGCCCGCCGAGGAGCGCCGCGGTAGCCGCCTGTTGTGCCTGGACGGCCCCAGTGGCGCCATTGACCACCGCAAGTTCGCGGAGCTGCCGCAGCTGGTACAGTCCGGCGACCTGCTGGTGTTCAATGATACCCGGGTGATCCCGGCGCGGCTGTTTGGCCGCAAGGAGAGCGGTGGCAAGCTGGAGATCCTGGTGGAGCGGGTGCTGGACGAGGGCCGGGTGCTGGCCCATATCCGATCGAGCAAGTCGCCAAAGCCGGGTAGCCGTATCCTGCTGGAGGATGACAGTGCGCTGGAGATGGTGGCCCGCCACGATGCGCTGTTCGAGCTGGCTTTCCCATCGGAGGGGGTCCTGCCGGTGCTGGAGCGCCTGGGCCATATGCCGCTGCCACCCTATATCGACCGCCCGGATGACGAGGCGGATCGGGAGCGCTATCAGACCGTCTACAGCCGGGAGGCGGGCGCGGTGGCTGCCCCTACCGCGGGGCTGCATTTCGATGAGGCGATGCTGGATACCCTGCGCGACATGGGCGTGGAAACCGCGTTCGTGACCTTGCATGTGGGGGCCGGCACCTTCCAGCCGGTACGGGTGGATGATATCCACGAGCACCAGATGCACAGCGAAGTGCTGAATGTGCCCGAATCCGTCTGTAAGGCAGTGGCGGACTGCTGCGCTCGCGGCGGCAAGGTGATTGCCGTGGGCACCACCAGTGTGCGGGCCCTGGAGAGTGCCGCCGCCAGTGGTGAACTGAAGCCGACGGTGGGGGAAACCGATATCTTCATCTATCCGGGCTACCAGTTCCGGGTGGTGGACCGCCTGATCACCAACTTCCACCTGCCGGAATCCACCCTGATGATGCTGGTGAGCGCCTTTGCCGGCTACGAGCAGACCATGAATGCCTACCGGGAGGCGGTGCGCGAGCGCTACCGTTTCTTCAGTTATGGCGACGCCATGCTGATCAGCCGCAACCCCGATGTCAGCCCCTGGTAACCGGGGGCTGGACTGTAACAGACCGAGGAGAATCCCTTGAGCCGCGAATGTTTCATGCAGTTTGAACTGGACACCAGCGACGGCAAGGCCCGCCGCGGGCGGCTGCGGTTTCCCCGTGGGGTGGTGGAAACACCGGCTTTCATGCCGGTGGGCACCTACGGCACGGTCAAGGGCATGCTGCCGCGGGATGTGGAAGCCATTGGCGCCCACATCATCCTTGGCAATACTTTTCACCTGATGCTGCGCCCTGGCACCGAGGTGATCGAGGAGCACGGCGACCTGCACGACTTCATGCAGTGGCAGGGCCCGATCCTGACGGATTCCGGTGGCTTCCAGGTTTTCAGCCTGGGCAAGATGCGCAAGATCACCGAGGAGGGCGTCTCCTTCAAATCGCCGGTGGACGGCAGTCCGGTATTTATGGATCCGGAAGAGTCGATGCGTGTCCAGCGCTCGCTGGGGTCCGATATCGTGATGATCTTCGACGAGTGCACCCCCTATCCGGCCACCGTGGATGAGGCGCGCAAGTCCATGGAGTTGTCCCTGCGCTGGGCCGAACGGTCGAAAAAGGCCCACGGCGACAGTCCGTCGGCGCTGTTCGGTATCGTGCAGGGGGGCATGTACCCGGAGCTGCGTGATGTCTCCCTGCGCGGCCTGACCGGGATCGGTTTTGACGGCTATGCCATCGGTGGCCTGTCGGTGGGCGAGCCCAAGGAAGAGATGATCAAGGTGCTGGATCACCTGGCCCACAAGATGCCGGCGGACAAGCCGCGTTACCTGATGGGCGTGGGCAAGCCGGAGGATATCGTCGAGGCAGTGCGCCGTGGAGTGGATATGTTCGATTGCGTGATGCCGACCCGCAACGCGCGCAACGGCCACCTGTTTACCTTCGAGGGGGTGGTGAAAATCCGCAACGCCAAGCACCGCCACGATACGCGCCCGCTGGAGGAGGACTGCGACTGCTATACCTGCCAGCATTTCTCCCGCAGCTACCTGCACCACCTGGACCGCTGTGGCGAGATCCTGGGCTCCCAGCTCAATACCATCCACAACCTGCGCCACTACCAGCGCCTGATGCAGAATCTGCGGGATGCCATTGCCAATGGTGAGCTCGAAAGCTATGTGGCTGCCTTCTACCAGGGGCTGGGCCGCGAGGTGCCGCCGCTGGACTGATCGGGTCGTGGTTGGCATTTGGCGACCGGACCGATTCCTTGCGGCCCGCCCGGGTGCCCGCGGTCCGGGGCCGTCCATTTGTACCCTCAGGCGATCCCCGTATAATCGGCCCCCACTTGGGGACGGCCGCGCCTTGCATTCCGCCTGAGGCGCCCGCATATCCTCCGACATTGCCAAGATTTACCGGCTCACAGGGCCGCATTACAACAATGAGAGCAGCATGAATCGCTACCCCCTCTGGAAATATCTCCTGATTCTCGCGGTGGTGGGCCTGGGCTTCCTCTACGCCGCCCCCAACCTCTATAAACCCGACCCGGCCGTACAGATCTCCGGCCAGTCCAGCGCCATGGTGGTGGGCGAGAATGTCCTCGACAAGGCCCGCAAGGCCCTGGACGAGGCGGGCATCGAGTATTTCGGCGGTGAAGTGGGCGACAAGGCCATCCTGCTGCGCCTCAAGTCCATCGAAGAGCAATTGCCGGCCAAGCGCGCCATTCAGCAGGCCCTGGGTCACAGCGACTATGTGGTAGCCCTGAACCTGGCCTCCACCACGCCGGAGTGGCTGAGTAACCTGGGCGCCAGCCCGATGAAGCTGGGCCTGGACCTGGCCGGTGGTGTGCACTTCCTGATGGAAGTTGATACCAACACCATCGTGCGCACCAATATGGACGGGTACCTGCAGGACGTGAAGGCCAAGCTGCGTGCCGCCAAGGCACGCTACCGCAGCGTCGACCTGGTGGATGACCGCGAGATCGTGGCACGCTTCCGCGACGAGGAGCTGCGCGACCTGGGGATGTCCACCATGCGCAAGGAATTCCCGCAGCTGCAGCTGGTGGAAGCCGGCAGCGGCAGCAATCTCGAGATCCGCGCCTCCCTGGCCGAGCAGGAAATCAAGCAGCTCGAGGATTACGCGGTCACCCAGAACCTAACCACCCTGCGCAACCGGGTCAACGAGCTGGGTGTTGCTGAGCCCATCGTCCAGCGCCAGGGCGCTAACCGGATCGTGGTGGAGCTGCCCGGCGTGCAGGACACCGCCGAGGCGAAGCGCATCATCGGCAAGACCGCCAACCTGGAATATCGGATGGAGGCCCGGCCCGATGCGCTGGTGACCAACAAGGAGTACTTCGAGTACCGCAACGAGCAACAGCGGCAGCTTCGTGGCGGCGCCTGGCTCGAGCGCAAGGTCATCATCAAGGGTGACCGGGTGACCGATGCCCGCGTCGGCTACGACGAGAGCGGTTTCCCGCAGGTGAATATCACCCTCGACTCCCGCGGTGGCGAACTGATGCATCGCGCCACCTGGAAGAATGTCGGTCGCAGCATGGGCACCCTGTTCATCGAGAGCCGCTTTGTACCGGAAACCACCACCGATGCCGAGGGCAATGAGGTGGTGGTGCAGCGCCGCACGGATGACAAGAAGATCATCAGCCTGGCCACCGTGCAGAGCGCCCTGGGCCGCCAGTTCCGTATCACCGGCCTGGACAGCCCCGCCGAGGCGCAGGAACTGGCGCTGCTGCTGCGTGCCGGTGCCCTGGCCGCCCCCATGTACTTCGTGGAAGAGCGGGTGATCGGCCCGTCCCTCGGTGCGGACAACATCAAGGTGGGTGTGACTTCCGTGCAGATCGGCCTGCTGGCGGTGCTGGTCTGTATGCTGTTGTTCTACCGCGTCTTCGGCCTGGCGGCGAACATTGCCCTGGCGGTAAACCTGATCCTGCTGGTAGCGGTGATGTCGATCCTCGGTGCCACCCTGACCCTGCCGGGTATCGCCGGTATTGTACTGACCGTGGGTATGGCGGTAGATGCCAACGTGCTGATCTTCTCGCGAATACGGGAGGAGCTACGAAACGGCATGCCACCCCAGTCGGCGATCAGTGCCGGTTTCGACAACGCCTTCAGCACCATCGTGGATGCCAACATCACCACACTGATCGTGGCGGTGATCCTCTATGCCATCGGTTCTGGCCCGGTACAGGGATTCGCGGTAACCCTGTCCATCGGTATCCTGACCTCCATGTTCAGCGCGATCATGGGTACCCGGGCACTGATTAACCTGTTCTACGGCGGTCGCCGTGTGCAAAAACTCTGGATTTAAGGGCGTTGGCAATGAGTGAGACCAAAGTAGAAAACGGCAAGATCACCGAATACATGGGCAAGCGTGTGTTCGACTTCATGCGCTGGCGCAAACCGGCGGCGGCGATCTCCATTATCCTGCTGCTCGCCTCTATCGCGGCGCTGGCGATGAATGGCCTGAAGTTTGGCCTCGATTTCACCGGCGGTACCCAGATCGAAGTGGGTTACGAGCAGGCTCCGCGGATCGAGGATGTACGCCAGCAACTGGCGGGCGCCGGTTACGAGGGCGCCTCGGTGGTGCGTTTCGGTTCCGACACCGAGATCCTGATCAAGCTGCCACCGTCGGTGGCTGAGGCGCAGACGCAGATCAGTGCGCGGGATGAGCAGGCCACCCAGTCCATCGGCGACAAGGTCGTGGCGGTGCTGGATCAGGCCTCCGCGGGCGATGTGACACTGCGCCGGGTAGAAATGGTCGGTCCGCAGATCGGTGAAGAGCTCCGCGATGATGGCGGCCTGGGCATGCTGTTCGCGCTGGTGGTGGTCATGGCCTACGTGGCCCTGCGCTTCCAGTACAAGTTCTCGATCGGTGCCGTGGCGGCCCTCGCCCACGACGTGATCATCGTGCTGGGCTTCTTCGCCCTGCTGAAACTGGATTTCGACCTGACCGTACTGGCGGCGGTGCTGGCGGTGATCGGTTACTCCCTGAACGACACTATCGTGGTGGCGGACCGCATCCGCGAGAACTTCCGCAAGGTGCGCAAGGCAGAACCGGAAGAGATCATCAATATCTCCATCAGTCAGACCCTTGGCCGTACCTTCATGACCTCATTCACCACCCTGCTGGTGCTGTGGGCTCTGCAGTTCTTCGGTGGTGAGCTGATCCACAACTTCTCGCTGGCGCTGATCGTCGGTGTCGTGGTGGGTACCTACTCGTCGGTCTATGTGGCCGCGAACGTACTGATGGCCATGCACATCACCAAGGAAGACCTGATGCCGCCGGTGAAAGAGGGATCTGAACTGGAGGAGATGCCGTAAGGCATCTTCTGCGGGAGGGATACTGCGCGGGCCGGAACTTCTGAATCCGGTCCGCGAAAGCGAGCCGGATCAGCCGCGGGGCTTTTTGCCCAGGGTGATGTGCTTGGGCCCGGAAGTGTTGGTCTGGCCGCTGACGCCTTTCGGGACCTGCTCGATTTCACCGCCAGAGGCGAGGAAAGCCTGCACCTGTTCTTCGATGCTCTCGCGGGTTTCAAGGGCGGTGGGTTGCTTGCGTTTGGATGCGCTGGAAGCTTTTCTGGCCACAATAATTATCCGGTTTTCTGCGTGAACCGGACATTCTACAGGATGTTGGGTAAAAAATCACCCGCTTGCGTATTGGCTGCGCAGCGACTCCTCAATTCCCTCCATTTTTCAGCAATTCGCCCGGGGTTTCGTCTTTACCCTGCGCCTCGATAGCATTCGTCCCGCACCGGTGGCCGCAGGCCCTAAGTTCCAGAGCCGGGATTCCCTGCAGCGCGGAATCGGGAGCGTCATGGCGGGCATAATCCGGAAAGTCTTTTGCCTCTCGGCTCCCGCCCCTGAGGTTGCCCCTCGCTCAGGCTCGGTTTGACAGGCGCCACAGCCAGATCGACAGCACCAGCAACAGAATGAAGGCCAGGGCGCTGGGCCAGACCGGTGCAACCACCCCGGAGACCAGCACTTCCGGCTGGGCGACCAGTCGCCATAACTGGCCGAGGGCCATGAGCCCGAACAGAATACTGGAGAGTCTCAGTCCACCGCGGGGGGTGTTCATGGTTGCCTCCTGTCACAGACAGAATTTCCGATCGCCGGGAATTTTAGTGTGACGGGAGAGCGGTTACGCACTCCCTGGCAACGAGGTTGCGCGGCCCCGCCGCCGGGGCGGGACCGCAAGGGACAGGATCAGGGGCAGGCGCCCAGTTGCCAGGTGATACCATCCGTGCTGTGGAGGGTGTTGTAACCCCAGGTGGAGCCGGGCATGGCATCGTCGCTGCCATTGGCGAAGTAGTCCGGCGAGAAGTAGTTGCCGGTGCTGTACGCGCGGCCGGCGGTCTTGTGATAGTAGTTGTAGGTGCTCTGCTCCTCACACTCGCCCGGCTGACCGCCGTCACCGCCACCACCAGTTCCCCCATCAGTACCGCCACCGGTTCCGCCACCGGTTCCGCCATCACCGCCGCTGCCCGAGCAGGCTTGGTCGGGTCCGTAACAGCTGCCGTCGTCGTCTTCCCAGCGGCACTGGCCGTTAGTCGCCGTCACCTCATCCAGGCGGAAAGCCTCTGTGCCATATTCCAGGTAGCAGTTGGAGTAGCCCACGGCATAGTCCAGGCGGCCGGCGGCGATATGGGTGTCCAGGTCCGCCGTTACGCCCACATCGATGGTGAAGCTGGCCGTGGCAGTGCTACTGAGACCCGCGAGGTCGCTGGCGGTGACCGTCGCGGAGCCGGGTCCGCCCGGCAGGTTGCACTGCTCGGCTTCGAACGCCGTACCCATGACTGCAGCGGGGATGGTGCCGTTGCTGAATGCCACCGTCACTGTATCCAGGTTCTGGTTTTCATCCACCACAGTACCGCTGACGGTCACGCACTGGCCGCTGGTTGCCGCACTGACCTCGGTCAGCACTGGCGCGGTCTCCGGCGGTTCCGGGCCGACACGGGCAGTGCTGGAAAATGGCTCGCTTACCGCACCCTGAATATCGGTTGCGGTGACGCTGACCTCGTACAGGTCATCTGCCAGAGCCGGGCTGGTCAGGTTAAAAAAGCCGCTGGAATCCACACCTCCGGAGACAGACGTTGTGCCGGAATCGCCGGTGAAGGTGGCTTCCACGGAGGAGACGCTGCCTTCGGTATCCACGGCGTTGCCGCTGACGATGATCCGACCGCCACTCGCACTGATCTGCACATCGCTGACCACCGGCGGCTGGTTGCGGTCGACCCGTTGGTTATTGTCGCGGAAGAAGCGGCCGAGATAGCGCGCGTAGTTGATGCCGTTGCCATTGATGTAGCCGCCGCTGGCGCCTTCGCCGCCAGACCAAGCGTGGTCGACATTGTTGAACCACAGCATGGAGACGCGGCCGTCTTCCCAGAGTGTCTCATCGGCGGTGCGGCTGCCCTCGCTGACGGTGTTGGTGCCGGGCAGCTGGTTGACGCCATAGACGCCGGCCATACCGTTGGCGTTCTGCTCGTTGTAGCAGAGGTTCACCGTCGTATCGTCATAGCCGTGCGCGATCGAGGCGATCTGGGTTTCGAATTCGCTCCTGTAGCTGCCGGCGTAGGTATTGCAGCGGCTGGTCACATCCGCCTGCTCGCACGGGCCCAGTGCGCCATTGGAGCTGGTGCCGATGCTGGGGCCGGCACTGATGCCCATACCGGCAAAGACGTCCGGTGCCAGGCAGGCAGTGGTGTTGGCAAAGGCAGCACCGGAAGAAAGTCCGGCGATGTAGACCTGGTCTGGGTCGATATCCCGGCCGCTATCCCCGGAGAGGGTGTTGGCCAGGTTGATCAGGTTGCTGTAGTCGCCGGCGCTGCGGGAGCGGATGCCCTCCCAGTAGGACCAGCAGCTGAAACCGGCCTTGTTCATGGCGTCTGGTACCGCCACCACCATGCCGAATTCCTCGGCGGCCACTTCCAGGTTGGCGGTCAGGTAGTTGTTGATCGGCTGCGAGCAGCCGTGCAGGACGATCAGCAGGGCCTTGCCATTACCAATCTCGGAGCGGGAATCGGGTGTGTAGATATTGACGTTATTGAAGCCGCCGACGGCGACATTCTGCTGCCAGCTGCCGGCCTGGACGCCGGCAGCACAACTGAGTGCCACGGCAGTGGCAACACCGCGGAGCAGGCCGCGGCGGGGTCTTGGGATCATCATCGCATTCACCGTTATTGTTATCGGAGTGTTATCGGTCTGTCGCCGAATGACTACATGATCAGCGTAGGAGTGCCCTGAGTGGGCGGGAATGCGACCTTGGTTGTATTCAGGGGGTAAAGTCGGAGGAACCTGCGCCAGACTGCGAAATTCGTCACGCAGGCTTTGCGCGCCGGGTATCAGTCGTCGGCTTCAGTGCCGCTTTCAGCGGTTGCCGGGTGGGCCTGGTTTGGCAGTGGCCAGCCGCCAAGCGCTTGCCAGCGGTTCACGATCAGGCAGAAGAGTTCAGCGGTTTTTTCCGCGTCGTATTCCGCCGCATGAGCGCTGTTGTTGTCGAACTCGATGCCCGCGACCTGGCAGGCTTTGGCCAGCACGGTCTGGCCATAGGCGAGTCCGGCAAGAGTGGCGGTGTCGAAGCAGGAGAAGGGGTGGAACGGGTTGCGTTTGACACCGCAGCGCTCGACTGCGGCATTGACGAAGCCCAGGTCAAAGTGGGCGTTATGGGCCACAAGCACCGCCCGGGTGCAGCTGTGTTTTTTCACTGCGGTGCGGATCTTGCGGAACAGTTCCGGCAGGGCGATTTCCTCAGGCCAGGCTTCACGATCCGGGGATTCCAGGTCGATGCCGATAAAGTCCAGCGCGGATTGCTCGACGTTGGCGCCCTCGAACGGCTCGATGTGGAAGCTGTGGGTCTCGGCGGGGAAGATCACCCCGTCTTCGTCCATATCGAGGATCACCGCAGAGATTTCCAGCAGGGCATCCGTACGCGCATTGAAGCCGCCGCTCTCGAGATCCACCACCACGGGCAGGAAGCCGCGAAATCGCTGGGCCAGGAGGCTTTTCGGTCCGGTGGGTTCTTCAGCGGGGGTCACTTGGGATCCTATGTCGGTAATTGTGTATTAATCGGGGTTGGTGTGGCGTCCCTGAATCCGTGTACTCCCGCGCGGACACGCTGTGGATACATCCCTGTACGCTCGGCGTCGGCATCCCTGCCTCCGACGGTCCGCCCGGGAGTACACGGCTCCAGGGCCTGCGCATCAGGCCGATGACAACCTGATCATACCAGTCGCCAGTTCAGGGTTTCACCCGCGGCCAGCGGGATCAAACGCTCCTCGCCCATGGTGAGGCTCTCCGGCAGGCGCCAGGGGTCGCGTACCAGGGTGATGGTGCCCTCGTTGCGCGGCAGGCCGTAGAAGTCGGGGCCGAATTCGCTGGCGAAGGCTTCCAGCTTGTCCAGCTTGCCCGCCTGGTCGAATACTTCGGCATAGAGCTCAATGGCGCTGTAGGCGGTGTAACAGCCGGCGCAGCCGCAGGCATTCTCTTTCTTGTTCTGCGCGTGGGGGGCTGAGTCGGTGCCGAGGAAGAACTTCGGGTTGCCACTGGTGGCCGCTTCAATCAGTGCCGACTGGTGGTAGCCGCGCTTCAGGATCGGCAGGCAGTAATAGTGCGGGCGGATACCGCCCACCAGCATGTGGTTGCGGTTGTACAGCAGGTGGTGTGCGGTAATGGTGGCGCCGACGCCTTCGCGGGCATTCTGTACGAATTCCGCCGCATGGGCGGTAGTGATGTGCTCGAGCACGATCTTCAGGGTCGGGAAGTCGTCTACGACCCGTGACAGGATCTTTTCGATGAACACCTGCTCGCGGTCAAAGATGTCGATATCCGCGGTGGTGACCTCTCCGTGCAGCAGCAGCTTCATGCCGCACTCCTGCATGGCCTCCAGGGCCGGGTAGATGTTGGCGATATCGGTGACGCCGGAGTCGGAGTTGGTGGTCGCACCCGCCGGGTACAGCTTGGCGGCGACGATACCGGCCTCGTGGGCCAGGCGGACCGTTTCTGCATCGGTGCGGTCGGTCAGGTAGATCACCATCAGCGGCTCGAACGGGTTGCCCTCGGGAATCTGCTCGCGGATACGCAACTGGTAGAAGAGGGCATCTTCGGCATCCACCACCGGCGGCACCAGATTGGGCATCACGATGGCGCGGCGGAACTGCCGGGCCGCGTCGCCTACGGTGCGCTCGAGGGCGGCGCCGTCGCGCAGGTGGATGTGCCAGTCGTCGGGTGCGCGAAGGGTGATTTGATCCATGGTCAATTCCGCGAAAACAGCTAATGGCCAGTGGGCCGGGTGATTGGGGCGCAGATGCTAACCGATGGCCGGCTAAATTGCGATCGGATACCCGTATAAAAAATAGTCATCTGTGTCGCTGGACCAATAGGCGCTAGTCGTTCGCCATCTGAAGCGCTACAATCGCGCCCCGAAAAAGGCAGCGCAACTGCCAGAACTGGGCACATCTCCAACAATAACTTCCCCAGCACAACACTCCTTTCACGGTTTCCGGTGGTTCCCGCCGGGGCTTTGCAGTGGCGTTAAATCCCGGCAGAGGATAACAATGAGCGATATCAAGAAGGTGGTACTGGCGTATTCCGGGGGGCTTGATACCTCCGTAATCGTGCGTTGGCTTCAGGACACTTACGGCTGTGAAGTGGTGACCTTTACTGCGGACATCGGCCAGGGGGAGGAGGTCGAGCCAGCCCGCGCCAAGGCCGAGGCTCTGGGGGTCAAGGAGATCTACATCGACGACCTGCGTGAGGAATTCGTGCGGGAGTTCGTCTTTCCCATGTTCCGTGCCAATACCATTTATGAAGGCGAGTATCTGCTGGGTACCTCCATCGCCCGCCCCCTCATCGCCAAACGCCTGATTGAAATCGCCACCGAAACCGGCGCTGACGCCATCTCCCACGGTGCCACCGGTAAGGGCAATGATCAGGTGCGGTTTGAGCTCGGTGCCTATGCGCTGAAGCCGGGGATCAAGGTGATCGCGCCCTGGCGCGAGTGGGACCTGAATTCCCGCGAAAAACTGATGAAGTACTGCGAGGAGCACAAGATTCCCGTGGACTTCTCCTCGGGCAAGAAGAAATCCCCGTATTCCATGGACGCCAACCTGCTGCATATCTCCTACGAGGGCGGCATCCTGGAAGAGCCCTGGGCGGAAGCCGAAGAGGATATGTGGCGCTGGAGCGTCAGTCCGGAGTCCGCGCCGGATACTCCCACCTACATCACCCTGCAGTTCGAAAAGGGCGACCCGGTAGCAATCGACGGTGAGCGCCTGTCACCGGCAGCCCTGCTCGAGAAACTCAACAAGCTGGGTGGCGCCAACGGCATCGGTCGCCTGGATATCGTCGAGAACCGCTATGTGGGGATGAAGTCCCGCGGCTGCTACGAGACGCCCGGTGGCACCATCCTGCTGAAAGCCCACCGCGCCATCGAATCCATCACCCTCGATCGAGAGGTGGCGCACCTGAAAGACGAGCTGATGCCACGCTATGCGCAGCTGATCTACAACGGCTACTGGTGGTCGCCCGAGCGCCGCATGCTGCAGGCCGCCATCGACGACTCGCAACAGGTGGTCAACGGAGAGGTGCGCCTGAAACTGTACAAGGGCAGCGTGACTGCAGTGGGCCGCCGTTCGGCCGACAGCCTGTTCGATGAGCGAATCGCCACCTTTGAAGATGATGCTGGCGCCTATGACCAGAAAGATGCCGAAGGCTTCATCAAGCTGAACGCGCTGCGCCTGCGGATTGCGGCGGGCAAGGGCCGCGAATTGACCTAGATCAGTTTTGGCGGGCGATTGATGCGTTTAAATCATCGCCTGCCCTTCGGCTGCGTCTACTTTGAAGGGATATAGCCGGAAACAGGATGGCGGGCCTCCGCTCGTTTGCTGGAAACGAATCTCAAAAAAGCAACGGAAGTAACACAATGACGACAACCGTGGCAAAGACCGGCCCCGCGCCGGACTATGACTACAACATCGTGCGCCAGTTCACCGTCATGTCGGTGGTCTGGGGTGTTTTCGGTATGGCAATGGGGGTATTGATCGCTGCCCAGCTGGCATGGCCGCAGCTGAACGACTTCTTCCAGCCGTTCAGCCATTTCGGTCGCCTGCGCCCGCTGCATACCAACGCGGTGATCTTCGCGTTCGGTGGTAGTGTGCTGTTTGCCACTTCCTACTATGTAGTGCAGCGCACCTGCCAGACCCGCCTCTGGGGTGGCTGGCTGGTACCGTTCACCTTCTGGGGCTGGCAGCTGGTCATCGTTCTCGCTGCCATCACCCTGCCGATGGGGCTGACTTCCGCCAAGGAATACGCCGAGCTGGAATGGCCGATCGATATCCTGATCGCGCTGATCTGGGTGGCCTATGCCATGGTATTCTTCGGCACCATCGCCAAGCGCCGCACTTCCCACATCTACGTGGCCAACTGGTTCTTCGGCGCCTACATCATCACCATCGCCTGTCTGCACATCGTCAATAACCTGGCGGTACCGGCGGCTGCCTGGAAGTCTTATTCCTACTTCGCGGGCACCGCGGATGCGATGATCCAGTGGTGGTATGGCCACAACGCGGTGGGCTTCTTCCTGACTGCCGCCTTCCTCGGCATCATGTACTACTTCGTGCCCAAGCAGGCTGGGCGCCCGGTATACTCCTACCAGCTGTCCATCGTGCACTTCTGGGCGCTAATCTCCATCTACGTCTGGGCCGGTGGCCACCACCTGCATTACTCCGCGCTGCCCGACTGGACCCAGAGCCTGGCAATGATCATGTCCGTGATCCTGCTGGCGCCATCCTGGGGCGGCATGATCAACGGCATCATGACCCTGTCCGGCGCCTGGCACAAACTGCGCACCGACCCGACCCTGCGTTTCCTGGTGGTGTCCTTGTCCTTCTACGGTATGTCCACCTTCGAAGGCCCGATGATGTCCATCAAGACCGTTAACGCGCTGTCCCACAACACTGACTGGACTGTCGGCCACGTGCATTCCGGCGCGCTGGGCTGGGTGGCCATGATCTCCATCGGCGCGCTGTATCACCTGGTGCCGATCCTGTGGCACCGCAAGGAAATGTACAGTGTCAAGCTGATCAACGCGCACTTCTGGCTGGCGACTGTCGGTACCGTGCTGTACATCGCCGCCATGTGGGTGAACGGCATCACCCAGGGCCTGATGTGGCGCGCGTTCAACGCCGACGGCACCCTGACCTACAGCTTCGTTGAGAGCGTCGTGGCCAGCTATCCGGGCTACTACGTGCGCTTTATCGGCGGCGCGCTCTTCGTGCTGGGTATGTTGCTGATGGCGTACAACGTCTTCCGCACCATCACCGACAAGGAAAACGCCGAGCAGCAGGACAACACTGTTCCGCTGGCGCAGACGGCATAGGAGTACAGATCGTGAAGAATCATGACATCGTAGAAAAAAACATCGGTCTGATGATCGTGCTGATCTGCGTCGCCATCAGTTTCGGCGCGCTGGTAGAGATCGTTCCGCAGTTCTTCATCAAGGCCAACAAAGAGCCGATCGAGGGCCTCAAGCCCTGGCCGGCGGTGGTACTGGAAGGCCGCGATATCTACATCCGTGAGGGCTGCCACGTGTGCCATACCCAGATGGTGCGCCCGCTGCGTGCCGAGGTGGAACGTTACGGCCATTACTCCATGTCCCAGGAGCACGTGTACGAGCACCCGTTCCTGTGGGGCTCCAAGCGCACCGGTCCGGACCTGGCCCGTGTCGGCGGCCGCTACTCCGACGAGTGGCACCGCGCGCACCTCTACAACCCGCGCAACGTGGTGCCGGAGTCCAACATGCCGTCGTTCCCGTGGCTCTTTGACAATGTCGTCACCGGAGAGCATACCGCCGATAAAATGCGCGCACTGCGCCTGGCAGGTGTTCCCTACACTGATGAGGACATCGCCAAGGCCGGCGAGCCGTTCGTCGGTGGCAATGTGAAAGAAATCGATGCGCTGGTGGCCTACCTGCAGCAGCTGGGCGTGCTGGTTCAGCAGAAGCGCTAAGGGGTTATCGCTCTTGGATATCGACATATTGCGTCAGATTGCGGTGGTCCTTGGCTCGATCGCATTCCTTGCGGTCTGCTGGTGGGCCTTCTCCCCGAAGCGCAAGAAGCGTTTCGAGGAGGATGCCAAGTTGCCATTCGCGGACGAAGAGCAATCGATTCGCTCGGCATACGATGCCGACAAGAACAAAACTGATGAAGACTCGGCGGCAGGAAGCGTGCGCGGTGATCGCGCTGGAGAAACTTCCGCGGAGCACAAGAAGGGGCAGGACGAAAAATGACTACTTTCTGGAGTCTGTGGGTAATCGTGCTCACGCTCGCCAACCTGGCGCTGGTGTGCTGGGTTCTGTTCGCCAACCGCAAGGTGGCGGTCGACGACCAGCAAGAGCCGGGTAACCAGACCACCGGCCACGTCTACGACGGCATCGAGGAGTATGACAACCCGCTGCCGCGCTGGTGGTTCCTGATGTTTGTCGGCTCCCTGGTATTCAGTGCCATCTACCTGGTGATCTATCCGGGCATGGGTAACTTCAAGGGCGTCAGTGGTTGGACTTCGGTCGGCGAACTGAAGAGTGACCAGCAGAAGGCGATGGAGAAGTTCGATGAAACGTTTGGCAAGTATGTCGAGATGCCCGTCGAGGAAATCGCCCAGAGCCGCGACGCGTTGAAAATGGGTGCCCGAATCTTTGCCAACAACTGTGCGGTCTGCCATGGCGCTGACGGTGGCGGCAACTATGGTTTCCCGAACCTGACCGACAACGACTGGCTCTACGGCGGCTCGCCGGAGCAGATTCTGGAAACCCTGTACAAGGGCCGCCAGGGCCTGATGCCGCCGCAGGGGCCGATCATCGGTGAGGAAGGCGTGCGCACCACTGCGGAGTACGTCCTGTCCCTGAATGGCCTCGAGCACAATGCGGAAATGGCTGCCGAGGGCAAGAAGGTTTTCGGCCAGGTGTGTATGGCCTGTCACGGTATGGACGCCAAGGGTAACCAGGCCCTGGGTGCGCCGAACCTCACCGACAATATCTGGCTCTATGGCAGCAGCCGCGAGCAGATCCAGCACACTATCCGCGGTGGTCGCAGCAACCAGATGCCGGCCCAGGACGACAAGCTGCGCGATGACAAGATCCGCCTGGTGGCTGCCTACGTGTACAGCCTGTCACGCCAGGAAGAAGTGGAGCAGTGATACCTCACTGAGCCATGTGAAGCGGCCCCGCCCAGGCGGGGCCTGACAAGGAAGCGGGCACGCAGGGACGAAAAACAAAGGCCTCATTGTTTGCCAGACGAAGAGTGCTCCCCTGTTGCCGGGGCCCGGAGCATAAGTGAGGTTTGTCGTGAGTGATCTGATTCCCACCCGCGAAGAGCAGGAAGGCGATGGCGAAGTCCGCTATCGCATGCTCTACGAGTCCGAAGACAAGATCTACACCCGCCACATACGGGGCGTCTACACCCGCATCCGCAAATACACCGGGCTGCCGCTGCTGGCCGCTTTCCTCTTCATTCCCTGGATCAATATCGACGGCCGCCAGGCCGTGCACTTCGACCTGCCGGAGCGCAAGTTCCATATTTTCTGGGCCACCTTCGGGCCTCAGGACGGTTTTCTGCTGGCCTGGATCCTGATCATGGCAGCTTTCGCCCTGTTTGCCGTGACCACCTGGCTCGGGCGTGTCTGGTGCGGGTTTACCTGCCCTCAGACCGTCTGGACCATGATGTACATGTGGGCGGAGCGCGTCTGCCAGGGTGACAGGGCGAAGCGCATGAAGCTTGATGCGGCGCCCATGAGCGCCGAAAAGGCCCTGCGCAAGTCCGCAACCTACGCCATCTGGATTCTCATTGCCCTTGCCACTGCGCTGGCTTTCGTTGGCTATTTCTACGGTATCCGCGAGCTGGTGGTCGACCTGGCCACCTTCAATGCGCATCCCCAGGGCGTTTTCTGGGTTGCCTTCTTCACCCTCGCCACCTTCTTCAACGCCGGCTTCATGCGCGAGCAGGTGTGCAAGTACATGTGCCCCTATGCCCGCTTCCAGTCGGTGATGTACGACCGCGATACCCTGGCGGTTTACTACGATGCCCGCCGCGGCGAGACCCGCGGCCCACGGAAGAAGGGCATCGATTACAAGGCGGAGGGGCTTGGCGACTGTATTGACTGCTACTGGTGTGTGCAGGTCTGTCCGGTGGACATCGATATCCGCGACGGCATGCAGTACGAGTGCATCAACTGTGGCCTGTGCGTGGATGCCTGTAACAGCGTCATGGACAAGATGGAGTACCCGCGGGGCCTGATCCGCTTTACCTCCGAGGACGAGCTGGAGACCGGCAAGACCAATTACCTGAGGCCACGCCTGTTCGGCTATGCGTTCGTGCTGGCCGCGATGGTGGGGCTGTTCACCCACCAGGTGCTCACCCGCAGCCCGATCGAGGCAGAGGTCCTGCGGGATCGCGGTGCGCGCCTGTACCGGGAGTATCGCGGCGATATCCAGAACGTGTACACGGTGAAGATCAACAACATGGATCAGGCTGCACACGAGTTCAAAATCCGGGTGGAGGGCAAGCCAGGGCTGGAATATTCCCTTAGAATGCCCCGCCAGATCTATCTCGAGGCCGGGGAGATCTACGCAGTGCCGATCCGGGTCAGCGTTCCCAGGGAACAGCTGCAGGACACCAAGCACGATATTGATATCATCGTCGAGGCGGTGGACAAGCCGGAGCTGACTGACAGGCATCAGACGGTATTCATCGGCCCCAAAAAGTAATAACACGCCGGCACAAGGGCACAGCAGTGCAGTTGCCGGCGCTGGATTCCAGAGAGCGGGTGTGGGGCGCAGGGCAGCCAGCCGCCCGCCCGCCACTTCACTGTGAGTGAGCTCGTGAACGAACAAACCCCCAAACCCTGGTACCGGGAAACCTGGCTGTGGCTGGTGCTTGCGCCGCTGATCCTGGTGGTGCTGGTCTCCCTGACCATGGTGTCCATCGCCTTTCGTCACGCCGACGATACGGTCAGTGACACCTACTACAAAGACAGCCGCATGTACCACTACACCGCCGGCCAGGACGAGCGCGCGCGGGAGCTGGGGCTTGCCGCTATCCTGCAGTTCGATCCCGCTGAACATGCCATCAGCCTGGACCTGACCGGTGCTGTCGAGTACCCGCCGGCGCTGCTGCTGTCCCTCAGCCACCCGGTCGAAGAGGATCTGGACCACCATATTCGCCTGACCCAGGTTTCTTCAGGGCGTTACCAGGGCACGTTCGAGGGCGAGCTGCACCACCGCTGGTACCTGCGCCTGATGCCGCAGCTCGACCCAGAGCAGCATCTGGAGGCGGAATGGCGCCTCAAGGGTGAAATCAATTTTGAACTCGGACAGGCGGCACCGCTGAGCCCCGCTGTGCAATGAGCGAGACCAGCTGTTTCCACTGCGGCCTGCCGGTGCCCTCCGGCAGCCGGCACTCGGTCCGCATCGACGGCACCGAGCGACCCATGTGCTGCCCGGGCTGCGAGGCAGTGGCGGGTGCCATCGTGGCTGGCGGTCTCGACAACTTTTACCGTTTTCGCGATACGCCCAACCAGCGCCCGGAAGGGGACGATTCCCGTGACCAGCGCTGGGAGGCTTTCGACCTGCCAGAGCTGCAGCATCAGTTTGTGCGGGACTGGGATGGCAACGGAGGCAGCCAGCTCAGGATGGCGAGCCTGCTTGTGGGCGGGATCACCTGTGCCGCCTGTGTGTGGCTGATCGAGAAACACCTGGGCGCCCTTGAGGGGGTCGAGCGCGTCTCGGTCAATGCCAGTACCCAGCGGGCCCAGATCGTATTCGATCCGGAATCCGTCAGGCCCAGTCAGCTATTTGCGGAGTTGGCCCGGGTCGGCTATCGACCGGCAGCCGCCACGGCGGCCAACAGCGAGGAGCTTATCCAGCGGGAGCGTCGCGCCGCCCTGCGCCGGCTGGGGGTTGCCGGGCTCGGCACCATGCAGGTGATGATGTTTGCCATCGCCCTCTACTTCGGAGAGGCCACCGGCATCGACGCCGAACTGGAGCGCTATTTCCGCTGGGTCTCGCTGCTGGTGGCGACACCCGTGGTGCTGTTTGCCGCGCGTCCCTTCTTCACGGCCGCCTGGCGCAGCATTCGCGGCCGGCACCTGAGTATGGATGTGCCCGTCTCCCTGGCGATTGGGCTCGCCTACGTCTCCAGCTTTTACGCCACGGTCTTTGAAACCGGAGAGGTGTACTTCGAGTCCATCTCCATGTTCACCTTTTTCCTGCTGCTCGGGCGCACGGTGGAGATGCGGGCCCGGCACCGCGCCGGCCTCGCCAGTGGCGGGCTGGCGCAACTGCTGCCCCTGACCGCCACCCGGCTGGAGGGGAGCGAAGTCCGACCGGTGCCGGTGGCGGCGCTGTCCACGGGCGATCGCATCCTGTTGCGCCCGGGGGACACGGTGCCCGCCGATGGTGAGGTGGTCGAGGGCTCCAGTGGCGTTGATGAATCACTGCTCAGTGGTGAGTCCGCCCTGCAACAGAAAACCATCGGCAGCCGGGTCTATGCGGGCAGCGTCAATGGCGACTCGACCCTGGAGGTGCGGGTGACCGCTGCCGGCCAGGCGACCCGCCTGTCAGCGATCGAGCGGCTGGTGGAGCGAGCTCAGCTGGAAAAGCCCCAGCAGGTGGCCCTCGCCGACCGGATCGCCGGCTGGTTCGTGGCGGTGGTGCTGCTCTTCGCCGGCGCAGCTTTCGCGTTCTGGTGGCAGGTTGCGCCGGAACGGGCCTTCTGGATCGCGCTTTCCGTGCTGGTTGTGACCTGCCCCTGTGCGCTCTCCCTGGCCACCCCCGCCGCGCTGGCTGCGGCAACTCTGCGGCTGCAACAGCTGGGGCTGCTGGTGGCCGGCGGCCATCTGCTCGAGACCCTGCCGCGCCTGACGCGGGTGGTATTCGACAAGACCGGCACCCTGACTCGCGGGGAGCCGCGGATCCTGAGGATCGAGGTACTCCGCGAGGACTGGCATGAGCAGGCGGTGCGGGATGTGGCCGCGGCGCTCGAATCCCGCAGTAATCACCCGCTGGCCCGCGCCTTCCGGCCCTGGTTCAACAACTGCCAGGCACGACAGCTGGTGATCCACACCGGGCGCGGGATTGAAGGGCAGGTAGGCGGTGTCGGTTACCGTCTCGGCCGGCCGGATTTCGCTGTCGCCACGCCACCCGCGCAGCCGTTGGGCGAGGGGCAGTGGCTGTTGCTGGCGGATGTTTGTGGTGCGGTGGCCTGGATCGGCCTCGGCGACCAGCTGCGTGCCTCTGCCGCGGACGCGGTGGCCCGGCTGCGGGAGTCCGGGCTGGCGCTGGAAATGCTGAGTGGTGACCAGTCGGCAGAAGTGGCGCGCCTGGCGCAGTTGGCCGGGGTGGATGAGTATCGGGCAGGGGTCTCTCCGGAAGAGAAGCTCGAGCGCCTGCAGGCGCTACAGGCCCGCGGTGAGCGGGTGCTGATGGTGGGGGATGGCCTCAACGATGTGCCGGTGCTCTCCGGCGCGGATGCTTCCGTGGCCATGCTCTCCGCCGCCGACCTGGCGCAGTCGCGGGCTGATGCCATCCTGCTGAACGGAGACTTGGAAGTGCTGCCGGACGCGCTGGAGCTGGCGCGCAAGTCCCGACGCATCATCCGTCAGAACCTGGCCTGGGCATTGGGATACAATGCGCTGGCGCTGCCGCTGGCAGTATGCGGACTGGTACCGCCCTGGGTGGCGGCGCTGGGTATGTCCGCCAGCTCCCTGATCGTGGTGCTCAATGCCCTGCGGTTGTCGCGCTGGGCATCCCAGCGCCCATCCTTCGTGGGAACAACCCCGTTGGCGGCACAAACAGCGAGGTAACCCGTGGACAGCCTGTATTTCCTGATTCCCATCGCCATTATCTTTGTGACCATCGCCGTCAAGGTTTTCTTCTGGGCGGTGAACAACGGCCAGTATGACGATCTGGATACCGAGGGTCGCCGGATCCTGTTCGATGACGACGAGCCGCGACAGCAGGCTGGCTCTGATCGCCCGTCTCCAGTGGGCGATGCTGCAGGGACCGGGTACCCGAAGCCGCAGGCCCGGGAAGACAGCGCTGGGCGGGGGGGAGAGCGGCAATGACGGATTGGGGGTTTGTCGCTGCCGCGCTGGCCATCGGCTTTTTTGGCAGTAGCCACTGCGTGGGCATGTGTGGCGGCATTTCATCCGCGCTGGGAATGGCGGTGCCGGGGCAGAAGCCGGCCTGGGGGCAACTGGTGTCCTATTCCGCCGGGCGTCTCGGCAGCTATGCCCTGATGGGCGCGATCGCCGGTGCCGTGGGGGCCGCGGCCCTGCCGACGCTGACGCCGCTGCGGATCATCGCCGGCCTGATGCTGGTGGCCATGGCGCTCTACATCGCCGGCTGGTGGCGGGGGCTGGTCTGGCTGGAGCGCGGCGGTGCTCACCTGTGGCGGTATCTGCAGCCGCTCAGCCGACGGTTGCTGCCGGTGCACTCCGCCCCGCGGGCGCTGGCACTGGGATCCATCTGGGGCTGGTTGCCGTGCGGCCTGGTATACAGCGCACTGACTTATGCCCTGGCGCAGGGCGGCAGCGGGCAAGCGGCCCTGGCCATGTTTGCTTTTGGCCTGGGCACGGTTCCGGCGATGTTTGCCACCGGTGCCGCCGGGGCAAGGGTGCGGGACCTGGTCCAGCGCCCGCGGGTGCGACTGCTGATGGCCCTGCTGATCCTGCTGTTCGGGCTCTGGACCCTGTGGGGCGCCATGGGCCACGGCGACCATTCCGGTCATGCCGGCCATGCGTCTCCCGCGGCCGAGTCACCCGCCGAGAGCGGCCACCATCATCACCAGCATCACCACAAGTAATTGCTGACTCCGGCGCCCCGGATCTTGCGCGAGGTAGTGTGACTGGCTCTAGACTGGTTGGGTAAACCAGGCAAACAGGGGGCCGTCATGAGCAGTGAATCCGACCGTTCAGCCTATGAGCAAAAAGCGCGCGCCAAGCTGAAAGAGTGGAACGCGGAAATTGACAAGCTGTCCGCCAAGGCGGAGCAGGCCGGTGCTGATATGCGTATCAAGTACCGGGATGAGATCGACAAGCTGCAAAGCAAGCGTGACTCGATGAACAAGAAGCTAGAGCAGTTGCACGGCAAGAGCGGTGATGCCTGGGATGAGCTCAAGGATGGTCTCGAGGATGCCTGGAGCGATATGAAGCGCTCTATCGAACGGGCCCGGGACCGGCTGAGCTGAGATCTGCGCCCCGCCTCGGGCATGCACCAGCCCCGTGGCGGGTTCAGAGATCGATGCGCAGCGAGAGGTCGATGGCGCGCAGGTGCTTGGTGAGGCTGCCTGAAGAGATGTAATCCGCATCCAGTGCTGCCAGCTGCTGTAACCTGTCGGCATCGACACTGCCTGAAATCTCTATCTTGGCCCTGCCTTTTGCCAGCGCCAGTGCCTCACGGGTGTCGGCATCGCTGAACTCATCCAGCATGATCACGTCGGCGCCCGCTGCCAGGGCCTGGCGCAGTTCTTCCAAATTCTCGACCTCCACTTCCACCAGCGCTTCGGGCGCGATACCGCGCGCCTGCTGTATGGCGGCAGATATGCCTCCGGCAGCGGCGATATGGTTTTCCTTGATCAGGAACGCATCGTAGAGACCGATGCGGTGGTTGAAGCAGCCCCCGCAGAGGACCGCGTACTTCTGCGCAGTCCGCAATCCGGGAATCGTCTTGCGCGTGTCGAGGATTTTTACCCCGGTGCCGGCGGCGAGTGCGGCATACTGCGCTGCAGAGGTGGCGGTACCGGACAGGGTCTGGAGAAAGTTGAGCGCTGTGCGTTCACCGGTCAGGATGGCACGGGCATTGCCCTCCAGTTCGAACAGCACTGTGCCAGCCGCCACTGCATCACCGTCTTCGCAATGCCAGTGGAGTTTCAACCGCGCATCCAGTTGGCGGAAGACTTCCTCAACCCATGCGCGTCCACAGACGGTGCAGTCCTCACGGGTAATCACCCTGGCGCGGGCCTCGCGATCGGCTGGAATCAGCTGCGCGGTGATGTCTCCGCCGCCGATATCTTCGGCCAGTGCATGGCGAACGGCTCGCTCCAGGTCTTCCAGCAGATTGGGGATATCAGTCTCTTGCGGGTGCATCGATCGGCCTCCATTGGCAAGAGCGGCATAGTAGCAGAATTCCCCTCGACGGAGGTCATGGCGGTGCCCGTAAAGCGGCTGCGTCCGAGCTTTCCCGGAGCTGTGCGCTGGGTCTCAAATCCCGCCTCTGACCAGTGTCGAGCAAAGGCATAATGGCGTTAGAATGCTGACGATATTGGAGTTGCCCGCAAACGGAAAAGAGGCAGCCAAAAGCGCGGATTGTGGCTTTTCCCGACTTTCACGGTGAACACGATCACGCGGTTAACACGACCAAGAGTGCAGGGTGCCGGCAGGGCATTCGGGGGACGAGGTGGAGATCAAGGAATCGACGAATGTAGTCTCCCTCTCCAGGAGGGGCGGCAACGGTGTGAGCGGAACTGCGAGCAGTCCGCAGGTGCTTCCCGCCACGGTTGGTATTCTCAAAGACAAAGCCAGGGACCTGCTGCTCGAGAGGCTCAAGCAGCTGTTTGGCAAAGTGGATGACTCCCTCTTTTCCATGGCGGAGCGCGCGCACGGCCAGGAAGAGCAGGATGGCCTCTTTCAGGCGCTCAGGCTGCTCAGGGTCGAACGACGCCGTATCTCTTCCCGTTTCGGCGCCAGCCTTGAAGAGGGGTTCTTCGTCTCGGAAGCGCAAGGCGAGGCAGAAGAGCCGCTGCTGTCAGAGAACCTCTCCCTGGTGCACAACGATGACCTGGAACAGTTGGTTGCCGTTGACACCATGGTGGCCAATGCCAGAAGAGACTTTGCCGACGCCCTCAACGAGCTGACACTGCGGCTGGATTCCCTCTACCCGGTCAAGGTTTTCGAGAAGAATAATCCCCTCCGCCCGGAAGCTCTCTGTGATGCTTTTGTGGAGGCGCTGCGCCCTTTGGAGATCCATATCCGTGCCCGGCTCACGGTGCTCAAGAAATTTGAGCAGGAAGTGATGCTGCATCTGGGTGAACTCTATGACGGATGTAACCAGACACTGGTGGAGCAGGGCATCCTGCCAGACCTGAGCCATCGGCGAAGCACTGCGCGGCGGGACCAGGCGCGAGCCCGCCAGGAAGACGCCAGGGGCGAGCCTGGTAAGGGCCAGGGAGTGCCGGTCGAAGAGTCTGTACCGCCGGTGCAGGGTGGTCAGGCCCCGCACGGCCACAACACGGGTTTCCAGGGCCAGCCCGTGGGACAGTTTGTCCCCGGCCTGCTGCCGCCAACTGCCGGCCTGGCCCCCATGCCCGCCTCTGATCTTCTCGGGCACCTGGGTGCATTGCAGGCTTCCGTGCCTGCGGGCCAGGGCGCCGGTGCGCAATTGCTGGATGTCAGTCAGCTGCTCCAGCAGCGCCTGATAGAGGCAAACCAGTCTGCATCCCTCGCCAAGGTGGACAGTGACATCATCAAGCTGGTGGAGATGTTGTTTTCGTTCATCCTCGAAGACCGCAACCTCGCCGAGCCGATCAAGTCCCAGCTCGGGCGGCTGCAGTTGCCTCTGCTCAAGGTGGGGATCGCGGACAAGTCGCTGTTCTCCAAAGGGGGCCACCCTGCACGCAAGTTACTCAATGCCCTTGCTGATGCCGCGACCGGTTGGCAGGCGGGGGAAAACCATGAGCGCGAGCCGCTCTACCGTGAGACCTGTCGCATCGTCGACCGGATTGCAAACGAATTTGATCGGGATGTCGGCCTGTTCGCCGAGCTGCTCGAGTCATTCGAAGCGTTTATTGCCCGCGAACGCAAGCGTGCAGAGATGCTCGAGAAGCGCGTGGTGGACGAGGCGGACGGCCGGGCGAGAACCCAGGCTGCCAGGGCCCGGGTAGCGGCAGTCATCGATGCGCTGGTGGCCGAGCGCGATGTGCCCCAGGTAGTGCACGACTGGTTGATGCAAGTCTGGAGTAATGTGCTTCTCGTGACCTCTTTGAAGGAGGGCACGGAGTCCGAGGCCTGGAGCCAGGATGTGCGCACTGCTCGGGATCTGGTGTGGAGTGTCCAGGCTCCAATGCCGGACAGCCGGCAGCAGTTGCTTGCACTATTGCCGGCTCTGCAGGATCGCCTGAGGGTGGGGGTGCAATCCGTCTCCCTGAATCCCTTTGAGGCCCGCCGTTTGTTTGCCGACCTGAAGGAGGTCTACCGGGAGCGGTTCGCGCTGGCCCAGCGGTTGCTGGCAGAGAGAACTGCTCAACAGGATCAGGCGGCCGGGGCCAACCAGGGTGAGCCTGCGGTGGAGGAGCCAGCAGAGGCTGCAGCGGCCGGGAAACCAGAAGCGCAGGTGGTCAAGGAAAATGCAGTGCCGCAGCTGGACGAGCTGGAGCAGGTCGCCGCGGATGCTGAGGTTGCGGCTTCCGGCGCGGCCGAAGTTGAGCCACAGTCAATCGACGAGAGTGACGCGCACTGGCAAATGACTTTTCGCCTTGCTCAGGGCAGCTGGTTTGAATTCAAGCGCTCTGAGGACGAGCAGTTCCGCTGCCGCCTGGCTGCAGTGATCAGAGATATCGACCAGTTTATTTTCGTTAACCGCAATGGTGCGAAGGTGGCCGAGTTCTCCCGCCTCGAACTGGCTCATGCCCTGCGAGAGGTAAGGCTGATGCCGCTCGACGACGGCATGTTATTTGAGCGCGCCCTGCAGTCAGTCATTGGTAACGCACGGAAAAGCCGCGAGAAGCTGCCGTAGCCAGCGGATCATCGGGTATTGATGTCACCGAAAGACAGGTTGTCATTAATGCCCAATCGACTTGTCCACGAGTGACAATTTCAACATTTTCGCCTGCCATTCGTGACTTCCCATCAAAATGTGGAAAAATTTCGAATAAATGGCGGTGTAAGTACCCGCCAACCCCTTGCTTGATGGCGGCAATTCCCGGATATTCTCCTCTGCACTTGTTAACCTCCTGTTTGTGAACCGGTTCTCGTAGTGAGTCCCGGCACTTTCAAGTTTTCGCCCCAGTGTGGACGAGGTTGGCAGCCGGCAGGCTGGTTGTTTTCTGGCCGGTTATTCGATGCATCCGTCAAGGTCAGGGTAGACCGTCGGAGAAATCCCATTTCTCAACGCCAGGGTGGCGATCAGAGGCAATCATGGACACCAATGACTTCCCGCGCGTGGTCGCGTTCTCAGGAAAAAATGTCAATGATTCAGGAAGATCTCGCACTTCCTCTCTCCCGAGTAAGGTAGCGAGCGTCCGCGATGTTGCGAGCAGCTGGTTGTTTGCTCGCGTGAAGGAAATCTTCACTGCGGTGGACGACACCCTGTTCGCGACTGCGGAAAAAGTTCACACACAGGAAGAGCAGGACGGACTATTCCAGGCCCTGCGTGTGTTGCGTCTCGAGCGCAATCGGGTCACTGACCGTTTTGTCAGCGGCGTATCGCAGGCCTTTGACGACCTCAACGATCCGCAGAGATCCCGCAGCAAGCCGGCCACCCAGGACCGGGACTCCGACAGCAGCCTCTCGCTGGTGCAGAATGATGACCTCGAACAGCAGGTGGCGGTGAAGACGATCATCGCTGCGGTCAAGCGTGATCACGCCAGCCCCATTGCCGAATTGACCCTGCGCCTCGATACCCTGCTGCCCTCCAAGGTTTATGACGAGAATATGCCGCTGGCCCCGGGCGTCATCTGTGACGCCTTCGTTCAGGCGCTCAGCCCGCTGGATATTCACCTGCGTGCGCGGCTGACGATGCTGAAGAAGTTCGAGCAGCTGCTCGGCCTCAAACTCGGCACCCTCTATAAGAATTGCAATGACCTCCTGATCGAGAAGGGCGTCCTGCCCGGCCTGAAAGATCCCCTGTTGCATCGCCGCGCCAAGCCGGCGGGTGGCGCCTCGCCCACAGCCCCGCAGTCCGGTATGCCCACAGCCCAGCAAGGTCCCGGTGAGCAGCCCGGAGGGGATGCCTGGCCGGGAGGTCTGCCGCTCGGTGGTGCAGCTGGTACCGGTATGCCCCAGGTGCCCGGGGCGCCTGCCGGTGCGGGAAGCTTCTCCGGTGCAGGAATGCCGACGGGTGCAGGAGTGCCCACGGGTGCAGGGATGCCTGCCGGTGCGGGCCCGGGTATGCATGACGCCGGAGCCGGTTTTGCCCCGGGAGGTTATACCGGTGCTGGCTTTGGCGGCTCTCCGGCGGCGGGCGCTGCCCCTGCTGGTGGCAGTGCCGGCCAGTCGGGTGGAGCCGCTGGTGGATACGGTCTGATGCCGGCCTCTGCCGGTGTCGCTGCGATGCCTACCACGGACCTGCTGCAACACCTGGGTGCGCTGCAGACCACCGTGCCGCTGCAGGCAGGCCCCACCGGCCAGCTACTGGACGTCAGCGGCCTGCTGCAGGAGCGTCTGGTTGAAGCCAAGCAGAAAGCTTCGCTGGAGGAACTCGACAGCGAAGTCATCCGCATGGTGGATATGCTGTTCTCCTTCATGCTGGAGGACCGCAACCTGGCCGAGCCGATCAAGGTCCAGTTGATCCGCCTGCAGCTGCCGTTACTGAAGCTGGCGGTATCGGACAAGGCCTTCTTCAGTAAGGGCGGTCACCCGGCGCGGAAGCTGTTCAATGCGCTGGCGGATGCTGCCATTGGCTGGCAGCCCGGGGAAAATTTCCGCGAGGAACCTTTCTACAAAGAGATTTCCTCAATCGTCGAGGAAGTGCTGGAGAAGTTTGATCAGGACGAGGACATTTTTGTCCGCCTGCTGGACGAATTCGAGGCATACGTTGAGCGCGAGCGTCGCCGTGCGCGGGTCATGGAGCGCCGCTCGGTCGAAGAGGCCCAGGGCAGTGCCCGGGTCGAGGCCTCCAAGGCGCGCGTCGCCGCAGTTTTTGATGCCCTGACCGCTGAACGCCGGCTGCCCAAAGTGGTGCATGTGTGGCTGAACCGGGTCTGGAACAGCGTCCTGTTCCGCACCTGTCTGAAAGAGGGGACCGACAGCGATCAGTGGCGTCGCAACGTGCTCACCGCCCGCGACCTGGTGTGGAGTGTCGTGGCGCCGATGCCGGAAAGCAGTTTCAAGATGCAGCAGTTGCTGCCGGGATTGCGCAAGCGCCTGGATGAGGGGGCGCAGTCCCTGTCCCTGAATCCGGCAGACCGCCAGCGCCTGATGGAGGCGCTGGACCAGCTGTACCGCGAGCGCCAGGCCCTGGCGGACCGTGTGGAATCCGAGCGCGAGCGTCGCACTCGCGAGCGCCTGGTGCAGGAACTGCGCCGGGAGGCTGACAGCATTCTGCGTATCCCGGATGTGGCTCCCCAGGAGCCGGTCGGCGCTACCGCAGCTCCGCTTGAGGCCCTGGTGCCAGCGGAGGAAAAGCCGACGGAAGCGGAAGTTGCAGCGGAAAAGCCCATCGCTTCAGAGGCCGAAGTCCACGAACTGCTCGACGGCGACGCGGACTTGCCGCGGATGGAGAAGCTGGAGCAGGTAGTGCAGGAGGCGCCGCAGCGTCGGGAGGCCAATCTCAAGCCCCTCGAAGATTCCGATCAGCACTGGCGCCAGACGTATCACCTGAAAGACAGCTGGTTCATGCTTTCCGAGGCCGATAAGGCGCCGGTGCGCTGCCGGCTCGCAGCCATCATCCGTGATCTGGATCAGTTCATGTTCGTGAACCGTTCCGGTGCCCGGGTGGCGGTATACAGTCGCCTGCAGCTTGCCCACGCGCTGCGGGAGAAGGTCATGACTCCGTTGGAGCAGGGGCCGCTGTTTGAGCGCGCCCTGCAGCACGTGGTGGGCAATATCGGCGAGAGCAAGATTCCTGTGACCGTCTCTGAAGAGGCGGAAGCGGATCAGGTTGCGGCAGAAGCGCCGGTGCCCGAAGAGGGCTGATCACCTCCTCCCTGACAGATGGCCGCCAGGCAGTTGGCGACCCCTCCCATCTCTCCATACAATGGCTTTTTGTCGGCGCCCCTGTGGGGCGCCCAATAAACGGTTACTGTGCCTGCAAATGATGAAATACCGAGTGGAAAACGGCTGGCTGGAGGGGGCGCGGCGTGTCCCCAGTCCGCACTGCAACGAGCGCCCGCAGGATGCGGAGATCGATCTGCTGGTGATTCACAGTATCAGTCTGCCGCCCGGGCAGTATGGCGGGCCCTATATCGATGACTTCTTCCAGGGCCATCTCGATACCAGCGATCATCCCTACTTTGAGGAGATCGGCGGCCTGCAGGTCTCGGCCCACCTGTTGATCGACCGCGAGGGCGGCGTGACCCAGTATGTGCCGTTCGATCGCCGCGCCTGGCATGCCGGGCAGTCTGAATTCTGCGGCCGCTGCAACTGCAATGATTTCTCCATCGGTATCGAGCTGGAGGGAATCGATACCGACACCTACACCGAGGCACAGTATCGTGCCCTGGCTGCGGTCACCGCGGCGCTCATGGATGCCTACCCGGGTATTGGCACCGAAACCATTACCGGACATTCCGATATCGCGCCCGGCCGCAAGCTGGATCCGGGCCCCGGTTTCGATTGGCAGCATTACCATCGCAGGATTGAGCAGGAGCGCCAGGCCTGATTCTCACGTGTGCACCGTGAGGGTTTTTCCGCCGGCCCGGTAGCGGTATTCTGTCACTCGTCTTTTCCCGATCGAGAATAACTATGGCTCTGCTCATTGTGTTGATTGCCCTGGCGCTTGTGCAGCTCTGGGGCTCTGGTGCACCGGTGCATCGCGATGGCTGGTTTCGATGGTGGCGGAGCCGTCTGGCGCGCTTCCCGGCCCTGCAGCAGAACCCCGGTCTGATGCTGCTGGCGGCGGTGCTGCCGCCAGCACTGCTCGGCGCCCTCATCATGGTCATGGCTGAAGCTTTGCTGGGCTGGCTCGGTATCCTGTTTGCTGGTGTGCCCTTGCTGCTCTATTGCCTCGGTCGGGGCAATTTCAACGAGATGGTCTCCAATTACCTGCGTTACTGGTATCAGGGCGACCTGGCTGCGGCCCGCACTGCGGCTGCGCCCCTGTTGCCGCCGCATGAGGAGGAGGGCACCTCGCCCCAACAATTACACGAACAGGTATTCCGCGGTGCTGCCTACTGCGCATTCGAGCGCCTGTTTGCGGTGCTGTTCTGGTTCATTCTGCTGGGCATTCCCGGCGCTCTCCTGTTCCGCCTGAGCGCGCTCTACGCAGAAGAAGAGGGCACCGACAACAGCATGGCTGCCCGCTGGCTGTGGCTGCTGGAATGGCTGCCGGTGCGGATCATGGGATTCAGCTTTGCCATCGTCGGTAACTTCGCCGGTGCCTACCGGGCCTGGCGCCAGTGCCTGACCTGCCGGGAGCGGGCAACCGATGAGGTACTCGAGGCCTATCTCGAGGGCGCCCTCGGCGGCATCGATGCCAGTGAGTGCAGCGCCGGGGCCGAGGTGGCCGAGGCCCAACGCGCTTGCGGTGCACAGCTGGAAGGGTTGCAGGCATTGCTGTCACGGTCGCTGTTGTTGTGGATAACCGTGATGGCGCTGGTGGTGCTTTTCGGCTACTGAACTGGCTGCGGCCGCGACTTTTCTTGATTTAGCTGGCGCCTACTTGGGAAAATTGTTCCAATTGACCGATGGACTTGCCGCAAAGCCGGCAGGAAGTGGCAGCGGGCAGCTGGCAGACGAGGGTTTCGGCCTGCCCGCCATCAGCCGCTGCCGAGAATTGCTAATAAGAAGCAGAAACACGGGACAGATTCATGGATGCACCGACACTGGAGCCCAAGATGGCGACTGATCAAGATTCCAGCCCTGCCAGCGCTCTCAACGCACCTGCCCTGGTGGCCGGCCTGCGCACTTATTTTCGCAGTGGCACGACGGGAGAACTGGGCTGGCGCCGCCATCAGCTGTCGCAGTTGCGCAAGATGGTGATGGAGAATGAGCAGCGCTTTATCGACGCCCTGAAGAGTGATCTCAACAAGGCGCCGCAGGAAGGGTTCATGACCGAGATCTCGGCGGTTGTCGGGGATATCGACCATGCGCTCAAACACCTGAAGCGTTGGGTGCGGCCCCGCCGTGTCTCCACCCCGGTGGTTGCCCAGCCGGGCAAAAGCTATATCCTGCCGGAGCCGCTGGGCGTTGTCCTGATTATCGGCGCCTGGAATTACCCGCTGCAGTTGAGCCTCGCTCCACTGGTGCCGGCGATTGCCGCCGGTAACTGCGCGGTCGTCAAGCCATCGGAGCTGTCGCCCGCCACTTCGGCCTTGATTGCGGAGCTGATGCCTCGCTATCTCGACAGTGACGCTTTCGCCTGTGTCGAAGGTGCCGTCGAGGAAACCACCGCGCTGCTGGAACAGCGCTGGGACCATATTCTCTACACCGGGGGTGGTCATGTGGGCCGCATCGTCATGTCTGCCGCCGCAAAACACCTGACACCGGTGACTCTGGAGCTGGGCGGCAAGAGCCCCTGTGTCGTCGCCGACGATGCCGATATCGAGGTCACCGCCAGACGCATTGCCTGGGGCAAGTTCACCAATGCCGGCCAGACCTGCATCGCGCCGGATTATCTGCTCTGTACCCGCGCTACCGCGGAACGGCTGCTGCCGGCGATCGAGAAGTCGGTACGTGAGATGTTTGGCGAGAATCCGCGCGAGTCCGCCGACTACGGTCGCATCGTCAACGAGCGGCACGCCCGTCGCCTTGCCGGATACCTGGGAGAAGGTGAAGTGCTTTGGGGCGGTGAAGCGGATCCGGAAAACCGCTACGTGGCCCCGACACTGGTGCGCAATCCCGGCCCGGAGGCGCCGGTAATGCAGGAGGAGATCTTCGGCCCCATCCTGCCAGTGGTGGAGCTGGACGATTTCGGCCGTGTAGAGGAATTCATCAACGAGCGGGACAAGCCGCTGGCACTGTACATATTCACCCGCGACCAGGCCACTGCGGACCGGATCCTGCGCCGCTGCAGCTCCGGTAATGCCTGCGTCAATGACTGCATGATGTTCATGGCCGCGCACGATCTGCCCTTTGGCGGGGTCGGTCCCAGCGGCATGGGTGCCTATCACGGCGAGCATGGCTTCAAGACGTTCAGTCACTACAGGGCGGTCATGGAGCGCAAGTACATGCTCGACCTGAATGTACGTTACGCGCCTTTCAATAAACTGAAGTTCAAGTTGCTGCGCTGGCTGCGCTGAGCGGCACACACGGCTTCGGGGCCCGGCCGGGAGGTCGGGCTCACGGTGTCCCCCTACAAGGTTTGCTTCGCCCCCATGCTCAATGAAACGCCCGATCTCCCCACAAGCGCCGAGGTGTTTACCGCCGCGCAGACCATCGCCGGACAGGTGCATACCACGCCGCTGATCAGCAGTCACCAGCTGAATACGCTGACTGGCGCCAGCCTGCATTTCAAGTGTGAACACCTGCAGAAAGTCGGGGCGTTCAAGGCCCGCGGTGCCTGCAATGCCCTGGCACAGCTGCCTGCGGGCACTCACCTTGTTGCCACACACTCCTCCGGCAATCACGGTGCTGCACTGGCCTGGGCGGCGGGGCAGGCGGGCCTCCAGTGCCGGGTGGTGATGCCGGAGACTGCGCCCCTGGCCAAGCGGGTCGCTGTCGCCAGCTATGGTGCGGAAATCATTTTGTGCGGGCCGACCCTGGCGGATCGCGAAAACACCCTGGCCAGACTGGTGGCGGAGACCGGTGCGCATGTCGTGCCCCCATTTGATGACCGGCGCATCATTGCCGGACAGGGAACCGTGGCGCTCGAAATCATGCAGCAGTCCCGCGACGCGGGCTTCACACCCGATATCATCATCGCTCCGGTGGGCGGAGGCGGACTGCTGGCCGGGATTGGCCTGGCCATGGCGGCCCTGGCGCCGGGGACGGTGGTTCTCGGGGCCGAGCCCGCGGGTGCGGACGACGCCCAGCGTTCGCTGCGCAGCGGCCAGCTGGTGACCAGCCAGCAACCGGAAACCATTGCCGATGGGCTGCGCACTACTCTCGGGCAGCGCAACTTCGACGTGATCCGCGAGACGGTTCGCGATATCGTTACGGTCTCTGAGGCTGGCATCGTCGAAGCAATGGAGTTGCTGTGGACCCGCACCAAGCAGCTGGTGGAGCCCTCGGCTGCAGTGGGGCTGGCGGCAGTGCTCGAGCACGGTGCGCGCTTCCGCAACAAGCAGGTCGCCGTTGTGCTTACCGGCGGCAACATGGATCTGGACAGGGCCTGCAACCTGTTCAGCAGCAGGGAGAAGACCGCATGAACCCGTTTCTACCCGCCCACACCGGACCGGCTCTGGCCACCCGCTGGGCTGCTAAACTGGTGGCAACCATAATACTGACGGTATTTGCCTCCATGTCCTCCGCCCAGGAATTCACGCTCACTTCTGACACCCTCAAGGCCGGCGAACGGATGCCCATGGAGCACGTCTACAGTGGCTGCGGCGGTGAAAATGTCTCACCCGCCCTGAGCTGGAGCGGCGCACCGGAAGGCACAAAGAGCTTTGCCCTGATGGTCTATGACCCCGATGCGCCAACCGGCAGCGGCTGGTGGCACTGGGTGCTGTTCAATATCCCCGCTGACCGGGACAGCCTGCCCGCCGGCGCCGGTGAGCCGAAAAATGGCCTGATTCCGGAAGCGACCCAGGTGCGCAATGATTACGGCAGCCCGGGTTATGGCGGTGCCTGCCCACCGAAGGGGCACGGCGACCACCGCTACCAGTTCCGCCTGGTTGCTCTGGGTGTGGAAGAGCTTCCCCTCGATGAAAATGCCACGCCTGCACAGGTGGGTTTCAACGTGAATGCCAATAAGCTGGCCGAAGCCCAGCTGGAAGTGCTCTGGGGGCATTGATCGCCACCGGCCATTGCACTGCCAACTAAATCTATAAAAGGACAGTAAAGCGGCATGCAGGAACAGAGACTCTCCTGGGCAGAGGCGGCCAAGGTCTACCTGAAGCCTCGCGTCATTGCGATGTTTTTCCTCGGCTTTTCCGCCGGGTTGCCCTTCCTGCTGGTGTTCTCGACCCTCGCCGCTTGGCTCACGGATTACGGCGTCAGCCGCACCACGATCGGCTTCTTCGCCCTGGTGGGGCTCACCTATTCGATCAAGTTTGCCTGGGCGCCGGTCATCGACCACCTGCGTATTCCATTGTTCACCCGCTGGCTGGGGAAACGGCGTAGCTGGATGCTCGTTTCACAGTCGGGGATTGCCCTCGGCCTGCTTTTTCTGGCCAATATCAACCCCCAGCTCGCGTTGACCAAAATTGCAATCGTGTGTGTGGTGATCGCATTTTGCGCGGCTTCCCAGGACGTTGTTGTCGACGCCTTTCGCATTGAGGCAGTCGATAAAGAGTTTCAGGGAGCGATGGCAGCCAATTATGTCTTTGGCTACCGGGTGGCGTTGCTGGTGGCCGGTGGCGGGGCGCTGTACATTGCCGACATCACTGACTGGTCCACCTCATACCTGAGCATGGCGATGTTGATGGGGGTGGGCATCATCACCACGCTGCTGATTGCCGAACCCGATCACAACAAGGCATCAGAGTCTGCGAAGCCTTTTGAGCGCACCTGGATTGAGCGTATTCTCGGGCCGGGTCAACACGGCGGCCTGAAAGAGTGGTTTGTGAAGGCTGTGGCCTGCCCGTTCATTGATTTTTTCCAGCGCAATGGCCGCTTTGCACTGATCCTGCTGTTGCTGATCGGTATCTATCGCATCAGTGATCTGGCCATGGGAGTCATGGCCAATCCCTTTTACCTGGACCTCGGCTTTACAAAAACGGACATCTTCCAGATTGTGAAAGTGTTCGGTTTTTTCTTTTCTATTCTCGGGGCCTATCTCGGTGGACTACTCGTGGTCCACTACGGGATCTTGCGTCCGCTGATTCTCGGTGCGGTGATGGTCGCGGCCACCAACCTTCTTTTCGCGCACATGGCCCAGATAGGGCCCGAGAAAAGCTGGCTGGCGATCCTGATCAGCGCCGACAACATCAGCGCCGGGATCTCCAATACCGTGTTCATCGCCTACCTGTCGAGTTTGGTCAATCAGGAGTACACGGCCACGCAGTATGCGTTGTTCAGCTCGCTAATGACCCTCCCCGGCAAGTTCATCAGCGCATTCTCGGGAATCGTGGTGGATACCCAGGGGTACTCCATGTTCTTCATCTACGCCGCCATTCTCGGAATTCCGGCGATCCTGCTGGCGATTTATGTCTGGTGGCGCGACCGTCGCAAGGCTGCCGAGGCCGAGCCGGCCCCAGGTTAATAGCGGCCGCGATTCAGGGTCGCCAGCGGAATCGCGCTAAATCGACGCGTCCGCCGATGGCGATCACCCCCTCCTGTGCCAGCCTCTCCCGCTGTCTCTGGGCGGCAGGCTCCGGCAATGAGATACGACCGCTGGCGTTGATGACGCGGTGCCAGGGCAGGGTGGTGTCAGCCGGCAGCTGGCGCAACGCCTGACCGGCGCGGCGCGCTGCCCGTGGATAGCCGGCCATCTCGGCCAGGTCGCCATAGGTGATCACGCGCCCGGCGGGTATCTTTGCCAATACCAGGTAGATAGCCGCCTGCATGGGGCTGTTCGGCGCAGTTTGTCCCTTTTTGTCTGGCACTGGCTTTCTGGTCACACTCAAATCGACTCTTTCCGGCTCCGTTGGAGCTTGTTCACGCTTGCCCGGCCCTGCAAGAGCGGGTGCGAGTGTGGCATCATTGCATTCCTGTTGTCCCGGGTCATCCTGGCCTGGACCTACCGCGGTACATAACTCCCTACAAACCAAGGTTTTCCTGTGCTTTCAGTTGTACGCCCATTCTTGTCCCTCGCTCTCTCAGGTCTGCTGCTCACCGCGCTACCAGCTTATGCCGGTGTGCTGACGCTGAACAACGGTGACCGTGTCTACGGCAACCTGGTCGTGGTCGAGAGGGACCACGTGGTATGGAAGTCGGAAAATTTTGGCGAGATCCGGGTGGAAAAGTCCAAGGTGCTCTCCCTGGATACGGATGTCGATCTCAAGATCGCCGGACGCGATGGCCCCTGTGCACTGGCGGGCCACCGTCGCGAGCAGTGGGAGCTCTACTGTGAAGAGGGTGAGGGCTGGGTGATGGATTTCCCCGCCATCGACCGCGCCGAGCCCTATGTGAATTTCGTCGGTAACCCGGTGGTGTTCCACGGCAATGTCAACGCCGGCGGTGTATTCGAAACCGGTAACCGCGAGCGGGAGGACCTCGATGTCAACGTCAACCTGGATGTGCGCAGCGGCGATTTTCACCACCTGATCAAGGCCCTGTACCAGAACGACAGCGGGCCCGAGGTGGACTCACTGGAGAAATACCAGCTCGCCTACAACCTGCGCTGGATCTTCTCCGAGAAATGGTTCGCCGCCGGCAACACCGCCGTCGAGAGGGAAGAGGCCCGGAACCTGGACCTCGGTACCACCTACGGTCTCGGTCTCGGTTACCTGTTCTTCGATACCGATAAGGCCACCCTCTCCCTGCAGGGCGGTGTGAACAGCCTGCAGGAGCAGTTCATCGACGACGCCCTGAGCGAGGGTCAGGATGAGCGCTATGCGGCCGCCCGTACCGCTCTGAACTACCGCTACAAATTCGATCTGGGGCCGGAGATCTACTTCGACCACGAATTACTGCAGTCCGTGAACAACGGTGAGGACTACCAGACCAATGCCAGGCTGGGCGTCCGCACCCCGCTGGTAAAAGGCATTCTCATGGAGATCGCCTATCACTGGCTGTACGACAATACGCCCTCCCTGGAGAGCGAGAAGGAAGATACTAAGCTGACCGTCGGTGTCGGCTACCAGTGGTGATCTGAGAACAATAAGAGAGACAGAAGATGAATATTGCAGGAAAAGTAGTTGCCATCACCGGTGCCGGGCAGGGTCTGGGCCGGGCCATGGCCACCTATCTGGCAGAGCGCGGTGCGCGCCTGGCTCTGCTGGACGTCAACGAAGAGGGGCTGCAGGAATCCATTGCCCAGTGTGAGGCTAAAGGTGCTGAAGCTCGCAGCTACAAGGTGAACGTGGCCAGCGAGGACGAGGTGGACACCGTGTTCGCCAGGGTTGCCGAAGACTTTGGCGGCCTGCATGTACTGGTCAACAACGCTGGCATCATGCGCGATGGCATGCTGCTGAAAGTAAAAGAGGGCAAGGTCACCGAGCGGATGTCGCTGGCACAGTGGCAGTCGGTGATCGACGTCAACCTGACCGGCGTCTTCCTGTGTGGCCGTGCAGCGGCTGCGATCATGGCGGAGAGCGGCGAGGGCGGTGTGATGGTGAACATCTCCAGTGTGTCCCGCGCTGGCAACATGGGCCAGACCAACTATTCCGCCAGCAAGGCCGGTGTCGCCACCATGACCGTGACCTGGGCCCGCGAACTGGCCCGCTACGGTATCCGTGTGGCCGCTATCGCGCCGGGCTTTATCGGTACCGACATGGTGGCACAGATGCGCCCGGAAATTCTCGAGGGTCTGCTCAAGCAGGTACCACTGCGTCGCCTCGGCGAGCAGGAGGAGATCGCCTCCACCGTGGCCTTCATTGTTGAGAATGATTACCTCACCGGTCGCGTACTGGAAATTGACGGCGGCGCAAGGATTTAACTTCTCCGCTGCAGTGGTGGCTGGTTGCCACTACTGACTACCCGGTCTGGTTGCTGCAGGCCATCCCAGCTCCAGCGCCGAAACACTGGACCCCGGCCTTCGCCGGGGTGACGATCGTGGGGTTCCGGGTGACGGCGCTCAGTTGGTTGATGACTCTTAGTTGGCTGATGGCTCTCAGTTGGCTGACGGCCTCGGTTGGTTGACGGTACTCAGTTGGCTGACGGCTGTCAGTAGGTTAACGGTTCTCAGTTGGCCGAGAGCGCGCAGTTGGTTAACGGCTCTCAGTTGGCTGACGGCTCTCAATTGGGTGACGCCAGTTGTCCGTTGAGGTGATGAACGTCGATTGCCGGGGCGGCCAGAGTTACCCGCCGGGCATTGAATCCAATCCACCAGCTAGAGAGCCCGACCCCCGTCATGCCGGCGCAGGCCGGCATCCAGTTTTGTCCGCGCCTCAGGATACCCGACCCCCGTCATGCCGGCGCAGGCCGGCATCCAGTTTTGTCCGCGCCTCACGATACCCGACCCTCGTCATGCCGGCGCAGGCCGGCATCCAGTTTTGTCCGCGCCTCAGGATACCCGACCCTCGTCATGCCGGCGCAGGCCGGCATCCAGTCTTGCCCCGTGCCTCAGGATACCCGCACCTCGTCATGCCGGCGCAGGCCGGCATCCGGTCTTGCCCTGTGCCTCAGGATACCCGACCCCCGTCATGCCGGCGCAGGCCGGCATCCAGTTTTGCCCGTGCCTCAGGATACCCGCACCACGCCGCCGGGCCGCCGGTCCGACAACAGCCATTGCCAGAGCTGGATGTGCCGTGCGCGGAAGGCACCGGCGCAGGAGAGCAGGTAATAGCGCCACATGCGGTAAAAACGCTGGCCGTACTGCCCGGCAAACCTTTCCCAGTGTTTTTCGAAATTGTGGTGCCAGGCCATCAGGGTCTTGTCATAGTCGCTGCCGAAATTGTGCAGGTCTTCGCACACCAGCAGGCTGTCAGCCGCGTCGCCGATCTGTCCCGCCGAAGGCAGTTCGCCGTTGGGGAAAATGTACTTTTCGATCCAAGGATCGGTGGCTGAGTGCCGCTGGTTCTTGCCAATGGTATGCAGCAGCAACAGGCCATCCGGTCTGAGGCAGCGTTTGGCCACCTGCATGAACGTGCGGTGGTTCCTGTGCCCGACATGTTCGAACATGCCCACGCTGGCGATGCGGTCGAAACGCTGATCCAGGTTGCGGTAGTCCTGCAGGTATACAGTGATGGGCAGGTGGCCAAAGTTGGCCTCGATGTAGGCGGATTGCTCTTTGGAGACGGTCACACCCACGCATTCCACTCCGTAGTGCTCCGCGGCAAAGCTCACCAGGCTGCCCCAGCCACAGCCGATATCCAGCAGGCGCATGCCAGGCTGCAGGCCCAGTTTGCGACAGATCAGGTCCAGCTTCGCTGCCTGCGCGTCTTCCAGGTTGCCGGCGTCTTTCCAGTAACCACAGCTGTAGGTGAGGCGGCTGTCCAGCATGGCCTTGTAGAAATCGTTGCCGAGGTCGTAGTGGCGTTCACCGACCTCGAAAGCGCGACCGCGGCTCTGCCGGTTGACCAGGTAGCTGCGCAGGATACGCAGGCCGTTGCGCCAGGAGCGGATATGGGAGGTGAGATCGGTGCGCAGGAGCCGGTGGAAGAACTGGTCCAGCGCCGGCACATCCCAGTCGCCGCGCGTATAGGTTTCGCCGAGCCCCAGGCTCTGCCGGGCGACGATCTCATCCAGCGCGCCGCGCCGGTGCAGGCGCATGTCCCAGGGACGGTCGCCGTTGATACGGATATCCGCTTCCGCAAGGAGCTCATCCAGCAGGTGCTGGCCCCGGGGCGTGGTTGGTGCTGCCATTGATTGCTGCTGCTCACTTCCCATGGAAGCCTCCCTTGAGCACTCGGTGAGTGGGCCCTGGAGGCCTGCCACCGGCCGAAGTCCGTTTGCCAGGTCACTTCATTTAGTACAGCATTGCCCAAAATACCGACTTTCACCAAAACCAACAACTGGGACCCCCTTCATGCCCACACTGCTGTTGCTGTTCATTGTCGTGCCCATTCTGGAGATGTGGCTGCTGATCACTGTGGGCCGCGAGATCGGCGCCCTGCCGACTATCGGCCTGGTGTTGCTGACTGCTGTGGTGGGGCTGGCACTACTGCGGCGGCAGGGGCTGTCGACCATTCTGCGGGCCCAGCAGAAGATGCAGGTGGGCGAACTGCCCGCCCGGGAAATGGCAGAGGGCATCTTCCTGGCCGTGGGCGGCGCGCTGCTGTTGACCCCGGGGTTCTTCACTGATGCACTGGGCTTCGCCTGCCTGATCCCCGGGCTGCGCCAGCTGGTACTGGGCCGCCTGCTGCGCCATGTGGTCGTCGTGCGTGGGCCCGGCTATCCTCCCGGCGGCCAGTACGGTCCGCGCCGGGGTCCGGGTCGCGAAAGCGATAGCGACATTATCGAGGGGGAGTATTCCCATGAGGACCGGAACCGGGTGCGCGACTCACGGGATCGTGACCGGCCTGACGACCACTGATTCTGGCTAAAAAACAAACGCTTTTCGGGCCGCCAACCCCCGGCGGCCCTAAATCCCCACCCCCTGCGCAGTTTTTTTACTTTTTGCTGTTGAAATCCCTTCCCCCGCCCATAGATAGGGTGCACGCAGAATTTTGCCCCGGCCCTGGCAGCAGGGCAGGGCGATGAGACCGGCGGCCTCCGGGCCAAGGGTCCTCCATCTGGAAAACCTTAAGAAACGACTCAATGGAGAGCCTATCCATGAAAATTCGTCCTTTACACGACCGCGTCGTAGTACGCCGTAAGGAAGAAGAAGAGAAGACCGCTGGCGGCATCGTGCTGCCGGGCGCTGCCAAAGAAAAGCCCAACCAGGGTGAAGTGGTCGCCGTGGGCGAAGGCAAGCTGCTGGACAACGGCGACGTGCGCGCACTGGCCGTGAAAGTAGGCGACACCGTGGTGTTCGGCCGCTATGCCGACAGCAACACCCTGAAGGTGGACGGCGAAGAGCTGATCATCATGAGCGAGAGCGACATCTACGGCGTGCTGGAAGGCTAAGCCCGGCGCTCACCCAAACGCACACACAGAATTGAGGAAAAGAAACCATGGCAGCAAAAGACGTTAAATTCGGTGACGACGCCCGCCAGAAGATGCTGGCCGGTGTAAACATCCTGGCTGACGCCGTTAAGACCACCCTGGGCCCGAAAGGCCGCAACGTGGTTCTGGACAAGTCCTTCGGCGCCCCGACCGTGACCAAAGACGGTGTTTCCGTAGCCAAGGAAATCGAACTGAAAGACAAGTTCGAGAACATGGGTGCACAGATGGTGAAGGAAGTGGCTTCCAAGGCCTCCGACACCGCTGGTGACGGCACCACCACCGCGACCGTACTGGCCCAGGCCATCGTCACTGAAGGCCTGAAGTCCGTAGCGGCTGGCTTCAACCCGATGGACCTGAAGCGCGGCATCGACAAGGCCGTAGCGGCAGCTGTTGATCACATCGCCACCCTGGCGACTCCGTGCGAAGACAGCAAGTCCATCGCCCAGGTAGGCACCATCTCTGCCAACAGCGACGAGAGCGTCGGCACCATCATCGCCGAGGCGATGGAGAAAGTTGGCAAGGAAGGCGTGATCACCGTCGAGGAAGGTCAGTCCCTGCAGAACGAGCTGGACGTGGTAGAAGGTATGCAGTTCGACCGCGGCTACCTGTCCCCGTACTTCGTGACCAACCAGGAGAACATGACCGCTGAGCTGGACAACCCGTTCATCCTGCTGGTCGACAAGAAGATCTCCAACATCCGAGACCTGCTGCCGCTGCTGGAGCAGGTAGCCAAGGCTTCCAAGCCGCTGCTGATCATCGCTGAAGATGTTGAAGGCGAAGCGCTGGCCACCCTGGTTGTGAACAGCATGCGCGGTATCGTCAAGGTTGCTGCCGTCAAGGCACCGGGCTTCGGCGACCGTCGCAAGGCCATGCTGCAGGATATCGCCATCCTGACCGGTGGTACTGTGATCTCCGAAGAAGTGGGCATGGAGCTGGAAAGCACTACCCTGGAGCACCTGGGTACTGCCAAGCGCGTGACCCTGTCCAAGGAAAACACCGTGATCGTGGACGGCGCTGGCGATGTGAAAGACATCGAAGCCCGCGTGAAGCAGATCCGCGCCCAGATCGAAGAGTCTTCCTCTGACTACGACAAAGAGAAGCTGCAGGAGCGCGTAGCCAAGCTGGCTGGCGGTGTTGCCGTGATCAAGGTTGGCGCTGCCACCGAAGTCGAAATGAAAGAGAAGAAGGCCCGCGTTGAAGACGCCCTGCACGCGACCCGCGCTGCAGTGGAAGAGGGCGTGGTACCGGGTGGTGGTACCGCTCTGGTTCGCGCCGTTCAGGCCATCACCGTGACCGGTGACAACGAAGACCAGAACCACGGTATCGCTGCTGCAATGCGCGCCATGGAAATGCCGCTGCGCCAGATCGTTGCCAACGCGGGTGACGAATCCTCTGTGGTAGTGGACAAGGTCAAGCAGGGTTCCGGTAACTACGGCTACAACGCTGCGACCGGTGAGTACGGCGACATGCTGGAAATGGGTATCCTCGACCCGGCCAAGGTCACCCGCTCTGCCCTGCAGGCGGCTGCCTCCATCGCCGGTCTGATGATCACCACCGAAGCCATGGTTGCCGAGCTGCCGGAAGACAAGCCGGCTGCTCCGGACATGGGCGGCATGGGTGGCATGGGCGGCATGGGCGGCATGATGTAAGCCGGCCTTCCTGCCTACTCCGAAAGCCCCGCACTCGCGGGGCTTTTTTTGTTTTGCTCTCGATCCCCCCATCCCCCATCCCCATCCTCCCGCAGCAGTTTCCCCGGGTTGAACGACTCTGTGCTCGAGCCGGCATTGGCCGTCCCGGTCAGGCAAGCGCTGAACTTCGTCGAATGCGCCATATTGGCTTCAGGAAAAATGGCGCAGATGCCCCTGGGCCATGGTCATGGACTGATCGGCGCGCCCTTGGTCTCAATTCGAACAACAGCGTTTGTAAAGTAGTGCCCGTTCGTCTATCTACAGTAACTGGGTCGGATTGGGTTTTGCGAGGGAGTCTCGAGCACCTTGCAACCGGATTCCCGGCCGATGCAGTAATTGCCATGATTTTCATTGCCGGGCCAGCGACAATAATTCCCGGCGTATTGATGCAAACGCTCTGCTGGCACAGATCGGGCGCCCAGGGGTTTTTGCCTCTGCACCTGATACCGTCAGCGGGCAAGTCAGGCGTACATGGATTCTCCCGACATTCAGATACCCGGATACCGCATTCACACTGCCATCGGCCATGGCGGTATGGCATCGGTGTACCTTGCCACACAGGAATCCCTCAATCGCAAAGTAGCCATCAAGGTCTTGCGACATGGCAACGAACCGGGCATTGGTGAGCGCTTCATTAACGAGGCGCGTTATATCGCCAGCCTCAACAGCCCCCACATCATTACCATTTACGACATTGCGGCGCTGGAGGGTGGGGACAGTTATATCGCAATGGAGTTTGTCGCTGGAGGCGACCTGGCAGAGAACGCGGCAAGGCTCAGTTCGGTCCATAGCGCTCTGCAAGTGATCCGGCAGGTGGCGCTGGCCCTGCAGGTAGTACACGACAGCGGCATCATTCACCGGGATGTGAAGCCGACCAATATCCTGTTCCGCAGGGACGGCACGGCGGTGCTGACCGATTTCGGCATTGCCAAGGAAATAGAAAACCCGTCCGACCTGACTCTGGCCGGGTTCAGCCTTGGCAGCCCTTCATACAGCAGCCCGGAACAGGCGCAGTGCTTCCCCATCGACCTGACGACCGACATATACAGTCTGGGTGTGGTACTGCTGGAGCTCCTGCTCGGTTACAACCCATTCAAAGGGGACAGTCACACCAACACGGCCCTCAACCATATTCAGCTGCCGCTGCCGGAGCTACCGTCGAAAATCAGACATCTTTCGCCTCTGCTGGAGAAAATGCTGGCCAAAGATCCCGGGGAGCGCTATCAATCTATCGGCGACCTGATCATAGAGATCGACCGGGCCCTGACGATGGCCGATGCTACGGCAGCGCCAGGTTCTGCCCTTCAGCCTGTTGCGAGATTCTTTGGCCAATTGCGCTGGCCCGCTTTTGCGCTCCCCGCCCGCTTGGCTGCGCGCCTACCGGCGCTGTTACCAACCAGGGCTGGCCTGCTGCGGTTCAGGGAGCGGGTAGGCCGGTCCTTGCGCGGAGTGCCCCCCATTCCACGCAGGGGAAGGCAAAGCCTCGCTGCCATCGCCTGTACCGTGATGATGGCCATCATCTATTTTGCAACTTTCTCTCCGAGTGAAACCGAACGCGAAATAGAGCGCCTGCTACAGAGAGCGGAGCAGAGCATGCACGCCGGCCGCTTTATGGCACCAGAAAATGACAATGCCCACGATCTCTATGGCCAGGTGTTACAGCTGGATCACACCAACCTGAAAGCCATCTGGGGAGTGAAAACGGCGGAACAGAAGCAGGTGGAAGCCTACCTTGCACAGGCCGACCAGGCCCTCGAGCAGCGTCGCCTGCAGCGCCCGGAGGGAAGCAATGCACTTCACTATTATCGCCAGGCACTGGCCATCCACCCAGAGAACAGTCGCGCCCGCACCGGCATCCGGCAAGTGATCCAGGAATACATCCGCCTGGCACGTGACGAGATGAGCGAGAGCAACTACAGCCAGGCTACCGATTATGTTGACGGTGGGTTGAGTATCGCCCCGAACAACGCCCTGCTGCTTTCACTCAGGGACGAAATCAACAAGAGACGAGAGCAACTCCTGGCCCAGCAGCGGCAGCCACCGCCACGCCGGGTAACCCGGGTAAGAGAAAAACCACCGACGGTCAGGACCTATATCCGCAGTGCGCTGGACAAGCTGCGTGACAAGATTGACGGGGATTGAAGGGAGAGGAAAAAGGGCAAGCCGCAGGCGGGAAGGGGATCCAGGATGGGACTGACGGTACCCCGGTCACGTCAGTGGCCGGGGTACCGTGTCCATCGAAGGAATGACGATCAGCTGGATGACAGCTGATGCCGGGCGCGGTGCTCAGCCAGCACCTTGCCGGCGCCAACTTCAAACTCGCTCAGCGCTTCCATGATGCGTACCAGGCAGTTATCCCGCAGGGTTTCCAGCTCGCGGATGGACTGGTCGCCAGCTTGTTCCTGAGTGCCTTCGACCATCCGGTCGATCAACTGATCGTTCAGCTCCGGTGCTTCCAGTTTGGTCCACGGCAGTTTCAGTGCCGGACCGAATTGTTCCAGCATATGGCGCATACCGGTCTCACCCCCGGCCAGGTGGTAAGTCAGGTTGGTGCCCATAAACGCCCAGCGCAGGCCGGGGCCGTAGGTAATGGCCTGATCCAGTTCACCGGTGGTGGCAACACCATCGTTCACCAGGTGCAGGATTTCCCGCCACACCGCTTCCAGCAGGCGATCGGACAGGTGGCCGTCGATTTCATTGCGCACGTGCAGCGGGTGCATACCGATGTCCTTGAAGAAGGCCATGGCCCGCTCGACGGTTTCAGTAGACGTCTGCTCGCCGCCGACTACTTCCACCAGCGGCAACAGGTACACCGGGTTGAACGGATGGCTGACCACAAAGCGCTCCGGGGCGACCATCTTCTGCTGCAGTACCGAGGGCTTGAAGCCGGAGGTGGAAGAGCCGATCAGCGCATCTACCGGTGCGGCGCGGCTGATCTCTGCCAGCAGCTCCACTTTCATGGCTTCCCGCTCCGGGGCGTTCTCCTGAATGAAATACGCCCCTTCACAGGCCTCGGCCAGGGAGCTGGCAAAACGCAGCTTTTCCCTGGAAGCACCCTGGGCCAGCCCGACTTTTTCCAGTGACGGCCAGGCGATATCGACGCTTTCGCGCAACTTGCGCTCGGCGTCCGCGCCCGGATCCCAGGCGCTAACTTCGTGTCCGTTGGCCAGCAACCTAGCCACCCATCCCGCACCGATGACGCCGGTGCCGATAACGGCTGCGTGAGACATATCTCCCCCTTAACCCTGTTTTTTCAGTTTCAGACGTTCGCGGGCTTCTGCCGGTGAGGCAACGGAACCGCCCAGCATTTCCACAATGCTCGCGGCTTTCTCTACCAGCTGTGCATTGGTGGCCAGCTGACCCTTCTTCAGGTAGAGATTGTCTTCCAGGCCGACGCGCATGTTGCCGCCCATCAGCATGACCTGGGTGGCCATGGGGAACTGGTGGCGACCGATGCCGAAGCCCGCCCACTGGGCACCGGCCGGCAGGTTGTCCACCATCGCCTTCAGGGTGCCGAGCTCGGGCGGCGCACCCCAGGGGATGCCCATGCAGAGCTGGAACAGGGGCGGCTCGTCCAGCAGGCCTTCCGCCAGCATCTGGTTGGCGAACCACAGGTTGCCGGTGTCGAAGATCTCCAGCTCGGGTTTCACGCCCAGCTCCTGCACGCGCTTGGCACCGATACGCAGCATTTCCGGGGAGGAGATGTAGACCAGGTTGTCGTTGCCGAAGTTGAGGGAACCGCAGTCCAGGGTGCAGATCTCCGGGCGCAGCGCTTCGATATGCTTGAGCCGCTCCAGGCCGCCGACCACGTCGGTGCCTTTGGCAAAGTCCATCGGGTTCTCATCCGGGCCCAGCAGCAGATCGCCGCCCATACCGGCGGTCAGGTTGATGACGACATCCGTATCGGACTCGCGAATACGCTCTACCACTTCGCGGTACAGCTCGGTGTCGCGGCTGGGCGCACCCGTCTCCGGGTCGCGCACGTGAATGTGAGCAATGGCTGCTCCGGCCTTGGCTGCGGCAATGGCATCTTCCGCGATCTGCTTCGGGGTTACCGGTACGTGCGGGCTTTTTTCGGTGGTGGCACCGGCGCCGGTCAGGGCGCAGGTAATAATGACGTTCTGGTTCATTGGTATCAGCTCCAGGTTCTGTTCAGCTGGCGCCAATGCTAGCGATCACTGACAAAATGGCTCCCGCAAAGCCGCAGGGAACTTTCGCTTATCCGACAGGAGTGGCGTGGGAGTGGTCAGGAAGGTTGCCGGCCGCGATCCCGGCTGGGGCTGATACCAAAGTCTTCCCGGTAGGCCGAACTGAAATACGCAGCGGACTGAAAACCACAGGAAATAGCGATGTCTAGCACCGTCATATCGGTCTGGCGCAGCAGTTGGCGGGCGCGCTCCAGGCGCAGACGGCGGTAATAGCGTTTGGGCGGCGTGCCAACTTCCCGCTTGAACAGGCGCTCCAGCTCCCGCGTGGAGGTTTTTATCTTTTCGGCGATCTGCTGAATGGTGAGCGGGCTCGCCAGATGCTTTTCCATGATCTCGGCAGCCTTGATCAACCGTTTGTTGGTGGTCATCAGGCGGCCGCGCAGGCTCATCCGCTGCGCATCGTCTGCGCTCTGTACAAAGTTGTAGGTGAACTGCTCGGCCACCGCGTTGGCGAGTTGATGTCCGTGGCTGGCCCGGATGATGTTGATCATCATGTCGAGGCTGCTGAGCCCCCCTGCCGCAGCGATATGCCCTTCCTCGATCATGAATCGCTCGGGTACTACCTGGATGGTGGGGAAGCTTTCCTGAAACCCGCTGCTGGACTCCCAGTGCACGATGGCTTTCTGCCCGTGCAGCAACCCGGCCTTGGCGAGGATGTGGGCCCCGGTATCCACGCAGCCCAGGTTGATACCGGTGGCCGACAGTCGCCGCAGTTCATGGAACAGGCTGTCCCCGCAGTTTTCCAGCGGATCAAAGCCGGACACCACGATGATGGTCTGGTACTCACTGGGGCACTCCGCCAGGCTGTGCGAAACCGTAAAGGGGATGTCGTTGGAGGCCCGCACCGGCGACCCATCTTCGGAGAGAAAAATGAACTCGAAAAGCTGCTTGTCTGCCGCCCGGTTGGCGACCCGCAGCGGCTCGGAGCAGCAGGCGAGGGCGAAGAATGAAAACTGCGGGACCAGAAGAAACCCGATATGGACCACTTCGCTCTGCCCGAATCGGGGTGGCTGGGGGGTGTCTGGCGTGCTCCCTGCTGGTGAATTATTGGTCATGTCGGGCTGGTTAAACTATGCGTCGTATTTCATAAAGTATATGTCGGAGCAGCCAGTAGCATACGCACCTCTTTAGACCTCTAAGGTTTTTCGGAGTCATTTTTAACCAAAAGAAGTACTGGAAGTTCGATGCAAACAGCAAGTAAGCCCGCCAACCCCCTCAGTGAAGCAAAGCCCCTCGCTAAAGCAATTTCGACCTCTTTGGCCATTGTGCTGAGCCACAGTGTAATGGCCCAAGATGCCAAAACAGAACAAGGTGCTACTAATCTGGCGCTGGAAGAGGTCACTGTGACTGCCCAGCGCAAGTCGCAGAACCTGCAGAGCGTGCCGATCGCCGTCTCCGCCTTCAGTGGCGAGGCGATGGAGCGCGGCAACATGCTGAATGTGGAAGACGTCTCGGCGATGACACCGGGCTTCTCCCTCTCCTCCTACAATCCGGTGACACCGCAGCCCTATATTCGCGGCGTGGGCACCAATTCCAGCTCCGTGGGTGACGACGCCTCCGTCGGCGTGTTCATCGATGAGGTTTATGCCGGTCGCGCCGGCGGTTACCGAGCCGACATGTTCGATGTGCAGCGGGTCGAGGTACTGCGTGGCCCGCAGGGCTCCCTGTACGGCCGCAACGTCGCCGGTGGTGCCATCAACGTCATCACCAACAGTCCGACGGATTCTTTTGAGGCCAAAACAAAACTGACCTACGGCAACTACAACCTGGCAGAGTTGCGCGGCATGGTCAGCGGGCCGCTGGCCGACAACGTCAATGGCCGGATCGCCGTTTCCCACCGCCAGCGCGACGGCTGGATCGAGAACGTGGCCACCGGCAACGAGCTGGCCAACCAGGACAACCTCTCTGCGCGCGGCAAGCTGGATATCACCCTCGGTGACAACACCGACCTGCTGCTGAGCGCTGACTATGCGCAGGACGAGCTGATCGGTTCCGGTGCCCGCGCCATCGATGGCTACCAGGAGATCTTCGGAACGGCGCACCCGACCGAGAGCGATGCCGACCAGGTGGACCTGTTCCTGGATGGTTACGCTGATCGCGATATGCACGGTGTTTCCGCCAAGCTGACCCACGCGATCGGTGAGATGGACCTGGTTTCCATCACTGCCTACCGCGCACAGGAATACGCTTTTGCCGATGACCTGCTGGGCCGCTACCTCGCCCCGGCCAATGCGGCACTGACCAACGACGCTATGGAGGAATCCAGCCAGTTCACGCAGGAATTGCGCCTGCAGTCCTCTACGGACAAGCTGGACTGGACTGCCGGTGTCTACTTCTTCCAGGAAGAGGTGGACCGTGTCGAGAGTTTCGATTCCACCCTCGTGTATGAAACCCTCGGCCTCGGTGACCTGGGTCTGGCTTCCCGCCCGGTGTGGGATGCCAGCAACGAAACCACCAGTTACGCCGCTTTCGGTGAAGCGACTTACCTCTTCACCCCGGCGTGGAGCGCGACCCTGGGTGGCCGTTACACGTATGACAAGAAAGACTTTGCCAGCACCGCCACAGGCGCGCCGGACCTGTTCGGTTTCCTGGCAGAGGACTACGCGGTGACAGCGGACAAGAGCTGGAGCAAATTTACGCCCAAGGCCACGGTGACCTACACCACCGAGAATGCCGATATCGTTTACGTAACCGTCTCCGAGGGTTACAAGGCTGGCGGCTTCAACGGCATCGCGGCAACCGAGCAGGGCGCCACCGTGGCGTTCAACCCGGAAAACGCCACCAACTACGAGTTCGGTTTCAAATCCAGCCTGCTGGATCAGCGCGTGCGCCTGAACGGTGCCGTGTTCTACCTCGATTACACCGACCTGCAGAGCTTTACCGTCGACCTGGAAACCGGCCAGGTGAAAACCACTACCGGCGATGCCGAAATCAAGGGCATGGAACTGGAAGCGACCGCCTACCTGACCGAAGGCCTGCGTGTCGGCCTGAATTATGGCTACACGGACTCCGAGTACGTCCGCTTCGATGCCCGCCCGGAAATTGTCGGCAACAGCCTCGCGCGTACACCGGAGCAGACCGTATCCGGCAACATCAACTACGAGTGGCTGCTGGATAGTGGATCCGCAATCATTTTCAATGCCAACGCCATGTACCAGGATGAGGTGTTCTACAGCGTAGAGAACACTGCGGCGGCCGGTGACGATGCCCGCACCCTGGTCAACGTCAATGCCACCTGGGACAACTACGACGGTCTGGAAGTCTCCCTGTGGGGCAAGAACCTGACCGACGAAGAGTACCGTGCGCACTCCTTCGAGCAGTCCGGCATGGCCTTCTACATCCCGGGTGAACCCCTGACCTGGGGCGTTAGCGTCACACGGGAATTCTTCTGATCCCCGGCCTTCCTGCCGGCGCTCACCGCCTGGTGAGTGCCGGCTTTTACTTCCTGTGAGAGCATGCAAATGAATCCATCACAGTCGGGGCCGCGGCTTGACCTGCCGGTGTTTCTGCCGGCGTTCGGTATTGCGATTCTGGTTGCCAGCATCCTGGTGCTGCTGCCACAACAGGCGGAACTCTGGGCGAGCCAGATGATGTCGTTCGTCACCAGCCAGTTCGGTTGGCTGTTCGTCATTTTCGGCTTCGGTACTTTCGTGTTTGCCCTGTGGTTGGCGTTTGGCCGCTTCGGGCAGGTCAAACTCTCCCGCACGGACGAGCCACCGGAGTACTCGGAGCTGAGCTGGGCGGCGATGATGTTTTCCGCCGGCATCGGCATCGGCCTGGTGAGCTGGTCCTTTGTCGAGCCCATCTACTACCTGTCCACACCGCCGCTGCACATCGAGCCTCATTCGGCCCGCGCCGCAGAGTGGGGGCATATGTATTCGCTGTTCCACTGGAGTTTTGTGCCCTGGGCGCTCTACGCGGTGCCCTCGGTGGCGGTTGCGTACATGCTCTATGTGAGGCGTCGCCCTTTCCTGCGTATCTCTGAAGTCTGCAGGCCGTTGATCGGTCGCCACGCCGAAGGTTGGGCGGGTAAGCTCATCGATACCCTGATCATCCTCGGCCTGATCGGTGGTGCGGGTACCTCACTGGGGCTCGGGGTGCCGCTGGTCTCCGCGCTGACCACCTCACTGTTGGGCATCGAGGAGTCCCTGATGACCCAGCTGGGGGTGATCGGGCTGTGGACGCTCATTTTCGGTGCCAGCGCTTACAAGGGCCTCAAGGCAGGTATCCGTATCCTCAGCGATATCAATATTTACCTGGCCGTGCTGATAGTGCTGGTAGTCTTGCTGGCGGGCCCCACGGTGTTCATCCTGACCCTGTCCGCCAATAGTCTCGGCTTGATGCTGGATAACTTTACCCGTATCAGCTTCTGGCTGGATCCAGTGCGGCAGGGCGGGTTCCCCGACGCCTGGACACTGTTCTACTGGGCCTGGTGGATCGCCTACGCGCCGTTGATGGGGCTGTTCTTTGGCCGTATCTCCCGCGGTCGCACCATCCGTCAGATGGTGTTGGGTATTCTGCTCTGGGGCAGCCTGGGCTGTATTTCTTTCCTGAGCATCTGTGGGGCCTACGCACTGGAGCTGGAAATCTCCGGTGTACTGGAGGTCTCACGCCTGCTCGGAGAGAAGGGCATACCGGCAACAGTGGTGGCCATCATCGAGACATTGCCGTTCAGCCAGCTGTTACTGGCGGCCTTCACCCTGCTCAGTTTTGTGTTCCTGGCCACCACACTGGATTCATCCGCGTACGTGCTGGCGAGTATCAGTACGCGCAACCTGTCCGGTGACGATGAGCCGGCCAAGGCCAATCGCCTGGCCTGGGCCTTTGCGCTGGCGGCAATTGCAATCGGCCTGTTGTTTGCCAACGGCCTCGATACGGTCAAGTCCCTGACCATCATTCTGGCGCTGCCACTGACGATCGTCCTGTTCCTGCTATTCCGCGCATTGCTGCGGATACTCACTAACGATTTCGGACACCAGGTGCGGAAGAGTTCACTGGTGTTACAGGCTACCAATGAGGAATCTTGAAAATGATTAGAGTCTTTTTGCTCCTGAGTATGCTGCTCGGCTCCCAGGCATTTGCCAGCGACAAAAGCCGTGAAGAGCTGGAGGATGTGGTTGAAGAGGGTTCCCTAGAGAGCTTTGTCGCCAAGGCAATCGCCCATGCCAAGGCCACGGTCAAGCCAACATCCATGGAAGCCATCAGCCAGCAACTGCGTCCCTTTGATCAGGCGTACTTTCCGGAGTCCGACAAGCCGGTGCCCACCGTGCTGTTCTTCCACGGTTGCAGCGGCCCCACCGCCAGCCATGAGCAGGACTGGGCGAAGCGCTTCAACGCCGAGGGCATCGGTGTCATTGCTGTGGATAGTTATGAAGGCCGCGGAATTGACTGGCAGCAGGCCTGTAATATGCAGGCAATGACGCCCTGGCAGCGCTCTGCGGATATTCTCGCCACCATCGAGGACGTCAAGGCTGATCCCCGGGTCGACGCCGAGCAGCTCTACCTGGCAGGCTTCTCACACGGTGCCGTTACCATCTGGGCAGCACTGGCGCAGGCCTCCAGCCAGTCTGCCCCCATCGGCCTGGCCGAATGGCCGGAAGTCGGTTTTGAGCGACATGTACAGGGTGCGTTTATGTTCTACGGCACCTGCATGCAGCCCTGGACCGTGGATGTGGAAGCGGTGGCTTTTCTGGCCGAAGATGACCGCTACATTGAAGAGGAAGTCTGCCAGGCGTACCTGCCGAACCATTCGCAGCAGGCCGGTGAGCTCAGGCTGAAACTGTACGAAGGCGCTACCCACACCTTCGATCACGCCAAGCCCAACCAGGCCAATATCGAAGCCGGCTCCAAATACGATCCGGTGGCCACCGAGGATGCCTGGCAGACCATGCTGGCAGTCATCAAGGGGGGCAGGTGATGGCCGCAGTACGAACCTTTTCCGCTGTCGCCCACACCTGGTTGTGCGACGAGATGGGCCATATGAACACCCGCAACTATGTGGGCATGTTTGATGACGCCATGCAGCACTTCATGCTGGTGTTGGGCCACAACGCCATGGTCGATGGCGAGCGCCGGCTCGGCTGGGCCGACGTCCGCCATGAAATCGATTACAAGGCCGAAGTGCCGGAAGGCGCTCTGGTCCATGTCGAGTGTGAAGTTTTACGGGTTGGTAACAGCTCGATCACCTATCGCCAGACACTGATACTGACTGAAACTAATGAAGTGGCGGCAGTGAACAAGGCGACCTCCGTATTGTTTGATCTGAAGAAAAGGTCGGCGACTCCAATTCCCGCTGTGATGCGGGAAAAGGTCGCCGGCTATATTGCCGAGGATGCGGCCTGACGCTAGCAACATTCTTGTGATCGAAGCCTCGCACATGCGGGGCTTTTTTGTATCCGTTCTCCTATGCCTCAAAGGCTCAATTGACCTGGCTCTGGGGGCGGCGTAAGACGCAATTTAGCCTGTGCGCTGGTAATGTGGCGCCGGTGACCGGATCCCGGGGTCAAGCTGTGTAAGCCTGTCTGCCGGGCTCAGTACGCCCTTGCTACCGCGGTTCACCACATGGGTGTAAATTTCCGTTGTGGAAATATCCGAGTGCCCAAGCAGCTCCTGGATAGTGCGGAGATCGTAACCGGCCTCCAGTAAGTGGGTGGCGAAGCTGTGTCGAAAGGCGTGGGTGCGAGCGGGCTTGTGCACCCCTGCCGCCCGCACAGCCCGACGAACCTGACGGGTCAATGTTGTGGGGTGCATATGATGGCGCCGGCGCACCCCGGAGCGAGGATCGCGCCCGATCTGACTGGAGGGAAAAAGAAATTGCCACCCCAGCTCGCGGGCCGCGGCTGGGTGTTTTCTGCTCAGTGCGTCGGGGAGATACACTTCTCCAAAGCCCGCCAGGAGATCTTGCTCATGCAGTAAGCTGACCTGCCGGATTTGCTGGCGGAGTTCAGGCTCCAACCCCTCGGGCAGCATTGTCGTCCTATCCCTGTTTCCCTTGCCCGAGCGGACCACGATGTTACGGCTGCCAAAGTCGATATCCTTGACCCGTAACGCCAGTAACTCTGCACTGCGCAATCCAGACCCATAAAGTAAGAGCACCTGAAGGCGGTACACCCCATGAAGTTTGTCCAATATGGCCGTAATCTCACTACGGGAATAGACGACCGGTAGGCGGCGAAATTGCCTTGCGGGCGTGAATTCAAGCCCTTCGATCTCGATCCCGAGAAATTTCTGGAACAGATACATCAGTGCGTTGAGCACGAGTTTTTGCGTATTCACTGAACAGTCACGCTGGTCAGCCAGGTAATTCAGATATTTCTCAATCTCCCGGGCCCCCAATGTCTTTGGGTGCTGTAACTTGTGAAAGTGGATGAAGCGTTTGATCCAGTGGGTATATGTCTGCTCGGTGCGATAAGCTAACCCACTCTGCCGCATATGATGCCGCAACAGGTCCATAAACCTTTCGGGCTTATCCGGTAGCCGATGGCGAATGTCATCCATGATAATCCCCTCCTGAGAAACTGTATTTATGTACAGTATATTGCCGGGCATGGATGAATGACCATCGAATTAAGCAGAACTCGTCGCCAACTTCATCGAGAAGGCCGTAACTTATTGACTTTAAAGGGCGGTTCCATACTATCAAGTGCTCGTATAACAAGAATTACCAAGACAGGCAGCTTGTTAACTCTGGACAAATATATTTAAAAAGCGGATAACTCATTGATTAATCAGGGTTTTTCACGTGATCTTGAGGTGTTGGGGCTGAGTTAATGAGATCTAGTGTTATAAAGCAGGGTCTTTTGAATAAACTGTTATGTTTAATTGTGAGCTCGTACATTGAGTAAATTAGAAAAAATATTTAGCAGTCTCATTTTGTGGCCATATATTGGAGTCATAGTCGGTCTTGTAGTAGCTCTAATAATAGGTGGCCGAGGAGGCATGTTTTTTGTAATTTCAGGTACGATAATTGGTTGTGCAGGCGGTGTTCTTAGATCGATATACCTAGCTTTTAAATTTAAAGAGACAGAAGCTGGGGAAAATACTAGAAAATCACATATAGTTGTACGGCGTATATTTATTGGTTTTTTATATTTGTTTTCAATTTATACGTTGGTTATAAACTATATAGACCCGGTGCAATGGTAAAACATAACAAGCCGCTCAAAAATGCCAGCAAGCTGGCTGGGACCTCCGCTGCGTTGCTTGGTTTGTGCTTTAACGCTACGCTAGCACAAACAAATCAACACAACTGCGGCCCCTTAGCGGGGCGTTATGTACTGGATATGAACCAATAAGATGAAGTATTTCACTGGTGCTTTTCTAATGCTTTTGGCTCAAGTAGCGGTCTCAGAATCTACATCTTGTCCATTCGACTCTGAGATTAAGAGAGAGGAATTGAATGAAGACGTTGCGCGTTGGTTTTTTGAGGTTGGCGACACAAGCCTTGGAAGCCGTTCTTTCGTGATCGATGGACTTATCCAGACAAAGGTCAACGATTACAGCTTGGTTCAAGTTTTTGCAGAAATTGGCACCGGATCGGCAAAGAAATATAGCTTTCCAATAGCGCTACACATTTGGAAATCTGAGGCATCCACTAGTTTTGCAATCAGCAAAGATTCAGTAAAAAATGTAGAGATAACCGTGGAATACCGTAAGGGAACCTGCCCGGTAGACTATTTGCTATACGTGGGGAAACTACCCTCCGCAGAGTAAGTACATAACAAGCGGTTGTAATCGCCGCGAAATACGCGGCTGGGACGGCTTACGCTACGCTCCAGCCGCCCCTAAACCGGGCGTTAGCTCACTCAAGAAACATGAACAAAATAAAGTCCCATATCCAAGAGTTGATTTCCAAAGAACTAAAAGGCGGTGCTATAGATAATTGGCATGGTATTGAAACGGACAATATTGATCAGCATCTAGTCACTCCCAGGGTTCAGGTTTACCATGACTCAAATGGAGCTGATTTGCAGTGGGAGTTTTGGACCGTACTGGAAGAGATTCCGGATGATCAGTCCGGCTATACAGTTTTTTATGATGTTGATGTGAATATGTTCGGGCTTGGCTTCCATGGCACGGGAGGGAGAATGTTTTCTTTAGGCCTATATGGAAGCTTTCTTGAAACTTTAAACAGTATGTGAAAGCGCAGTGGCCCGAGCTAACAAACGCAAGCAGAATGCTACGCCCCTTCGGGTCTCCGCGGGACGCCCAACGCCATGCACGTTTTGTGCGGGTCGCTGCGCTCCCAGATTCGCACAAAACGTGCATAGCATTGGTCGCCCCTGTTGCGGGCGTTAGCGAATAAGAAGCATGAAGTTAACTATCGGTATTACATTGACCTTTCTTCTTGCTAGCTACGGGCATGCATGTTCATTTGCACCGGGTTACCAAGATTTCTTAATAGCTCCATCAATTTATAGGAAAGGTCCTAAACCTGAGTCGCCCAAGATAACTGTAAAGAAAATCCAAAGAGGGGAAAAAGGTGATCCGGGTATGTGTGCCGATGCGGGAACTCTTGTTCTAACGATTGATAATTTTAGGCTGAATACAGGCTACCAATTCACAATTGAAAGTGGCGTAGCAGATGATCAGATCTTCCCTGAAAAGTACATTGCACCAGTTCCAGGCTCTAGAGAGCTGATGTTCGTCTGGTTGGATGGGGCTTCTTATTTCCAAGAACCTATACAGCTAAAAGTAAAGGTTGTAGCTATTTCATTGGATGGAATTGAAAGCCAAGCTAGTTATGTCAATATCGAGGACCCGGGCAGGCCCAAGCCTCGCTAACAAAGCAATGCAGACGACGTCTTACTCTGTGCACTTTTTGCACGGTCGCTGTGCTCCCATTTGCGTGCAAAATGCACACAAAGTAAGCAGCGGCTGATTGCGGCGTTATGCATTTTCCAAGGAGAGGAATGGTGAGAGATAAAAGGTTCTGGAAAAGGCTTTCTCTGATCGTTGCAGG
>NZ_JAJSAQ010000004.1 GCF_021729075.1 Microbulbifer guangxiensis
ATGCAATGGTAAGAGACGGCACTTACTGGGGAGAGCGGGACGTCAAACTAGCAGCTTGACATCACAGTCGCTTGTTAAATGCGGCTCACTCATAAATTTTCCCGCAATACAGAAACACTGCAAATTGCTTCCATTTATTTGTTTCAAGTGTTGAATCTTGGAGAACACCAAAATCACTATCTTCTGCCCAAGCTATAGCTGCTCCAAGAAAGGCAGAAATATCATTATTTGCCCAATCGCCCGCGAAGCCAACCTCATTAACTGGCTTTCCCTCGTGCGCCTCACGGTCTTCCATTAAGGATTTAGCAAATTCTAGAAAGCTTTTTTCATCCTTAACTTCATCGAGTATTTCATGTAGCTCTTTCATGACCACCTTGAGCATTTAACAGTTTATTCAAAAGACGCTGCTCTATAACTCGATTCTCTTTAATCCTGAAGCCCCTAAGCTCCGAGACCTATGAAACCCAGGTTAAATCAACGAGTTAGGCTCTATTCAAAATCATTTTTCCAGAATTAGCGAGCACTCGTTCTCTATAACTCTGGATAGAAGGGCAGTGGCCGGATATTTATTCTCTTGGAGAATCAACGAGATATGGCCTAGGTGATGATATTCGCGCCCGCTTCCGCTGAATTTGGGCGACATTATTTTTTTATATCGCCCGGCAGACACTCGGCCTGCCGGGCTGTTTTTGTTGGAAATTCGACGAGCGGTTAGTTCACCACCTCAATCCGATCCACCTTCTGGAACCCTCGCGGCAGCTTGTTACCGCGCCGGCCACGTTCGCCGATGTAGTGGTCCAGTTCAGAGATCTTGATCTTGGTGTGGCGCTTGCCGGCATGGATAACCAGTTGGGCATTGCCCTCCAGGACTGCGACGCCGACGACGATCTCGTCGCGGCTGGCGGCGCGGGCGGAGGGGATGTTGACAATCTTGTTGCCCTTGCCCTTGGACAGTTCCGGCAGCTCGGACACCGGGAACACCAGCATGCGGCCCTCGCTGGTGACGGCGGCCAGCAGTGCCTTGTCGGGATTTTCGATCTCCTGCGGCGGCAGTACGCGGGCATTCTTGGGCAGGGTCAGCATGGCCTTGCCGGCCTTGTTGCGGGACTGCAGGTCGCCGAGCTTGGCCACGAAACCGTAGCCGGCGTCAGAGGCCAGCAGTACGCGCTGCTCATCCGCACCCATCAGCAAGCCCTCGAAGGTGGCGCCGGAGGGCGGGTTGATCCGCCCGGAGAGCGGCTCCCCCTGACCCCGGGCTGAAGGCAATGTGTGGGTGGCGATGGCATAGCTGCGGCCGGTGCTGTCGAGCAACAGTGCCATCTGGTTGCTCTTGCCGCGGGCGGCCAGTTTGAAGTGGTCGCCGGCCTTGTAGTTGAGTGAGGCGGGGTCGATCTCGTGGCCCTTGGCGGAACGGATCCACCCCTTGTCGGACAGCACCACGGTGATGGGATCGGAAGACAGCAGGTCCGCAGCATCGAAGGCCTTGGCCTCGCCGCGCTCCACCAGCGGCGAGCGGCGCTCATCGCCGAACTCGTCGGCAGCCGCCAGCAGTTCCTTCTTGATCAGGCTCTTGAGGCGGCGGGCGCTGTCCAGGGTCTTGGTGAGCGTTTCGCGCTCTTTCTCCAGCTCGGCCTGTTCGCCGCGGATCTTCATTTCCTCGAGGCGCGCCAACTGGCGCAGCTTGGTGTCGAGGATGTATTCCGCCTGTACCTCGGTGAGCTCGAAGCGCTCCATCAGGGCCTGCTTGGGCTCGTCGTGGGTGCGGATGATCTCGATCACTTCATCGATATTGAGGAACGCGATCAGCAAACCGGCCAGCAGGTGCAGGCGCTTCTCGACCTTGTCGAGGCGGAACTGCAGGCGCCGGCGGGTGGTGACGGTACGGAAACTCAGCCACTCACCGAGGATCTTGTCCAGGGACTTCACCTGCGGGCGCCCGTCGATACCGATCATGTTCATGTTGATGCGGTAGCTCTTCTCCAGGTCGGTGGTGGCGAACAGGTGGTTCATGACCTGTTCCAGGTCCACGCGATTGGATTTCGGCACAATCACCAGGCGGGTGGGGTTCTCGTGGTCGGACTCGTCGCGCAGGTCGGTGACCATGGGCAGCTTCTTCGCCTGCATCTGCGCGGCGATCTGCTCCAGCACCTTCGCGCCACTGGCCTGGTACGGCAGCGCCGTGATGACAATATCGCCATCCTCCTTGCTCCACACCGCACGCATCTTCACCGAACCGCGGCCGGTTTCGTAGACCCTCTGGATTTCCTCGCGGGGGGTGATGATCTCCGCGTCGGTGGGCATGTCCGGGCCCTGGATGTACTCGCACAGCTCGGCGACAGTGGCCTTGGGGTTCTCCAGCATGTGCACGGTGGCATCCACCACTTCACGCAGGTTGTGCGGCGGGATGTCGGTGGCCATACCCACGGCGATGCCGGTGGTACCGTTGAGGAGGATGTTCGGTACCCGCGCCGGCAGTACCGCCGGCTCGTCCATGGTGCCATCGAAGTTGGCCTGCCAGTCGACAGTACCCTGCCCCAGCTCGGACAGCAGCACCTCGGAGTACTTGCCCATGCGCGACTCGGTATAACGCATGGCGGCGAAGGACTTGGGATCATCCGGCGAACCCCAGTTGCCCTGGCCGTCTACCAGCGGGTAGCGGTAGGAAAAGGGCTGCGCCATCAGCACCATGGCCTCGTACACGGCGCTGTCGCCGTGCGGGTGGTACTTACCGATCACGTCGCCCACGGTGCGGGCGGACTTCTTGTACTTGGCGGTGTTCGTGAGGCCGAGCTCGCTCATGGCATAGACGATGCGCCGCTGCACCGGCTTCAGGCCATCGCCGATATTCGGCAGGGCACGGTCGAGGATGACGTACATGGAGTAATCCAGGTAGGCCTTCTCGGTATATTCCTTCAGCGGCAGGCGTTCGGTCGCCTCATACACGGAGGGTTCGGTCATACTGCATCCGTCTCGTTATTCTGTTCGGAAGAGGCGGATTATGGCGGCAAGCGGCGAGCGGTTCAAAGGGAAGCATCCGCTCCACAACGCTCTGACAGCCATGACCGGTTGGCCGTACAATCCCCCATTCTCTATTCAGAAGACAGGAATTCACCCCCTTGGCATCTGGCGCACTGACTCTCGACCGGATCAAAGCCGGCAATCTGCAACCCGTTTCCGAGAAGATCGCCCCCGGTGAGATCCTCTGCCTGTCCGGCCCCTCCGGCAGCGGCAAGAGCCGCCTACTGCGCGCCGTCGCGGACCTGGATCCGCACGAGGGCAGCGTCAGTATCGCGGGCGAGTCCCAGCAGGATCTGCGTGGCCACCGCTGGCGACGGGCGGTGATGATGGTACCTGCCGACAGCGCCTGGTGGTTCGAAACGGTGGGCGAACACATGCCCGCACCGATGACCGAGGCGCTCAAACAACTGGGTTTCGATGAAGATGTATCCCGGTGGTCCATCGAGCGCTTGTCCTCGGGCGAAAAACAACGGCTGGCTCTGGTACGCGCCCTCGCCTACCAGCCGCGCGCCCTGCTGCTGGATGAGCCCACCGCGAACCTCGATCCCGATGCCACCCGCGAGACCGAACAGTGGTTGTGCCAGGTGATCCGCGAGCGTTCGTTGCCAACGCTCTGGGTTGCCCACGACCGCGAACAGATCAAACGGGTGGCAGACCGCCACCTGCATATCGAAGGGGACCGCCTGGTGGAGAGCAGCGGGGACAAGGACTGATGGATGTGATTGAACTCAGCTGGTGGCAGCTGGCGATGGCAGCAACGTTGGTACTGGCGCTGGCGGGCTGTGTTTACTGGGCGCGGCTCGGTGTCGGCAATTCACTGCTGATTGCCGCGGCCCGCACCGCGCTCCAGCTGACCCTGGTGGGTTTTGTGCTGGAGGCACTGTTTGCGGTAGGCAAGCCGTTATGGGTGGCGCTGATGGGGCTCGGCATGCTGATGCTGGCAGGTCGCGAGGTAATGGCGCGGCAGAATTACCGGCTGCGCGGTGCCTGGGGCTTTGCCATCGGCACGGTATCCATGTTCGTATCCGCTTTCAGTGTCACTGTCCTGATGCTTATCGTCGTGATCGGGCCGACCCCCTGGTATTCGCCACAATATGCCATCCCCCTGCTGGGCATGCTGCTGGGCAACACCATGACCGGCATCGCCCTGGCCCTGGATCGGCTGACCGAGGGCGTACGTCGCGAGCGGCAGCTGGTAGAGGGGCGGCTGATGCTGGGGCAGACCTGGCGTGAGGCCTGCGGCGAGCTGCGCCGGGATGCCATGCGCTCGGGACTGATGCCGATCATCAATGCGATGGCAGCGGCGGGCATCGTTTCCCTGCCGGGTATGATGACCGGCCAGATCCTCTCAGGCACCGCCCCGGCGCTGGCGGTGAAATACCAGATCCTGATCATGTTCACCATCGCTGCCGGTACCGGCTTCGGTACCTTCCTCGCGGTGAGTGTCGCTTCGCGGCGCTTGTTCGATGGCAGCGAGCGCCTGCGCCTGGACCGCCTGACGTCTTCCTGACCAACCAACAGCAATGAGCGCCCTAGGCGTCGATATCCGGATGCTCCTTGCGCGTCTTATTGATCAGGCCTCCGAGCCGCAGGGTATCGATCTCCTGCTCGGAGAGATCGTGCTTCACCTTGAGTACATCGCCAGAGGCCTTGAGCTGGATTTCCACCGGCTTGCCCGGCGCCAGCTGGCCCACGGGATCGACGATTTCCAGTTCTGCATCCTGTTCGATCTTGTCGTAATCGGCCGGATCCTCGAACAGCAGCGGCAGTACGCCAAAGTTGATCAGGTTGCGCCGGTGGATGCGCGCCATGCTCTTGGCGATGACACAGCGCACCCCCAGGAATCGTGGCGCGATGGCGGCATGCTCGCGGCTTGAGCCTTGGCCGTAATTATCCCCGCCCACCACGAAACAGTCGCCGTCCAGCTTCATGGCGCGCTCGTAGAAATCCCTGTCGACGCGGGAAAAGGTGTAGCGGCTGATCTCGGGAATGTTGGAGCGCAGCGGCAATATCTCGGCACCGGCCGGCAGGATCTCATCCGTGGAAACATTGTCGCCGGCCTTGAGCAGCACAGGAGCCACCAGTTTGTCGGGCAGCCCGTCGAAATCCGGCAGCGGCTGGATATTCGGGCCCTTGACCAGCTCCACTTCAGTCGGAATTTCCTGCGGTGCCAGCAATAGCGGCCGCATATCCGGCAACTGTCCCGGCTCTTCGAACGATGGGTAGTCCATGTCCAGGTCGCGGGGATCGGTAATCTCCCCCTTGAGTGCGCTGGCGGTGGCGGTCTCAGGGCTGCACAGGTAGACCTCGTCTTCCTCGGTGCCGGAGCGGCCGGGGAAATTGCGCGGCACCGTGCGCAGGCTGATACGACCGCTGGCGGGCGCCTGGCCCATGCCGATACAGCCACCGCAACCGGTCTGGTGCAGGCGCGCTCCGGCTTCCAGTAGCCGGCCGAGGTCGCCGGTGCGGCTGATCTCTTCCAGCATCTGCCGTGATGTGGGATTGATGTCGAAGGAGACGCGGTCATCCACCCGCCGGCCCTCGACCATGTGCGCGGGAATGACGAAATCCCGCAGGCCCGGGTTGGCAGAGGAACCGATGTAGCTCTGGTAGATGGGCTTGCCGGCCACCTCACGTACCGGCACTACCTTGTCCGGGCTGGACGGGCAGGCAATCAGTGGCTCGAGGGAGGAGAGATCAATGGTGTCCTCCTCGTCGTACGTCGCGCCGTCGTCTGCTTTCAGCTCGGTAAAGTCCTCCTCCCGCTGCTGCTGCCGCAGGAAAGCGCGCACGGTGTCGTCGGCGGGAAAAACGCTGGAGGTGGCACCGAGTTCCTGGCCCATATTCGCGATCACATGGCGGTCCATGGCGGTGAGGTTGGCGAGGCCCGGCCCGTGATACTCGACAATCTTGTTGACGCAGCCCTTCACCGTCTGCCTGCGCAGCATTTCCAGGATCACGTCCTTGGCACTGACCCAGGGCGGCAGTTCACCTTCGAGGCGCACGCCGAGGATTTTCGGCATCGTCAGCGAGAACGGCATGCCCGCCATGGCCAGGGCCACCTGCAGGCCACCGGCACCGATCGCCAGCATGCCCATGGAGCCGGCGGCGCAGGTATGACTGTCGGAGCCCAGCAGCGTCTTGCCGGGCTTGCCGAAACAGGACATATGCACCGCGTGGCTGATGCCGTTGCCCGGCCGTGAATACCAGATGCCCCACTTGCGGCAGGCACTGCGCAGGAACAGGTGATCGTCGGCATTTTTGAAGTCCGTCTGCAGCAGGTTGTGGTCCACATACTGCGCCGACAGCTCCGTCTTCACCCGCGGCAGGCCCAGTGCCTCGAACTCCAGCATCACCATGGTGCCGGTGGCATCCTGTGTCAGGGTCTGGTCGATCTTCAGTTCGATCGGTGAGCCGGGCTCCAGGGAGCCGCCCTCCAGATGGGACTCGATCAGCTTGTGGGCGAGGTTCTTGGCCATGGGAGTGGCTCCTTGGGTGCTTGTAAACTTTGATCGCGTGAGGTCGCACTAGCGGGAGAATTCCACCCGCGGCGAGTCGAAATCAGTACCGTCATAGTCCGGCGCGCACTGAATGAATTCATCGGCAGAGAGACCGTTCTCCAGCAGGTAGCGTTCCACCTGTCGGCTGCGCTGCTGCGCCAGCTTCTGCAATTCCTCGAAAATCTCTACGGGCGGATCGCGGTAGAAGATTTCCCGCGCACGACGGTTGCCGCGCATACCCGGAGTGCCATTGGGGTACAGCGCAGTCCAGTCGCGGGCGTTGGCGATGCCGCAGATACCCGGCCTGGCATCCGGTTTTTCCCGCAGCACTTCGGCAATTTCAGCCAGTTCACTCCGCGCCTCGGCACTCAGCTCGACGCTGCCCGGGGCAAATTCAATCGGCTCGATCACCACCAGATTCCTGAAACGCGTCCATGCCCGGTTCGCCAGAGTGTAGAAACCCACCGGACTGAAGTAACTGAACAGCGCTTCCATGATCGCCCGCTGCAGCAGGTCGCTGAAAATGTAGCTGAAAGAGAACTCGGGGTCGTAGAGATCACCGGTGACCGGCATCCTGAAGTTCACGTTGCGGTCGCGGTCTTCCATGACCAGCAGGGCAATATCCAGCGGGATCATGGGCTGCTCCACCGGCAGCTGGTCGCTCTCGCGCACCCGCCGCAGACGAATCTTGTTGAGGCGCATCTGGGCCAGCGCATCCACCTCGTTGGCCCGCACCTCGATATTGAGGCGCGCATCCAGCTGGCCCTGCAGGATCTTGTACCCCAGCAGGTTGGCGATATACGGCTGGGCGGGGATCAGGTTGGCATTGACGATGTAGCCCAGCAGCGAGGCGTCCCACTTCTCGATGTCCAGGTAGTCCAGCTCACCGGCCAGGTGAATTTCACCGAAGCCACCGGGGCGGCCACCGAGCAGTATCTCTGCCGGCGGATCCCCGGGATGATTGCTGGCCCCGGTCAGGAAAACATTGATCACCCGAATCGGCAGCCTGGCCCGGTAGACGCCCTGCCGGTCCAGCCAGGTGAAACGGCCGCGATCCACCACCATTTCTCCCAACCGGTAGCGGAACGGCGAACGCTCGCTGGCCGCCTCCCCCACCTCGTCAACGGCCTCTGAAACGGGCTCTCCCAACAGTTTTGCGATGCCCTCACGCACGGGGAAATTACCCTCGCTGTCGCGGGCCAGAATGATACCCGGCTGGGTAAAGACGGCTCGCGACACCTGCAGCTGCTGGCGCGGAAGGTCGAAGGTGATGTCCTGGAGCAAAGCGTCACCACTTTCCGCCTGCCAGGCGTGGCGGTGATACTCCGGCGCGTGCTCCGCCCGCCCCAGCAGGCCGAAGTCGTGCACGGCAAGCTCCGCCAGCGCGAATTGCCCGCGGTCAACAAGGAACTGCTGCAATAGTGCCGACTCCGTTTTCACCAGCCGCTTGCCGTCGCCACTGAGTACCTGCAGCTCCGATACTTCCAAACGCGCCAGTTCCATCTGGTCGTTGCCAATGCGCACGCTGCCGCTGGCGCCGATGGAGTCCACAGTCAGGCAGTGATTGAGGCGTTCCACATATCCCGTCGGCAGACAACCGGCGGCGCCCTCCAGGGCGAGACCACTGAACGTCACCAGCCCGCCGCCGAAAGCCAGGCGCTCCACCGAGGCCTCTTTCAGCTGCAACAGATCGGCCGGCAGGCCTGGGGGAAAACCCTGCTGGCGCAGGCGCACACCATCGATCGACAGGCCCAACAGTTCTGTCACCGTGCCGGCCGGTGTCTGGCGGCGCTCGATGCCCTGCAGCTCCACCCGGCCGAACTCGTAGCAGGGCGAGAGCCGTTTACCGACCAGCCATTCTGCGGGCAGGCAGCCACTGATCTCCGCCAGCTCACCGACGGCGCGCTCAATTCCGGTCTGGCTGCCGGGCTGGCGATAGACCGGTTCCCGCAGGCTGACCGTGGCTGACGCAGAAGCGCTGCCGTCGGCGCCAAAGCCGAGGCCGGTAAGGCGGATGGCACCGCTCACGGAAAAGGGCTGACTCAATGAAATCTGCTCGGCACCGGGCAGGCCCAGCTCGCGCAGGAAAAGGCAGCCTGGTCCGGAGCTGCCATTGTCCCCCGAACGACAGGCCCGGATGCCGCGCAGGGAAAAATCTGTCACGCCCAGGGCGGTGCCGCCATCCCACTGCAGCTGCGACCAGCCCAGGCGCTCGAAAGCCAGCGCCGGTTGCGTATCGTCACCAAGAGCCAGAGGCGCCGACTCCAGCGCCGCCAGGGTCACCTGCGGCCCCTGCTGTCCGAATACCACGCGGCTGCCAGGCGCCAGTTGCAACCACCCCCAGTCCAGGCAATCGCCATCGGCATCGCCGGGCAGCAGCCCCGCCAGACCGCAGGCCTCAATACTCTCCAGCCGCAGCTGGCCGAGCTGGATGGTATCCGAGGTAAACGCGAGGGCGCCCAGCTGCAGGGCCTGTAACTGCCACTGCGGCTCGGCCCCCGGTGCCGCAAGGAAACCGATAGGCCCGGCGGCCAGGTCGCTGGCTCCGGGGGAGCTGCGCAGGTCATGCACGTCGAGACAACGGGGCAAGGCGACCACACCCGCCTGCAGGGAATCACCGGGTGGCAGGCAGGCAGTCAGCTGCCCCATCTCCAGGCCACCGAGCTCCAGCACATCGGCAGCGGCCGGCGGACCGGGCCAGTCCACCCGCAGCCGGTCGCTGACGAATTGCTGCAGGCCCAGCGCCATATGGTCGCCGAGGCCGGTCAGCTGCAACTGCCGGATCGCAGTGCCGTCGAGATTCGCCGTCAGGCGCCGCTCGGACAGGGTGAATTGCGCCGCTGGCCCCAGCTGCAATTCCGCCACCTGTGCACAACGGACCGAGAGCGGGGACACCGGGGTCGGTCCGGGCAGGCAGCCGTCCAGGGTCTGCAGGGAGAAATCCGGTAGTGACAATTGCAGACGCCCGCCACCGGGAGCGATCCGTACCTTGCCCGCGGGCAGGTCGAGCGCTGTGACCTCCAGCAGGGATTCGCCGGCGCGGCTGCTGGCCTCCCCCCGCTCGAGTTCCAGTGCACCCGTCTGCAGCCCGAACCCCGTCTGCCAGGCCAATCGCAGCGGTTCTCCGATCCCGAACCCGCGCAGGTCAAAACAGGCGGGCATGGAGGTGCGCTGGCGGTAAAGGAGACTAGCCCAGCTTGCCGGCAGGCAGCCATCCAGCTGCTCGAGCGCCGCAGATTTCAGAAGCAGATTGGGATCGGCCAGATCCGGCAATACCGCTGCAGCGGTTCCGGCTGCGCGCCCGTCTCCTTCACCGGATTGTGATTCGCCGATGGCGGACAGCCGCCCCTTCTCCAGCCCGTCCTCTTCACTGATCAGATCAGGGACGCTCGGATCCGCCTCCCCACCGGCAGCGGCCGACGACGCAGCGGCGGCATCGGTCGCGGCCCAGGGGTTGCCGGCATCCGCCTGCGGACGCAGGAAGCCGCTGCCCAGATGCAGTTGCTGCAGCAGCAGGCCTTCACCACCATCGCGCCGGTCCCCCAGCAGCAGGCGCTGCAACTGCAGTTCACCAAAAATCAGGTAGCCGTCATCCCCCGCCGCCCAGGCGAAGGTGCCCGTGCCCTGCAGGCTGTGCAGCTCGGTACACAGGGGCCGCAGGCCCTTCGGCAACAGGCTGTCCGGCACACAGCCCTTCAGTGACAATAGGTTGGGCTCCCGCAGCAGCAGCGGCTCGTCCGTGGAGCCGGGCCCGCCGAGGGCGCGCAGCTGTTGCCAGCGGAGCTGGCGCAATTGCAGTGGTTCGCCACCGCTGCGCTCCAGGCGCAGCTGGCCGACCGAGAGGGGACCACTGGCAAACCCCCAGGGCAGCGACCGGGCACTGTCCGGGAAGCGTAGCTGTAGCTCCTCTCCGGATCTCAGCCCCGCCAGCCGCAGACAGTGATCCGGCAGTTGCCACACGGCACCGGGCACACAGCCGGACGCACTCTCCACCTGCAGCCGCTCCAGTGTCAGCATCCTTTCCCGGCCGCGATACTGCAGCGCCGACAGCCGGATATCGTGGATGGTCAGGGGGTTGCGATTCGCTGTGGCCAGATCCTGCAGCTGGGTCTGCTGCAGGCGCCCCGCATCGGCCTCCACCACCAGGCCGCGCTGCCAGTCGAAGGTCACCGGGTCGGGTAGCGTCAGGCTGCCGGCGCGGATGCAGAGGTGATGCTGCAGGTCACGCAGCCCGGGCGGGCACCAGTCGAAGCCGGTGGCGCCGGCGTCGCTCCAGCGCAGGCTTTTTTCAGCGCGGCTGAAATGCATTTCATTCAGCGCCAGAGTTTCCGCCCGCCAGTTCTGCCAGCGCCGGTTGGCATAGCGCAACTGCACCACCTGCCCCTGGCCGCGGTGCCAGCCCACCTCCGCTTCGGCACCAAACGCCGCCACCACGTTGCCGGTGAGGTTGAGCTGGCGGGCGGTGGCACAGTGACCGATGACCCGATCCATGGCCGGAATGGCCTCTGCCCAGTGCTCCGGCAGGCAGCTGCCGAAGCGTCGCACGACCAGTTCATCGGCGGTGATCCGGTTTCCGGGTCGGGCAAACAGGCCCTCTTCCAGTGCCAGCTTGACGATCACCGTATGGTCCCGTTCGCTGCCCTCGGTGCGCACCAGCAGGTCGCGAAGATCCAGCTGATCGGCACCGATTTTCAGTTGCAGCGTTTCGTCTCCGCTGCGCTGTGCCGACAGGGTCCAGTCGTGCACAGTGAGATCACTGAAGCGCAGGCACTCAGGCTGCTGCCAGTACGGCCGGGCCAGGTAACAGAGCCGGCTGTCGCGGATATGCAGACGCTCGATGGCCAGCTGCAGGTCCCGGTCGCGCCGCTCGCCGCCCACACCCAGCGCCCAACCGGCCACCTCCCAGAGGCGACCGTCGGCGGTCAGTTCCGAGGCCAGATCCATGTCGACCCCGGTCAGATACGCCTCCTGCAGACGCAGGCGACCGCGCAGCAGATCCAGCCAGCTGTAATTCAGTACCAGCTGCTCCGCGTCGACACCCCGCCCTTCCGGGTTCTCTACCCGCACGTCGCGCACGTAGAGGGCCAGCCGCGGAATCGAGAACCACAACCGGCCGATGTCTGCCTCCAGCCCGCGTTGCTGCAGCCATTGCTCCAGCCGGCCCGGCAGCCACGCGGAGAGGGCAATGGAGAGCGCACCGACAAACAGAACGCTACCGAACAGCCACCACAGCAGGCGGTTCGGAAAATTGCTGGCTCCGCTGGAAGGCTTCGGCATGGAATCCGTGGGTCACTGGCCGTCAATTTAGGCACCGCGCTTCGCCGGCCACAGGCAGGACGGATTCCGGCGCAACGTGATGACGTAGGAATCCGCCTGGCGGCGTGCAGGTGCATTTATGCCCCGTAAGTAAAGACCAGCACCGCTGACTTTAGGTATGCTCTCCCGCCTCAGTTCACCCCGCGGCGGCAGCGACGCCGCGAGAGACGGACGCAAAGGATCCGGCACGACAAGCATGCAGCAATACCCGAATTACCAGGATCTGGTTCTCGTCGGCGGCGGGCACGCCCACGCCATCGTCCTGCAGATGTGGGCCATGCGCCCCCTGCGCGGAGTGCGCCTTATCCTGGTATCACCGCAGTCCCAGACCGCCTACTCCGGCATGCTGCCGGGCATGGTGGCGGGCCATTACGATCGCGACGAGACCCATATCGACCTGGCGCGCCTGTGCCGTGCTGCCGGTGCGCGCTTCATTCGCGCCAGGGTGGAGGGAATCGATCCGGAGCTGCGCACCATTGCCATGCCTGACCGGCCGGAACTGGAGTTCGACCTGCTCTCGATCGATGTGGGATCGACACCGTCCACAGCAATCCCCGGGGCGGAACTGGCTCTGCCGATCAAGCCGGTGGAAAAGTTCTGGCCGCGCTGGCAGCAGCTGCGGCGAGAGATTGCCGCGACGGAAAAGCCGTTCGCCATCGGTATCGTCGGCGGCGGTGCCGGCGGCTGTGAACTGGCCATGGCGGTGGCCCATGGGCTGCGCGAACCGATCGGCACCGGTCGCGCTGCGGTGCACCTGGTGACCCGCGGTGAACAGGTGCCGGAACAGTTCCCGCCCATGGCACAGGCTGCGGTGGCAAAGGAGACGCAACGTCTCGGAATACAGGTGCACGGCAACTGGCCGGTGGCAGCCATTGAAGCGAACGGGGTACGCGCAAGTGACGGCCGTTTCCTGCCGCTGGACCAGGTCATGCTCTGTACCGGTGCCAGTGCGCCGGCGTGGTTCGCCGACACCGGCCTGGCCCTGGACGAGGCCGGCTTCATCCGCGTAGACGAATATCTGCGAGCGGCGAACCATGAATACATTTTTGCCGTCGGCGATGCGGCCAGCTTCAGTCACCGACCGCTGCCCAAGGCCGGTGTTTATGCCGTACGCCAGGGCCCGGCGCTGTTCCATAACCTGCGCGCTGCCCTCTGTGACCGGCCACTGAAACCGTTCCGGCCGCAGCGGGAATTCCTGCGCCTGCTGTCCTGCGGGGATCGCCGCGCAGTGGCGGTGCGCAACGGCGTCGCCATCGCCGGCGGTGCCCTGTGGCAGTGGAAGGACCGTATCGATCGCAAATTCATGGAGCGCTTCCGCGACCTGTCACTGCAGATGGAAGATCGGCGCGCGAGCGAGCGCGACGTCATCCGGGAACGGGACGGCCAGCATCTGGCGCCCATGCGCTGTAACGGCTGTGGCGCCAAGGTCGGCGCCGACGCATTGTCTCGGGCACTGGCAGCCCTGCCTGCCCAGCACTCCCCGCTGCTGCGCCGTGGCATTGGCGACGATGCGGCGGTCATGGAGGTGCCTGCCGGCCAGCTGCTGGTGCAGAGCACCGATCAGTTGCGGGCGCCGGTGGACGATCCGTGGCTGTTCGGCCGTATCTCGGCACTGCACGCCCTCTCGGACCTGTTCGCCATGCACGCCCGCCCGGCCTCCGCCCAGACCCTGGTCACCCTGCCACTGGCCGCCGAAGCCCTGACCCGACGCGACCTTCTGCAGTTGCTGGCCGGCGCTGTAACCGAACTCAACCGGCACGACTGCACCCTGGCCGGCGGCCACACCTCGGAGGGAGCGGAGCTGCAACTGGGGCTCGCCGTCAACGGTTTCGCCAGCGAGGCGCAGCTCGTGGCCAAGACCGGTGCGAAAGCGGGGGACTGCCTGATCCTGACCAAGCCACTCGGCATCGGCGCCATCCTTGCTGCCGAGGGACTGGGTCGGGCCCACCCCGGCTGGGTCGATGCCGCGCTCGACACCATGTTGCAGAGCAACGCGGCGGCCGCCGAAATCCTCGCGCAGCATGAGGCCCACACGCTGACCGATATCACCGGCTTCGGTTTCCTCGGCCACCTGCTCGAAACCCTGCAGAGCGACACACCCCTCGGTGCCAGCATCGATCCTGGGCAACTGCCGCTGCTGTCCGGTGCGGAAACCTGTGCCCGCGAGGGCTGGCTGTCCAGCTTGCAGCCGCAGAATGCCCGCGCCCTCGACCGGGTTGCCAACCGGGCTCCGTGGCAGGACGACCCCCGCTGGCAATTGCTGGTGGATCCCCAGACCTGTGGCGGCCTGCTCGGTGCGGTGCCAATGGAACAGGGTCCGGACTGCGTGCTCGCCCTGCAGCAGGCAGGCTATACGGAGGCGGCCATCGTGGGGACCGTCATGGAGTTGCCACCGGAATCGGCGGGCACGCCGGTGCGCCTCGACGGCAAAAAACCACAAAAAGAGACAGGTTGAATTGCCATCAGGCGCCACAGTGGAGATACTGGCGCCGAAACGCCACGATAAAAAACCGTCGATAAGCGGTAGCGGCGTTATCCTCTGAAGGTCTTCACAGAGCGGGGAGTCGAGTTTCCAGAAATCGACAGGAAGACCTCCTATGAAAAATATCGTCATCGTTGGCGGCGGCGCCGGCGGCCTGCAGCTCGCCACACGACTCGGACACTACTTCAGTTACACGCGGGTATTGCACCGGCGGCGCAAAGATCCGGAGGTGCGGATCACGCTGGTGGATCGCAACCGCACCCATATCTGGAAACCGCTCCTCCACCAGGTAGCCACCGGTTCGCTGGACTCCGGGCTCGACGCCCTCAACTACCAGGTACACGCGCGCAAAAACGGTTTTCGCTTCGAGCTGGGCAGCCTGCAGACATTGGACCGCTCTCGGCAGGTCATCGAACTGGCGCCGGTCGAGGACGCCGACGGCCGCCAGCTGGTGCCGGCGCGGGAGCTGGCCTATGACTACCTGGTGCTTTCACTCGGCAGCCAGAGCAACGACTTCCACACCCCCGGCGTGCGCGAACACTGTGTCTTTCTCGACAGTACCCAGCAGGCACAGCGCTTTCACCAGCAACTGCTGGACCGCTTCCTGCAGCTGGAAACCCACACCGCAGAAACCATCGAGGTGGCGATCGTCGGCGGAGGCGCCACCGGAGTGGAGCTGGCCGCCGAGCTGGTGGAAGCGACACAGCAGATGGGGCGCTACGGACACATTCCCAGGCAGGCCCTCAAGGTCACGCTGATCGAGGCGGGAGCACACCTGTTGCCGGCACTGCCGCCGCGGCTCGGCAACAATGCCGAGCGTGAACTTACCCGCATGGGCGTGCGCGTGCTGACCGGCTGTGCGGTGGCAGAGGCCAGCGAGGACGGCTTCATTACCGCCACTGGCGAGAAGATTCGCGCCTCCATTCGCCTGTGGGCGGCGGGTGTCAAGGCACCGGATTTCCTCACCCGGCTGGATGGGCTGGAGACCAACCGCATCAACCAGATCCAGGTCAACGCCGAGTTGCAATCGGTGACCGACGAGCGGATTTTTGCCATCGGCGACTGTGCCGGTTGTGTGGATATCGCCGAGCAGCGGGTGCCACCGCGGGCACAGGCGGCTCAGCAGATGGCCGGCGTGGCCGAGCACAACCTGATCGCACAGATCGAGGGTCGAGGCATGAAACCGTTTTGCTATCGCGACCGCGGTTCTCTGGTCTCACTGAGCAAGCACACCGCCGTCGGTAACCTCATGGGCGCGCTGGTCAAGGGCAGCCTGACGGTGGAAGGTCGCCTGGCCGGTGTGGCCTACCGCTCCCTGTACCGGATGCACCTGGCGGCGGTGCACGGCTGGCCCAAGGCCATGCTGATCTACCTGGTCGGGCAGGCGAACCGCTTCGTAAAGCCGCGCATGAAATTGCACTGAAGCGGGAAAGAAGGGAGGACAGGCGTGGATTACCAGCGAATCGTCGTACTCACCGGCGCCGGCATTTCTGCCGAATCCGGCATCCGCACCTTTCGCGGCGCCGACGGCCTGTGGGAAAACCATCGCCTCGAGGATGTGGCCACACCGGAGGCCTTCGAGCGGGACCCGCAGCTGGTGCAGCGCTTCTACAACGCCCGTCGCCAGCAGCTGCTCGCGGCGGACATCACTCCCAACGCGGCCCATCGGGCGCTGGCGGAACTGGAGGCGCAGTTTCCCGGCGAGTTCCTGCTGGTCACGCAGAATATCGACGACCTGCACGAGCGGGCCGGCAGCCGCAACCTGATCCATATGCACGGGGAATTGCTGAAAGCCCGCTGTCGCATCAGCGGGGAGCTTTTTCCCACCAGTGGTGACCTGACCACCACCATGCGCTGCGAATGCTGCGGCCAAACGGGCAACCTGCGCCCCCATGTGGTCTGGTTCGGGGAGATGCCACTGGAAATGGAGCGGATATACGATGCCCTGAGCGAGTGCGACCTCTTCATCAGCATCGGCACCTCGGGCAATGTGTACCCGGCAGCGGGCTTCGTGGAGTGGGCCAATTCCGCCGGCGCCCACACCGTCGAACTCAACCTGGAACGCAGCAGTGTGGGCGATGCCTTCGCCGAACACCACCAGGGGCGGGCTTCCAGGGTCGTGGTGGATTACGTGCGCCAGCTGCTGGATTGAGCTCTGACGGCGGCTCAACGGCTCGGCGGCTCATCGGACTGATCAATAGGCGCGTTCGCACGGCTCGCAGTCACCATAGCGCTGCAACAGCGTCACCGTCTCATCGCCATGCAACACCAGCACATAGAGGCGGTCGTACTCGTGCGACTCGCGGATCTCGCTGCCCGGCTCGCCGCCCAGCAGTGCCACCAGCTGCGGCGTGGTATTGCTGTGGCCCACCACCAGTACCCTGGTGGGGCCGTTGCGCAGCCTGCCGGCAAATCCCTCGAGGTCGCGTGGATCATAGAGCGTGACCGGCAACCCCGACTGCTGCGCCAGAGGCGTCGCGGTCTGGCGCGTGCGCCGGTAGTCGGTGCTGTAAACCCGCTCTATGTTGGCATCGCGCAATAGCCGGGCGAGGGCCACCGCACGCTCTTTGCCGGCTGCCGTCAACGCCGGATCGCGCTCCGCGGGATCATCCGTCCGTTTCTCAGCGTGCCGGACCAGATACACCACCCGGGTGCCACTGCTCTCCCCTGCGGATATCCCGACATCCGCCTGGCCGTGGGCAAGATGCAGGGGAAATAACCCTGGCAGGGAGACCGAAACCAGTAATCCGAGAATTTTCAGCATGGCGGGCACGTTTTATTGTTTTTCAATCCAGTAGGATAAGCGGACCAGGTGATTGACTCCATTACCCGGTTTCAATCATCAGATGTGGGAGGAATAAAAACAATCCAGCGGCAGCAGCCAGGAATCGAATAAAAAGCGAATATCCGGGCATAGCTACCGCTTTAACCGCAGTTGCGGGATTCCCGCGGCCCGGACCAATCCGGCACCGCGGGTTTGGGCAGGAAATCGTATTTCAGGGCGAAATCAGATTTTCCATTCCTTGACCGTCTCCAGGCCGTGCTCCTCGATCCACTGATTCAGCTGCTTGGGGTTGCGCTTTTTCTTCTCGATGGTGGCACCGGTATACGGGTTGCGGTAGTGGCCGGTCTCCAGTTTCGGCTCGCTGCTCTTGGCAGTGGCACGACGGGTGCGGCGTGGGGTCTCACCCTGCCGCTTCAGGGAGCGCGCAACCCGGGCCTTCAGGGTCTTCACGAAGTCAGGGGCATCCTCGTCGCTCAGCTGGCTCACCAGCCACTCGACGATACGCTCACCGCGGGCCACGTAAAGCTCTTCCTCTTCCATCTGGTGTTCGGCAGCGATATTCACCAGTGCCTTGTCGAAAGCGATGACGCCTTCTTTCTTACGCTCGGCGCGGGCCATTTGCTCCTGCAGCTCCTCGATCTTTGCCTGGTGCTCGGCAATCTGCTGCTCGATCTTGTCGTAATCCTGAAACATCTAAACAGACCTCAGTCAGTGTTGCTGTAATAAAAAATAATGTTGTGGCGGCTCGGGGCATTACAACGCCCAAACCGTAATCCGATCAGTCATTCAATATGCTTATTACCGCTAATGGCGTATCCCGGGTCAGTAATATGTGCACGCCAGTTAACGGGGCGGTTATATCTGCAATAACCTGAATTCGCAGTTGCCTGCGTTGGTATACAAAGCTTCCTCAGCGCATGTCCGGCTCTTAGACGCCAATGGCCTGCCACAGGGCGCTTTCGACGCACGCATGGACCGCCGGCAGGAGGGGCGGCAAATGATAAGTATTTGCCAGCAAATATCAAGCCTGCTGCGGCAAAAGGATTTGGAAGTAATACCGCTTATATCCCCGTATCGGTTAACCGCGAACCATACGCCAGCCATTAGGGCCCCGGTTGGAGTCTTTCCGGGGGTGGCCTAAGCTATACGGGCCTCCGCATTCCCACTAATGGCTTCCAGACACGCTATGAGCAAGATTCACGATATCCACCAGATGCCAACCTTGGCCACGGTGATGACGCCTTTTCCCTACCATATCGATATCAATGCGACAGTGGAGGATGCGCTGGAATTGATGGAAGAGCACCAGGTCCACCACCTGCCCGTAACACGGGACGGGGATCTGGAGACGGTGATATCCCGCGGGGATATCGAGCGCGCCAATTCACCGGGGCACCGGCTGGAGGAGCAACAGCTCTATGTCCACGACCTCTGTGCCCGCCGACCGTATATCGCCGATATCCATGACCCGCTGGACAAAATCCTGCTGGCCATGGCCGACACCGGCATCGGTTCCGTGCTGGTCATGCGCGAGGGCGAGCTGGCGGGAATCGTGACCATCACCGATGTCCTGCGCTTCTGCGGGCGCTTCCTGGCTGAAGTTGCACAGCCGGTGGATGACTCCATCGCCTGACCCCCATTCATAGCGGCCAGACCCACAGCAGCAGCGGCACGCTGACGATCACCACCATGATCTCCAGCGGCAACCCCATGCGCCAGTAATCGCCGAAATGGAAACCGCCCGGACCCAGGATCAGGGTATTGTTCTGGTGGCCTACCGGGGTGAGGAAGGCGCAGGAAGCTCCGATGGCCACCGCCATCAGGAAACTGTCGGGGTTCACCCCCAGCTGCGCCGCCGCACTGAGGGCAATGGAACACATGACGGCGGCAGTAGCGGCGTTGTTCATGAAATCCGATAACGTCATGGTTACCACCAGCAGGATGACCAGCGCGATCACCGGGTCGCCCTGGGCTATGGTGCCCAGCATCCAGCGGGCGATCAGGTCGGCTGCCCCGGTGCGCTCCATCACTTCGGCCACGGCAATCAGAGCCCCCAGCAGCACGATCACCGAACCATCGATGGACTCGTAAACGTTGCGCAGTGACAACACCTTGAGGGCCATATAGGCCAGCACACAGGTGGCAAAGGAGATGGCAGCGGGCAGGAGGCCGAAGGCGGCACCCGCAACCGCCAGCGCCATGGCCAGCAGGGCAACCGCAGCTTTCTCCTTGTTCGGAATGGTGATATCCCGCTGCGCCAGGGGTACACAGCCTTTCTCGTAGGCAAAGGTATTGAGGTTGTCGTCGGTGCCCATCATCAACAGGGCGTCACCGGCCATCAGCGGGGTGGAGCGCAGCCTGCGCACGGAGCGCCGCCCCTGGCGCGACAGGGCCAGCAGGTTGATTTCGTAGTGGGCTGGCAGACGCAGGAACTGGATCGTCCGGCCGACCAGGGTCGAGTCGGGCATGACGACCAGCTCGCGCAGCTGGAGGTCTTCGCCGCGCTCCTTTTCCCGTTCTTTTTCCCGCTCCTTTTCCCGTCCCTCCCCTCTGTCATCCCGGCCCTTGCCGCTTTCCCTGTCGTCTTTGCCACTGCCATCGCCCGCCTCATCGCCCTTGCGTCGATCGCGCTTTTCCCGGCCCCGGGCCCGCTCGGCGGCAGGCTTGCCCTCTTTTTCCTCCTTCTCTTCCTCGGTGGACTCGCCCTCCAGCTTCAGGCCCAGCTGGCTGATCGCCGCCGTGAGGGATTCCGGCTCCGCTTCGATTACCAGGATATCGCCGACGCGCACCCGGTGGCGGGGCCTGGCCGGGGAGACACGACCATCATCGCGCACTACCCCCACTACCTGGGCATCCTCATCCTCCAGCATCCGGGCGATTTCCCAGATAGTCTTCTCGGCGACCGCACTCTTCTCCGGCACCTGGGCTTCAGTGAGGTAGGTCCCCGTATCAAAGGTGGCCGCACCCGCCTGGGTGCGCTCGGGCACCAGCCGCCAGCCGATCAGGCACACAAACAGGATGCCAACGACGGCGACGCCGAGACCGACCGGGGTGAAATCAAACATGCCGTAGCTACCGACGCCGGCACTGGCGCGAAAGCCGGAGACGATCAGGTTTGGCGGGGTGCCGATGAGGGTGGTCATACCGCCGAGAATGGTGCCGAACGACAGCGGCATCAGCACCTTGCCCGGCGGCAGGTTATGCTTTTCCGCCACCCCCGAGGCCACCGGCATCAACAGTGCCATGGCACCAACGTTGTTCATAAAGCCGGACAGCAGAGCGCCGACACCGGTCAGCGCGGCTAGGGCGAGGGTGACGCTGCCGGTCTTGGGGATCATGCGCTGGGCGAACACGTCCATGGCGCCGGTGCTCTGCAGGCCACGACTCAGGATCAGCACACAGGCCACGGTGACGACTGCCGGGTGGCCAAAGCCGTCGAAGGCGCGCTCAGGGGGAATCAGCCCGACGAACACGCAGGCGAGCAGGGAAGCGAGCGCCACCATATCGTGTCGCCAGGATCCCCAGATAAACAGGACCACGGTGACCGCGAGAATGGAAAGGATTGTGATCTGGTCCAGCGTCATGCGGAGTTATTTTCCGGCGGCGTCAAACGGTCGGAGAGATCCATCTATTCAGGTTACACTGCGCCCCGACGTTATGGAGACTTGATTTGCGCCAGAACATTTCCCCCGATCAGTACCGACAGCTGTTTCTCAACGACACGCCGTTAATGGATGTGCGCGCCCCGGTGGAGTTCGCCAAGGGCGCCTTTCCCGCGGCCACCAACCTGCCGCTGCTGGATGACCGCCAGCGGGAGCTGATCGGCACCAGGTACAAGCACGCCGGCCAGGAAGCGGCGATCGAGCTGGGGTGGGAGCTGGCTACCGACGAGGTCCGCCAACAGCGAATCAGTGCCTGGCGCGAATTTACCGAGCAGCATCCCGAGGGCTGCCTCTACTGCTTTCGCGGCGGTCTGCGCTCCCGCACCACCCAGCAACTCATGCGGCAAGCCGGCATCGATTACCCTCTGGTGGAGGGCGGCTACAAGGCTCTGCGCAATTTCCTGCTCGGGGCACTGGATGAGGGCTGTGAGAGACTCCCCCTGGTGGTGATCGCCGGCCATACCGGCAGCGGCAAGACCGAGCTGATCCAGCGCGCCACCCGGGCCATCGACCTGGAGGGGATCGCCCGGCACCGCGGTTCCAGCTTCGGCCGCACCGGTCGCCCGCAGCCGGCGCAGATCGACTTCGAGAACCGCATCGCCGTGGACATGATCAAACTTGAACAGGCTTCCGGCCGGGTGTTTGTCGAGGACGAGAGCCGCCTGATCGGCCGCTGCGCCCTACCCCCCAACCTGCAACAGGCCATGCAGGCCGCGCCGCGGGTAGTGGTAGAGGAACCGGTGGAGGCCCGCGCCCGGCGGATCGTGCGTGACTATGTCAACGAGGCGCTGCCGCGCTTCGAGGATGGCGAATGCAGTCCCGCGGAAGCCCTGGGGGAATCCCTGCGCGACAGCCTGTCCCGGCTGCAGAAACGCCTGGGCGGACTCCGCCACCGGCAGCTGGACGAGCAATTGCAGGCCGCCAACGCAGAGCTCGCCCGAAACGGCAGCGCCGACGCCTATATCCCGGTCGTGATGGCGCTCCTCACTGAATATTACGACGGTATGTACGACTACCTGATGGCGAAGCGGGAGAGCGCGGTATTGTTCCGGGGCTCACTGGATGAGGTTGGGGAGTGGGTACAACAGCAGTCCGGAAACTGAATCCGCGCTGCCTGACACTCAGGATTTGAGCGCCAGGCGGCGCAGCCGGAAGCGCCGTGACAGGATCCAGTCCCGGAAGCCACGGGGCAGCCAGCGTGCCATCCACGGCAGCAGGCGACTGCGGTTTCCTACCCGCAACACAGCCGGCGGACGCTTGCGTAACAGTTCCTTCACCACCTTGCGCGCCAGGGTACTGGCCAGGGTGGCATTCTGCTGTGATTCCAGTGCCCGCGCCTGAACCACCTCTTCCTGGCGCTTGTACCAGGAATCGGGGGCCAGCAACCCCCGCAGGGAAACCTGTGCATGGCGACCGAACTCCGAGGCAATGGCACCGGGTTGCACGGTCATGACGCGAATACCAAAGGGTTTCAGCTCCAGCCGCAGGACATCGGAGAGGGCATGCAGCGCTGCCTTGGAGGCGCAGTAGGCGCCGGAAAACGGGGTCGGCATTACACCCGATACGGAGCCGATATTGCACACCACGCCGCGCTTGGCGGAGCGCATGAGCGGAGCACAGGCCCGGATCAGTGCCATGGGTGCGAACACATTGGTGCGGAACTGTTCCTCGAATACCCGGGTATCCAGCTCCAGCAGCGGCCCCATCTGACCGTAACCGGCGTTGTTGATCAGGATATCGAGGCGGCCGTAGGCGGCCTTGAGGGCGTGCACCACCCGGTTGATATCTGCCTGGGAGGTGACGTCGAGGGCTTCGGTGGCGATGCCCAGGTCTGCCAGCTCCTGCAGGCTCTCCGGGCGCCGGGCGGTGGCAATGACGATGGTGCCGCGGCGGTGCAGCGCCAGCGCCAGCTCGCGGCCAATGCCGCTGGAGCAGCCGGTAATCAGCGCCACCCGATCCGGCACCACATAACCACGACCAATCTGCGCCAGGCTCTCGGCGGCGAAGGCATGATCTGAGGGGCGGAACCTGGAAGCCGGTGGCTTGCTCACGGGACTGTTCTCCTGGACTACTCGATACAGAAATGGGGGTTCTGGATCAGGCCGAAAATATTGCCATCGGGATCGAGAAATGCACTCATCAACACACCGCCGCCCACATCCGTGATCTCGCTGTGCTGGCGGGCGCCGAGGGCATTGACCCTCTCCACCTGGGCGGCGATGTCATCGACGCCCCAGTAGGCGACAACCCCATCGGCGCGGCTGGTGGCACTGCGGGCATCCGGGTTCAGCCCCAGCTCAAAACCACCCACATTGAAACCCACGTAGGTTTCCGAATTGAAATAGGGTTCGGTTTCCAGCAGACGCTGATACCAGTCCCTGGCCTCCGCCAGGTTACTGACGCCGTAGATCACGCTGCGCAGCCCGAGTAAGTGTCCCATCCCTAGGTTCCTCACGGATCGTTGTCATCTTTTTTTCGTCGTGTCGCTGTGGCGACCTTTTAGCTCTTCAGCTCAGTGCTTCCATGGGCACTCTGCTCACATCCCCCCGGCGCCATTCCACCCACCGGAGCTGATGCGACACTTCACGGGCTCGCGATCCTTCAGCAAAGCCGCCAATTCTCCGGCAACCCCAGCCCGAATACTGTGACGGGATGAGAAAACCCACCCGGGGAAATTTATTGCAGCTCCTGCTCCAGCTGCTCGAGCAGATCCAGGGGCTCCAGCTCGACACCCTCAAGCTCGGCGTTCCAGTTGATGCCGACCAGCAGTACATCTTCGTGCATCCCGGTCAGCCAGTCGTCCATGAATTCCTCCAGGTCGATCGCCACCACCGCGTAGCCCTGCCACTCACCATCGGCATGCTGTTCGGCGAACTCCCGCTGCGACCAGAACGGCATGACGTCGGTCTGTGGGTATTTCTCCGATGCGCACAGGGCAAACCCCTCATCGCCTTCCAGCGCCCAGACGCAACCCTGTGCAGCACTCTCGGGCAGGAAGCGGGCGCAGTTCTCCTCGAAATCATCGCTCAGGGGTTCGGTTTGCATGGTGAGACGGCCTCAGGAATTTCAAAGAAGTTTACGCCAGTTTCCCGGCCGCACCAAAAACCTGCCCCACAGCGAATCCGCCCTATTGGACGGGCTCGAACACCGCAATGGATTCAACATGGGCAGTGTGGGGAAACATATCCATGACCCCCGCTTTCTGCAGCCTGTAACCAAGCCCGGCCAGCGCGCCGGCATCCCGCGCCAGTGTCGATGGATTACACGACACGTAGACGATGCGCCGCGGCTGCAGGCGCGCCAGCTGGGCAAGTACTTCGACCGCTCCCGCCCGGGGTGGATCCAGCAGCACCTTGTCGAACCCTTCCGCGGCCCAACGATGCTGGCGCAACTCCGCTGTCAGGTCGGCAGTGACGAACTGCACATTGCCGATTCCGTTGGCGGCCGCATTCTCTTCCGCGCGCGCGATCAGCGCCCCCTCTCCCTCTACACCAACCACCCGGCCCGCACGCCGCGCCAGCGGCAGGGTGAAATTGCCCAGGCCACAGAAAAGGTCGAGTACCCGCTCATCCGCTTGCGGATCCAGCAGGGCCACGGCCCGCTCCACCATCTGCCGGTTGACCTCGAGGTTCACCTGGACGAAGTCCAGCGGGTGGAAGTGCAGTTCCAGACCGAATTCCGGCAGGCGATAGCGGAGTCGCTCTTCACCACTTTCAGGCCAGAGCCGGTGGGCACTGGCGGCATCGCCGGGCTGCAGGTACAGGTGTATGCCCGTGTCGATGGCAAACTGGCGCCAGCGCTGTTCGTCCGCCGCGGAAAGTGGCCGGGTATGGCGCAGAACCAGTGCGGCTGCATCCTCGCCCACCGCCACCTCCAGGTGGGTGAAACTGTCGCGACCCTCACTGTCCACGACCAGCTGGCGCAGCGCCGGAATCTGCTCCGCGACAGCGGGATGCAACACATGGCACTCGCGGATATCCACCAGTTCGTTGGAGCGCTTGGCGCGGAAACCAAACGTGAGCCCGAGTTGCGTGGCGTCACGGCCGCTGCCTTTTTTCCGGCGCTGGAAGCGAATGCCGATACGGGCCTTGCGACGATAGCCGAAACTCTCACCGGTGAGCGGAGGCAGCACTTCGGGCACCGCCACCTCGCCAATACGTGTCAGCTGGTCGAGCAGGATGCGCTCTTTCTCAGCAATTTGCGCCGCTGCCTGCAGGTGCTGTAGTGAGCAGCCGCCGCAACTGGCGATGTGCGGGCAGCGCGGCTCAACCCGGCTATCGACGGTTTCAAGCACTTCCAGCAGTTGGCCTTCATCAAAGCGGGCACGGCGCTCGCTGTAACGAAAACGCACCCGTTCACCCGGCAGGGCGTTGTCAATGAAAACGGGCTTGCCGCCGACCCGGGCAACGCCGCGCAGATCGTGGCTGAAATTGAGGATATCGGCCTCCACCGGCCTCGCCGGCAGTTGCCGCTGCGCCGTCTTGCTGGACGGTTTGAAGAATCGGGGTTTGTTCGCCATGAATAGCTTGTCGTTGACGGGCTCTGACAGCGTGAGGGCCCGGGGCCTGTGGTGTGGCTGGTTACTTCAGAGCACCAGCCGGTGCCCATTCTCGCGCAGCCAGCGACGAAGGTGCTGATAATCGGGGCAGAGCTGCTCAACGAGCTGCCAGAAAGCGCGACTGTGGTTGTGGTGGCGCATATGACTGACTTCGTGTGCCACCAGGTAATCCACCACCGGCTCCGGCGCCAGGCAGATCAGCCAGTTGTACTGCAGCTCACCGCGCAGGGTGCAATGCCCCCACTTGCTGCGGGTGCGTCGCACCCTGACAGCCGCTGGCTGCAGGCCCAGCCGGGCAGCCTGCTGTTCGGACTTCTGCGCCAGCAGCGCCAGCGCCTCGCGCTGATACAGTTTATGCAGCGCCGCCTGCAGCCGGGCCGGATCCGGCTGCAGTTCACGGGTATAGACACGAATCGATTCACTGCCGGTGCCCGCCTCGCCCGGACGCGCAGCGCGCTCCAGCGGCAGCCGGCACCCCAGCCATGGGAAGTGCTCACCCCAACGGTAAACGTATTCGGGCACTTGCGCAGCGCGCTCGCGGGAGCGCAGCAGCTGGGCCCGCACCCACTGCACATTGTCCTGCAGGAAGCGATGGCCATGCACCGCGGCACAGCGTTGCGGGATGCGCACTTCGACACCGTTGCGCGCCATCACCAGGCCCACCCGTTTGCGCCGGGGGGAACGCACCAGCCGGTAGGGAATCTCCTCGTAAACGAAACCGCTCGCTTCGCTCATCAGCCGTGGGGCACCACGGCCATGGTCAGGCGGGAAATACAGCTGAGCCTGCCCCTGGGTTCGGTGATACGGATCTCCCAGACCTGGCTGGTGCGCCCCAGGTGCAGGGGGCGTGCGGTGCCGGTCACTTTACCGTCCGCCACCGGGCGCAGGTGGTTGGCATTGACCTCCTGGCCGACGCAGTAATATTTGGCGCCATCCACCACCAGGTTGGCGGCGATGGAACCCAGGGTCTCCGCCAGTACCACACTGGCTCCACCATGCAGGATGCCAAACGGCTGGCGGGAGCGCGCATCCACCGGCAGGGTGCCAACCAGGTAATCGTCACCCAGTTCCGTGATCTGCATGCCCAGGTGGCCGGGCATGCAGCCGGCGATGCTCTCGTTCAGCTGTTCCAGTGTCGGCCGGGAATGCCAGATAGTCATGCGTTGATGTCCCTAGGGAGTGCGGCAGCGGTGCCGCCATCAGAAAAACAGGTCGAAGCCCGCGCCGCCAAAGCGAAGCAGCTCGAAATTGATATGGCGCAGTTCCCGCGCCACGGCACGGCGCTGCAGGCGTAACTCCTTCAGGCGGGATTCGTCCTTCTCCTTGCGGATCGCTGCCTGCAGAGCGCCGAGTTCGTACTCCAGGTAATCCTGCCGCTCCTGCAACTTCCGGTATTGCTGCTCTACCTGGAAGTGAGCCAGCCCCCGCTGGTATTCACCCATGAACAGGTCGGCGGTCGGGCCAGTGCAGACCCCTTCATAGCTGTGGCCACGGCGGCCCAGGTAATAACCGTTTTCCGGAGTGCAGAACTGCTCCACGCCCATTTCGTGGCCGCGAAGCCATGCCTCGCTGTCGACGCGCACGCCGAACTGCTGACACTCCTGGGCGATTTCATAGATCAGCGCCTGGCTGCGACCGCGGGCGCCGTCCTGCAGGCCGCGCTCATACCAGAGCCCGGCCTGGCACTGGTCCTCGGAAATCACCGCACAGCCGCCACTGAGCAACACTGGCAGGGCCACCAGCAACCAGGCCAGGGCCCGCAGGGAGATGTTCTGCCCGGCCATCAGCAACTCACCCGAAGCGTTTATCAGCCACGAACGGGTTGGTCTGCCGCTCCTGGCCAAATGTGGACATGGGGCCGTGGCCGGGAATAAAGCGCACTTCATCCCCCAGTGGCCAAAGCTTTTCTTTGATGGAGCGAATCAGGGTGTCGTGGTCACCCTTGGGGAAATCCGTGCGGCCGATGGAGCCGGCAAACAGGACATCGCCGACCAGCGCCAGGCCGCTGGGGCGGTGGAAAAAGATCACATGGCCGGGAGTGTGCCCGGGACAGTGATAAACCTCGAGGGTCTCTTCACCCACGGTGACGGTGTCGCCCTGCTCCAGCCAGCGATCCGGCGTGAAGGTCTCGACCGCCGGAAAGCCAAACATCTGCGCCTGCATGGGCAACTGTTCGATCCAGAAGGCATCCTCACGGTGCGGCCCCTCCACCGGCAGTTGCTTCCGGGTCACGAGCGCCGCGGTGCCACCCACGTGGTCCAGGTGGCCGTGGGTGAGCAGGATCTTCTCCAGCGCAAGGCCCCGCTCTTCCACAGCCGCCAGAATCCGGTCCAGGTCACCACCGGGATCCACAACCGCGGCCCGTTTGGTCTGGTCACACCAGAGAAGCGTGCAGTTCTGCTGGAAAGGGGTGACCGGGACTGTATGAAATTGCAGAGCCATAAAAAATCCGCTGCCAGAAAATGTGCGCGGGATTATACCGTGGCGGCGGCCCGAGTTCGCGCCGGTGCACTGACCCTGCGCCGCGCCTGTTTCTCCAGCAGCTCGCGCACATCCCCCAGCAGTTTTTCGTGAACCACCGGCGAAGACCAGTAGCCGCCGTGGGCGCCCAGTTGCGGACCGGCGTTGGCAGTGCGCCAGTCGGTGAGCGGGACCGTCTCGTAGTCGCGGTAAACCGACTGGTTGTAGGACGGGCTCAGGGGCTTCAGGGGCCAGCCGAACAGGTCGTCCGGATGGTAGAAGTTCTTCCACTGGAAGCGATAACCGCGGGTTTCGGAGATAACCGCCTGGATCTGGTCCCGGGGCAGGCCGGCACACCAGAGGGGGTTGGTGGGGCCGAGGGTATACCAGTAACTGAGGGTCTTCAGGCGCAGGAACAGGTCCTTCGCCGAGCCCTTGTGCACACCGCGGGGACCTCCATCGCGCCAGATACCGTGGTTCACAGAGGGGCGCTGGGCATCCCACAGGTAGTTGGACAGGGTGACGCAGCTGACCGAGTGGCTGATGAGGATTACCGGTGTATTCTCACCGGCACGCTTGGCGGCAAGCTCCAGGGTTTTGTAAACCGCTTCCTGGCTCTTCTCGTAGTTGCCGCCGTGCTGCTGGATGTCCGCGAGCTGGGCCGCGCTTTCGGCCATGCCGTAGAGCATGAATTTACGCGCGCGCAGGAACTCCATATCGCGCTTCTGCATCCCCTCGAAGACCCGCTCGATGCTGGGCTGCAGGTGGTCCTGGCTTACCAGCGTATCGCAGTAGATCCGCGACCAATCCTCGCCGAGGCCCTGTCGCAGGGCCGCGAACAACGGCTCGGCAAAGTCGCTGTCCACCGCACCCATGCCCGGCGCCGCCAGAATGATGATATCCGCCATGATCCGCCCCTGTTTCTTTTTCTGTTGCTGCGCTTGGTTCCATCCCGGCAGGGCCGGCGCAGCGCGCAGTCTTTTATATTTAGTGGGCACCGCTGAATCGGTCAAAAGTACCATTTGCGTCGCGCTTTGCAAAGAAACCCGCTGCTACGCCGCGTAACGCTTCAGGCGGCGGATCTGTCACCAGGTGAGCGTTATGAGGCATAATCGCGTCTGTATAATAATCAAACATTACCAACGGCCCTGCTCCCAGCGATGCTACTGACCTCGAAATACAGCCTGCCGGATTGCCCCGAACACACCCTGGACCGACCGCGCCTGCTCGACCGACTGGAGCAGAGTTCCAGTGACCAGTTTCTTCTGATCACCGCCCCGGCGGGTTACGGCAAGACCACCCTGGTCTCCTCCTGGGCGGCATCCCGCGAGACGCCGGTGGCCTGGTATTCCCTCGACGGCAGTGACAACGAGCCAACCCAGTTCTGCCGCTACCTGGTGGAGAGCGTGCACCGCGCCACCGGCAACGGCACCCCCGAGACCCACGCCCTGCTGGCGGCCCAACAGCGCCCGGACCCGGCCATCGTCATCAGCCAGATGCTGGCAGAGCTACGGGGCCACCCGGACGAACTGCGCATCGTTCTCGACGACTACCACCAGATCGACAACGAGGCAGTCCACGACGCCACCCGCTTCCTGTTGCGGCATGCACCCGCAGGTATCGGCGTGGTCATGACCAGCCGCAGCCAGCCGCCGCTGGGACTGGCTTCACTGCGCGTGCAGGGGCGCCTGCTGGAACTGGGCAGCGCGGAGCTGGCGCTGAACTGTGACGAGATCGCCCGGCTACTGCAGCAGCGCCTGCCCTTCACACTGGAGAGCGACCGGGTGCAACAGCTGCACCAGCTCAGTGAGGGCTGGCCGCCCGCGGTGCAGCTGTTTGCCCTGTCGGTCCGCAACCGCGAGGAAGTGGATCGCTATCTCGGCGAGCTGGAACAGGGCCACAGCCATATTCTCGACTACCTGGCCGAGGAGGTGCTGGAGCGCCTGGAGCCGGACCTGCGCGAACTGCTGGCCTGCACTTCGATCCTGACCCGGGTCAACGCGCGCCTCGCCGAGCAGCTCACCGGCCTCGAGGACGGCCAGCAACTGCTGGAACAGGTGGCGCGGCGCGGCCTGTTCCTGCAGGCGCAGGACTCCAGCCGCCAGTGGTTCCGCTACCACCCGGTTTTTGCCCGTTTCCTGCAGCGGCAACTGACAGACAAGCAGCGTCGCTATGCGCTGCACCGCCTCGCCAGCGAGACCTGGCAGAGCCTCGACCAGCCGCTGGAGGCCCTGCGCCACAGCCTGGCCGCCGAGGATGGCGATGGCCTGCAGAAACTGCTGGCCATCCACGGCGAGCAGCTCCTGCGTGAGGGCCAGACCCGGGTGCTGAACGACTGCCTGGACTGGCTCGGCGCTGAGACCCTGAAGCGCAATGCGCGATTTACCCTGCTGGCGGCCAAGATGGCGCGGGACAATTTCGACTACGACCGCTGCAAGAAATACCTGTCGGCGGCAGAGAGCTGGCTGCAGCGTGAGGATCCGGAGCAGTGGAGCGACTTCGAGGGGGCCTTCGCCACCATGCGCGCCCAGACCGCGGTGGCCAAGGGCCGCACGCTGGTCGCCAAGGAGTACGCGGAGTCGGCCCTGGAACTGCTGCGCCAGGACCAGCAGGGGGAGCGCATCGCCGCCCTGCTGGTGACCGGTGAAACCAACTTCTGCCTGGGCGAGCTGGAAGAGGGCTCGCGGTACATGAGCGAGGTGGAAACACTGGCCATCTCCGAGCAGGATTTCCCCAGCGCCGCCTGGGCCATCTGCCAGCAGACCGAGATCGCCATTGCCCAGGGGCTGCTGAAAAAAGCCGAGGGCCTGCGCGAACGCGCCGCCCGGCTGGTGGAGGAACAGCACCTGACCGGCCTGCCCATCTCCGAATTCATCTGCCGCCTGCGCGGCCAGCTGGCCTGGGAACAGGGCGACCTGGACGAAGCGGCGGCCGCAGCCCGCCACGGTATGCAGATCAACCGCAAGGTGGGCGAACGCTGGCTGCTGCCGGAATACACCCTGCTGCTCAAGGTGGCCCAGGCCCGCGGTGAGCGGGAGGAGTCGCTGGAGTGGCTGTCCCGCATCGACCGCCTGCTGAGCGGCGAGCAGTATCACCGGGACTGGGTTGCCAACGCCGATTCGGCCCGCATCCGTGTGTGGCGCGCCCTCGGCGACCAGAAAGCCATCGCCGCCTGGCAGGAACAGGCGGAGCCGGTGGCGGACCGCCCCAGCAATCACTTCGAGCAGTGTCACGGCCGCAACCACGTGCGCGCCCTGATCGAGCTGACCCGCTGGTCCGACGCCAGCCGCCTGATCACGCGGCTACAGCAGGTGGCCCGAGAGAGCGGCCTTGTCACTGACTGCCTGCGTAACCTGGTACTGGAAGCGCATCTGCTGTGGCTGCGCCAGCAGCGCGACGGTGCCATCCAGGCCATCCGCGAGGCCCTCAGCATCGGTGCCGAGCGCGATTTCACTGCCAGCTTCCTGCAGGTTGGCAAGCCGCTGATCGTCATCCTCAAGGCGGCGCTGGAGGAGGAGCTGCCGGATGCGGAGCGGAACAAGGCACAGGAACTGATCCGCCAGGCCCAGGCCCAGCCGGAGCTGGACGGCGGCATCCGCATCGAGCTGGACGAGACCATCATCCGCGAGATTCTCGACAGCGACGCGGTGCCGGACTTCCTGCGCCACTCACCGCTGACCCCGCGGGAGTGGCAGGTCCTGAACGCCATCCACTCCGGGCTGTCGAACGAGCGCATCGCCCGGCATTTCAAGGTGGCCCCCAGCACCATCAAGACCCATATCCGCAGCCTGTACCAGAAGCTGGACGTAAAGGACCGCCAGGAGGCCATCGCGCTGGCGGAGCAGATGCTGCGCTCGGTGCAGGATCAGCCCTCGGACCAAACCTGACTTTCTACCACCCTCCCCCCCCTGTCAGGGATGAGGCGCCGGCCAGCCGGCGCCTTCATACTCCACCCTATTCTATGAACGACAATCCTACGGGCTGTAGTTATGAGCGGTAACAACACCGAATGGTGGCGTAACAGCGTTATCTACCAGATCTATCCACGCAGTTTCTGCGACGCCAACGGCGACGGTATCGGCGACCTGCCGGGTATCACGCAGAAGCTGGACTATGTGAAATCCCTCGGTGTGGATGCCATCTGGATTTCACCGTTCTTCAAATCGCCCATGGCGGACTTCGGCTACGACGTGTCCGATTACCGCGATGTCGACCCGCTGTTCGGCAACCTCGAGGATTTCGACCGCCTGATCGAAGCGGCGCACGCGCGCGGCCTCAAGATCATCATCGACCAGATCCTGAGCCACTCCTCCGACCAGCACCCTTGGTTCGAAGAGAGCCGCTCCAGCCGCGACAACGCCAAGGCCGACTGGTATGTGTGGGCTGATCCCAGGCCGGACGGCAGCGCGCCCAACAACTGGATGTCCAATTTCGGTGGCAGCGCCTGGCGCTGGTGCACCCGTCGCCGCCAATACTACCTGACCAACTTCCTGAAAGAGCAGCCGGACCTGAACCTGCACAACCCGGAAGTCCAGGAGCAGCTGCTGGCGGACATGAAATTCTGGCTCGACCGCGGCGTGGACGGTTTCCGCCTGGACGCGATCAACCATGCGTTCCACAACCGCTCCCTGCAGGACAACCCGGCGCGCCCGCTGGAACTGGACGAGAAGGGCCTGCCACCGGTGAATACCTATCACTACCAGTGGCACATTTACGACAAGTCCCAGCCCGAGAACCTGGTGTTCCTGCAGCGCGTACGCCAGCTGCTGGACCAGTACCCGGAGACGGTGACCGTCGGCGAAGTGGGCGATGACAACACCCACAAAATCATGGCCGACTACACCACGGAAAACCGCCTGCACATGGCCTACTCCTTCGACCTGCTGGCGGAGGACTGCAGTGCCGAGTTCCTGCGCGAGACCCTGCGCAAGAACCAGCGTGTGATCAACGAGGGCTGGCCCTGCTGGTCCATCAGCAACCACGATGTGCCGCGTCCCATGACCCGCTGGAACAAGGGTTTCGACAGCGAGCAGGCATTCGCCCGCGTACCGCTGTTCCTGCTGATGCAGCTGAGCCTGCGCGGCAGCGTGTGCCTGTATCAGGGTGAGGAACTGGGCCTGGAAGAGGCGGAGATTGCTTTCGAAGACCTGCAGGATCCCTACGGCATCAACTTGTGGCCGGAATTCAAGGGCCGTGACGGCTGCCGCACCCCCATGCCGTGGGTCAACCACGGTGAGGTCAACGCCGGTTTCTCCAAGGTGAAGCCGTGGCTGCCGGTGCCGGAAGAACATCACCACAAGGCGGTGAGTGTGCAGGAGGACGACCAGGACTCCATGCTCAACCGCTTCCGCACCCTGCTGGACTGGCACCGCCAGTGGCCGGGCCTGGCCAAGGCGGAACAGGAAGTGGTGGATACCGGCAACGACCTGCTGGTGTTTTACCGCCGCACCGACACCGAGGAGTTCTTTGTGGCCCTGAATCTGGGCAAAAACGAGGAAGTCCTGGCAGTGCCGGCGGAATTCGCTGGAGCCGAGGACATCACCCCGGCGATGCTTGGCGGCGAAGTAAAAGGCGAGCAGCTGCTACTGCCACTGGCAGGCGCCCGCGTATTGAAGCGGAGCGTGTAACCACCACTCTTCACGGAGTGCCCCGGCGCCGTAATGCCATCCGTCCGCCGGGGCACTTCACTCTTTCCCTTGCTCTGACTCTTTCCCGAGTTGTTTGCGCAAGTTTTAGCTCTCTTTCCGAGCTTTTTATATGCCGGCCTCGCGCCGGCCTTTTTTTGCCTGGAGTCTGCTTGCGCGAACACCGGCAAAGGATGTCCGCCAGCTCCCATCACTTGCGCTCTTTGCGCCGCCGGCGACTGACGCCAACCCAGAAAGTAGCCTCAAACAACATACCCAGCCCCAGAAACACTGCACTGCCCTGTGGCAGGCCGTAGATGTAACAGGAGATCGCGCCCAGCAGGCACATCAACACCAGGATCCAGCGCTTATGCGTACTCATATTTATTTTCTCGCTTCGAAACCACTGACGCGGAAAACGTTAACCCAGAGCGCTCGCAGAGGAAACAAAAAAACAGGGAACCCGCAACCGCGGCGACCGGGACATACCCCCGCAGAGGCCCGCGGCCTGCCTGAGAGCACAGAATATCGCCCCTGACTGATCGATTGGCTCTATGAGCGCCCTCAAAAAGACCCAAACGATGTAAGACGGCGCTTTTTTCGACTTTAGTCTTCCACCACTCGCTGCGGCTGTCGCCGCCGCGTGCCCACTCTGCAGCCAAGCCGGGAAACATCGGATCGCTGCGCTGGGGAACATCTGACCGCCCCCGGCCGCTTTCGAGCGGTGCCCGCGCCTGCGCCTCTGTGCGTGGACGTGGCCGGCCAGATTGGCTCAAGGCTGAAGTTTGCAAAGAGAGGTGCGCAATGCAAACCTGTTTTTCACTGCTGAAACGCTCGACCCTCGCCGCGCTGCTGGTTCTCAGCAGCATCCCGCTGGTCTCACCGATAACGGAGGCACGGGACTACCGCGACCCGAACAATCCACCACCCTGGGTGAGAAACTACTACCGCAATTCTCAAGGCACTTCGCCACAGATGCACAACAATGCCATGCGGTTCACCAACAAATCCTGGTGGCGGCATGATGTGCAAGGCGGAACGCCGCACATCAAGATCGACCTGAGTGAGCAGATGGCCTATTTCTACAAGGGTGGTCGACTGGCTGGCATGTCCCCGGTTTCCACCGGCAAGCCCGGGCATCGGACACCAGCGGGCACCTTCCGTATCTCGGAAAAAAAGGTCAATCACCGCTCTAACCTTTATGGCCATTATGTGAGCCGCAACGGCTACGTGCTGCGCAGCAACGTAGACGTACGCCGTGACCGTCGTCCGCCCGGTTCAATCTTCCGCGGGGCGTCGATGGACTACATGATGCGGGTAAACGGCCCCGTGAGCATGCACGCCGGTTACGTGCCGGGCTATCCGGCTTCCCATGGCTGCATCCGCCTGCCCTGGCATATGGCAAAGATTTTCTTTGCCCATGCAACGGTCGGAACCAAGGTGAGCATCGTGCCTTGAGCGATTTCACAACGATGCAATGAAAAAGCCGGAGCAATTGCTCCGGCTTTTTTCTGGCGAAATCGATCGGGTTAATCAGGTCTCCTTCACCGCTCCCTCAAGCTCCTGGGCGGTGAAATAATCGTGCGCAGCGCGATTAACCCGCCTGGCCAGCAACAGGGTCGAGGTCATGGTGGGAATGGCCATGATGGCATACATACCGATGATGATACTGTTGACCGCATTGAGGGAAGCCACCGCACCGATCACGATCAGCCCGATGTAGGCGGCCGTGTAAAGCCCCTGCCAGCGGGTACCGAAGAGGAAACCGAAACACTTCACCCCGTAATACCAGAAGGTGACGATGGTGCTGAATGCCAGCGGCAGCACCATCAGCAACAGCAGCAACGGGCCCCAGGCACCGAATACCTGTGAGAACGCCTCGGCAGTCAGGGATACCCCTTCAATACCCGCGCCGTGCTCCCAGACCCCCGTGAGCAGGATCACCAGAGCGGTGCAGGTGCAGATCACCAGCGTGTCGATGATCGGCCCCACCATTGCCACCACACCCTCCCGGATCGGCTCGCGGGTCTTGGCCGCACCATGGGCCAGGGACTCGGTGCCGATACCGGCTTCATTGGAGAAGGCCCCGCGGCTGATGCCGGTGGCGATCACCGCACCCAGCGCACCGCCAGCTACCGCCTGACCGGTAAAGGCATCACTGAAAATCAATGCGAATGCCGCCGGCACCTGCTGCCAGAAATAACCGATCACGATCAGGGTCAGGGCCAGGTAGAACACCACCATGCCGGGCACGATGCGCACGGCGAATTTGCCGATACGCTGGATGCGCCCGGCGATCACCACCAGCGCGGCAATCGCCAGTACCAGCCCGACAAGAAAATCGAACAGCATGGAGCCGTCTCCGGAGACCATGCCCAGTGGTACCGCAAAGGATTCCCGCAGCAACTGCACCGTCTGGTTTGACTGGAACACCGGCAACATGCCACACAGGCCCGCGATCGCAAACAGGAAGGCCAGCGGCATCCACCTGCGTCCCAGGCCTTCGCGAATGACATACATGGGCCCGCCCTGCAACTCGCCGGAGGCATCGCGGCCGCGGTACATCACCGACAGGGTCGCGGTATAAAACTTGGTCGCCACACCCACCAGGGCCGTCACCCACATCCAGAAAATGGCACCGGGCCCGCCGGTACTGATGGCAATCGCCACCCCGGCGATGTTGCCGAGCCCGAGAGTTCCCGACAGCGCCGTCGACAATGCCTGCCGGTGCGGTACCTGGCCCGGATCATTCGGATCGTCGTACTTGCCCATCAGCAGGTCGACGCTGTGGCCCAGGTGGCGATAGGGGCGTCCCCTGGAAACGATCAGCAGATAGAGACCACCGCCAACAAGCAAAACCAGCAGCGGCGTTCCCCAGACAAACGAGGCAAAGGCAGCGAGCGCTGCATCGACAGACTGTAAAAATGACATGGAGTTTCTGGTCAGTAATTTTCGGTTGACCAGTCTATGAAGCCCGCGTCGTGGTTGTCAAAGCAGCGCCAGTCACAAATCTGTGCGAGCGGCTCGGCGCAGATATGGAGCAGATATGAAAAAGCCCCTCGAGGAGGGGCTTCTGATCGGGTTATCCGTGGGTGAGTCAGGCAACCACCGGCTCGGGCTCCAGCGTTTCGACTTCCACTTCCGGCTCGCGGACGAAGTATACGGACACCGCACCGAGGATCATGAACACACCGGCCAGCACGATGATGTAGATGGCCTCATTGCCGAACACGCTGTGCAGGATCGGACCGGCAACCAGGGCAGAGAGGATCTGCGGCGCGGCGATGGTGAAGTTGAAGATACCCATATACACACCGGTCTTGGTGGCCGGCAGCGAGTCCGACAGGATCGCGTAAGGCATGGCCAGGATCGCCGCCCAGGCGATACCGACGCCGATCATCGGCAACAGCAGGCCCAGGGCACCGCTGGGTACGGTGACTTCGGTGATCAGCAGGTTCACCTGGGTAGGCTCTCCACCCTGGAACATCAGGAAGCTGACATAGCCGATGCCACCCAACAGCAGGGAGATGGCGTAAGTGGGCTTGCGTCCCACGGTGCTGGCAATCTTGGTCAGCGCAATGGAGAAGATGGCCGCGAACAGGGAGTAGGCGGCAAAAATGATTCCCACCCAGTCGCCGGCAGCGCCCTTGGCCGCTGCGATGTGCTCGGGAATCTGGCCCACTGTGGCCAGGTAATCGTGGTCAAACCACTTCGGGTCCACTCCCCAGACGTGCTGGGTGATCGCCGGCGTGGTGTATACCCACATGATGAACAGGGCAAACCAGGAGAAAAACTGCACCACCGCCAGCTGGCGCATGGTCTTCGGCATGTTGAACAGCAGCTTGGTAAAGCCCTGCAGGCGCTGGATCAGCGTCTTGCGCTCCGCCAGCTCCACGGCCAGCTGCTCCCCATCGATACCCTTGTATGCGTTGTACTCCTCCGGCGCATACTCTTTTGTGCGGAACACCGTCCACAGGACAGAACCCAGCAGCACGGTGGCACCGATATAGAAGGCCCAGATCACGGAGGGAGCTACCTCACCGGCCTGCGAGGTGTTGTCCAAGCCGATGACATTGGTGAGGATAAACGGCAGCATGGAGCCGAATACGGCACCGACATTAATCAGCAGGGACTGGATCGAGTAGCCCAGGGTGCGCTGCTCCGAAGGCACCATGTCGGACACCAGCGCCCGGAACGGCTGCATGGTCACATTGAAGGCCGCATCCATCAGCGCCAGCATCACGCCGCCGAACAGCATGGGCGCAATGAAGGCCACCACCAAACCAGAATTGGGCATAAAGGCCATGCCCAGGGCCGCGGCAATAGCGCCGAACAGGATATAGGGGTTGCGGCGGCCGAAGCGGCCCCAGGTGCGGTCCGAGGCGGAGCCCACGATCGGCTGCACGATCAGGCCCATGAGCGGCGCCACGATCCAGAACAGCGACAGGGCGTGCAGGTCGGCCCCCAGATCGGAGAGAATCCGGCTGGCGTTGGCGTTCTGCAGGGCAAAACCGAACTGCACGCCGAGGAAGCCGAAACTGACGTTCCAAACCTGCCAAAACGGCAGCTTGGGCTGTTTTACTGGCTGCGCAGGGGCGCCGGACGCTGTTTGGGACATAAAATCACCGCTGTTCTTCCGAGGTTTGCTCCGAATACAGCACCAGATCTGGATACAGAGGGCGCGCAAACGGGCTTGTGATTATGGTTATGTCGCGATTCTGACAGAGCGCCCAGCCGGCGCCATCCCCCCCTCACCGGGGAGGAGACGCAGCCACCAGCCACTCTTCGACCGACTCAACCCAGCCAGTCACATTGTCCTGACCACAAGCTCCAGCGAGCGCCTGACCAGCATTGCCGCCACCCCTTGTCCCCCTGCCGGAGGGGGGAGTCAAAACGCCTCCCCCTGAGCGAAAATACCCAGTTACGACCGGTTTGTGCGAATTGGAGCCCATCATGCGGCAGCTTTACTTACTGGCAGTGGTTGTGGCCTGCCTTTCAGGCGCGACCACAACCCGTGCCGCCAGTGAACCCGAGCGAGTGGAACCGCCCTTCTGGTGGGCGGGTATGGCCGACCAGAAGCTGCAGCTGCTGGTGTATGGGCCGGACATCTCGCAGCTCGAACCTGAAGCGGCATTCCAGGGTGTCACGGTACTGGGTACCGAAACGGTGGAAAGCCCCAACTACCTGTTCATCAACCTCAATATCGCTCCCGACACCGCCCCGGGCACTTTCAATATCGCCCTGAAAGAGCAGGGTAAAACGCGCTTCCAGTTCGAGTACACCCTGCGCCAACGCGGCGCCGACTCGGCTTCCCGCCGCGGTTTCGACAGCCGTGATGCCATCTACCTCATCACCCCGGACCGGTTTGCCAATGGAAATCCGGGCAACGACCGCAGCGACGACACCCAGGAAGGCCCCGACCGGCAGTATCCCGGCGGCCGTCACGGAGGCGACATCGCCGGCATGCGGCAGCACCTGGACTACATTGCGGGCATGGGCTTCACCGCCATCTGGCCCAACCCGCTGGTAGAGAACGACCAGCCCGACTACTCCTACCACGGCTATTCGGCAACCGACCACTACCGTATCGATCCCCGTTTCGGCTCCAACGAAGACTTCCGCAACTTTGTTGCTGCCGCCGATGCCAGGGGTTTGGGCGTGATTCAGGACGTAGTACTGAACCATATCGGCAGTGGCCACTGGTGGATGCGTGACCTGCCCGACAGCGACTGGTTGAACGGCGACGGCATCAACAAAGGCGAATTCGGCATCACCAATCACAGTCGCTTCACCCCCGTTGATCCCTATGCGAGCGAAGTGGACAAGCGCGGGTTCCTCGATGGGTGGTTCGTGGACTCCATGCCGGACATGAACCAGCGGCACCCGCTGGTGGCCAACTACCTGATCCAGAATACATTGTGGTGGATCGAATACGCTGGCCTGAGCGGCATACGCGCGGATACCTATGCCTACTCCGATCCGCAATTCCTTCAGCAGTGGGCCTCCCGCATCCAGCGCGAGTATCCCAATTTCAACATCGTTGGTGAGGAGTGGACCCGCAGCCCCGCACTGGTTTCCCACTGGCAGCTGGGCGAGGGCGAAGTCGTGAGCGGCGGGCGCCTGAAGAGCATGATGGACTTCCCTCTGCACTATGCCCTGCGTGAGGGTTTGGCGGACAGTGAAAGCTGGAACAGCGGCCTGATCACCCTCTACGAGGGCCTGGCCCATGACTTCGAATACCCGAACCCCAACCGGCTGGTGATTTTTGCCGGCAACCACGATACCAGCCGTCTGTACAGCCAGCTCGACAGGGACCTGGACCTTTACCGCATGGCGATCGCCTATATCGCCACCATGCGCGGTATCCCGCAGTTTTTCTATGGCGATGAGCTGCTGTTCGAAAGTCCCAAGCAGCGTGACGATGGCGTCGTGCGTAGCGATTTCCCCGGCGGCTGGCAGGGAGACAGGGCGAATGGCTTCACTGGCAGGGGCCTGAGTGACGCCCAGCTGGAAGCCCAATCCATTACCCGCAAACTGTTTAACTGGCGCAAGCGCAATCCGGTCATCCACCACGGTAAACTGATGCACTTCGCACCGCTGAATGACACTTATGTCTATTTTCGTTACAACGAAGAAAAGACCGTGATGGTGGCAATGAACAAGGGGGAGGAGCCTTTTGCGATCCCGGCCGGCCACTTTGCCGAAATGCTGGACGGGAAAAAGTCGGCCACCGACGTACTCAGCGGCAAACAGTATGCTGCCGACGACCTGACGATTCCTGCCCGCGGCGTCATGGTGCTGGAACTGCAGTAACCCGGGAATATTCCTGAGCGCCGAATCGCTTCCCGATCCGGCGCCACACCCACAGATCAATAAAGAAATCCCCACGAGAGGGGACAATCATAAGAGGCAATGATGACAGCCAGACTTCTATTGCGCTCATGTGCACTGATCGGCCTGCTAGGTACCGGCGTTATCCAAAGTGCACTGGCCCGCGACTATGTTGCACACTCCCTGGACGGCGACGTCCTCAATCTCGAACTGAGTGACGCCCGGGTAACCCTCACCCCACTGAACGATGCCTCCATCGAGGTGCATTATCAGCGCGAGGGCATCAAGCAGCTGCCCTCCTTTGCCATTGCGCCAGATAATCGGGCAGATGTCGATTCACAGCTGCAGGACACTCCGGAGCAGCTGATTTACGAGCTGGAGGGACTCACTGCAGTCATCCAAAAGTCCCCCTTCGCCATCCATTACTACCGGGACGAAAAGCCGCTCCTGCGCGAGGAGAGCGGCTTCTTCGCCACCGAAACCATCCGCGGCTTCCGTTTCACTCTCGAGAAAGATGAGAAGTTGATCGGCGGTGGCCAGCGGGTGCTGGGCATGGACCGTCGCGGCAAGCGACTGCCGCTCTACAATCGCGCCCATTACGGCTACACCACCGAATCCGAGCAGATGTACTTCAGCCTGCCGGCGGTGATGAGCAGCAACAAGTACGTGTTGCTGTTCGACAACAGCGCCACCGGCCATATGGACCTGGGGGCCAGCCGCGAGGATCTGCTGCAGTTCGAGGCCATGGCCGGGCGCACCGCCTACATCGTGGTCGCGGGGCAGACCTACCCGCAGCTGATCGAAAACTATGTCGACGTCACCGGCAGGCAGCCGCTGCCGCCGCGCTGGGCACTGGGCAACTTTGCTTCCCGTTTTGGCTACCGCAGTGAAGAGGAAGTGCGGGCAACCGTGGACAAGTTTGCGGAGGAGGATTTCCCCCTGGATGCGGTGGTGCTCGACCTCTACTGGTTCGGCCCCGATATCAAGGGGCATATGGGCAACCTGGACTGGGACCGCAACACTTTCCCGCAACCGCAAAAAATGATGGCGGATTTCAGGGAGCGCGGCATCAACACCATCCTGGTGACCGAGCCTTTCATTCTCACCTCCTCCAAACGCTGGGACGAGGCCGTGGCCAACAATGTGCTGGCCAAAGACCTGGCCGGTGAACCCAAGCGCTTCGACTTTTACTTCGGTAATACCGGCCTGGTTGATGTCTTCTCCGAGGAGGCCGGGGACTGGTTCTGGAGTATCTATGACGACCTGCTGCAACAGGGAGTCGGTGGCTGGTGGGGCGACCTGGGCGAGCCAGAAGTCCACCCCTCCGACACCGTGCATGAAATCGGCATGGCCGACGAAATCCACAATGCCTATGGCCATACCTGGGCTCAGTTGCTCTATGACAGGCAGACAGCGCAATACCCGCAGCGGCGACCGTTCATCATGATGCGGGCCGGCTTCCCGGGGTCGCAGCGCTACGGCATGATCCCCTGGACCGGCGATGTATCCCGCGAGTGGGGCGGCCTCAAGCCGCAGGTGGAACTGGCACTGCAGATGAGCCTGCTGGGTTTCGGCTACACCCACTCTGACCTGGGCGGCTTTGCCGGCGGTGAGGAATTCGACCGCGAGCTGTATATCCGCTGGCTGCAGTACGGGGTCTTCCAGCCGGTTTACCGCCCGCATGCGCAGGACCACATTCCCTCCGAGCCCGTGTTCCACGACCGCAAAACCCGCGATATCACCCGCGAGTTCGTCAAACTGCGCTACCGGCTGCTGCCCTACAACTACACGCTGGCATTCGAGAACAGCCAGACCGGCCTGCCACTGATGCGCCCGCTGTTTTTCATGGATGAGAGCAATACGGATCTGATCGACTACAAGGACGCCTACCTGTGGGGCAGTGATTTCCTGGTGGCGCCGGTTACCGATGCCGATACAGATCAGGTCAAGGTCAAACTTCCGGGCGGGGTCTGGTTCGATTACTGGACCGATGAACCGCACCGCGGTACTGAGGCAACCGTCAACGTGGAGCTGGAAACCATACCGGTGCTGGTGCGTGCCGGCGCCTTTATTCCGACCATCGATGACATCACCACCACCCGCGATTACTCCAGCCAGCAACTGACCCTGGATTACTACGCCCACCCCACCGCAGTGCGGTCCAGTAGCTATGTTTACGAGGATGACGGCAAGACGGTCGACGCGTTCAAACGGGATCGCTACACGAGGCTTCAGTTCACTGCCAAGCGCGATGCCGACGGCATCCGTTTCGAGTTTGATCGTGACGGCGGCGGTTACGAGGGCGAGCCCGCAGAGCGCTCCATCAGCCTCAACATCCACAACTGGGAGCTGGCACCCTCTGCGGTCAGCGTCGGCAGCGAGGCCGTGAAAATTTTCGAGCGGGAAAGCGATTTCGAACGCGCCCCCGAGGGCGCCTGGCTGGATAAGCGCAGCAACCAGCTGCGGGTGAAATTCCGCTGGTCTGACCAGCCACTGACCCTGACGGTCAACCACTGACAACCTGAAATTACCCTCTCCGCGGGAGAGGGCAATTCACAAACAATGACTAAGGAAACATGATGAAACTCAAGACGCTATTTGCTGCGGGCCTTGTGCTTTCCGCGCTCGGTTGCAGCCAGGAGGAACGCCCGGCCTCCGAAGTGCAGAATGCACAGCCGCAGGCAGCACTGGAAGCAGTGACTCTGGTGGCAGAAAAGCCGGTGATCTACCAGGTGATGACCCGCCTGTTTGGCAACACCAACGCGACCAACAAGCCGTGGGGCACCATCGAAGAAAACGGTGTCGGCAAGTTCAGTGACATCACGCCGCAGGCTCTGGAGGAGATCCGTGAGCTGGGCGCTACCCATATCTGGTACACGGGCGCTCTGCACCACGCGCTGGTCGGCAACTACACCGAATACGGCATCAGCAACGATGACCCGGATGTGGTCAAGGGCCGCGCCGGTTCCCCCTATGCGATCAAGGATTACTACAGCGTGAACCCGGATCTCGCAGAGAACCCGGCCGAGCGCCTGCAGGAGTTCCGCGACCTGATACAGCGCAGCCACGACGCCGGCCTCAAGGTGATCATCGACATTGTGCCCAACCATGTGGCCCGCGCTTATGAGTCCCTTGAAAAGCCGGACGGTGTGCGTGACTTCGGTGCCGATGACGACACGACTGTTACCTACGCCCGCGACAACAATTTTTATTACGTGGTGGGCGAAGACTTCAAGGTCCCGGAGAGCGACGACTACCAGCCCCTGAATGGCGAGGATCACCCGCTGGTGGATGGCAAGTTCGATGAGAGCCCGGCCAAGTGGACCGGCAATGGCGCCCGCGCAGCACAGCCGGACATCAACGACTGGTATGAAACCGTCAAGATCAACTTCGGTGTACGCCCCGATGACAGCAAGGACTTCCCGGAACTGCCGGCCGGCTTCGCCGACAAGGGCTTTGAGGAGCACGCCGCCTTCTGGGCCGACAAGGACGTACCGGACTCCTGGGTGAAATTCCGCGATATCACCCACTACTGGCTCGACATGGGCGTCGACGGCTTTCGCTACGACATGGCTGGCATGGTGCCGGTGGAATTCTGGAGCTACCTGAATTCCTCGATCAAAGCCCGCAAGCCGGAAACTCTGCTCCTGGCTGAAATCTACACCCCGGAGCGCTACCAGGATTACATCCACCTGGGCAAGATGGATTACCTCTACGACAAGGTGGGCACCTATGACGCCGTGCGCGCAGTCATGGAAGGCAAGGGGGAAATCGGCAAGGTTGTGGAAATTCAGGAAAGCCTGACCGATATCGCGCCGCATATGCTGCGCTTCCTGGAAAACCATGACGAGCAACGCATCGCCAGCCCGGAATTCGCCGGCAACGCTGAGATGGGCAAACCGGGCATGGTGGTCTCCACCGCACTGTCTGCTGCGCCGACACTGGTCTACTTCGGCCAGGAGCTGGCAGAGCCGGCAAGTGAGGACGCCGGCTTCGGCAAGGCGAGCCGCACCACCATCTTCGACTACTGGTCAGTGCCCACCGTGCGCCGCTGGGTCAATGAAGGCAAGTTCGACGGTGGCCAGCTGACAGACGAAGAAAAAGCTCTGCGCAGCTTCTACCAGCAACTGCTGAACTTCTCCACCGATAGTGAGGCTCTGCGCGGCGCATTCGCCGACCTGCACGCAATCAACCTCGAGCAGGGAGAAGGCTACGGCGAGCAGCAGTACGCCTTTGCCCGCTGGTCCGACAACGAGCAGCTGCTGGTAGTCGCTAACTTTGCCAGCGAAGAGAAGGCAGTAGCTCTGCAGGTGCCGGCGGAACTGCTGAGCGCATGGAAACTGGATGATGGCCGCTATCGCCTTGTGGACCAGCTGGACGACAAGGCCGAAGCAGAACTGGTCGTGAACCAAGGCAAGGGCAAAATCCAGCTGGCTCTGGCGCCGCTCAGCGGGTATATCCTGAAACTTAAGCGCTAAGCTTCCAGCTACCGGATTGCAAAAAAGGGCGTGATTTCACGCCCTTTTTGATTGCAACTGCGCCATCAGAAGAACTCATACTCCACCAGCAGCCGCCAGCTCTGCTCGGGGCTTTCATCGGTCAGGCCCAGAATCACACCGAACTCCCATGTCAGGCGGCGGGCATCGGAAAAACGATGGCTGCCCCGCGCTATTGGACCCAGCCCCCGATAATCTTCGCCGGCGTAGAATTCGAGCGCCGGCTCAAAGGACTCCTGCAGACGGTAACGCCCCTGAAGGCGCAATTCCGACTCCCACTCGCTGGTGATGTCATCCCCCCATTCGTAACCGACCGCGAGATTGGCGGTACCGACCCACCGGCCCCACTCCCGCAGAGCCAGCAGCGTTGCCGCGCCCTCCCACTGATCACCGTCCGTTTCCTTTTCAAGCTCAAACAGCAAGCCCCAGTCGGCTGCGTATTCCCCCTGCTCGGTGAGCTGCCACTTGGCTTCCAACTCGACAGCCTCCACTCCGAATTCTTCGCCGCCGCCGTCGGAACCGATTACGTAGATCTCGCCAAACCAGCGGTCGGTAAAGCCATAACCGACCCCGAGCCGGTGCACCTGCAGACCGTCCAGCGCAGGGTTATCGTCATCCTGAACCACCAGTGCCCGCCACTCGAGCTCTGTCTCCAGCGGTTGCACGTACGGGTCGTAGACCCGGTCCACTACCAATCCGTCGGCCAGAGAGATCCCCGGTGCCAGCAGCAGCGTGATCGACAGGAAAACAGTCTGACCCCTGTATTCAGGGCGTCGATGCCGCACGATCTCGCTCCCCTTTCCTGCCACCGGCCTCAGCCCGGTACCTTGCCCAGAATAACAGTGCCACCATCAGCAGCGCTGCCGAAAAATAGACACCGACCTCTACCGGGGAGGGGCTGGCTTCATAACCGACCAGTGCATAGAGCAGCTGGCCGCTGACGGAACCCTCCGGAAGCCAGTTGCCCGTATCCCACAGTGATGACTGCGCGGGCAACCAGTCGGCCTGAATCAATAACTGCGCAGCCTGAATGCACATGCCTGCTGCGACCAGAGTCATCAGCACACAGGCAACCGCCAGCGTGGTTCGCCGTGGCAATGCCAGCAGAAAGTAATAGAACAGTGCGCCGATACTGAAACCGATGCCCGCGCCGATGAATGCACCGCTCAAGACACCGGGTCGCAGATCCGGGTCGGCCGAAAAAGCCGAGAGAAAGAGATAGATTTCCGATCCTTCCCTGATCACGGCCAGTGTCACTGCTGCTCCCATGGCAGCGGCGATGCCCCCCGGCACTGTATTTTGACTGTAATAAGAGCGAATCATCAGCACCGCCACACACAACAACAGTACATAGATGGCAAGCTGCAGGAAGGCATCAAAAACTTCCTGGCCGACACCGTCCAGCAACTCGGAAATACCGCGCATCTGCGTCCCCACCAGGACAGCGACGGCCCCGCCCAGCAGCAGGGATAGCGGAAGCCACCGCGGATCAACCCGCAGGCGCCGGCTCATGGCCAACAGAATACTGATGAGCAGCGCTGCCTCCAGCACCTCACGCAATATAATGATGACGGTATTCAGTAACATGCTGCTCTGGTGCCACACTTCATTTCACAATGATCTTGCCCTGGGCGGTGTTCGGGTTGAACTCACCAAAAAACGGATACTCCCCAGGGGCCAGCGGCCCGATAAAGATAATTGCCCGCTGCCCACCCATGATGACTTTTTCCCGATTGAGTTCATAACTCTCGAACTCCTCCGGTGTCGGGTCGCGGTTGTAGACAATCAGCTTTACTTTCGTATGGGCCGGCATCAGGATTTCTGCCGGATGAAAGAGATGGTTGCGAATTTCCAGCTCCACTATCGGCCGGTCTGCGGCCACTGCCTTTACGCTCGCCGCGAGCATCCACAGCAGCACGAGACGACGGCAGGCAGTCCTTTCAAGCATGCTCTTCTCCAGGCAAAACGGTACCACTGGAGGCCGGGAACAAGATCCGGACACAGAGGCCAGTGTCGAAGCGGGAATCACTCAACTGGATCTCTGCCCGGTGCAACCGCGCAATATGAGCAACGATCGACAATCCCAGACCACTGCCCTCAGCCTGGCTGGCATGGCAATCGCCGCCTACGCGGTAAAAGCGTTCGAAAATTTTGCTGCGCTCCTGCGCTGGGATACCCGGCCCGGAGTCTTCTACCTGAATGTAGCCGCGGCTGTCAGACAGTGCGGTCGTCACCAGAATCTCACCCCTCTCCGGGGTGTATTTGCCGGCGTTACTCAACAGGTTGCCGATCATCACAGTCAGTGCAAAAACATCTCCCCGGATACCCACAGCAGTCCCCTGCAAGGAGATGCTCTGCTGCCTGGCGGAAAACAGTTCGTAGCGCTCGGCAATCACCTCGCGGGCCAGTTGCTGCAAATCTAGTGGTTCCAGCCGTGCCGGATAATGCTCCGGATTGGTTCTGAACAGCGTCAGCATTTGCTCAACCAGATCGACCATACGCGTGACACTGAGCCGCAGCTTGCCCAGTGAGCCGGACCGATCGGCCAGGCCTGCATCCTGCAGCTCCCGTTCCAGGTTGTGCAGGTGAACCTGAATGGCGCTGATGGGTGTCCGCAGTTCGTGGGCTGCATCGGCGGAGAAGCGGCGCTCCCGCTCGAAGGAAGCCCCGAGTCGTTCCAGAAGCGCATTGGTAGAGCGAATGACCGGCTGCAATTCCTGCGGTGGCTCTGACACCTGCAGCGGCTCCAGGTCCTCGGCGCGTTTTTCTCGCAGCGCGTTCGCCAGTTCGCGCAGGCTGGACAGGCCGCGTCCGATCACCAGCCAGATCAGCAATGCCGCCAGCGGCAGGGCCAGCAGGGTCGGCAGGATCGACTCGAGCACCACCCGCTCCGCCAGCTGAAAACGCAGGTCCGCCCTTTCTGCCACCTGGATCCAGCGTCCTGACTCGGGGGAAAAATGGGTATAGACCCGCCAGCGGTAGTTGCCAAAATTGGTCTCCCGGTACCCGCCTTCCAGCGGCACCATCGGCCGGCCCGGGGTATTGGCGGATTTCAGCAGGCTCTGTCCATCCTCGCCCCACAGTTGCAGGGCAACTTCGCCATCGGCCGGTAGCTCCGACTGCACCTGCTGGAGCGGCAGTTTTTCCAGCAACGCTGCAGTGGCAGCCAGCTGGCGATCCAGCAGCTGCTGCGCCGCCGCCATACTCTCCCGGTAGCCGTGCAATGCAGCAAGAAAATTGACCAGCGTGATCGTCGACAACAGGGCCACCAGGAGGAATACGCGAATCGATCTCACCGACCGGGCCCCAGCTTGTAGCCGACGCCGCGAATGGTCTGGATGAATTCGGGGTAAATTTTCTTGCGCAGGTTATGAATATGGACATCCACCGTATTGCTGGCGACTTCCTCCCCCCAACTGTAGAGTTTGTCCTCCAGCTGCTCACGGCTCAGGATATGCCCAGGGCGTTCCGCGAGCGCACGCAGGAGCGAAAACTCACGTCGCGACAGTTTCACCGCTTCACCATTCAGCAGTACCTCGTGACTGGCTGTGTTGATGACGACATCTCCAATCAGGATATCCGGGCTGCGGCTCACGCCACTGCGGCGCTCCAGGGCACGCAACCGGGCAAGCAGCTCATCCACGGCAAACGGTTTGGTGAGATAGTCATCGGCACCGGCATCCAGCCCCTGGATCTTGGCCCTCAGCGCATCCCGCGCAGTGAGGATCATCACTGTGCAGTGAATCCCCTTCTGCCGCAGAGACTTCAGGACATCTATACCGTCCAGGTCCGGCAGGCCGAGATCGAGAATGACGAGGTCCGGTTGGGCTGCCTGCGCCAGCGCAATGCCCTCCCTGCCAGTGCCGGCCCGGTCGACCGCATAGGCTTCATGACGAAGGGCGGTGGCAATACCGTCAGCCAGTGATTCATCGTCCTCGATCAGCAAAATGCGCACTAATGCAGCTTTCCTTCAATTTTGGCCTTCAGGCTTTTGATCTCACCCAGCCGCCCCTCGCTGGCCACTGGCCGAGCAATATCACGCGGTGCATGCTCCGCACGCTGCACATATTGCAGCGCACGTTGATAGTCTTTGCTCTGGAACAAGTAGTCGGCATAGAAGTAATTGGCATCGATATCATCTTTTCCGATCGCCAATCCCTTCTGCAGATATTCCGCAGCTTTTTTATCATCGCCAAAGCCGATTGGCCAACCGGGCACCTGATAGTAGAGCGACCCCAGGCTGGTGTAGGCAGCGCCATCGAGGACACTGCCATCGATGGCAATGGCGTGCTCCAGATCCGCTTTTGCCTCCTTGACGACAGAGAGCGCACCCAGGCCCCCTTTGGCCCCGGCGTAGGAAGCGCGGATGATGCCACTCCAGACCCAGACCGGAGCACTGTCACGGAATTCACCGGTGGCAACACGGGCCCGCTCAGCGAGCTGCTGGAACTTGTCTGCCTGTTCTTTCTCCGGCGTGCGGTATTTGATCTTTGCCCAGGCGTGCTGCAGCTCCTGTACCGTCTGTGATGCGTCCGCTGCCCAGAGCTGCGGAGCGAGGAGCAACGCCAGCATGGCAGCAGCCAGCCGGCCGAGTGATGTTGTTTTCATAGCGCTTCTCCAGGTAGTTCGCCTTGCTTGGCGTACCGTCGGATGACGGGCAGTTTCTTCGACAGGGCACTGTCCACCAGGCCGGGAAACAGTGCGTTGATTTTGATGAAAAAGCGCTCCGGCCAACCGATAAAGCGGCGCTGGCCTGAGGCTTTGTGAAGCAGGTTCGAGCACTGCAGGGCAACGACCGCCGGCGTATCGGCTTTATTGCGCAGTGCCCGGTTCAGGGCGCGAACTGCGGGTGTGTTCAGTTCCGTATCCACCGCCCTTGGCGCGAGATAGTGCACACGCACACCGCCGTCAGCGCACTCCCGCCGCAGTGCTTCGGTAAATCCGAACAGCCCTGCCTTGCTGGCGCTGTAGGCCGTGAAGCCCGGGTGACCGATATGACCGAAAGTGGAGCCGATATTGATCACAGCTGCCGCAGGGCTTTGTTGCAGCAATGGGAGGAGATCGCGGGTCAGCGCCATCGGCACCAGCAGGTTGGTATGCAGGATATCGGCGAGCTCCCGATCGTCCAGGTCACCCAACAGGGCAAAGCGGGAAATACCGGCGTTGTTGATCAGCACATCGAGCCCCGATTCCCCACGGCACATTTGCACCAGTTCCCGCCGGCCGGCGCTCTCCAGCAGGTCGGCCGCCAGTACCCGGTGTCGCCCGGGATTAGCGAGGGAGCACCGCAGCTGCTCCAGTCGGTCGGCGTTGCGCCCCTGAAGTAGCAGCCGGTCCCCCTGCTCCGCCAGAAGACGGGCAATGGCATGCCCGAGGCCGCCACTGGCACCAGTCAGCAATACAGTGCGGCATTGTTGCCTTGTGCTCATCTCAGGCCACCTCTGCCCGGGGCTTTGCCGCCTGGCGTTCAACTTCCCGGAAAATATCGCCGTAGAGCCTGTAAATGACCCGGGCACTGTGAACGATGGCCTGCTGGTCTGTGGGCTCAGTGATGCGGTTCATCAGGCCTTTGAAAAATTCCACATGACCGATATCCAGTGCGCCGTGAGAACGCAGGTAGCTGAATGCTTTTTCTGGCAGTTGCAGCGACTGGGCGATGGCACCGGCCGCGGTGTCTGCCAGCTGGATACTGGTGCCTTCCAACACATGCACCATGCCGAAGAAGCCGAGCGGATTCCCCCGCGCGATCGTGTCGTAGGCATAGGCAACCATCAGCTCGGTCGACAGGTTAGGCCGACTCCGGCGCACTGCCTCCGCGTCGCCACCGCAGGCAGCGATGTCATTGAGGATCCACTCCTGATGCCCCGTTTCTTCCTCGATATATTCAGCGATCGCCTCGCGCAGCCATTCCTGCTGATCCGTCAGGCGACTGCCACAGGCCATCAGCAACGGCACCGTGTGCTTGACGTGATGGTAGGCCTGGCTGAGAAAGGCAATGTATTCACCCCGCGTCAGGTCACCACGGGCTCCGCGCTGAATCAACGGTACGTCGAGCAGTCCCTGCCGGGCACCCTGTGTTTGCTCCTGAAGCTGGTCAAAAAAATTCATCATGAAACTCTCGCTGTTTCGTACATGGAATCGATCAGGTCTGCGTAGGTGTTGGCAATTTCACTTCTGCGCGGTCGTCCGTTTGCGGTTAGCAGTCCTCCCGGAAATGTGAGGGGCTCGGGCAACGGCCGCCACTCTCGCAGCTTCGCGTAATCAGGCAGCCTTTGATTGACCCGGACCAGCCAATCATCGATGGCGGCACCGTCCGTGCCGGGCAAGGGGGAAATCAATGCGCTGCAGTTAGGGCGGTCATCGCCGACCACCACGCACTGGGCAATAGCCGGTGAAAGCAGTACTTCGCTCTCGATCCACTCGGGGGAGATATTGCGGCCAAAGGAACTGATCAGGATGTTCTTGCGGCGCCCGGTGATGTACAGGAAACCTTCTTCATCGATCGTTCCCAGATCGCCGGTCGGAAGCCACTCATCGGCCTCTGCCGGCTCTCCAAGGTAGCCAAGGTAGCGCGGCCCACGCACCAGCACTTCGCCGTCGCTGACGGAGATAGCGCAGTGCGGCAGTGGCCGGCCCGCCGCTCCCGGCCGGTCGGAGCCGGGCAGGTTCAGTGCCACCACAGAGCCACACTCGGAGAGCCCATAGCCCTCGAAAACTGGCAGGCCGAGATGGCGCGCACGGAGCAGCAGGTCCGCGGCGACCTTGCCGCCACCCACGGCGATGAATTTCAGCGAGTCCGGCGGTTCCCAGCCGCGCTCGACCGCTGCCACCAACTGTTTGAGCATCTGCGGCAGCAGGATGAGGCTGTCGGGGCGATGGTGCTCGATACTGCCGCACAGGCGGGCCATATCCAGCTGCGAGCTGCCGGTCAGCCCGAGACTGTCGAGCCCGGGCGCAATTACCAGACCGCCGAGCAGCCAGCAGGTATAGGCACCGGCGACATTCTCGAGCAGGGTCGCCAGCGGCAACACACACAAGTGGCGCCGACAGCCCAGGAATTGCAGCTCCCTTGCCAGTGCGGCCGCCGTCGCGAGCTGCGTTTCATTGGCAAGACAGACGCCGCGCGGCGCGCCCGTGGAACCCGAGGTAAATGTCACCTTGGCGGTCTCGGCCGGAAGCGCTACCGACTGTGCGCCAGGAATCTCTATCAGAGCCAGGTCATCGATATAGGTCTTTGCCTGCCCGGTCTCCGGCAGGAACGTGAAGCGCTCACAGTCGTCGGCAAGGATCGCCTGCATGCCGCTTGCGGCAATGGTGTGCGACAGCTGGCCGGCAGAGAAAAAAACCGGGAGGGGCACCAACACCACCCCCACCTGCTGACAGGCCAGGTCGGCAATAAGCCATTGGGGACCATTGTCTGCCTGCAGGCCGATCACAGACAGGGACAATGCCCGCAGCTGTGCTGCCATCCGATCGACACGCTGCCGCAACTGGCCGAACGTCAGGTGCAGTACAGAGCCTTCCAGTGCCGGGGCATCACTGGACTGCTGTTGTAGCTGCTGGAGCAGCGACTTCGCGATCAACTCCATGTCTGAGCCTCCAGCAGAGTCCCGGCGAGGCATTGTGCCTCTGCCGTGTAGGCTTCGAGCATTGCCCTGACTGTCGGTATCCGCATAAGCCGCGCGCGCTCTGCCGGTACATTGATCGCCGTGACCACCGGCCGGGTTTTGTAATAGCTTCCCCACTCCGACAGGGCACGGCCCAGCCGCTGGCCGTCGGCCTCACAGAGTGCCAGTGGCGTCCGGGCGAGCTTTTGCAGGAGGTGCTGCACTTCCGGGGTGGCAGTGAAGATTGCCCAGGTGAGTCCGGCGGCGTGAAACAGTTGAGCCAGCATCAGGAACAGGTACAGGCTGCCACCGCGACTGGTGGCGACGAGATTGCCGATCTCCACCACCTCGTTGCGCTCGACCGGGTGCGAGACGATCCCCGCGAGGCGCTGCTCGATCGGCTCATCCAGGTACTGTTCCAGAAACAGGGAATCCCCTTCCGCGCGGCGGAGCCCCAGGGCTGCACGCGGCCCGTCAGCCCCACGAAGGGCCAGCAGGCAGGGAAGGAAATGCCGGATGCGGGCACCGTAAGTCGCGACAAACTTGTCGGCGATATAACGCTCGACCGCGGGCCGGCCAATGCTGTTTGGCGTCAGAAGATCAAACAATGGCGGCGCCAGAAGGGGACGGGAATGCCCAGTCGGCTCGACGGTTCCAGCGTACTGACAGGATTCCAGTGACATGGCTCAACCTCGTCTGGAAGGGATACTGGCAGTCTACGGGGGGCAAATTAAGGCAAACTTAAGAGTCCGCGACGGGCACCAAGATTGGCGCAGAAAAGCACCCACTATTGTCTCTCCCGCCATGCGGGCGGACCGTGGTTGCCGCCGTTATCCAAATCCTTTCAAGAACATCCGCCCAATCGGGGCCAGGCACAACCGCTTGCCATTGATTTCTGTCAAGATCGCCCCCATCCGGTGCGGCAGAATGAACCTATAGCTGTCACGAGTGCGGTACACAATGGCACCGCACCGGAGGACCGCGCTGCCGGCTGGCATCACGCCGGACAATTTTTATTTTCTGCCGTTTCACCAGGAGGAAACATGCAACAGCAACCCACGATCTTCGTCGTCGTCGATCCCAATGATGAGCGCCACGTGGCGCTGGAGCGCGCGCTGACCATCGGTAAATTGCGCAATCCGCAGCCGCGCCTGCTGGTGTTTGTCGCCGTCGATGGTGAGGCGGTGGATACCCGCGCGGTCAATGACCACCTGTTCCGGGATGAGTCCTGGTTCCGGGAGGAGATCCGCCAACCGGTGGCCGGGGCCGGGCTCGAGTGTGAAATCCAGGTCTGCTGGTCCAGCGACTGGCAGGGCGCAATCATCCAGGAGTCGCGTCGCTGCAATGCGGAAATGATCTATCTGCCGGTACATGCCAAGACCAGCCGCCGCTTCACCTTTGCCGAATCCAAATGGCAGGTACTGAAGCAGGCGCGCTGCCCGGTGGTCCTGATCCGTCCCGGCGCCAAGGCGCAGCGCAAAGTGGTACTGGCGACGGTGAATTACCAGGCCAAGACCGACAGACAGCGGCAGCTGAATCGCCAGATCACCGAGCGCGCGCGCTATATCGCCGCCTGCTACGGGGCCGATTTGCACCTGGTCAATGCCTACCTGGACTCGATGCTGTATCCGGACCGCGGCGCCCTGGCCAAGCTGGCCCGCAAGACCAGTGTGCCAACGGAGCGTATCCATGTGATGCGCGGTTACACCAACGAGGTGGTGTCCAAAGTGGCGCGGGAGATCGATGCCGACCTGGTGCTGATGGGCACCCTGAACCAGTATGGCGAGACCGGCTCGCTGTTGCGGGGCAATACCGCCAAGCGGGTGATTGGCGGACTGGAAGTCGACGTGATGGTGTGTAACGAATTCACCAGCACCGAGGGCGTGGCTGATAGCCGGTCACAAGAGAAAGAGGAGAAGCTGGCGGCCGCCCACTGACCGCCGCCAACTCAGGACGGGGAGCGCGGTATCAACCGCGCTTCTTTTCCGGGGCCAGCAGTACCAGCTCAAAGCCGGTATTGAGTTGCACCCTGCCGTCTTGCACCTTGACGGTCTGGCCGGAATAGTAATCCCGGAGCATCGCACCGTCCTCGAAGACATCGCTGACCTGAACGGTCTTTGGTCCTCTCGGCACCTTCAGCGCCACTACCACCGGGCTCTCACCCTCGAGTGTCCGCGCAAAGGTATAGGGCGTTTCTGCGATCATACGGTGCTGACCGGCACCCACCGCGGGATGCGCCTGCCGGAACTGACCCAGTTTCTGCCAGTGTGCCAGCAGTTTGCGGGTTTCCGGTTTTTCCAGGTCTTCCCAGTTCATGGCGCTGCGCAGCTGGGCATCCCCCTTGGCTTCGGCAATATCCAGCGGTCGCGCCAGTTCGTCACCGTAATAGATCTGCACGGCCCCCGGGGCGAGCATCAACTTGGTCGCCGCTTCGCGGGCGCGCTTGCGCTCGCGGTCGAAGGAATTCATATCGTCGTGGGAAGTCAGGTAATTGAGGACCCCCACACCATCGAGCGGACCGGCGTTCAGGTTTTCCGAGTAAGTGGAGAACAGGCGCTCCCAGTCTTGTCCGGCACGCTGGGAGAAATCGAAGTTGATCAGGCTGTCGAAGCCATAATCGTAGAAGTCCACCTTGCGATCACCGAAATCATAATCGCGGCCACGGGTCACGCCGAAGTCGTTGGCACCGAAGCCATAGACTTCGCCCACCATGAAGAACTCGCTATCGTCGAGTTTCTCCTGCGGGTTTTGTGCCCGCCACTGCGCCAGCGCCTGGCTGGCTTCCTTCTTCAGCACCGCCCAGACCTCGGGCTCCACATGTTTGGTGGTATCGACCCGAAAGCCGGTCACGCCGTAATCCCGCACCCAGTCGGTGGCCCATTTCACCAGGTAGTACTTTGGCGCGCGCGGGTAACCGGTGCGCGCGAAGAAGGCGTCCAGCTCCGCCAGCTCCTGTTCGAGCCGCCCTTCCCGCTGCCATTTTTCCAGCAACTGCGGCGGCAGCGCCACCGGCTCCTCGCTCTCGGTACGGATGTCCGGAAGGTTGTCGACCAGGGTACAGCTCACGGTGCCGGCAAAGCCGGTCCAGTCGCAGACCGGATCGGGGCGCACCCACGACAGCGGTGCCAGCGGGTCCTGCTCGGTGACCGGGCCGGTGTGGTTGATAACGATATCCAGCAACACCCGAATGCCGCGACTGCGCGCTTTCTCGATCAGCTCGGCCAGCTCGGCCTCGGTGCCAAAGTTGCGGTCCACCGCCGTCCAGTCCCTCGGCCAGTAACCGTGATAGGCATAGGTACGGCCGGTACCCTCATCGGTGGCGCCCTGGATCTGCTCATAGACCGGCGACATCCACAGGGCGTCGACGCCGAGGTCATTGAAGTAACCGGCCTCGAGCTTGTCGATCACGCCGCGCAGGTCACCCCCCATGAAGCCGCGCAGGGGATCCGCATCGTCCTCGCGGCCATAAGACAGGTCGTTGTCCGGGTTGCCATTGGCAAAGCGGTCCGGAAGCATGAAGTAGACGGTCGCATTGCGCCAGAAAGCCGGGGTTTCGGCTTTGCTTTCCGCCGATACCGCGGGGAGGCTGTGACTGGCGGCCAGCAGCAGGCCGGCGCAGAGGCTGGTCAGTTTTCTCATTATGGGTTCCGCTCTCTCAATCATTGCGGTCGCAGGCAGCAGGTCTGGCTACGACCGGAAAATCTCCAGCCTACTGTAGCCATCGGAGAGGTGACTGCATCCCCCCCGAAGCGGGGCGTAGGAGCCAGCTCTCCCATGGGGGTACCATGTCATCCCTGCAATCCGGAGAGCCCTGCCATGCGCCGCCCGAACCGCCTGTTCGCGCTTCCGACACTGCTTGTGTGCCTGCCCCTGCTCCTGTTGGCCGGCGCTATTACGCATGCCGGCACCACCGCCAGCACCAATGTGCAGGTGCTGCCGCCAGTCTGGATGGAGCAGCTGCAGCGACAGCGGGTGGTGCGGATTTACCTGCCCGCAGACTACGCCACCACGGAACGGCGCTACCCCGTGCTCTATATGCACGACGGCCAGAACCTGTTCGATGACGCCACTGCCTATGCCGGTGAGTGGGGCGTGGATGAGACCCTCTCTGAACTGCGGGAGGAGCGGGGGCTCGCCCTGATCGTGGTGGGCATCGATCACGGTGGCGAAGCCCGCATCAATGAGCTGAAGCCGTTCGACCACCAGGAATACGGGCCGGGCGAGGGTGATGCGTACCTGGAGTTCCTGGTGCGGCAACTCAAGCCCAGGATCGATCGTGAATACCGGACCCTGCCCGGTCGCGATCACACCGCCATTATGGGTAGCTCCCTCGGTGGCCTGATGTCCCACGTGGCCATCAGCCGGTATCCGGAAGTGTTCAGCCGGGCCGGCATCTTCTCCCCCGCCTACTGGATTGCCCCCGGCTTCTTCCAGGAGGCCCGCCAGCCTCTGCCGGTCGATAGCCGCCTCTACCTGCTGGCCGGCGGTCGGGAAGGCGACGATATGGTGTCAGACTTCCGGGACATGCATGCCCTGCTCAAGGAGACCCAGCAGGCCAGTATCCTCCACCGTCTGGCGCCGCAGGGAGAGCACACCGAAGGCTTCTGGCGAGCGGAGCTGAAGGCAGCGCTCGAGTGGCTGTTTGCCGCAGAGGAAGTCTCCCCTTGAGTGTCCGCAGGCCGAACACGGGCGCCCCACCCCGGTCGTCCGGGCCAATCAGCTTGTAAAAATATTTTCAAATCCTCATGATCTTCGCAACGCTGTGCTCCACAGTACCGCAATCGAGCGGCCCTCTGGCGCATGCTTAGACCGAGCTATCGTTATTGGAACCACGCTGCAACTGACCACACAAAGCGGAGGAAATGAGGAATGTCGGAGCACCAGTCGAGCAGGGGTTGGATTCTGGGATTGATCATTGTCGCCGCCATCGCGGCCGGCGCCTATTTCCTCTTGCGGGGTTCACCGGAACCAACGCCGCCACCTGCGCCCGTTACCGAGCCAACTCCCGAACCCGCCCCTGAAGTGGACCTGGAGCCGGAGCCTCAACCGGAACCCGTTCCCGAGCCCGCACCGGCGCCGGAACCGCAACGGGAGCTCCCCCCGCTCAACCAAAGCGACCAGACTGCTCGCGGTGACCTGCTGAGCCTCGCCCCCGATGGCGCCCTCGGCCGCTGGATCGTGTCAGATGAAGTGGTGCGCAAGTGGGTCGCCGCCGTGAATGCCGCCTCCAGCGGCGAGATGATGGCCAAGAACCGGCCCTACAATAATCCTCCCGGTGACCTCATGATTTCCGAGGAAGGCCCCACCGGTATGGTCCTGTCCGAGGAGAATTACCAGCGCTACGACGTGCCTGTGCGGCTGTTCGCCATGGCGGATACCGACAAGGCCATCAAGCTTTATCAGTTCTGGTATCCCCGCCTGTCAGAGGCTTTTGGCGAACTCGGCATGCGCGACAAGAATTTCCATCAGGTATTCCTGAAGGCCATCGATGTCGCCCTGGCCGCACCGGACGCTGATCAGCCTATCCAGCTGGTACGGCCGTCGGTCTATTTCAAGTTCGCCGATCCGCAAATGGAGAAACTGCCCGGGGTGCACAAGCTGATGATCCGCATCGGTCCGGAAAATGCAGCCCGGGTGAAGGAGAAGCTACGGGAGTTGAAGGCAGCACTGGAGGAAATGCCCAAGCAGGGGCAGTAGATCAGGACAGCGCGCTGCGTCGGCGGGAGGGCTCTGGCACACGTCATACCGCCAGAGCCTAGCCGCCCTCCACGTTGAAGTTTTCACGAACCAGTTCGGCCACTCTCCGTCCCCACTCCCGGTAGATCCCCGGGCCGGGATGGAACCCGTCGGTGGCCATCAATGCGCGGTCATCAGAAAATCGCAGGCTCAGAAACTCGGCATTGGCCTCGCCCCTGGTATCGCCCCTCAGGATCTGGTCAAAGCGCGTCGCCCTGCGCCCAAGATACCAGCGCAGCGGCTGGGGCAGGGCGGGGAAGCTGTGCACCGGCGGCAGGCCGGAACAGACGATGAGGCGGGCGCTGAAGCGTTCGCGCAGCAGGCGGCGCAACTCACCCTGCTGCAAACTCCACCTCGCGGGCTGCACACCACGGGTCGCATCGTTGACCCCCAGCGAGGTGATCACCACGTCGAACACCCCGCTCGGCATCTGCCTGACCGTTTCAATGGTTTCAGCGGTCGTCGCACCCGTGCGCGCTACCAGCGACCAGTCGAGCCGGAACTCTCCCGACAGGGCCCCGACCACCTGGCCAAGCAGAGCCTCAGACTGATTCGCCGCACCAACGCCTGCCGCAGCCGAATCTCCCAGTACCAGGATCCGCAACCACGGTCCTGTGCCACACCGCCCCTGCCGGGCACCATCCGGCTCCGGCAGCCGTGGCGTACGCCTGCGCACCCACTGCCCCTGAATGAGGAGCAATGGGCCGAGCATCACGGTGAGCAGCATGTCACGGGCCATCAGATACTCTTACCGGGGGCTTTCGTTGCCGGCGATCAGGACTCAATGCCCTGCAGAGGACAGGTGTTCTGCAAGGAACTCATCCAGCGCCGCGAAAATCATTCGCTCGTGCTGTGGGTCGGTACGCCAATGCTCGGCTCCCTCGAGCGAGACCAGTCTTACAGGCTTCTTCTCCGCCTGCAGTTTTTCAAACATATCCCGACTATGGCGGTAGGGGACCACGCTGTCCTTGGTGCCTGCGAGTAGCAGCAGCGGGATTTCGAGTTCGGCAGCGCGATGCCATGGAGAATCCTTTTCAACATCCCCCTCCGGCTTTACCAGCCTTAGGTTCTGGGCGCTGAAGAGGAGGTCGCGCAGGTCAGCAATGTATTGCTCCAGGTTCATGACGCCATTGATGCTCACGGCGCAGCGATACAGCTCAGGCGTTTTGATGGCCCCCATCGCAGCTGCGTAGCCACCAAAACTTGCGCCCACAATACATACGCGCTCCGGGTCTGCGACGCCGGACTTCACGAGTTCCCTGACACCATCGTCGATATCATCCTGGATCAACCGCCCCCACTGACGGTGCCCCGCTTCCTGGTGTTCCCTCCCGTTACCAGTGGAACCGCGGTACTGGGGCTGAAGGACCGCGTAGCCGCGATTGGCAAAGAACTGCACGTAGTTATCAAAGCCCCACTCGTCGTGCGCCCATGGCCCTCCATGGGGATAGACGATCAGCGGTAGTTTTTTGGCTTCGATGCCCACGGGGGTGGTCAGGAATGCCGGGATCCTATAGCCGTCCCGGGCACGGTACTCAATCGCCTGCATTGGCGCCAGTGCAACACCATCGAGCTCCGGGTATTGCAGCGCAAACTGGTCAATGGTCTTTTCTTCCAGATTGAGCAGATAATACTTTGGGGCAACCTGGTCGGAATACGCCCTGGCCATATGGATCTGGTAGGACGCACTGCTGGAAACCAGCTCGATTTTCTCCTCGCTGAGGAGTTGATCGAGAATCGCGAGAACTTTTTGCTCCCTTTCATTCTCATGCGCGCCCACAATCTTTTTCAACGCCAGGTCATAGCGCTGCAGCTGGGGCTTGCCGGTCGCATCCTCCCCCTCAACGAGCAGGATGTTCGGGTCATCTGAGGCAAAGCGCACCGGAATCAGGCGCTGGGCATCGTGAAAATCGACCTTCTGGATGGTCTCCCAGTCTTCACCCTCTGAGGTGCGATGAAAGACACTGACATCCCGCTGGTCCATATGGTTTTCATATTTGATCCCAACCCGGACCACGCCATTCTCATCTGCTATCCACTTGTAGGCGTGCTTGACGTTGCGCAGCGCCCGCCGCTTCTTGCCGCTGTAGACATTCACACGGTGAACGTCAGGTTTGGCCCAGCCGAATTCCACATCATCCAGCTCGACGAGGATATGCTTTGGGTCATCTTTGAGCAGGCTGACAACCCGCACATCCTGACGAAAATAGCCATCCCTGTTTGGTTCCATCTTGAAGACGACCGGATCCTTACCGCTCTTATCGATACTGACAAGCCGGTTTACGTTCCAGAGGTCAATCCCTTTTTTTTCAGTGGTGCGGACCGTAAGGATCAGTCGCTCATTGTTTGCCCATTGAAAGTCATTAATCTTCACATCGCCCAGGGCAATGGGATTCAGCCTGGGCTTCGCCTTACGCCCGGGCGTCAGGTTTTGGACGATCAACACCGGTTGATCCTCTGCCCAGATCTGGAATGCCACTGACTGCCCATCCGGGGATAATTTCACAGACGTGTACTGGGGCAATGCAGCAAAAGCATCAGAGGGTGCCTGCTGAGCCTGCGCCCCCAATGAGATACAGCAAAGCACCAGTGAAAGGCCGGCCATCACCCCTGCCCAGCCAAACGACACGTTTGTTTTCATTTATTATTTCCTTATTGTGGTAACCGACCGATTGAACCAGCCTTTTACTTCCACTAATTCGCAGTCCGGCAAAGAATGAAGATAATTGCGTGACAGCCACCAATCTCTGGTGTCAGCTGAAAAACTGCTCGTGATCCGGAAGGCTTTTCACTGTGCCATCGACGAGGGTTTTCAGGCTTTCCAGGAGGTCAGCCATTTGGGTCTCAGACAGTGAGTCGGCGATCGTGTGATAGTCCTCAGGCATAATCCCCTGCCCGATCATGACCTGCTGCCACGCCACCTCGGTGAAAAGATCATCAAAGTCCCGGAAGACCTTACCGGTGGAACGGAACAATTCTATTTTCTCCTGAAGGCTGTCCGGCACACGCATGGTCGCACATTCACGCCAGAAATTGCTGTCGCTTCGCTTGTTGGCCTTGTAATGAAGAATGATGAAGTCCCGGATACGCTCAAACTCGACCTGGGTTTGCCGGTTGAACTCTGCCACTTCGGTGTGCTTGATCCCGCGGTGCGGAAAGGACTTGATCAGGCGAGTCGCGGCTGACTGGATCAGATGGATACTGGTGGACTCCAGAGGCTCGAGGAAGCCGCTGGAGAGCCCGATGGCCACCACATTTTTCTTCCACGCCTCACGGCGGCGACCGGTGCGAAAAGAAATCAATTTCGGCTCGGCCAGTGCCTCACCATCGAGGTTTGCCATGAGAACGTCGCGAGCCTGCTCGTCATTCCAGTGTCGGCTGGAATAGACAATCCCGTTACCTGTTCGGTGTTGCAATGGAATACGCCACTGCCAGCCTGCAGCATGTGCTATGGAGCGGGTATAGGGGACAACCGGCTTAACGGCAGCACTGGGGACGGCCTGGGCACGATCACACTGCAGCCAGTGGGACCAGTCTTCAAAACCTGCGCCCAGGGTTTTCTGGATGAGTAGCGCCGCCATACCCGTGCAGTCCACGAACAGGTCGCCGTGAACCTCAATACCGTCATCCAGCTGCAGGCTTTCGACGAATCCGCTCTCCGGGTTCACATTGACTTGATCAACAGTGCCCTCAATTCTCTTTACGCCCTTACTCTCGCTGTACTGGCGCAGGTATTGGGCATAGAGGCCTGCATCGAAGTGATAGGCGTAGGAAATTCCCGGCAGGTTCGTCCCCTTGATCTGGGCCAGGGGCGCAAACCGGTTGTGCATTGCGGCCTGATAGTTCAGCGAGTATTCCCAGAAGCTTGATGTACCACCGCTCTGGCGGCTCTTCACCCAAAAATGATGAAAATCACAGAAGGGGAAATTTTTGCCGATATTCCCGAAGGCGTGCATGTAGCTGTCGCCTTGCTGGAACCAGTTCTCGAACTGTATGCCCAGCTTGATAGTGCCCTTCGTGGCTTTGAGGAATTCCTTCTCGTTCAGGCCCAGTGCCTGGTTGAAGTTGATGATCGGTGGAATGGTGGCCTCTCCGACACCTACGGTTCCGATCTTGTCCGACTCCACCAACGTAATGCCGATGCCCTTACCCAGCACCTTCACCATCAGCGCTGCCGTCATCCAGCCGGCAGTACCTCCACCCAGGATGACGAGATTCTTGATAACACGGTTGTCCACGATTACCACCGGAGAAAAATTGGCTTAACTGCCCAAGGCTAGCGAATTCTCACCGCCTTAGGTAGCGCAGCTAGCAAATCAAAAAGATCCATATACAAAAAAGCCCCTGTAATTGTGCGATTACAGGGGCTTTGCCTGGCTTAGTGCCTAACTACCGGGTTTACAGCTCGTAGCTGAAGCCCAGCAGGTAGATGCTGCCATAGCTCTGGTAGTCGCGAACCTGCAGAGCGTTGTCACCACTCAGGGTAGTGAAAGGCTCGTCGGTCAGGTTCTGACCCTGCAGGTAAACAGACAGACCTTCCAGGCCACTGATTCCGGCATCACCGAAGTCGTAGCCCAGCTGCACATCAACGATGGTCTCACCAACCACGTCAACCTGCTGGGTGTTGAAACCTACACCGTAAACCTCGCCCTTGAAGTCATCACGCTTACGCATGCTGGCACGGGCAGAGAAACCGTAGTTCTCGTAGTAGGCGGTCAGGGTCTGGATGCTCTGAGACAGGCCCGGCAGCTGGTAGTCGTTGCCATTCTGGTCCTGAATGTCTGTTTCCAGGCCGGTGTGGCTGGCCAGCAGGCCGAAGCCGTCGAGGCTCTCGGAGAACATGTTGAACGGCAGTACTACAGACAGCTCGTAGCCCTGCAGAGTGCCGCCACCCGCATTGATCTTGCCGTAGGCAGTCGCAGTGGTGTTCTCCGGCACGATACCGGTTTCCGGGTCAGCTACACCTGCCAGGTCGACAATGTAGTTGTCGTCGAAGTGCCAGTTGCTGAGATCCTTCCAGAACAGCGCAGCAGAGAAGTAACCCTCTTCGCTGAAGTAGTTCTCGTAGGAAAGGTCTACACCAATGGCTTCCTTCGGCTCCAGCTCGGGGTTACCGCCGCTGATGCTCCAGAAGTTGCCATTCTCGTCCGGACGGGGGTTGTCACCACCGCCGAAGTAGTCGACCAGAATAGAGGCGTTCATCTCATCCATACGGGCACGGGAGATGGTTTTGGCAGCACCGAAGCGAACAGTCTGCTGCTCGTCGATGGCCAGCGCCAGGTTCAGGCTCGGCAGGAAGTGGCTGTAGTCGTGAGTAATGTCGGTCGGGGAGGTCACTACCAGGCCGTCAATGATCTGGCCCGCGGCACCCTGGGACTGCTGCTCGGTGTACACGTAGCGCATACCGGCGTTACCGGTCAGCGCGTAACCGGCGACATCGGTTTCAAAGCTCGCCTGGGCAAACGCAGCAGTGACCGCCTCGCTCACAGACCAGGACTTGGTCAGGTGGCTGGTATTGGTCAGGGACTCGGCCAGCAGGCTGTAGTAGCCGTCTTTCAGCATCGCAGCGGCGTCATAGGCGATCATGTCACCCATGCCGATGAAGTCCAGGGAGGCAGAGCCGAGACGGTACTGCTCCGGCACTTCCAGCATCCCCGGGAAGTTGCTCAGGGTCATGAAGTAACCCTCAGACTTCTTGGTCTTCTCGCGGTCGCGGTAGGAAACGCCGTAGGAAACTTCGTTGACGATACCGACTTCTACCATCTGGGTAGCGGCCAGTTTCAGGGAGGTCAGCTCATCGTCGATTTCCGGAGTATTCAGGAAGCCGTCCTGCCCTGTGTTCTCCAGCGGAGTGCCGGTGATGCCGAGGCTGTCGTTCAGAGCAGCACTCCAGCCCCAGGTCAGCGGGCCGCCGAGCTGGATCAGGCTGAAATCGCTGTAGTCCAGGTTGTGGTCGAACTTGGCACCAGTGTTGCCGCCGTCGAAGGTGTAGCTGATGTCGTCCGCGATACCGGCGCTGTCGCCGCGGCCGGTACCGGCGTAGCTTTCGAAGCTCCAGATATCGCGCTCTACTGCAGAGTGGCTGACGTCGAGTTCGAGCTGCAGGGTGTCAGAGAAATCGTACTTGGTGTTGAAGCCGAAGTTGTTCAGCTCAGCGGCGCGGGTTTCCAGGTCGTTACGGACCACTACGCGCTGGCCTTCGGTGGTGGCACCGGTGATGAAGCCGCTGGACGGATCCACGGTGGCACTATCCGGGCTGATGGAGCCCTGGCCCCAGGCAAACGGGATCTCGATACCGCGCAGGATCTTCTCGTCGGAGAAGTCTACGTAAAGGGCATCGAAGGTCATGTTCAGTTTGTCGTTCGGCTGCGCTTCAACCACCAGCATCACGCTGTCGCGATCCAGTACAGAGGAGCGAACGAACGGCTTGGCACCGCCGAGGATGGAGTAGTTGTTGCCATCAGGGCCGGTGAACTCGGGGTAACCCCAGGAGTTCCAGCGCTCTTCCTGGTTCGGGGAGCTCATGGTGTTGAAGGCAAATGCCACACCAATGGTGTCCTCGGCGAACTGGTCGATGTAGGAAACGGTGGCGCGGTGACCCTGGTCCTCACCATCGGGATTCAGCTTGTCGAAGCTGGTCATCTCGTACTGGGAGTTCACCTTGATGACACGCTCACCGCGCTCCAGCGGCTTGACGGTCTGCATGTCGATCACACCGGCAATGCCTTCTGCTTCGATGCTGGCGGTCGGCGTCTTGTAGACAGTTACGCCGCTCATGATCTCGGACGGATACAGGTCAAACTCCACACCGCGGTTGTCGCTGATGGAAACCTGCTCGCGGCCATTAAAGGTGGTGGCACTCTCGTTTTCACCGAAACCACGGATGGAAACGCGGCTCGCACGGCCGTCCAGGCGCTGGGCAGCCAGACCGGGCAGGCGGGCAATGGACTCAGCAATGGAGGAATCGGGCAGCTTGCCGATATCTTCGGCAGAGATGGCCTCAACAACGGCCTTGGCATCGCGCTTGGTGTCGATGGAGTCCATCACACTCTTACGGAAGCCGGTTACGGTTACTTCTTCCAGCGACTTCGCCCCTTCCTGTGCTTCCTGCGCGAAAACACCAACAGAGGTAACGGACGCTGCGATCGCTGCGGACAGCAGGGCTGGCCGGAAGCGCTTGTTGGATAGACTCATCATCTTCTCCCTGGACTTATCGTTATGGTGAGACCCTGCATCCTAGGCCCGCCCGATGTCCATATCATCCTCCCCCGTGGGGGAGGAGGTGGGAGGAGTCGCGGCGCCCCAAAAGGGGGCGCCAGGCACCATTCCAAGTCTTTGATTTGGTTAAGGTTTGCGTTTTAACTTCAGTTTTCTAGTGCCGCCGCCGCGCCGATCAATGCCTGGTAACCGGCATTGAGGGCGTAGAGGGGCACCGTTTTTATCCATTGCTCCACCCGCCCCTTGGCGAGAAAGCGCTGTTCGAATTCACTTTCCGGCAGCAGCTCTGCGATGCGCGGCAGGATACCACCACCGATAAACACACCGCCGCGAGCGCCCAGGTACAGGGCGGTGTCGCCCGCGACGCTGCCGAGGAAGTTGAGGAAATCCAGCAGGGTTTCCCGGCACAGCGAATCGTCTCCGCTCAGCCCCCGCGCACTCACGTCCTGCGGCTGCAGGTCTTCCGCCGCCCGGCCGTGCAGCTCACATACCGCACGGTACAGGTGCACCAGCCCGCTGCCGGACAGCACCCATTCATTGAATACCGGGCTCTGGGTGCGCATCATGATCTGCAGCAGCTGCAGTTCGCGCTCACTCACCACGCCCAGGTTGGCGTGACCGCCCTCACCCGCCAGCACCTGCGGCTTGTCGCCACCGAGCGCCAGGCCGGCGACACCGAGGCCGGTGCCCGGCCCGAGCACGGCCATGGTGGCGCCTTTCAGGCGCGGCACATCCCGCAGCACCCGGTACTCATCTCTGCCCAACAGCGGCAGCGACTGGGCCAGAGCGGCAAAATCATTGATCAGCAGGGCCCGCTCAAGGCCGAGGGAGGACTTCAGATCCTCAGCGCAAATCTGCCAGCCGAGGTTGGTCATCACCACCCGACCACCAGCTGCATTCCGCTCCACCGGCCCCGCCGCGGCGATACAGGCACGCTGCGGATGCGGCCGGTCCAGTCCGTCCAGCCAGTGCTGCAGGGCACCGGTAAAACCATCGAAGCGCTGGCAATCCACCACTTTCAGCGCTTCCAGCGCGTAGCCGCCCTCTGTGGGTACGGCAATGGCAAAGCGGGCGTTGGTGCCGCCGATGTCCGCTACGATGCTGGTCATGGATTCTCAATCTTCCTTACTGCTGTCCACTCGACTCGCCCATGATAGAGGCTGCAAAGGGAGCCCACGGGCGAGGGCCGCGCAATGTACGCGGCTTTTGGTGAAAAATCCACCACCCCCAGGGGGCGTAGGCGCCAATACTCCACCACCCCCGGATCAGCCTTTGACGGCGCCGGCAGAGAGCCCGGAAACCAGGAAGCGTTGCAGGGCCAGGAACAACAGGATCACCGGCACCGACACGAGGATCGAGCCCGCGGCAAAATAGCCCCACTCGGACGAGTAATCGCTGACGAAAAAGCGCAATCCGACCGGCACGGTGTAGAGCGCCTCATCATCCATGAAGATGGACGCCAGGATGAATTCGTTCCATGCCGTCATAAACGAGAAGAGTCCGGTCACTGCGATTGCCGGCCGCGCCAGCGGCAGGATGATGCGGTAGAAGATCGTCAGGCGGGACGCACCCTCCAGCAGCGCCGACTCCTCGATCTCGAACGGCAGGGTGTCGAAGTAGCCCTTCAACATCCACACACAGAATGGCAGGGCGGTAATGGCGTAGACCAGGATCAGGCCCAGCCAGGAATTGCCGAGCCCCAGCCATTGCACCACGATGACGTACAGCGGGATCAGCATCAGCACCGCCGGGAACATCTGCGACACCAGGAACAGCATCAGGCCGCGGTTGCGTCCGGGGAACCGGAAGCGGGAAAAGGCATAAGCGGCGGTGCAGGACAGCACCAGCCCGATCACCGTGGTTCCGGCAGCCACGACCACACTGTTCAGCAGCCAGCGCATAAACGGTTGCTCGGTGAGCACCGCACGGAAATTTTGCAGCGACCACTGCTCCGGCAGCGGCACCAGTGCCGCCAGCTGACCCCACAGGCCCAGATCCCGGGTGTCCTGCACCAGCTGCAGGGACTGCTGGCCGGAAAAGGCCAGGCTCACCACCCACAGCAGCGGATAGATCACCACCAGGGAAGCGAACACCAACAGCGCGAAACGCCAACTGAACACATCCCGCAACACGCTCTTCAATCTTCTCCACCGAGGAGATTCCAGCGCCCCGGCCGCGGACTGGTTCTGCGTCAGGATTTGTCTCATCGCACTGCCCCCCGGCCGGTTTCAAAGGCCCCGCTCACCCGGGTCTGCCACAGGGCATATACGAACAGCAGTGCCAGCACCACGATGGAATAAGCCGCCGCATAGGCGTACTGGTATTTTTCAAAACCGATACGGAATGCCTTGGTGATCAGGATGTCATTGGCCCCTGCCGGCGCGCCATCGCTGACCAGGTAAATGACGTTGAACATGTTGAATGTCCACACCACCGACAGGATCACCGCCGGCACCAGGACCGGCCGCAGCAGAGGCAGGGTAATGCTGCGGAACTGGGTCCAGCGACTGGCACCCTCCACCTTTGCTGCCTCGTACAGTTCGCGGGGAATGGATTGCAGGCCGCCGAGGATCACCACCATCATGAACGGAATGCTCAGCCAGACGTTGGTCACCAGACCGGTAAAGAAGCTCGTGCCGACGGAATCGAACCAGGCGACCGGCGCGAAACCGAAGACCTGCAGGGCCTGATTGATGACCCCGAACTGCGGGTGGAACATGCCTTTCCACACCAGCGCGGTGATGTAATTGGGAATCGCCCACGGCAGGATCAGGATCAGGCGGAACCAGGTGCGGCCGAAAATCGGCTTGTTCAGGGCCAGCGCCAGCAGCAGCGCCAATCCCACGGAGATGACCACATTGCTGGCGGTCCAGCAGATGGTCATGAACAGGGTCCAGTAGAAATTGTCGTAGTTGATACTGCGCTGGTCACCGGCGCCGTAAAACAGGTTCCAGTCGCCGAGAATCGAGAGGTAGTTGTCGAGGCCCAACCAGCGGGAGGCCAGCGGCGCACTCTCATTGAGCAGGGTGGTATCGGTAAAAGACAGCAGTAAGCCGTACAGCAGTGGGAAGAACACCAGCAGCACCATGCCCAGGGCCGCAGGGAGAATATAGACGTAAGCGGTGCGGTGCTGGCGCCAGCCCGCGGCAATATTCCGACGATGACGCCACAGCGCCATGGCAACCGCCAGCCCCGCCAGCAGCAACATCAGCGGCAGCCAAACCGGCCAGTCTGCCGGCTGTTCACTGCGGCGCTGCGCCTCTTCCAGCGCGGCCACATCTTTTGCGATCTGTGCCTGCAGGCGCTGCAGCTCGGCAGCCGGCTGCGCGGCGCCCTTCACCACTTTCTGCAGCACCGTTTCCAGCGGTTTCCACAACAGGGTCATGGCCGGGTGATTGGGAATCGGCACCGCGGTATCCAGCTGGCTGCGGAACGCCATGGCGACCGGATCGCCGGCGAGGCGCGGGTTGTCGAAAGCCGCCAGGTTGGCCGGCAACTGCCCCCCCTCGATCGCCATGCGCTCGGCAGACGGTACCGAGGTGAGGAAGTCCATCAGGCGGGCGGCCGACTGCTGCTTCTTGCTCCACGGGGACAGGAACAATCCCTCCACTGCGACCCAGGGCGAGAGCGGGCGCTCACCCACGAGCTGTGGCAGGGGTGCCACGGCGTAATCGATGGAGGGGTCTATCTCCCCCAGCATCCAGGGGCCACTGATCACCATCGCCGCCCGCCCCTGGTTGAACAGGTTCGTTACCAGCGTGCTGTTGGGCTCCTCGGGCAGCACACGCTCGTTGCGCGCCCAGTCCTCCAGCAGCGCCAGCGAACGTATATTGCCCTCACTGTCGAGCGCCAACTCACCACTGGCATTGAAAGGCCCGGTACCAAAGGCATTCATCAGCGCCCCGTGAAAGAAGGGCTCGGTGTAGCTGTAGGCGAGCCCGAAGCGACCCCGCTCGCGATCGGTCAGTTGCCGGGCACGCCCGATCATGTCACTGACAGTCGCCGGGGGCGCCGGCACCAGTGCGCGGTTGTAGATCAGTGCGGTGCTCTTGAAGTTGAGCGGCAGGCCGTAGAGCTGCCCCTCATACGTCATGGCGTCGAGCAGGTTGGCGGGGAAGCGACCCAATACCTCCGGGGAAAGCAGCGATGCCACAGGAGCAATCATCTGGCCGGTCTTCGACCAGCCGCCGATGCGGTCATGGGCGAAGATGAACAGGTCCGGCCCCTGGCCGCGGGGCAGCGCGGCGGAAAGTTTGTCCGGAAAACTGCCGAACGGCACCGCCAGGGCGCGCACCGGCACGTCCGGGTGCAGACGGTTGTAGTCCGCCAGCAGTGACTCCAGCGCCTGGCGTTCGGCGCCGCGGTAACCGTGCCAGAGCAGCAGCTCGCGGGACTCCTGCGCCGTGGCCTGCAGCGTTCCGAGAGCCAGCAACAGCCCCAGTAGCGAGGCGAGCAGGCGCGCCATCACGGGGTAACCAGCTCCGACTCGGGAGCGACAACCGCGCGCGGCTCACGCAGGCGCTGACGCGTCCCGGCATCGAACAGGTACAGGGCGGCGGGGTCGAAGGCCAGTGACAGGCTCTCGCCAGGAGTGAGTGATCGCAAACCTGGCAGACGCGCCACCAGGCGCTCATCGCCCTCGCCCAGGTGCACAAGCATCTCTGCGCCCAGGGTTTCCACCATTTCCACCGGTGCCGAAAAGCGCACCCAGTGCGCCGGCGCCTCGGCTGCCGGACAGAGCGTCTCCGGACGCAGGCCAAGCAGCAGCTCGGCACCGAAACGCTCGAGACCCTGCCGCGGCAACTGCAACAGGCGGTTTTCGAGGGCGTGCCCCAGATTGGACACCGGCAGGATATTCATTGGCGGCGAGCCCATGAAACCGGCCACGAAGACGTTGTCCGGATCGCTGTAGAGCTCCATCGGCGTGCCGACCTGCATCAGCTCACCGCCATTGAGGATGGCGATACGGGAGCCGAGGGTCATGGCCTCCACCTGGTCGTGGGTGACATACACGGAAGTGGTGCCGAATTCCCGGTGCAGGCGACCGATACTGGCCCGCATCTGCACGCGCAACTCGGCATCCAGGTTGGACAGAGGCTCGTCGAAGAGGAATACCTGCGGATCGCGCACCATGGCGCGCCCCAGGGCCACCCGCTGGCACTGCCCGCCGGACAGCTGTCCGGGCTTGCGCGCGAGTAGCTCGACAAGGCCCAGGGTCTCTGCCGCGGCCTCCACCCTGGTGCGGATCTCCCGCTCCGGCTGCTTGCGTACCCGCAGGCCAAAGGCCATGTTTTCAAACACGGTCATGTGGGGGTAGAGGGCGTAATTCTGGAAGACCATCGCGACGTCGCGATCCCTGGGCGGCAGGTCGTTGACCAGGCGATCACCGATCCACAGCTCGCCGGCAGTCACCGACTCCAGCCCGGCGATCATGCGCAGGGTGGTGGACTTGCCGCAGCCGGACGGGCCCACCAGCACCATGAACTCGCCGTCACGGATATGCAGGTCGAGGCCGGGCAGCGTCGGTGCACTGTCGGCGTAGCGTTTGACCACGCCCCGGAATTCAATACTGGCCACGGCAATACCTATCACTGGCCCGCGATCCATCGGCAAGCGGAATCTGTCGTCTGCAAACGGTCATGGGCGTTAAGCTTGAAAGTCTTCTTGTTGTCCGGTGCGCAAGGCGGCCCGGGCCAGCGAGTATTCTGGGTCAGCCCCCCCGAGGGCGGCATCATCCCCTCCCGGGGCGTAGCCGGGAGGAATCGAACAATAAATGAACAATCCTGAAAATGCAAAAGGCGCCTCGACCGATTGGTCGCCTTATCGGTGGATGCATTGAAGCATGCCCAGGCTTCCCCGGTCACGACCAAAGTGTCAGGGGAGTTTCTTCAAAAAGACCCCGATCTCCCGTTCTACCTGCACATCTCCCTTTTCCCGTGCCACCTGCAGGCCGCGCTCGAATGCCTGGCGGGCCTCGGCCACGTTGCCGAGCGCCGCGTGGCTGCGGCCGAGAAGCTTCCAGGCGGCGGAGTGGTCCGGCATCTGCCCGACACAGACCGCCAAGTGTTCCGCTGCCTGGCGGTATTCCCGCGCATTAAAGAGGGCGCTGCCGAGCCCGAACCGCAGCAGCGGCGCATCCTTGCCCTCCGCCAGCTGTGCCTGCAGTCGCTCGATGATCGGATTGGTCATGGGGCCTCGCTCTGCTTCCGCGCTAGAATCCGCCAAGAATAACGCACAACCGGGGATATCCATGAAAAGACTGATCACGCCGATCGTTTTGGGCCTCGCCCTGAGCGGCATCGCCAGTGCCCAGGACAGCGCGGACCTGGACCGCAGACTGGCTCAGACCGAAGACAAGGTGATCGAATGGCGCCGTCATATTCACCAGAACCCGGAGCTGGGTAACCGGGAATTCGAGACCGCCAAGTACGTCGCCCGACACCTGGAGTCCCTGGGCATGGAAGTGGAAACCGGCATTGCCCACACTGGCGTCGTCGGCCTGCTGAAAGGCGGTAAACCCGGCCCCACCATCGCCCTGCGTGCCGATATGGACGCTCTACCGGTTACCGAGCAGGTCGACGTGCCCTTCGCTTCCCGGGTCACTACCGAGCACAACGGCGAACAGGTGGGCGTGATGCATGCCTGTGGCCACGATACCCATGTGGCCATGCTGATGGGTGCGGCGGAGGTTCTGGCCGGCATGAAGGACCAGCTTCGCGGCAACGTGCTGTTTGTGTTCCAGCCTGCCGAAGAGGGTGCACCGGAGGGTGAGGAAGGTGGCGCTGAACTGATGCTGAAGGAAGGCCTGTTCAGGAAGTACAAGCCGAAGGTGGCATTCAGCCAGCACATCACCTCAAGGCTGCCGGTGGGCGTGATCGGTTACCGCTCGGGGCCGCTGATGGCCAGCTCGGACAGGTTCCGCATTGTGGTCAACGGCCGCCAGACCCACGGCTCCCTCCCCTGGGCCGGTGTCGACCCGATCACTACCGCGGCACAGATCGTCATGGGTGTGCAGACCATCGTCAGCCGCCAGATCGACATCACCAAGGAGCCCGCAGTGGTATCCTTCGGTAAGATCGCCGGCGGGGTGCGCAACAACATCATCCCCGACAATGTGGAACTGGTGGGCACCATCCGCAATTTTGATATGGACAACCGCCAGCAGATTTTCGAGCGATTGAAAATTACTGCGGAAAATATCGCCCAGAGTGCCGGCGCAAGAGCCGATGTGACCATTGACGAGGGCTACCCGGTAACCATCAACGATCCGGCACTGACAAAGATGGCGGTGCCGGTATTGCGGGAGGTGGCTGGTGAGCGCAAGGTAATGGAGATTCCCAAGACGACCGGCGCGGAGGATTTTTCCTTCTTCGCCAACGAAATCCCGGGCTTTTACTATTTCCTCGGCGCCACCCCGAAGGGCACGGATCCCTCCAAAGCCGCCAGCAATCACTCGCCCCGCTTCTACGTGGATGAGAAAGCGCTCAAAACCGGCACCGAAGCACTGACCCAGCTGGCGCTGAGCTATATGGCCAGGTCTGCCGACAAGGACTGACGGTGACGGCAAAAACAAAAAAGCCACCGCAGCACTGCTGCGGTGGCTTTTTTGTTGGGCGTTCATGCCCGCCGGGTTCGGCCGCCTTACCGTCAGGCGCTATCCCGCTGCGGTGAGCGCCGGCGACGCGGCGCATCCTGGCCGCCATTGCCCCGGCGTCCGCCGCGGCTTGGTCCGTTGCGTTTGCCTTCACTGCGGCCGGCACCGCGGGACTGGCTCGACCGGCCGGCGGCGCCACCATTGCCACTGCCATTGCCGCCGCGGCCACGGTTCACCTGGCCGCCCCGCGAACCCGCCTTGCCTGACTCCGGCACGACATGATCCGGCTCGAAGCCCTCGATCTCCTCGCGCGAGATCGGCTTGTTGATCAGCCGTTCGATATCGCGCAGCTGCTTGATCTCGTCAGCGCTCACCAACGATACCGCCTGGCCCTGCGCCCCGGCGCGGCCGGTGCGGCCGATGCGGTGCACGTAGTCTTCCGGCACATTGGGCAGGTCGAAGTTCACCACCTGCGGTAGCTGGTCGATATCGATCCCGCGGGCGGCGATATCCGTGGCCACTAGCACCCGCACCTTACCGCTCTTGAAATCGGCCAGGGCCTTGGTGCGCGCATTCTGGCTCTTGTTGCCATGAATGGCAGCCGCGCGGATATCGTCGGCCTCCAGCTGCTTCACCAGCCGGTTGGCACCGTGCTTGGTACGACTGAACACCAGGGCCTGGTGCCAGTTGTTCGCGTGGATCAGGTGGCTCAGCAGCTTCTGCTTGCGCGCCTTGTCCACCGGGTGCAGTTTCTGCCGCACGGTTTCGGTAGTGCTGTTGCGCGGACTCACATCGATTTCTACCGGATCGTTGACCAGGCCCTTGGCCAGCTGGCGGATCTCCGGCGAGAAAGTGGCGGAGAACAACAGGTTCTGGCGCTTGGCCGGCAGCACCTTCAGGATACGCTTGATGTCGTGGATAAAGCCCATGTCCAGCATGCGGTCGGCTTCGTCCAGCACCAGCGCTTCCAGCTTGTCGAAACGAATCGCGCGCTGATTGTAGAGATCCAGCAAGCGGCCCGGGGTGGCGACGAGGATATCGGCACCGCCACGCAGGCGTTGCATCTGCGGGTTGATTTTTACTCCACCGAAAACCACCGAGTGGCGCAGCGGCAGGTACTTGCTGTAGAGCTGCACATTATCAAATACCTGTGCGGCCAACTCGCGAGTAGGAGTGAGTACCAGTGCACGCACCTGATTGTTGCGTGCCGCAGTCCCCTGCGAGAGCCGGTGCAACAGTGGCAGGGTGAAACCGGCGGTCTTGCCGGTACCGGTCTGGGCAGCAGCCATGATGTCACCGCCCTGCATGACCGCGGGAATCGCCTGGGCCTGGATGGGGGTCGGTTTTTCGTAGCCCTGTTCGGCTACAGCACGGGACAACTCGGGAGCCAGCCCCAGATTTTCAAATAACATAATTTTCCTCGGGCCGCATTTGCCTGCGGCCAAAGCGCACCGCCCGCAGGCGGAGAGAGAATGAACCAGAGAAGCCGGGCACGTATGCCCGCTCTGCCGTCAAATAACGGCCATACCGAGGCCGAATCGGTGCGGCATTCAGTAGGAGTTCCGGGGAGACTGCGGAGAGTGTTCCAGGGAGGGTACCGCCGGGTCACGGCGGACTACAGATGACGCAGCTGGCTGCATGGCCAGCGCGGGCACTATAGCACAGCCCGGCCGCCCACAAAGTTTTATTTTGTCTTTCACACCCGATGCTTAGAACCGCCCCCGCAAAGCCGCCTGCTGTTTAGTACCTTCTGGCCTTGGGGGCAGTTTCCCCGCAGCTTAGCGTTGAGTGGAGACCGCAAAGCGGTCGGGACAGTGAGAGCACTGATTTTTAACGAGGGATTAAGAAAAATTGCCAATTAATGGCGGGGAGGTAGATAGTATGTCTACCCATTATTACTGTGAAAATCACGAGCCGGAAACGGTCACACTGCAGGATGGCCGAACAGTGCAGATTCGCGCGGTGTGCAAGACTGACGGCCAACTGGAAAAGCGGTTGTTCGAAAGTCTCTCGCCCGAATCCCGCCGCGATCGGTTTCTCGGGGGCAGCCACAAAGTCAGCAAGAAGCTACTAAGCCTGCTCACCGAAAATGACCACGACACGCACGAGGCGCTGATCGCGGTTGCCGACGCGGACACGGATCCAAAAGCTGTGGGCGTTGCACACTACGCCTGTGACCCTGGCGGTCATTCTTGCGAGTGCGCGGTTGTCGTCGCCGACGACTGGCAGCATCACGGGCTTGGCTCGCTGCTGCTGGAACGTCTGACCGAGATCGCGACACATCACGGCCTCGATCAGATGTACTCCATTGACTCCGCTGAAAACCACGGCCAGGAGCACCTGGCAAAGGCATTGGGGTTCCAGTGCACGGCGGATCCAAGGGACTACACACTGCTGACCTACAGCAAATACCTGCACCCGGACTATCTGGTGACCAGGCAGGCTGCACAGCAGACCGCTCAGGAGGGCCGTTTACACAGCTAGCCCTCCATTTCCGCCAGTTCCATAGCTGGCAGAAACCGTTCAGTAAACCGCGGGGCTAGCCAGAAAAGGTGGATAACACAAAGGGAGGTGGTGAAATGAAAAATCGTTAAGGCCCCGCATTGCGGGGCCTTTGTCATGACAGGTGCTGTTGTTCGGCATCCCCTCAACTGACTTCTGCCAAGTTTCCCTTGTTCTCCAGCCACTGCTTGCGATCCCCGGCGCGCTTCTTCGCCAGCAGCATATCCATGATCTGGTTGCTGTCATCGCCGGCATCCACGTACAGCTGCACAAGGCGCCGCGTGTCCGGATCCATGGTGGTCTCCCGCAGCTGCAACGGGTTCATTTCACCGAGGCCCTTGAAGCGGGTTACCTGCACCTTGCCTTTTTTCTTTTCCGCACTGATGCGATCGAGAATGCCCTGCTTTTCCGCTTCATCGAGTGCGTAATAGACATCCTTGCCGATATCGATGCGGAACAGCGGCGGCATGGCCACATAGACATGACCATTGGTGACCAGGGCACGGAAATGTCGCAGGAACAGCGCACACAGCAGCGTGGCAATATGCAGTCCGTCGGAGTCCGCATCGGCGAGAATGCAGATTTTGTTGTAACGCAGCCCCTCGAGGTTGTCGCTGGCCGGATCCACCCCCAGTGCCACGGCGATGTCGTGCACTTCCTGGTTGGAAAAGATCTCGCCGGAGTCCACCTCCCAGGTATTCAGGATCTTGCCCCGCAGGGGCATGATGGCCTGGAAATCCCGGTCACGGGCCTGTTTGGCGGAGCCGCCGGCGGAGTCCCCCTCCACCAGAAACAGTTCCGAGCGGCTGGCATCGCCGCTGGCGCAGTCGGCCAGCTTGCCCGGCAACGCCGGGCCCTGGGTCACTTTCTTGCGCGCGACTTTTTTGGCCGAGCGCAAACGCTTCTGGGCATTGCTGATACACAGCTCCGCCAGGCGATCCCCCTCTTCCGTGTGCTGGTTCAGCCACAGGCTGAAGGCATCCTTGGCCACGCCAGAGACAAAAGCGGTGGCCTCGCGGGATGACAGGCGCTCTTTGGTCTGACCAGAGAACTGCGGATCGGCCAGCTTGGCGGAGAGTACATAGGAACACTGCGCCCAGATATCCTCCGGTCCCAGCTTCACTCCACGCGGCGTGAGATTGCGGATCTCACAGTACTCGCGCATAGCCTCCAGCAGGCCGGTGCGCAGGCCGTTCACATGGGTACCGCCCTGGGCCGTGGGAATCAGGTTCACATAGGATTCCGCCGTGACCTCGCCGCCTTCCGGCAACCACTGCACCGCCCAGTCCGCCGCCTCGGTGGAAGCGGAAAAGCTGCCCACGAAGGGCTCGGCGGGGAGAACTTCCCAGCCCTGGTTGGCGGCCGCCAGGTAATCTTTCAGGCCGTCCTCGTAATACCACTCGTCGGACTCGCGATCCTGCTCATTGATGAAGACGACGGTCAGGCCGGGACAGAGCACTGCCTTGGCCCGCAGCAGGTGGCGCAGATGGCGCACGGCAAATTTCGGGCTATCAAAATACTGCGGGTCGGGCAAAAAGCGCAGGCTGGTGCCTGTGGTGCGCTTGCCACAGGTACCGATCACTTCCAGGTCCGAGGCCTTGTTGCCGTTCTGGAAACCCATACGATAAACCTGCCCGTCACGCTGGATCGTGATCTCCAGCACTTTGGACAGGGCATTCACCACCGAGACGCCCACACCATGCAGGCCGCCGGAGAACTGATAGTTCTTGTTGGAGAACTTGCCACCGGCGTGCAGGGTCGACAGGATCACCTCGACACCCGGGCGCCCCTGTTCGGGATGAATGTCCACCGGCATACCGCGGCCGTCGTCACTGACTGAAATCGAGTGGTCCTTGTGCAGCACCACTTCAATTTTTTTCGCGTGTCCGGCCAGGGCCTCGTCCACGCTGTTATCAATGACTTCCTGGGCCAGGTGGTTGGGCCGGGTGGTATCGGTGTACATACCCGGGCGCTTGCGCACCGGATCCAATCCCGTGAGGACTTCAATATCTTCGGCAGAATAATTGGCCATATTGTTATTTGTTTACTGCTGGTTGAATAGAAAATCGATGATGGCTTGGTGGTAGCGCTCAAACCCCTGGAAGCTGTGATCACCCCCCTCCTCGATGGTCTGGTGCTGTTCCCGGTAAAACGCCTCGGCCTCGCGGCAGTCGAGGGTTTCGTCGCCGCGCTGCGCCAGAAGCCAGTAGCGCCCGAGGAGAGGCCCGGCGAGTTTGCCCTCCAGTTGGCGCATGGTATCAACGTCGGACTGGGTAAGGCGATACTCACGATCCTCGCCGCTGTAGGGGCGCAGGACCTGGCCGAGGTAGGCCGGCATGAATCGCGCCGGATGCACCGCCGGATTCACCACCACTGCCGGCAGCTGGTAGCGTTCCCCCAGGACCGTGGCCATGAAGCCCCCCATGGAGCTGCCCACCAGGCCAACGGGGTCACGCCCGACAACACCGTCCAGCAGCGCTGTCAGCGATTCGATGGCAATGCCGGGGTGCGGCGACAGGTGCGGCGCATAGAAGGTGACCTGCGGATGCACGTCCGCCAACCAGGTGCGCATCTGCTGACACTTGAAGGACTGGGGAGAGGACAGGAATCCGTGCAGGTAGACCAGTATTGGCCGCTGCTTGTTCTGTAGTTCTGACATGGCCGGGATTATATCCCCCCGCACCGGAGAACAAACCCCGCTTTCCCGTTTAGCCGCCCATCGAATGAATCAACGCAGGCTGCGATCCAGGCTGGTGAAGATACTGCGCATGTCCATGCGCATGTCTGCCCAGAACGCCGGTGGTGAGAAACGCTGCAGGGAGGTGCCACCGGGGCCGGCGAAATTCTCGCCGAATTCACGACGATCGCGGAACTCCAGCACCAGATTGCCCTGCCGATCGTACAGTGAGCCGGACAGGGTGCCGTAGGCAACGCTCTCGGTGAAAACCTGGCGCAGGCGGGTGGTCTGCTCCAGGGGCGCCGGGAGGAGGAAATCATCCAGTGCCAGGCGCAGCGTATAGTCTGCGGTGCGCGCATCGGGGGTCAGGCGACCACCGCGGCGACCGAGGAAACGCTGGGCAAAGGCCTCCTCCGCGAGCCCCTGCAGCCGCTGCCGATCGCTGGCATCCAGCTCGCGATTGCGCCACCCCAGGGGCTGGACACTGCCTGCGGATTGCCGCCGGTAACGGATTTCCAGTGGTGCCACATGCACCCTGGCGCCACTGAGATCGAGGGCAAACACCGCATTGACCTGGTCCAGCCGGCTGGAGCGCGGTTGCAAACCGCCGGCGCCTTCCGGCGCCTCGCCGAGCATCCTCAGATGGGCGGACGGGGCCAGTGCGGTACTGGGCGTATCAGAGCCAGGGGGCTGCTGCGTGGCACAGCCACAGAGCAGTGCCACTATCGCTACCGCGGTGCCGCTAAGGGACGGCAAGAAAGTTTGGAGCACAGTGATCTTTCCTTCACAGGTTGCCTGCCATGGGCTGCATTGTAAGGCGGGGGAGCTCGATCCACAGGGCGGTCGATCCACAGGAAGGGGTGCCGGACCGGGGAGGTTGCGCAGCGGCAGCGGCGGACCGCGAATCAATAGCCGCCGGAGGTCAGGTCGACGCTGTATTCCGAAACCAGCACACGCTCGACACCGGTCTGGTAGCTGCCGTCCTCGTATAGGTCCAGCCAGCGATAGCCCGGCATCTCTTCATCGACAGCAAAGGGGCCGCTGCCCGGAGTGAACTGGACCGAGGTCGACGGGGTTGCATGGAGGCCAATATGACCGAGGTGGCTGTCGAACCGCTGGTGGACATGCCCCCAAAGCAGGGCGCGCACCTGGGGCGCTGCAATGATCGTCGCCAGGAAACGCTCCTGACCCTGGCGCAGCATGTGCCCATCAATCCAGTCACTGCCCACAGGCACCGGCTGGTGGTGCATCAGGATCAGCACCGGCCGCTCACGGTCGCGCTGCAGGAGAATCCCGAGTCGTTCCAGCTGGGCCTCTGACAGACCGCCGGAAATCTGGTTCTCCACGCTGGTATCGAGGAACAGCAGCCGCCAGCCTCCGAGTGCCACTTCCTCAGGAAACCGGCTCGGCGCCAGCTGCGCCATCCGCTGTACAGAGTCGTGATTGCCCGGCAGCCAGTACCAGGGCTTGCTCACCGACTGCATTCGTTTCAGGAAACGCCGATAGGCGGCCTCGGAGCCGTTGGCGGTGATGTCGCCTGTCGCCACCAGCAGCTCGGCCCGGGGCTGGTCGCTGTCGATCCGGGACAGGACCTCATCCAGGGTGCGACTGGTATCCAGCCCCAGCAACTGATAGTCCTTCCGACCGCCAATGTGGGGGTCAGTGAACTGTATCAGTCGATGTGCGCGACCTTTTGACTCTTCACTCACTTGCTTTACTCGTTGGTCAGATCCATCTGATTGCCGCTCCGGGCGGCGGGACGGAGTCGTGCATCTTGCTCTCCGTCAGCGGCGACAGCAGTCCGTTACAGCCGCCAGCCATCCAAACTCAATTCAAATTCCGTGCGACCATTTGCCAGGCAGTGCCCGAGCCACTCGCCGAGAAAGCGATTGGCCTGCTGTCGCTCGTCCGCGCCTCCCATTCGCGCGGCGTTCCTGTCTTGACTGTTGCGCCCCTGCCGCGCGGCCACCGCTGCCGGCTCGGGCAGCGGTCCGCGGCCATCCACCGCCACCACCTCGGCCATGCGTGCATCGTGATACAGCCGCACCGTCAGTGTTGGCGGGGCCTGCCAGCGCTCCTCCCCGGGTTCGGCGGTAGCCGTGAGGCTCACCTCCGTGGTGTAGCGGGAGCGGTCGATGACGGCCAGCTCCAGCGCACCATGGGGCATCTGGTAGCGCCAGTGACCGCGGCTGGAGAGCCCGGGCAACAGCTTGCAAAGGCGCAGATAGTTGGCGTCACAGTCGGCGTGATAAGCCGGCAGATCCACCTTGTAGGTTGCCTTTTTGCGACTTTTCCGCACCAGGCTGTCGACCTGATGCTCAATCGTCGCCCGATCTTTCCGTGGGGTCATTATCGACACTCCAATCGGCTTGCCGCCGTGATTCAGATCTCAGTTTCCGTGCGCAGCCCCGGGTTTCAGGGCCGCACGGGTTCATCCTGCGCTGTCGCCCGCAATTCCGCCCGGTGGCACTGCAGCCACTGCAGGGAGATGATGCTGGCCGCATTGTCGATGGGGGTCCCCTCCGGGTTTCCGCCCTCGAGCGCAGCAAAAACCTGCTCGCAGGGCAGGATGCGCAGGCGGATATCCTCGTGCTCATCAGCAACCCCGAAGTGGCCCCCGGCTCCGCCCAGGTCCACCAGCGCACAGTACAGGTGCATCCGTTCACTGCTGCCCCCGGGGCTCGGCAGGTAGCTGCGGATATAGCGCAAGGTCTCCACCTCCAGCCCGGCCTCTTCCAGCACCTCCCGGCGGGCCACTTCCTCCAGCGTTTCGCCTTTCTCGACCATACCCGCCACCACTTCCAGGCACCAGGGGCCGGCGGCCCGCTCCAGGGCGCCTATCCGGAACTGCTCGGTCATGGCCACCTGGTCGCGCACGGGGTCATACAGCAACACCCCCACTGCCGGATCCCGCACGAACAGTTCCCGCTGCATTTCGCCGCTCCAGCCGCCGCGAAAGAGGCGGTGGCGAAGTCTGAGCCGCAGCATGGTGAAGAAGCCCCGGAATACGGTCTCGCGCTCAAGTATGTCCACCGCATCGCCGGAGAATGGCGGGCTGAGGTCGCCCTGCTGTTGCGGTTCCTGCTCTTCGGTTTCCCGGTGCATGTTTACTGATCCGTGGCTGATGACTGGGTTCCCGCCAAGTGCAGTCAGTACGGCGGGAAGCGGTTCAGCAGCAGCGCGGCCTCGCTTCCCAGCCGCAGCTGCTGTTCTTCCGGGCTGCGCGCGCCCATGGCTGCCGAGGGCAGGCTGGCACGCCAGAGGGGGGCTTTGTCCGGGCTCAACGCGTCGATGACGAGATAAACCTGGCGGTACTGGCGCACATTGAGAGGCACCTGCCAGCCAAAGCCCCAGGGACCGCGACCTCCATAGAGACCCAGCCGGTCCTCGTGGACGACGACCCGCTCCGCGCCCTGCAACTGGACACGTATCAGGAAGTCCGCATCACCGGCACTGGCGGCGGGGCGATAGCGCAGTTGCAGCTGCCGCTCGACCGCCTGGCGGGCCCGCTTCAGTTCCAGGGGAGCCACCGGTCCGCTGGCCAGGGGGTCGAGCAGGAAATAGGTTTGCAGGCGGGAAAAATCCGCCTGCGGATCGTAGTCCAGTGCCACTGGTGGCGCCGAGGCACAGCCGGCCAGCCACAGGCAGGCCGCGAAAAGGCCGCTGACAGCCCCCCTGCAGTTTCGGGGCGACGGCAAAATAGCAGGGAATCGAAAAGGCATACGGATCTCCCAGGGCAAACTTCGGCATCTGGAGCTCCGGCATCCCTGTCCGGGGTCACGTTACATTGTCCGGCTTTACGCCCCGGCGGGCAAAACTGATATCAGTAGGTGGCGGCGGGCAGATCCCGCAACAGCTCCTGGACGGCGGCATTCAGCACTCGGCGGCGCTCCTCCCGGTTTTCCGGGCGTGCGAGCAATTTCGTCGCGTTGCCGCCCCAGATCACGCGGCCACCGGGGCGGCCGAGCCCCAGCGTCAGGATGACCCGCGGCGCCCCCGCCTGGCTTGGCAGTTCCACTACCCCCCTCTGGGCGTTGGAATCGAACTGGGCATCCCAGCTGGGGTTATCCCCGTCACCGGCGAACTCCTCCTCGAAAATGGCGACCTGGTAGTCCATGACCATATCCGCCGTCGTCGGGTCCTCCACAAGCCGGTAGCCACGGGACTGCATCAACGCCGCGACTGTGTCACGCAGGTCTTCGTCCAGCTCCACCAGCCGGGCCGCAGCCCCCGGGGTCTCATTGAGGGAGGACTGCCCCCAGGCATAGGTGGAAAAGGCCACCGGCGCCTCGGCGGGCTGCACCCGCTCTACGTCCAGAGTTTCGCAGGCCATCAGCGCCAGGGCCCCGAGTGCCAGCACCGTCAACCGTCCGAGGGTTCCAAATTGCATAACGCTCTCCCTGTGTGCTCCCTGTGTTCAGTGCCCGCGACACCAGATGGATCGCGGTCTCATTTGGTCGGCAATTCGCTGGCATATATTTCTATTTTAGGACGCCAGCCCAGCCATTCGGGCTCCGGCTCCGGATAGAGCGGGTAATGGCTGCCGGATTCCACTTCCCTCCCCATCGCCGGGGCTTCCGGGGTGGCGAAGGCTATACCGCCATCGATCAGCGCCCTGGCCGACTCGGTATGAACTGTGAGTCCCGTTCGCAGGCCGAAGTTCACGTCGATTCCGCTGGCACTCCAGAATACCGTGCCCTCCCGCACCAGAGTGCGGTAGCGGGGTTCGATATAGACGTAGATGTAGACCCGGTCCGCCAGCTCGCCGAGAGCATAACCGGTCACTTCCCCCACCTGGACCTGCCGGTAGTAGACCGGGCTGCCTGCACTCAGAGAGCCGCGACGGGGGGCGTTGAGAATCACGGTCAGCCCGGGGCGCATCAGGGTTTCTGCCAGGTCCTGGCGCGGCGGCTGCAATTCCGCGGTAAAGGTTGTCTGCGGCGCGCCGCTACCCGGCTCCAGCGACAGGTAGCGACCGGTGATCAGGGTATCCACATTGGCAACGGTTTCCAGGCCGATTTCAGGACCGACCACCCACATGCGGGTGCCCTCGCGGGCGAATTGTTCCGCATGATGAAACAGGGTCGCCCGCGCCTGCACGCTGGCCAGGTCCGGCCCCAGGCGCAGGCGCCGGATCTCCCCGACCTGGATACCGCGATAGCGAATAGCCGCCCCCTCTTTGATCCCCTCGGCAGAGGGCAGGTCGATGGTAATTTCCAGTCCTTCCTCGAAGGCATCCTCGCGGCTGCCGTAGAGGGGAAAGGTGTCGCCGTTCTTTGCCGGCGGCGCATTCTCCCGCGCGCTGCGGCTGCTGCCGAAAGCGATGCCGCCGCGCACCAGCGACAGCAGCGAGTCCGCCTCCACTTCCAGCCCGGTCAGGCTGGCACTGGCGCGCAGGCCGCTGATGTTCCAGAAACGGGTGCGGCTGTGCACCAGGTGGGCATAGCGGGGCTGGATGACCACGAACACGGTAACGCCGGAACCGTCGCTATTGAGTTCCATTCCCTGCACCCGGCCCACTTCAATCCTGCGGAAGTACACCGAAGCGCCCCTCTGCAGGGAGCCCGGGTTGCGGGCGTTGAGTTTCAGGTGCAGGCCGGGCATGCGCGGATCCCGCTGCGGGGCTTCGGCAAAGGCGCGAAACTCCCGCACCGAGCGCTGCCCCCGGCGCAGGTCCACCTCGATGCGGTTGCCCTCCAGCAACTGGCTCAGGCCAGAGGAAATATCGATGGTGGGGTTGGCCATCCAGAAGCGGGTATTGTCCGTGAGCAGGTCATCGGTGATCGGGTCCATCAGCACCTCGACCGCCATGCCGTTGAGGGAAGAGCTGGCCTTGGTATCGCTGACCTGCCCGACCTTGATGCCCTGGTACACCACCGGCGTGCTGCCCGGGGTCACATTGACGCCGCGATCGAAATTGAGCGTGATGGGAATGCCCGCATCTGCGTCGGCGAAACTGTTGTAGAGCCGGTATTCCTGCCCGTTCTTGGCCAGCGGCGACTGCCGCTGCTTCTCGGGGGTATAGAAGCTCACGCCGCCGGCCAGCAGTGAGGCAATGGATTCCACATCCACTTTCACGCCGCTGATGCCCCCCTCGATGGACACGCCGGAACTGTTCCAGAAACGGCTGCCACGATGTACCAGGTGGGCATACTGTTTGCGGATGAACAGCTCGACCTCGATTTCTGAGTCATTCTCCGACAGCCGGTAACTCTCTACCTCACCCACCTCCAGCTGGCGGTAGTAGACGGGTGAGCCGCGGTTCAGCGACCCCAGCCGCGGTGCCCGGACGAGCACCCGCAAACCCTCCCCCGACACCTGTGCCGGCGGCTGGGACAGGGCGACAAACTCCCGTTGCGGCTCGCCGGTGCCCGGCTCCACGGCGATATAGTTACCGGACACCAGGGTCTCAAGGCCGCGAATACCCGTCACCGATACTTCCGGCTTCACCAGCCAGAAGCGGCTGCCCTTCACCAGCAGGAACTCGGCACTGTGGTTGAACTCCACTTCCGCCAGCACCCCGTCGGCGCCATCCAGCTCCTCGGCACCGGGCACCAGGCGAAAGTCGTGCACGACACCGATATCGACGCCGGAGTATTTGACCACTGTCTTGCCCTGCACCAGGCCATCGCCGGAGGGAAACAGGATCTCGGCGCGGATATCCCCCTGGGTAAAGTCCCGGTACAGCAACCAGACCGCGATGATGGCCGCCACCAGCGGCAGCACCCACACCAGTGGCAGGCCGCGGCTGCGCTTGATCTCTGCCTCGGGGATCTGCGAATCAGCCATCGCCACCTCCCCCGACAGGGTCCCGCAGCCCGGACGACTCGGCGGTACGGCGATAGCGGGCGTCCCACAGCAGGCGCGGATCAAAAGTGCGCACCGCCATCATGGTCACCACCACCACCGTGGCAAAAGCGGTACTGCCGGGGCCGGCGCGCACCTCGGCGATGGCGCCCATATTCACCAGCGCCACCAGAATGGAGATCATGAACAGGTCCAGCAACGACCAGCGGCCAATGGCCGCCACCACCCGGTACACCCGCATGCTCTGCATCGGGTTGCGCGGCCCGCGCCACTGCACCTGCAGCAGCAACACCACCAGCCCAACCAGCTTCATCACCGGCACCGCAATACTGGCGATAAAGACAATCAGGGCAATGCCCCAGAGACCATTGCGGTACAGCTCCAGAGTACCGCCGATAATGGTGCTGGGCTCCCCGGAACCGAGATAGATCACCGTCATCACCGGCAGGATATTGGCGGGCACCAGCAGAAAGGTGCCGGTGAGCACCAGCGCCCATGTCAGCATCAGGCTGCGCTCGATGCGCCCGTGCACTGTGGCCCCGCAGCGACCACAGCGGCCACGGGTCTCACCCGGTGGCAGCCGCATCAGCTGGTGGCAGCACAGGCAGGTGCACAGGCCGTGCTCCAGTGCGGTATCCGTCCGACTCACGATGCCGCCCCACTGCTCTCGCCATTGCCCGCAGCCTGCGTCGCTGCCCTGCGACGGGCCATGCGCCGCCACACTGATTGCTGGTCGAAGGACAACAGGGTCAGATTGGAGAGCACCATCAGACCGACAAAACAGTAGAGGCCACTCTCCACTACCATCCTGCCGAGACTCTGCATCTTGATCAGCGCCACCAGCACGCCGAGCATGTAAACATCCAGCATGGCCCACTCCTTGATGTGCTGGTACCAGCGCACCGCCCTCGCCACCGGCCGGTCCAGCGCTCCCCACAGGCAGCCCAAACTGATAAAGGCCAGCAGGAGAAAACGAAAAAAAGGCGCAATGACGCTACAGAACAGCACCAGCGAAGCCAGCCATATATAGCCCGCCCCGAACAGGGAGAAGACGCCATTCAACAGCGTGTTTTCCGAGCCGAAGGCAATGATCGAAAAATTGAGCATTGGCAGGGTGGCGGCTGGAATAAAGAGCAGTAAGCCACTGATACTGAGCGCCGCGGTGTAGTGGATGCTGCGAGCCGGGTTGCGATGGATCAGGGCGGCGCAACGGGGGCACACCAGCTTGCCCCCGGGCGGGGCACTGCTGTTGCCAAGCAGCAGGTCGCACTCGTGACAGGCTTGCTGCCAGCCAGTGGCGGAATCGTTCGCACCCTGCTCCATCGGCGAGTGATATCCATTTGATCTTATGTGCATCCAAATGCCCGGGGGCGACGTCTATAAAGGACCACAGAGCGCTGCAAGGCGCTGCCTGTGTCCCCGGCCGCCCCCGCGGTGAGTAACCGCACATTCGTGTCGGTTCAACGAAGATATACCAAAAAGGGGGCCCCGTCGCCTCGACGCCCTCACATGGTGGGGGGTACACTCTCGCGACTTGAAGGCCCCCAAAGGGCCCGGCCAGTGGGGAGACTGGCATGTTTGAGACCGCATCCACCACAGGAAGTAGAGTTCGATGAAAAGAATTGAGTCCATCCACGGGGGCCGTAACGGCGCCCGTCGTCCCCTGAAATCCCTGCTCGCGGCCGCACTGTTTGGCCTCGGTGCCATGCAGGCCCAGGCCGACACCCTGTGGGAAGTCTATCTGCAGGCGCTGGACAACGACCCGCAGCTGGCCGCCGATCGTGCCGCCTTCGAGGCGGGGCTCGAAGCGAAAAACCTGGGGCGCTCCGCACTGCTGCCACAGATCAACGGCAATGCCGAGCACAGCAACACCAGCTCCAACTCTACCCAGTTTGACTACACGTTTGGTCCAACCAGCGTCATCTCCATCCCCAACAGCCGTAATACAGACGTGGATGACGAGGTCTATTCCGCGCGCCTCGACCAGGCCATCTTCGATCTGCCGGCGTGGTTCGGCTATCAGCAGGGCAAGTCCGTCAGCGAACAGGCCGCAGCGGAGTTCAGCGCCAACCAGCAGGAGATGATGCTGCGGGTTGCCACCACCTACTTCGATGTACTGCGAGCCTATGACGTGCTGGAAGCCGCCCGGGCGGAGGAAGAGGCCCTGGCCAAGCAGCTGGAGCAGACCCGCCAGCGCTTTGAGGTTGGTTTGACCGCCATTACTGATGTCTACGACAGCCAGGCAGCCTATGAGAATGCCGTTGCCCGCCGCCTGACTGCCCAGGACGCCCTGCTGAGCAACTTCGATGCCCTGTCGATCCTGACCGGCGCCCAGCACGATCAGGTGGCGCCACTGCAGGACAACTTTGTCGTCGCGCCCCCCGAGCCCGCCGAGCGCGCTGCCTGGGTGGATTTTGCCCTGCAGAACAATTTCGACCTGAAGGCGGCCAGCCTGGCTGCCGATGCCGCGCGCAGCAGCGCCCGCGCCGCCGCCGCCGAGCACCTGCCAACATTGTATGGAACTGTCAGCTATTCGGATTTCAGCCGCGAGGGCAGCTCGTCAACGTCGGTGCCCGGTGAGCCGACTGTCGAACTGCCGATCAACACCTCGACGGAAACCACCGTTACAGCCCTGACCCTGAACATCCCGCTCTTCACCGGCGGCCGCCTCAGTGCCAGCCGCCGCGAGGCCCGCAACCTGTCATTCCGGGCCCAGGACCTGCGCAACCTGGTGCAGCGCAACACCATTCAGGATACCCGCACCCTGCACCGCAACCTGGTCACTGACGTGTCCCGTGTGCGGGCCCGGGAGCAGGCGGTGATCTCGGCCCAAAGCGCCCTCGAGGCGAACCAGGCCGGTTACGAGGTGGGCACCCGGAATATCGTCGATGTGCTGCTGGCACAGCGGACCCTGTTCCAGGCCAAGACCGATTACGCCAATGCGATTTACGACTACATCGACAACACCCTGCGCCTGAAGCGCGTGGCCGGCCTGCTGGCACCCGCTGACCTGCAGGAGCTGGAAGCGAAACTGAACCCGGCCACGCCGGTACTTCGCGTGGGCGAGTCTCCGGCAACCTCGGCGGAGCCCACCAAGTAAGCGGATCGGGACACAGAGAAAGTGGGGCCGCGCCCCGCTTCAGGCTGCCAACAACGCTTCACAGCCAGAATTTAAGGCAGAGTGCCAGGACCGAGATTTCGAAACCGTCGGGTACAGGACGTACCCGACGGAGCTACATGGACGTATTAATGCGCTTTCGAAATCTCGGTTCTGGTGCTATGTCGCCACTGAGCCAATTTAGAAAGCATGGCGAGGCTGATCGACAACTCTCACTCTGAAGCGGGGCTATGCCCCGCTTTTTTGTTTGTATCCGCGATCTACCCGCAACCTGCCATCAGAGCCCAGCCGACAGCGTTTCGATTTCCTCCAGCAGGCGCCCCAGGGCCCCGGTATTGGCCTCTGCCACCAGGCGACCGGCTGCGCCATCCCGGCGACGCATTTCAGGATCTTCCAGCCACTCCGCCACCACCCCGGCGATCGCCTCCGCTGACTCCGCGACCCGCAGGGCGCCCGCCTCCAGCAGCAGTTCCGCCACGGTGCTGAAATTGTGCAGGTGAGGCCCGCAGACCACCGGCACCCCCCAGGCGGCCGGCTCGATCATGTTGTGGCCACCCACCGGCACGAGGCTTCCGCCGACAAACGCCACATCGCTGGCGCCGTAGAAGCGCAACAACTCGCCCATGGTGTCCCCGATCAGCACCTGCTCCGATGCATTCACATGACCACCGTCACTGCGGCGGCGGCAGTGTAAACCGCGTTGCCGGCAAAGCCGCGCAACGCTGTCGAAGCGCTGCGGGTGGCGCGGCACCAGCACCAGCAGAAGGTCCGGGAAGCGCTCGCGCAGGCACTCGAACGCCTCGAGCACCAGCTCATCTTCCCCCTCATGCGTACTGGCAGCGAGCCATACCGGGCGCCTGCTGCCACCGCGCCACTGGTGGCGGATGGCCTGGGCCTCACTGGAGAGCCCCAGGTCGATGGTGAGATCGAACTTGATGTTGCCACTGGTGCGCAGGCGTTCCGGTGGCAGGCCCAGGCGCACGAACCGCTCGGCATCCGCCGGATACTGGGCCACCACCCGGGACAGTCGGTTCAGCATTTTTTTCGTCAGGGAGGCGAAGCGGCCATATCCCTCGGCAGACTTCTCGCTGAGGCGCGCGTTGGCCAGCAATACGGGAATATCGCGCTTTTCACAAAGCCGCAGCATGTTGGGCCACAGCTCGGTCTCGATGATGATCAGCAGCCCCGGGCGCAGGCGCTCCAGAAAGGGAGTGAGACATTCAGGCAGGTCATAGGGGAGGTAATAATGCAGCAGGCGGCCGTCGAGCTTCGCTGCCAGTGCCGCCTGCACGCGCTCAGACCCCGTTGGTGTGGTGGTGGTGACCAGCCACTGCCAGTCAAGGTGGCGGGCGGCCAGTGTCTCGATCACCGGCACTGCGGCGAGGGTCTCTCCCACGGAAACCGAGTGCACCCAGACCAGCGGGCGGTGGCTCGCACGGGATGGCACCTGACCCAGACGCTCCCGCCAGCGCTGCCGATAGGCCGGCATGGAGCGACCCCGCCACCAGAGGCGCAACAGGATTACGGGCAGGGCAAGGCGCAGGAGCCAGGTGTAGAAAAACTGCATGCGGGCGTTGGCTATTCGGGTTAGAGCGCAAAAGGGCGACAGTTTACCCGCCCCCGACCACGGCGTCGCCTTCCGGCTATACGCGCAGCCGCCAGATCGAGAATAGCCCAGCGGTGGTGCTCAGGAGTGGGCGCGGCGGTAAAACTGGGACTCGGCCCCAAATACGCCACAGGCCATACCGGCGGAGCGGCAGGCACGCAGCCATGCCCGCTCCCGCTGGCGGCGCACCGCAAGGCTGAGGATACACACCGCTGAGGCCATGAAGAGTTGCAGTAATGCAGACGCCAGCACGTCGACACGCCCGCGGCCGCCAGCCAGTTTCTGCTGGGCCAGGGTAATACCGACGGAATACTTGCGGCGCGCCAACCAGTGCAGGTTGGCGCGAGACTCGGGAATATCCTCGTAGACTACGGCCTCGGCGCAATGGAAGATCGCAACCCCCTGCAGGGAGGCAGCGGTAAAGAACATCACGTCCTCCCCGCCGGCAAATGGACGCGACTCATCGAATCGCAACCCCAGCCTGCGCACTTCGGCCAGGGGGATCAGCACATTGTTAGTGGCGCAATATGGCAGGCGCTCGCCGGTACGGCGCCGCTTGCGGGAGAAAAACATGTTGTAGTAGTCCGGCGCCGATGTGGGCAGCAGGCTGATCACACTGCCGCAAACCACCGCGCCCCCACCCGCACCTCGGGCAAAACTGTACAGTTTCTGTAGCCAGTCAGCGGCCACCCACTCGTCGTCATCGATGAACACCAGGTAATCGGCACCCTTGGCCTGGGCCTCGTCGAGGCAGCGGTTGCGGGCAAAGGGGATACCGCGCCGGGGCTCGGCAGCGTAGCAGATGGGCAGGGGAAAGCTGTTTTCCAGACCGCGGACCACGGAGAGGGCGCTCTGCCCGGGATCGTTGTCCACCACGGTGACGGACACCCGCACCGCATCCGGCAAGTCGACATGCGCGAGGCTTTCCAGCGCGCGGCCCAGCTCCCCGGGCCTCTGGCAAGTGCAGATACAGATGTCCAGCAGTGGTTGCAACGTCAACTCCAGTCACCGGCCAAATCCCGGCAGGCAGCGGCAATGTTCGCCGGGCGGGAAATTCTGGCAGCCTATACCCCATCGACAGGGATGTCTATAATGCCCAGCTTTGCTTCGCCGTGGGTGACAACCTCCCGGAAACCGCTGCACCGGGATCACTGCGCGAAGCCTGTGGGGGCCCGGGACTGATCCGGCGCCACCTGCCCAGGCAAGGCTAATGTGAGGCCCCGATGAAAGTCATGCAGTTGCTGCCAGCGCTGAATTCCGGTGGCGTCGAGCGCGGCACGCTGGACCTCGCCCGCGCGCTGGTCGCTGCGGGGCATGATTCCATCGTCGTCTCTAATGGCGGCAGAATGGTGGAACAGCTCGAACTGGAGGGCTCCCGCCATGTATCCGCCCCCATCCACCGCAAGTCGCTGCTGAGCCTGCGCCAGGTGCGCCCGCTGCGACAGCTGATCCTCGCCGAGCAACCGGACATCCTCCACGTGCGTTCCCGCATACCGGCCTGGCTCACCTATTTCGCCTGGAAAAAACTCGACCTACGCCAGCGGCCCCGGCTGGTCAGCACCGCCCACGGGCTCTACTCGATCAACCGCTACAGCGCCATCATGGCGAGCAGCGAACAGGTCATCGCCATTTCCCGCTGTGTCCGCGATTACCTGACCGCCAATTACAGCCGCCACCTGCAGCGCCCCCCGGAAGTCATTTACCGCGGGGTGGACACCGCCGAGTTCTCCCCGGGCCTGACCCCACCGGCAGGTTGGCGGGAATCCGTGGAGTCCGAGTTCCCCGCGCTGCGTGACAAGCGCTGGCTGCTGCTGCCCGGCCGCCTGACCCGCTGGAAAGGCCAGGAAGATTTCCTTCGACTGCTGGCCGACCTCGAGCGCGATGACCTGCACGGCGTGGTGCTGGGCGGTGCCGAGCCGAACAAACAGCACTACGAACAAGAGCTGCGCCAGCAGGCTGAGGAGCTCGGCCTGCAGGAGCGGGTCTCTTTCGTCGGCCAGCGCAGCGATATCCGCTACTGGTACAGCGCCTCAGCCCTTGTGTACAACCTGTCCAAGCGCCCCGAACCCTTCGGTCGCACCGTGATTGAGGCCGCGGCCATCGGAACGCCGGTGGTTGGCTACGATATCGGTGGCCCGGCGGAGTCCCTGGAGGCGTGCTTCCCGCAGGGACTGGTGCCCGACGGGGATATCCAGGCGCTGAAAAACAAGACCCTCGAGTTGCTTGACAGCGACGCGCGCCCGGTGCTGCAGGAGGAATTCACCCTGAAAGCCCAGGCCGAGCGGACCATGGCGCTTTACGAGCGCTTGCTCGCGGAAAGATCGGGGAGGAATGTGTGATCGATCTCTCCGGACAGTCTCCCTTTGCCAGCGGCGGCAACCGCCACTGCTTCCGGCACCCCCAGGATTCGGGAAAATGCGTCAAGGTGATGCGCACCGGCCGGATCGAGGAACTGCGCCGCCGTGCGCCCTGGTACAAACGACTCGCGGGCAACCGCCGGTTTGATGACAACCTGCGCGAACAGGATGGCTACCGGCAGCGGGCGCTGCGTAATGCCGGGGAGGCGAGCAATGCCTGGCGGCACCTGGCCCGCTGGTATGGCATCGAGGCGACCTCCGAGGGACCGGCTGCGGTCACCGAGCTGGTTACCGACGAGCACGGCCAGCCGGCCATGACCCTTGAGCGTTACCTGCAATGCAACGGGCTCGACGAGACGATTGAGGCGGCTCTGCATCGCTTTGCCCGGTGGCTGCGGGAAACCGGCCTGCTGACCAAGAACATCCTGCCCCACAATCTGGTGATCCGCGAGGAGACCGGTCAGCCGGAACTCGTCCTGATCGATGGCATCGGCTGCGCCGCCTTCCTGCCGCTGGCGGAATATTTCCCCCACTCCCGCAAGCGCTATATCCAGAGGCGGATCGAGCGGATGTGGCGGCGCATCCGCTGGGAAATCTCCGACCGCAACATCACCTGGAAGGAGGCGGAGCGCGGCAACTCCTAGGTACCGTCACTCCCCCCCCGCCCCCTCCCGAACACGCGGGATGGCCCCATCTTCGTCCGGCGTCCATACTGATCAGTCAAGGAATGACAAAGCTGTGGCAATTGCTGCCGCCAATACCCAGCTCGCTGAAAGGGCTCTCCAGAATCATGATTCTGCCCGTGATAATGGCCGGGGGCTCCGGCTCCCGCTTGTGGCCGCTCTCCCGCCAGCTCTATCCGAAACAGTTCCTGCCCCTGTGCGGTGACCAGACCATGCTGCAGCAGACCTGCGCCCGCCTCGCAGGGCTCGAGCACCTGCCGCCCCTGATCGTCTGCGGAGAGGAACACCGGTTCACCGTGGCCGAGCAACTGCGCGCGAGCAGACAGCCCCACGGCGCCATTCTGTTGGAGCCGGCCGGGCGCAACACGGCACCGGCGGTGGCCCTGGCCGCACTGCACAGCCTGGCTTCCGGCGAAGGCGATCCGCTGCTGCTGGTACTGGCCGCCGACCACGCCATCCGCGATACTGCCGCCTTCCTGCAGGCTGCTTCCCACGCCAGTCATTTTGCCAGCCAGGGCGCACTCGTTACCTTCGGCATCCTGCCCACCGCGCCGGAAACCGGCTATGGCTACATTCGCCGGGGCAGCGAAATACACGCCCAGGAGCACGCGGCTTTCAGAGTGGACAAGTTTGTCGAAAAACCCGACACCACCACCGCGGAGAAATACCAGCAAAGCGGCGAGTACCTGTGGAACAGCGGCATGTTCCTGTTTCGTGCCAGCCGCTATGTGGAAGAACTGGGCAAACATCGACCTGATATTTTGAGCGCCTGCGAACGGGCGATGGCAAAAGCATCGCAGGATGCGGATTTTATCAGGCCCGGGAAAAGCGCATTTCTCGAGAGCCCCGAAGATTCAATCGATTACGCCGTGATGGAAAAGACCCACGATGCGGTCGTGGTGCCCCTCGATTGCGGCTGGAGTGACGTGGGCTCATGGTCCGCACTCTGGGAGATCTCCGACAAAGATGAACTGGGCAATACGACCGACGGCGATGTCATCCTCTACGACAGCCGAAACTGTTACGTGCAGAATGATCGCAAGCTCATTGCGCTTATCGGTCTCGACAACCTGGTGGTGGTGGAGAGCGACGATGCCATCATGGTGGCCGCCAAAGATCGTGTGCAGGATGTAAAAAAGGTGGTCGAGAGGCTGAAGTCGGAAAACCGACCGGAGGCCATGGTGCACCGCAAGGTCTACCGCCCCTGGGGCTACTACGATTCAGTGGATGCCGGCGAGCGATTCCAGGTCAAGAGGATCGTGGTGAACCCCGGCGCCCAGCTGAGCCTGCAGATGCACCATCACCGGGCCGAGCACTGGGTGGTGGTCTCCGGCACTGCGCGGGTGACCTGTGGTGAACAGCAGATGCTCTTGAGCGAGAACCAGTCCACCTATATTCCCCTCGGCGTGAAGCATCGGCTGGAGAACCCGGGCAGCATCCCGCTGGAGCTGATCGAGGTGCAGTCCGGCTCGTATCTGGGCGAGGACGATATCGTTCGCTTCGAAGACAGGTACTCCCGTTCCTGAACCCACCCCTGCGCGCCCGCGTCTGATGCGATACCTAACGCAGCGCGCCGAGGAACTGCTCAACGGCGTTGCGCCACTGCCCCTCTCCACGGGCAAGGGCGGCGGCATTTTCTCCCATGCGCCGGAGACGTCCGGGATCATCCAGCAGCGACAGGAGATGGGCGGTGACATCCGCCTGGTCGGCGGCATCACACAGCAGCCCGGTCTCTCCCTCGATCACTGCATCGGCAGCTCCGCCCTCGCGGCCCGCCAGCGCCGGCACCCCATACCAGTTGGCCTCGCGATACACGATGCCGAATCCCTCTACCGAGTCCCCCTCGCGACGCGCCGGCATCACAAACAGGTCTGCCCGGGAAAACCAGGCGGCCTTTTCTGCATCACTCACGGCGCCAGCGAAGTGCACACAGTCCGCAACCCCCTCGGCAGCGGCGAGCGCTTCCAGCCGGGGACGGTCACTGCCCTTGCCCGCCACCACATACAGCACCTGCGGATGATGCCTGCGCACCTCCGGCAGCGCCCGGATCACCGCATCCACCCCTTTGCGGGGCTCCAGACGCGCCAGCGTCAGCAGCAGCGGTTCCCGCCCGGCGATCACTTTGTCCAGTGCTGACAGCGCCTGTGGCTGAGCCTCCGGCTGGGCATCGATGGGTGGATTGATGACGATCAGGCGCGATTCATCTTCCAGATAAGGGCGCACCAGGCCGGCGGTGTAGGCGGAGTTGGCGATCACGCTATCGGCCGCGGCCAGCGCTTTCCGGATCCGTGCACGCTTGGCATCACTGGGGTGGGCGGGAAACTCCATACCGTGAGCGAGCACCGCCAGCGGCACTTTCAGGCCTGCGAGAAGCTCGGCGCTTTTCCAGGAGTCCGCAAAAACGCCTTCGACTCCTCCGGCACGAACTGCAGATCGCACGGCACTCGCCTTGCGCCGGCGACGCCACAGTTTCCAGCCGCCGAAGAAACGTACCTCGTAGGCTCCGGCTGCGGCATCCTCGCCCCCCCCGACCCGATCGGCCAGCACCCGCACCTCGTTACCGGCGCGGCCGATGTTGTCCGCCAGCCCCGCCATCAGGTTTTCGATACCGCCGCGCCGGGGTGGGAAACACTGGGTCGAAATCAGGATCATGCTCACCTCAACAGCGCATGCTCAATCAGCCAGGTGTCCGCTGCGGCGCAGCAGTGCACGCGCACAGAGGACTTCCTGGGCCAGGGGATCCCGCGGCGGCCCCACCGGGACTGCAACATCCTCCACACGGTCGGTCAGCCGCTGCTGATCCACCAGCCTCTGTACCGCGGCGCGCACCTTGTTGGCCCGCCGGCGGCTCGGCAATGTGATGACCCCGACCCGCGCCTCGCTCTGCAGGGCTTCGAAGATCATCGACACACTGTCGCCGGTGACCCAGACCTGCTCCGACTCTGCCAGCTGCCCAGCAAGCCAACCGGGTGGGCATTCGCGCCAGTCACAGATGGTAGCGGATCCGGCCGGCAGGCCCTCGAGGCTGCCTGCCGGTGTGCGCCGGCTATCGGACAGGGTCCAGTCCAGGGGCTCGGACAGCAGGCGCTGCAGGCTACCGTGTACAGCGCTCGCATCCCAGTTGAAGTGCTTGCTCGGCCCGCCCAGCAGGATCAGCCCCTTGCCCGGGCGGCGCTGCCCCCGCGGCAGCGGTTCGGTCAGGGCGCCCTGGCTGAGGATCACACTCTCCAGCGGAGGCGGACGGTCATGCTCGGGGATGATGGCGAAATCGAACCAGTGCAGCGGCAGCGACGGGCGCATCACCACCACACTGCGACCACCGTAGTAGCGGCGCGCAAACAACACCGACCAGTGGCTGCGATGGCCGGCGCCGAGAATAAAGTCCGGCTGCGGCAGTGCGTCCAATTGCCGGTCGAGACCGCGCAGCAGGAGCTTGCCGGGACGGGTAGCGGGGATATCGTGACACTCAACCTCGCGACCGCAGGTACGCAGACCGCTGACCAGCGCCGCCGTCTGCTTTTCGTGGGCGCGATTACCGTCGAGAAAACGCCAGACCGTCAGTCGCAAATGGAGAACCCCGACTCTAGAGATTGGTGTAGAGATTGGTAGTGGGCCGCCGGCCGCGGGAGCCAATGCTACCCGATCACCCTGTACTATAGAACCGGTCACAGGGGCCGCTATTGTGCTCAACCGCTACCCGGCGGGGAACCGCTCTTCCTCACCGGCTGCCAAATGGACGTCTTCCGCGCGCCGCCGGTATAATCCCGACCCAGTATCGACGCCGAACACTTGACCCTTGCCGGCTTTTGCCGAGTCTCGCCGACTAAAGCAGGGAAAGGCCGGAGCAGCAGTACGGCACCCTATGCGGCGTTTTACCCGTTCATCCAGTGTTACCCACCCCTATGCGTATCATCCACGTCGACAATCACCAGCAGCGCAAATATGGCCACACCTCGGTCAGCTGGGCGCTCAAACTGTATAGCGGGCTGATTCGCGCCGGGCACAATGTGCTCGCGTTCAGCGACCGGGATGTAGCCGCATTCGAGGCACCCTTCCGTATTCGCGAACTGGTCAGCCGCAAGAAGGTTAACCAGCGCCTGCTGCAGAGCGTGGAGGCGTTCGAGCCGGACCTGGTGATCTTCGGTCACTGTGACCTGATTGACAACGAGACCTTTGCCGAGATCCGCCGGCTGCGCCCGCAGACCGTGATCGCCGCCTGCAACAACGACCCGCTGTTCGTGCCGCGCAATTCAGACAACATCGCCAGGCGCTGCGAGATCGCCGATGCCATGTTTGTCTCCACCGGCGTCGAGGACCTGAAGCGCTATGAGGGCAAGCGGGCCAGTCTCTGGCATATGCCCAACCCGGTCGACCCATCAGTGGAGACAGCCGATTGCAGCGCGCACAGCGACCTGGAAGTGGACCTGCTGTTCTGCAGCAAGGCCCAGGCGTATACCGAGCGCGGCAAAATCGTCCAGTACCTGAAGGACAACCTGCCGGCTGATTTGAACTTCCGCACCCCGGGCATGTACGACCAACCGACCCTGTGGGGCCGCGACTACGATCACATCCTCGCCAACAGCAAGATGGGCCTGAACCTGAATCGGCAGGAGGGATTCCACTGGTACTCCTCGGCGCGCATGGCACAGCTGGCCGGCAATGGCCTGCTGGTGTTCACCCACGCGGGGGCGCGCTTCGATGAGTTCATGCCGGCGGAGACGCTGGTCTATTTCGACAGTGAGGAATCTCTGCTGCAGCGGATTGTCGAATTCCATTCGGACGACGACAAACGCCGGGATTGGGCCGGCCGCTGCCGGGAATTCTTCCACCGGGAAATCAACAACACCCTGTACGCCCAGTACATCGTCGAGACCTCGATGAACCTGCCGTACAGCCACAACTATGTGTGGATCAAATAATCATGTCTGGATGTAGCAGTAACCCCCATCCGCTTCACGAACTTTACCGCCAGCCTGAGTCCCGCTGGGTCACCGGGCTCATCCGTTTTGCCAGCGCCAGCCTGTTACTGATGCTGGTCGGCTTCCATCTGCTGCCCGATGTGGGTCGCCTGCAGACGGTGTTCTACCTGACCCTGTTACCGGCCACCTTGTTGCTACTGGCCTGGCGGCGGGACTGGGCATTCCTGCGCAGCTGGCAGTTCGCCTGTTTTATCAGCGTGCCCCTGATACTGGCAGTCTCCACGCTGTGGGCCGACAATACGACGGCCACGGTGGAGCGCGATATCAGCTTCTACTTCAAGGTCCTTGCCTACTTCGTGCTGTTTTACTGCGCGCTGTTTCTGGTGATGGAGCAGCGCGGCGACGGGATGCTGCACCGCTGGCTGCGCTGGCTGATTGTGCTCGGTACGGTCTCCTGCGCCGCCTCGCTGGTGGTGTATGGCCTCGATGGCGGCTTCCGCAAGCTGTACCGCATCGGCGGCATCTCGATGCAGAACAATATCGACAAGACCGCCATGCTCTACGGCTTCCATGTGCTGTTCTGCTGTTACGGTCTGTCACTGGATTCCCGCCGCTGGCGCGCACTGTCCTGGCTGGGACTGGGCCTCGGCTGCGTCTATATCGTCGTCTCGCAGACCAAGATCCCGATTGTGATGGCCGCCTTCGCCATCTGCCTGGCCGCGGTGGTGAGCCACTCGAAAGTCCTGCGGGTGCTGGTGATACTGGGCGCGGTTGCAGTCCTGCCGGCAGCCTACCTGCTCCTGTACGGCGACCTGCCGCTGCTGCACCGCGGTGCCGCCTATTCCATTCGCCTGGAGCTGTGGGCCAAGAGCCTGGAAGGGTTTCTGCAGTCGCCGTGGATCGGCAGCGGCCTGGTACACAAGCAGTTCATCGAACTGGACCATGTGCTGCCCCACCCGCACAATTATTTATTAGACGTGGCCCGCTTCGCCGGTCTGGTGGGCGTCGCCGCCTGCCTGTGGCAGCTGCTCGCCATCGCCTTTATCGGCCTGCGCCGCGATCAGCTGCTCAGCTGGGTGCCGGGCATTTACCTGGTCTGGTTCGGCTTCGGCGCCCTCGCCATGCTGATCTACGCCCAGCAGCCGCTGGTCAAACCCAGCTATATCTGGATCTTCTACTGGATCCCGCTGGCAGTCCTGCTGGTGCGCAACCAGCTGGCCTGTCCCGCAGAGAAAACTGCCCCGGACAGCCAGCAAGAACTTTCAAAAATCAGTAATCATCAAACCCTAGAGTCCCACGGATGAATGTCACCGTTTTCGGCACCGGCTATGTCGGCCTGGTGCAAGCTGCAGTGCTGGCGGAGGCCGGCAACAAAGTGGTCTGTATCGATATCGATGAAGACAAGATCGCCCGCCTGAAACAGGGCCATATCCCTATTTACGAGCCCGGCCTCGAGCCGATGGTCAAAGAGAGCATTGCCACCGGTAACCTCTCTTTCTCCACTGACGCCGCCGTCGGCGTCGAGCATGGCGAGCTCATTTTTATTGCCGTCGGCACGCCCCCCGACGAGGACGGCTCTGCCGACCTGCGCCACGTGCTCACGGTGGCCGACACCATTGCCACGCACATGACGGTGAAGAAATACATCATCAACAAGTCCACTGTACCCGTCGGCACCGCCGACAAGGTACGGACAACCGTCAGCAAGCGACTGGCGGAGCGCGGTCTCAGCGACCTGGCCTTCGATGTAATTTCCAACCCGGAATTTCTCAAGGAAGGCTCAGCGGTAGCCGACTGCATGCGCCCGGACCGCATCATCATCGGCACCTCGGAAAAGCAATCCGAGCAAAAGCTGCGTCACCTCTACGCGCCCTTCAACCGCAACCACGAGAAAATCCTGGTGATGGATGTGAAGAGCGCGGAGCTGACCAAGTATGCGGCCAACTGCATGCTGGCCACCAAGATCAGCTTCATGAACGAGATGGCCAATATCGCCGACAAGGTTGGGGCCGACATCGAGGCCGTGCGCCGCGGCATTGGCTCCGATCCGCGTGTGGGTTACCAGTTTATCTACGCCGGTATCGGCTACGGTGGTTCCTGCTTCCCGAAGGACGTCAAGGCCCTGATCTCTTCAGCTCAACAGCTGGGGCTCTCCGCAGAAATCCTCGCGGCGGTGGAATCCCGCAACGAGCAGCAGAAGCACTATATGGCCGAGAAAATTCTCGCCCACTACGAGGGTGGTGTGCAGGGGAAAACTTTCGCACTCTGGGGGCTGTCCTTCAAACCCAATACCGACGATATGCGCGAGGCACCCAGCCGGGTCCTGATGGAGCGCCTGTGGGAAAAAGGTGCCAGCGTGCGCGCCTTCGACCCGGAAGCGATGGAAGAGTGCCAGCGCATCTACGGCGACCGCGACGACCTCGAGCTCTGCGGCACCAAAGAGGCGGCCCTCAAGGGCGCGGACGCCCTGATCGTGGCCACCGAGTGGCAGCAGTTCAAGGCGCTGGATACCGCCGAAGTCAAAAACCTGCTGAAGGCCCCTGTGGTCTTCGATGGCCGCAATCAGTACGAGCCGGAGGAAATGGAGGAAGCCGGCTTCTGTTACTACTGCGTCGGCCGACCGGATACCAGCGCCTGCTGATTGCCACTGTTTTTCACTTTGTATAAGCCCGGGTTCTCCGGGCTTTTCTTTTCTTGGGGAGCGGCGGGTTGCGTGGCGGCAAGCCGCCAGATGGATGCTTCCGAAAACGCACAAGTACTTCCCTGTATGCTCCGGCGGCGACGTCTATGTCGCCGACGGTTTCGGAAGCATCCATCTGGCGCCATGCCTTCGATTCACGTCTCATTGAGCTTATCTAGTTTAGTCCTGGAGCCTGCTGTCCTGCTCTGCAGCAAGACGATCCTCAAGCAACATTGACCAGCCCTTTGCGACCGGATTGATCATGGACTGCCCACAAAGCCTGGAACCGAAGGAGGGGTGCCGGGGGCGACCTTTCGAAACCGTCTGTGACAGGGACGTCACAGACGGAGCTACAGGGACGTACTCGTGCGTTTTCGAAAGGTCGCCCCCGGTGCCCCGCCGCCACCGCACTGGACCATCACCCTCAAACAAAAAAGCCCGGACATGTCCGGGCTTTCAAACCAAAACTGGCACTCAATTAGGCGATCTTCGCCGTGACCTCCGGCGGCTGGTCCACTACGTCGGTCAGCCAGCCGCGGTGCGCCGCGCTGCGGCCCTGCACCACATCGAAGTACAGCTCCTGCAGGCGCTTGGTGATGGGACCGCGGCGGCCCGCGCCAATAGTGCGGCCGTCCAGCATGCGGATCGGCAGTACTTCTGCGGCAGTACCGGTGAAGAAGGCCTCGTCGGCGATGTAAACCTCGTCGCGGGTGATCCGTTTTTCTACCACCTGGTAACCACATTCGCGGGCCAGTTCGATCACCGTGTTGCGGGTGATGCCATCGAGACATGAGGTCAGCTCCGGGGTGTAGATCACGCCATCGCTGACAATGAAAACATTCTCACCACTGCCCTCGGCCACGTAACCCTCGGGGTCCAGCAGCAGGGCCTCCTCGCAACCGTTGCGGATCGCCTCCTGCAGGGCCAGCATCGAGTTGATGTAATTGCCGTTGGCCTTGGCCTTGCACATGCTGATGTTCACATGGTGGCGGGTATAGGACGAGGTGTTCACCTTGATACCCAGCTCCCGCGCCTCCGGACTCATGTAACTGGGCCACTCCCAGGCGGCCACGATCACATGGGTCTGCAGGGAATCGGCGCGCAGGCCCATTCCCTCGGAGCCGTAAAAGGCCATCGGCCGCAGGTAGGCCTCGCTCAGGTTGTTCTCCCGCACCACCATGCGCTGCGCCTCATTGAGGGTCTCGGCATCATAGGGCATGGCCATATTCATGATCTTGGCGGAGCGGAACAGACGCCGGGTGTGGTCGTGCAGACGGAAGATACTGGCGCCGGCATCGGTTTCATAGGCACGCACGCCCTCGAACACCCCCATGCCGTAGTGCAGGGTGTGGGTCAGCACATGAATGCGGGCATCCCGCCAGGGAACCAGCTCGCCATCAAACCAGATAACGCCGTCGCGATCGGCAAAAGACATGGAAAACTCCTACAAATCCGCAAATCGGATTCCTGAAAAACAGTTTATGCACAAAGCACAGCAGAGGCGGGAGCGCACGCGCTTCAGCCGAACAGCTGTTGCCAGTTTGTAGAAACGGTCTTTCTTTCCGCTTTGTACTGGTCACCGTCTACTACTCCCGGCAGTTGTTGTAATGCCAGGCGATGACCCTCAGATCGGTAGGCTTTGTAGGCGTCGATCAGATGTCCGGCTTGGTGGGCCGACATCAGGCCTGCCTCGTCGAGACTTTCGAGAATGCGAATGTTATCGGTATAACGCACGATCGAAGGCGCTTTATGCGCCCAGGCCAGAGCAGCATATTGAACCATAAACTCGATATCGACAATACCGCCCGGGCCCTGCTTGAGGTCGAACGAATCCTTATTGCTCTTATCCAGATGTGCGCGCATTTTATCGCGCATCGCCACCACGTCCTCACGCAACTTCTGCTCGTCCCGCGGCGAACAAAGCAAGTCGAGCCGCAGCTGGTCGAAATCAGCACTCAGGCGATCACTGCCTGCCACTGGCCGCGCCCGTACCAGTGCCTGATGTTCCCAGGTCCAGGCGCTCTCGCGCTGGTATTTTTCGAAGGCCGCGAGCGAGGTCACCAGCAGGCCCGAGTTGCCCGAGGGCCGCAGGCGGGTATCCACTTCGTAAAGCGGCCCGCTGAGGGTGCGGGTCTGCAGGATATGAATCAGCCGTTGGGCCAGACGGGTGTAGAAACTGAGGTTGTCGATGGCGCGCTCGCCATCCGTCACGCCCTGGGGAGCGGCATCGTGTACAAAGACGATATCCAGGTCCGATCCGTGGCCCAGTTCCAGCCCCCCGAGCTTGCCGTAAGCGATGATGACGAAGCGCATGTCGTCCGCGGAGGCGTCGGCGGGCTGACCGTACTTTGCCACCACCTGCTGCCAGGCGAGCACCAGCGACTGCTGCAGGATGGCCTCGGCAAGCCAGGTGAGGGAGTCGCTCACCTTCATCAGCGGCAGCGCTCCGGTCACTTCCTGCGCCGCGATACGCAATGCCTGCCCCTGCTTGAAGTGGCGCAGGGCCTCCATCTGCGCCTCCAGGTCCTCCGGATCCACCCTGAGCATCTCCCGGCGCAGCTCATTGGCGATATCGACCGCCGAGGCCGGCGCCAGCAGCCGGCGACTGTCGAGGAGTTCGTCGAGCAGGATGGGATGACGAGCGAGTTGGTCGGCAATGAAGGGGCTGGCACTGCACAGCCGCAGCAGTTGACTCAGCACCGGCGGGTTTTCATTGATCAGCACCAGGTAGGCGCTGCGGCGCAGCACCGCACGCACCAGCGGTAATACCCGCTGCACCGCCAGTAACGGCTGCTCCTCCTGGGCGGCCGCGGCCAGCAGCAGCGGCATAAACTGGTCCAGGCGCTCGCGGGCGGCGTTGGGCAGGGCCCGCACCATGGGTGAGCTGTGGAGATCGGCGATGGGCTGCAGGGCCTCCTCGGGTGGAGCAAAGCCCGCACGCTGCAGGCTGAGCAGATTGACTTCGCGGCCCTCCTCACTGGTACAACTGGCCCACAGACCTTCCCACTCCTCCGCCGCGCTGGGCTCAGCGATTTCCTCCGGCGGCGCGATGACGATGTCGAATTCGCGTTCGATCAGCCGGCGCGCCCCCGCCAGTTGATCCAGCAGTTCCTGCCAGCCATCGCAACCCAGCGCATAGGCGAGCGCCGCCCGGCGGTGCTCCTCGGTGGGCAGGGTCTGGGTCTGCTGGTCCCGCTCCGCCTGCAGGGCGTGCTCTACCCGGCGCAACAGTAGATAGGCCTCGGCCAGGGGCCCGGCGACACCTTCGTCCAGATGGCCATCCTGTTCCAGCAGGGGCAACAGCGTGAGCAGGTTGCGCTCCCGCAGCGCCGGCTCGCGGCCGCCACGAATCAACTGGAAGGCCTGGGCGATGAACTCCACCTCGCGGATGCCGCCCCGGCCCAGCTTGATATTGTCCACCAGCCCCCGGGCGCGGACCTGGCGCTGGATCAGCCCTTTCATCTCCCGCAGGGCATCGATGGCGCTGAAGTCGATATAGCGGCGGTAGGTGAACGGGCGCAGCAGCTCCATGAGTTCCGCGCCCAGTGCCGCGTCCCCGGCCACCGGGCGCGCCTTGACCATGGCGTAGCGCTCCCACTCGCGGCCCTGGGTCTGGTAGTAGTCCTCCATGGCGGCAAAGTGGCTCACCAGCGGACCGCTGTCGCCATAGGGGCGCAGGCGCATGTCCACCCGGAACACGAAACCGTCGGCGGTGATGGCATCGAGGGACTTGATGATCCGCTGACCCAGGCGCTGGAAGAATTTCTGGTTCTCGAGCCCGCGCTCGCCATCGGTCGCGCCGGGTTCCGGATAAGCAAAGATCAGGTCGATGTCCGATGACAGGTTGAGTTCGCGCGCACCCAGCTTGCCCATGCCGAGCACCACCATGGACTGAGCGTTGCCATCGCGATCCCGCGGCTCGCCATAACGCGCTATGAGATCGCGGTGATGCCACTCGAGGGCAGCCTGGATACAGGTCTCGGCCAGGTCCGACAGGCGCCTGCAGACCCGGGGAATATCCCACTGGCCGGCAAAATCGCGCCAGATCGCCTCGGCGGTGACCCGGTTGCGCAGCCGCCGCAGGGCCCGATCCAGCTCCGCCTCCTCGTCAATGGTGCGCATCCAGTCGCTGTCGAGCCCCAGATCGTCCTCCGCAAGCAGCTGCGGCAACAGATCCGGATAGCGACAGCACTGCTGTACGAAGAAATCCGAACCGATGAAACTGCGGGCAACTGCCAGCTGTGCTTCTGCCTTATTCAGCGCGGAGACAACCTCGCCCATCGGCTCGTCGCCCACCGCCCCGCACCAGCGCTGCCAGCGCTCCTCCAGCAGTGACTGCAGTTCCGCGGGACAGTGAGCGGCGTCGAACATGGCGTGATTCATCCTGAAAGCGTGGCCTAAAACGAGCGTTTTTGATGATGCGACGGTGTTTGGATCAGAAGGCAATATCCGGTGGTGGCGCCACCCGCAGCACCTCTGCCACGGTGGTGATGCCGGCGGCGACTTTCCTGGCTCCGGAAAGCCGCAGGCTGCTCATGCCCTCCCGCATGGCCTGGCGGCGCAATACCTGCAGGTCGCAGTCGGCAGTCACCAGCCCCTGGATCGACTCGGTGAAAGGCAGTATCTCGTAGATTCCCTGCCGGCCGCGATAGCCGGTATTGCGGCACTCGAGACAGCCCTCCGGGCGATAGACCACTTCGGGCTTCGGCGCCTTCCACGGCCGGGTCAGGGCCTGCCAGTCGTCATCGCTGACGCTGTCCTTTTGCTTGCAGGCCGGGCACAGGGTCCGCACCAGGCGCTGGGCCATGACCCCGAGCACACTGGACTTGAGCAGGTAATGTGGCAAGCCCAGGTCCAGCAGGCGGGTGACCGCCGTGGGCGCGTCATTGGTGTGCAGGGTAGAGATCACCAGGTGGCCGGTAAGCGCTGCCTGCACCGCCATCTGCGCCGTCTCCAGATCGCGGATCTCCCCCACCATGATGATGTCCGGGTCCTGCCGCATCAGGGTGCGGATGCCGGCGGCGAAATCCAGCCCGATAGCGTGGTGCACCTGGGTCTGGTTGAAGCTCTCCTCCACCATCTCGATCGGGTCCTCGATGGTGGAAACATTCACCTCGCTGGTCGCCAGCTGCTTGAGGCCTGTATAGAGGGTGGTGGTCTTGCCCGAGCCGGTGGGCCCGGTCACCAGCACGATTCCGTTGGGACGGCCCAGCATGGTCTGCCAGCGGGCCAGGTCATCGCCGCCAAGGCCCAGATCGCTGTAGGAACGGGCCAGCACCTCCGGATCAAAGATCCGCATCACCAGCTTTTCCCCGAACGCGGTGGGCAGCGTGGAGAGGCGCAACTCCACCTCGCGGCCATCCGGACGCTTGGTCTTGATGCGGCCGTCCTGGGGTTTGCGTTTCTCGGCCACGTTCATGCGGCCGAGGATCTTCAGGCGGCTGGTAACAGCGGCGTTCACCTGGTCCGGCAGGTCGTGGATGGGGTGCAGCACGCCGTCGATACGAAACCGGATCCGGCCCAGGTCCCGCCGCGGCTCGATATGGATATCGCTGGCGCGCTGGTCGAAAGCGTGCTGCAACAGCCAGTCGACGATATTGACGATGTGCTGGTCATTGGCCTCCGGGTCCTTGAGGCTGCCCAGCTCCAGCAGCTGCTCGAAGTTACCGCTGGAGGCACTGCCCTTGAGGCCACTGGCACCGGAGATGGACTTGGCCAGGGAGTAGAATTCGACACAGTAGCGCTGGATATCCGCCGGATCCGCCACCACCCGCTGCACCGAGCGACCACTGGTGTGCTCCAGCTGTTCCTCCCAACCATGGGTAAACGGCTGGGCGGTGGCCACCAGCAGAGAGTCCTTGCTCGCCTCCACACAGAGGATCTGGTGGCGCTTGGCGAACTGGAAGCTCATGACCTCGGTAATCGCCGCCACGTTCACCTTCAGCGGGTCGATATGGTACAGGCGGTGCGAGGCGCTCTCGGCCAGCCACTGGGTCAGGGTCTCGCTGTCCAGCACCCGCCCGGGGGCCTTGAGGTTCTCCAACTCACAGCTGGCGATGTAGGAGAGCGGATGCATCTGCGCCTGCTCGGCTGTGCGTGGGGTGCCGATCAGCCGGTTGGCATCCTTGCGGCTGACCAGGCCCTGACCAACCAGGTCCTCCAGCAGCCCCGCCAGGTCCAGCAAACGGTCCGCCAATTTACTTGCAGCCATAGGGAACACTCTTCTTCTATTCTTTTGCTTGAACACCCGGGTTGCGTTGCCCGGGAACAGGCCGACGGGGCATTGTAGCCCCTTCGACGCCCCGCGACAGGCAATCCGTCCACCCGGTTACCGCGTTTGCCGCGGTTTAAGGTACCATGCGCGCCACTTCGACCCCGAGCCGAGGAGCTAACCATGCCCCTGTCCAATATCGCCAACCTGTTTGGCCGCTCGCCGATCAAGCCGATCAAAGAGCATATGGCGACAGCCCACGAGGCCTCCGCCGACCTGGTTCCCTTCTTCGAAGCCCTGATCCAGGGCGACCTGGCCAAGGCTGAGGAAATCCAGAAGCGCATTTCCGCCGCCGAGAACCGCGCCGACGATATCAAGCGTGATCTGCGCCTGCACCTGCCGGACAGTCTGTTCATGCCGGTGTCCCGCTCCGACCTGCTGGAATTGCTGCACGCCCAGGACAAGATCGCCAACACAGCCCAGGATATCGCCGGCCTTGCCATCGGTCGCAAAATGGAAATTCCCGCCCAACTGCAGAACCAGATGGGCACCTTCGTCGAAAGTGTCGTCGCCACCTCCGCCCAGGCACTGCGCGCCATCAATGAGCTGGACGAACTGCTGGAGTCGGGCTTCGCCGGCCGCGAAGTGGATATCGCTCAGCGCATGACCGAAGAGCTGGATGACCTGGAGCGGAAATCGGACAAGCTGGAAGTGGAAATCCGCGCCTCCCTGTTCGGCATCGAGAAGGATCTGCCGCCGGTGGATGTGATTTTCCTCTACCGGGTCATCGAGTGGGTCGGCGACCTCGCCGACTGTGCTCACGGTGTGGGCAACCGATTGCAGTTACTGCTGGCGCGATAAGGGGGAAGCTCGATGGAAATTATCAGTCAGTACGGGCATATCTTCCTGATCCTTGCCTGTCTATTCGGATTCTTCATGGCCTGGGGCGTGGGTGCCAACGATGTCGCCAACGCCATGGGTACCTCGGTGGGGTCCCGCGCCCTGACCATCAAGCAGGCGATCCTGATCGCCATGGTGTTCGAATTTGCCGGGGCCTACCTGGCCGGCGGTGAGGTGACCTCCACCATCCGCAAGGGCATCATCGACTCGGAGATCTTTTCCGAACAGCCGGAACTTCTGGTCTACGGCATGCTATCGGCCCTGCTGGCAGCGGGCACCTGGCTGCTGATCGCCAGCATCCTCGGCTGGCCTGTCTCTACCACCCACTCGATCGTCGGCGCCATCGTCGGCTTCTCTGCGGTCGGCATTTCCGTCGACGCAGTGGCCTGGGGCAAGGTGGGCAGCATCGTCGCCAGCTGGGTGGTGTCCCCGGTGCTCGCCGGGACCATCTCCTTCCTGCTGTTCCGCAGCGTGCAGCGGTTGATCCTCAATACCGAAGACCCGTTTGCCAACGCCAAGCGCTACATCCCCATTTACATGTTCGCCGTGGGCTGGATGATCGCCATGGTGACCCTTACCAAGGGCCTGAAACATGTATTCAAGGATGCCAATATCCAGCTGAACTTCCTTCAGGATGCAGGTATCGCCGCCATCGCCGGCCTGATCGTGATGGGTATTGGCGTCATGATGCTCAAGCGCATCAAGCGGGATCCCGGCAAGGAGAAGGACAACCGCTTCTACAATGTGGAGCGGGTATTCGCCATCCTGATGATCTTTACCGCCTGTGCCATGGCTTTTGCCCACGGCTCCAACGACGTGGCCAACGCCGTCGGCCCACTGGCGGCAGTGGTGAATACCGTGCAGATGGGCACGGTAGCCGCCAAGGCCACCATGCCGTCCTGGATCCTGCTGCTCGGTGGCCTGGGTATCGTCGTCGGCCTGGCCACCTACGGCTTCAAGGTGATGGCGACCATCGGTCGCAAGATTACCGAGCTGACACCGAGCCGCGGCTTTGCCGCCGAGCTGGGCGCCGCCGCCACCGTGGTGCTGGCCTCCGGAACCGGCCTGCCCATTTCCACCACCCACACCCTCGTTGGGGCGGTGCTTGGCGTGGGCCTGGCCCGCGGTATCGGCGCACTCAACCTGCGCATGATCACGACCATTGCCGCCTCCTGGGTAGTCACCCTGCCCGCCGGTGCCGGTATCGCCATCCTGTTTTTCTTCTTCTTCAAGGGCATCTTCGGCTAGTCGCCGAGTACCTCGCCCTGTTAAAAAGGGGAGCGACGCCAGGCGTCGCTCCCCTTTTTTGTTGGAACCGGGCGGGCCCGGAGTGTATAGGAAGACAGCCATGCAACTGCCCATCTACCAGGCGGACGCTTTCACCAGCCAGACCTTCGGCGGCAACCCGGCGGCACTGGTGCCACTCGAGGCATGGCTCCCGGACGAGCTGTTGCAACGAATCGCGGCCGAGAACAATCTCTCCGAGACCGCCTTTACGGTAGCGAAGGAGGACGGATTCGAACTGCGCTGGTTTACCCCGGTAGCAGAAGTGCCGCTATGCGGACATGCCACCCTCGCTGCGGCACACCTGCTGTGGTCCGAGTATGGCTTTGCAGGGGGTGAAATCCGCTTCTTTACCCACAGCGGCCCGCTGATTGCCCGGCGCACGGGCGACGGGATCGCGCTGGACTTCCCGGCACAGATACCGCGGCCAGTTGAGCTGGAAAAGCACTTTGTTGCACCTTTCGGTATCGAGCCAGAAGAGGCCCTCGTCGAGGACATGGAAGGCGGCAAGCTGTTGCTGGTGTTTGCCAGTGAACAGCAGATCCGGGACCTGCAACCGGACTTCCGCGCCGTGGCAAACCTGCCCTACCAGGGCGTCGTCTGCACAGCGGCGGGGAAGGAGTGCGACTTTGTCAGCCGGTTCTTCGCCCCGAATGTCGGCATCGATGAAGACCCGGTTACCGGCTCTGCCCACACCCTGCTGACGCCGTTGTGGTCGGCGAAGCTGGGCAAGCTCCGTCTGGTCGCCCGGCAGGTCTCGCCCCGCGGAGGGGATCTGTGCTGCGAGCTGAGAGGGGAGCGGGTTATCCTGGAAGGCAAGGCGGTGACATACCTGCGCGGTGAAATCATTGTCCCGGATTGGGGGCAATGTCACCAGTAGTGGTAATGCAGCCGCTCCTCCTTGCGCGGACCGGTAATGGTCCAGATCAGCTCGATTTCACTGCCGTGCAACAGCAGGTCGGCGGCGTAGGTATCGGCACCGCACAGGTGAGGCGCCACCTGACGCAGGCCCTGTGCCGTCACTGGCGCCAGCTCAAACAACAGCACCGGCTCCTCCCGCCGCTGGTGCTCCAGCCGCACCCGGTCATCCAGGCGACCCCAGCGATAGCGGTTGCGCATCGACACGGTTCGGCCGTCACTGCGGGTAAACTTTGCGGTTTCATCGAAGAGCAACAGATCCCCACAGCGGGCTACCGCCACCTGGCCACGGCCGTGGCCGTGCCAGTCGGTCGCGGAGCCCTCCCCGTTACTGGCGGTGAAGCTGAATTCCGTGATTCGTGCGAGGCGCGACCATAACGCCTCGATGACTTTGTGTTGATCAACCACCGGCTAAAGAACCATGTCGCTTCTGATTTTCGTCACTGTGCTCTGGGCCTTCTCATTCAGCCTGATCGGCGCCTACCTCGCCGGCCAGGTAGACAGCTATTTTGCCGTGCTCACCCGCATCCTGCTGGCGGGGCTGGTGTTTCTGCCCGTCTTTCGCTGGCGCGGTTGCGACAGCCGCACGGCGCTGGGACTCATGGCCATCGGTGCGGTGCAACTGGGCCTTATGTACCTGTTTTACTACCAGTCCTTCCTGCTGCTCAGTGTACCCGAGGTGCTGCTGTTCACGATCTTTACCCCGGTCTACATCGCCCTGTTATACGACCTGCTGGAGCGACGCTTTTCACCCTGGAACCTGCTGGTCGCCGTGCTCGCAGTTGCCGGCGCGGCAATCATCCGCTGGGATCAGCCAGCGGGCAATTTCTGGCGCGGCTTCCTCGTCGTGCAGGGTGCCAACCTGTGCTTCGCCGTGGGGCAGGTAGCCTACAAACAGTTTATGCAGCGGCGGCCGGCCCTGCAGGCACACACCGCGTTTGCCTGGTTCTATCTGGGGGCCGGAATCGTGGCCCTCTCTGCCTGGCTGCTGATTGGCAAACCGGACTACCCCACAACGCCGGTACAGTGGGCCGTACTGTTGTGGCTGGGGCTGGTGGCTTCCGGGCTCGGTTACTACCTGTGGAACCAGGGGGCAACCCGGGTCTCGGCAGGGACCCTGGCGGCCATGAACAATGCACTGATTCCCGCAGGGCTGCTGGTTAATCTGTTAATCTGGAACCGGGACGCGGACCTCTCCCGGCTGGGCCTTGGCGGCGGCATCATCGTGGCCGCCGTACTGGTGAGCGAGTGGAGGGTGCGGCGCCAAACACACGGGGCTACTCAATCGGCAGGGAAAACTCATGGCTGACACGCTTCCGGATCTCAAGCAGCAGCTGGCACAACTGGTGGCGAGCCCCAGCATCAGCGCCACCGACCCGAAACTGGATATGGGCAACCGGGGCGTTGTGGAGTTGCTGGCGGCCTGGCTGGAGACCCTCGGTTTCAACGTTGAGCTGATGCCGCTGCCGGACCAGCCCCACAAGGCGAATATGATCGCCACCCTGTCTGGCGGAGGCCCCGGCGACGGCGGGCTGGTGCTGGCCGGCCATACCGATACCGTGCCCTACGATGAGGGGCGCTGGCAGTCGGATCCTTTCAAGCTGGACGACCGCGACAACCGGTTCTACGGTCTCGGCAGCACGGACATGAAGGGGTTCTTTCCCATTGCCATCGAGGCCGCCAGGGCGTTTACCGGTAAACCGTTGCAGCAGCCGCTGATCATTCTCGCCACCGCCGATGAGGAAACCTCCATGGACGGTGCCCGCGCCCTGGTGGAAGCCGGCCGGCCCCACGGTCGCTACGCCGTGATTGGCGAACCTACCGGTCTCAGGCCCATCCACATGCACAAGGGCATGATGATGGAGGCGGTGCGTATCACCGGTAAAACCGGCCACTCCTCCAACCCCGCGCTCGGGGCCAACGCCCTGGAAGCCATGCATGCTGCCATCGCGACCCTCCTGCGGGTTCGTGCGGAATGGCAGGCGCAATACCGGAACCCCGGCTTCGCCGTGCCGGTGCCCACCATGAACCTTGGCTGCATCCACGGTGGTGACAACCCCAATCGCATCTGCGGGCATACGGAGCTCCAGTTCGACGTGCGCCCGCTGCCCGGCATGCCGCTCGAGGAACTGCGGGCGGAACTGGACCGGAGACTGCATGCAGCGGTACAGGATGAAAAAATTTCGCTGGAATACGGTCCCATTTTTCGCGGCACGGAAGCGTTCGCTCAGGACAGGACCTCGGAGCTGGTCAGGGTGGCCGAGAAGCTGACCGGACACAGTGCCGAGAGCGTCGCTTTCGCCACCGAGGCTCCCTATTTCAAGAGCATGGGTATGGATACCATCGTGCTGGGACCGGGGGATATTGATCAGGCACACCAACCGGACGAGTACCTTGGCCAGGAGCGCATCGGGCCGATGGTAGAGGTGCTGCGGGGCCTGATTGCCCGGTTCTGCATGTAATCCGGCGCTCACAACGATTCAGGCAGAAAGCGTACAAAGGTCTCCCTGTAGCAACCCGTCATGCCGGAGCTGTTGTCGCTGTCCTTTTTCATTGCTGCGGTAATCCGGGGGCACCGGTCTGGCACCTGATCCAGGGCTGAACCACTCACAGGAGCGCCCTGGCCCGGAAGTGCGGTATATTCCAGTACCCAGCGAAAATACGGATAGTGACCGAGTGAGCGACAGTAAAGCCCCGTTACATTGGTTCCGCCACGCTGCGCCCTATATCAACGACCTGCGCAGCCGCACGCTGGTCATCGCCATCCCCGGTGATGCCCTGGAACACACCAATTTCCGCAGCCTGATCCACGATATGGCGCTGCTGGCGAGCCTCGGTGTGCGCCTGGTGGTCGTCCACGGTGCGCGGCCACAGGTATGTCGCGCGCTCGAGCAGCGAAACTTGCCACAGCGTTTCCACGGCACCAATCGTGTGACCGATCGTGAAACCCTTGAAATCATCAAGGCGGCAGTGGGCAAGTTGCGCTTTGATATTGAGGCCGCGTTTTCCCAGGGGCTGCCGGATTCCCCCATGGCCCGCTCTGCACTCAAGGTGGTGTCGGGAAATTTTGTCACTGCAAGGCCGATCGGCATCCTGGACGGTATCGATTTGGGCTGGACCGGCACGGTCCGCCGCATGGAAGTGAACACTATCCGCCACACCCTGGACCAAGGCGGTTTGGTTCTGCTCTCTCCACTGGGCACCTCGCTTACCGGGGAGCTGTTCAATCTCAACTATCTGGACCTGGCTGCCGAAGCTGCACACACCCTGCAGGCGGAGAAGCTGGTGATCTTCCGCGAGTCGCCCCAGTTACTGGTGAATGACAGGCCGGTTCAGGAGCTGAGCCTGGTGCAGGCGGAGCAGGCCACCGCCCGCACCGACAGCGATGCCCTGCGCTGCGCTATCCGAGCCTGCAATGCCGGCACCCCGCGTACTCATCTGTTGAGTTACGCCCAGGACGGTGCCCTGGTACAGGAGCTGTTCAGTCGCGAAGGTACCGGAACCATGATCTATCGCGACAGCTATGAGGTGGTGCGCCGGGCCCGGATCACTGATGTCGGCGGCATTCTCGGGCTCATCCGCCCGCTGGAGAAACAGGGCATTCTGGTGCGCCGTTCGCGGGAGAAACTCGAGGCGGAGATCGAACATTTCACTCTTGTGGAAGTGGATGGGACACCGGTTGCCTGCGCCGCCCTGTATCCTATCGCGGATGAGAGTGGAGCGACCGTCGCAGCGGAGATCGCCTGCGTGGCCATCCACCCGGATTTCCGTGGCGGTGGCCGCGGGGCCAAGCTGTTGCACCACCTGGAGCGGCAGGCGGCGGTACTGGATATCGATGAGCTATACGTTCTCACCACCCAGGCAGAACACTGGTTTATCGAGCGGGGATTCGAACAGGTAGAGGTGTGTAAACTCCCGGCAGCTCGCCAGTCGCTCTACAACATTCAACGCAATTCGCGCGTTTTGCGCAAAGCCCTCTAAGCGGCAAATCCCTTGCGCCACATCCGCTGAAACAAAATGACCATCCTAAAATAACCTCTGACCGACCGCCTGCACGGGAATCCATCCCGAATACGGCGTTTTTTTGTTAAGCTGGCGCTCCGATTTAACAATTCAGCCGGAAGGTTTTATGCCCGCTTACCGATCCCGTACCTCGACAGCCGGCCGCAATATGGCCGGCGCCCGTGCCCTCTGGCGGGCCACGGGAATGAAGGACGATGATTTCCAGAAACCCATTATCGCCGTTGCCAACTCCTTTACCCAGTTCGTACCCGGACATGTGCACCTGAAAGATATGGGGCAGCTGGTGGCCCGGGAGATCGAACGCGCGGGCGGCGTGGCCAAGGAATTCAATACCATCGCGGTGGATGACGGCATCGCCATGGGCCATGACGGCATGCTCTACAGCCTGCCCAGCCGCGAGATCATTGCCGACTCCGTGGAGTACATGGTCAACGCCCACTGTGCCGATGCACTGGTGTGCATTTCAAACTGCGACAAAATCACTCCGGGGATGCTGATGGCGGCCATGCGGCTCGATATCCCCGTTATCTTTGTTTCCGGCGGGCCGATGGAAGCGGGCAAAACCAAACTTGCCGATCACAAACTGGACCTGGTGGATGCAATGGTCATCGCCGCCACCGACTCCGCCAGCGATGAGGAAGTGGCCGAATATGAGCGTTCCGCGTGCCCGACCTGCGGCTCTTGCTCCGGCATGTTCACCGCCAACTCCATGAACTGCCTGACCGAAGCACTGGGCCTCTCCCTGCCCGGCAACGGCACAATGCTGGCGACCCACGCCGACCGGGAGCAGTTGTTCCTGCGCGCGGGCCGTGAAATTGTGGCGCTGGCAAAACGCTTTTATGAACAGGATGACGAGACCGCGCTGCCGCGCACCATCGCCAACCGCGCGGCCTTCGAGAATGCCATGGCCCTAGATATCGCCATGGGCGGCTCCACTAACACGATCCTCCACCTGCTGGCGGCAGCACAGGAGGGCGAAATCAATTTCGATCTCGCCGATATCGACCGGCTCTCGCGCAAGGTTCCACAGCTGTGCAAGGTGGCGCCCAACACGCAGAAATACCACATCGAGGATGTGCACCGCGCCGGCGGGGTCATGGCGATCCTGGGTGAACTGGAAGCGGCAGGGCTGATCGACGCCTCACTGCCGACAGTGCACAGTGACTCCATGAAAAGTGCTTTGCAGCAGTGGGATATCCGTCGTACCGACGACGCAGGCGTACACGAGTTCTATCGTGCAGGGCCGGCCGGCATCCCTACCCAGACTGCGTTCAGCCAGAGCTGTCGCTGGTCCAGCCTGGACGGCGATCGCCGCAGCGGCTGTATCCGCTCGGCAGAACATGCATACTCCAGCGAGGGCGGTCTGGCAGTGCTGTTCGGCAATCTGGCTCCCGGCGGCTGTGTCGTGAAGACCTCAGGCGTCGATGAAGCACTGTGGAAATTCGAGGGGCCAGCCCACATCGTGGAGAGCCAGGAGACGGCTGTGCGCAACATCCTCGACGGCAAAGTGCAGGCGGGTGAAGCAGTCATCGTCCGCTACGAAGGACCCAAAGGCGGCCCTGGTATGCAGGAAATGCTTTACCCCACCAGCTACCTCAAATCCAAAGGCCTCGGGCAATCCTGCGCACTGATCACTGACGGGCGCTTTTCCGGAGGCACTTCCGGGCTATCCATCGGCCACGTGTCTCCCGAGGCGGCCGCCGGAGGGAATATTGCCCTGGTGCAAAACGGCGATCCCATTCGTATCGACATACCCGCGCGCACCATTGAAGTTCTCTTGTCCGACGAAGAGCTGCAGCAACGCCGTGACGCCATGGTGAGCCGGGGCAGCAATGCATGGCAACCCGAGGAACAGCGCCCACGCAAGGTCAGCACCGCCCTGAAGGCCTACGCCATGCTTGCCACCAGTGCGGATCGCGGTGCGATCAGGGATCTCGGCTAGACCAACCGCTTGTACATCCAGATGTGAGCAGGCGGTGCTGGGCACCGCCTGTTTGACCACTGCCCCTCAGTTGGCCAGCTTGAAACGAATCCGATTGCGCACACCATGTCGCACAACCGGCTTGCCATCTTCCAGTTGCGGCCGGTATTTGAATCGCGCCACCGCAGCGACCGCAGCGCGATTGAAAATCTCGGTCGGGTTCCCAGCACTGTCGTAACCACCGACAACCACAGGATCGAGAACGTTGCCGGCCAGCCCGATACTGAATTCCACTACAACGTAGCCCTCGATGCCACGGCGCAGCGCTGTTGCCGGATAACGGGGAGCGGGCTTGAAGATCGGCACCGGACCACTGTTTTCAAGGATCGGACCGCGGACCTCATTGCCGGGGGCCGGCGGTGTGATCACCAGAATCGTCTTGCCGGGATCGACTTCCGTCCGTGTCCTGGGTGGTAACGGCTGGGGTTCCGGAGCCACCACCCGCTCCGGCGGCTGGAATTTCTGCACCGTCGGCTGCAGCTCCGGCAGGTGGATATTCTCGACCCTCGGAAACTGCTCAGGAGTGGGGGCTCTGTATTCCATCGCAATCAGCCGACTCATGAGCAGGATCAGCAACAGCGTGACCAGGGCCGCCAGGCCCCAGCTTTGCAGGGTGCGAAGGAAGTTTTGGTTCAGGGTATACGCAGTGGTTGGATTCAGCGGATAAGCTCTGTCCATAACACCATTCCTCATTGTTATTGGGGTGTCATTAGTGGCAGCCCGTGCTGCCATCGTTGGAAAAGCTGATCAGCTACTTAACTAATTAGTCGAAAATGGCGCTTTTGCAAATTATTCGCAATTGGAAGGCTGCTTTTTCGCCAGCAGCACAGCGCCAACTCGCATCCTGCGCACAAACAAAAAAGGCCGCACGATGTGCGGCCTTTTCGGCGGTGAAGTATCCGGCAATCAGATTGCCAGCTGTTCCTCGCGCTTCTTCTCGTTCTCGACGTAAGAAATCCACTGTTCGGCGAATTTCTTCGAGCGCTCATCCTTCAGCGCCTTCTTCAAAGTCTCGAGAGCCTCGTCGTACTGTTTGAGGTTGGCGTGTGCCATTCCAAGTACGATGTACAGCTGATCCGGGCGTTTCAGGCTGCCCTTGTTCAGAGCGCGCTTTGCCATGGTCACGGCTTGCTCGTTCTTGTCCAGGTCCAGGTAGATACCGGCCAGACGTGAATAGAGCTCACCCTTGTCCGACAGCTTGGCCGCACCCTCCAGCTCCGGAATTGCTTTCTGCAGTTCCTGAGCCATCTGGTAAGCCTGAGCCAGGGTTTCCAGATTCTTGGAGGTACGCTCGATCTTCTTCTCGTCGAGTCCTTTCTTGATGACCTTGGCACCTTTGTACGGCATCTCGTTACCCATGAAGAGATAAGCCATGTTCAACAGCTCTTTCTCTTTTTCCAGGGCACCGGCGATATAAGCCGCTTCCATCATGTGCAACTGGTCTTTCTCGCGCTTCAGCTCACCGTACATGCCGGACAGCTGTTTGTAGTACTCCCCTTTCGGGTAGTGCTTGACCAGTTTTTCCAGGATGTCGGTGACTTTCTTGTAGTCGTTCTTCTCGAAGTAGAAGTAACGCTGCAAGCCGTACCAGTTCTCCTTCGGCACCTTGCCTTCGGCCTCGTACATGGACACCGCCTTGTTGATGTCCGCGAGCGCCTTGCCTTCCTGACCGGCCTGGTAGTAGACCTGGCCACGGAGAGCGTAGTCAGCGGCTCCGATGGTGTCCGCGCGGCTGAACCACTGGTTCAGGTAGTTCAGCGCGTTGCTCCAGTCCTCGGTCACGAAGTACAGCTGGGCGATGGTCTTGAGCGTGTTCAGCTCGACACCCACCGGAATGTTTTCCACACCCTGGGCCAGTACTTTCTTGTACGCGTTAATCGCGTCCCGGTACCGCTCCATGCTGTAGTAAACAAAGCCGTAAAAATAGTACATCTGCGCACGTTCATACGCGTTGTACTTGTCCGCGCCGGACTCCATCTCCCGCAGCGCCTGCAGGGCCGCTGGCCAGTTCTCGGCGTCGGCCGCTTCCTGCACTGCACCCAGCTTTTTGAACACGTTTTCCCGCATCGCCGGGACCTTGCGCGTCTCTTCCGCTGCCGCCTGGGCGTACGGGGCGGAGACCCCGAGCGCTTCCAGGACAGTGACACTGACCGCGGGAGCCAAGACCAAGGGCAGCGCCACGGACGTTCGCAAGACGAATCTGGAGATTCCCTTCGTCATGGTCGTCAACTTCATATGCTTCCCCTTTAGTTCTGGGCCAGGTTAAAGCTGATCTTGGTCTTCACTCCGGGGACCTCGATCGGCTCACCGTCGACCACCCGCGGCTTGTACTTGTACTTCAGTGCAGACTTGATTGCCGCGCTGTTGAAGATGGTGGTGGGGCGACCGTCACTGGTGAAGGCCTCCACGACCCGCGCATCACGTACAGAGCCGTTCTTGGTTACTGTGTACTCGACGATGGCGTAACCCTCGATACCACGCTGCAGTGCGCGACGCGGGTACTGCGGAGCCACCTTCACGATGGGCAGGTAATCACCCTCGCTGGCGAAGCCGCCGATACCACCAACCTGTACCGAGGCAGAAGCACGCGGTGCAGACATATTGATGGAATCATCCAGGTTCGGATCGTCGAACTCAGGTTCCGGCATTTCGGGGGGCGGCTGCTCCGGCTCCTCCGGCTTGTCCGGCTTACTGGTGTCGTACTGGGTTTCGATCTTCTGCTCAGGCATCACGACGTCGGCAACCTTGATCTGCTCCTCCTCTTCGGGAGCGCCGAGGTTGGCCTCGATCAGCGCATGCATGGTGAAGATCAGGGCAAAGGTGGTGGCGACTGCCAGTACACCCGCCCCTAATAATCTTACCGGGTTCATAGCTGTTAACTCTTTTCTGTCGCGACCGAAACTTTCTCGATACCGATTCTCCTGGCAGCATCTGCAATCAGGGCAACCTTCTCGATACTCGCTTTCTTATCAGGCTGAATTACCAACCAACCCTTGGGGTTTTCGGCATAGAGACGCTCGAGGGTAACTTTTACCAGTCGATCGTCCACCTGCTCCTTGGCAATCCAGATTTCGTCGTTTTCGTTAATCGCTACCAGAATAGAGGCGGCTTTGAGTTCAGCGGTTGTCGCTTCCGGCTTCAACACGTCGACGCCCGGCTCCTTGATAAAGGTCGCGGTGACGATAAAGAAGATCAGCATGATGAACACCACGTCCAGCATGGGCGTGAGGTCAATTGCTCCAGCTTCTTCTTCTGCCGTTTTTTGTCTCTTGCTCATAGCAACTCTCTTAGCGAACTTCCTCGACGGAGCCCCTGCGGGGCCCCGCGAGAGTTTCTGGCTTGGCTAAACCTTCACAGCAAATAAGCTTGCGCCTCGGCCTGGCTCATTGCCTTATGCGGTGCCTTAGTGATCCATCGTCAGATGGTCTTCCAGCAGCTGGGTTTCACGCTCCGCTTTACGCTGGAGGTAGGTGTTGGCAAACACGCCAGACAGTGCGGTCACCATGCCCGCCATTGTCGGGATGGTGGCCATGGATACACCACTGGCCATCTGTTTGGCATCACCACCACCGGTGATCGCGAGAACTTCGAACACGTTGATCATGCCCCAGACCGTACCCAGGAGCCCGAACAGGGGCGCCAGAGCAACACAGGCCTGAATCATGTCCATATTGTCCTGAATCTTCTCGGATACCCGGGAGATCAGCGCGAAGCGGATCTGGTGCGCACCCCAGGATTTGCGCTCGGGGCGCTCCTCCCACTGGTCCAGTGCACCCTGCACATCGGACTTCAAGCTCTTGTTGAAGTAAAAGATGCGCTCAAAGATCAGCGTCCACATAAAGAAGGTCAGGCCGGCGATCAGAAGCAGTACTGGCCCGCCCGACGCCATAAAGGCGTTGACGGCGGCCCATGCGTCAATCAATGCGTGCATGTTGCCGCCTCCTCTTATTTACGCTCGGCGTTTTCCGCCACGATACCGGCACTCTGCTCTTCCAGGATGTGCAGGATACGCTTGGCGCGGCCGTTGACGATGGTGTGCATCAGCACAGTCGGGATGGCCACACACAGACCCAGTACGGTGGTTACCAGAGCGGAGGAAATACCGCCGGCCATCGCTTTCGGGTCACCAGCACCGAAGATGGTGATCGCCTGGAAGGTGATGATCATACCGGTAACGGTACCCAGCAGACCCAGCAGCGGGGCGACCATGGCAATGATCTTCAGCAGGTTCAGACCGGACTCGATCTCCGGACGCTCCTTCAGGACAGCCTCTTCCATCTTAAGCTCGAGGGTTTCACCGTCCACACCCTTGTTCTCTTCAGCAACGGCCAGAACACGACCCAGCGGGTTGTTGGTGTTCGGGGTCTCGGAGCGAAGCTGGGCGTTTACGCGGCTGTTCACACCGGACAGCACGATCAGGCGCCAGATGGCCAGCAGCATGGCAATCGCACCAACACCGGTAATGATGTAGCCGACGATGCCACCCTGGTGCCAGCGCTCAACGAGGCTCGGGCTGTTGATCATGGCCTTCAGCAGGGAACCGCCGGTCGGGCCAGTCGGGTCAACACCGAATGCGCTGAAGCCGGAGGTGGCGTTCTGCAGGTCTTCAGCCATGGACAGGTACTTGCCGTCGGGCTGGCGAATCAGCTCGGCCATCTTGTTGGCGTCGGTCATTTCCAGGTACTTGCCGTTGGAAACCAGGTTGAAGTTACCTACACGGACAACTTCCTGCTCTACCTGCTCACCATCGGGCTTGATGACGGTACCGCTGAACTTGACGACCTTGCCAGACTCAACGATTTCACGCTGCATTTCGAACCACAGACGCTCGATCTCTGCGATGGTCGGCAGTTTGGTCTGGGAGTTCATCTTGTCGATCAGGGTGTCGAGGAACTCGGTACGACCCTGATACTGCGCGGAAACGATGGAAGACTCCATGTTGGCACGCAGGTCACCAGCGGTAGAGGTCATGTGACCAAACAGCTCTTTCAGGGAGCCCATACGCTCGTCCAGCTGCTCGCGCTTGTTCTGAACCTCGACTTCCTGCTCCTGGTACTTGGCTTCCAGGCGCGCGGAACGCTCTTCTTCAGCAGTGCGGGTTTGCTTGGCCTGGTTCAGCAGGGACTGCTGATTGGCCTTCTGGCGACGGAACTCTGCTTCGCGCTTTTTGTGCTCGGCAGACTCGGCAATCTTGGATTGCTGAACCATTTTCAGCAGCTGATCCAGGGACTTGGCTTCGTCCTGGGCCATGGCAGTGCTGCTAATCAGACCAGCCGCCACGACTGCGGCCGTCATAGATACTAGGCGTTTGGCGAAATTGGTTTTCATTGCGCAGCCTCCGGAGCGTGGATCGGCATGGTCATGATGTCTTGGGTAGCCTGCTTGCGGGCAATCTTCAGGCCATTCTGGATAGCGCGGCGGTAGTCGCCAGCGTCGATCTCAACCCAAGCCTTCTGCTCTTTGTCGTAGGCCAGAGAAACCTTGGAATCGGTGGTCTGGGCAACCAGGGCAATACGGCCGATCTGCAGTACGTTAACTTCGCGGTCCTGGCCATTCACTACCAGGGTGTCGCCGTAGCTGTCGATCTTACGCGCGTATTCGGCTTCGAAGTTGTACAGTTCCAGCACCTGACGGAATTTCTCCGCAACAGTGATATCGGAACGGTCCATATTGTTCTTCACGCCCTGCAGGTTCGCCATGCGCTCTTCCAGCTTGAACGGTGCGTCCAGCTTGATGAACTGCTCCAGGCCTTCCAGCATGCGCAGGATCAGCGGCTGAATCTGGCGCTCGATGACGGTGACGTTTTCGATGGACTCATCCAGGTCCTTGATCACGGCGAGCTGGTTGGCCAGCTGCTTTTCGAGCTGACGGTTGTAGACACGCAGACCGTCAATCTCCTTGTTCACCACCTTGAAGTCCTGCAGCAGGCTGGTGGTTTCTTCGGCGATCTTGTCGATGCGCTTTTGGGACGCCTGAGCGGCAGCAGTTTTCTGCTGGCCGACAGCCAGGACGTTATCGAGTGTATCCGCAGTGGCTACGCTGCCATAGAGTGCGCCGGCAGACAGCGCAGTGGTCAGCGCCACAGCCATGAATCGCTTGGTTTTCATTAGACCCCCCAGTGGGTTCAATATTTCACAACATGGTCGCGATGGTTTAGCTGCCACAACGCGGTTGGATTTTGGTTTGAAGACAGCTAAGAGCCGCACATTGTAAACAGCCGATTTGATTATTCAAATGCCGATTGACAGTCTCGGCCCGCATGGGTAGCAAGGTAACACCCGGGTAACAAATCCGAGTCGCATGCACACAAATGCGGCGGCGCAAATTGTACGAGCAATCACGTAAACTAACAGAGCGATCAATTATTGATCAAGTCGAATTTATTTTGACCTGTCGTACTGGACTAAGCAGTAGTTATATTCATCCCTGTCCGACGCCGGGTAACAATCCCGACCGGTTTCTGACCAGCCATTCGCAAATTCCGGGAAAAAGGCATCGCCCTCCACCTGCGCCTCCACTTCCGTGATGTAGAGACGGCGCGCCATCGGAAGCGCCTGGCGGTAGATCTCTGCTCCACCAATCACCATCACCTCTTCTGCGCCGCTGTCGGCAGCCGACTGACGAGCCACCACCAGCGCCTCTTCGAGACTGGAGACCGCAGTCACACCCTCTGCCCGCCATTCGGGATTGCGGGTGATGACAATATTGGTGCGGCCGGGCAGCGGTCGACCGATGGACTCAAAGGTTTTGCGCCCCATGATGACGGGCTTCGACATAGTCACCCGCTTGAAGAACTTCAGGTCGCCGGAAATCCGCCAGGGCAGGGTGTTGTCGCGGCCGATGGTCCGGTTTTGCGCCATGGCCGCGATCATCGCAATGGGTACTTCCTTCATTTATATCGCCACCGGTGCGGGAATATGGGGATGGGCCTCATAGCCTCTCAGCTCAAAATCCTCGAAGCGGAACGCGAACAGATCGGTCACATCCGGGTTGAGGTGCATCTGCGGCAGGGGCAGCGGCTCCCGCGACAGCTGCTCCTCTACCTGCTCCAGGTGATTCAGGTACAGGTGGGCATCGCCGAAGGTGTGGATGAACTCACCCGGCTGCAGGCCGCAGACCTGGGCCAGCATCAGGGTCAGCAGGCTGTAAGAGGCGATATTGAACGGCACGCCGAGGAAAATATCGGCGCTGCGCTGGTAGAGCTGGCAGGACAACTTGCCGTCCGCCACATAGAACTGGAACAGCGCGTGACACGGTGCCAGCGCCATGCGCCCGGCTGCGGCGTTCTCTGCCGGGGAGACACCCTCATCCGGCAGGTCGGCAGGGTTCCAGGCGCTGACAATCAGGCGACGGGAATCCGGCCGGCTTTTCAGCTGTTCCACCAGCTCCGCTATCTGGTCAATCTGGCGACCGTCCGCGGTGGGCCAGGAGCGCCACTGGTGGCCGTAGACGGGGCCCAGATCACCACTCTCGGTGGCCCACCCGTCCCAGATCCGCACCCCGTGCTCCTTGAGGTAACCGATATTGGTATCCCCTTTCAGGAACCACAGCAGTTCGTGAATGATCGAGCGCAGGTGCAGTTTCTTGGTGGTCACCAGGGGGAACCCCTCGGCCAGGTCAAATCGCATCTGGTAACCGAAAACACTCAGCGTGCCGGTGCCTGTGCGGTCGCTCTTGCGGGTGCCGTTGTCGCGCACGTGGCGCATGAGATCGAGATACTGCTTCATCTATCAGGCTCCACTCTTGGCTTCACTGGACTTGGCCTCACTGCGCCCCTCGGGCAGGGGCTGGGTGCGGTAACTCCACACCAGCAGGATGATGCCGGCGGCAATCATCGGCAGGCTCAGCAACTGCCCCCGGGTCATCCAGCCAAACAGGTCGAAGCCGATGTGACCGTCCGGTTCGCGCACAAACTCCACCAGGAAGCGGAAAATGCCATAAAGAAGGACGAACAGGCCACCCACCGCCAGCCGCGGTCGCGGCTTGCTGGAAAACCACCACAGCGCCGCAAACAGCACCAGGCCTTCGAGAAATGCCTGGTACAGCTGGGAGGGGTGGCGCGCCAGCTGCTCCGGGTCCCGGGGGAACACCATGCCCCAGGGCGCATCGGTGGGACGGCCCCAGAGCTCCTGACCAATGAAATTCCCAAGCCGGCCGAGTCCCAGCCCGATCGGCACCAGCGGGGCGACAAAATCGATCAGTGCAGGGAAGGTGGTGCCGATCTTGCGCGCATAGATGGCCGCAGCCACCATCACACCGATCAGGCCACCATGGAAACTCATGCCCCCCTCCCAGACACGTACCAGAGACAGTGGATCGGCCACCAGCTGCGGGAAGTTGTAGAAGAACATGTAACCGAGCCGCCCACCGATCACCACACCGAGGGCACAGTAGAGGATCAGGTCCTCCACCTCGGATTTGATCACCGGCGACCAGGACTTGCGGCTGCGGCGCAGTGCCAGCCACCAGGCGGCGATAAAGCCGCCCAGGTACATCAGGCCATACCAGTGCACCTCGAGCGGGCCGATGGCAATGGCGACGGGATCAATCTGCGGGTAGGGAATCATCAGCTCTTTACTATTTTTGGCGTCGAAGACAAGGCGCAAATCTTACCAGAAGCCCGACAGCGCCGGGTAATGGCCTCACCCCCGTGCGCGCAACTATCATTCCGGTTCCGGAGCGGAAACCGTGATCGTCTATGTGCCTGCTGCTGTTCGCCTACCACTGCCACCCGAACTATCCGCTGCTGATGCTGGCCAACCGCGATGAGTTTTATCATCGCCCGACCGAGCCGGCACAAGCCTGGCCCGGCGCCCCCATGGTGGCCGGCCGGGACCTCGAGGGCGGCGGTACCTGGGCGGGGATCGCCCCCGGGCGGGTCGCGGCAGTCACCAACATCCGCGAGCCCCAGATCCCGAGCCCGCCGGCCCCACTGTCCCGGGGGGATATCCCCAGGGATTTCCTCCAGGGGCAATCCAGCCCGCTGGACTTCGCCCTGTCACTCGATGGGGATCGCTATCGCGGTTTCAACACTCTGCTGTTCCGCCTGGGTGCGACGGACGAACTGGTCTGCGCGGGCAACCGCCACCAGCCCTTCCGCTTCGCACCGGGCGTTCATGGCATCTCAAACGGCGCGCCCGATGCGCCCTGGCCCAAAGTTGAGCGTGGACGCACCGCCCTGGCGGAGCTCCTCAACGGCATGGCCGCTGACCTCAGGGAAGACCACTTCGTCGACCGCGCCCTGACGCTGCTCCGGGACCAAGAGCCCGCCCGCCCGGAGGAGCTGCCCCATACCGGGGTAGGCCCGGAACTGGAAAAGGCCCTGTCGCCAATCTTCGTGCGCATCGAACAGGGGAATTTTCCCGGCAGTATCGCCGCCGCGGCCCCGGGCCCCTATGGTACCCGTGCCAGCACCGTGATCGCCGTCCACCGCGACGGCACCACCCAGCTGTGGGAGCAGGGCTACCGGGCGGGCAGGCCGGCCGGCCAGGTGCGCCAGTTCACGCTCTCCCCGCCCTGAGACTCCCTCCGACCATACGCAGCCACTATCCCTGACCAGCACTGCGTGGTCAGTCTCCCCACTGACGTAGGGTGGTGCTGATGGGGTGCCAAGCAAATTTTGCATTTGTTGCCATACTTACTTTCACGGGGTCAGTTTGGTTGAGTTTCGTGCCGCCAACCGGGCCCCGAAAAGGAAAGTCGCGCGGGACGCATGACAATGGCGAGCCGTCGATAGTATTCGACGAACAACAGGACCGGCTCGCCGCAGGTTGGGAAGGTATAAACGATCTGGCGCCCGGCTACTCATCAAAACAGATAAGCAGACGGGCCCTGCAGCATCGCTGAGGTACCATGTCGTATTTCAACCCAGAGCGCCGCACACGCAAATCACCGTTTCCGCTGCTGATTCTCGGCAGCCTGTGCGTATTTGCCCTCTACTATGCCTTTAGCGCCAACCAGAAAACGGTACCGGTGCTGCCGGCCAACGCCGTACAGCCACACCTGATCCGCTGGCTGGTGGACAACCCGGAGTCCTGGCCATCGCAGGAGCCCATCTTTAATCACGCCGCAGTGCGGCGCATCTATGAGCGCACCGACTACCGCTTGCTGTGGTTCGACAACTACAGGCTGAGCGACACCGCCCTGGACCTGATCCAACAACTCAAGGCCACCAGTTCCGGTACGCAAAGCATGGTGGATTACCGCTATCACCTGGGCCACTTTGACCGCACCCTGCGCGATGCTCCGCAGCGTTTGCAGATGGCGGCGGTACTGGATGTACTGCTGACCGATGCCTTCGTATCCTACGCCCGGGACACGCAACTGGATAACCTCAAGCCCCGCATGCGCCCCAAGCGTGACATCACCCCGGTCAGCACACTGGAGGGCGGCTTCCGCCTGGCCAGCTACCCGGCTGGACGCCAGACCTCACCCAGCCCCAGTGGACGCCAGTACTTCCGCGGCTATAACCGCGGTGCCACCAGCGGCAGCAACAGCGATGACCGCGGCGACGGCATCGACCGCTCGCGTCATTATTCCAGCGGCCGTTCCTCCTACCGTGCAGTACCGCGCTCCTCCTACGGAAGCAGCTACAGCACGCGGGGCAACACTTCCCGTTTCGCCGCTGGTGGCCTGCCGCCCCGCAACGGCTACCAACCCTACCTGCGCAGCGAAAACGGCCTGCCCAGCGTCGGCCGCGTGCCGGAAAACAGCGAGGGTCCCTACTATCCGGGCAATGACCCTTTCGGTAACGATGCCTCTGCCCTGCGCTATGAGCTGGACCGTTATCGCCAGATCGCAGCCAGTGGCCGCTGGCGCCCGATGCCACCGGGACCGGCCATGACCATCGGCGCCAAGCACCCCCATGTAGCGCTGCTACGGGACATGCTGACTCTCTATGGTGATTACCGCGGTTATTACGGCTACGGTGGCGGTGAGCGCGACAAGTTCGATCGCGGCCTGCATGAAGCGGTGCTGCGCTTCCAGGAGCGTCACGGTCTGAAAGCCGATGGCATCGTCGGGCGCGAGACCCGCAAGCGACTCAACCTGTCGCCGACGGCGCGCATCCGCATTATCGAGAACAATATCCGCCGTCGGGAGGCGCTGCCCACCCAGCTCGGTGAGCGCTTTATCCAGGTCAACATTCCGGCCTACCGACTGAAATACGTGGAAAATGACCGTGTCCGCCTGGCCATGAACGTGGTGGTGGGCAAGCCCCAGCACGCCACGCCGGAAATCAATACCCGCGTCAGCCGGGTGGTGTTCAATCCCACCTGGACCGTGCCCCGCAGCATCCTGGTCAAGGAGATCCTGCCCAAGGCGCGGGCCAACCCCGGCGGCATGCAACGCATGGGATACCGGGTTGTCAACGGCAGTGGCGACCACCTGCCATTGACCCCACAGAACCTCTCCGCCGCCGGCCAGGGATCCTTCCTGATGCGCCAGCTTGGCGGCGAGGAGAATATTCTCGGTCGGGTGAAGTTCGAGATCCCCAATACCGATGAAATCTACCTGCACGACACCCGGGCCCGCAGCCTGTTCTCGCTGACCGAGCGGGCCTACAGCCATGGATGTATTCGCCTGGAGAACCCCCGCCACCTGGCCGAGGCGCTGCTCGGCCCCGAGGGCGACTGGGATCAGTGGCGCATCGACCAGCTGACTGTCGGCGACGAGACCACTGAGGTCCGGCTCAAGGAAAACGTGAAGGTGTACATCACCTACTGGACTTCCTGGGTGGATGGCCAGGGTCGCCTCCACTTCCGTCCGGACATCTATGGCAAGGACGGACTGGCCGCCAACCAGTTCTGAAGCCCATGCCGGGTTGACCCGAAAGGGTCACCCCGGCATCTCTCCTACCGACACTCGCGCCCCCGGTTGCAGGGCATAGCGGAAAAAACTTGGGGCCACCCCAGTCACAAATTACCACTGTGAGCACGGCAATCCGTCCGCCTGACGCTTTCCGACTCACAGGGGTAAGTTATGGGTGTTGGCAATTCCCTCAGACATTTGCACGCGCAACCTCCGCACTGCAGCGCCCTGGCACTGGCCCTGGTGCTCTGCCTGGGCGCAGAATCCACCATCGCCAGCCCTGTGCCAGATTCCCAATCCGGCATCGATCGGCTGCTCGCTGACACTGACCCATTTACCCCTTACGGTCGCCAGCATGCGTTGATGCGCGAGGAACTGGCTCGCTACCGGGCACTGGCAGAAGACGACCAGTGGCAGCCTTTGCCCGGGGGACAGGCCATCGCGCCGGGAGCTCAGGAGCCCCGGGTTCGGCAACTGCGCAGCCTGATGATGCTGTATGGCGACCTGGTGGTGGATGACCAGACTGGCCGTGATAGCCGGCGTGCTGATGAGTACGACCCCGATCTCCAGGCTGCAGTGCGCCGCTTCCAGCGTCGCCATGGCCTGCGGGAGGACGGACTGGTGGACGACCGCACCCGCGCAAGGCTGAATGTGCCCCCCGCCGAGCGTGCCCACACCCTGGCTGCCAATCTCGAGCGACTGCAACAAATGCCGCGGGAACCGGGAGAACGCCACATCCTGGTCAACATCCCGGATTTCAGCCTGCGGCTGATGGAGAACGGTCGCGAGCAGTACCGGATGAGAGTCGTGGTCGGCAAGCCGGAGCACGCCACGCCGCAACTCACCACCCGCATGACCCGGGTAGTCTTCAATCCGGTATGGCGGGTACCGCCCAGTATCGCCCTGCGTGAATTACTGCCCAAGGGCAGCGCCGCGTTGCGGGCGAGGGGCTTCAAGCTGGTCAGCCACAGCGGCCGCGCGGTGCCTTTTACCGCCGGTAATATCGCCGGCATCCGCCGCGGCAAGGTCAGCCTGCACCAGAAAGGCGGGCCGGAGAATGCCCTCGGCCGGGTCAAATTCATTATTCCCAATCGGGAAGCCATCTTCCTCCACGACACCAACAGCAAGCATCTGTTCAAGCGCCCACAGCGCGCCTTCAGTCACGGCTGTATCCGGCTGGAGAAACCGCTGGAGTTTGCCCGCATGATGCTGCTGGAGCAGAACAACTGGGAACCGGCCCGGGCGGAAAAGTATCTCAACACCGCCCGAACCCGTGCCGTGACCCTGAAAACCCCGTTGCCCGTCTATATCGCTTACTGGACGGCGTGGGTTGATGAGGACGGTCTGCTGCAGTTTCGCCCCGACATCTATGATCGGGACGGCAAGAAGAACGAGAGTGCCGACGGGGGCAGCGCGGCTTCTGAACAGAGTCAGTCGGGGTGAGTCATGGTTGCCAAGCGGCGCCGCTGGCAACGGCTGGCGGCAGGTATCGCACTCTCCATCGGCTCCCTGACCGGAAGCTGGGCTGCCAGCCCGGAAGCCGGTAAGGAAGCGCTGGACCCCGCTGCAATCGCAACGGCCATGGGTGCAGCAGCCGAACGCTATCGCGGCCTGGCCGACCGGTGGCAGCCCCCGGACCAGGGTCAACCGCTCCTCCAGGGCCAGCGGCACCGTCGCGTCGCGCAGCTGCGCGAGATTCTGCGACTCTACGGGGATTACCGGGGAACTCCCGCTCCACTACCGCCAGACAGCCAGCCGGACGCACAGCGTTATGACAGCGCCCTTGCACGCGCGGTGGAGCGCTACCAGCGCCGCCACGGGCTCGAGGTCACCGGCAACGCCGATACCACAACACTGCTGCAGCTCTCCACCCCGCCTACCGAACGCGCCCGCCAGCTGGAGGTGAACGCAGCCCGATGGAAAAAGCTCGCCAGCCAGACCGGCGAACGCTACCTGCTGGTCAATGTACCTGCCTTCGAACTACAGCTGGTGGAAAAGGGCCGTATCACCCTCCAGATGAAAACGGTGGTGGGCAAGACCAGTACCCGCACACCGTCCCTGCGCAGCCGCATCACCAACGTAGTGTTCAACCCCACCTGGACCGTGCCGCGCAGCATCCTGCTCACAGACCTGCTGCCCAAAGCCCGCAATAACCCCGAGGCCATGCACCGCCGCGGCTATCGTGTGGTCAATTACGGCAGCAGGGACACGCGTCCCATCTCCCCGGAGACACTGTCCCGCGCCGCAGAGGGGCAGGCTACGCTGAGACAGATCAGCGGCCCCGGTAATACCCTCGGGCACGTAAAATTCATCCTGCCCAACAAACAGGCAATCTTTCTCCACGATACCCAGGCCCAGAGCCTTTTCGAGCACAACGAACGCGCCTTCAGTCACGGCTGTATCCGCCTGAAGGAACCGGAGGAGCTCGCCTATGCACTGCTGCGACCACAGGGGTGGGACCGCACCCGTGTGGCTGAAGCAGCCACGGGCAACGAGACCCTCAATATTCGCGTGGATGACCCACCGCGCCTGGTGATTACCTACCTCACGGCCTGGGTAGACGGAAAGGGGCGCGCCCACTTCCGCCGGGATATCTATCAGCAAGACCAGCCTGAAGAGGCCTCCCCGGACCAAGAGCCCGCCGCTGAATAACCCGTCATACCCCGCCAGGCGCCCGGATCACGGGCGCCGCAGGCCGATTCAGCCCTTTCCGGCCAAAACAGAACCCGGCAGTCGCAAAAAAATGAAATTTCAGCACAAATGCCCTAAATGACAACGTTGTCGCGGAAAATGGGCCTGCATTCGACCATGGAGCAGGGTTAAGGTCAGTTTCCCTTAGCCCAAAAGGAAAAAATTCCAAGTTTCCCCTTCGATCAATTCCTCATCAGGGCTGTACGATTTGTAACCAATGGTTATTTTTTGTACATTACTTCCCGAGCCCGAAGGCAACCAAAGACGCCGAAGCGGGCTTGCCACGAAGAGATTTGAGAGGCGGAGATTAGGGTATGAAACAGGATATGAAGAAGCTTTCCAGACGTCGATTCCTGGCTGTGACTGGTGCAGCAGCAGCAACCGTCGCCGCCGGCCCGACTTTCGCAAAAGTGGGCAACGCGCGCACCCTGAAAATGCGCAACCTGCACACTGGCGAGCGCCTGAACACCACTTACTGGTCTAATGGCGACTATGACAGCGCTGGACTGAAGCAGTTCAACCGACTGCTGCGGGACCACCGTGCCAACGAAGTCACGCGTATGGACCCGAAGCTGTTCGACATCGTGTACAAGCTGAAGGAAAAGCTGAACTTTAATGGTGAGGTGGAGATTATCTCCGGCTACCGTTCAGCCAAGACCAACGCCAAGCTGCGTGCCGCTGGCCGCGGTGTGGCCCGCCGCAGCTACCACACTCGCGGCATGGCCCTGGACATCCGCATGCCGGGCATCAGCACCACGCGACTGAAAAATGCCGCGAAGGCTTTGCGAGCAGGCGGTGTAGGTCACTACCCGAAGAGCGGCTTCGTACACGTCGACACCGGCCCCGTACGTAGCTGGTAACACCGGCGCCGGCCCACAGGGACCGGCCCCCAAACACGAACCCCGGCAATTGCCGGGGTTCGTCGTTTCTGTTTGCACCTTAACGATTTCTCGTCGGCGGCTTATTGCCCCTGCAGGGAGACCGGCGTCATGTCTTCATCAGCCGCCGGTACATCCACCGTGCCACTCATCAGGCCCGCCAGCGCCTCCATCAGCTGCCGCCCGCGGGCCAGCTGGTCCAGTTCCGCCAGCTCTACGGGATCTTCCATCCCAAGCAGCAGTTCTTCCAGGGCGACAAAGTGCTCAGCCAGCGCCTGCTGCTGGTTGCGATCCAGTAGCAGTTCCGCCAGGCCGGCACCGCTGGCCGGCAGCCAGTTCGCCTGCAGGGTGCGCAACGTGGCCAGGATGGCCTGTTTGGAGTCCGCTGCCCGACTGCTCTCCACGTCACTTTCCGAGCTCTCGGGCAACCGGCGCAATAATTCCTCGTCGATCACCTGGGTATGGATGGCCCGGATCTGCTGCAGACGGGCAACAGGTTCCAGCGCCAGGAACGGCTGCGACAGGTCATTGGCCCCATAGGCCAGGCGCTTTGCCAGCCGGTTGAAATCCTCTCCCAGTGCCTCTCCCATCAGCCGGGTCAACTGGCGACGCCGATTGGTCGCCAGTGCCTCGGGCTTTTCCCCGGTGCTTACCGCGATGAAGTCGTCCGCCACCCGCTCACTGGTGGGCCCCCAGAGCATCACCTCCAGCGCGTGGAAACCGGTGCTCGCCTCCTCATGGGCGGTGAGCCGGTGCTGACGGCGAAGATTGGCAAGGGTCAGTTCCACCGCCGTGTCATTGACGATGCCGCTGTCGGAATAACCGGGTACGGTATCCAGGTAGCCCGGCTGTGCGGGCCAGCTGTCGACGGTCAGCAGTAGCTCGCGCCCCTGCTCACGAAGCGGCGCCGGTGCGAACGCCAGCCGGATATAGGGCAGCGCGGCGGCAAATTCGCGGTGGGCATCCAGCCAGGCCAGCTTTGCCGCCTCCAGATGATCCTCGGACGGTTTGTCCAATAGTCCGGCCAGGGCGCGGTTGAGGGCCTCGATGGCAGCCTGCACGTCGGTGACCTGGGCAAGACCGGCTTCCCAGACGGCACGAGAGAGAGACTCGGCTGCCTGTGGGTCCACCGCTTCCACCACTTGTGGTTGCTCCGCTGCCGGCGGCACTTCCTCGCTCGCCCGTTTGCCATCGCAAGCCCCCAGCATTGCCAGTGTGACCAGCAACAGCACACCGCGGGCCCGCTCAATCATCGCTCTTGTCACTCGTTTCCCCTGTCCAACTCAATATCATCCGCCGCAACACGCAGCCGCGGACACTCATGCCTCATCGCGCAGGCTGATCACCGGCCAGCCCCGCTTCTCGGCCTCTGCCCGCAATCGCGGGCAGGGGTCCACCGCCACCGGGTGGTCGACTTCCTGTAACAGAGGCAGGTCGTTGATGGAGTCGCTGTAAAACCACTTTTCATCGCCCGCGAACTCCGGGTTATGGGCGAGCCACTGATGCAGCCGCACCACCTTGCCCCCCTGATAGCAGGGTTCGCCAACCACCCGACCAGTAAAGCGGCCCTCGATTTCCTCGGGTTCCGTTGCGAGCAGGCTGTCCACCCGCAAGCGCTCGGCAATCGGCTCCACCACAAACCGGTTGGTGGCGGTGATGATCATAATATGGTGGCCCTGGCTGCGATGCCGACTGATTAACTCTTCTGCGCGCGGCAACCAGATTTCATTCACCACCTCCTGCATGAACGCGCGGTGGAGGTTGTTGAGCTGCCCGCGGCTGAGTTGTGCCAGGGGCTCCAGGGCAAATTCCAGATAGGCGAAAATATCCAGTTCACCGCGCTGGTAATCCCGGTAAAAGCGGTCGTTGGCAGAGCGGTAGCGCTCACTGTCCACATGCTCATGCCGAACGAGAAACTCGCCCCAGGCGTGGTCACTGTCGCCTCCGATCAGGGTGTTATCCAGGTCAAAAATTGCCAGTCGCACTACGGTATCCCCCAATAACTATAGGTGCCAGAGGTGGCTTTTGCCGCCGACAGCTCCCCCCCTGGTCGCGGCCATTTTACCTTTCCCCGCCAGTGTTCACAGTGACGCCTGCGCGAATTGCCGTAATACCGTCGCTGTGGAACAATGCTGAGCAAGTATGCGCAGCTGAAGGCTGCGCGAAAGAGCTATCGAGGACAGAATTTTGAGCGACGGCAAGCCGGCATCCGCCGGACGCAAGAACCGCCGCAGGTCCGCCAGGCAGTCGAACCGAAACGATGCCCCCGCCAGTAACGGCGGGCGCAAGCATCGCGGGCGCGGCGCCGAAAACAGCAGCAACATCGATGCCGAGGGTTTCCGCCCCAATGTCGGCATCATCGTGTTGAATGACCGCGGCCAGGCGCTGTGGGCGAGACGGGTCGGCGGCAAGGACGCCTGGCAGTTTCCCCAGGGCGGCATCAATCCGGGCGAAAGTGCGGAGCAGGCGCTCTACCGGGAGCTCTACGAGGAGATCGGCCTCACCCGGGATCAGGTCAGCCTCATCGCCTGCACGCGCGGCTGGCTGCGCTACCGGCTGCCGCAACGGTTGGTTCGCCGCCGTTCCGAGCCGCTCTGTATCGGGCAGAAGCAGAAGTGGTTCCTGCTGCAGTTGCAGGCGCCGGAGAGTTCCATCAGCTTCAACAACGGCTACAAACCCGAATTCGACCACTGGCGCTGGGTGAGCTACTGGCACCCGCTGACAAAGGTGGTGACCTTCAAGCGCGAGGTGTATCGCCGCGCGCTGACAGAGCTGGCTCCACAGCAAATACAATTGGAAAAGCGCTGGGAGCGGGAACAGGACTAGGAAACCTCTGAGTCAGTCGAGGATGTCTCTGACTGCCAGGACCTCCCGGTTCCCGCAGAACTTCACCCACTCCGCACCTCGGCGAGGAAAGGCCTTTGCTCGGATCACTGCGCAGCATCGTTCAGGAAGTCAACGCGGCCCGTGACCTGCCCGCAGTGCTCGATATCATCGTGCACCGGGTGCGGGAGGTGATGGACACGCGCGTCTGTTCCGTTTACCTGCGCGACAAGCAGTCCGGCTCCTACGTGCTGATGGCCACCGAGGGCCTCAATCCCGACTCCGTCGGCCAGGTGCGCCTGGAACCCGGCGAGGGTCTGGTGGGTAACGTGGTCACTCGCGAGGAGCCCATCAACCTGGAGCGGGCCGAAGCCCACCCGGCCTACCAGTATTTTCCTGCCACTGGTGAGGAGCGTTTCAGCGCTTTCCTGGGCACCCCCATCATCCACCATCGCAATGTGCTCGGCGTACTGGTCGTGCAACAGGCGGAGCAACGCCGCTTCGATGAGGGGGAGGAAGCCTTCCTTGTCACCCTGTCAGCACAACTGGCGGGCGTCATTGCCCATGCCGAGGCCACCGGTGCCCTGGCTACCATCGGCCAGCAGCGCCGCGAGGCCAAGTTTGACGGTATTGCCGCCTCCCCGGGTGTCGCCATCGGCTGTGCCCATATCGTGGCGCCGCCGGCGAGCCTGTCCACCGTGCCCTACAGCTGCTGTATGGATGTGGAAGCGGAGCTGGCACTTTTCCACCAGGCCCTGGTGGCTGCCCGGGAAGAGATCCGGGCCGTGGGCGAGCGACTGAAGGACGAGCTCAACCGGGAGGAGCGGGCACTGTTCGATGCCTATATCAGCATGCTCGACGACAGTTCCCTGGCGGTGGAAGTCTGCGACCGCATCCGCGGCCAGCAACTGAGTGCCAGCCGCGCCTGGGCGGAGGTGATGCTGGAGCATGTACGACGCTTCGAGGCCATGTCCGATTCCTATTTCCGCGACCGCGCCGCCGATGTGCGCGACCTCGGGGCCCGCGTACTGATGCACCTGCGCCAGCAGCAACAGAGCCAGCGGGACTACCCGGACAACGCCATCCTGATCGGCGAAGAGCTCACCGCCGCGGCGCTGGCCGATGTCCCGCGGGAGAAACTCATTGGCCTCGTATCCATCAAGGGCTCGGCCAACAGCCACGTGGCGATCATCGCCCGCGCCATGGGCCTGCCCGCCGTGATGGGCGCGCAGGAACTACCGTTCGAACGGATCGACGGCGCCGAACTGGTGGTGGATGGCTATCGCGGTGAACTCTATGTGCACCCGTCTACCGAACTGCGGCGCCGCTATGACAGCATTGTCGAGGAGGAGCGGGAAATTGCCCGTCACCTGGACCACCTGGCCGGCCTGCCGGGCGAAACCGCTGACGGCCACCGGGTACGCCTGTGGGTCAACACCGGCCTGATGGCGGATGTGGTGCGCTCGCTGGAGCGCGGCGCCGAGGGGGTCGGGCTCTACCGCACCGAGGTCCCCTTCCTGCTGCGGGACCGCTTCCCCTCGGAAGAGGAGCAGCGGGAGATCTACCGCGAGCAACTGCAGGCCTTCGCACCGCGGCCGGTGACCATGCGCACCCTGGATATCGGCGGCGACAAGGCACTGACCTACTTCCCCATCGAGGAGACCAATCCCTTCCTGGGCTGGCGCGGTATCCGCGTCACCCTCGACCATCCGGAAATCTTTCTGGGCCAGGTGCGCGCCATGATGAAGGCCAGTCTCGGCCTGGATAACCTGCGCATCATGCTGCCGATGGTCAGCGGCCTCGGCGAGCTGGAGGCGGCACGCAAACTGGTGGAGCGCGCCTACCGGGAACTGGTGGATGAGGGCTATGACATCGCCATGCCACCACTCGGCATCATGATCGAGGTTCCCTCCGCGGTCTATCAGGCCCGGGAACTGGCCGAGCGCGCCGATTTCATGTCGGTGGGCAGCAATGACCTGACCCAGTACCTGCTGGCCGTGGACCGCAACAACAGCCGTGTCGCCAACATCTACCACGCCCTGCACCCGGCAGTCCTGCGGGCACTGCACCATGTGGTGGATGCCAGTCACGATGCAGACACCAAGGTCGGTATCTGCGGTGAACTCGCCGGTGATCCCGGCGGCGCCCTGCTGCTGGTGGCCATGGGTTATGACGTGTTGTCCATGAACGCCACCAACCTGCCGCGGGTCAAAGCCGCCCTGCGGGCCGTCACCAAGTCCGACCTGGACCAGCTGCTCCGCCAGTGCCTCAACCTGCAGTGCCCGGAGCAGATCGAGGAGACCCTGAGCAGCTACCTCAAGCGAGTGGGGCTGAAATCCCTGCTGCAACCCATGTAGTCACTGGCCGGGTAAGAACAAAAGCACAAGACGAAAAAAAGCCGCGTGGGGATCACCCAGGCGGCTTTTTACTCCCGACTGAATCTCAGTCAGGCCGTGATCGCAGCAGCGATCAGTCCTCCGCTTCCTCGCGATAGGCATCGGCGTCGAGCATGTTGTCCAGCTCGCTGACATCGCTCGGTTTCACACGGAAGAACCAGCCATCGTCGTAAGGGGAGCCATTGACGGTCTCCGGGGCATCCTCGAGATCCTCATTGATCGCAACCACCTCACCGGAAACCGGCGAGTAGATATCGCTGGCCGCCTTGACCGACTCGACCACACCGGCTTCGTCGCCCGCTGCCAGGGTAGTGCCCACTTCCGGCAGCTCCACATAGACAACATCTCCCAGGGCATCCTGGGCGTGGTCACTGATTCCGACGGTGACGGTGCCGTCCTCCTCCAGCCGTGCCCACTCGTGGCTGGACAGATACTTCAGTTCGCTGCGAATCTCGCTCATTCTGTGTTCCCTCGATTAAGCTCTTGAATTGGCTTGCCCGCCGCCGGGGCTGACAGCCGCACTCTGCGGCCATCCGGAAAGAACCCCGGCTACAGCGGCATTAAATTACGGATTTGCCGTTGCGGACGAAGCAGGGCTTGACCACCTTCACCGGCATCAATTTCTTGCGGATTTCCACCTGGGCGCTGTCGCCCACCGTCACCGGTACCCGCGCCAGGGCAATAGAGTAGCCCAGGGTGGGGGAGAAGGTTCCGCTGGTGATAATACCGCGCTCCTCGGTACCGTCCACCACAACCGGCTGGCCCGCGCGCAGTACACCGCGCTCTTCCAGCACCAGCCCCACCAGCTTCTCTTTCGGCCCGGCCGCCTTTTCCTGTTCCAGCGGCTTGCGGCCGATGAAATCGCGCTCTTCGGGCTGCCAGGCGATGGTCCACCCCATGTTGGCCGCCAGCGGCGAGGTGTCATCGTCCATCTCGTGGCCGTACAGGTTCATCCCAGCCTCAAGGCGCAGGGTGTCACGGGCGCCAAGACCGCAGGGAGCAACACCGGCATCCGCCAGTGCCTGCCAGAAACCGGGCGCATCCTCGGCCGCCAGCATGATTTCCAGGCCGTCCTCACCGGTGTAACCGGTGCGCGCAACGAACCAGTCACCGCGGGCCACACTCTCGAAGATCTTCAGGTCGTCGATGATCGCGGTCCATTCGATGCCGAGCACCGCCTTGGCCTTTTCCAGTGCCTCGGGGCCCTGCACCGCCACCATCGCCAGGGTCGGACGCTCGGTGAGGGTCACAGAAAAATTCTGGGCCTGCTGCTCCATCCATGCCAGGTCCTTCTCGCGGGTGGCGCAGTTCACCACTACCCGGTAGCCCGGATCGCGGAAGTAGACGATCAGGTCGTCGATGACGCCACCGCGCTCATTCAGCATACCGGTGTAGAGCGCCTTGCCGGGCTTGCCATCCAGCTTCGCCACGTCGTTGGCCAGCAGGTAGCGCAGGTAGTCCCTGGCCCCATCGCCATCGATATCGACCACGGTCATATGGGAGACGTCGAACATGCCAGCGGCGGTGCGCACCTTGTTGTGCTCTTCCAGCTGGGAACCGTAGTTCAGGGGCATGTCCCAACCACCAAAGTCAACCATTTTGCCGCCCATGGCGACATGCGTGTCATACAGAGGCGTTCTGTTTCCCATCTTTTGTTCTCAAATCCAGTGATAAATAAAGCCGCGTATTCTAACGGCGCGGCAACAGGCCTTACCAGATGCCAATATTCTGCAAGCCTAGCAGGCGCCGGGATGAAAACCTGCCCCGGCTGACGATCACCGACAAAAGTCCTTGGCGCCTCAAAGGGGGGATGAGAAAAGGCTTTGCCAGCGGGTACTTTCAGTATATAAGGCGCCACGAGCGCGGCCACTCCAGGCCGCCAGACCTGCCCCGGAGCCCCTCGTTGAACACAAGCCTGAACCTGGCCCCTCCCCGGCCCTCGATCGAGGAGCCGGTACTGGAAAATATCGCCGATGCACTGCGCCGGGATGGCTACATTGTCCTGCACGCCCCCCTGCCTCCGTCACTGCTGGGCGGCATGCTGCGGCACTTTCGCTCCATCGACGATGATCACTTCAAGCGGGCGGGGATCGGTCGCGAGGATGAACACCAGCTGGACCGCAGCATCCGCAGTGACCGGATCTTCTGGCTGGATCGGGACAATCCCTATGTCTCGGCGTACCTGAACTGGATGGAGACACTGCGCCTCGGGCTGAACCGGCACCTCATCCTCGGCCTGTTCGACTACGAGTGCCATTACGCCTACTACCAACGCGGGACGTGTTACAAGAAGCACCTGGATGCCTTCCATGGCAGCACCAACCGGGTGCTCAGTACCGTCCTGTACCTGACACCCAACTGGCAGCCACGGGATGGCGGCGAGCTGGCAATCTATCCGTCAGTCCTGCATGGGGATCCCGATGCCGAGGAGCCTCTGTTGCGGGTGACGCCCCGCTTCGGACAGATGGTGATCTTCCTCAGCGAGGAATTTCCCCACGAGGTATTACCGGTGCAGCGGGCACGCTACAGTGTCACCGGCTGGTTCCGGGTCAACAGCAGCCTTGGAGGCACTGTCGACCCGGCATCCTGACTCTCGGTTGGCTATCCAGACCGGATCAATGCACCAGCGAAAGGCTTCGCATCAGCTCGGCCACATTGGGCACATCATCGATGCGAATATCTGCATGCAGGCGCAGCCCGACCTCCCCGGCGCTGATCAGCCCCCGCACCTGGTGGTTTGACGTATCCACCACCAGGCAATCCCGCTCGCCATCCCGGCGCATGGCTGCCAGCACCTCACCGATGGTGCTGCACTCCACTTGTGCGTAGGAAAAGGACTTGAGCAGGCGGCGCGGGCGCATCAGGTCCCCGACCGTTAGCTCCTGCCGCGACACCCCCGACGCCACCCATTGCATCAGCCGCTGGTGCGAAACATCCTCGACCCCCAATAAACCGGCCAGCTCGCCCCTGCCGTCGACGACAAGCATGGTGTTGCGATGGCCAACCCGCATTACCAGCGCGGCGTTCAGTGCGGACATGGATGGAACCAGCACTGCAGCGGAATGCTCCCTGAAGTCTGAAATAAACTCGAGGGCGGGGGAATCCAGTGAAAGCTCACAGAAGTCGTCGGGAAAGACCAGCCTGTCCACTTGCTGTAATTGCGACACATCTAAATTTTTCATGGCAATAACTCTTCTGTTCGGCCATCGCTCAGCGGCAGCCGTTGAAATTCAGTAGCGAGCCAACCTGCGACCAGAAAAGTCGCGACCCGCTGGAATAGGGGAAAGGAGAGTCAGGCCTGGAACGGGGGTGCGCGAATGGCATGTTCACCGTGCAGCGGGGAGACGGGCAGGGCAACTGCACTGAATGGCTTTGCAATCGCAGGGGCGGAATTTTCAAGAGTGAGGGCTACACGCCGCGGCGGGACACCATCCGTATCACCGTCGATGGTATCGAGCAGATGTGCAGTGGAAACCTCGAGCTGCCCGCCAGTCTCCTGCAGGCGTTCATCCTGCTGCGCCGGCGGCTCCGCCAGTACGGCCGAGCACAGCAGCACAGACTGGAGCAGAATGAACAGCAGGTTTTTGCGCACAGCGAAAATACCGATGAATGGTTGGTGCTATCGTGCCCGGGGACTTGCGGGAAGCCCGCCGGCACGGAGCCGGTTGAAAATGCGACCGGCTATGTCATAAGTCAGTGGACACGATCGGAACGGCAGAAGTTCCCGTGAGCTCACTGCGGACGCTCGTCTTCGTCCTCATCGGGATCATCCTCCTGTTTTGCCGATTCGTCCACTTTTAATCCGTAGCGCTTGGAACGCCAGCGCCAGAGCCGGCGGGCAAGCAATTGCCGGTCCGGCGTCTTGTCCGCCTCATCCACAATTTCCTCGCCGAGCAGGGTTTCGAGCAGATCCTCCAGGGTCACCAGCCCCTCAAGGCTGCCATACTCGTCCAGCACCGCGCTGATCTGCACCCGCCGCGAGAGCATTTTCTGGAAGGCCTGGTAGATAGTGGCAGTCTCCGGCAGCATCAACATGTCACGACGAAACTGGGACAGCTTCTCGTCGATACTGCCTTTGGCATAAGCCAGCAACAGTTCCTGCTTGAGAACAAATCCCACCACACAATCTGGATCGCTGCGCTCGTAGACCGGGATGCGGGAAAAGCGGCTTTTCTCGACTTCCTCATATGCCTCACCCACCGTGGCATCCTGTGAAAGTGAATAGACCACCGTGCGTGGCGTCATCACTTCCCGCACCGAATGGTCCCGCAGGGTAAAAAAGAGATTGCGCAGGATGTTGGATTCGCGTCGCTCCAGCTGCCCTTCCGCCTCACCGAGCTCCGCCATCACGGCAAACTCCTCGCGGCTGAAGCCGGTCAGGGTCGGGCCGTGGGACAGCCCGCGGGTCAGCCACTCGGACATCTTCACGAATGGATAAAGCACCCACACCATGAATTGCACGGTGTATGCAGTGATTGGCGCCAGTTGCCGCCAGTAGACGGCCCCCAGGGTCTTGGGGATGATCTCCGAGAAAATCAGGATCAGCAGCGTAAGGATGGCGGAGATAACCCCCAGGTACTGGTTGCCGAACACCGCCGCCGCCTGCGCCCCTGCACCCGCCGCGCCCACGGTATGAGCTACGGTATTGAGCGTGAGGATCGCCGCCAGGGGGGCATTGATATCATCCTTGAGACGACGCAGCAGGGGCCCCGCGCGATGCTCCTCACGCTCGAGCAGGCTGATATAGGGTTTGGTCACGCTCAGGATGACCGACTCGGCGATGGAGCACAGGAAGGAAAAACCCAGCGCAATCATGACGTAGACAATCAGCAGTGTCATGGTCTCTCAGCCGCGCCCCCTTCCGGCAAAAACTTTCGGTCACCCCCCAGCAGGCAGTACAGCAATGCCAGCAGCAGGCCGCTGATGAAACCACCCACATGGGCTGCGTTGGCAACACCGACACCGAGCACCAGTGTCACCAGCCCGGTCGCACAGACCAGTAGCCAGCCAACCGCCAGTGTCACGATACCCGGTGGCACATCGCGCCAGCCGGGCGCCATCCGCTGTAACACCAGTACCGCGCCCACCAGGCCATAGACCACGCCGGACATGCCGCCGAAGACAATCCCGGGAGACCAGAGATACTGGGCCAGGTTGGAAACCACCGCCGTGACCAACACCAGCAAGGCCAGCGCCACGGTGCCGGCGCGGGCTTCCAGTGAGCGGCCCAGAATCCAGATGCCCAGGGCATTGAAGAGCGCATGGGGCGGGGAGAAATGCACGATGGCCGGGGACCAGAGACGCCAGTACTCCCGCTGGGACAAATGCCACGCCAGCGTGGAGGAGGCCAGTTCGAAGTCCTCGCGTCGGTCCGGGAAAATCACCAGCGCCTGCACCAGGTTTTCCCGCCACAGGAACCAGCCGACAAAGCAGAGTGCGATCAGTAACAGACACAGCGGCGTGGCCTGCAGCGGCCAGCTCGGCAGTGCCGACGGGCTGACCGCATCCGCGCGTACCTCGGCGCCCGCTGGAGCGTGCCCCGCCGGTTCCCGGCTTTCGTCTCCACCGGGTGTCAGCTCACTGGTCACCGGCACCTGTTCCGACGCAGGCGTCTCAGTGACGGGCTCCATTCGGACATCCGCCAGGCGCAGCTCGCCGGACTCCCAGCGTTCCAGCAGCGGCTGCAGCAGTGATTGGAAACGAGCATCCGGAGCCCACAGCACCTGGCGATTGTTCTCTTCAGTAATGCGCAGGGGCAAGCGCCAGCGCGCGATGAATTGCGCCAGCTCGCTCAGATCCTTGTCGACGGGAAATTGATAGACAGCGGTCCAGTCGCTCAAAAGTCAGTCCGGGCCTTTACAGATGAAGGTCAAAAGCTCGATGAATAACGCTGCAGAGGATATTGGGCTGACGCGGTCAAACACAAGCGCATTGCCCGAGCGCTTCGCACCGAACCGGATTCACACCGCCATGGCGCGCAGGATAATCCTTTTCTTCAGCAGTGGGCTGGCATCCACCATACTCAGGCCGGTGTTGCGCAGCCAACGCCAGTGGAGCTCACCGGCGCCGAACAGGGACTTGAAGGTGCTCATCGCCTTCAGGGTCGCTTCATTGTCACCGCGACGACGGCGCTGGTATCGGGCCAGTACAGAACTGTCCGAGGGCTCCAGCCCGCGCTTGAGGGCGCGCTGGATTTCCTCACCGAGCACGCGGACATCCTGCAGGCCGAGGTTCACTCCCTGCCCCGCCAGCGGGTGGATCGTGTGTGCAGCGTCGCCGACAAGCACGGCACCGGGCCCGTAATAGCTTTCCGCGTGCCGGCTGCGCAGGGGAAATGAGAAGCGCTCGCTCACCGACTCGATCGGCCCGAGGCGGCTCTCGAAAGCCTTCTCGAGATTCAGGGCAAAGGCGGCGTCGTCCAACATCAACAATTCCCGCGCCAGATCCTGGTCCGCCGACCAGACCACCGCGCAGTGATTCTCGTCCCCGAGGCCGGAAAGGGGCAGGAACGCCAGTGGGCCGGTGCGCAGAAAGCGCTGCCGCGCGGCATGCCGGTGACCCTCGGCACAGCGGGCGACACATACCAGCGCCGTCTGGTGGTAGTCGGTATCCTTGCAGCGGATACGCAGCAGATCCCGCACCCTTGACCGGGCACCGTCAGCACCAATCAGCAGTCGCGTTTCCAGTACTTCACCGCGATCATCCAGGCCTTCAACCAGATGTTCGTCCTTCGGCCGTGACTGCAGGTACCAGTGACCGCAGTCCCGCCACCAGCTGTCGAGCCGGAAACCCTCGATCATCTCTACGTTGGGCAGCGCGTCGATGCGCGCCCGCAGTGCTGCAGAGACCACGCAGTTTTCCACGATATGTCCGAGGTTCGGCTGGTGTACGTCGCGGCAGCTGAAGCTGACAGAGCCAGTGCCCTCGGCATCCCAGACCCGCATATCCGTATAGGGGCAGGCGCGGGCGGCGATGATGTCATCCCAGGCACCGACCTCGGTCAGCAGCTCCTGTGAGGCACGGGTCAGGGCAACGACCCGGGGGTCGTAGTGATCCTCCGGTACCGACGGACGCCCGGTCGAAGCCTCAAGCACCGCTACCCGGAGTTGCGGATGCCGCACTGCCAGCAGCGCGGCCTGGGCCATGCCCACCATACCGGCGCCAACAATGGCAACATCCAGGCGATTTCTCTTCATAGATTGACCATTTCGCGACTTTTACGCTCGAGTACCGCTGGGTGCTCCTGCGGTACTCCACAGGCGACTCCCACCCTCTGGCAGCGGTGCGGACTATTTGCGGTGCGGACTATTAAAGCCCAAAACCAGCAGCCTGGCTCAGGAAACTCGCCCGCAGAGGGGGAACCACATTCATCGCCAGCAGACCCAGCTGCCGGGAACTCCGCAGTAACGGATTATCCGAGGCGAACAGTGCCGGCACCCGGTCACTGAAACCAATGGTCAGCTGCTGATCCCGCTGTCGCCCGCGGCCATAGCTTTCCAACAAGTCTAGTGCGGCCCGAGAGTTCTGCGCCAGCAGGTCACTGCCGCGCCCCGAGAGCACCTGTGCGAGCGCATCGCAGTCGCGCAAGGTGAGATTGAAGCCCTGCCCGGCCACGGGGTGCAGGAAATGCGCACAGTTGCCCACCAGAACCAGGTTGCGGCGCCACTGCTCCCGCGCCAAACTCAGGCTGAGGCGGTAGGAGGCAACCGCACCGGCACGCACCAGGCGCCCCGCGCGCCAGCCGAATGCCTTCTGCACCCGGGCCACGAAAGCGTCACTCTCCAGCGCACACAGGGCGTCCGCCGCTTCTTCGTCACAGGTCCAGACCAGGGCAGCCCGGTGGACACCCTCCCGGTCCGGCAGGGGCAACAGGGCCATGGGGCCGCTGTCCGTAAAGCGCTCGTAGGCCACACCACCGTGAGCCCGCTGCAGGCCGACCGTGGCCACCAGCGCGCGCTGACGGTAATCAACGCGCTCCGCTTCGATACCCAGCTGCCGGCACATTACCGAATCCACCCCGTCCGCGGCGACCAACAATGCCGTCTTGAGGTGCTGCGCCCTGCCGGCGCCATCACACCATTTCATGTCCGCGCCACTGTCATCAAAGGTCACCCGCTGGACTTCGGCTGGCGCCAGGACTTCCACCCGGGTCTCCGCGAGCGCACGGTAGAGCACCGGTCCCAGGGCAGCGTTTTCCACCACCGCCCCGAAAATCCCCCGAAACTGCGCTCGCGTCTCGCGCAGCGCAGACAGACGTGCGCCCAGGCCACACCCGCGATCACTGACATGAATTTCGCGAATCGGAGCGCAGTAGCCACTGAGCTCAGACCAGAGTCCGAGCTGCTCGAAAATCTGCAGGCTGCCCGCGGCGAGTGCCGTGGCACGGGTGTCGAAGCTGGGCAATACCGGTTGTTCACCGCCCGCGGGCAGTGGTTTCTGCTCCAGTAGCGCCACCCGCAGTTCCGGACAGTGGTGGGCCAGCATCAATGCCAGGCTGGCTCCCGCCATGCCGCCACCGACGATGGCGACATCCACCCGGCGCCGGTGAACCGGGCTGTCGTTTATGGCTGTATCTCTACTCACCAGAGCGCCTCCTGGAATTCCCCCTGCCCCATGGCGTGTTCGATATCCGCCACGGACTTCGGCGCCGCGGCAGACAGCACCTGCGCCCCCTCCTTGAGCAAGGCAACATCGTCCTCGATCCGGATTCCGATGCCTTTGAACTGGGCCGGCACATCGGCATCCTCCGGAATGTATACGCCCGGCTCAATGGTCATCACCATGCCCGGCTCCAGTTGCCGCCACTGGCCGTGTACCCGGTAGTCGCCGACGTCGTGCACATCCATCCCGAGCCAGTGTCCTGCGCGGTGCATGTAAAAGCGGCGGTAGGCCCCGGACTCGACCAGTTCAGCGGGCGCCCCCTTCAGCAGACCAAGGTCCACCAGGCCCCGGGTAACCACCTCGACGCTCGCCATGTGGGGCTGGTCCCAGTCGTTGCCGCTGCGCACCTGTTCGATGGCTGCCTGCTGTGCCTCCAGCACCACCTCGTACAGCGCGCGCTGCGCACCGGTGAAGCGGCCATTCACGGGAAAAGTGCGGGTCACATCGGCGGCGTAGCCACGATACTCGCAGCCAGCGTCCACCAGCACCAGGTCTCCGTTTTTCAGGGGCATGTGGTTGCTGCAGTAGTGCATCACCAGTGCGTTTGTGCCGCCGCCAACGATGCTCGGGTAGGCGGGTTCACGGGCACCGGCGTCGGCGAATACGTGGAGTATCTCCGCCTCCAGCTGATATTCATACACGCCGGGACGGCAGCGGGCCATGGCGCGCCGGTGCGCCTCGGCTGTGATCGCGGCGGCGCGACTCAGCAGGCGGATCTCGGCCGCGCTCTTGAAGAGGCGCAAGTCGTGCAACAGATGGTCCAGGTCCACCAGCTCCGGCGCAACGCCGCTGGCGGGCGCCTGCTCGATCGCCCGCAGATAACCCTGCAGGCGGCGGTCCAGCTGCGGGAAACGTCCCAGGGTGAAATAAATCCGCTCGCGCCCCTCCAGCAGGCCCGGGAGGATGTCATCGAGATCGCCAATGGGGAAAGCATCGCAGAGTCCGCACTCCTCAGCGGCCCGCTCCGGCCCCAGTCTCGGACCGTCCCAGAGCTCCCGCTCGGCATTGCGTTCCCGGCAGAAGAGAATGGCCTCACCGGAAGCCCGGCCCGGTACCAGCACCAGCAGAGCCTCCGGCTCCCTGAAGCCGGTGAGGTAGAGGAAGTCGCTGTCCTGGCGAAAGGGAAAGTAGGTGTCCCGGGAGCGCAATTGCTCCCGTGCTGCCGGCACAATGGCGAGGCTGCCGCGCGGGAGACTGGCAATCAGCCGCGCGCGGCGACGAGCATATTCCGCCCTGCTGATACCCATCAGTGCAGCGTGGCTCCCTTGCTGCCGCCGGCGGGCGGCGGGGCCGCCTCAGTAAAGATATTCATCACCGCCACGCGGACGAACTCCTGCACCTCCAACAGCTGATGTTCCGCCTCCTCGCCCTCACTCACCGTGTCGGCGTCCACCTGGCTGACGGCGCTGAGATCTTCCAGCGCCTCTTTGCTGGTCGGCGGCAGTTCACCCCGGTGCGCACCAACACCGAAACCGTGCAGGAATCCCTGGCACCACTGGCCCAGTGAGAGGGTGCGCTCCGCAATACCGCCATCCTCCGCCAGCAACAACTGGAAATCAAAATTGCGATCACCGAGCTGCTCCGCACTCTCCTGAGCGATGCGCTGGAACTCTGCCGACAGATCTGCCGGCACCGCATCCTGATCCAGTAACTGTGCCAGCTCATCCTGCCACCGGCGGCGATCCGGGCGCGCTCCGGCAGCCAGCACACCACACACGAAGCCGTGCAACTCACTGGGACTGGTGTGGCCACCGGAAGCGAGTATCGCATTGGCGAGTTTGTCGAATTCACTGGGGCTGCTGGTCATGTCACCGCTCATACTTGCTGCGGCGCAAACCCTGGTCAGGATTTGCGCAACTTGTGTCTTTCTGCCGCAACACCACCCGGGAGAGAGGCACGGCAGTCATACAGTGTTGGAAAATGTGCACAAAATTGTGATTGGCCGCTCTGGCGGGACAATTGACCCTCCCATGAGCCGGCAATATAGTAGCGGAATCCCTCGCAGTCTGTCGTGTAGCATGCGAAAGTGGAGTGCTGCGCTTCAGCCTCCCGGCGCCACGAAGTGCGGCGTCCGCAGAAGATGCCCGAGGCGCAGTCACAAAACGCAGGATTTATGGATAAGTTACAAGCGTTAGAAAGCACCGTGGACTCGCTGATCGCCCGCTGTGAGCAGTTGGCCGAGGATAACCGCGCGCTGCGCCAGCAGGAAGCAGACTGGCACCGCGAGCGCCAGCGCCTGATAAAAAATAACGAAGTCGCCCGCACGCGGGTCGAAGCCATGATCAACCGCCTCAAAGGCCTAGCGCAAGAATCCTGATGGGTGACTCAGCCACAAAATCCGAAACTGTCACGGTCTCCATTCTCGACAAGGAGTATCGTGTGGCCTGCGCAGAAGACGAGCGCGCAGAGCTCGAGGCTTCCGCCCGCCTGCTGCACGAGCGCATGACTCGCATCCGCACCAGCGGTTCGGTGATCGGCCTCGAGCGCATTGCCGTCATGGCCGCGCTCAACATCGCCCATGAGCTGATCCAGGCCAAGGCAGAATTGACTCGCGTGCCGCTGGAGCAGGAAATGCTCGACCGCCTGCAGGACAAGGTCCAGTCCGCCCTCTCCTCAATGGATAGCGAAAAAGCCTGACCCGCCGTCATTTGACAAACGGGAAATTCATCTTCAGCCGCGAATTGCGACCTTAGCCTTTCACGGGCATGAGAGTTATACTGCGCTTAAGCCCTGAGGTGTTGGCCAGTTGACAATGTCCTGAGCCGATACTTTTACCCTGGAGGTCTCCAGTGGGTGTTGATGAGCAGGTCCGCCACGCAGCGGAAAGCCTAATGCACTCCGGCGACCACCACCTTGAACTTAACGGTTCAAGGCTACGTCATCAGCCGCACGCTCGGGGTGCCTGATTTCAAGAAAAGTCTCTCCGGAAGAGAGATTTCAAAGCGAGCGGAACCCTCGCCCATCGTGCCGAAAACCAACCACCCCACCAGTGAAAGTCCCGACAACGCCAGCCTTGCCTCCTCTTTTGAGGGCAAATGGCAGCTGCGCCGTCGTATGCGTTCCGCGCGTCGCGCGCTGAACGCCAATCGACAGCGGGTCACCAGTCAGGCCGTGGTCAACCGCCTGAGCAGTCATCCGGCGCTGCTGAAAGCCCGGGATATCGCGCTGTACTGGCCAATGGACGGTGAAGTGGATGTACGCGGCCTGGTTTCGCGCTTTGCCGACAGGCGCTTTTACCTTCCGGTACTACCTCATGCGCCCCACCCACAGCTGCGATTCGTGCAGTGGCGGGGCGAGTCGCTGACCTACCGCAACCGCTACCACATTCCCGAACCGGTACGGGGGCGCAGCCGTGCTCCGGAGCATCTCGACCTCGTGCTGATGCCGCTGGTAGCGTTTGATCCCAGCGGGGCTCGCCTGGGCATGGGGGCGGGCTTTTACGACCGCACCTTCGCCATCCAGCGCACTTTACCAAGCGCCGGCCCGCGCCTGCTGGGCATCGCCCATCAGCTCCAGTGCGCGCCCTTCCTGCCAACCGACAGCTGGGATATTCCACTACATGGCGTGGTGACAGAGAGCCACAGCTACCGCTGCCGCTGAACATCGCCGTCAACGAGCGGGCACAAAAAAGCCGAACGCGCGAGCGTTCGGCTTTTCTGTTCTTGCGGAGGGTGTTGCGCTCAGCGCGTCACGACCCCTTGCTGCAATGCCGCCGGCGGTTCCGGCTCTTCCGAGGAGAAGACCTCGGTGAGACCGGTACTGCTCAGCAGCACGCCCGCAACAAAGACAACCACTGCGATTGTCATTGCATCGGGTTTCATTGGGACCATCCTGTAGGGTTCGTTTTCTTGTTATGGGCTTTTCACCACGCGTTGGACTTCCCGGATCGCGAAAGTTCCAGAGCGGGCGATAAAAATCGTTAGCGAGTAAATACTAACCGATTTCCGGTCAAATTTTGAGACCTTTGTCTCATTTTTGGCCGCCGTTATTCGACAACCTTCGACTCGTGGTCTACCAATGCCCCAATTAACCAGCCTTACCTGTCCCGACTGTCCAGCGAGTCAGCTGGCCAGGAAGAAGCTGTAGGCCGGGTTGTCGGTTTCATCCCAGAAGGGGTAGTGGAGCTGCTCCAGCAGTTCCCTCAGCGCCTCCCGTTCCCCGGGTGGCACCTCCATCCCCACCAGCACACGGCCGTAGGCAGCCCCGTGGTTGCGATAATGGAAAAGGGTGATATTCCAGCGCCCGGCCAGCTGCTCGAGAAACTTGCGCAGGGCTCCCGGACGTTCGGGGAACTCGAAGCGGTATACCACCTCATCCCCGAGCCCGGGGGCCCGGCCACCCACCAGATGGCGGATATGCAACTTCGCCATCTCATTGTCGGTCAGGTCCGTGACCCGGTAGCCGCCCGCCTTGAGGCGCTCCAGCAACTGGTGCCGGTCCCCATCCGCCGCCACCTGCAGGCCGACGAAGATGTGGGCCTCGCCGCCGTTGGCGTAGCGGTAGTTGAACTCGGTAATCGCGCGGTCGCCCAGGTCGCGACAGAACTGCAGGTAACTACCGGGGCGCTCGGGGATGGTTACCGCCAGCACCGCCTCGCGTTTCTCACCGATCTCGGTGCGCTCACTGATGTAACGCAGCCGGTCGAAATTGGTATTGGCGCCGCTACAGATGGTGGCCAGCGCCTGGTTGCTACCGCCGTTCTGCTGGATGTATTTCTTCAGCCCGGCGAGGCCGACGGCGCCGGCGGGCTCGGCGATGGAGCGGGTATCCTCGAAGATATCCTTGATGGCAGCGCACACCTCATCGGTGGATACCGTGATCACGCCGTCCACCGTCTCCCGCAGCACACGGAAGGTTTCCTCCCCGATCTGTGCCACTGCAACCCCATCGGCAAACAGCCCTACCTGCGGCAGGCGTACCCGCTCATCCGCTTCCAGGGCCACCTTGAGACACGCGGCCTCCTCGGGCTCCACGGCATAGACCCTCACCTCGGGGCGCACATACTTGATGTAGGCCGCCATGCCCGCTGCCAGGCCGCCCCCACCCACGGGAATGAATACCGCATCCAGGTGGCCCGGATGCTGACGCAACAGTTCCATGCCGACCGTGCCCTGGCCGGCGATCACATCCGGGTCATCGTACGGGTGGACGAAGACCAGGCCCCGCTCTTCCACCAGCTGCCGGGCCCGCGCCGCTGCCTCGTCGAAAGTATCCCCGTGCAGCACCACCTCGGCGCCACGCATCCGCACCGCGTTCACCTTGATCTGCGGAGTGGTGGTGGGCATGACAATCGTGGCACGTACACCCAGCTGGGCCGCCCCCAGGGCCAGGCCCTGGGCATGATTGCCTGCGGACGCCGCAATTACCCCCTTGGCCCGCTGCTCCGCCGGCAGCTGCAGCAGCTTGTTGTAGGCACCGCGAATCTTGAAGGAGAAAACCGGCTGCAGGTCCTCGCGCTTGAGCAGAATGCGGTTGCCGAACCGGTGTGACAGCTGGCGCATCGGCTCCAGCGGGGTCTCGGTGGCGACATCGTAGATGCGCGCGTCTAAAATGCGCTTGATATAGGACTTGGGCATGGCGAAATTCAGCAGCCGTCTTCAACCGATAACAGGGAGTGGGCACGCAATATGCCCCGGCCCGCCAGTCTAATCCTCCGCCAGCAGGATTGCCACCGGAAAGCCAGATTCGCGAGAATTTATCTCTTCAAAGTGGCAATCGCGAAGAGAATATTGCACAGAACAGGAACGACATGACTCAGGACGAACTCAAACGCGCCACCGCCCGTGCCGCCATCGACTACATCGCCCCCAGGCTCGAAGCCGGCAGCATCGTCGGGGTCGGTACCGGCTCCACCGCCAATTTCTTCATCGATATGCTGGCCGAAATCAAGGGGCGCTTCGACGGCACCGTGGCCAGCTCCGAGGCCTCGGCGGAGCGGCTCAAGGCCCACAATATCCCGGTTTACGACCTGAATGCGGTCGACGGCATCCAGGTATATGTAGACGGCGCCGATGAGGCCAATGCGGCACTGGAGCTGGTCAAGGGCGGCGGTGCCGCACTGACGCGGGAAAAAATCGTCGCCGCCTGCTCCGACGAGTTCGTCTGCATTGCGGATGAGAGCAAGTGGGTACCGGTGCTGGGCAACTTTCCGCTGCCGGTAGAGGTGATACCCATGGCCCGCTCACTGGTGGCGCGGGAAATCGTCAGGCTGGGCGGCGATCCGGTCTACCGCCAGGGTGTGACCACTGACAACGGCAACGTCATTCTTGATGTGCACAATCTGCAGATCACCCAGCCGCAGGCGCTGGAAGAGGCTATCAACAACATCACCGGTGTGGTGACGAACGGCATCTTCGCCCGCCGTCCAGCGGATATCCTGTTGCTGGGCACGGCGGCAGGGGTCAAGACATTCACCGCCTCCTGAACGCCGGGCACCGTCCGTGGCGCACGGATGAAGGGGGTCCCGGATGATCGAGATTCGCCATTAAGCGAGAGAGATGCAAAAGAATAACAATCACCGCCTGGCCGCACGATGGATCCTGCTACTGCTGGCCGGCACCCTCGCCGGCTGCGCCACCAGCCCGCCAGCTAACCCGGATGACATCTGCAGTATTTTTCGCGAGAAAAAGGACTGGTACGGCGCAGCCAAGGACGCAGAGGAAAAATGGGGTTCGCCGGTGGCCACTACCATGGCTTTCCTGCACCAGGAATCCCGCTTCGTGCACGATGCCAAACCACCACGCACGAAAATCCTGTGGATATTCCCCGGTCCCCGGCCCTCCGATGCCTATGGGTACTCGCAGGCCCTGGGCACCACCTGGCGCGGCTACCAGCGCGCCACCTTCAATTACGGCGCCGACCGGGATGACTTCGAGGACGCCATCGATTTCGTGGCCTGGTACAACAACACCAGCGCCAGACAGTGCCGCATCAAGCCACACGACACCTACCACCTTTACCTCGCCTACCACGAGGGTCATGGAGGTTTTAACCGGCGCAGTTTCCGCAACAAGACCTGGCTCAAGCAGGTGGCCAAAAAAGTTTCCGCGCAGTCGAACAAATATCGCCGGCAACTGGCCAGCTGTGAAAGCGGTCTCAAGCGGCGGAAAAAATTCCTCGGAATTTTCTGAGTCAGGGGAACTCACCCGCAGAACTGGCACCCAATGCCCCATCAGGGTGTGAAAAACTGTCTACCCTGACGGGACGAATCCCCACTTTTGCCCGGCAAAAGTCCGGCGTTTGCAGACCTGCCGCAGCGGGCACTCTCGCCATCCCATACTTCGCCCACGTTCAGCAAATATGCTCCGAGGAGAGACGCCCATGAAAACCTCCCCTATTCTGTTCTCCCTTCTGGCACTCCTGTGTGTCGCCCCCCTCGCGCAGGCTCAGGGCAACGCGCAGCCGGTCGCTCAGGCAGCAGCCAGCTACAGCAAGCCGAAGCTGGAACAGTTCGCCAATGCCTATCGTTCCATTGTGATACTCAGCCAGGAGTATGCGCCCAAGCTGAAGGCGGCCGCTGATATTCAGGAGGCTGAGGCGATCAATCAGGAAGCGCAGGGCAAGATGGTGTCCGCAATCCAGGACGCCGGCCTGTCAAAGGAGGAGTACCAGCAGATCGCCACCAGCCTGAAATCGGACCCGAACCTGGTGGAGCAGGTAAACCAGATTCTGCAGGAAAAATCCGCCCAGGATTGAACACCTGAAGCCGCGGCCCTGGTCGCGGCTTCATACCCCCTCCCGCATCGCCCTATCCCGTCGCCCTAGTCGAGGGTGATATCCAGCACCTGGCAGATCTCCGCCAGGTGTTCACGCACCCAATCCCGATCAAATGAGCCCCAATCGTGTAGCTCGTAGAAGCCGTCGTTGTTGCGTACACCTTCCTGAACAAAACTCACCTGCGTGCCGTGCCCGGGTAATCCCTTGGCGATGACATCCTGCACCGTACGCCGCGGCCAGCCGGTGGCCTCCTCCAGTGCAGGGTTGTTCGGTTTCGGCAATGTCTCGATCAGGTGGGTGATGAGCATCCGGCGGCAGATGGTCGGGTTCAGCTGGCTCGACAGCAATTTATCCATGGCAGGTTGTTCCTGTTCGTTACGGCGTACTGCCTTTTGTACCACAGCCATAGGGGCCGCTCACCTCGCCGGCTACAAACCTGACTTTCCCGCCTGCTTTGCGCATAATCCCCTATCCGGCTGCTTTTGTACCGGAATGACAATAACAGCGAGGGCACCGACGTGGACTCCGAGAACGCTACCGCCCCGGTCAAAGAGCCGGGCATACTCGCCGCCGCCATCCGCGCCCAGCTGGCGGGGGCAACCGCCAGCGGAGTGGACAGCGACCAGCTGCTGCGGGATGCCGGTATCGATCCAGCGCTTCTTAACCAGCCCGATGCCCGCCTGGGGCGGGAACAGGTGGCACACCTGCTGCGGCTGGAATGGGACCTGCTCTCCGATGAGTCCGGCGGCTTCCTTGCCCGCCCATGGCTGCCCGGCACCTTTGCCATGATGGGCCACGCCTGTGTCAGCTGCCCCAACCTGCGCCGGGCACTGCTGCGATCGAGCCGATTCGTTTCCATGGTCAGTGATGACCTGCAGATCAAACTGATCGAGGATGGCGAGGAAGCACGATTGCTGATCCACCACGGCAACCACAAAGCCCTGCCCAACCAGATTTTCGTTGAATCACTGGCGGTGATCTGGCTGCGCTTCTTCAGCTGGCTGATCGACCGCACCATTCTGCTGGAGCGCGTGCACCTGGCATTTCCGCCGCCGGACTACAACGAGGACTACAGTGATATGTTCCCGTGCCGGCACTACTTTTACCAGGATGAAACCTGCCTGGTGTTCAGTACCCGTTACCTGCAGATGCCACTGGTGCGCGACGAACAACAACTGAGTGAATTCCTCGGCCGCGCACCGGAATGCCTGCTGGCCCAGTACAAGTCTGACAACAGCTATACCGGGCGCATCCGTCGCATGCTGCAGGGCCAGCACGGTATCGAGAATCTCTCCCTCGACGATGTGGCCGAGCGACTTTTCACCTCTCCACAGACCCTGCGCCGCCGCCTGAAAGATGAGGGCAACAGCTGGCAGGACATCAAGGATTCCGTGCGCCGGGATATGGCCGTGTACCAGCTGAAAAAACAGGAAACGGCGGTCGCGGAGATCGCCGAGCGACTGGGATTTTCCGAACCCAGCGCCTTCAACCGCGCCTTCAAAAAGTGGACCGGCCTGGCCCCGGGCGCCTATCGGGAAAAATACCGCGGCTGATCATCGCGACCAGAAAGCCAGCGAATAAAAAAATCCCCGCTACTGCGGGGATTTTTTTTACCAGGAAAACACTTATTCGAAAGTCACCACCCGTACGGTGATGCGGCGGTTGCGCTGTTTACCTTCTTCAGTAGCATTGTCGGCAATCGGTTTTGCCGAGCCCATGCCGGTGGCAGTTATGCGGTTACCATCGATGCCCTTGTCGATCAGCATCTGTCGTACCACCTCGGCACGCTGCTGTGAAAGGGCCTGGTTGCGCATCTCATCCCCCTCGCTGGACGTATGTCCCTCGATGGCGACGGTCATGCCCGTATTCTCCTGCAGGATGGCCGACAGCTCGTTGACATCGGGCACCGACTCGCTGGTGGGTTTGGCGCTGTCCTGGGCAAATTCGATTGTCAGCGGGAATTCCCGATTGGGATCGCGGGCATCACTCTGCAGGTAGTCCCGGAAACTGCTGGCAAAGCCATCGGTGGAAGCCTGCCCCTCCATCCGGTCGTCACCGGTCATCACCTGTTCTTCCTCGAGAATCACGGTGCCGGGCTGTTCATCCTCGATCGCATCGCGCTTGGCACACATGTTCAGCGCCCACAATGCTGCCAGGGCAATCAGGATGGGCCAGAACCATTTGGCAAAGCCCGTGCGGCCTTTCTCTGCCTTCCTCACTTTCTGCGGGCGGGCCTCCAGGGGCTCCGAGTGCCCGTGGGTTTCGAGGGAGGAACCGAGGTTGCTGAAGTCACTCACTCCCAGCTCTTTCAGCAGCCCATCGGGTATCTGGCCCTTGATATGCTCCTTCTGTCCGAAAAGGAAGGAGGCGAGGCCGCTGATATCCAGGTTTTTGCCTTTCACCACCTTGCCCAGCATCGACATCACTACCGGCCCGAGCAGCTTCATCAGGCTGCCACCGGTCTTGCCATCGAGGTTGAGGGCACTGGCCAAGATATTGACGGCGTTATTGGACTTGCCGCCAAACAGGGCATCGAGCACCCCCGCACCCTTTTCCTCGAGACTGGTGACCCGGGCCGGGTCCCTGAACACATCGGCGATGGACGAAAAGTCAAAATCCTCGCTCTCGGTGACGTGCTTGAAGATGCTGGCCATTCCCGTCTTGCTGGTGCCCTTGTTGAGCATACCTGCGAGCAGGGCCGAGCCTCCCGTCTTCACCGCTTCCTTCTGCTTGTCACCGGGCAAACCGATCGCACTTCCCAGTGCTTCGAGCCCTGCCGAGCCCAGCTGGTTCAGGGCCATTTCCAGGAAATTGTCAGCCATGATCAAACCTCGTCGCTTAAAACCTCTAAACGTCTCCCATGAGTGTAAGGCAACGCAGCGACACACTTAGTCCGAATCCGAATAAGTGATCCGCAAGCCGTCCTCAAAAACTCACCGGTTTTGTCACGTTGTTCCAAAAAAGACTAGCACGCCAGAAAGTGAACCTGCGTCCACGGGTCACCGGGGCTGGCGCCTTTGATCATTGCCGGGAGCGGCTGCAGGGCTATGTTAGGGACACAACCAGAATAAAGAGGCTTCGACATGACCCGAGAAGCGTTCATCTACGACGCGATCCGCACCCCGCGGGGCAAAGGCAAGCCCGGTGGTGCCCTGTATGAGGTGAAACCGGTCACCCTGCTCGCCAACCTGCTGCGGGAACTACAGAGGCGCAGCGGCTTTGAGACTGCCACTGTCGACGACGTGGTGATGGGATGCGTCACGCCCGTGGGCGACCAGGGCGCGGATATCGCCAAAACAGCGGCACTGGCGGCTGGCTGGGACTGGGACAACGGCGGTGTCACGCTGAACCGATTCTGCGCCTCCGGCGCCGAGGCCGTGAACCTGGCCGCGGCCAAGGTGCGCTCGGGCTGGGAGGAACTGGTGGTGGCCGGCGGCGTGGAATCCATGTCCCGTGTGCCCATGGGCAGCGACGGCGGCGCCTGGGCGGCGGATCCACGCACGGCGCTGGACACCGGTTTCGCCCCCCAGGGCATCGGCGCAGACCTGATCGCCACCCTGGCAGGTTTCAGCCGTGAGGACGTGGATGCCTTTGCCCTCGCCTCCCAGCAAAAGGCAGCCGCTGCCTGGTCGCGCAATGCCTTCGAGCGCACGGTGGTACCGGTACGCGACCAGAACGGCCTGACCATACTCGCCCGGGATGAACTGGTGCGTCCCGACACCTCCATGGAGGGCCTGGCCCAGCTCAAACCGGCCTTCGCCGGAATCGGCGAATTCGGCTTCGACGCCGTGGCCCGCCAGCGCTATCCGCAAGTGGAGCGGATCGAGCATGTGCACACGGCGGGTAATTCGTCCGGCATCGTCGACGGCGCCGCGGCATTGCTGGTGGGCAGCGAGACCGCCGGCCAGCGGCTCAACCTCAGGCCTCGCGCCCGGATCGTCTCCGCTGCTGTCGTCGGCACCGACCCCACCATCATGCTCACTGGCCCGGCACCTGCGGCACGCAAGGCGCTGAAGCTGGCCGGGCTCAAGGCTGAAGATATCGACCTGTTCGAAGTGAACGAGGCATTTGCCGCTGTGGTGATGCGCTTCCAGCGCGAGCTCGACGTGAATCCGGACAGGATCAACGTCAACGGCGGCTCCATCGCCATGGGGCACCCGCTGGGCGCCACCGGTGCCATGCTGATCGGCACGCTGCTGGACGAACTGGAAGAGCGCCAGGGGCGCTATGGCCTGGTGACCCTGTGTGTCGGTGGCGGCATGGGTGTGGCCACCATCATCGAGCGAATCTAGGCGGGGGACAACAACATGAAATCCATTCGAATCGAAAAAGACAGCGACAACATCGTCCACCTGGTGCTCGACAACCCGAACGCTTCGGCCAATGTAATGGATGGTGACTTCACAGCTTCATTGAATGAGGCAGTCAGGCAACTGCAGGGTGAGGACTATCGCGGCATTATCCTGCGCTCGGCCAAATCTACCTTTTTCGCCGGCGGCGACCTGAATGGCCTCTACGAAGCCAGGCGCGAGGATGCCGAGGAATTTTTCCGTGAATGCGAGGCACTGAAGGCTGACCTGCGCTGGCTGGAAACCCAGGGCAAACCGGTCGTAGGCGCCATCAATGGCGCCGCTCTCGGCGGCGGCTGGGAGTTGGCACTGAGCTGCCACCACCGCATCGCCCTCGACGACCGCAAGGTGAAAATCGGTCTGCCGGAAGTCACCCTGGGGCTGTTGCCCGGCGGTGGTGGCTGTGTGCGCATGCCGCGGCTGCTCGGCCTGCAGAATGCGCTGCCCTACCTGCTGGAAGGCAAGCAGGTCAGTCCACAACAGGCCCTCGACGCCGGCCTGGTGCAGCAACTAGCATCCAGCCCTGCTGAGCTGCTGGAGCACGCCCGTGCCTTTGTGCTGGCCAATAGCAGGGGGGACGAGCCAATCCTGCAGCCCTGGGACCAACCGGGCTACCGAATGCCCGGCGGCGATCCGCGCAATCCGAAAAACGCCCAGCTGCTGGCTGCGGCCCCGGCCATGCTGGTGCAGAAAACCAAAGGCTGTTTCCCGGCCCCGGAGGCGATCCTGTGCGCGGCGGTGGAAGGAGCGCAGGTGGACTTCGAGACGGCCACCCGCATCGAATCGCGCTACTTCGTCGAACTGGCCTGCGGCCAGGTAGCGAAGAACATGATCGGCACTTTCTGGTTCGGCCTCAACGCCATCAAGGCCGGAGCCTCACTGCCGGCGTCTGTGCGCAAGATGAAGGCGGACCCGGTGAAAAAAATCGGCGTCCTCGGTGCGGGAATGATGGGGGCCGGTATTGCCTACGCCTGCGCCAGCAAGGGTGTCGAGGCAGTCCTCAAGGACGTCTCCATGGAGGCGGCAGAGAAGGGCAAAGCCTACACACAGAAATCCCTGCAGAAGCGACTCGAGCGCGGGCGCACGGACCAGTCGCGGATGGACGCGATCCTGAGTCGCATTCACCCCACCGATAACACCTCGGATCTGGATGGCTGTGAGCTGGTGATCGAGGCGGTCTTCGAGGATCGCCAGCTAAAGGCAAAGGTCACCGCGGAAACCGAAGCCATCCTGGCTGACAGCGCATTGTTCGCCTCCAATACATCCACCCTGCCCATCACCGGGCTGGCCCAGGCTTCAAAAAGACCAGCGCAATTTATCGGCCTGCACTTCTTCTCCCCGGCTGAGAAGATGCCGCTGGTGGAAATCATCTGCGGTGAACAGACCAGCGAGGAAACCCTCGCCCGCGCTTACGCGTTCGTGTTGCAGATCGGCAAAACCCCGATCGTAGTCAACGACAGTCGCGGGTTCTTCACTTCGCGGGTATTCGGCTGCTTCACCAATGAGGGCATCGCCATGCTCGGTGAGGGTGTGAAACCTGCCACCATCGAGAACGCTGCCGCCCGGGCGGGCTTCCCGGTGGGGCCGTTGGCGGTAAGCGACGAAGTGTCCCTGACCCTGATGAGCAAGATTCGCCAGCAGACCATCGCGGATCTCGGGTCCGAAGGCAAGAGCCCACCGTCCCACCCCGCTGACCGGATCATCGACCATATGCTGGAGCTGGGCCGCGCCGGCAAGGCGGCGGGAGGTGGCTTCTACAGCTACCCTGATGCCGGCGCCAAACACCTGTGGAAAGGCCTGGCAAAGGAATTTCCGCAGACTGAGCAGCCACCGTTCGAGGATGTGCGCGAACGACTGCTGTTCGCCATGGCGGTGGAAACCATTCGCTGCTACGAGGAAGGGGTCCTGCGCAGCGTGCGCGAGGCCAATATTGGCTCAATTTTCGGCATCGGCTTCCCCCCCTGGACCGGCGGTGCACTGCAGTATGTCAACCAGTACGGGCCGGCAACATTTGCCCAACGGGCACGGGAACTGGCCAGGCGCTACGGCGAGCGTTTCAGCCCGCCGTCGCTGCTGCGACAGCTGGAGGAATCCGGCCAGCCACTGACCGACGAATAAACAGAAAGCGGATAACCCAGACGGGCCGGATTGACGGCCCCGCAACGTGGAGAACAGCGATGATCCCGAGAACCGTCTTCAATGAGGAGCACGAGCAGTTCCGCGACTCCGTACGCAAGTTCCTGGAAAAAGAGGTCGCCCCCCATCACGCCCAGTGGGAGAAGGAAGGGCAGGTGGATCGCGCCCTGTGGAACAAGGCCGGCGAAATGGGCTTCCTGTGCCCGCAGGCACCGGAGGCCTATGGCGGACTGGAACTGGACTTCGGCTACAACGCCATTGTCGACGAGGAAATCGGCCGCACCGGTTTTACGGGTATCGGCTGGGGCCTGCACTCGGATATCGCCGTGCCTTATATCGTCAATTACGGCACTGATGAACAAAAAGACAAATACCTGCGCCGCTGTATCAGTGGCGAGATCGTCACCGCCATCGCCATGACTGAACCCGGTGCCGGTTCCGACCTGCAGGGTGTGCGCACCACCGCCGTGCGCGATGGCGGCGATTATATCCTCAACGGCTCCAAGACCTTCATCACCAACGGCCAACACGCAGACCTGGTGATCGTGGTGGCCAAGACCGACCCGGCCGCGGGCGCCGCCGGCACCAGCCTGCTGCTGGTGGAGGCCGACAGCCCCGGCTTCAAGAAGGGCACCAACCTGGACAAGGTGGGCATGAAGGCCCAGGACACCTCCGAGCTGTTCTTCGACGACGTACGGGTGCCCGCAGGGAACCTGCTCGGCGCCGAGGGCCAGGGATTCATCTACCTGATGCAGGAGTTGCCCCAGGAGCGTCTCAGCGTCGCCATCAGCGCCATCGCCAATGCCGAGGCGGCACTGGGCTGGACCGTGGATTATGTGAAGGAACGCAAAGCCTTCGGCCGTCCCGTCGCCAGCTTCCAGAACACCCAGTTCAAGCTGGCAGAGCTCGCCAGCGAATGCACCGCCATGCGCGTGTTCATCGACCGCTGCCTGGAGCTGCATTACGACAGGCAGCTGGACGTGGCCACCGCCGCCAAGGCAAAACTGCTGTCCACGGACTTCCAGTGTAAGTTGCTGGACGAATGCGTGCAGCTGCACGGGGGTTACGGTTACATGTGGGAATACCCCATCGCCCGCGCCTGGGCCGACGCTCGCGTTCAGCGGATCTATGCCGGCACCAACGAGATCATGAAGCTGATCATCTCGCGGGAAATGCTGAAGGACGGCTGATGCCCTGCACAGCCGCTGAACTGGAATAGACCATGCTGCCAGAATCCGGCCCGCTCGCGGGCCTCAGGATCCTCGATTTTTCCACCCTGCTGCCCGGCCCTTATGCCACCATGCTGCTGGCGGACATGGGCGCCGACGTGCTGCGGATCGAATCTCCCCAGCGCCCGGATATGCTGCGCGCTCTGCCACCCTATGTCGGCAGTGGTAGTGGAGCCGTGTCCGCTGCCCACGCCACCATTAACCGCAACAAGCGCTCCCTGGCCCTGAACCTGAAAGATCCGCGCGCCGGTGACCTCGTGCGGCGCCTGCTGGCCGAGTACGACATCATCGTCGAGCAGTTCCGCCCCGGGGTAATGGACAAGCTCGGACTCGGCTACGAAACACTGCGCGAAACCCGCCCCGACATCATCTATTGCTCCATCACCGGCTACGGCCAGAACGGCCCGCTGCAGCAGCGTGCCGGCCATGACATCAACTACCTGGCCCTTTCCGGTCTGGCCAGCTATTCCGGCCGCGCAGGCAGCGGCCCCAGCCTGTCCGGCACCCAGGTTGCTGACATCGCCGGTGGCTCCCACCATGCGGTGATGGGCATCCTCGCCGCGGTCTACCAGCGCCATGCCAGTGGCAAGGGCAGCCACCTCGATATCAGCATGACTGACTGTGCCTTCGCCCTGAATGCGATCAGCGGCGCCAATGCGCTGGCCGGTGGCGACCTCCCGGGGCTGGAGCACGAACTGCTGAACGGTGGCAGCTACTATGATTACTATCGCACTGCGGACGGCCGCTACCTGTCTGTCGGCAGCCTGGAACCCGAATTTGCAATGCATTTTTTTGCAGGGATTGGCAAACCCCAGTGGGCCGAGCGCCTGACGAATGATGAGCCGCCCGGCATGTTGAAAGCGGATATCGCCGCCGTCATCGCGAGTCGGCCCCTGGAGACATGGCTGCATATCTTCGCAAAGGAGGATGCCTGCATTGAGCCGGTGCTGAACTTTGCGGAGGCCGCTGAAAGCGCTCTGCTGCGGCAGCGGCAGATGCTGTGCAACACAGAGCTCACCGGTGGCGAATCCGTGCAGCAGATCAATACGCCATTCGTCTTCGATCGGCAAAAGCCCGACCATCACCGGCCCGGAGCCGGGCTGGGAGAGCATTCCCGTGAAGTGCTGGCGGAGCTGGGCCTGGAGGAGAGCGAAATCGAGGTACTGCAGGCTGCCCAGGTGATTGCCTGACTCCCGAAACACCAACCGACACCAGCCCATGGCCCACCGCAAAGTGCACCTTCCCCATAAGATCTGCCCGGTGTGCGGGCGGGAATTCAGCTGGCGCAAGAAATGGGAACGCGACTGGGCCTCGGTGATCTATTGCAGCGAACGCTGTCGCCGACAGGGACGGAAGGCCAGGCAGGAGCCGACACAGGCGGGGGAGCATGATTCATGAATCTGGTCTGGTTCCGCAACGACCTGCGCAGTGTTGATAACAATTCCCTGGCAAAAGCCAGCCAGAGCCACGGCCCCGTAATAGCCCTGTACTGCTTTGATCCCCGCCATTTTGAAAAGGACCACTATGGCTTCGTACGCACGGAAAAATACCGTGCACGCTTCCTGATTGAGAGCATTCAGACACTCAGCCAACAGCTGGCCCAGTTGAATATCCCTCTGCTGCTGTACCGTGAACAACCGGAAGTCATACTGCCAAAGCTTGTCGCGACACTCGGAATCGAAAACATCTACCTACAGCGCGAATGGACACGGGACGAAGAGCAGGTGCTGCACAATGTTCGCAGAGCCCCGGGGATGAAGACCGTCGACTTCCATCAGGCAATGGACCAGTTCCTCGTGCACCCGGACGATCTGCCCTTTACCGTTCCAAATGACATTCCCCCTGTATTTACCAACTTCCGCAAGCGAGTGGAAAAGGATTTTCAGGTTCGCAAGCCACTTCCGCCACCACTGCCGCAGGCAGCGGAAAACATTGCCGCTGCAGAGGGCGCACCAGCCACTGATCCGATTCCGACACTCCCGGACCTCGGACTGCAGGAATTCACCACTGACCCGCGCTCTGCATTTCCCTTCAGCGGCGGCGAGCGGGCGGCACAGGGTCGTATCGATCACTACTTCTGGCGGACAGAAAACCTGAGGGATTACAAGCAGACCCGTAACGGCCTATTGGGCACCGAATACAGCTCCAAGCTCTCACCGTGGCTCGCCAACGGCAGCCTGTCTGCACGGCAAGTGTACTGGCAGGTCAAGGAGTTCGAGCGTCAGGTGGTTGCCAACGAGGATACCTACTGGCTGGTGTTTGAGCTTCTGTGGAGAGATTTTTTCAAGTATGTCTCCCTCAAGCATGGTGACCGTATCTTCCAGCTGGGCGGCATCCTGCAGAAAGACTACGAGTGGCAGTATGCCCCCGTAGAACTGCAGCGCTGGATAGACGGCGAAACGGAGTACGACTTCGTCAACGCCAATATGCGCGAGATCGCCGCAACCGGCTGGATGAGCAACCGCGGCCGACAGAACGTCGCCAGCTATTTTGCCCGCGAACGACAACAGGACTGGCGTATCGGCGCCGCCTATTTCGAGAGCCTGCTGCTGGATTACGACACACACAGCAACTACGGCAACTGGATGTATAACAGCGGCGTCGGCAACGACCCGCGAGACCGGCGCTTCAATATCGACAGCCAGGCAGAGCGCTACGATCCGGATCATGCCTTCCGCACTCTGTGGCTCAGCGACAAGGGATAACTCCCCACACGGAAAACCATGAAAACACTGAGATTGATTCTTGGCGACCAGCTCAATCACAAGCACAGCTGGTACAAAAACGATGATGCGGACACCCTGTATTTCGTTGTCGAGATGCGCCAGGAAACCGACTACACCAGACACCACATACAGAAAGTGGTGGCCTTTTTTGAGGCCATGGAAGCGTTTGTCGACTGGCTGAGGGACCAGGGCAAAAAGGTGGTCTATTACAAACTCGACGGCAAGAATAATACCCAGAAGCTGGGCACTAACATCGCAGCCCTGATTGAGGATCGCGGGATCGACAAATTCGAGTACCAGCTCCCGGACGAATACCGCCTCGATGAACAGCTCAGGCAACTGGCCGACGATCTCAGCGTAGAGACTGAGGCGTTCGATACCGAACACTTCCTCACCGGTCGCGACGAGCTAAAGGAATTCTTCGAGGGCAAGAAGTCCCTGCTGATGGAGAGCTTCTACCGGCATATGCGCAGGAAGCACGATGTCCTGATGCACAAGAACGGTAAACCAGAGGGAGGCAAATGGAACTACGACCAGAGCAACCGCAAGAAATGGAAAGGAAAACCGGATATCCCCCATGAAAAGGGCTTCCGCAAGGATGTGCGCAAGACGGTCAAACGCATTCAGGATGCCGGCGTGAAGACCATCGGTAAGATCGACCCGCTGAACTTCAACTGGCCCACCACCCGATCAGACTCCCTGAAGGTGCTGCGCTACTTCTGCGACCATCTGCTGGTCCACTTTGGGGACTACCAGGATGCCATGGACCCGGAGGAGGTCTACCTGTTTCACAGTCGCCTCAGCTTTGCCATGAACAGCAAGCTACTACAACCGCTGGAAGTGATCGATACGGTGATCGAGCACTGGGAAGCCAACAAGGGAGACATCGAGATCAGCCAGGTCGAAGGATTCGTACGGCAGATCCTGGGCTGGCGGGAGTACATGCGTGGTATCTACTGGAAAGAGATGCCCGGCTATCGCCGCTGCAACCGGCTGGATAACCAGCGCAACCTGCCTGACTTCTACTGGAGCGGCGACACGCAGATGAACTGCCTGCATCATGCCATCCGAAACAGCCTGGACCACGCCTATGCCCACCATATCCAGCGGCTGATGATCACAGGCAATTTCGCCCTGCTGCTGGGCGTACACCCCGATCAGGTGGATGCCTGGTACCTGGGCATCTATATCGATGCCATCGAATGGGTAGAAATGCCAAACACTCGTGGCATGAGCCAGTTCGCCGATGGCGGACTGGTGGCTACCAAGCCCTATGTCAGCAGCGGCAGCTACATCCACAAGATGAGCAATTACTGCGAGGGCTGCCGTTACCGCGTTACAGAGAAAACCGGCGAAGACGCCTGCCCCTTCAACAGTCTGTACTGGAACTTCCTTGCCGAGAAACGAGAATATTTTGAGGGCAACCAGCGCATGGCAATGATGCTGAGCACCCTCGACAAGATGGATAGCGACCAACTGGCAGCACTGCAAAGTCATGCACGAGAGATCCTTCGCAGCCCGGATCGCTATTAGTTATCCAGACCTGGCGGCTTCACCCGCACACAGGTCACAGTCGTTCCGGTACCGCATTACTCCCCGTCGGCTGCAGGATTTGATGCCAATTTTCGCAGAATGCAGTCCTGTTCAGGTAGGATGACTACCCCAGGAACCACATCAGGATGCATTGAACGTGCCCAGCCTCTTTAAAGAAATTGACAGCCAGCAGTCCCCACTGGGAGAGATCTCGCTACGCCGGCGACGGATCCCTGCACTTGGGGACAGGGACATTTATGAGGTCAAGCTGGGCGAAGAGTTCCTGATGTCCAGCATGTTTGTCGATGCTGAGGAAGCGCTATCGACCCTTGGCCTGGCTGCCGCGCGCGGTGACGGCCTGAGTGTCGTCGTCGGCGGTCTGGGCCTCGGTTATACTGCAGTAGCCGCATTGCAGGACCCAAGGGTCAAGGAGCTGCTGATCGTGGAAGCCCTTGAAACCGTTATCGGCTGGCACAGGGATGAGCTGGTACCATTGGGAAAAACTCTCAATGCAGACAACCGCAGTCGCTATATCCTCGGCAGCTTTTTCGATATGGCTACAGCGCCGACAACCGGCTTTGACCCTAACAATCCCGGCAGGAAACTTGATGCAATCCTGCTCGATATCGACCATTCTCCGAGCGAATACCTGCACGATGACAATGCCGATTTCTACACCACCAGCAATCTGGCGCTCATGGCAGAGCAGCTCAAACCCAACGGCGTCTTCGCCATGTGGTCACAGAACCTGCCAGATGCTGGCTTTGAGAACGTATTGAAAACCGTTTTCACGTCCGTCACCTCCCATGTGGTTTCTTTCTACAACCCATTTCTGAATGGCGAATCGACAAATTCGGTCTATGTCTGCGTCAAATAACGTGAGCTCGTCTCTTTTGCCCTGATGTTTCCAGCAAGTAGTGCCAGGAGTAATGGACGAGTCAGCACCCTGAATTTTCGGCTTCAGCTACACGCCCATAGAAGCCTATACTGGGGATACATTCCGCTAGCTGATGCGCTCTCCCTGTCATGCAACAAAGTCAGCCCAACAACCCCCTGCACGGGATCAAACTCGCCACCATGGTCGAGAGGCTGGAGCAATACTATGGCTGGGACGGTCTGGCTCAGCGGATCGACATCAACTGCTTCAAGAATGATCCATCTCTGAAGTCAAGCCTGAAGTTTTTGCGCAGGACACCATGGGCCCGGAGCAAGGTGGAAGATCTCTACCTGACGACATTCACGCAGAAAAATCCATGGAAAACTAATCATGACTAGCCCCACCCACTCATGCTCTACAGTCGCCAATTCAAAGACTGGAGTCACCTGTTGCACTCGGCCCTTACTTTCCTGGTAACAGGGACCGGTTTTCCTTTCAGCGTCAATAAAATACCAATCCAGGGCACGCCCAAGAACAGCAAATCAATGCACAAATGATTAATATTTTTTCAGTAATACTGTTAGAAATTGAACGATAGCGACGAGCATAAATACGTAGATAAATATTCCACCGCCATTGACTGCCATCATCACCACACCCAGAATCACTGTAGATGCGATTACACCAAACAAAACAGCCTTCACAATACGCGCCCAAACGGGCAATGCATCATCCTCAGCAGGTGCTCGAATTTTGCCACCCCTGACACCGTGAAGGCTTTCCGCCTGGGCACTGGGATTGCTCCCTTCCGAAGGAAGCTCCAAAGCACACCATTCCACCAGGGTTACCTGGGGGTAGTCCCCATGCTCACTCCCAATAAAATTGAGGTAACGATCCAGGCACCACATCACGTCTTCACCGATCTTCCGGGAGGGATCAAGTTCCAGAGCATGGTTGTACTGGCCGATCGCTGAAAAAATTTCCCCTGTTAATCGATATCGGAAATCTGTATCGAGCAGCCGATCACAATTCACCAGGAAATCCCAGTGCATAACGTTTGCTGGATCGGGGCCTGAGAGTATCCGATGCAAATGACACAGGATATTTTGCAGCTCATCATCCTCTCGAGACTCGTCACTGATCGCCCCCCCGGAAAAGAACTCTTCGGCCAGGCTTTCAACGTAATGACCCTGACCATTACAGGCTTTCCCATTAAGAGCGACCTCAGCCGGCTCCGCCCCAAATTCAGCCGATGTTTGTGGATCCCGCAGTGAAGCCATTGCCAGTTCGTAGGCTTCATTGTATTGCTGGAACTCTTTCGGGTATTCGTCAGGACGATACTGCTTGATAAGCTTGGCGTAGGCTTTTCTGATGAGAGCGCGATCACTGCCTTCCGGGATACCCAACACAGACCAGCAGTTCATTAGTGCCACTCTTCCAGGTCGAATTCTTCAATTCTACGCGCCATGACTTTGCGTGCCTTGGCAATGATGATTTCGTCCTGTGTGCTCAGGGCGCCCTCAAAAGCCGCAATGATATCACCGACGTTTTTCCGATCGTCACCCAGCAGAGATTCGTACAATCGCTCCGCTCTCGCCAGCAGCACCCGGTTTACCTCCTGATCGCGAGGATGGAACTTGAGCCTGCTGAGGCGGTCCAGTGATTTCCTGAACTCTTCTTCGCTCAGGTCCATTGGTGAGTTTTTGATTACCCTGTTGTATCTCTTCCCGGTACTGTTGACTACCACATCCACGTCCAGAATTCCGTTCATATCGTAACTGAATCGGACGTCGATAGACTCCTCATGCGCCTTGTTTGCGGGAACTTTTACGTCAAGACTTCCCAGCAGAACGTTTTTCGAGAGATTACGACTCTCTCCCTGGAAGATTTTCACGGTAATTTCAGTCTGCGAGTCCTGAACTGTACCAAAGCGCTCTACGCGACTCACGGGTACAGTGGTGTTACGCTCGATAATCGGGCAAAACACCTCAACATACCTTGATTCGACAAATTCAACCGCCTGAATACCAAGAGTAAAAGGGCAGACATCTGTCAGAACCAGATCATCAAGGGCAGCATCTTTCTCTATCAGCCCCGCTTGTACTGCTGCACCCCTGACAATGGCAAAATCAGGATCTATGGTGGTCGCCGGCAAGCGCCGGAAGAGCTTGCCAACGGCAGATCGCACTGCTGCGAGTCTCGTGGAGCCTCCGACCAGGATCACCTCATCGACCTCCTGGACCGAGATTCCTGCATCGCGGATTGCATTCTCGATCGGCTTCTGCACGCGCAGCAGCAGGGGCAGGACCAGTTGATTGAACCATTCTCCATCCACTGTCAGAGCCTGCTCTTCGCCTGCGACAGTAAATGTTAATTGCTGAGGCTCACCACCAATCCTTCGTTTCGCCGTCTCCATTTTCATGTGTAGCTTATGGCGCTCGTTACGAGTCAGTAAGGTTCGATCGCAACCCGTCGACTTCAATGCTGCCTCAACCATCTCGTTCACAAAATCTTCGCCACCCAGATAATTATCGCCGGCACTGGCATGGACCTGCATCACACCCTCAAAGAACTCAAGCAGGGTGACATCCAGTGTGCCTCCCCCCAGGTCCACGATTACAAACAACCCCTCTTTTTGCTCGTGCAGTCCATAAGCCATGGCTGCCGCGGTTGGCTCATTGATGATGCGGCGTACTTCAAGACCCGCCATCTCCCCAGCGCGCTTGGTTGCATGACGCTGATTATCATTGAAGTAGGCAGGCACGCTAATAACTGCTTCGGTCACCGGTTCGCCAAGGAACTGTTCCGCATCTTCCTTCAAGGATTTCAGTACCAGTGAGGACAACTCGGGGGCCGAGAGTTTTAGGGAACCAATTTCAATTCGGTGACTGGTACCCATCAACCGCTTGAAGACAGAAACGGTCTGTTCAGGGTGGGTGATGAGACGCTGCTTGGCAGCCTGCCCAACGAGAATGTCCCCGTCTTGATCCACGCCGATAACCGATGGCGTAAGCAGCTCCCCGATACGGTTCGGTATCACTTTTACTTCCGAACCACGCCAGACGGCACAGGCGCTGTTGGTGGTACCGAGGTCAATAGCAAGAACGGTCATGTCTGCCCTTCAATTTTTATAATGACGGGAATGTACGCTGCGGCATCAAACTCAACTGCTCCAGCAGCCTGATAATATAGCCTGCGAATCCAGAAAAGGTCGCACCAATCTTGCTGTTGGCACGTCAATCCACGAGCTGTGCATCCAAACTTCGCATTACCATGAATATTCCCAGCCCTGAATTTTAGTAACAGGGATTAACCACTGTGGATGTCACATCATGACAATCATCGAGCCGACATTTGCAGGGATTTTCCTGGAGAAACTGACACTGCCCTTTGAAGCGGGCCGAAACTGCGACAGGCAGTTAACCGAGATCTGAGCCAGAGGACCCAGAGAGTAAAAGTCCCTCGCAGCCCTGAATGAGGACCGAACCCAATCAACAAGGGAGTGAAGATGCCCTAGTCGCCACAGGCAGGCTTTAAAACCATGGTGCCTATCTTCAGTACTTGGAGAGCGCTATCTGAGCTCTCAATACCTCTCTCTGGTTGTACCTCTGGCTTCCGAGTTGTCCGCACGTTAATCGATAGCGTTTTTCTGGCGATCAGTCTGGAATTGTAAGTCAGCTAACCGTTTATAAAGAGGTGAAGCCTGCAGGAGTTCCTCATGTCCACCCTGAGCCACCAGCTCTCCCCGATCCAGCACGGCGATACTGTCTGCGTGCAGGATCGTCGCCAATCGGTGGGCGATGATGATCGTGGTACGGCCTTTCATCACTGTCTTTAGCGCTTGCTGCACGTGATATTCACTCTCGGCATCCAGCGCACTGGTGGCTTCGTCCAGCAACAGAATTTTGGGGTCTTTCAGAATGGCACGCGCAATAGCGAGGCGCTGCTTCTGGCCACCGGACAGGCGGGTGCCCTGTTCTCCCAGGTGACTGTCGTAGCCGTCCGGTAATTGCTGGATAAATTCATGGGCATGGGCGGCCCTGGCTGCCGCGATCACTTCCTCATCGGTGGCATCCGGCCTGCCGTAACGGATGTTGTACCAGACATCGGCAGTAAACAGCGCCGGTTGCTGCGGCACAACTGCCAGTTGCCGGCGCAGGGTTCCGGTATCTATTTCACGGATATCCACACCATCCAGTGTGATACGCCCGCTCTGGGGGTCGTAGAAGCGCTGCAAGAGCTCCAGCAGCGTAGACTTGCCCGCACCAGAGGGGCCGACCAGGGCCAGGCTCTTGCCCGCCTCCACAACCAGGCTGAGCCCCCGGACTGCGGCCTGATCAGGTCGCGAGGGATAGCTGAACACCACTGCCTCGAAGGCGACTTCGGCTTCGGCATCCCGGAGCGTCTTTTCCGATACCGGCTCACCCGCGCTCATGGGGATGTCCGCCTCCACATTCAGCAGATCCACCAGCCGCTCGGTGGCGCCGGTCGCCCTCTGCAGCTCACTGTAGACCTCCGAGATCGTCGCCACAGCGGAGCCCATCAGCATGGCGTAGAACACGAACGCGGCCAGGTCACCGGCGCTCATGCGCCCGGCAATCATATCGTTACCCCCAATCCACAACAGGCCGCTGACAGCGCCGAACATCAGCAGGATAACCGTGGCAATCAGCAGGGAGCGCTGGCGGATACGTCGCCGGGCCACCTGGAATGCGGTTTCCACCTCGCGTCCGAATGCCTGCTTTTCATGATCCTCGCGGGTATAGCTCTGCACGGTCTTGATGTGCTGGATGATCTCACCGGCGTAACTGCCCACGTCAGCAATCGAGTCCTGGCTGGCCCGGGCCAACCTGCGGACCCGGCGGCCATAGAGGACGATAGGCAACAGGACCAGCGGCACCCCCACCAGTACCATCAGGCTCAACTTGAGGTTGGTAAACAAAAGCAGTATCAGGGCACCGAGAAACATCAATGCACTGCGAAGCGCCATGGAGAAGGAGGTGCCAATGATATGTTGTAGCAGGGTGGTGTCGGTGGTGAGACGGGACATGATCTCACCACTGCGGTTGGTCTCGAAGTAACTCGGGTGCAGGGTCACGATATGGTCGAAGACGGCCTTGCGCAGATCCGCCACCACTCGCTCCCCCAACCAGGACACCAGGTAGTGGCGCGCATAGGTGCCCACCGCCATCAGCAGAGCCAGAACCATCAGCACCAGTACGGCATTCCCCAGCGCGGCACTTGAACCCGCCATGAAGCCCTGATCGACCAGAATTCTGATCCCCTGCCCGATGGACAGGGTGATGCCCGCCGTAAATACCAGTGCCAGGCCTGCCCAGAGAATAGTGCTCCTATAAGGGCGCACAAACCCCCATAGCACGACTGCCATGGCACTGGTACTCATTCTCTCGGAGGCCCCGGAATTTGTATTATTCAGATCCTGACCGGTGTCAGGTTCATCAAGATTCGGCATGGAAGACAACTTTTAGATGAGCCAGATGGACGTCGCTAAAACATAGTAACGGCCAAAAAAGCGGAAAGATATCAGCAAGGACGCCCACCCCGGCAGATGTCCTCATTACAGTGTCTCTAAAAGGCAGGATTTTCTCCCGCATGGTGTCATTGAAAAAACCGCAGGGCTGTCAGGCCAAACAGAAAATTTTCTGCCAAACCGCATATTACAAGATAACAAAACGGCCATACCTACTAGAGTTTCTTTATCGTTGATTTCAATAGCAAAGTAAAAGAACCTATGCCCTGCGTCTGCCCGCACTCCTGCAAGCAATCATCTGCCACCACGTGGAAATACTCACTACTGGCCGCTTTGCTGCTTCCGATACTATCCATAGACGCGAAGTCAGAGGTGCCAGACTGGGAGTTCTATATAGCACCATATGTATGGGGCCTGGGAATTGATGGTGATATTTCCCACCCTCCTTTTCGATTTGAGGCAGATACGAGCTTCAGCGATCTCTGGTCTGACCTCAATTGGGGAGGCATGGGCACCCTTGAAGCAAAGAAGGGAAGATTCGGTTTTTTGTTGGACGGACTATATGTAGACCTTACCGACGATATAATTTTGAAAAACCTTCCCCTACCTTTTCCTGTTGACATTGATATCAACAACAAATCGTCGACTGCACTTGTGGTCGGAAAATATAGAGCAGTTGACGATAGCAGAGTTTTTTCGAGATACTCGCTGGATACCGCTACTGGTCTATAGAGACGGATATAGACATCAATGTAACCATTGAAGAGCTTGACGTCTCGCGAGGTGCCAACTGGCATGATGGGCAACTTGGAGTGCGCGGCCACGTAAACCTTACTGAGCATTTTTATATAGAGGGGATGGCACTTACCGGAATACGCTCTGACCGTACTACCGATGTTGCAGTTTTTGCCGGCTACCGGATAAACCCATGTTCAGCGATCATCGCCGGATATCGCCACATCCAAATTGACTACAAAGATTCTGATTACACCTTCGACGCCACACTCCATGGGCCGGCAATTGGATTCAGTTACAAGTTCTAGTCACCGGCCCGAAAATGAAAATCATGATTAAAGTCGGTTCACTCCAGATTGAGCTGACACGATTTCTACCAGAGATAAGCTGGAAAATGCTATGTGCACAAGAACACTATGGCTAAACAGTGGACAGGGACCTATAGCGGGGCGAAATATGGATTGGGCCCAGAGCCTGGACACCAATCTCTGGGCTCTCCCATCCGGAGCAGACCGTACCGGTATTGATAAAGATCCGAACCCACTTACCTGGAAATCCAGGTATGCCAGCCTTGTAGCGACCGCCTATGATCTTGCGACCGTGGACGGCCTTAACGAGAAAGGATTGGCAGCACATATCCTTTGGCTCACAGAGTCAGCCTACGGAGACAGGGACACATCCCAACCGGGGTTATCCATCTCCCTATGGGCTCAATATTACCTGGACCAATTCAAAAGCGTTAAGGAATGCGTAGACCATACCAGGGAGAAACCCATTCAGGTGCGACCGCAGGGTGACCCTGTATCGGGTCGATGGTCAACAGTGCACTTGGCACTGAGCGATGATTCCGGAGACTCAGCCATCATCGAATACATCGATGGAGTAGCAAACATTCACCACAGCAGCAATTACACAGTAATGACCAACTCCCCTCCCTTCGATCAACAGCTCGAGCACCTGAGAAAATATCAAGGTTTTGGTGGTGATCTACCCCTGCCGGGAACAACAGAAGCAGCAGATCGCTTTGTCAGAGCCAGCTACTATTTATCAAAATTACCACAAGTTGATTCTCCCAGGCAGGCGTATGCAGCCTTACTCAGTGTGATGCGCAATGCGGCACAGCCATTCGGCGTCGCCGACCCTGCGAGACCTCACATTTCGATGACCATCTGGCGCACCCTGATCGACCTCAAGCGCAGAATTTATGCGTTTGAATCCTCCTTCAGCCCCGATATCGTTTGGGTTCAGCTAAACAAAGTTGATCTTGAAAAATGCCAGAAGCTAGACCTTAGCCAGGAGGGCTTGGTTGGCGATATGAGCGGCAAGTTTGTGGAAACAAGGCCTTTTGATTTTATGTCTGCCTAGTGATGCCACCATACAAGATTGCTACTTGATTTACTTTTGGTACTTTTACGCTTAATCACAAGCTGAACTGACATCGGCATGAGAATTTTTCCTGCTTTTTGCGTAATACCTAAATGCAGCCTTTAGCCAGCCCTGCCTAAACGCCAAGATACCGCTCGATAAACCGCTTCCACTGGAATTTACGACCAGTAAACAGGTCAACCCTGGGCATCGATGCACCAGTATGCTCCGCGCGCCCTGTTTCTCAGCATCCTCAGCTTGAACTCATTGGTTATGGACGCTCAGGAAAACCTGGTGCCAGAACAAGTAATGGAGTGCCTCTCACGGCGACAATGGGATATGCTCTTCCGATATCCATTCAGTTCTGTTCCAGCACTCAGGGGGATCGAGCTGAGCTTGCAATAACTGATCCTTACCGCCTGCGGAGTGCAATGCAGATCAGGCAAAGCCACCCGATGACTTAACCCGGGAAACGCCCGGGAGGAGAGTAATTGTGAAGCCACTGCTCGGCGGCTGTGCCTGTCGCGAGGTACGGTATGAGTGTAAGGAAAAGCCCCTGGTTCAGTTTATCTGCCACTGTCGCGACTGCCAGCACACCAGTGGCGGCGCGTTTATGGCGTTTGTCTTCGTCCCAAGGGACAGGCTCACTTACCTTTCCGGCAGTCTGCATCATCATGACGTGAGGGCCGAGAGCGGACGCGAGTTGCGGCGCCAATTCTGCAGCGCGTGCGGGTCACCCATATCGGCCTTTTGGCCCGGGGCCCCGATGGTAGAGCTGCTGACCGTGGCCAGCCTCGACGACCAGAGTATCTTCACCCCCACCCATGAGTTGTGGATGTCCCGCGCTGAGGCCTGGCACCCCGTCCATCCAGATACTGTAAAGTTAGCCGAGGGGCCTGATGAAGAGCTGGTACGCGGGCCTGTTCGCACTTACTTCGCTACGCGCCAAGCCTAGTGCCAGACTGCGCCCGGAGTTGTCTGGATTTCCTGTGTTCGAAGAGACGATAGATGGCTTCCATTGATTTTCTGGGTGCCGCGAAGCCGCGGCTGGTTCTATACCTGCCCCACCGCCCCAACCAGCTGGCTGAACTGGTCGGGGCACCCACCAGTCGGGAACTGATAGACGCCAATTCCAACCATTGGCGCAAGATTGTGACGCTACTGGCCAAGGTGGCGAGCCCAACTGCGGATGAATGGCGGCGCTTCCGTGATGAACAGCTACTCCGGCAGACAGCCCTCTGTTTCGAGCCGCGCCTGATAGACAGTGACTGCTGGCACTGGATCGGCGGCAAGGACAACCTGCAGCGCTTTGGCAGCATGAGGCATTCAGCGCAACCGCTGGCCGATTGCTCCTGTGTCTCCATCGACCCGCAGAGACGCCTGTTGCTGACGCCCTATCCTGACTACCGGCAACTGAACAATACAGTGGTGAGCCACATCCGCAGGGCACTTGAAGATTGCGGTTTTTATCCGCCCTGAGACATCGCAATCCCACCCTAGCCAGACACAGGTTTACCGGAACATCAGTTCGGGGTTCACCATCGATTTCATCTCGAGAATGTTGCCGTTGGGATCTTCAATGAAGAAGGTCTCCTGCTCGTACTCGTTGCCGACAAAACGACGATAGGGTCTGTCGAGATACTCCAGACCGGCAGCTTCGATACGCGCCTTCAGGGCCTGCAACTCTTCATCTGGCAGGTGGATGCCGAAGTGCGGGACCGCCACTGCGCCCATATCCACTTCGTGACGCACGTTCGGCAGTTTCTCTTCGCTCTGGTGCAGGGTGAGCTCATTGCCCCAGAAGTTGATATCCACCCAGCGCCCCTCTTCACCATTTCCTGCTTTGCAGCCCAGAACGTCGCAATAGAAGGCCCTGGCTTTTTTCAGGTCTCCGGCGGGAATTGCCAGATGCAGGCAGTTGGATTTCATAGCAGCTCCAGTGACATACACTCCTTGAGACTAGCCAGATTCTCCAAAGCGTGCGAAGCAGCGCTGATGCGTGACAGGTCAAAAGCACCACCGCAAGAACAGACCCCCACGCTGCACCAATTCCGGTCTCGAGGAACCCCGTGCCAGAACCCGCCCGCCTCAAGCGATCACTCTCGCTGCCTGTCATCAGTTTTTACGGCATCGGTACGATTATCGGTGCCGGCATCTATGTACTGATCGGGAAGGTTGGTTCAGAGGCGGGGTTGGCACTGCCTTATGCGTTTCTGCTTGCCGGTTTGATCGCTGCATTTACTGCGCTTTCCTACGCCGAGCTGTCATCGCGCTTCCCGATCAGCGCCGGTTCCGCCGCCTATATCTGGAAAGCGTGGCGCCGGCGCTGGCCGGCACAACTCGTCGGCGCCCTGGTCGCCCTGACCGGAATCGTGTCCGCGGCCACCATCGCCAATGGTTTTACCGGCTACCTCAACCTGTTTTTGCAGGTTCCCGACGCCGTCGCCATCACACTGCTGATCGCGCTGCTGACCCTGATTGCCCTTTGGGGCATCACCGAGTCAGCATTGACCGTCATGCTGGTGACCCTGATTGAGGTGGGCGGCCTGTTATTTGTCATTTTTGCCAGTGGTGGGGCGCCTGCCGTTACTGACTGGCGGGAGTTTTTCGCACCGCCCCAGTGGAGCGCGCTGCCGGGGCTGGTGTCGGGGAGCTTTCTGGCGTTTTATGCCTTTATTGGCTTTGAGGACATGGTCAATACCGCCGAGGAAGTGAAGAATCCCCGCAAGGTCCTGCCGCGGGCAATACTGCTTGCCATCACCATCTCCACCCTGCTCTATATGAGTGTGGCTGCCCTGGCGGTACGCACGGTGCCTGTCGGCATGCTGGCCGCCAGTGAGGCTCCGCTGGCGGCCGTGGTCAGCAATGCCGGCCATTCGCCGGCATTTATCGGCGTTATCAGCCTGCTGGCGGTCGTGAACGGTGCTCTGGTGCAGATCATCATGGCATCACGGCTGCTGTATGGCATGGCGACGAAGCAGATGGCGCCGCGGATCTTTGCCCGGGTCAATGCGAGGACCCGTACGCCAGTCGTGGCCACCCTTCTGATTGGCATACTGATCCTGGCGTTCGCACTCTGGCTGCCTCTCACGCTGCTGGCGCAGATCACCAGCTTTGTCATGCTGCTGGTGTTCACACTGGTGAACGGGGCATTACTGACCATCAAATTTCGCGGTGATCGCACCGAACATGATGAGATCCGTTATCCGCTGTGGGTTCCTGTTGCAGGCGTCCTCTCCTGCCTGGCACTGATGGGGTTTGCACTGGCTGGTTGAGGAAAGCCACGTGGTGCTAACCGATCATCTTGCGCAGGGAGCGCTCGATCTGTCCGCCACAGTAGCCCCTGCCATACTCCTGCCGCTGTTTCTCCAGCAAGGATTGAATGGTGGGGCGGGCCTCGACTCTCTGGCAGAGGTCGGCGACATGGGGTGCATGCTCGCGCAGATCGCTTTCCAGCTGCGGAAAAGAGTACACAAGGGTTCCGAACAGTGCCGCGGTAGCGATATCAGCGACCGAAATACTACTGCCCAACAGAAAACCCCTCTGCCCTTTCAGACCATGGCTGAGGCCTGTTTTCTCAAACACCTGCATCCAGTCGGGCAGCCGGCCGAAGCGAAAACCCTCCCAGTCACTTCTTTCCCACATCACCTGGCCATTGCAATTGCTGATCTCGATCAGGAGGTCGTTGCAGTCCAGTATCGTTTTCAGGGCCAGGGTATGGGTTTCTGCCCGCTTCGGTAAGTAGTCGTACTTACGCCCCAGGTGCATGAGCGCCGCGGGCATCTGCGCAAAGTAGGTCTTTGTCTTGCACTCATACAGATAGGGCGGCGCCATACCCGGGTTATGGATCTTCAGGCTGCGCTCGGGATAGATCTCGCTGGCATCGCGGCGCTGGTAGTGCGCCCCGACGTCTTCCAGCATCAGCTGAATGAAATTTCCGCGAAAGGGCAAATCCCAGTAGTAGAGCTTGTAGTCCAGCTTGATCACCCAACGGTCAAATGAGGAGCTTCAATGGAAAACCAGTGGCAACAGACAGAGGAGCCTAGCAGACACAACCCGATCCCCCGGCAGCCCCGGTGACATGAGCAACCTGCGATCGCTACCCCTGATTTCCCGGAGAACAAACTGGCGCCAATCGCCCGGGTTTCGGTTCTCTGGCACGCCACTCACTCGCAACATCCATACGGCGACGATATATTCGGGCAGCAGTGATCAACTTGTCCAGATGACCGGACACTTCAACAACGCTGTTGTTGCCCACAATAAGGAAATTGGCCATGCCAAAATTTGTCATCGAACGGGAAATTCCCGGTGCCGGGAACCTGACTCAGGAAGAGCTTCAGGGCATTTCGCAGAAATCCTGTGGAGTTTTGAGGGAGCTGGGCCCATCGGTACAGTGGATCCAAAGCTTTGTCACCCCAGACAAGATCTACTGTATGTACATTGCGCCCGATAAAGAAGCGGTGATCAGTCACGCCGAAATGGGCGGTTTCCCGGCCAACACCATCTCTGAAATCACCTCCGTGATCGACCCGGTAACCGCCGAATAGCGTCTGACACTAATCGGGGCCCGCTTTCCCGGCGGGCTCCGCAACTATCCATCCCCCCGCCCTCAGCTAGCCAGCATTCCCTCGAACATGGCCCTGGCAGCAAAATTTGGAAAAATTTTTCTTTTAAGCGACAAAAAAAGGTAATTTGTCGCGAACCCATTTCAGCTGCGTCCTCTTGAGCGTGAAAAAATTGGCAAAACTGTCGCCATTCCGGTAAATTCCGCGCTCATTTTTTAACCAGCTGCGGGCGATGCCTGCCTGTAGCCCGCGCGAGGCCAGCCCTGCCTTTCGATTCGCTGTCACTGAGGTACCCCGTGAATCTGCCCAAGACCCTGCTTTTTGTAGTCGCCGGCCTGACATCCCTGACCACCAGCGCCGAGATGCTGTGGAATGACAACAGCCTGAGCCTGCTCTACGGCAGGGACTACAAGGTCCACTACAGCCTGGAGACTGACGACTCCAGCCGCAGTGTCATGACCTACGAGCACGTCAGCGGCCACGGCTGGGGCGACCTGTTCATGTTCGCCGATTACCTGACCTCAGATGCAGGGTCCGACGAGCTGTACACGGAAGTCTCCCCGCGCCTGAGCTTCGGGAAACTGGGCGGTCGCGACCTCTCTTTCGGTCCGGTCAAAGACGTGCTGGCCGCAGGGACCCTGGAAATCGGGAACTTCGACGACCCCGACAGCCTCACCGCCACCGGTCCACACTTCATGAACAAGCTGGCGGGTGTGGGCTTTGACCTGGCGGTTCCGGGCTTCACTTTCTTCCAGGCCAACCTCTACCACCGCGACAACGACGACAAGGCCGACAATGAGCAGCTGACCCTGGCCTGGGGTCTGCCATTTGCCCTCGGTGGAGAGAGCTTCCTGTATGACGGCTTCCTCGACTGGGCCAGCGCTTCCGCCGATGCCCACCCGAGCATGAATTTCACTTCCCAGCTGAAGTGGGACCTGGGCGCCCGCTGGGGCCAGCCGAAGGCACTGTATGCCGGCATCGAGTATGTTCACTGGGACGACAAGTTCGGCATCAAGGACGGTACCTTTGGTATTGATTCCAATGAGCGCAACGTGAACCTGCTGGTCAAGTACCACTTCTGATCCCCGCTTACTGCAACTGGACAAGACTATGACTGACATCCGCACTCAGGCATCAGCCAGCTCCTCCACCAGGCAGCCGTCCCTGCTTGAACGCCTGTTCAAGCTGTCGGAGCGGGACACTACCGTGCGCCGGGAAATCATCGCCGGTGTAACCACCTTCCTGACCATGGCCTATATCATTTTCGTGAACCCGAACATCATGGCCGCGGCCGGTATGGACAAGGGTGCCGTGTTCACCGCCACCTGCCTGGCGGCAGCGATCGGCTGCCTGATCATGGGCTTGTACGCCAACTACCCGTTCGCGCTGGCACCGGGTATGGGCCTGAATGCGTTTTTCAGCTTCGTGGTCGTGGGCGAGATGGGATACAGCTGGCAGGTAGCCCTGGGGGCGGTGTTTATTTCCGGCGTGGTATTCCTGCTACTCAGTATCTTCAAAGTACGGCAGTGGATTATCGATAGTATTCCGCTGTCGCTGCGCCAGGCGCTTGCTGCGGGTGTCGGCCTGTTCCTGGCCATTATCGCCCTGAAAAGTGCGGGCATCGTCACCGCCAGCCCTGCCACACTGGTGACACTGGGCGACCTCACCTCCAGTGATGCCATCCTCGCAGCGCTGAGCTTCTTCGTGATTTCCGCGCTGGCCTACCGGCGCATGCTGGGTGCGGTAATGATCGGCATTCTCGTCGTGACTGTTATTGCCCTTGCGATGGGCAAGGTGGAATATGCCGGCATCCTGTCTGCGCCGCCGAGCATGGCCCCGACCTTCCTGCAGCTGGACATTGCCGGTGCGTTTGAAGTGGGCATGATCAGCGTGATCTTCGCCTTCCTGTTTGTGGACCTGTTCGACACTGCCGGCACCCTGCTCAGCACTGCCGACCGTGCCAAACTGCTGGATGAGAAAGGCCAGCTGCCCGGCATGGGCAAGGCGCTGATGGCAGACAGCTCCGCCTCTGCAGTGGGCTCCCTGCTGGGATCCTCCACCACCACGACTTATGTGGAGAGCACCGCGGGTGTCGCCGCTGGCGGTCGCACCGGTCTCACTGCCGTCGTGTGCGCTGGCCTGTTTCTGCTCGCCCTGTTCTTCTCGCCGCTGGTGGGTATGGTGCCGGGCTACGCGACTGCAGGTGCACTGCTCTATGTGGCGGTACTGATGACTTCCGGCCTGTCGTCCATCGACTGGGATGATATCACCGAAGCCGCACCGGCGGTGGTGGCCGCGGTGATGATGCCGCTGTCCTTCTCCATCGCCAACGGCATCGCGCTGGGCTTCATTGCCTACGCGGTAATCAAGACACTGAGTGGCCGCAGCAAGGACGTCAGCATCAGTGTCTATCTTCTGGCGGCACTCTTTGTTGCCAAATTCATGTTCTTCTGAGGGCTGCCTTCTTATGGGAACCAACGTGAAAAAGCACTTCATCAGCGCACAGCAGTTGCTGGCGGATTCCTACGCGCTTGCGGAGCGGGTTTTCCAGAGCGGTTTCCGCCCCAATTACATTGTCGGCGTCTGGCGTGGCGGCGCGCCGGTGGGCATTGCGGTACAAGAGTTGCTGCATGTAATGGGCGTGGATGCAGACCATATCGCCATCCGCACCTCTTCCTATACCGGTATCGGCCAGCGTGACAAGCACGTGCGCGTACACGGCCTGACCTACCTGATCAAGCGTGTGGAGTCCCATCACAATCTGCTGATCGTGGACGACGTGCACGATTCTGGTCTCAGCATCGACCAGACCATCAAGGACCTGCATAAGGCGTGCAAGAAGAACACCCCTGAAATCCGCGTGGCCACGCCTTACTACAAGCCAGAAAACAACAGGACCGAACGCGAACCGCACTACTACCTGCACAGGACCAGCGAGTGGCTGGTGTTCCCGCACGAGATCGATGGCCTGTCCCGGGCGGAGATCCTCGAGCACAAGCCCGAACTGGCGCCCTATATCGACCGGATTTCTACCGCGCTCTGATCCTTTGCTCGAGCGGGGCGGCGCGATGCCGCCCCCCACCAGCCCGACTACTCACCGCAGAATGTGACACACCTCACATCAGAACAGCGGTGACCGATCAGGTTTATCTCCCCGCAGTTGAGCGCTATCCTTGCGACTTTCAGGCAATGGGAATGGCCGCCAGTCGCTGAAGCTGGGTGGGCAACTCCCACTGATAGCAGGCTCGCCAGGCGCTTATGGATCACTCCCACCTCGACATCCCCGGTTACACCATCCACGGCCAGATAGGTCACGGCGGTATGGCCTCAGTCTACCTGGCCACTCAGGAGTCATTGAACCGGAAGGTAGCCATTAAGGTCCTGCGCAAGAGCTCTGACGAATCTCTCAATGCCCGCTTCATCAAAGAAGCCCATTTTATCGCCAGCCTGGCAAACCCACACATCATCACCATTCACGATATCTCGACCCTGGCCAGCGGCGATTACTACATTGCCATGGAGCTGCTGGATGGCGGTGACCTGAGCCATAACCTGCATCGCTTCCAGGAGCCCGCTGCGATCCTGCGCTTGATCCAGCAGATTGCCGAGGGATTGGCGGTGGTACACGATAGGGGCATCATCCACCGCGATGTGAAACCTGCCAACATTCTGTTCCGCAACGATGGTACGGCGGTGCTGACCGACTTCGGCATCGCCAAGGATGTGGATAACAACTCTGACCTGACGCAAGCCGGATTCAGCCTGGGCAGCCCGTCCTACAGCAGTCCTGAGCAGGCACAGGGTCAGCCGATCGATATCACAACCGATATCTACAGCCTGGGCGTTATTCTGCTGGAGTTGTTACTCGGCTATAACCCGTTCAAGGGCGACAGTCACACCTCCACGGCAATCAATCATATCCAGCAACCAGTACCGGTTTTACCGGCCGAGCTGCAATATCTGTCTGCACTGCTCGGCCGTATGCTCGCGAAACAACCCTGCGAGCGATTTCAGTCCTGCCGGCAATTGGCCTCGGCTATTGAGCCTCTGTTACAACCAGAGGCAAAAGCCGGCTGCGAAAAACCAGTTGCTCCGATTGCCGCTCCGCTTGGCACAATTCGGCTTGCCACCAGGGCCTACCCGCGCCTCCTGCCAGCCATCGCCGTCATTGCTGGGCTGTTGATACTCTCGGCCCTGACCTACGAAAGCGAAACGGATCGACAAATTCGCCAGCTGCTCGAACAGGCGGAGCTGAGTATGGACGAGGGGCGCTATGTTTTCCCCGAGCGCGACAATGCGCGCTATTACTATCGTCAGGTACTGCTGCTGGATACCGATAACAACTCGGCGAATGAGGGACTTGTAGAGGTCACGCAGAAACTGATCGAGGGCTACGTCACCCGTGGCGCCGTAGCAATGGAAGAGGGCCGCCTGAACCGCCCGAGGGGCGACAATGCACTGCACTATTACCGCAAGGCGCTGGCACTGGACAGCGAGAGTCCACAGGCGCTTGCGGGAATGGAACAACTGGCTGCGGAATTCGCCCGCCGCGGCCGGGCCAACCTGCTGGAGGGTGACCTCAAGCGAGCGGATTACAATGTCACCCGCGGCCTGCGGATAAACTCCGAGGATGCAGAACTGCTGACACTGCGCACAGAGATCGACCAGAAGATGCCCACCACCAAGAAGGTGCTTCGCAATGTCCTGGGAAAAATCCGCAAGACGATCGATAGCAGCTCAGAATGATTGAATTGAAAGGGCCGGCTTGGACATTTTTCTCTGATGATCCTGCCATCGCTGCAGACTAGGACAAGTTATTGGCCTAAATGAGAAACCGCCTCACACCCTCTAAACCTGTAGAATTGGCACGAAAAACAATGCAAGGTGCCGGCCATTTAAGACTCATGGCCGAATTGATCCTTTCCACAGTGGCCTGGCGCAGTCACCCCGCGCCAGGCATTTACTCATGCTGTTCGATTAGGGGAACAGGAATGGGTAGCACGGAGAGGAGGGGTCCAGCGATATGGAAATCGTATAGAACCCCTGCCAGAGAGTTGATCCGTAGCCCCGATCAGCGGTTGCGTCCAATGCAATTTTCTCGCGAATGGCAAAGTTGAAACAAAGTGGGATCAGCTGATCAGGATTTTGTGGATCCAGAGGCAAAGACACAGTCTGTAAACCAGTGGCAGTAATATTACTGTAATCTACCCCATCAAGAAACGGGTTGTAGTTGGGGTCATATGGCTCAGGAAAGGACGCGGGCAATACATCGAGCCGATGTATGATGTTGGGCGCATCTGCTGTCGCCTCGCACACCTCAAGCAAAGTATTCTTGTTAGTCACGCAAGATTCAGCGTCACAATATTTAAAGTTCGGCGAAAAGGTTGCAGTGAATTTTTCACAGTCAGTAAAAAAGGAGACGAACTGCTCCTCCACGAGGTTGGTTGCCTGCTCAGAGGTAATGTCAGCGGCCACAGAGCCAGAAGACACATGCAAGAGAATTACTGCAAATAGGCGATGTAGGGCTTTCATGTCCCATCTCCGGATCGATTTATATTATTGTGTCCGGGGTTACAGCTCTCCCTGGAGCGGAAAAAGTTCGCAAAGCCGGTTCCTAAAGTCAATCGCGACGATGAGATTGACGCCACCTATCTCATCAGCACCCTGAATCGCTATGTCTAGAAGGCATTTTGCCCACCACCATGCGCCAACATCAGGCAACTCCACAAGCTGTCCACTATCCGCGAAGGCTTCGGCGATACCCGCTGGATCGCCACAAAGTCGCACTGGTATTGATAGCGCTGCGGACAGATCGCACGGATTTCCCCTTTTTTCACAAAGCTTTCCGCATAGTGATCCGGCAGGTAGCCAATATAGCGGCCGGACTGCAGGCAGTGGACGATGGCCTCCTGGTCGTTGACGGTAATATCCCGTTGTAGGCCGAGCTTGTTGCCCACTTCCATATTCGGTGAGTGGTAGCCAAGGCCGGCATATTTGCTGTCTCGGATGGCATCGTCATCGATGGAGATATCGGCGGTGGCAAACAGCGGGTGGCGGTAACCGCAGTAGAGATACATCTGTTCGTAGAACAGGTGCTGGTAGTCGAGACTGGGGGAGGCCCGGTGGGTGGGGATCACGCCCAGCTGGAAGCGCCCTTCCATCACCCCGCGTTCGATTTCATTGATGGGCTCAATATGGATATCCAGGCTCACTTCGGGTGCCAGGTCATCGAACCGGCGCAGTGCCTCACCGATATGGGCGGCCGGATTGGTGACCATCTTGTCGAACAGGGCGATGGCGATATGGCCGGTCATGCGCTTGTGCACGTCTGCCACCTCGCCGCGGAATGCCTCCAGGGAGGCGAGCAGTTTCAGGGTCGCCTGATAGATCTGGCGCCCCTCGTCCGTGAGGGCAAAACCGGCGCGCCCGCGCCGGCACAGGGTCACCCCCAGCCGCACCTCCAGATCTTTGATATGACGGCTGATGGTGGAGCGGCCTACGTTTAGCTCCAGCTCGGCCGCCGAAAAGCCTCCGGCCTCCGCCACCGCACGGAAGACCCGCAGCAGTCGCAGGTCGATATCACTCAGCTGGCCCAGCAAGGCGGCCTGTTTGCGTCCCATCAGTCATCCCACCACAGAAAGTTTCACCCATATGAAACCAAACGTCGATAAATTGCAATTTATGCAACATTGATGCTCGCTTAAAGTCACTGCCATTCCACAGTCATACCGAGTGTTTCCGGGAGAATAAGAATGAGTGACAAGTTCGCCGGGCTGACCCAGGCACAGCTGGACGCCCACTGGATGGCCTATACGGGCAACCGCCAGTTCAAGAAGGACCCGCGCATCATCACTGGCGCCGATGGCTGCTACTACACCAGCGCCGATGGCCGCCGTATCTTTGATGGCCTGTCCGGCCTGTGGACCTGCGGCGCAGGCCACAATCGCGCGGAAATCGCCGATGCGGTCAGCGAACAGCTGCGCACCCTCGATTACTCGCCGGCGTTCCAGTTCGGCCACCCCAAGGCCTTTGAGCTGGCCGAGCGTATCACCCAGTTCATGCCGGAGGGACTGAATCGCGTGTTCTTCACCGGCTCAGGCTCCGAGTCTGCCGAGACCTCACTGAAGATCGCCCGCGCTTACTGGCGCAAGAAGGGCATGCCCACCAAGACCAAGCTGATTGGCCGCGCCAAGGGCTACCACGGCGTGAACTTCGGCGGAATCAGCGTCGGCGGCATCGGTGCCAACCGCGCCCTGTACGGTACTGCCGTGGATGCCGACCACCTGGCCCACACCGTGCTGCCGGAAAACAAGTTCAACAAAGGTATGCCGGAGGAAGGTGCACACCTGGCAGACGAACTGCTGGAACTGATCGCCCTGCACGATGCCTCCAACATCGCTGCCGTGATCGTCGAGCCCATGGCCGGCTCTGCCGGTGTGCTGCCGCCGCCCAAGGGCTACCTGAAGCGCCTGCGTGAGATCTGTGACCAGCACAATATCCTGCTGATCTTCGACGAGGTCATCACCGCGTTCGGCCGTATGGGTGCGGCCACCGGCGCCGAGGCCTTCGGTGTGACCCCTGACATCCTCAATACTGCCAAGCAGCTGACCAATGGTGCGGTTCCCATGGGTGCGGTGATCGCCAAGCAGGAGATCTACGACACCTTCATGGAACAGGGTGGTCACGACTACCTGCTGGAACTGCCCCACGGCTACACCTACTCCGCCCACCCGGTTGCCTGTGCAGCGGCTCTGGCCTCACTGGATATCCTGGAAAAGGAAAACCTGTTCAGCCGCGCCGGCGAACTGGCCACCGTCCTCGAGGAGCGCGTGCATCAGCTCAAGGGGCTGCCGCTGGTCAGCGATATCCGCAACTGCGGTGTGGCCGCCGGCCTCACCATCGAAGCAGCTCCGGGCGAACCGCTGCTGCGCCCCTACCAGATCGCCATGAAGATGTGGGAGAAGGGTTTCTATGTCCGTTACGGGGGCGACACCGTGCAGCTGGGTATGCCGTTCGTTGCCGAGCCGGAGGAGATCGATCGACTGGTGAATGCACTGGGAGACTGTATCAAGCTGGTGGCTGACAGCCAGTAACCAACCGCTACCAGATCCCTTCCAACACCAGATACCGAGATCCAGAGTTCAGGTGGTCGAGCGCTTTCTGCTTCAGGCCACCGTCGTCATCCCGGCGTAAGCCGGGATCCAGTGCCGCAAAGCCGGATGCCCAGCGGGCAATGGGTGCCGGATCAGGTCCGGCATGACGAGAAACAAATTTTATAGATCTAAAAATAGAGAGGTTTACTCATGAGCATTGTGGGTCATTACATCAACGGCCAGGTCTCCGAGGCCGCCGAACGCACCCAGGACGTATTCAACCCGGCCACCGGGGAGGTCACCAAGCAGGTCGCCATCGCCGCCAAGGAAACTGTCGAGGAGGCCATCGCTGCCGCACAGGCTGCTTTCCCGGCCTGGCGCGACACTCCGCCCGCAAAGCGTGCGAAGGTGATGTTCAAGTTCAAGCAGCTGCTGGAAGAAAACGCGGAGCAGATCTGCGCGATGATCGGCGAGGAGCACGGCAAGATTTCCCACGACGCCATGGGTGAGCTGACCCGCGGTATCGAGAATGTGGATTTCGCCTGCTACGCACCGCAGATGCTGAAAGGCGAGCACAGCCGCAACGTGGGCCCCAACATCGATTCCTGGAGTGAAATGCAGCCGCTGGGCGTCGTGGCCGGCATCACCCCGTTCAACTTCCCGGCCATGGTACCGCTGTGGATGTTCCCGCTGGCGATCGTGTGCGGTAACACCTTCGTGCTCAAACCGTCCGAGCGCGATCCGTCCGCCGCTATTTACCTGGCCCAGCTGCTGCAGGAAGCCGGTCTGCCGGATGGCGTACTGAACGTGGTTAATGGCGATAAGGTTGCCGTGGATACCCTGCTGACTGCACCGGAAGTGCAGGCAGTCAGCTTTGTCGGCTCCACCCCGATTGCAGAGTACGTCTACTCCACAGCCAGCGCCCACGGCAAACGCTGTCAGGCACTGGGCGGTGCCAAGAATCACGCCATCATCATGCCCGATGCCGACATGGATAACGCCGTGGCTGCACTGACCGGCGCCGCCTTCGGTTCCTCCGGCGAGCGCTGTATGGCTCTGTCTGTTGCCGTCTGCGTGGGTGACGAAGCCGCCGATACCTTTATCGAGAAGATGAGCGGCGAAATGCAGAAGCTGAAGGTCGGCGCCTATACCGACAGCAGCAACGACTTCGGCCCGGTAATCACCGAAGCTCACAAAAACAAGGTGAACGGCTACATTGCCAGCGCCGAGGAGCAGGGTGCAACCATCGTGGTGGATGGCCGCAATCCGGAAGTAAAGGGCTATGAGAATGGTTTCTTCGTCGGCGGCACTCTGATCGACAACGTAAAGCCGGGCATGACCTGCTACGAAGAGGAAATCTTCGGTCCGGTACTGCTGGTAGTGCGCGCCAAGAGCATGGAAGAAGCCATGCAGATGATCAACGATCACGAGTATGGCAACGGCACCTGTATCTTCACCCGTGACGGCGAGGCAGCGCGCTACTTCAGCGACAACATCCTCGTCGGCATGGTGGGTATCAACGTACCGCTACCGGTACCGGTTGCCTACCACAGCTTCGGCGGCTGGAAGCGCTCTCTGTTCGGTTGCCTGAGTGCTTACGGTCCGGACGGTGTGCGCTTCTACACCAACCGCAAGACCATCACCCAGCGCTGGCCGTCCAGTGGCGTGCGTGAAGGTGCGCAGTTCTCCTTCCCGAGTAACTGATCACCGCTCAAGACTGAGCTGGACTCTCCCGGATTTTCCGGGGGAGTCCGACCCGACTGCGGGTGATAGACTGGACCGAACGGAACCCGGTGCCCAAGCCAATGGATGTCAGAAACTTTCTCCAGCTATCCAAGCGCATTGCCACTTCCGGGCAACCAACAGAACCCGACTTTGCAGTTATCGCCGAACGCGGTTATACGGCCGTCATCAATCTTGCCATGAGCAGTACCGTACACGCGCTGCCTGCAGAAGGTGATATGGTCAATGACCTGGGGATGACCTACGCCCATCTCCCGGTCCCGTTCGATCGCCCCACGGCACAACACTTCACTCTCTTTGCCTCCTTGATGCAGGAACTCTCCCAAGCGAAAGTCTGGGTGCACTGCGCGCTGAATCTGCGCGTCTCCGCTTTTATGTACCTGTACAACCGCATCTATCGCCATCAAAAAGCAGATGAGGCCGCTGCAATGCTGCATAAAATCTGGCAGCCAGATCCGGTCTGGAGCTCGTTCATTACCCAAATACTCAACACTCATGGGCTCAGCAATACCCCAACAGATTGAGGTATGACTTGTCGGCACCGAGTAGGAACTGACCGGTGAAAGCGCATGGTCGGGAACAGAGCTGTGAACAGTTACGCCTGAATTCCGGTGTACAACGCTCTGGCGCCTACCGGTTTTACCTGCGCGAGGGCTTTGATATCAACAGCCACCCCCTTACCTTTAGCGAATTTTTCTGGAGGTAGTCCTCAACACTCCCAATCTGGAAACCTCGCAGATCGCCAGCACTCCAATAACGCGCCTCTATTCAGGTACCCTTCCACACCTCCTTCCGGCAAAAACCCTTAAAGGCATAAGCATAGAAATTTTTAGTATTTCCCGGTTATAACGCTTGGCTCTTACAATCCTCGCCCCGCAAAAGACCTTTTACTGAACACCGAGCCCGAAAGTAGGATCAATGAGCAAGAAAATTGCCCAGCTGTCTGCCACAGCGCTCTCCGCAGCCGCCCTGTTTACCGTGTACTCCGCCGAAGCCACCAATGGCTATTTCGTAGAAGGGGTAGGTCCGAAGGCCCAGGCAATGGCTGGCGTTGGCGTGGCCCTGCCACAGGATGCGCTGGCCGCTGCGAACAATCCGGCGGGTACTGCACTGGTAGGCAACCGACTGGATGTGGGCTTCACTGTGTTCAGCCCCGATCGCAGTGCGCGGATTCGCAGCAACCTCGCCGGCGCAGACGGCGATTACGATGGCAATGAGAAGAGCGATTTTGTCATTCCCGAGCTCGGCTATACCCGCATGCTCTCCCCACAACTGAGCTGGGGAGTAGCGGTTTACGGCAACGGTGGCATGAACACCGGTTACCAGAACAACCCGTTCGCCGCTTTCGGCTCCAGTGGTGAAGCCGGCGTCGACCTGAGCCAGCTGTTTATCACTCCGTCACTGGCCTACCGCCCGACCCCGGATCACGCTTTCGGGGTCGCCACCACCTTCGCCGTGCAGCGCTTTGAGGCCACCGGATTGCAGGCCTTTGATAACCCGTTTGTTTCCGCCAGCGCGGGCAACGTCACTGATCGCGGTCATGACACCGCCCACGGCTGGGGAGTAAAACTCGGTTGGATCGGTCGCCTGCGCGAAGACCTGAGCCTTGGCGCTACCTGGTCTTCCCGTATCGAGACCGGAGAATTCGATCGCTACGAGGGACTGTTCGCCGACCGCGGCGGCTTTGATATTCCGGAAAACTACGCCGTCGGTCTAAGCTGGAACGCCACACCGCGCCTGACCATAGCCGCAGACTGGCAGCGCATCCTGTACAGTGATACCGGCTCCGTGGGCAACTCCCTCAGCCTGCTGTTCCAGGGCAATCCGCTCGGGGCCGATGGCGGCCCGGGTTTTGGCTGGCAGGATGTTGAAGTCACCAAACTGGGCACAGCTTTCAGGGCCACTGATGACCTGACCCTGCGCGCGGGTATCAGCCATGCCGGGCAACCAATCCCTGCAGGTGAGGCCTTTATCAATATTCTCGCTCCCGGTGTGATCGAGGATCACATGAGCATCGGTGCGGACTGGCGCACGGCTCTGGGGGAGTTCACCGTGTCCTATGCGCATGCTTTTGAGGAGACGGTCCAGGGAGACAACTCCATCCCCACTGCCTTTGGCGGCGGTGAGGCTGAGCTGACCATGAGCCAGGATATCCTGCGCTTCGGCTGGTCCCGCAACTTCTGACTCAGGCAAGGCCGCTTCTCGGCGGCCTTCAGCTTCAGCCCGCACTTCAGTAGTTAAAGTAAGCGACGCTCCAGGACGTGTATCTCGGGCCATTGGCAGCAGGATCTCGCTGATGGCGCTGACACGGAGGTGACAGGGATGTCTCTGGGCATCCCGAGATACACGTCCTGGGGCTTTGCCCTGCCACCATCCACGGGATAGCCCCCGTCGGCTCTTTTGAGAGCCGGGCCCGATCAGGGCCTCCATCAGAAGACACCATTCCCCGCCCAGAGAGCCGCCGTGATATAAAAGGAGGTTCACTAAACCGCACTGAATGTTTTTCTTGCGGGGCATCATGAGCAGAAGCGTTATGTTCCGGCGATAGTACTAAGCCGTACCGAGCTTGCTGAAACATGCTCTGGTTGAGCTTCGAATCTTGGCAAAGCATCAAAAGGGCAAAGAATGATTGATTTTGACAACAAGGGCTTTTTCAAACTGAAGCAAAATGCCGGCTTTGCCGAGAAGGTGGCACCACTATTACTCGACGGCGAGGAAGTACTGGATTCCTTCAAGTCCCTGCGCGATGGAGTCGTGTTTACCAGCAAACGGATCATCGCGGTAAATGTGCAGGGACTGACGGGCAGCAAGAGGGATTTCACATCACTCCCGTACAAGAATATTGTCGCTTATTCGGTGGAGACATCCGGCACTTTTGACCTCGATGCCGAGCTACAGGTCTATTTTTCGTCGCTGGGCAGGATAACCTTCGAGTTTTCCGGCAGTGTGCACATGACCGATATCTGCCACTATATCTCCCGGTTTTCGCTCTGATTGTCTGAGGCGCTAATCGCAATCTGCGAGGAGTTATCCATGACACCATTCGATCGACCTCACCATAAGTCCATCGCCAACGCACTGATGATGATCGGCTACTGCCTGCTCTCGCTGGCCTCCACACCGGTGTTAGCCAGCTCCCCAACACAGCAGACTCCAGGGGAGCTGATCGTGCATTCGACAGGCAAGGACAGTCATTACCTGTCGATCGATCCGGCAGACCCGCACGTCGAAATTCGACCGCAACTTCGTCCTGAGGCAACGGCGATGCACCAATGGGCCGAGGCGCCCGGTGTACTGGCCGTGATCAATGGCGGTTTTTTTACTGGCAACACAGCCCTTTCTCTACTGGCCAGCGAAGGAAAGGTTCTGGCCCGCAATACTCCCGTGGTCACCCGCGAGGGAAAAAAGTACCCGGTCATGCGCAGTGCTTTCTGGGTCGACTCTGAGGGGCAGTCTCATATCGACTGGATTCACCACCACACCGGCGAGCCCGTGCCGCGACGTCACGGCACTCCCCTGTCCTATGTGGAAAATGATCCGGAGCCCCAGGCCCCGCCCGCTGTCCGACGGGGTGTCCCCATCGACCTCCAGTGGGGTATAGGAGGAGGCCCCCGGCTGCTCCAGGATGGCAGGCCCCGGCTGACATTCCACGAGGAGATTTTCTGGGGCTCAGGCCTTCGCCTTGATGACAGTCGGCCGCGCACTGCCATCTGTATCACCGGCGATAGCCGCATTCTGCTCTATGTGACCAAGTCCGCGCGTCTGGATGAACTGCCGGGCCGCCTGCTCCAGCTGGGCTGCCTCGATGCGATGAATCTCGATGGCGGCGGTTCCAGCGCCATGTACGTGAATGGTGAAGAGATACTCGACCAGCAGCGGGCAGTACCGGCAGTGCTCAGCGTGATCCAGCATTCACCCAACCCCTCAAACGCGATCACGAGGTAAAGGAGCGGATGCGCCTGATCCTGAGCCGCAAGGGCTTCGATTCCTCCGCCGGTGGCTGTCCGAGTCCGATCTTCCCCGACGGGTCTCTCTACCCACTGCCGATACCCGATACAAAATCCTCGATCACTTTCGCAGAGATCGGACACGGGGATATCGATATCGGGGAGCTGGTGGAAGACCTTACCCGCGGACGTCATACCGGCCGGGGCACAGCACATCTGGATCCGGATATGTACCCGGATACATTGCCCCGCTCCCGGGGCTGGCGACCACTGCTGGGACAGACAGGTGCCGCCCAGGGACACTTGCGTCGTCAGGGCGTCCGGCCCGGGGATCTGTTTCTTTTTTTCGGCCTGTTCCGACCGGTTGAGCGGACGAATGGCAAATGGCAGTTCGTACGGCAGGCGCCCGCGCAACACATCTTATGGGGCTGGCTGGCGATCGGTGATGTCTGCCATGTCGACGACCTGAGAGACTCGGAGCTCGGCTGGGCGCGCTACCACCCTCATTTCCAGATCGGTCCGGACTCCGCCAACACACTTTATCTTGCGGCAGACAAACTCGAGCTACCCGAAACCAACGCCCCTGTTGCAGGTGCCGGGGTTTTTCCACAGCTCGCTGAACCGCTGGTACTGACCTGCCCCGACTCACCACGGCCCTCCCTGTGGCGACTGCCCAACTTTTTCTACCCGGGACCGGATCGTACACCACTGAGTTACCACCACAAGGCGGAACGCTGGTGGCGAGATGCGCATGACCGCCAGCCGGGATACTGCCATTTACAGAGTGCTGCGCGAGGACAGGAGTTTGTGCTCGACATGACCCAGTACCCGCAATGCACCGGGTGGATCGCTGAACTGATTCACCAATATGGTTCAGAGAGCCTGGACCCGGCACCCCAGCCTTCCTGCGCCTGGCCGCTCTGGCCATCGTGTAAATAAAACCAGCCATATCGTTCCATTAGGCGCCACCTGTTTGCAAAAGGCCATGGGTGTCATAGAGCGTCGCCAGCCTCTGTGGTAGAACCGGTGGCAGAATAATAACGGATGGAACTGACATCATGGATGAGAGAAATAATCCGCTCTGCCGCTACATGCCATTGCTGTTACTGATTTTCTCCGTACTCCTGGGAGCCTGCACCGCAGACAGACAGGAGATCTCCGCCAACCAGTCACAGGTGGTAGCGAGGATTGGTGAACAGGCCATTACCCTTGCCGAAGTCGACCAGAAAATTCAGCTGCAGCGACACGACCTGGCCCTGACCGAATATCAGCTGCGCTTCAATACACTGAAGTCGATGGTGGATGCAGTCACTCCGCCGGCTGCAAGTGGTGCGGCAGCACCCACCGTTACCTGGCTTCTCCCCCACCCCCGCCCGCCACGACTGGAGATTGATACCCGTCAGCGCGCCATGCGGGGCAATCCCGAAGCGCCAGTCACGCTCGCCGTTTTCTGCTCGTATCAATCGGTACACTGTGCTGCCACCAATCTGGTGGTGCGTCAGTTGCTCGATCGCTACGCAGGCTGGATTTCCGTGGCACCGTTTGATTTTCCCATGCACTTTCACCGTCAGGGCGTACAGGCCGCCAACGCCGTGCACTGCGCCAGCCAACAGGGAACTCCCTGGGCTTATGCGGACGGACTCTATAGCCACGCAAAAGCGCTGGATAAAGATGTCTATGGCCAGCTGGCATCCCAGCTCGGCTTCACGCAGGACGCGTTTGATCGCTGTCAGCTTGAGGCCGACCACAATGAACAGATTGCAGAAGATACCGCATTCGCTCGCCAACTGGGGCTGCAGAGCGTTCCCGTTGTATTTATCAATGGCCTGTACACCAGGGGCCCAAAAACAGCAGCACACTATGGCATGTGGATTGACGAGGAGCTCGAGCGTCTCGGCCACAATCCCTCCACGCCCCATCCGGAGGCTGCCCGCTGGCGACTGTCGACAGACCGGGTCCCCGAGACCGACCTACCGCTGCAGCTGACTGGAACCAGTGTCTCCTCCCGCGCGCAGCAGTCATCGGCGCTTATTCGCATCCGCGAAGCATCGGCCAATCGATTTTCACCCGGCGACACGTTGATGCGCGACGTCACCCTGAAGGCGATACACGAGCGCCATGTCATCCTGACGGTCAACGGGCGGCTCGAGCGACTGAGCCTCAGAGGCGAAGATGACGACTTTGTGCGTGTCCCTAAAACCGGTTCGACCCAGCGCGACGAGGAAACGCTGCGCCGCATCGAGCAACCGGAGGGGGAGACCCGCAAGCTGCTCGCGCCCTCCGGGGTGCTGCCTCTGGGGCAGGAGTGGCTACAGAAGCAACTACAGGACCGGGAGGCGCTGGAGAAGAAGTTCGTCGAAGCCGAGCACGTCGTGGATGGCTACAACCTGTTGCGGCTCGAGGGTATCGAGAATAATGAGTTTTTCACGGCGCTGGGCTTCGAGGAGGGAGACGTAGTAGTCCGGGTAAACGATACCTGGGTCCATAGTGGACAGAATCAGCTCTGGGATGCGCTGACCAGCGGTGAAATGGTGGATGTCACTTTCATGCGTAACGGGCTACCGCAGCGCGTGCAGTATGTTGTGGAAGATCGAGGCTATTTCGAGGACCAGGGGGACCAGCAGAACTCCGGGGATGGTGATTCACCCGAGTAGATCCACTCCGTCGATTCTCCTCTGATGAGTGCAGCCGCAAGCAGGTTCCCAACCGGAAACATCGAAGGGCCCCGATGGGGCCCTGTTCACCGCCGATAAGTTACTTGTCTGGGTTGCCGTTCCACATCAGGTCAGCGACGGTATTCTGGCCACGCACGCTGGGATGGAAGCAGTCTCCACCATCGATATCATCCTTACCGAACTTGAAGGTACCCACGTTCGCCTGGTCCAGGCCGGAGTACTCCGCTACTACCTCAACGCCATTGACGCCATTGTACGCAGCGGCCTCCTGCTGGAGCACTTCATTGTAAAGCCGCTGTGCAGCCTCGATACCGGCAGAGCGTGTTGCAAAGGATTCGCCATTGAGCGTGCCTCCATTGGTGGCGATACGACAGATACCGAAGGTGGACCATGCGCTCTCACAGTTCACCCGCCAGTTACCACTCTGCTTGGCAAGACCCGCCGCGCGCAGGTCCTGCACCCGGGGTACGGAACCCAGAACCACAGTGGATCCTGCGGGCAGGCCGCTGACCAGTTTGTCCAGGCCGGCCTGTACTGCGCCGCGCCACTCGCTCTCGGTGTAGAGGGGGTCCGAGCAGTTGGCGGGGTCGACACAGTCGCGATTGCAGATGTCGTTACCTCCGAGGACCACCTCTACATGATCGGCGACCGTCGTTTCGGTCAGTATGCGATCAGCCTGAACACTGAAGCTGTCACCACCGCCGCGCATCTCTGCTCCGGAGCGCGCAGCGTTCTTGTTGGCGGCCACATTGGGATCAATCGCTTTGTACTTGTCATGAACGCTGTTGACGCTGTTATCCCAGCCATCAAACCAGCTGTGTTCCGGCTGGTCTCCACCCAGCAGACAGAAGAAGCCGCCGGTGAAGAAGGTGTTGCCGGTACAGTCCGCCGCAAACCCCATGGTGATGCTGTCACCAGCTGCAGTGCCTTTCGCCGGTGCAGCGGAGGTGTTGAGTGATACAAGCGCGGAAGTAATGGTAAGTAATACGAACAGACTTGTTTTCTGCATGATGCTTTCTCCGATCATCGATTCTTATGGGTTATTTTTACCAACGCGGTGAACGGAGAAATATTAGGCTTTTGTCGGCACCAAAATCAGAACAAAATACCTGACCAATAAGTCAAGAATGTTATTTGCGAATAGACTCGCAGCCCTGTCGTCAGAAACATTTGCCTGCGCAATAAAGAAAATAGTTTATCCGCCAAGGCAGGTTCCGGCCGTGCAGAGCGCCAATGAATCCAGCGTCAAAATGGTTCATTCCAGCTGATGCAGCTATACCGGGACGAGCCCATCGTCACCACAGAAAGAAGACCAAATAACCACCCCGGCAAGAGGGAAGACGCAAGTTCGTCCATGTGGCCGCACGCCACCGGCAAGCCCTGTTGCCGGTCGGCCCGGCAACGATGACGGATCAGAGAGACTGATTACCCAACTGCTCTTTACGCGCAACCGAGAGGTAACCCAGGTAGCGATCGCGGATCTCGCGCACATAGTTGACCGGTTCGCGGCCGCGCACATAACCAAATCGCGCCTCACGGTAATACTCCGGTTTGGAGAGCAGCAGCATCGCTTCCTCTACATGCCCGAACCAGCGATCGGGATCCTTACCCAGACGCTGGGCGAGCTTCCGTGCGTCGCGCACATGGCCGTGGCCGGCGTTATAGGCCGCGAGGGTAAAATAAATCCGCTGGTCAAAGTCGAGACGGCGGGGGAAGCGATCTTCCAGCCACTCCAGGTAGGAGATTGCCGCGCGAATATTATTTTCCGGTTGGTAGAGATTGCTGATACCCAGCTCCTCTGCGGTACGGGGCAGGACCTGCATCAGCCCCCGGGCACCGGCAAAGGAACGGGCCTGCGGATCGAACTGGCTCTCCTGGTACATCTGCGAGATCACCATGCGCCAGTCCCGATCCACGGCAGAGGCATACTCGCGCACGATAGGGTCATAGGGCGACAGGCGCTTGGCGCTGCGGAGACGCTCTTCAAGGGGAGTCTGCATGCGCTTACTCTCCCTGAAATACTTGTTGTAGGTAACGTTGAAGAAAAGCCCACGATACTCGGCGTTGAGGAACCCGTTCAGTTTCTCCAGCAGTTGCGCCTGGTCGCTGCGAACTGCCCAGGCGATATCCTGCTCGCCAGGCAACCGCCCGACCACAGCGAAATCGTCGCGATAGGTCCGCTCGATGTCGACCAGATGGGAGTCGGCGACGGTGAAGGGATAATCGCCCCGCGCCACGGCATCAATCAGGTATTCGGTCGTCGCGCCCTTGACGGGGACAAGCTCGAGGGGATTCTGTTGGCTCTGCGCCAGCACCTGCAGATTATCGCGATAGCTGGTCAGCGGATTCACGGCAACCCGGGCCCCGGCGAGCAATTCAGCGGCGGGGAGAACTGTGGCACCAGAGCGCGGTTCAGCGGCAATGATCTGTTCCTCAACCTGCATATAGGGACGGGTGAATACGAGCCCCTGCTCCTTGCGAGTCTCCGTCACCGTCAGGGATGCGGCAATCATATCGCCGAGCCCGGCGTTCAGCGCTTCTGCCAGGTCCACGTCCGGACCGGGCACCACCATACTGAGACGCAGGCCCTGTTGCTCGGCGAAGTGTTTCAGCAGGTCGTAGTCGAAGCCCATCAACTCACCCTTCCACATGAAGTAGGAGGCGGGGTGGTTTCGGGTCAGCACACGCAGCGTGCGACTTTCCTCTATATGGCTCCAGTCGCGCAAGGGACGTTCCCGCAGCTGCTCGGCAATCAGGTGTTCCTCGGTCAGGAATTCATTCAACGCCTGTTCAAGGTTTGGGCTCTCCTTTCGCACGGCCCACGCGATGGCTCGCTGGGTATTCAGTGTCTCGCTGACCCTGAGCTGCGGATAATACGGTAGCAGAACATCAGCCAGGTTACTGTCCACCACAGTCGCAGGGTACTTCCCGGATGCCACTGCACTCAGCAGGCGATCGTGATCCAGCGGCTCGTCCAGATAACGCACCTCGAAGCGCCCCTTCCCCTCCACATCCTGTGCGGATTCATGCTCATGTCCAGCCGCCGTCAGAGTCTGCGCAAAAGCGCTGCCCCGACGCACAGCTACCAGCAATGGTTTTGTCTCATCCCGCTCTGGTGCGGCGTCAGCACGGGTGACCAATAATTCACGCACATACTGCAGGGGACGGGTAAAAGCGACCTCTTCGGCACGGGCCCTGGTACTGGTGAAGTTAATAGCAATAACGTCACCCCGCCCGTCTTTCAGAGCTGGGACAAGATCGTCAAAACCCTGCACATAGACCCACTGCGGCTGCAGGCCACGGCTGCGGGCAAATTTCTCGGCCAGCTCACGCCATGTGCTGCTGGGCAAGCCGTCACGCGGCAGGGACAGGTCAGTCATGCCAACAGGGGCCAGCAGCCGCAATACGCCACGCTCACGAATGGCACTCCAGTCACCGCGCTCGATATAGTTTTTAAAAGTCGCCGGATCAGCCTCCGGTTCTCCCCGATCAGGGCCTGCAACGGCCTGTTCGTCATGCTCGACCTGCCCGACATCGCTGTTGTCGCCCTCACAGGCAGCGAGGGCGAGAGCGAAGCTCAACAGGATCGTATACAGAAGATTTTTGGGGTCAGTCACAATGTCGCCTTTATCTTTCTTGGTGCATTCACTCCCTGTCCATTAATGCACTACGGGAAAAATTGTGCAACGTCTCACAATTTTCGCGCCAAAACTCAACCGGAATAATTTCAGCACTGGGGCTCATCGGGAGAGGAAAGATGACCAGAATTTCTTCGTCCAGATCTTCACCTGCCCGCTCTCGGATATCACTGAGAAAAACCTTGCGCTGAATCTGACCGAAGATACGACCAGTGAAAACTCGCGTTTTCCTATCGCTTTCACCACAGGTCGCGCTCACCTGTCAATCCATCGACGACTGACAGGTTCCATCAGCCATTGATCTGCTGATTCCGTGCATTCACCGCTTCGCCGCAACTTTTACCGGGGCATCCGCAATCTTATTGATGCACCACAGGGAGATCTCGATATGGTTCGGCTGATTATTTTTCTTATTGCAATACTGCAAATGGCCTGCGCATCGAATAGTGCGCTCCGGGCAAGCCAGCGAGCAGGCATTGATCCCGATATATTACTCAGGGCACCGGGGCTGGTTATCGGCGAGCTGTCTGAGGAGCAGACCACAGTCGATGATCTCTTTTACCTCAGTGACTCCATGCGTCACTACCTGAAGATAACCGCAAAGGGCAACAATCCCGTAGAGCGAATGAATGCGGTCCTGGCTGATTTACGCTCCCGGGGAGCACATTTCGAGTACGAACTGAATCGCACCACTTCTGCATCTGAAGCATTCGCCCAGCAGCGGGGTAACTGTGTATCCCATGCCGCAATGGTCGTGGCCATGGCTCGTCATCTTGGCCTGAAAGCCTACATAAACCAGGCGCAGCTCAATGCCGGCCAGGAAATTTCGGAATCTGGGAGTGGCGTCCCCTTTCGACAGCGAATCTCACATATCAATGCGGTGGTGGTCATCGACGATCGACCATTCATTATCGAGCCGGGCTATGGGATCTACTTTGGCAAGTATCTGCATCGATTGAGTGATCGCGAGGCCAGATCTCTGTATCTCAACAACCTTGCCATGGAAGCCATGTTACAGGATGACCTGAGCCAGGCCTTCGCGCATATCCGCACAGCCATCCGGCTTGACCTTGACTCCAGTGTCCTCTGGGGTGGACTGGGGACGATCTATCGCCGTATGGGAGAGGAGAGGCTGGCCGAGCAGACTTTTCTTCACGCCCTCAACCTCAACCCGGGGGACAGTGTGGCACAGCATAACCTGGAGCTGGTCAGGGCCAGCCTGCGTGAGGAAGCGACTTATGCCGATGCCGGCCTGGTACGAGCTGTCCCCGGCGGCGCCACCCACAGGCAGGAAGAAATCCATCGACTCCGCGACTGAAGAATCGGTTAATAAGGTGAACACAACGGGTATTTTTCCCTGGATCGCACTCTCCGGCAATGGCAGGGCGCACCGAAACTCCAGGTAGGCCTGCACCACTGCCGAGGGCGTCTGCAGTTGAAGTTCTCCATTGCTCAAGCCCGATCATAGCGTTTACTCACACGTCGTCTTTAATTCCGAGACCTTGAAAAACTGCGATTGCTCGATTTACAGGCTGTCAGTTTTCTACACTAGATCAAACCCTCGCACGACCGGAGCCCACTAACGCCAATGCATAGAAATCTCCAGCCTGCTGATGGAGCTTTGGCGACACGCACGGAATCTGCCGCGTCAAATCACCCTCAATCATGCCTGCCCAGCGTTTCAGGGACTCTGCAGCGCCTTGTACTCCGCAACCACGTCATCGTAGTAGTTGCTTCCCCAGTCATTCGGACGAGGAAACAACTCCCAGTTTGTCACTGCCGGAGGCCTCGAATTATCGAACGGTCCGAAGCCGCGCAAAACCCTCTCCGCTTCCAACTCCCTGTACAGCCGCTTTGCGCGCCTGTGAATTTCCATTTTTTCCTCCGGGGAGAATGAAAGGTCAAACTGGCGCGCAAGTGCCAACCCCGACCGCAAGACGTCGCGATCGCCACGCAAATAGCCCAGTTCGTACAAGGCAAGAGCCTCCATGAAGTCCTGTTTGCTCTCCGGGGAGTGGGGGTCCTCATGATTTAAAGCTGCGCCTTCTGCCCGCAATGCCGCACCGGCTATCGCCCGCGTCGAGCCGATCACAATCCCCTCGCGCCATAGTTCATGTGTCTTATCAGGCAATTGCCCTGAGGCATCTTCGGTAAAGCGACCTTCAATGTAACCATGAACCAGAACGGAACTCGCAAGAAGATCCCCGCCAGCAGCGAGAGCCTCAAGGACTTTCACATCATAACTTGCATAGCTTTCATGATCGGCCGGGGTGAAGTATCCACGCGAGCGCTTCCAGGCCAAATTCTCTTGTAGACGCTTTAGTCCATCCGGAATGGCTTCGTTTTGGGCACCATTGATTGGCAAGACCGCCCCCTCACCAACCCCCTCTGGATCCTCAGGTACTGCTTCAAGCGCACGAGCGGGGGATGCATTCTGTAGGAAGTCCGCAGCGGGCGTAAAATAAAAAAACTACACACCAGCACTGTTGTCACAATGCTGGTAAAGGCGAGCAGCACAACTTTTTTGCTTCCCGCCGGAATCTCCCTCTCGCTCCGGTTGCTTTGCGACATACGAATTCCCTGTCATTGGATTGGCATTCAAGCTAACACAAAAAACGCCCGGCTCTTTCGAGGCGGGCGTTTTTCGTCAACTTCGCAATCTTCCCAGGCGCTATCAGCCTTCCTTCTGGGCCAATGTGGAGATCTTCTTTTGCTCCACTTCACCACGCATTTCCGCCAGCATGTCCTTGATCTGCCGATACTGTTCCTCATCATTGAGCTCCATCAGCAGAGGCTGGGCAACCTCAGCGAAGTACTCGGCATCCTTTTTCTCATAGAGTTCCATTGCCAGCCACTGGGCAATATGAACCTGGCGTGGCGCACGCAGGTAGGCCTGCTCCAGCATTTCCAGGTATTTTTCCCGCGGGTAGTCGAGCATTTCCATGCTCATGGCGAGGCCATACCAGTGCGAAGCGGTTTCCTCATCGTTGTTGACCAGGTGTACGAACTTGTCCCGGGCTTTTTTCAACTGATCGCGGTCCCGGTCTGCACCCGGCGTCATTATCTGGCGGTTCAATAGCAGCCACGCATCGGCCTTCTGGAACCAGAACTTGTTGCGATCCTGCATCGGTATCGTGGACAGCAGCTCCTCGGCAAAGTCGAAATCCCCTACCTGGATGGCCGCTTCCGCATAACTGACAGTCAGTTCAGGGCTCTCGAGCCCTTCCGCCTGGGCGTATTGAAGCAGTGCTCCCAGCCCTTGCGGGTTGTAGCCCGACATCACCAGGAAGCGTGCCACCTCGGTCACCGCATTGCGGGACGACAGTTGCTGCAACCTGGGTTTTGCCTCCTCGAAATCCGCCGGTATGACCCCACCAGCCATCTCGAAGCTGCCATCCTGGAACAGTGCGTTGTAACGATTTTCCACTTGATCCAGGGTCACACCGAAGGCCTTCTCCAGCGCCTGCACGGGGTCATCGCCACGGTTGTAGGCCTTCACGTACTCCCTGAACTGCTCCACCTTGCCACTTTCCATCAGCAGCCAGTGGGTGAGCATCCAGCCACTGGCATAGACCCGGCCCTTCTCTTCATCCGGTGTGGTGACCACCGTCGCCCGCAGCAACTCCTCCAGCGGCATCGGCGCGGTATAGATCAGGGTCAGGGCCCGCTCCTGGGGAATGGCGCCCAGCTGGTAACTTCCCGGGGAGGGGAAGGTCATGGTCGACATGAACTCGGCAAATCCCTCACTGTACCAGTAGGGGTAGTGCACGGTGTTGCCGTTGTAACTCAGGTAGTGGGTGTACTCGTGAAACAGAAATTCACGGGCCTTCAGCTGGCGCTTGCCACTGCGACCATCCAGGTTCACCAGCGCATAGCTGCCCTCAGCAGTGGTATCGAACAAGCCATTGGTGATTTCCGCCAGCTCTGGTCCCACCAGTCCGGCATAGGTGGTGCGGTCAGCCGCCGCATAGATGGTGAGTTTCTTGCCTCCGTCCTCTGCACCAAGCAGCTTCAGGGCAACGGCGCGGTAGCGCTCCAGGTCGCGGGCAAGGGTATCGATGGCTTCCGGATCACCATTGGTGACGATGCGAAAGTTCTCGGTGTCCACCTGATACCACGCATCGTCAGCCAGCTCCCGGGCACTGCAGGCAGAGAGCAAAAAGGCAGAACAAATTACCAACAGTGCGAGCGTTCGAGAAACCATATTCTGACCACCAGGGTTTGTTTCTTCTTAGCCGTCCCTGGCTGCAATGAAGCCCACACATTACAGGTTTTAATTGATCAAAAAAAGAACAATTTTAGACCAGAACTGCATATCCAACTGACTTTTCCTGACTGCTGCCCGCTTTCGGGTTCTGCCTTTTCCTGGGTGGATCCGGCGCCACTGCCGGCTCCCACCGGCAAGAAGTTGACCGGGCAGTTAGAATCAATTGTGTTGTTGATGAAGTAAGCAGTAAAGAAAGCCCCATGATGTACTCCGCCCTGCGCAGCCTGCTGGCGCTGTCGATATTGGCCCTGCTCGGCTGCAGTCCCGCCGACGAAGCGGGCACCCCCTCCGGAGAAGAGCAGGTGCAGGTACCCACACCGGCACCGCAGCAGGCCCAGCCCGAAGCCCCCGCCAGCCCGCCGGCCATCCCCGAGGAGCCCCCCGCTGGCCGGCTACCGGAAGGGATCACTCCAGCCGCCTATCGCCTGGACCTGCTGATCGACCCACGCCAGGATACGTTCTCCGGCACTGTCGAAATCGATATCGAGTTGTCGTCCGATGCCGGCCATATCTGGCTGCACGGCAAGAACCTAGAGGTCGCCTCGGCCACTGCGATCGTGGATGACGGCAAGACAGTGGAAGCCCGGTATGAAGAGGTACTGGACAGCGGCGTCGCCAAAATCAGCTTTGCCGAACCGCTGCCCCGGGGGAAATTTACCCTGCGCATGACTTACAGCGCACCGTTCGATCGCAACCTGGCGGGACTGTTCAAGGTTGAGGAACAGGGCAATGCCTATGCGCTGGCCAAGTCCGAGTCGATCCAGGCGCGCAAATACCTGCCGGGCTTCGACGAGCCCGGTTTCAAGGCCCCCTTCGATATCAGCCTGACCGTGCCGGCCGGCTATGCCGCCATCAGCAATGGCCCCGAACTGAAGCGTGAGCCCGCCGGGGAGGGGCTGGAAAAAGTCACCTTCGCCACCACGCGCCCGACGCCCACCTACCTGCTGTCCCTGTCAGTGGGGCCTTTCGACATGGTGGAGCGGCCGGCCATCCCCCCCAGCCAGTACCGTACCAGGCCCATTCCGCTGCGCGGTTTTGCCCGCCAGGGGCGGGGCCAGGATATGCGCTATATCCTGGACATCACCCCGCGCATGGTGGAAATTTTCGAGACCGAGCTGAGGCGCCCCTATCCGTTCGAAAAGCTGGATATCATCGCCGCTCCCCAGTGGCCCAGTGGCGCCACGGAACTCTCAGCTGCCATCACCTACCGGGAGCAGCGTATCCTGGTGGGCGACAACCCGGCGCCGGGTGCGCGCCTGGCCCTGCTGCAGATCCACGCCCACGAGATTGCCCATATGTGGTTTGGCAACCTGGTCACCCCACCCTGGTGGGATGACCTGTGGCTGAAAGAGGGTTTCTCCACCTGGGGCACACCACTGGCCCTGACCATCCTCGAGCCGGACGGCGGCCACGAGCTCAACGCCGCCGAGGAAGCCATCAGCGCCATGCAGCTGGACTCCCTCGCCAGCACCCGGGCGATCCGCGAGCCGATCGAGGACAACAACGAGATCCGCAACGCCTACGACGCCATTACCTATGACAAGAGTCTCGGCGTCATCCACATGGTGGACCAGTATTTTCGTCCAGAGAAATTCCGCCCGGCCCTCGGCCGCTATATCGAGGCTTTTGCCGATGGCGTGGCCAGCTCCGAAGATTTCTACCGGGTGATCGGCGAGGAAACCAATACCCCGGAACTTACCGAGACGTTCCGCAGCTTCGTCGAGCAAAAAGGAGTGCCGCTTCTGAATGTCACCCTCGAGTGCGGCAACGGCGCCGCCCAGGTCAATATCCAGCAGCAGCGCTACAAACCGCTGGGCTCGCCCATCGAGAGTATCGACACCCGATGGACCATTCCCGTGTGCCTGCGCAGCGACGCCGGCCATCAGTGCGTAATGATGGATGAGGCAGAGCAGACACTGGCCATCAGCGGGGGCATCTGTCCCGAGTGGTTGCTGCCGAACGCCAAGGGCAGCGGTTACTACCGCTGGACGCTGCCGCCACAACAGTGGCAGGCGCTGCTGGACAACTTCCCCGAACTGACGCCCACGGAAGCCCTGTCCGTGATCGACAGTGCCTTCGCTGCTTTCGAGGCCGGCACCTTGCCGGAAAGCACCCTGATCGCCGTGGTGCGCAAGTCCGCTGCTTCGCAGCGTCGTCAGGTTGTCACGGCTCCACTGGGCTACCTGGAAAAATACCGCCGCAACTATCTGGGTGGGGAGGTCGGTGATGAGCGATGGGAAGCCTTCCTGGGCTTCCTGCAATCGCTCTACCAGCCGGTGCTGGATCGTACCGCCGGTAGCAGTGACAACGACGACAAGCTGCTGCACAGTGAGCTGCAGGGCTTTATGGCGCTGGTGGCCGGTGACCCTGCGATCAGGCAAACCCTGGCCGACAAGGCCATCGCTTTCACCGGCTTCAAGGGTGAGCCGGATGCGGCGGCACTGGACTCCGACCTCTACGAAGCGGCTCTCACCGTCGCCGTGCAGGATGCAGGCCCCGATTTCCTGCCGCACCTGGTGAAGTTCCGCAGGGAGGTGGACGATCCACGCTTCGAGAATGCCAGTGCCAATGCACTCGGTGGCAGCAATGACCCCGGGCAGTTGGACGCCATTCACCAGCTGGCACTGGGGGACAACATCGGCCCACGTGAAGCCTTCGGGCTGCTGCAGAATGCGCTGGCCCAGCCCGCAGTCAGGGACCGACACTGGCAATGGCTGCAGGCGAACTTCTCCGCAGTGGTGAAAAAAATCCCCGCCCAGTGGCGGCGCCGTACCCCCAGCTTGGCCAGCAGCTTCTGTGAGCCGGAAAAGCTCACTCAGTTGCAAAAGCTATTTGAGCAACATGGCAAACTGACCCCCGGCTATCAGCGGAGACTGGATCAGACCGGTGAGCAGATACAGCTGTGCATCGCTCAGAATGAGCAGGGTAAGGCGCTGGTCAATGCGCTGATGGAATGAAAAAGTGTACGCTGGATGCCGGCGTTTGCCGGCATGACGCGTTTTATTCCGCTATCCCGAGCTTGATCCGGGATCCAGCCGACGCCCGGAGGCCACGATCGGGAAACTGGATACCGGCCTGCGCCGGCATGACGAGCTTTATTCCGTCATCCCGGACTTGATCCGGGATCCAGCCGACGCCCAGAGGTCACGATCGGGAAACTGGATACCGGCCTGCGCCGGTATGACGAGCTTTATTCCGTCATTCCGGACTTGATCCGGGATCCAGTCGACGCCCAGGGGCCACGATCGGAAAACTGGATACCGGCCTGCGCCGGCATGACGAGCTTTATTCCGTCATCCCGGACTTGATCCGGGATCCAGCCGACGCCCGGAGATCACGATCGGGAAACTGGATACCGGGCTGCACCGGTATGACGAGCTTTATTCCGTCATCCCGGACTTGATCCGGGATCCACTCTCCGGCGCTCTCAGTCCACTTCAATGCCACCGGCGCGCAGGGCCTCTGCCAGCGGCGCCAGCTGCTCCTCGTAATTGCGCCAGTGAGCGACCGCACGCTTGTATAGCGGTTGTCGCACCTGGGCAGAACTCGCAGTGGCGACGGCACTGCGGTTCTTGTGAAACTCCCCGCAGCTGGCCTCCCACTCCATACCCGCCGTGTTCACCAGGGCTCGGGCCTCCGGATCGAACTCCTGCACCAGTTTTTCATAGGACTGGAGACGGACCCGATCCCCAAGCACTTCCTGCCAGTGCCGCTTGAGACGGTCATAGGCGATGTAGTAGGCCGCCAGGTCTTCAAAGCTGTAGGAGAAGGGGTAACCCATCTTGAACAGGGTCTTGTACATGGCAAAGCAGGCATCCAGTGGATGCCGCTCCATCCAGATCATACTGGCACCGGGCATTGCCCGGGCAATGAGGCCGGCGTAGAGAAAATTCAGTGGCGTTTTGTCGATATGCTTCCCGGCACTGGAATCAAAGTTCGCCAGACGCCCGAGGTAATGATCTGCGATGGCTTCAGGCGCCCAGCGGGCTGTCTCCGCCACCAGTTGCTCCTTGGGCAAACTGCGCCCGGCCATCACCATCAGCGACATGGGCAGGTCGGTAATTTCACCAAAACTGTCGCACCGGCTGTGGCTGGAGAGAATACGGTCGACCAGGGTGGTGCCCGAGCGTGGCAGGCCGAAAATAAATACCGCCTCACGGCCCCTTTCCGGATCCGCATTGCTGGGCCCAACATTGCGGTGGTGTTCAGCTATCAACGCCAGCGTCTGCTGGTCGGATTCAACGCGGTATTTCAGCATGGCACGCCGGCCATCAGCACCTGCCTGGAAATGGAGGAATGCCTGCTGAAATTCACCGATATCTTCGAATTCCTTGCCCATTGCATAATGCAGTTTCAGCCGCTCCATCGCCGGCAGGCGCTGGTTGCGCAGGGTCTCCTGCAGGCGCCCGATATGGTTGTTATCCACTGTCACCCGGCGTAACCCGCTGAGGATAAGCTGGGCCTGTGCATCTGCCGGGTCTTCACTTACAAGGTCTTCCAGTACCTGTTCCGCTTCTGCCAGTTCACCGGTGGCCAACAGGTTGACACCCAGGTTGTAGCGAGCATCGCGGTGGCCATTCACCGCCAGTGACCGATAGATCTGTACTGCTTCCACCTGCCGCTGGACCAGCGCATAAAGTTCGGCACACAGCCCCAGATGACAGTCATCTCCGGCGGAAAGCTGCAGATAGTGATCGAGGAGGCGGTTGGCCTCACGATGCTCCCCCACATAGATCAGAGTACGGATCGCGAGCGGGAGCAGGTCAGGATGATCCGGAACCTCACGGATTGCCCGTCCCATGATTGCGGCAGCATCGCTGAAGCGGCCCCGCTTCAGCGCATCGTTGGCACTGTGAATGAATTCCGCGGGCTGTTTGTTTTTATTGCTCTGTTCCGCAAGCATGAGGCATTCCGATAATAAAAAAGGGGCGCACAGCGCCCCAAGTTATAACAGCAAACGAGAGACTCAGAAAGTGATGCGCACGTTCGCACCGAGGGTCCTCGGCATGGTCAGGAACTGCTTGGAGCCATTGCCGAAGTACTGCTGGGCCGGATCCGTACCCATGTATTCCTCTTTGAACAGCCCGGTAGTGCCTTCTTCATTGGCGAGGTTCTTGGCAAACAGCGTTGCGGTCCACCAGTCGCCGGCCAGGCCTACATGGCCATCCAGCAGTGAGAAACTATCCAGTTCGGCCGCGAAGCGGGCGCTGTCGCTGGCAGCATTGGTCGCATCGGACTGGTAGTAGGCAGCGAGGCGGCTGACAAACTCGACATCTCCGGCACCGATAGGCGCGCGGTAGTCCAGCGCCGCAGTGAAGGTGCTCTCTGGTGTGCCGGGCAGGCGGGTGCCGGCACTGGCGATGGGCGCCGAGTATCCCGGTGGGGTAAAGTCGGAATCCAGCTCCGCGTTTACGTAGGCATAGCCAACGGTGTAGCTCAACTGCTCACTGAGATCACCCTGCAGCTCCAGTTCCACACCGGAAGTACTGGCAGCTTCGGCGTTGCCGACCGCATAGAAGCCCCACCAGCGGGAGGCAGTATTGACCTGAACGTTGTCCCAGTCGACCGCGAATGCCGCGACGGTATAGCGGAAGGCATCGGTGCTGCCCTTGATGCCCAGCTCGTAGTTCAACACGGTATCCGACTCATACACTGTCCAGCCAGGATCCTCACCGAAGAAGCCGGAAGTTGGCACCGCATTGGAACCACCGCGACGGTACCCCTCAGAGATAGTCGCATAGGCCATGGTGTCTTCGCTGATATCGTAGGAAGCATTGACCTTGAACAACACACCGTCATCTTCAGTGACGTTTGCATCGCGAAGAATCGGGAAAATCGCGCCCGGGCCATAGGCGGGGAAGTCCATGTACACCGAGGATTCATATTCATTATCGAATTGCCGCGCTCCCAGGGTCAGGTGCAGCGCATCCAGATGCCAGGTGACTTCGCCGTAAAACGCCAGTTCGGTGAAGCTGTCATCGCGGGCATAGTCCCAGTCCTGGTCACTGGCGACGATACCCGGTCCCCAGGCTGCATCCGCCCACTGCTGGAAGCCACGCACGTAGCTCTGCTGGGCGCCGGCAGTTTCCTGATCCATATAGAAGGCGCCGACGATCCAGTCGATATTGCCTTCGGTATTGGAGACCAGGCGCAACTCCTGGATAAAGGCACTGTCCTCATACTGGCGCACTGCCTGCGCCATGGGCCGGTTGTAGTTGTAGTAATAATCCGCGATCCAGCCATTCTGGGCATAGAAACCGGTATTTTCCGAGATGGAATCGCCGGTATGATCATAATCGGAAGTGGAGGATGTCAGGGTGGCAAAACCCAGATCCACTTCCGCCTCGAGGCTGGTCAGGCTCGCCTCACGGCTGGAAGGCTCCAGCTGAATGGAGCCGTTCTCATAATCATCGTACGTCTGGCCCCAGCCATCCTGGCCGACAGTCTGCTGACGGCGACCACCGATGTCGTCCTGCTGGGTCATGTGGGTCAGCACTACCTCGGAAGATTCCGTGGGGCGCCAGAGTGCAGCGACCTTGCCGTAGGTGATTTCCACGGTATCCGCATCCTCGACCGACTTGTAACTGGCATCCGCGGCGAGCACGCCATTGGGTGCCGCCGGAATACCATTGCCATCCAGGCGGTACACATTCACGTAATCGACGATACCGGCATTGTCGACGAAGCCACCGGAGGCACGGATGGCAAAGTTGTCGGAGATGGCAAAGTTGGCCACCACATCACTGGAGTAATTCAGCCCATCAGAGCCAGCAGTGGAGGAGATACCGGAATTGATATCGGCCGAGAAACCCTCGGTGCTCGGCTTGCGGGTGATGTAACGCACGGTACCGCCCAGGGAGCCGGAGCCGTAGAGCGTGCCCTGCGGTCCACGCAGCACCTCGACCCGTTCCAGGTCCTTGAGCAGGAAGTTGGCATACACCGGCGTGCTGTTCACGTAAGTGGAGACCGTCGGCGCTGCCGCTACCGAATAATCCCCCAGTGCCGCGCTGTCGACGTTGAGACCGCGGATCATGATGCCGTTGATCACCCCGGAGTTGCGGTTGCCGCGATCGACGACAGCCACACCCGGGATATTACGCATCAGCTCGGCCTGCTCGGTGATCTGTGCCCGGGTCACATCCTCACCGGAGACGGCGGAGATGTTGTAGGGCACATCCTGGATGGTGGTTTCACGGCTGGTGGCGGTGACGATGATTTCTTCCATCATCTCCGCATCCTGCGCAGTGGCGATCTGGGGCAGTGTCAGTACATAACCGGTGGAGACGGCAGCAACCGCAGTCGCCAGCGACTTTTTGCTGAACCCCTTGTGAGATTGCTCTTTCATGGTTCCCTCTGCTCTTTTGCTTTCCGGCCGTACTGCGCCGTTTTATGTTATCGGACTATGACTATCGCGCGTACACTCGAAAAAAAATCAGGGCCAGCCAACGCGCACTGACTGGTCCAGGAACTTCAGTCGACAATCAGCATTTCATTCCGGCACCTTGAGTACACCCAGCTGCCGGTAGGCTGCAGACTCGGCGCCCGGCTCATATTGCGGGTAACGGACCTTGCCGTCGCGAAAGCTCTTCAGGGTCTGGCCCAGGCCCTTCATGCCCCGCTCGCGGACCCGCGTCACTTTGTCCAGGTCCACCTCGAAAGCGATGATTTCTTCCTCCACCGACGCCTCATGCACCGTCTCCCCTTCTGGGCCAACGATGATCGAGCGGCCCACGCCCTGCGCGCCGCAGGAGTTCACGTCCACCACGTAACACTGGTTGGTGATGGCGCTGGCGCGGACTAGGGAGAGCTCATCGAGGCGGTCGATGGTGTCGGTCTTGGTGGGGTGAATGATGATCTCGGCGCCAAGCCAGGTAAGGGCGCGGGTAGTTTCCGGGAACCACATGTCATAACAGATGGAGACCCCGAAACGACCGACTTCCGGAACATCAAACACCACGAACTGATCGCCGCCGGTTACGCCCTTCTCGTAAGGCAGGAAGGGATAAATCTTGCGGTAACGGGCGACCACTTCACCCTCAGGGTTGATGACCGGCGTGGTGTTGAAAACCGCGCTGCCGCACTTTTCATACATGGACCCCGGCACCAGCCAGATACCCAGCTCCCGTGCGCTGCGACAGAAAGCCTGCTCCTCCGGCGATGGCAGCTCCCGGGCGTGTTGCACTCCCACGCCGCGCAGGGCCAGTTCCGGCAGCACCACCATCCGCACCCAGGGAAAGCGAAGCTTGGTTTTCTGGATCCGCTGCAGCAGCAATTCCAGGTTATCTGCCTCGGCCAGCTGCAGCTGCAAGGCCGCGATTCCAAATTGTTTGCGTGGATTGTTCATCGCCTGAGAATTCCTGCCTGTGACTACCGCCTATCAGGTGCCCGTTGGACTCCCGTGTTTTTTTGGTCTGGATGCATCTTGGCGGAATGCCCATCAAGCCAATAGGTCCAGATTGGCCCGAGCCATGAGTCCAATCCGTTTTTTGCGGGATTGCGGTAGGCAGGCAAGTCCGTTGGTACCATGGCTGCTGCGTATCTGGCCCTATCAACACCCGCTCAATCCGTTAGCGTTGCGCCAAGTAATGGGAATACACTGATCTCTCACGGCTGCCGTCGGGCGGTAAAAAGGGGGAGGTGTCCATCAATAACAGAGCAGAGCCCAGCCGGAGACAGAATGAGCGAAAATGCAGAGAGCTTGATCGACCGCGGTGAATTCAACACTGCGAAGGGAATATTTACCGGCGTACCAACGGTGAACGCCCAGGGCTGGGCTGCCAGCATACTGCTGGCTTTCCTCTCCTCAGCGGGCCTTTACTACGTCAACATCGCCCCGGTCATCTCCAATGCGCTGATGTCCGGCGCAGGGCTATCGGCCGCAGAGTCCGGGGACATCCTTTCAGCCAACTTCTTTGGGGCCGCACTCGGGGCTTTCGGCATCACTTTCCTGATTCGGTTTATTCCCCGCTGGAAGCCCGCTGCCTGCGCACTCCTGCTGTCATCCATTGGTCTGGATCTGCTGACCATTTCTTTATCCGCCCCGGAGTCACTGGTTCCCCTGCGCTTCCTTCATGGGGTGTTGGGCGGTAGCCTTGTGGGACTGGGCTTTGCGGTCATCAGCCGCAGCGGAATTGCCGGTCGCGCGTTCGGGATGTTGCTCGCAGTGCAGTATTTGGGTGGGTTCATTGGCATTATCACCCTGCCGTCGCTGGTACCCCAGTTCGGTGCTTATGTCCCCTTCTATGCATTGATTACTTTCAGCACCTGCACACTGTTGATGGTCATCTTCCTTCCGCCCTACCCCTTGCCTGCCGGCAAATCCACGCGTTCTATCCTGCCGAAGAAGCTTGTTCTGCCAGTCACGCCAATCCTGCTGACGCTTCTGGCACTGTTCTGCTTCCAGCTGGCCAACATGGCGCTGTTTGCATTTATTATCGACCTGGGGCATGCCTTTGGCCTGACGCCCGGCTATGTCGACCTCACAGTAGGCTGGGCGAGCTTCATCGCCATATCGGGAGCCATACTTGCGGCACACACAGGCGATCGCTATGACCTCACCCGTCCTTTGATGATCGCACTGGTTGCAACCGTGGCAGGTATCGCCTTGTTCCTGGCCAGCGCCAGCCCGCTCGCTTTTTTCGCCGCCAATGTCATCACCGGCATTACCTGGGCTTTCTGCGTGGCCTACCTGTTGACGATGGTGTCTCGCTTTGATGCTGCCGGACAAATGGGTGCGTTTGGTGGCTTTGCGTCGAAGATGGGACTGGCATCCGGGCCTGTCATTGCAGGCCGGCTGCTCTCAGGAGGGGCTGACTACTCACAGCTCATCATCCTGGCATCTCTGCTGCTGCTGGTTTGTTTTGCCGCTTTACCGGCAGCGACCAAACTGGATCGCGCCCGGAATATCAGCGCTGCAGAAATCTAACGATTACGTTCCCTGAAGCTTTTGCTGCGCGGCCGTGGGAAGCATCACGGCCCTCACCCCCAACAGGAGTGAGGGCCGGGCATTCTGCGGCCGGAACCAGGGCATTTATTCCCGCGCGAGAATCCCGGTATCGATCAGCTGGCCACTCTCGCCAAACCACTTGATCAGGTGGCCGTCGACCACCACGTGGAAACTGGCGGCACGCCCGTAGGACCAGTTGCGCCACTGGCGCACCCACATATCGCCGTTCAGCCACCAGCGGCCCGTATCCGTCTCGTCCACATCCACGTCATTGCGGGCATAGCCGAGCAATGTGCCATCTTCCATCACCTGCACCCGGTAGGACTCCCCCAGCGCATTGGTGCCAAGCAGCACGGCACCGGGGAATTCCCGCTGCAGGTCGGCGGCGTAGAGCCGGCGGCCGCGGGCAGTGGCCAGCGTCTCCTCTCCCTCGGAAACCTCACCGTTGATCAGCTGAGCCAGGATTCGCACACCGGCCTCGATCCGATCTGCCTCGATGGCGGCATAGCCGAGGCGCAGCGCGTTGTATTCCCGCACCACCTCCAGCAGCAGGCCCTGCTGCTCGGCCTCCTTTTGCACCTGCTCGGCACTGACATGGTCGGGTAACTCCAGCCAACAGGCAGTGCCGGAACTGGCGCGGCGCGCCTGCAGTTTCGGCAGGTGGTGCATCAGTGCCTCGCCGAGCGCGGTCCAGCGTTCCCGCAGCTGTCGGGTGATACGGAAAATGGCGGCATCCAGGTGACCGGAGGCAATAAATTTGGCCAACAACCGCTGGTTGATCGCCGGCACCCGCTCCCGCAGCGTATACCGCAGGGCGCGCAATCGCTGGATTACCGGCTTTGGTGCCACCACAAAAGCCACCTGCATCCCCGGATCGATCACCCGCGGCAGCTGGTACAGGTAGATGACCGATTCCCCACCGCCAAGACTCTTCAGCGGCGGCAGGGGGTTACCGTGATAGCAGAACTCATGATCGCAGTCGTTTTCGATTACCACCGCCCCCTGCCTGGCCGCCCCCTGCAGTAATTGCCGACGGCGCTCGAGGCTGGTGGTGACTGCAGTGGGGTTATGGGCACTGGGCTGCAGGTACCAGCAATCGCTGCTCTCCAGTTTATCCCCCAGCAGAGGCCCGTCAGCATCCTGGGGCAGCTCGCGGATGCCGGCGCCAGTGCGACGGAAGATCTCCTCGGTTTCGCTGCAGCAGGGCATGACCATGCCCAGGTTGCGGTTATTGCCCAGCAATAGCTGGCCCAACAGATAGCAGGCCTGGGGCAGGCCACTGGCCAGCAGGACCTGGCCCGGGTCGACGTAAATCCCCCGACGGGGCAACAGGCGGGTGCAAATCTGCTCCACCAGCTGCCGGTCATCCTCGTTGTCGCCCAGGGTTGCCCACTGGGCCACTTCACGACCGGTGTAGATATCGCGGGTACACTCCCGCCATTCCGCGCCGGGAAACAGCCGGGGATCGTATTCGTTACTGACGAACGGAAAGGGATACTGCAGCCAGTTGGCAGGGCGCACCCGCAGTGCACGGCGACTGACGGAAACCGGGTTGCAGTGCTCACGCCAGAAACTGCGATCGCCGTCACCACTGGTCGCGGCTGGCAGCGCCTCACTGTGGCTGATCACACCCTGCTCGCGCACGGCACTGCTGACAAAGAAACCGCTGCGCTCACGGGTAGTGAGGAAACCGTCGTCCACCAGCTGCTGATAGGCGAGTACGACAGTGTTGCGGGCTACACCCAGCTGTTCCGCCATACGGCGTGAGGACGGCATCCGCTGCCCGGCGGGAATACTGCCGGACAGGATACCCTGGATGATTTTTTCCCGTATCTGGGACTGCAGGCTCTTTTCCGCCTGTGGGTCCAGTACGATCAGCGATTCGGCCATGGGGGGCTCGCGATAGTGCAGGACAACCGCTCCCGCGTGATGGGCGTCTCAAATTATTGTGTTGTGATGATGCCCCCAAGCCGGTCACCATGGCAAGCCGACGTCCGGCTTACGGCTTGTGTTCTGCCTCTTCGAGGCGCTTGCGCACACGAAAGGCAAGCCAGCTCAATGGCAGCCCCAGTGCGATGGCATAGGCGCCGATCAGCCACACCAGGGCCAGGGCGCCGGCACCGGGATTGACCAGGATGGCGATACCGAACAGCACCGACAGCATGCCCGCGGCAATCAGCAGCCATTCGCCCTGAATTTCCTTGCGCAGGCTCACGGCGCCGATGATCTCGAACAGCCCACGCACAAGTGCCCAGGCACCGATAAAGATCACCAGCACCAACCCGGTGATCTGCGGATACATGAAGGTGATGATCCCCGCCGCCACGCTCACCAGTCCCGCCAGGATCAGCCACCACATCGGCGTGGACCTGTGCCGGCCTTTCACGGCAGCGATCAGCGCGATGAAACCATCAATAAGGGCATAGACCCCGAACAGGATTACCAGGGTCAGCAGGGTAAGGCCGGGCCAGACAAAGGCCAGCAGGCCGAAAACCACCGCGGCAATACCGCGCAACAGCAGCAGCCACCAGTTTTCGGCCAGTACGCTGAGTATCGGCCGGTTGGGCAGGGGATAAGGTTCGGCAGGCATCGGGGGGCTCCGCGTTACATAACCCAGATACCCGAAGTGTAGACGGCGGCGCCAGAATCAGCGGCTAGCAGATGCAGAGCGGCCCGCGACCGCAACCCAGTCGACTCTGCAAAGACTGGAATCACGATCGCGGGCCACGTGTTTTGAGTGTAGACACGGGCAGACCCGCCAGTCCACCCGATGGGTCTTACGCCATGGACTTGATCACGCCGCGCAGCTTGTCGACGATGGCGTCGATTTCATGCTCCTCGATAATCAGGGGCGGGGACATGCACAGGGCATCACCGATACCGCGGGCCATCACACCGGCGTCCCAGGCCGCGGCAGAGGCCTTGGCCCCGAATTTGCCTTTCAGTTCCGCCGGCGCGCGCAGCTCGATGGCGCCCACCAGACCGTAGTTGCGGATATCGATCACATTGTCCAGATCCGCCAGGCTGTGCAGGGCATTCTCCCAGTGCTTACCGATATCGCCGGCAGCGCGGGTCAGCAGGCCCTCGCGCTCGTAGATATCGAGAGTTGCCATACCGGCGGCACAGGCCACCGGGTGCGCCGAATAGGTATAGCCGTGGAAGAATTCCACCATGCCTTCCGGTGCCGCATTCATCACGGTGTTGTAGATATGGTCCTGAACGAATACCGCACCCAGTGGCACCGTGGCATTGGTGATGCCCTTGGCAGAAGTCATCATATCCGGGGTCACATCCCACTCGATGGAAGCGAACGCGGAACCGGTGCGGCCCCAGCCGGAAATCACCTCATCGAAAATCAGCAGCAGGTCGTGCTGGTCACAGATTTCGCGGATGCGCTTCAGGTAGCCCTTGGGCGGCAGCACCACGCCGCCGGCACCGGAGAAGGGCTCGATGATTACCGCAGCAATCTGGTCAGCACCGTGGAAGGCGACGAGGCGCTCCAGGTCTTCCGCCAGCTCCACGCCATGCTCGGGCAGGCCGCGGCTGAAGGCATTGCGCTCGATATCCAGGGTGTGGCGCATATGGTTGGCTTTCACCGGCTGGCCGAAGCTTTGGTAGTTGGGCGCAATACCACCCACGGAAATGCCACCGAAGTTCACCCCGTGGTAACCCTTCTCGCGACCAATAAACATGGTGCGGCTGCCCTTGCCACGCGCGCGCTGATACTGCAGAGCGATCTTGAGGGCGCTCTCCACCGCCTCGGAGCCGGAGTTGCCGAAGAAAACTTTGTTCAGGCCATCGGGGGTGTGTTTTACCAGTCGCTCGGAATATTCAAAACTCAGCTCATGGCCGAAGTTGAAGATGGAGCTGTAATCCAGCTTTTTCGCCTGCTGGTGAATTGCATCGGCAATTTCAGAGCGGCAGTGACCGGCGTTGGAGCACCACAAGCCAGCGGTGGCATCGATCACCTGGCGACCGTCTTTGGTCATCAGGTAAATACCTTCGGCGCGCTCGACGATACGCGGCGCGGCCTTGAAGCTGCGGTTCGGGGTGAACGGCATCCAGAAAGCATCGGTTTTCATTTCGGACATTGGCTTTGCTCCCGTCAATCTATTGTCATTGTCTTTAAATGTTCCAAAGGCGGATTACCGCCCGGATGGTATTCAATATGAGCCTGTCACTCAGGCTTCGACTGCCTGCCACACCCGCTTGAGGTTGCCGGACAGGATCTTGCGAATTTCTTCTTCGGTATAACCGCGAGCCAACAGCCCGGCGATCAGGTTCGGATAACTGGCGACGTCTTTCAGGCCTTCGGGCAGACTGTCCCCTACACCGTCATAATCAGAGCCGATACCGATGGCATCAATGCCAGCTATCACCTTGATATGGTCGATGTGATCCAGCACCTGCTCCAGAGTCGCGAATGGGAAAGGATGCTCTTCCTCAAAAGCGGTCATATGCGCTTTCACCCGCTCGTCAGCCTCATCCTCGATACCCATCGACTGCATGAAGCGTTCCTGCTCCTCGTCTTGCGCCTGCCAGTTGGCGAGCGAGGCCTGACTGACAAAACTGCTGCCAAAGTTGACGAAAATCACTCCACCATTGGCCGCCAGCTCTCGGATCATTTCGTCGCTCATGTTCCTCTCAAAGCCCGGGGTAAAATGACGGGCCGAAGAATGGCTCGCGATCACCGGCTTCTCGCTCACCTCCAGCACATCGTAAAACGCTTCATCGGACAGATGGGAAACATCCACCATCATACCCAGGCGGTTCATTTCCTTGACCACCTCACGCCCAAACTCTGTGAGCCCACCGGCTGGCCGCTGATCATCGTAGCTGGAGTCGGAGAGGTGGTTGCTGAGAGAGTGAGCCAGCGTGATATAGCGCACCCCGCGGTTATAGAAATGCTCCACGTTGGCCAGCTCACCTTCGATCGGAGAGCCGTTTTCCATACCCAGGGGCAGGGAGATCAAACCCTGCTCGAATTGCTGTTCCACATCTTCCCACGAGGTGGCAATGGCAAACTTGTCCGGTGCGCCGGCGACCATTTTTTCCACCAGGTCGATCAGCGCATCCGCCTTGGCTTTGGCGCCACCCTCCCGCTCCAGTTCCGCGGGAGTGTAGATGGACATAAACGGTGCGTTCAGCCCACCAGCCATCGCACGCGGATAATCGAAATCGCCGCCCGCTGTCGCCTGGCTGACATCCTCATAGTGCTCAACCAGCCGATAGGGTACGTCGACATGGGTGTCGGCAATGATGGTGGTGCGGGCGACCTCCCTGGCGCGATCCAGGTAATCGTCTATCGCATGTTTCGTTATCTGTCGCTCCCCGCCACAGGCCGCCAGCAGCACAGTAGCCAGCACCACCGGTGTGAATCTCTGCATTTCCCTTCCCCTGTCCATTGTCCACCACTGCCAAAGAGGCCTTGTGCCGCCCCCGGGGAGGCGGCAGCTGTCATCAGGCGCCGAAACAGCAGTACTTGGTTTCGTAAAACTCTGCCATGCCTTCGACCCCACCCTCGCGGCCGATGCCGGATTCCTTGCTGCCACCGAACGGTGCCACCGTGGTGGAGAAGACGCCCGCGTTACAGGCCACCATACCGTATTCCAGCGCTTCCACCACCCGGTTGGCGCGGCGAATGTTGTCGCTCATCACGTAGGCAGCCAGGCCGTAAGGGGTGTCGTTGGCGCGGCGGATCACATCATCCTCGTCGGTGAACTTCTGCACCGGCGCCAGCGGACCGAAGATTTCCTCGCGGGCAATGCGCATGTCATCGGTCACCCCAGTAATCACGGTGGGAGCAAAATAGTTCTCGCCCTGGGCCAGGAAGTCACCGCCCAGCTCGACGGTTGCACCGGCGGTAACGGCGTCCTGCACCAGGCCCGCCACCCGCTCGGCGGCACGGCGGTGAATCAGCGGGCCCACGGCCACCCCTTCGTCACAGCCGTGGCCGATCTCCAGCTCGGCCACGGCCGCACGCAGTTTCTCCACGAATACATCGTGGACGGCTTCGTGTACGTAGATGCGATTGGTGGACACGCAGGTCTGGCCGGCGTTGCGGAACTTGGTCGCCACGCAGGCGCCGACCGCGGTATCCAGGTCGGCGTCGTCGAACACGATAAACGGCGCGTTGCCGCCCAGCTCCATGGACATCTTCTTCACCCCGCTGGCGCACTGGGCCATCAGGATCTTGCCCACGGCGGTGGAGCCGGTAAAGGTGAACTTGGCCACCTGCGGGTGCTGCGTCAATACCTGGCCGAGGGCCGGGGCGTCGGATCCCACCACCATATTGATGGTGCCGGCGGGCAGGCCGGCGCGGGTGGCCAGCTCACAAAGGGCCAGGGCCGACAGCGGCGTCTCCACCGCGGGCTTGATCACCACGGTACAGCCGGCAGCCAGTGCAGGCGCGGCCTTGCGGGTGATCATGGCATTGGGGAAGTTCCACGGAGTGATACAGGTCACCACCCCCACCGGCTGACGGATGGTCTGCAGGCGCATGGCCGGATTGTGGGTGGGGATGGTCTGGCCGTAGGCGCGGCGGCACTCCTCCGCATACCACTCGATATAGGAGGCACCGTACAGGATCTCACCCTTTGCCTCCGCCAGCGGTTTGCCCTGCTCGAGGGTCAGGATCCGCGCCAGATCGTCGATGTGGTCCAGGATCAGCTGGTGCCAGCGTTTCAGCACCGCTGCGCGCTCGGCGGCGGTCTTGCTCTTCCAGGCAGGGAAAGCCGCAGCGGCGGCCACCACGGCATCCTGGGCATCGGCGGCGCTACCATCGGCAACTTCCGCCAGCAACTCACCATTGGCCGGATCCCGCACGGCGATTCGGGTGCCACTGTCACGCCAATCACCATTGATATAGTTCTGGGTTTTCAACAACTCTCTATCAGCCAACTGCATCTTTGGGCTCCCTGTATTTATTGACCTCTACCTCAATAGCGGAGATTCTGAGGCCGGATACCAGTGGGGAATAGTCATTTTTCTCCAACTAAAATTTACCATTATCAAACTTTGTTCTAAGCTCGACTTTCATGTGGAAAAGGCCGGCTCAGGCCGCTCTGGAGTGCTGAAATGAGTGGGAAGAGCGCCCTCGGTGGGCGAATGAGCGATATGGACCTGCGCCTGTTGCGGGTCTTCCGCGAGGTAGTGCGGGCAGGCGGTCTGGCACCGGCAGAGGTAGCGCTCAACATCAGCCGCTCCACCATCAGTCTGCACCTGTCGGACCTGGAAGCTCGCCTTGGCATGCAGCTATGCCTGCGCTCCCGCGGGCGCTCGGATTTCAAGCTGACCCCGGAGGGGGAGGCCCTCTACCAGGCGATCAATGATCTGGACGGTCACCTGGCCGCCTTCAAGAGCCAGGTCAACGCCATACAGTCCCAGCTCACCGGCAGCCTGCGCATCGTGCTGCCCGACGATGTGCTGGAGATGCCGCAGCTGGACCTGCCAGCCACCATCGCCCGCTTGCGCGAGCGCGCCCCGCAACTGCAGCTGGATGTGCAGCTGGCGGCACCGCAGGAACTGGAGCTGGAGATCCTCGCCGGCCGCGCCGATGTGGGCATCAACCCGCTGCACTCGCACCGACCGGGACTCGAGTACAAGCCGCTGTTCCTGCACCAGTCGCGCCTCTACTGCGGCAGCCAGCATCTGCTGGCCAATGAGGCAGAAGTGAGTGAGGAGTTACTCACCGAACAGGAGCTGGCGGCCCCCAGCCACGCGGTCCTGTCCGGCGCTGCGCACCTGTACCGGCTGTTTCCATACAAATCCACCGCCAACCATATGGCCGCACGCCTGGCGATGTTGCTGTCGGGCAAGTTTGTGGGCTTCCTGCCGGAGTACCTGGCCCAGCGATACGTGGACACGGGCCAACTGGTGGTCCTTTGCCCGAATCGCTTCCACTACCAGATCCAGAACGCCGCCACCTTCAAGCGCAGCGCGGCGGAGCACCCGGCGGTGCAGCTGTTCCTGAAGGCCCTGGTAATCACTCCCTGAACCCGGGCCTAGTCTATTCGCTGCGCTTCTGGTTTCGGGCAAAACTGCTCTGGCTGCTGGTGCCGCTGTCGTTCCTGCTACGGCCAGTCTCCGGCCAGTGGGATGGTGACAGTATCCGGCTTTTTCTATTGGACTGCATACCGGCGCCACTGCGGGAGGACTGGGCTCTGGAAAAAACCCAGCGCTGGCTAATGTGGCTCGGGGAACAGGCCGGTACGGGGGTCTGGAATACCCTCCTGCTCGCCCAGGTGGTGCTGGTGTTGACCGGCCTCTTTGCCCTGCTCGGGTCCACCATGAATTCCTCGCATTTTGTCAGCGGCTGGCGACGGCGACTGGGGGATGGCTTCCTGCTGCTGTTGCGATCCCTGCCCGAATACCTGCTCAATTTCATCTTCCTGATCATTCTCGGGCCGTCAATGTTACCGGCGATCATCGCCATGACGTTGCACAATGGCGCCATCATCGGCCACCTGCTGGGCAAGCACAGCGATGAGTTGGCACCGGCAGTCATGGATTCCGGCCCGCTCAGCCGCTTTGCCTATTTCTATGTGCCGACGCTGTACCAGCGCTTCCTCGCCTACTGCTTCTACCGCTGGGAAATCATCATCCGCGAGACCGCGATGCTGGGCGTACTGGGCATTCCCACGCTCGGTTTCTATATCGACTCCGCGTTTGAATTCCTGCGCTTCGATGTGGCCCTGATCCTGATCGCCGTGAGTGCCAGCCTGACCCTGGCGGCGGATTCCATCGCCCGACGACTGCGACTGCGTTTTATTCCCGTACAATAAGCGCCATTCAATTCCGCAATTCCCTTTATCCACTGCAGGCTCTACAGGCAACACAACATGCAGAAGCTGTTTCTCTTCGTTATCTTCCTGATACAGGCTCAAACTGTCATGGCGATGGAGGTCTCCGCCGGGAAGCTACAGACCTTGCCCCCGTTCGAGTTTGACGGCATCGCACCCCGCCCGGTGCATGTGTGGCTTCCGGACGGCTACCCGGGAAAGGCGCCTTATGCGGTGCTGTACATGCACGACGGCCAGATGCTGTTCGACGCCAACACTACCTGGAACAAACAGGAGTGGGGCGTGGACGAGGCTGCCTCTGAGCTGCAGGCATCCGGGCAGACGGTGCCGTTTATCGTGGTCGCGATCGAAAATGTAAGTGAGACCCGTCATGGCGATTACTTCCCACAGAAAGCGCGCGCCCTGCTGCCAGCCACCGAGCGGGGCAGGGCGCATCCGTTCAACCAGGCAGAACTGCGGGCGGACCGCTACCTGCAATTCCTCCTTGGCCAGCTGAAGCCTTACATCGATAGCCACTTTGAAGTCGCCCCCGACCCGGAACATACCTTCATCGCCGGCTCGAGTATGGGCGGCCTGATTTCTCTCTACGCGCTGCTGGAATACCCGCAGATCTTTTCGGCCGCTGCTGCGATCTCCACCCACTGGCCCGGCATCAAGCCGGAGGATGACCTGCCAGTGGCCGCTGCCATTCGCGCGTATGTCGAGCGGAACCTGCCGCAGCCGGGCCAGCACCGGATTTATTTCGACCATGGCACCGAGACTCTGGATGCGGTCTATCCGCCGCTGCAGGAGAAAGTTGATGCCATCATGCGCGCGGCCGGTTACGAGAGTCCTGCCTGGCAGACGCGGGTATTCGAGGGCCATGCCCACGACGAAAACTCCTGGCAGGCCCGGCTGGCCGAGCCCCTCCTGTTTCTGATGGGGCGGGACCAGTCATCAGGAGCGAAGCGATAAACCTTCCGGGAACTTTACGATGGACAAACAGGCACCAGTGACTACCTACTATCTGGAAATGAAGGATCCCGCGCAATTGCGCAGCAAACCAAAGCCTCCAACCCTGGAGGTGGTGGAAGCGGAACTGCGGGAATACCGTTTCAATCGCTACCTGTACCAGCTGGTGGGGGAGCCATGGCAGTGGGTGGATAAACTGGCACTGTCCGACGAGGCCTGGCGGGAATATGCAGAGCGGGACAGCCTGCGCACCTGGGTGGCCTATCACCGCGGCTCGATCGCGGGCTATTACGAACTGGAGCAACAACCAGACGGCAATGTGCAAATCGCCTATTTCGGCCTTGCCCCGCGCTTTGTAGGCCGGGGCTTCGGCGGCTACCTGCTGACCCATGCCCTCGAATCTGCCTGGGCATGGGGTGACACCCGCCGGGTATGGGTGCACACCTGCACGCTCGACCATCCAGGGGCGCTCGGTAACTATCAGGCACGGGGCCTGCAGCTCTACCACACCGAGAAGGAGTAGGCAGTGCCGGGCAACGGCAGTACCGCCGTGCCGGGAGGGTTTCGGCTAAGCTGAAGCCGTCAGCCCACCCGACCCGACATCCCGATGAGACCCCTTCTGGCGCTTCTTCTCCTCTGCATCCCCCTGCCATTAATTGCTGCGCCCCCGGCGCAGGAGCCAGCGTACCGACTCGAGCAGCTCCGCGGTAATGTCTACCGCTTTACGGCGGGCAAGTACCACGCGGTGTTGATGGCCGCCACCGACGGTCTGTTCGTGACCGATCCCATCAACCGGGAAGCGGCGCGCTGGCTGCGCGGGGAACTGGCAAGGCGCTTCGATGCGCCGATCCGTTATCTCGCCTATAGCCACAATCACGTGGATCACGTGCTCGGTGGTGAGGTGCTGGCCGGGGAAGACACGACGGTGATCGCCCACCAGTATGCCGCCGAGGATCTGGAATGGACCCGGGTGCCGACGGCGCTGCCGGACCTGACATTTCCGGACTCCATGGTCGTGACGCTCGGCGACAGCCGCGTTGAGCTCCGCTACCACGGCCCCAACAACGGTCGCGGCGCCGTCAGCATGCGCTTCATGCCCGCCAATGTGCTGTTTGTGGTGGACTGGATCGTCCTCGGGCGGCTGCCATACCGGGATCTCCCCGGCTACGATATCCACGGAATGATCCGTTCCACGCGGGAAGTGCTGGCCATGGAGCCTTTCGCACTCTTTGTGGGTGGCCATGGCAGGACCGGTTCGCGGGATGACGTTGCCCGCTACCTCGGGTACCTGGAGGCGCTCTACGGGGCGGTACTCGAGGGCATGCTGCAGGGCAAGCCCCTGCCGGTTCTGCAGGCGGAAATCCGCTTGCCGGCCTACCGGAATCTGGATCGCTATGACGAGTGGCTGCCACTGAATATCGCCGGCGTCCACCGGACACTCGAAGACATGTCCTACCTGCGCATGCGCGAGGATGGCCAGGGTGATGACACAGAAGAGTAATGTGGTACTGCTGGTACCGGGCATCTTCGACCGGGGCCGGTCGATGCACCGGATGCAGGCGGCACTCGCCGACGAGGGGTTCGCGGCCCACTACATTCACCTGCACTACAACTCCGCCTGGTACGGGCTCAAGTACCTGTCCCGACAGCTCGAACAGCGCGTTGAAGAGCTGGTGCCGCCCGGACACTCCTTTGCGCTGGTGGGGTTCAGCATGGGCGGTATTGTCTCCCGGCATTTCATGCAGGCCCGTAGTGGGCTACCGCGAGTGCACAAGTATATCTCCATGGCCAGTCCCCACCGGGGCAGCCTGTGGGCCAACCTGCTGCCCTACCCCGGCGGCCGCCAACTCAAGATCGGCAGCCCACTGCTGGAGCAGATGAACACGGAACTGGAGTGCCTGGCCTCCACCGCCCCCGTCTCCATCTGGACGCCCTTTGACGCCACCATCCTGCCTCACAGCAGTGCCATTTTGCCGCTGGGCAGCAGCCACGAAGTACCGGTCAAGCTGCATCGCTGGGTGCCTCTGGATGCGCGCGTGATTTCCATCGTGACCAATGAATTACGACAGGCAATGTCCGACTGAATCCGCTCAGTCCAGAGGTTTTTCCCATGGCCGGTGGGTGATAAACCGGTCCCTAAAGGGGGCGATGGGAACCGATTTCCCTGAGAGCCGGACGGACCGCAACCACCCCAGGCAAAGCCCCTGTTGGCAGTCCTTTCAAGGCAAATATTTTCAACTCTACGGTTTGCAGTACTGCACGCAAGTTGGCCCCGATTTCGTGCACTGATCGACTGCACAAGTTGCTTGACGCTTTATTTCACCTGCATTAAAAATCGCGCCTTTCCGGGCCGGCCGTGGCTGCCAGATCCTCTCCACCGACTCCTTGAAGCGCTTTTTTTGATCAGAAGATATGATGTCCTGGGTATCTTTTAACGTTTTCCGAACCCTCGGGTTCGCGGACACCCTGCAGCTGAAACCGGAAGAGGTCTTCAAGTACCGGGCCGACATCAGTGCGGCGGACTGGGTGCTGTTCCCGGAATACTGGCAACTCAATGCCCTGGTCTACGGGCTCGGTGCCCGGGTGTTCCCGAGCGAAGCCAGTTACCGCCTGGGTCACAACAAGATCGAGATGACCCGCGCTTTCGAGCTGGTGTGCCCACTGCACACCCCCTACACCCGCATCCTCGCCAACACTCCGGATAACGCCGACGCCCTGTGGCAGGAGATGGACCTTCCGTTCGTGGCCAAGCTGCCCAAGGCATCCCAGGGCAATGGGGTCTGGCTGATCGAGACCCGCGACGACTGGCGAGCCTACCTGGATCGCACGGACGTGCTGTATGTGCAGGAACTGCTGCCCATCGATCGGGATATCCGTATTGTGGTCATCGGCGACCAGGTACTGAGTGCCTACTGGCGGCTGCAGGGCTCGAGTGGTTTTTACAACAACGTCTCCAAGGGCGGACTCGTGGATCGCGGCCCGGTGCCGCAGGCGGCGATCGATCTCGCGCTCCACCTGGCCCGGACACTGGATATCAACCATGCCGGCTTCGATATTGCCATGGTCGGGGAGCACCCTTACGTACTGGAATTCAACCGCCTGTTCGGCAACCAGGGCATCGAGGGAGGTGCCGCCGCGCTGAACCGGGCCATTATCGACTACCTGCAGCGGGAATCGACACCGACCGGACCGAACTATCCCGGACGCCCGGCCGCCCCCCGCCGACAGCTGCGCCGGGTTGCGTGATCCAGGTCAAGCGGGCCACAGTGCAACCGCGGTATAACGTGTATGTACCCGGTTGAGGCCCAATCGCCCCGACCTGCAACAGGAGTCAAGAATGAAGATCCAGAAAAACATGGGCGCACTCGATCGCGGCCTGCGCCTGGCCGCCGTCGCCGTCATTGCGACACTGGTAGTGACCGGTGCCGCCAGTGGCCTCACTGCTCTGGCACTCGGTGCACTGGCTGCCATATTCACCCTGACCAGCCTCGTCGGCACCTGCCCGCTGTATTTCCCCCTCGGACTCAACACCTGCGGGCGCTGAGCCCAAGTCCCGGGCCGGTCCCTGGCCGGCCCCTGTCACCAGCTTCCTCCTGACGATCCCTCTGGCCCAATCGCTGCGGCAATTCTGGTGCTAACGCATCCGCCCGCGGCACCGCATCTTGTTATGGCCCTGTGCACCGAACCGCCGCTCACTTTTCTGCTGGTCTTTATCAGCCCGAATGGTAGTGGCGATTGCAGTCGTGCCATGTCAACAACACGATTACGGGAACACGACCATGCATTACCCCTCACAGAATACCCGCCGACTGGTGCCATCGGCACTGGCGCTTGCGGGCGGCCTGCTGTTCGCAATGTCGGGCCACAGTGCCACGATTTTTTCTGACAACTTCAGCGACAGCGACATCAGCGACTGGTCCACTACCGGCAATGTGGATGCCTATAACAGTGAGTCAATCCGCTTGCGGGCCACCTCGACCGCAACACGTGGTCTATCCACCGCCGGTTTTTCTGCCGTCTCGGTAGATTTTGCACTGTCGGCGTCATCACTGGAAAATGGCGAGTTCTGTTACGCTGAAGTATCCACGGATGGTGGCAGCTCTTGGACCACCGTGGTCACAGTGGCCAACGGTGATGACAATGGCACGATTTTCACCGGCAGCGCCTCTCCGGCCGGCGTGGATAACAACACCCAGGTACAGGTGCGCTTTCGCGGTAACGGCGCCACCACCGGCGACTACTGCTATGGCCAGTCAGTCGCGGTCAATGGCACCAGCGGCGCAGCCACCGACCCGGATATCGATGCACCCACCAGCCTGAACTTCGGTGACATCGCTCCCGGAAGTAGCAACTCCCTGAGCGCGACCATCGCGAACACCGGCACCGCCGACCTCGTGATCAGCGGCACCAGCAATCCCTCTGCACCTTTCAGTATTGCCAGCAACAACTGCGGCACCGTTGCCCCCGCCAGCAACTGCCAGCTGACCATAGATTTCTCACCCTCCGCGGAAGGGAGCTACAACAGCAGCGTCAGCGTGTCTTCCAACGATCCTGATGAGAGCAACGTGACCATCGCCCTGTCCGGCAGCGCCAGCACTAGCGGTGGCGGTGGCGGTGGCGGTGGCGGCGGCACTGTCACCAATTTCGATCCACTGAGTGGCAGTGGCGCGGTCAGTCGCAGTGCGCTCACATTCAATACGCTGATCAATGGCAGTGATCCGGGCCAGCTGGTCAATTACAGCCACTACGCCCTGCCCGAAGATGCGGCCATGCCGAGCAACCAGTTTGAAGGCAGCCTCGAATTATTTGGTGAGGCAACCGGTGGTGCCTTTGATGAACAGAAAGACACATTCCGCTACACCAGCAATCAGGACAGCACCCGCAAGCATCTGCCAGAATTTGATTTCGAACTGGTACAGACCGGCAGCCATATCTTCCCGATTCAACGGGGATCCATCCCCAGCAGCCACCCCGAGTGGGAATATATCCTGACCCCCGGGCGCGTCTGGGATGAAAACGGGGATAACGGCTACAGCCGCGTCGCCCTGCCTTTTGCACTGCAGCAGAAAAATGCCAACTGCATACACAACGGCGTGATGACCTTCCTGTTCAAGGACGACGGCTCTGTTTCCGATGTGGCCTATCAGATTGCCGGCGAGACATGCCTCTACTTCCAGGTAGACATGTGGGGCCAGCTGGATGCGACCTATACGCCGCACAGCGTGAACAACTCTGCGAGCCTCATCGCCGAGTACCAGGCCGAAGTGAACGGCCGCATGCCAGTCAAACCAATGAGCGCCCTGGCCCAGGATTATCCGGGCACTGACCCCGGCAAGTTTGCTCTGCCCTCAGGCAAGGACCCGGACAATATGTCTCTTGTTGGCTTTGTCATCGATGGCACCCACTACACTGCCGGCTGTGTATCACGACAGGGGGATTACCCCTACTGCGAGTCGATGCCGGTGCCGTCATACTCCAGCGCCAAGTCTGTGTTTGCCGGCAGTGCGCTGATGCGTCTGGAGAAGAAATATCCCGGTACCTTCAACCAGATCATTGGCAATTACGTGCCGGATTGTGCCAGCAATGGCAACTGGGATGATGTCACATTTGAGAATGCACTCGACATGTCCACCGGCAATTACAAGCTCACGAGTTACATGAGTGACGAAGGGGCCAGCCACACCAACGACCTGTTCCTGCCAGAGGATCACGCCTCAAAGATCAGCTACAGCTGCACCGAATACCCGCGCAAGGCAACACCGGGCACTACGTGGGTGTATCACACCTCCGATACCTACATCCTCGGTCGCGCTATGAATCAGTATGTAAGGGGGATTGAGGGCAGCAGTACGGATATCTTCACCGATATCGTCATCGATGAGGTGCTCGCCCCTCTGGGCATCAGCCCCACGGCGCGCTTCACCCGTCGCACCTACGACTCGGTACAGCAACCATTCGCCGGCTGGGGCCTGATGTGGCTGCGCGATGACATTGCCAAGATCGGCGACCTCTATCACAGTGGCAGCCAGGCCGTGCTGGACCAGGCTGAGCTGGATGCCGCCCTTCAGCGCAATGCCAGTGACCGGGGGAATGATCCCCTGAATGATTACAAGTACAAGAACGGCTTCTGGGCCCATGAGATCAGTGCCAACCTACCCGGCTGCAGCGGCGAACTATGGCTTCCGTTCATGTCCGGCTACGGTGGCATCAGCGTGCTCGTACTACCAAACGACACTCTCTATTACTACTTTGCCGACGACGATGCCTACACATGGATGGACGCGGCAGTTGAGGCCCACAGTATTCGCAGTCTCTGCCAGTAAAAACCGTAACCCAGGAAAAAGGGGCGATCTTTCGATCGCCCCTTTTCATTTCCAGATGCCATCAAAATAACGGCTCAAGCTTTTTCCTCGTGGAAGGGCTTGTGCAGCTCCACCGGCTTGGCCTGCTTTTTCCGCAAACGGATATTGAGCATCTCCACCGCCATGGAGAAAGCCATCGCGAAGTAGATGTAGCCTTTGGGCACATGTACTTCAAAACCTTCCAGGATCAGGGTGAAGCCGACGAGAATCAGGAAGGACAGCGCGAGCATCTTCACCGTCGGATGTCGCTCGACAAAATTGCCGATCGGCCTGGCCGCTACCAGCATGACGATCACCGCCAGGATAATGGCAATAGCCATGATGGAGATCTGGTCCACCAGCCCCACCGCCGTAATGACCGAGTCAAGAGAGAAGACGATATCCAGAATGGCGATCTGCACCAGCACCATTCCGAAGCTGGTCACCTTGACAGCACCCTCGTCACCGTCGACACCTTCCAGGCTGTGGTGAATCTCGTGGGTCGCCTTGAACAGCAGAAAGAGACCACCGCCAACCAGAATCACGTCGCGGCCTGATATTTCGTGGCCGAACAGGCTGAACCAGGGTTCCACCAATCCCATAATCCAGACGATGGAAAACAGCAGAGCGAGGCGCGCGATCATGGCCAGAGCCAGGCCGATCACTCGTGCGGATTCCCGTTGCTTCGGTGGCAGGCGGCCGACAAGAATGGAAATAAAAATAATGTTGTCGATCCCGAGAACGATTTCCAGTGCCGCCAGCGTCGCCAGCGCCACCCAGGCCTCGGGGCTTGCTATCCACTCAAACATTCGGGAGTTCCTTTTGCCGCTTGCTTCTTATCAAGCGGGCTATTCTACGGCGACGATTCCAGCCAGGCCATGGCTTCCGCTTCGTCTTCAAAATATCGTGCCTCGCCGCCAATAAACCAGGAGCCCATCTTGGCTGCCAGCTCCTGCCAGCGGCTATTGCCGAGGATGGCAACGCGGCGGAATTCACGGCCGTGTTTGACGCCCAGTTTCAGGTCGTCCCAGGCGGCCCTTGCCTCCCATCCCTCCAGCTCTCGGGCATCGAGGAAGACATCGATTTCCGGATCCTCGATCCCCTCCATGGCCGACTCCAGCATCGGCACCAGGGACTGGTAATCCTCATGGGTCAGTTTTCCGTTGACCCGCAGACTCAGAAAAAATTTTTGACCGGTGCGCTCGAGGCCGATGGCCAGTCCGTGTCTTTTGACGTTCATCATTCTCTCCGTGGCAGTTGAAGGGGACTGCAGGAGTATAAGAGGCGGGTGCGGCGCGGGAAGTCGGAATCAGGCATGTGGGATGAAGTGAGCGCCCGCAAACGATGCGGGCGCCGTCGAACGGGTCAGTGACTGAGGATATCAACAATCTCACGGGTATGATGGACGAGGCGCACAACCTCACCTTCAATACGGATAGTAACCAGGCCGTGACGATCGACTGGCTGGATGATCACCCCATGGCGGTAGATATCGTGCTCGAGGACATGCCCCTTGCGCAGCTTCTTCTTCCAGCCCGGCGGCAGCTCACCACCATTCTCCACCTTCTTTTGCAGACCTGGTGGCAGGTCGTTGCCCGGTTTTGCCAGTGCGGTGCTGGCGCCGGCAGCCAGGGCAATGCTGAGAAGCCCTGCGATCACGGATTTGATCATGATTGTTCCTCGTTGTTTTAGTCGGAAAGGTAATATTCGATTGTCGAAACCACACGGACTTTCTTGATATGCGGGTTGTTCTTGTCGCGGTCGCCGATGCTGAACTGCCCCTGGGAAGCGCGTTTGATCTTGCCGAGCACACTATCGGAATCCTCGGCAAATTTCTGTGCGACCTGTCGCGCCTCATTGGTGGCCTGCTCGACCATGCCCGGCTTGATGTCATTCAGGCCGGTAAAGATGTATTCGATCTGGCCCTGGTAATTATTCTGGGAAAATGCGATGCCCTCCCGCCCCAGCTGCGCCAGCTTGTCCATCACAGCGCGGACCTTCTCCACCTGCCGGGAATACACGGTAACGGTCTGCAGCGCAGTGTAGCGATACTCCGGCCGCGCACCTCCACCATATTGCTGGGCGAGACGGTCTGTCACTGCTGGCAGGGAGACCGAGATCTCATTGGCGGCAATGCCCTGCTCGCCGAGAAAGCCTTCGATCCGCTCGCTGCTGCCGGCGATCTGGCGGTAGAGCGCCTGCAGGTCGTTGCTGGCCGCGGTGAACTGGATCGGCCAGATCACGATGTCGGCCGGCACTTCCCGCTCTGCCAGCCCTTTGACTGTCACTGTGCGCTCATAGCCCTTGAACCGCTCCACCGCCTCGGTGGCAAACCAGCCCAGCAGCGCCAGCCCCAGTAGCATTCCGCTGCCTAACAGCAGGGCTGGAAGTGCGTGTCTCGTATCGTTCATTGGGATTCTCCTGAGCATGACAGCCACTATACGGGTATACGATTAACCGTTTCTGAACAATCCCACCGGCAACCACTAGCTAACCGGGCGGCCGCGACGAATCACACTGCCAGCAGTAGTCGAAAGCCGCTCCGTTGCTCTCTCCACAGTGACGGCAGATCCAGTCGGCCTGCCCCTCGGCATCCCGCAGCAACTGCATGGCCCGTTCGTAATCCCGGTCCCGCTCCAACCACAACTCAGGCCAGGCCTGATGGGGAGCCAGCTCACCGGTGGCCCCCTGGGCATACTCGTTCTTCAGGAACACCGCAATGCCGGCTACTTCCAGCTTGCTTCTGGCCAGCTCAACGAGGAGGCGGTTTTCGTGAGTAAATATCAGCACTGCGCCCATTCCATGGCTCTCAACGGGCGATGTTAAAGGACACCTTGGTCTGGTGCCCGAGGGTATCGACCGGCTTGCCATTTTCAAACGCCGGCGCATAACGCAGTTTCTCGATATAGGCTTCGGCCGCCCGTCCAAAATGCTCTGAGCCCTGCCACTCTACAGTCTCGATGTCTGTCGGCATGCCGGTATCCGAGATAGTGAAGCGCACAACAGCATAGCCCTGCTGACCTGCACGCAACGCTTGCTGGGGGTAAACAGGGGTTCGTCGGAACAAGGGTTGGGGATCCTGGTCCGGGCCGAACGGGCGTGCCTTGCCAATGGCCCGGCACTGTTCGATCGACTTTTCCTGCGCTCCCACCTCCTCGTAGGCCTCAACGAGAAAAGCGCGGGTGGTGAGCTCGAGCTGACCGTCTGGCTGCTCCCCCCTGTCGACCTGTACCAGCGCACTTTCCAGATAGGGCAGTGCAGAACCGTACTGGTTGGCAGAGAGGTGATATTTGCCCAGGTAAAAATCGCTCATGGAACGATAATAGCCCTCTGCCTCTGGTAGGCGCGCAAACAGTCTATGTGCGGTTTTGAGATATTTTTTCGCATAGAGATCCCCTATTTGATCAAGCGCCGCTCTGCCAAGCTCCAGGTTAACCACCCCATACAGGAGGCTGCCTTCCCCCCTGGTATCACGGGTGATTTTCAGGGCCCTGTGCGCGAGCCTGCGGTAAACAATACCGCGATCCTTTGTCTTTCTCTTCTGACGAAGGCGGTTCTTCACTTGCTCCAGCAGCGGGTCGACCAGCTCTATCCCACCTTCGCCGTGGATTTTCTCCAACATATCGACTGATGAAGACAGGAGCTTCTCTGCCTGTTCAAACTGGCCTCGCTGGGACAGAGCCTTGCCATAGTTGATAGTGGCCGCAATGCGACTTTTGCTGCTCTCGGGCAGGTTCGCGGCCGCATACTCGTAAACCAAGGCAGCAGCTCCAGCCACCTCTTCTGCGTCACCGGTCTGCAGAGCCCGCTTGTAGTCCGAGAACAAGTCACCGAGGTCGTCGGCATGACTCAAGGGCCAGGGCCCAGCGATGGCCAGCAGGGCTCCCAGGCAGAAATGATGTAACCGCATTATTATTTTCCTTATCACGCATAAAAAAGGGCCGCATAAAGCGACCCCCAAGATATAAAGAAATAGATTGTCTGAAAAGCAGCAGATCAGCTGATATCGATCCAGGTGGACTTCAGCTCACAGTACTTGTCCAGCGCGTGCAGGGACTTGTCGCGGCCGTTGCCGGACTGCTTGAAGCCGCCGAACGGCACGGTGATGTCGCCGCCGAAGTAGTTATTCACCCATACGGAACCGGCGCGGATATCACGGGCCATGCGGTGAGCACGGCCAATATCCTTGGTCCAGACACCGGCAGCGAGGCCGTAGATGGAGTCGTTGGCGATATGCAGCGCCTCTTCGTCGGTCTCGAACTCGATGACCGCCAGCACCGGGCCGAAGATTTCTTCCCTGGCGATGGTCATATCGTTGCTCACGCCGCTGAATACGGTCGGCTCATAATAGTGGCCGCCATCGACTGCGCTGGAAGCCGCGCCGCCGCAGACCAGCTGTGCGCCTTCCTCTTTACCCTTGGCCACATAGTGCTCGACAGTGTCGAACTGATTTTTGTCGATCAAAGCGCCCATGACGGTGTTCGGGTCCTGCGGGTGACCCGGCTTGAAGCGCGCAGAGGCTTTCTTCACTTTCTCGATGAACTCGCCGGCAATGGATTTTTCCACCAGCAGGCGGGTACCGGCCGTGCAGGTTTCGCCCTGGTTGTAGAACACGGCCAGCGCCGCAGCCTCGGCAGCCTTGTCCAGGTCTGCGTCGGCGAAGACGATATTGGGGCTCTTGCCACCCAGCTCGAGGAAAGTGCGCTTGAGGTTGGACTGGCCGGAGTACTCGGTCAGAGTCTTGCCCACTTCGGTGGAGCCGGTGAAGGTCAGGCAGTCGATATCCATGTGCAGGCCCAGAGCCTTGCCCAGGCTGCTGCCCGGTCCCGGCAGTACGTTCAGCACGCCATCCGGCAGGCCGGCCTCTTTCGCCAGCCCGGCCAGCTTGATCGCGGTCAGCGGCGTATTGGAGGCGGGCTTCAGGATCACGCTGTTGCCGGTGGCCAGCGCAGGACCCAGTTTCCAGGCAGTGGTGGACAGGGGGAAGTTCCACGGCACGATGGCCGCCACCACCCCCAGGGGCATGCGCTGGATCAGGGCCAGCTCGTTCGGGCCGGTGGGGGCCACTTCGTCGTAGACCTTGTCGATGGCCTCACCGCTCCAGCGGATGGTGGTCACCGCACCGGGCACGTCCACGTTCATGGTGTCGCTGATGGGCTTGCCCGCGTCCAGGCTCTCCAGCAACGCAATTTCGTTCTTGTTCTGCTCGATCAGCTCGGCAAAGCGCACCAGGATCTTCTTGCGCTCCATCGGCGGCATATGGGACCAGACACCGGACTCGAAGGTCTTGCGGGCGATCTTGACGGCAAGGTCCGCATCCTCGGGGCCACAGCTCGCCACCTGAGCCAGTTCGCGACCATCGGCGGGGTTGCGGGTGGCGCGGGTCTCTCCGGAGAGGGCGTCGACGTACTCGCCGTTGATGAAGGCGCGGCCTTCGATCTGGAGGGTTTCGGCCATCGCCTGCCATTCCTGCAGGGTCTGGGGGGTCTTATTTTGTTCCGACATGGCGCACCTCACGTTAAAAATTGAAGGATCATTCGGTTTATACCGAAAATGTGATCACAAATCAAAGACCGCGGCATTGTAACGCGCCTGGCCCGCCGGTGCGAAGCCGACAGGGGCCCCCAGCGGATAAGGGTGCGACTGCAGCGTCACTATGCCTTGGCAGGAATGGCCTCGAAGGTACCGGTCTCACGGTTCTTGCGCGCGCCCGGGATCGGGAACACCCGGTTGTGAAACGCGATATAGAAGCCCGGCGGCAGCAGGCGTGCGGCCAGCAGAGCCTCGGTGACATTCTGGCGGGCGTCGGAATCGATAAAGCCCATGGGCTTCATGGCCCCGGTAAAGACCACCGCCACCGGCGGCGTACCGAGTTTCTCGAAACAGTAGTCGGCACTATTGGACATGGTGTCCGTGCCGTGCAGGATCACGATCGGGTCGCCCTTGTCAGCCGTGCGGGAGACGGCATCGGCGATCTGCTGGCGATCTCCATCGTCCATCTCCAGAGAATCCTTGTTCAGGACACTGTCCAGCTCCAGATGGGTGTAGGGCAGGCGCAGGCTGGCGATCAGGCCGTCGCGAATAATGGAGGCGCGATTGCGCAGGGTGCCGTCCTCCTCGCAGTAGCTCTTCTCGATGGTGCCGCCGGTGGTGAGGATACGGATGGTCTGTTTGGGGTTGGGATCAGTCATCGCGCCGCTACTCTCTCGCTTCCTGTTACCGCGCCTTGTGGGCGCTGCCTCTGTCATTGGAGCCGGGGGTGCCCCGGGCGGCGGCATCATAAGGCGACCACCGCCTGCTAACAATGGTAGTGCGCCGCGCAAGTTCCCGTGGGCTAGGCAACCCGGGTCTCCACCCGCAACCAGTCGTCCTCCAGCTGCAGGGCGAGGCGGTCGCCGTGCAGCAATTCGCCCACCCCGGCGGGCGTCCCGGTGAGTATCACATCACCGGGCTCAAGGGTGAAATAACTGCTGATGTAGGCGGCGAGGTCGAGAATCGGGGTCAGCATGTGGCCGGTCTTGCCGCGCTGGCGCACTTCATCATTGAGCCAAAGTGTGAAAGTCAGACCATCCCAGTCCGGCAACCAGTCCAGCTTGACGAATGGCGACAGCGGACAGGCGCCGTCGAACGCTTTGGCCTTTTCCCATGGATGGCCATCGGCCTTGAGCCGGGACTGCAAATCACGCAGGGTCAGGTCCAGGGCGAGACCCAGGCCGGCGATGGCTCCGGGCACATCCGCGGGGTTGGCATTGCTGAGGCGCTCGCCGACCAGCAGCGCCAGCTCTCCCTCGAAATGGCAGCTGCCCCGTCCGGCCGGGAGGTGAATCGGCGCCTCGAGTGGAACAGCAGCACTGGCGGGCTTGATGAACAGCAGTGGCTCCTCCGGAACCGGGTTATCCAGCTCCGCGGCATGGGCGGCATAGTTGCGCCCGACGCAGACGATTTTGCCGGCGGGCAGCTCGCAGGTGCTACCGCAACGGTATTGATGTCGGTACATGCCACCACGCTCCATTTAGGATGGACATTTCGTATAAAGCTTTTTTAGCCCCATGTGTTATGATCGCGCCCTCGCCGGACTCCCGGTTGAGCGCAGTGGCTTTTGCTCCGAGGCGGGTGCGTCAGCCACCCGAATTCTCTGCGGCAGGCAATCCGCCCCGGGCCATCCGGCGGTGATTTTGCCACTCAGCACCGCAGGATCCAGCGCTGCTACTTTTCTCCAAAACCGTTGCCCATAGTAGAGAGTGTTTATGGCTCCGCAAATCTCTTTGCAAAAAAACAAGATCCGAATTCTGCTGCTGGAGGGGGTTCACCAGTCGGCCGTCGACCTTCTGGCCTCCCGCGGCTATACCAACGTGGAATACCTGAAGACTTCACTGCCAGAAGAGCAACTGATCGAGAAAATCGCCGATGCGCGTTTTATCGGCATCCGCTCCCGTACCCAGCTGACGCGCAAGGTACTGGAAAACGCCCCCAAGCTGATCGCCATCGGCTGCTTCTGTATCGGCACCAACCAGGTGGACCTGAAAGCAGCGACCGACCTGGGCATTGCGGTGTTCAATGCTCCCTATTCCAACACCCGCAGTGTTGCCGAGCTGATCATCGCCGAGACCATCCTGATGCTCCGCGGCATCCCGCAGAAGAATGCTGTCTGCCACCGCGGCGGCTGGCTCAAGTCCGCTGCTGGCTCCTATGAAGCCCGCGGCAAGACCCTCGGCATTGTCGGCTACGGCGCCATCGGCTCCCAGCTGTCAGTGATGGCGGAAGCCATCGGCATGCGGGTGATCTTCTTTGATGTGGTGACCAAGCTGCCACTTGGCAACGCAGTGCAGATCAACTCCCTCGACGAGCTGCTGGCCCAGTCGGACGTGGTCAGCCTGCACGTGCCGGAGCTGCCGTCGACCAGGATGATGATCGGCGCCGAACAGATCGGGAAGATGAAGCCCGGCGCCATCCTGCTGAACGCTTCACGCGGGACGGTAGTGGATATCGACCCGCTGGCGGAAGCGCTGAAGAGCGGCCACCTGGCCGGTGCCGCCATCGATGTATTCCCGGTGGAACCCCGCGGCAATGACGACGAGTTCCAGTCCCCGCTGCGCGGTATCGATAACGCGCTGCTGACGCCCCACATCGGTGGATCCACCATGGAAGCGCAGGAAAATATCGGCGTGGAAGTGGCCGAAAAGCTGGCCACCTACTCCGACAATGGCACCACCACCAGCTCGGTGAACTTCCCCGAAGTGGCCCTGCCGGGGCACGCCGGCGCTCACCGCCTGCTGCATATCCACGAGAACGTGCCCGGTGTGCTCAGCGCCATCAACCAGGTCTTCTCGGAAAACGCCATCAACATCTCCGCCCAGTTCCTGCAGACCAACGAAACCCTGGGTTATGTCGTGATCGACGTCGATGCAGAGTACTCAGACCTGGCCCTGGAAAAACTGAAGAACATCCCCGGCACACTGCGCTGTCGCGTCCTCTTCTGATTTTCCTCCCTGTCGGCCCCGGCCAGTGCGCCGGGGCCACCCCTGACGGCACTGACCCGGCCCGCGTTTGCGGGTAGAATCCGCCGCGGTGCCAGACCGCGCGATCCGCGGTGGCCCTTTTCCCGATCCACCCAGTTCTACGGCCACAAGCCGAGAGTGACCCGTGCCCCACAAAGATTCTGCTGCCGCCGGCCTGCTCGCCGGTGTAACCGCCTTCCTCATCTGGGGGTTGGCACCGCTCTACTTCAAACTGCTCGGGGGCATCTCCGCGCCGGAAATCCTCGCCCATCGCAGCATCTGGTCGCTGGCACTGGCGCTGGTCATCCTGGTATTGATCGGCAAACTGCCGGACCTGCTTGCCACTCTGCGGGATCGCAAACGCATGCGCACGCTGGCGCTCTCCACCCTGCTGATCGGCAGCAACTGGCTGGTGTTCATCTGGGCCATCACCAATGCACACCTGCTCGATGCCAGCCTGGGCTACTACATCAATCCGCTGATCAACGTCCTGCTGGGCGTGCTTTTCATGGGAGAGCGCCTGCGCCCCCTGCAGTGGCTCGCGGTCGCCCTGGCCGCCATCGGCATCGGCCACGAGCTGTGGCAGTTCGGCGAGTTGCCGCTGGTGGCGCTGTTCCTGGCGCTGTCATTCGGTTTTTACGGCCTCGTGCGCAAACGCGCCCCGGTGGAAAGCCTGACCGGCCTCGGTATCGAGACCCTGTACATGCTGCCGGTGGCGCTGCTCTACCTGCTGTGGAGCGACAGCCCGACCAGCAACCTGGCCGATAACAGCTGGCAACTGAACAGCCTGCTGGTGCTGGCAGGTCCGGTCACGCTCCTGCCGCTACTGCTGTTCAATATCGCCGCACGACGCCTGAACCTGTCCACAGTCGGCTTCCTGCAGTATCTGGCCCCGACCCTGATGCTGCTGCTGGCCACCCTCGCTTTCGGCGAGCCTTTCAACCAGGCCAAGCTCGTGACCTTTGCCTTTGTCTGGATCGGCCTCGCCCTCTATACCATCGACGCCCTTGCACAGCGGCGCAGGCAACGCGCGCTGCGCCGGGCTGCACTCTGAGGGGAATCCACTCGCGGAACGGGTAGCAAGCGGGAGTCGGCCTTGTAAACCGGAAAGAAAATACCCGGGAAAAGCGACCCTGCCCGGCCGGGCTATGCCTTCAGCCAGTTATCCAGTGCCTGCAGGATCTGATGACGATAGGGCTGGGTCTCATTGATCATCTGGTGCCGCGCCCCGCGGATAATCACCCGCTTGCTATTGGGAAAGCGGTCACCGATCACGCGCATGTTGTAGCGCCATGAGACCGTTTCATCATCCGTTCCCTGCAGCACGAGGATGCGCTTCTCATTGCGTGCGGTTTTGGGGAAGGCGTGCAGCCAGTCCACCATGGCTCCCAGCCAGCGCATCGACATCACGTGGGACTGCAGCGGATCGCGGTGTGCCTGACGGCGGGCAAATTCGGCATCGTGGGTATTGATGTTAAATCCGCGGTTGGGCGCCACCATGAAGAAGCGGCCCAGATAGAACATCCACTTGCGCAGGTGCCAGCGGGCCGGCCGCACCAGCGGCGCCAGCAGGAAAACCTTTTCGAACGGCTGCCAGACACTGTACTGCAGGTAGGCCAGCACTGCGGCACCGCCGGTACTCTGCCCCATGACATGCCAGGGCCCCGGCAGTTTGTCGCGGGCGATCTGCAGCAGGCTGTCGAGCACCTGGCGGTACTGCAGGAATGTATCGATCGCCACCGGTTCGCCACTGGAGAGCCCGTGACCCGGGAAATCGAAGATGACGACATTGAGCCCCCGCTCGAGGCCGAAGCGAATTGCCGCACCGTAGATACCCGTATGATCGAAGTAGCCGTGGCATATGAACAGCGTCCCCCGCGGCCTGGCTACCAGCCAGTACTGTCCCACCAGCTCAAAGCCGGCTGCCATGAAAGTGCCGACACCGGTCTTCTCCGCCAGTGGAAAATGCAGGTTGTAGTAGTTGCGGTAATCCTGCAGCTCGGGCAGCAGCGGCCCTTCGCCACTGAAATCAAGGCGGGGTAACTGATCGCGCAACGCAGTGAAGTCCGGGCGCTTGAGGACCGGGCTGTGCTCGAGAGTGGAGAGTTCGCGCATCAGTTCCATGCGCTCAATGGTACTGCATTTTGCGCCAGGAGGTGGCAACAGAACCCCTGCAGGCACCGACCTGCTACCGATTAAAGCGAAAGTTGGCGAGCTCGCATCCCGCGCGTCAACGCACAGCACAGCAACAGCCTTTCCAGACCGGGAACGGCGATCAACGGTGGGATGAAAGGAATGGATAGGTCATCGGGAGCGGGAAATCGTCGGCGCCATGGAGGGCGCCGACGACGGCAGGGAGGCAGGTCGGGCTGTCTTACTTGATCTGCGGCTCCAGTTCGCCCGCCTCGTAACGCTGGTACATGGCTTCCAGGCTGAGCGGGCGGATCTTGCTGGCATTACCGGCGGTGCCGAACGCCTCGTAACGCGCCACGCAGATATCCTTCATCGCAACCATCGCCGCCTTGTAGTATTTGCGCGGGTCAAACTCGGCACGATTCTCGGCCAGGAAACGACGGGTGGCACCGGTGGAGGCGAGACGCAGGTCGGTGTCGATATTCACCTTGCGCACGCCGTGCTTGATGCCCTCGCAGATCTGCTCGACCGGTACACCGTAGGTTTCCGGAATCTCACCGCCGAATTCATTGATCACCGCCAGCCACTCCTGCGGCACGGAGGAGGAACCGTGCATCACCAGATGGGTGTCCGGAATGCGCGCGTGGATTTCCTTGATACGGTCGATGGCCAGGATGTCCCCGGTCGGCGGACGGGTAAATTTGTAGGCGCCATGGCTGGTGCCACAGGCGATGGCCAGCGCATCTACCTTTGTCTTGGCGACGAAGTCCGCCGCTTCTTCCGGATCGGTCAATAGCTGGTCATGGGACAGCTTGCCCTCAGCGCCGACACCGTCTTCCTCACCGGCCATCCCGGTTTCCAGGGAGCCCAGGCAGCCCAGCTCGCCCTCGACGGAGACACCACAGGCGTGGGCCATCTCCACGGCGCGACGGGTCACGTCCACGTTGTATTCATAGGAGGCCGGAGTCTTGCCATCTTCCTCGAGGGAGCCATCCATCATCACCGAGCTGAAGCCGAGCTGGATGGAGCGCTGGCAAACCGCCGGGCTGGTGCCATGGTCCTGGTGCATGACCACCGGAATCTCCGGGAATTCCTCGATGGCGGCTAGAATCAGGTGACGCAGGAAGGGCGCACCGGCATATTTGCGTGCACCGGCGGAGGCCTGGACGATCACCGGGGAATCCGTCTGCTTGGCGGCCTCCATGATCGCGCGCATCTGCTCCAGGTTATTGACGTTGAATGCGGGCACGCCGTAACCGTGCTCGGCGGCGTGATCCAGCAGTTGGCGCAGGCTGATAAGTGCCATGAAAAATACCTTTCTCGTCTGGGTCGTAAATTCTGTTTTGCTTATATGTCACGCCATCCCTGCAGGGGCGGGATGGCGCAATCGGGGACATCAATCGCTGGCGCGGGACTCCAGCATCGCAACGGCCGGGAGTGTCTTGCCTTCCACATACTCCAGGAATGCACCACCACCGGTGGAAATATAGGAGACCTGGTCGGCGATGCCGTACTTATCGACCGCGGCCAGGGTATCGCCACCACCGGCGATGGAGAAGGCGTCGCTCGCGGCAATGGCCCGGGACAGGCGCTCGGTGCCACCGCCGAACTGATCGAATTCGAACACACCCACCGGACCATTCCAGATGATGGTCCTCGCCCCGCGCAGGATGTCTGCCAGCTGCTCGGAGGACTGCGGGCCGATGTCGAAGATCATGTCGTCACTGGCGACGTCATCGACGGACTTGGTCTCTGCGGCCGCAGACTCGCTGAACTCCTTGCCGGTCACCACATCCACGGGCAGCGGAATATCGCACTTTTCCATCAGCGCCCTGGCGGTATCCACCAGGTCGTGCTCACACAGGGACTTGCCCACCGGCTTGCCACTGGCGGCGAGGAAAGTATTGGCAATACCGCCACCGACGATCAGCTGGTCCACCTTGTCGGCCAGGGTTTCCAGCACGGTCAGCTTGGTGGAGACTTTGGAACCGCCAACGATGGCCACCATGGGGCGGGCCGGCTCTGCCAGTGCCTTTTCCAGCGCGTCCAGTTCCGCCGCCAGCAGTGGGCCGGCACAGGCCACCGGGGCAAATCTGGCCACCCCGTGAGTGGAAGCCTGGGCGCGGTGTGCCGTGCCAAACGCGTCCATCACGAAGATATCGCACAGGGAGGCGTAGGCGCGCGCCAGCGCCTCATCGTCTTTCTTTTCACCCTTGTTGAAGCGCACGTTCTCCAGCAGCGCAACGGTACCTTCCTCCAGTGTCACGCCATCGCGCCAGTCCTTGATCAGGGGCACATCGCGGTTCAGCAGCTTGCCCAGATGCGTGGCCACCGGTGCCAGCGAGAACTCCTCGGCATACTCGCCCTCCGTGGGGCGCCCAAGGTGAGACATCAGCAGAACCCGGGCACCGGCGTCGATGGCCTTCTGGATAGTGGGCAGCGCGGCGCGGATACGTGCATCGGAGGTCACAGCGCCGTCCTTCACCGGTACGTTCAAGTCCTCGCGGATCAGCAGGCGTTTGCCCGCGAGATCCAGATCAGTCATCAGCTTGACTGCCATCACCAGTCCCCCTGCTCAATTGGTAAACGGTTAAAAGAGGGCGCGGATTATAGCAACAGGAGACGCCCTCGCCGACCGACGATTGCCGTGATAGCGCTGTCAAAAGTAGTCCTGAAAAAAACAGTCAGGATTGCTGCCAAGACGCGGTACATCTACCCTGTTTTTGTAACTCCGCTACATTTTCGCATGGTAATTTCACTACAGAAATGGAGCCCAGAGGCATCCTGATGAGCAGGCGAAACAAAGTGCATTTTCCCAATGGGCACGGCCAGACCCTGGCGGGTATTCTCGAACTGCCCGATGATAAGCCCCGCGCTTACGCACTGTTCGCCCCCTGCTTTACCTGCGGCAAGGATGTGCTCGCCGCTTCGCGGATCAGCCGCCGACTGGCTGAGCTGGGCTTTGCCGTATTGCGCTTCGATTTCACCGGCCTTGGTGACAGTGAAGGTAGTTTTTCTGACACGAACTTTTCCACCAATGTGTCCGACCTGCTCAGCGCCGCCACCTACCTGAGAAACGAACATCACCCCGTCGATCTGCTGATTGGGCACAGTCTCGGTGGCGCGGCTGCCCTCGCCGCTGCTGCACAGATTCCCGAGGCCCACGCCATTGCCACCATTGCCGCCCCTGCCGATCCCGACCATGTGATCAAACAGTTTTCCTGTGCTTTGGATACCATTTCCGAAAAAGGGGCAGCGGAAGTGAAGCTGGCAGGGCGCCCCTTCGTGATCAGACAGCACTTCATTGAAGACCTGGATCAGCATGACATGGGTTATATCCGCGAACTGGACCGCCCGCTGCTGATCTATCACTCCCCCATCGACCAGACTGTATCCATCGAGGAAGCAGCAGCGATCTACAACCGCGCAATGCATCCAAAAAGCTTCATCAGCCTGGATGATGCCGATCACCTGCTGACGGAGAAAGCAGACGCCCTCTTTGTTGCCGATACCCTGGCGGCCTGGGCCGGACGTTACATTGTATCTATGGAGGAGGCCGGGAAATAATGCCGGGTCTGGAGGAACATGAGGGCATCTGCCCCTACTGTGGTGAGCCGATCACCCTGTTGCTCGATTTGTCCCAAGGCTCCCACGTCTACGTGGAGGACTGCCAGGTTTGCTGTCGACCGATCAACATATCCATCACAGAACACTTTGATGGCTCCGTCTCCGTCAGCCTGCTTGATGAGAACAGCACTTTCTGATTTCCGCCTGTCACTCCAACCAAACAGGCCGCGAGTTACCCCTGGATGCAACAGGACACCTTGACCCCACCGGTTGGGCGATAGACTATTCCCCCAGCAACAGGCAGATAAGATATTTTTGAGCCCATGCAGGTGCCACTTCACCAGCTAAGCACCCTGGATCACCAGCAGGCAGGGTGCAAACCGCATAGCTGAAGGGCAGCCAGGCAATATCAATAGGGGAAAGGTTTTGAATAAAAATGGCTTCGGGCACAGAGGACAATCCCTGACCGCCAGACTGTGTCAAATGGCTTGTAACGCGGCCCTGGCTCTGGCTGTGACTTCAACGCTGTCCATGGCCGCTAGTGCCGACGAGGCAGCTCCCCGCTGCAATTATCCGGTATTGCGCGAAGCGCCAAGCCCCGAATCAGCCGGTTTCTCCAGTACCGGCCTGGCCAGAGTCGATGCACTCATCCAGCAGGATATTGCTGCAGGCTTCCCGGGCGCTGCACTGCTGATCATCAAGGACGGCAGGATCGTCAAGCATTCACAATATGGCTATCGGCAGAAATATTCCGGGCACACTCCTCTGAAAAAATTCAAACCGGTGCTAAAAGACACGCAGTTTGATCTCGCGTCCAATACCAAGATGTACGCCACCAATTTCGCTCTGCAGAAGCTGGTCAGCGAGGGCCAGCTGGACCTGCAGGCACCTGTCCGACAGTACCTGCCGGAGTTCATCGACCGGGACAGTGACGACATCCGCGGCAAAGAAACCCTGCGTGTCATCGATCTGCTGCATCATGCTGCCGGATTCTCTCCCGACCCCCAATACCACAACCCGCAGGTATCCAAGGCCCTCTTCTCCCAGGAAAGGGCAAAAACCCTCGGTTTTATTCCGCTGTCTCCACTCAGCTATGAGCCAGGCACCCGCACTGCCTACAGTGATACCGACTACATGCTGCTCGGCCTGCTGGTGGAGCGCATTACCGGTGAGCGACTGGACCACTATGTCGAACAGCAGATCTACGAACCACTGGGCCTGCAACGCACACACTTCAATCCCCTGCGAAAGGGTTTCAGCGCTGAGGATTTTGCAGCGACCGAACTCATGGGTAACAGCCGCGACGGCGTGATCACTTTCCCGAACATCCGCAAGCACACCTTGCGGGGGGAGGTGCATGACGAAAAAGCCTTTTACTCCATGGATGGGGTCTCCGGCCATGCAGGTCTGTTTTCGACAACCGGCGACCTTGCTGTGCTGCTCCAGGCCATGCTCAACGGTGGCGGCTATGGTGATCTCTGTCTCTTTGACCGCGAAACGATCCAGGCCTTTATCAGCCCGTCTCCCCACAATCCGACCTTTGGACTCGGCTGGCGCAGAAATGCTAACGAAGACATGCACTGGATGTTCGGTGAACTGGCAAGTGACAAGGCCTACGGACATACTGGCTGGACCGGCACCCTGACCATGATCGATCCGGTTCACAACCTCGGCCTGGTACTCCTTACCAATAAAAAACATTCAGCGCTGATAGATGCCGAACAGAATTCAAACCGCTTCGAGGGCGACCAGTTTGCGACTGGTCGTTATGGTGCGGTTGCCACTGCCGTTTATGAAGCCCTGCTGCAGAACGAAACAACCTCTGTAAATTGAAGCGGGTTTTTTTCTATTCCGGACACCAGACAGCCCACCTTGAAGCCTGACCTCCATGTCGTGTGATGGCCGCTGGCGGCATGGAACCGACTTCCATCGCCAGCGGATGCCAAACTTGTGCAACTCGTCACATGTGAACAGCTGTGGGACGTGGGTCATTTGCCTCCCTATGGCACGACCTGTATAACGTTTGTGCACCGTAGATTGCTCCGCATCGCTGATTTTCTGACAGACACCGGCCAGCTCCCGCTGGCCATTCGGGCAATCCGGCACCAATAACTTCAAGAATAAGGAAATCCCATGAAAACCGTACGTCCGCTATGGATTCCGGCGGTATTGGCCCTGGCACTGTCTGGCTGCGGGGAGCCACCACAGCCGGGTAGTGAATCCAGCCAGGCCTCCGCTGACACCAAGTCACCGCTGACCACCAGCCAGACTGCCATCTCCCCCCTGAAAATTGCCTACGAGAAATTTACCCTCGACAACGGACTGCGTGTCATCGTGCATGAAGACCGCAAAGCACCGATCGTTTCTGTGGGGGTCTGGTATCACGTGGGCTCCAAAGATGAGCAGCCCGGGCGTACCGGTTTCGCCCACCTCTTCGAGCACCTGATGTTCAATGGCTCAGAAAACTATAACGATGAGTTTTTCAAACCTTTCGAAGCCGCCGGCGCGACCGGGATGAACGGCACTACCTGGCTCGATCGCACCAATTACTTCGAGACTGTGCCGAGCAATGCCCTGGATATGGCGCTGTGGATGGAGTCCGACCGCATGGGCCACCTGCTCGGGGCTATCACCCAGGAAAAACTCGATGAGCAGCGCGGCGTGGTGCAGAACGAAAAGCGCCAGGGGCAGAACCAGCCCTACGGCAAGGTCTGGGAACAGATGCAGAAAGCGATCTTCCCCGAAGGTCACCCCTACTCCTGGACCACCATCGGTTCGATGGAGGATCTCAATGCGGCCTCGCTCGAAGATGTACACAACTGGTTCAAGCAATATTACGGTGCAGCCAACACCGTACTGGTCCTTGCCGGTGATATCGATGTCGCTACGGCAAAAGAGAAGACTCAGAAATACTTCGGCGATATCCCCGCCGGACCACCGCTGATCAAGAAGGAAGCCTGGATCGCCAAGCGCGATGAATCCAAGCGCGAGAAGATGTACGACCGGGTGGCCCAGTCTCGCATCTACAAAGTCTGGAATGCGCCCTATATGGGCCATGAAGACAGCAATGCGCTCTCACTGGCCGCAGCCGTGCTCGGTTCCGGCAAGAATTCCCGCCTGTACGAGCGCCTGGTCTACAAAGACCAGATCGCTACCAGCGTGGAAACGGCATTCTATCAATTTGAACTCGCCTCCGCTTTGCAGGTCATCGCCGATGCCAAGTCCGGCGTCGAACTGGCCCAGGTAGAAGCGGCAATCGAGGAAGAGCTCGCGCGCTTTCTCGAGGAGGGCCCAACTGAAGAAGAACTGGCCCGGGTCATCATGAGTGAGTACGCCGACAGCGCCCGCAACCTGGAGCAGGTCGGTGGCTGGGGCGGCAAAGGTGTGATACTGGCCCGCGGTGAGTTGTACCACGGCGACCCCAATGCCCTGCTGACAGATATCGATGAGAAACGGGCGCTGTCACCGGAGCAAGTGCGCGCCGCAGCTAAAGAGTGGCTGGCCACGGGTGACTACAACCTGGAAGTCCACCCCTTCCCAGAGTACAAGGTGGCCAGTGAAGGCGCAGACCGCTCCAAGCTACCCGATACCGGCGAATTCCCCACTGTGCCATTCCCGCAGCTGCAGACCACTGAGCTCTCCAACGGCCTGAAGGTCGTGCTTGCGGAGCGGCACGCAGTACCGATGGTCAATATGCACTTGATGTTCGACGCCGGCTACGCAGCAGATCTGGGGGAAACACTCGGTACAGCGGGTTACACCATGTCGATGCTGAAGGAAGGCACCAGTAACTTCAGCTCACTGGAAATCGATGCACGCCAGGAAATGCTCGGTGCGCGCATCTATTCCAATACCCAAATCGATGTCTCCAATGTGGGCCTTGAGGCACTTACCAGCACTCTCGACGAGTCCGTTGCACTGTTCGCCGATGTAGTGATACGGCCAACCTTCGCTGAGGAGGAGATCGAACGCAAGCGCACTCGTTGGCTAGCGATGATCGACCAGGAAAAGACCCGACCATTGCAGATGGCACTGCGCACACTGCCTCCGCTGCTTTACGGCGAGAATCATGCCTATGGCGTACCGCTGACTGGCAGTGGCACAAAGGAATCGATCAGTTCCCTGACCAGAGAGGACCTGGTGCGCCACCATCAGACATGGATCCGTCCGGACAACGCGACCATGGTGGTTGCGGGCGATATCACCATGGATGCCCTCGTCGAAAAACTGGAACACCATTTTGCAGACTGGCGTGCACCGGAAGCCCCACTGCCGCAGAAGAACGTAGCCCAGGTTCCCCTACCGAAAGAGCCCCGCGTGTTCCTGATCGACAAACCGGATTCGGAGCAGTCCATCATCATTGGTGGTCTTCTGGGTTCTTCCAAGGGGATCGCCCAGAGTGAAGCACTGGATATGATGAATGATATCCTCGGTGGTACTTTCACCTCGCGCATCAATATGAACCTGCGTGAAGACAAGAGCTGGGCTTACGGGGCTTTCTCCTTCCTCATCGACACCAAGGCCCAGCAGCCATTCCTGGTCTACGCACCAGTGCAGACAGATAAGACCAGTGAGTCCCTGCTGGAGCTGCAAAAGGAGCTGCGGGCCTACATTGGTAATGCTCCCGCGGAAATGGCGGAGCTTCAAAAGGTCAAGGACAAGCGTGTCAATGAGCTGCCTGGGCGCTTTGAAACTATAAACTCCATCCTTGGCGCAACCCGGGAGATGGTGAAATACGAACGCCCGTTGGATTACATGGATGGCTATGCAGACCTGATCCGCAACGCTGACCTCGACACCATCCATAGGCTGGCCCGCGAAAACATCAAACCAGACCAATTCACCTGGGTAATCGTTGGCGATAAGAAAAAGATTGCCGAGAAGATCCGAAAGCTCGATATTGCACCAATCATTGAGATCGACGCAGACGGCAAGCTGTTGGCAGAAGCGGATATCGCCAGCAAATAAATTCACATACCAGACAGTACTGCCAGCCCAGAGCTGGCAGTACTCACATTCCCACTTCTCTCCTGCATCTCTCCTGCATCTCTCCTGCATCTCTCCTACATCTCTCGTACATCTCTCGTACATCTCTCGATGCTTGCCCCGACTCTAATTCCAACGAAATAAATACAACCCTGCAGCATATTCTGACATTAGGGCCTCGCTGAATTGAGACCATAGTATTCATGGGTTCCGAATTTGGCGAACGGTAGAGAAGAGTGGTGATTAAGGAAAAAGTGAACGGTACATTTGTACCAATCATTAATTGGCGGGGTCACACTTTTAACGAGTAAAAGACCAGGACCCACAATGATAGACGCGCCAATTCGCTCGCCTTGTTGCAATTTTTCTGGCTCCTTCACATGGCGTGAAATTTCATGGCGCAGCAGGGGAAAAGAGTGCTAATTTCAGGCCTCCTCCACCAGAGGTCTGCACTCCGACCACCGGCTTACCCGCCGGCCGGAGGAATGCGGTTGGTGTGGTCAACAATAACGCTACAAGGTCCACTCCGGAGCTATTTTCTATGAGCAAACTTTTCTCCGTCTTCTCTGCCAGTGCACTCGCCCTGGCAGTATCTGCCCAGGCATCTGCTGCCGCGGACGAACGCTACATCATCAAATTCCAGGCCGGCAAAGGCGCCGCGGTCAAATCGCAGCTACAGAGTGCCGGTGGTCGCCCGGCGCTGGCCCTCGACAAGCACAATGCAGTGGCGGCCTACCTTCCCGAGCGCGCACTGCGCGCCATGCAGAATAACCCCAATGTCGAGTATGTAGAAAAAGACGCCAAGCGTTACCTGATGACCCAGGAAGTGCCTTTCGGTATCCCTATGGTGCAGGCGGACCAGGTCAGTGACCTGAACGCCGGAAACCGCACTGTCTGTATCATCGATTCTGGCTACGATATCGGCCATGAGGATCTGTCCGGCAACGCTGTCACTGGCACTAACGATGGTGGTACCGGCAACTGGTACCAGGACGAGAACGGGCACGGTACCCATGTGGCCGGGACTATCGCCGCCATCAACAATAACGCCGGTGTAGTCGGGGTGATGCCGAACGCGAACGTGAACCTGCATATCGTCAAGGTATTCAATGCCGATGGCTGGGGCTACTCCTCCTCGCTGGTGGCCGCAGCGGATACTTGTGCCACCAATGGTGCCGATGTGATCAATATGAGCCTTGGCGGCTCCTTCAAGTCCCGCACCGAGGACCAGGCTTTTGCCAGCCTGCTCAACCAGGGCGTGCTGTCCATCGCCGCCGCCGGTAACGATGGCAACACCCGCCACTCCTACCCGGCCTCCTACGATTCCGTGATGTCGATCGCGGCCATCGACAGCAACAAGGTCATTGCCGACTTCTCCCAGCAGACCGACCAGGTCGAACTGGCCGGCCCCGGCGTGGACGTCCTGTCCAGCGTGCCAGTGGGCAGCGCAACCCTGAGTAACGTGACCGTCGGCGGCAGCCCGGTGGCTTCTGCGGGCATGGAGGGCAGCCCGCTGGGTTCGGCCTCCGGCGCACTGGTAGACTGCGGCCTGGGTGAATCCGCCTGCACTGACGCAGCCGGAGAGATCTGCCTGATTTCCCGCGGCAACATCAGCTTTGCCGACAAGGTGCTGAACTGTGAGGCTGGCGGCGGCGTCGGCGCCATCATCTACAACAACGAACCCGGCATGCTCTACGGCACTATGGGTGAAGTGGCCACCGGTATCCCCTCTGTCGGCATCTCAGACACTGACGGCGCTGCGCTGCTCGGCCAGGTGGGCACGGCCGCCACGGTAGCGGTTGAGCCGGGCGACTATGCCTACTTCAACGGCACTTCCATGGCGACTCCCCATGTGGCCGGTGTTGCGGCACTGGTATGGAGCCACTTCGACAGCTGCTCCGCCAGCGAGATCCGCGCAGCCCTGAACGCTACTGCGGAAGACCTGGGCGCCGCCGGTCGAGACAATGCCTACGGCTACGGTCTGGTGCAGGCCAGGGCCACCTTCGACTACCTCACTGCCCATGGTTGTAGCGGTAGTGGCACCGGTGGCGGCGGTGACACTGGCGGTGGCGGTAATGGCGGTGGCAAGGGGGGCGGCAAGCCCAAGCGTGGCTGATCGCCGTCAGTAACCTCGAGGGGCCTCCGGGCCCCTCTTTCATTCCTTCCACTTCCTTCATTCATGCCACCTCCCTTCACTCTGCCGCCCCGTCGTCCCCACCGATCGGCCTGTCGAAAAAAGTTTTCATCGGGTGCATCCATTCGGCAATCTCAGCGCATCCTACCCGTAACTGAGATAGAAACTGGATCACGCGATATGTGGAAACCCCTATTGATGGCGGCCGCCCTCGGCTTCAGTGGTGCCGTCAGCGCCGATAACCTGAACCTGCAGTTCGGCGATGACAACGACAGCTGCAATATCGATATTCCCCGCCACATACGCCTGGGCCCGGCGTTTATCGATGTGCGCGAGCAGTCCGGGGCTGCGGAATCCCTTTTCCACTATGAAGTGCCCGGTACCTTGCTGGTAGATGGCAAAACCGTGGCGCTGGACGAGGCACAGCAGACATTGATGGCCCGCTACTACGGGCAGATGCACGAGGCCAGCCGCAACCTGAGCCTTGTCTCCCTGCTGGCAGTGGACGTCGCCCTGCACGGTGTCAGCATTGCACTGACCACCCTGGCGGGTACGGATCACCCGAATGCTGAAGAACTGCGCCTGACCATGGCGGAAGTAGAACGGCGGGCGTACCAGCGTTTCAGTGAACAGGACGGAGTTTATACCCTCGGTACCGATGGCGTGGGCGCCTTTATCGAGGAGACCATTGACGAGGACCTTGAGCCGCGCCTGGAGCAGATCGCCAAGGACTCTGCCGGCAGCATCGTCTGGAATGCCCTCAAGGCGGTACTGACCGGCGGGCGCAGTATCGAGCGGCAGGCAGAGCAGGCGGCAGAAGCTGCGGAGGGCGCCGTCAAGGAAAAAGCCGAAGCACTCGAAGCCATGGCGGACAGCCTCTGCCGGCAACTCGAGGCCATCGACCAGACCGAATCAGAAGTACACGCTGCCATCCCCCAACTGGCACGCTACGACCTGATCAATCCCAACTAACTTTTTCATCACTCATCCGATCTTGACCCCCTCGGCCGCCCTGCGCGGCCTTTTTTTGCTGTAAAAAAAAGCGCCACTCACTGGCGTGGTGGCGCTTTCCCATGACTTCAGCTCTTGCCCCGATCAGATGGGTGAGCCCGGCGGCATTTGCTTGAGCTTCTCGCCCGTCACATCCAGCTTGCCTTCATTAAATGCCGCGATCCTCTGCGCCTGATAGTAGTAGTGAGCACCGTAGTTATTCGGGTCTTCCCCGAATAATTTCATGGATCCGATACCGTGCTGGAAGCGAGCCAGCTCCATATTGGCACTCGCGCGGATTGACGCAGGCACTTCACGGTTCGCACTCAATGTCATGAGTTTATGCACATAGACATGGTTCACCCGCTGGTGGATAGCCGCCTCCAGCCCACTGTAGCGACCGCCATCCAGGGCTTTCTCCGTCAGGCGATGCAGAATCGATGTAAAGCCCGGCTGCTCGGGGAAGCGGGCAGACTGCTGCTCGAGTCGCGCCGCGCGCTGCGGATTGAGCAGGATATCCAGCGTGTGGCCGGCGGCGGCCTCTGCTGCAGCAATCGCATCGAAGCCCACACCGGTATAGGCAGGAAAGCTCTCGCGGGTGCGCTCGTAGCCATAGGCTTTTGGTGGCAGCAGGGCCAGCACCTCCTCCGGCAAACGGAGGAACTCCGGCTCCAGCGTACCCACTAAGGCATCGATCGCCTGCTGCTGGCGTTCAGCCGGCACCAGGGAATAGGCAGGAGCCGGGTCGCCGTTATCGATGTAGTCGTAGTCCAGTCCACCGATCAACTTGCCAACGGCCTCGGCCTGATAGCGGTGACCGTAGTAGACCGGCACCAGGGTTTCCTCCAGGGCCGAGCGCGGCGTGCCGGGACGGTTGGCCGCAGAGGAAAAATTCTTAAGCGCATGGGACCGTAGCCGGCTCATGCGGTCGAACTCCGGCAACGGATCGGCGCCGTTATCCCACAGGTGGGAAGCCGCATGGGCATTGTTGATGGTGCGAGAATCCGGATCGGAGATGAACCTGAGGCTCTCTTGTTTCGCCAGTTGCAAGACGCTGTCGAGGTAGCTCTCCTCGCTCTCGCCATTGCCATAACCGTACATGATGGCGAGCTTGTCCCAGCGACCGATACCCGCATCGTAGGCCTTTGTCAGATCCATCTCGCCATCCGTGAGAGTCACCAGCGGTGCCGGGTAATCCATGACGGAAGCGCGGTCGGCCGCGCTGGCGGCGAAGTTGTGGGCAAGCCCCAGGGTGTGTCCCACCTCATGGGCAGACAGCTGGCGGATGCGCGCCAGGGCCATCTCCCTCAGTGCGCTGGTATCTGCCGCCTCACTGCCGTAGGGCTGCAGCAGGCCCTGGGCGATGAGGAAGTCCTGACGCACGCGCAGGGAACCCAGGGTCACATTGCCCTTGAGGATTTCGCCCGTACGTGGATCGGCAATGGAATACCCGTAAGACCAGCCCCGGGTGGAGCGGTGCACCCAGTTGATCACGTTGTAACGCACATCCAGCGGGTCGGCCCCCTCCGGCAACAGCTTGACCTGAAACGCATTCTTGAAACCTGCCGCCTCAAATGCCTGATCCCACCAGCTGGCGCCCTCGATCAACGCACTGCGCACCGGCTCCGGCACACCGGGATCGACGTAATAGATGATCGGCTCTACCGGCTCGTCACTGCCTACCCTCTTTTCCAGACGATGGCGGTAGATCAGGCGCTGGTCCATCGGCTCATCGATGGCCGTGGCGTAATCCCGGAACACCAGGGGAAAATAACCGCTGTTGCTGTGAAATCTGCGTGTCTGGTAGTTGTCGTCCGGCAGCTCCACCAGTGAGACATGCTGGCGCAGAGTCACCAGTGTCGGGGTGGGCACCACCTCCTGTACGTAGTCACCGGGGGCACTGCCAGCAAAGGTCAGGCTGGCCTCAAACTCGCTGTTCTTGGGAAAATTCTTGGTCCGGGGCAGGTAAACGGCGGACCTGGCCTGGTCCAGGGCGTAAGTGCCCTGGCCGGTGCTCTTCAGGCGGTCGGCAATACCGTGCTGATCACTGAGCAGGAAGGGAGTGAAGTCCACCAGTGCGCTGCGCTCACTTTCGGCCAGGATCTTGAATCCCCAGAGCACCGATGACGCAAAGGCCTCTTCTACCGCCCGGCGCTCAGCGGCATTCTCCGAATTGGCCCGGAAACGGGTATTCAGCTGGTGCAGCAGTACCTTGTCGCCAATCCGCTCAAAACGCACCAGCCGGGTATCACCCACCTGGTTGCGATCCAGCCCCACCGGGTTGGACCCCAGCCCCTGGGCGAGACCGGTGAGCAGCAACAGCTCCCGGTCAAATGCCTCGACCTCCAGCAACACCCGCCCTTCGGCTGCATCCCAATAGAAGTCATGGAAGCCGGCATACCGCGGCATGCCCGCGGTGAAGTCGGCAACACTTTCAGCCCGTATCGCCGCACTCGCAAGCGCCAGGACCAGTACCAGAAGAGCATTGCGTAAGCGCATTCACTTTCCCCTTGATTATTATTTACCCCGTCCGGTCTGGCCGGACAGCAGGCACCTGTACATAAACGCCAACAAGACTACCAGTTTCTCGCCGCTACGGCAGGACTCGCGCCAGGCCGGCTCAAAAAGTACGGGACTGCGGAAGACCTCCTCCCTCGCCGAGACTGGTCGGTCAACCTGCCGGGATACAGACCGCCTTTAGCGGGCGCCACCAAAGACGCTGACAGCTCTTGGGCTATTACAAAAGAAAAAGGGAGAGGTTGCAGACAGAACTCGCTAGTGAGGCGGGCGGGCAGGAGAGGAGATAGGGCATAACGGCACACCCCTGCTCGACGGCGATTCTGCGCAAAGGTACCGGGACAGGTATAGACAGGGCAATCAAAAAGCGGCGGCGTGGCTTATCCTCCAGCTGGTCTCAGGGTGACCTTACTGCTCAGAGCCCCCGCCCAGCGCATCCTTTTCTTCGCGCACAAAAAAGCCGGCATCGATAGATGCCGGCCAAGCCACGACCATCAACGAGGAGAGATTATTAGAATTTTGCAGAAACGCCGGCGAAGATTCTCCGACCGTACTGATGCACATCCCCCGGCAGGCCCTGCTCGCCCCACTCGGTCGACTGCTCTTCATCGGTGAGGTTCAACAGGTTCATAACCAGGGAGACGTTATTCGTCAGCTGGTAGGAGAGATTGGCATCCAACTGTCCATATCCATCACGGTACAGGTCCAGTTCATTACGCCTGGTACCGGTGTAATATCTGGAGCGGTAGTTGTAGGCCAACCGGGCGGACACACCATGGTCCTCATAGTAGGCAGTGAGGTTATAGGTATCCTTGGAGTTGGCTGGCAGCTTTTTCTCAATTCCAGCGGCCCGCTCCTCAGCAGTCTCCAGCATGTCGGCATCTGAGTAGGTGTAGTTTGCCAGTACACCAAAACCGTTGCCGAAATCGTGCTGGAAGTTCAGCTCGACACCCTGGTTGACACCGCCGATGCCATTGACCGGGATGGTGATACGGTAATACCCGGGACCTTCTTCTCCAATCAGATCTTCGCCGACGTCGGCAGTATCGATATAGGTATCGATATCCTTGTAGAAGTAGGCAATAGATACGATAGAAGACTCGGTGAAGTAGTATTCAGTCGAGAGGTCGTACTGGGTAGCCCTGTACGGCTCGAGATCCGGATTACCACCACTGCCAAAGCCGTCATAACCCGGCACCCAGATGCTGTTGGCAAAGCCACGGGTCATCTTCAGGTTGTCATAATCCGGGCGGGACAGGACCTTGGCCGCAGCAAAACGCATCACAACGTCGTCATTGAAGTCATACGCCAGGTTCAGGCTCGGCAGCACATTATCGTAATCGTTGTCGATTTCTGCCGGGGTCATCGTCCAGGTGTCAGGATTCCAGGAAACCGGCTTGAAGAGCTGGAAACCGATGCTGGTTCCGTTGGTCTTTGCATAACGAAGACCAACGTTGCCGTGCAGCTTCTCATAGTCGAAGTTGCCCTGAACATAGGCGCTGGTCACCTGCTCCTGCAGCTCGAAACTGTAGTCAGGACGATAGTTCGATCGGTAGGTCGGCGTCTCCCTGGTCCATGCCTGCCAGTTGGCATAGTTGAACTCATACAGGCCCTGCTGTGAGCTGCTGGTTCCCTTGAAGTCATCCGCTACAGAACCATTGGCATAGTTGTCGAGGGTTGTGATCCACGGATTCAGGAATACGATCCAGACATCCTTGTGCAGGTTTGAGTCCTTGTTGTGGTCACGGTACTTCGCGCCGACATCGACAGAGGTGAACCACTGGTTATCCAGCTCGATGTTCAGATCGACCTGTGCGTAGTTTTCCTCTTCGGAGTTGTCGAAGATATTACGATGGGTATACATCGTCGAGTAGTCGGCCGGTGCCGGAGTATTCTCGAAGCTGTAGGTCGGCTCACCACGGAGATCGAAAGAGGCATCCGTACTGGCCTCGAACTCAATCTGGTCATCGAGGATATCGCCCTTCGCCGCGGTAGTACCCAGCTGTGCACTCAGGGTATAACCCGCACCCTCGTATTCCAGCTTGAGGTTGTGCGCCCTGGTCTCGTAGCCACCGGTATTGTTATTGGTGCTGTACCAGGATTCCTCGCGTTCGCGACCACTATTGGTGTCCGCAGCCAGAGAACCTGCCACCACCACGCCATCGGCGAACACGGGATTCTCGATGCCGGCACCGGAAGCGGCCCCGAGGGTGCGCACACCATTGGTGATGAACTGGTTCACCCGGTCAACCTTTGAAAACAGGTTGGTGAACTCGACGTTCAGCTCATCACTGGCCTGCCACTCAAGGTTGACAGTAGCCGTGGAGAGGTCTTTCTCAGACCGATAACGCGTGGAACGAATGTTGTTCGGCAGATAGTAGTCGACGTTGCCATCCGCATCGTTGACCGGTTGATAACCCTGGTAGCCGAGTCCATTGGTATCCCGCTGGATGCGGTTGTCTTTGCGCACATAGCCAAGGTTGAAGCCAAAGTCGCCCGCCTCATTCTTCCAGTTATAAAAACCGGAGAGAGAAGGACTGTTTTCACCACTGGCCTCCTGGTACATATTCTTGACGGAGAAGGCGATGTGATTCGATTCAGTCTCCAGCGGGGAGCGTGTCTTGACGATCACGGTGCCGCCAACTGAGCCCTCTTCGATTTTTGCCTGCGCTGATTTGTGTACCTCGAGGGTATCAATCAGTTCAGAGGGGAGCAGTGAATAATTGAAGCTTCGGCTGGGCGGGTTGAGCACACTTGCCGATGCTTCAGCAGTCGCCACATGCTGACCGTTGAACAGGGTCATGTTCAGGTGGGGTGCAGTACCGCGGATGCTGACACGGTCAGCCTCGCCTTCTGATTTTTCCACCGAGACACCCGCTACCCGCTGCAGGGCATCGGCTACTGTCTGATCGGGGAACTTGCCGACGTCCTCGGCAGAAATGGCATCCACCATCGCGTCAGCATTGCGCTTGATATCGAGACTTTTCTTTACCGAGCCACGGTAGCCGGTGACTTCGACTTCCTCGATCGCTGCCGCAGATGGGGTGGAAGAGGCGTCTTCCTGGGCAAACGCAGGCAGCGCTGCCAGGGTGCCAACGGTGAGCAGGGAATAATTTGCGAGACGAATAGCTCGTTGAAGTTTGTTCATGGACTACTCCGCTTGTTATCTAGTTATGCGAGGGCAGCCGAACCAATCCGCCCGACACGAAATAAAGTATTCCCGCTGAAAAGGCCCGTCAAGAATTATTCATTCTGGATCACCAAATGCGAATAATTTGGCGCGCTTTTCATCTTGTTAGCTCTGATACGTGCCAATTGCCGCCAAATTTGAGCTGGAGGGCAGGGGGATAACCCCGAAAAATCCATTGCCAGAGCCTTTGTTTTCGGTGGATACGCCGCCCAATCTCGCACAACCACGGCGCAAAATGGCAATAGCCAAGCTGATTCAAGGTAGGGCTCACCCTGGCCAACGAGCTATCCAGACCTCCGTGCGTATCAATGGTCAGGGCACCAGTGAGCGGATTTGTCTCCCCAATGGGGGACCGATATGATCAGCCGACATCTCAAAAAGAAGGTCCCGCCTGTGAAATTCCGCGATTTTCTGTTGCTGCTTCTCTGTTCCGGGAGCTCCATGCTGGCCATAGCCGATTGCCCCCTACCGGCAGGGACTGACAAGTGCGAGTCGATGGATGAGTGGCTGATTGAAGCCGGCTCCCGATACCCGACCCTGACCACAGTCATGGCCAACCCGGAGCCGTATCGACTCCAAATCCTCTACACCCAGATAGATCGCGAAGCCGACAACCAGCCGGTGCTGCGCGAATATCAATACGGGGTGGATGAAAACCGCTACTTTTATCCGGCAAGCACGGTAAAGCTGCCCATCTCACTGCTGGCACTTGAATGGCTGGCCGAGCAGGATATCGAGGGTTTGACTTCTGGAAGCGGCATGCTGACCGATGCGGCCGAGCCATTCCAGACCGTTGCCCACAGCGACCCTTCGGCTGAGAGCGGAATACCCAGCATCGCGCACTATATAAAAAAGATTCTGTTGGTGAGCGATAACGATGCCAGCAACAGGCTGTATGAACTGCTCGGCCAGGACTACATCAACCAGAAGCTGGCAGACAAAGGTCTGCAAAATACGCTGATCAATCACCGCCTCAGCACGCGGATGTCAGAGGAAGAAAACCGTCAGTACAACCCGATTCGCTTTGTCGGCGCCGAGGGCGAACCTATCCTTTCACTGCCGGCCCGATACAGTGAGACCAGGTATATCAATGCTGGCCGACCAAAGTTAGGCAGCGCCCATATTGCTTCCGGTGAACGCGTCGAAGCACCCATGGACTTTACGACCAAGAACCGCCTCAGCCTCGGGGATCTCGATGGTGTCCTCAAAAGACTGGTCTTCCCGCAGCTATTCGCCGAGCAGGAGCGATTTAATCTGCGCCCGGAAGACCGTGCACTGGTATTGCGCTATATGTCGATGCTGCCCCCAGATAGCGATTCCCCCACCTATGACCCGGAAGAGTACCCACAAAACTATGCAAAGTTTCTTATGTATGGGGGAGAGCCCCGGGAAGTGCCCGGAAACATCAAAATTTTCAATAAAACCGGCTGGGCGTATGGGCATGTCATCGATTCCGCTTACATTGTCGACACCAGGAACCAGGTAGAATTTTTCCTGTCAGCGGTGATCTACGCCAACGAAAACGACACCCTGAATGATGACCAATACCAGATAGACGAGGTCGCCAAGCCTTTTTTACGTGAACTCGGCAGCTTCATCTATGAGAACGAACTGAAACGTAATCGTCCGTCAAAGCCAGATCTCAGTGCCATTCGGAAAATCACCGGGCCTTAGTATTAGCCTCTTCTTGAGCCCAAAAAAAACCGGCGACAACGCCGGTTTTTTTGTGGTTTGCTCTCACCACCTGTAAAACACATCAACACAAGAGCGCTCAGGCCTTGAGCCCCAGACAATAGATGAGATTACAACGACCGACATCTCTCCCCCGCATTAGAGGGGACACCCAAGCTCCCTCCCTAAACGGGCCGGGAGTCCAATAGAGCATCACAGCAAAGTTTCAGGCACGTTGAGGGGAATAAGCCCTAGAAAGGATTGACCGTATAACCCTGCTGCTGGAGTTGCGCATGTGCGGTCATGGCAGATAACGCCATCTCCACGTTCGGGAGCAGGTCACCGGCCTCAATACCATGGTAGGCGGCGGACTGTCCGCAGAGAATCACACGGACATTGTTCTCAGTCAGCTTCTCAATCAGGGGCGCATTGAGGTTGGCGCTATCGTACTTCTCCCGGTAGGCGGCCTTGTTCAGCAAATCAAAGCCTGCTGTGCCGTGTACGACCAGCGCCAGTTTGATCTGCTTGGGATCGACTCCGGCCCTGACATGCATATTGAGGAAACGGGCCAGACTCTCGAATTTGCGGTTTGCTTTTTCCTGGCCACCGGCCTCGGTCGCGTCGAAGGCGACCATAAAAGTCTCCTTGCCTGTCAGGGGCTGGATTTGCTCGACGGCAGCAACAGGTCCATAGCCTTCAATTACGGGACCGGTCGAGAACTCGGCAGCGTTTGCGGATATGGCAAAGGCAGCAAAAAGCCCCAGGCTCCCGGCAATGGCATTCTTCAAAATCAATTTTCCTGACTGCATGGCTCCCCCGCTGGTCATTTGGTTATTGCTCTGCTTGATGAGTGAATCCGGGCAAGATTAATCCGCAAGGGCGTGAAACAGCAACCGGTGAAGATCACGGGTCAGCGTCGGTTGAACTCGACAAACCGCGCAGTAACCTCTTCTGCCAACTGCAGATTCCCCTTTGCACGCAGTAATTCCACCACGCACTCTGCTGTGCACAATCCCCCTTCAAGCTGGTTTCTTCTCAGCTGATAATTTGAAGAGGCCTCCGGCTGCAGACAGACCCGGGGGAGGAATGCGAGATAGGGGGTGCGATTGAACATCTTCCGCGCCTCCTGCCAGGTGCCGTCCAGCAGGAGAAAGTGATCGAACTCACCCACGGGCCTTGACGGTTGTTGGGAGTCAACAGCTGGATATACCAGTGCCAATTTACCCGTGGTTGCCAGCCTCTCCAACAGTGGATCCGGATTGGTGCGACTCCAGACGATACGCTGCACCAGACCACTGGCGGCAGCCATGGCGACAGTACCGGTATTGGTTGGCCGGTCCAGCTCGCGTTCATGGGTCAGCAGGTAAATGTTCAAGGGCAGAGGGAGATTGAGGCTGGAAGGAAGAGAGGCACCGTCCGGACGGACAGTGCCCCTTTAGGACTCAGAAGCTGTAGCTGAGGCGGAGGTGGCCGGCAGTTTTATCGTCGAACTGGTTGGCATCCAGTTCCAGGTTAAACGCCCGACCAAGGTCGAAGCCTACACCTGCGCCAGCACCCAGACCGCTGGCGCTGCGCCCGGCTGCCACACCGCCCTTGAACAGGAGGTAGACCGCGCCCGCCGTGCGATAGGTGCCGAACACACCACCGAAGGTACCCACTGTATCGCGGGTAAATTCACCGTGAACACCCCAGCCATTATCGACCTGGTAACCGATGTTAACCCCGGGTCCCTCTACAGAGGGCTGCGCATCCATGGCTCCAAAATGGCCGCCGGCATAAAGGCCACTGGGCTTGGCCTGTGAAAGAGCCGGGGCAATCAACAGAGAGGATAAAAGCAAAACTCCGGAAAGTCGTTTCATGGTCAACCCCTATGGTCATTATTGATTGTTTCCGGGACCTGGAGCGTCCCGAATCACTGCATGATGCGCGCGATATCCAGCATCCGGTTCGCAAAGCCCCACTCGTTATCGAACCAGATCAGTACCTTCACCAGTTTGCCGCCCGCCACCCGCGTCTGGCTGGCATCGACAATGCCGGAGCGCGGGTCGTGGTTGTAATCACAGGAGGCGAGGGGTTCCTCGGTGTAACCGAGCACTCCATTGAAGCCTGATGCTGCCGCCTCTGCCAATACCCTGTTGACCTCCGCCTGGGTGACGTCACGATGCAACTGCACTGAAAGGTCGATGGCGGAGACATTGACGGTTGGCACGCGCATCGCCTGGGCTTCGAAGCGCCCGGCCAGTTCCGGCAGAATGCGCTCGATACCGCGGGCAAGGCCTGTGTCCACCGGGATGATCGATGTCACTGCGGAACGGGTCTTGCGCAGATCGGTGTGATGGTAGGCATCACTCACCGGCTGGTCGTTCATGGCCGCATGGATGGTGGTAATCACGCCGGCATCAATACCGAAAGCTTTGTCCAGGGCGGCAATAACCGGCACGCTGCAGTTAGTAGTGCAAGAAGCGGCGGAAACAATCGTCTCTGTGCCTGTCAGCACATGATCGTTGACACCGTGCACGATGGTGGCATCCACATCGCGGTTGGCCGGCTGGGAAAACAGGACTTTTCTGGCCCCGGCCTTCAAGTGCAGCTCAGCCTTTTCCCGTTCGGTAAAACTGCCGGTGCACTCCAGCACGAGATCCACGGCATTGGCGGCCCAGTCCAGGTCTTGCAACTGCTCCCGGTGAGTCACCGCAATGCGATCACCGTTGACGATCAGGGTATCGCTTTCGACGCTGACATCTCCCCCGAAGCGGCCGTGCACAGAGTCGTACTTGGTCAGGTGGGCAATGGTGGCGCAGTCAGCCAGCTCATTGATGGCGACGATCTGCAGCTTGTCCCGAGCGCCGGACTCGTAGAGGGCGCGCAGGACAGAGCGACCGATGCGGCCATAGCCGTTGATGGCGAGTCGGATGGTCATTGCGGGTCAGCCGGGTTGGGCATTACATCTGGACTCCGGAGGGCTGGATCCCGGCCTGCGCCGGGAAGACGATTCAAAAAGTCCCGTTATGCCAGCACCGACCGGTGTCCAGTATAGCCATTTACTTCAGCAGCTTCTTGACGGAAGCGACGACGTTGTCGACGGTAAAGCCAAATTCCTTCATCAGCTCGCCGCCCGGTGCGGACTCACCAAAGCTGCTCATGCCAATGATATCGCCGTCGAAGCCAACGAACTTGTACCAGTAGTCACGGTGCGCCGCTTCGATCGCAACCCGAGCACGGACATTGGCGGGCAGCACGGATTCACGGTAAGCCTCGTCCTGCTCCATGAAGGCCTCGGCGCAGGGCATGGAAACGACGCGTATCTTGCGATCGGAGAGCTGCTTCTTCGCTTCGACGGCCAGCTCCACTTCAGAACCGGTGGCGATAAGGATCACTTCCGGCGCGCCGTCGCAGTCCGCGAGTACGTAGCCACCGCGCTCGATCTGCTGCAACTGGGCATCGTTCCGCGCCTGCGGGGCCAGGCCCTGGCGGCTGAATACCAGCGCGGACGGTCCGTCGGCACGGGAGACCGCCATCTTCCAGCTCACTGCGGATTCGGTGGCGTCACAGGGGCGCCAGGTATACAGGTTGGGCGTGGAGCGCAGAGCAGTCAGCTGCTCGACGGGCTGGTGGGTCGGGCCGTCCTCGCCCAGGCCAATGGAGTCGTGGGTGTAAACAAAGACTACCCGCTGCTTCATCAGCGCCGCCATGCGCACCGCATTGCGGGCGTACTCCATGAACATCAGGAAGGTCGCGCCGTAGGGTACGAAACCGCCATGCAGGGCGATACCGTTCATGATGGCGCTCATGCCGAACTCGCGCACACCGTAATAGACGTAGTTGCCGGAAGCGTCGCCTTTGGTCACGCCCTTGGAGTCGGACCAGATGGTGAGGTTGGAGCCGGCCAGGTCGGCAGAACCACCGAGGAATTCCGGCAGCAGAGGGCCATAAGCATTCAGAGCATTCTGGCTGGCCTTGCGGGAGGCGATCTTTTCGGCATCCTGCTGGCACTGCTTGATGTACTCATCCGCCTTGGCGAGGAAGTCGGCCGGCAGTTCACCACTCATGCGGCGCTCGAACTCTGCCGCCAGCTCCGGAAACTCCTCCCGGTAATCGGCGAAGATATCGCGCCACTCTTCTTCCTGCGCCTCGCCCTTGCCGCGGGCGCTCCAGCCGGCGTAGATCTCTTCGGGAATCTCGAACGGCGCGTAGTTCCAGTTGATGGTTTCCCGCACCAGGCCAATTTCGTCTTCACCCAGCGGGGCACCATGGCACTCCTCGCGGCCCTGCTTGTTGGGCGAGCCAAAGCCGATGACGGTCTTGCAGCAGATCAGGGTGGGCTTCTCGGTCTCGGCACGGGCCTCTTCGATGGCGGCCTTGATGGCCGCGGAGTCGTGGCCGTCGACACCGGCGATCACATGCCAGCCATAGGATTCGAACCGCTTGGGCGTATCGTCGGTGAACCAGCCTTCTACCTCACCATCGATGGAGATGCCGTTGTCGTCGTAGAAAGCAATCAGCTTGCCCAGGCCCAGGGTGCCGGCCAGGGAACAGGCCTCGTGGGAAATGCCCTCCATCAGGCAACCATCTCCGAGGAAGCAGTAGGTGTGGTGATCCACCAGCTCATAACCGGGGCGGTTGAACTGTGCCGCCATGACTTTCTCCGCCAGGGCCATACCGACGGCGTTGGTGATACCCTGACCGAGAGGGCCGGTGGTGGTTTCTACGCCCGGGGCATAGCCGTATTCCGGGTGGCCCGGAGTCTTGGAGTGCAGCTGACGGAAGTTTTTCAGCTCCTCGATCGGCAGGTCGTAGCCAGTGAGGTGCAGCAGAGAGTAGAGCAGCATTGAGCCGTGGCCATTGGACAGCACGAAGCGGTCGCGGTCGGCCCAGTCCGGGTTGGCAGGATTGTGCTTCAGGTAGTCGTTCCAGAGGACTTCAGCGATGTCCGCCATGCCCATGGGCGCGCCTGGGTGGCCGCTGTTGGCTTTCTGCACGGCATCCATGGACAGGGCGCGAACGGCATTGGCCAGCTCGGTGCGAGACGGGGTACGGGAAGTCATAGGGCTCAACTCTCTGGGGTCTGTTTGCTGGACCTGGCTCTCCCTGAAGATAGGCCAGCGCAGCGTATTCGCGGCTGGCGGCTCCCCAGGGCCTGGCCTGCGGTCTCGAAAAAAGGAGGCGTATTTTCCCGCAATCACCGCTGCCACGCAAAGGGCAAGGGCGCTTTGCGGCCAATTAGACGCAACAAAGTTGCCGCTGGCGCCCACGCAATGAAACGTTAAAGCTGCATCAAAAGTTTTTTATGCAGCTATATCAAAAAACTTTGATATAGGGTCAGCCCGCTGCTAGACTCGCCGCCATGTCATCCTCCCAGGTAAACCAAGCAGCGCCGGAAGTCGATTCTGGCGACCCGATCCCGCAACTGGCCGTGCGCCTCAAGGCGGCGGGTGACCCGTTGCGCCTGGAGATCCTGCGGCTGCTGAGCCAGGACTCCTACAGCGTGCTGGAGCTTTGCCGGATCTTCGACCTGCGTCAGCCGGCTCTGAGCCACCACCTCAAGGTGCTGGCCCAGGCAGGCCTGGTGAGCAAACGCCGCGAGGGCAACAACCTGTTCTACCGCCGCAGCGGCGACGGCCTCGAGCCCCTGTTCACCAGCCTCGACAGCCTGCCGCTACCGCAAGGGCGCGAGGCGGCAGTCGCGGAGATTGCCCGGGAGCGGGCGGAGGCATCGCGCCGCTTCTTCGCTGACTATGGCAACCGCTTCCGGGAACAGCAGGAGCTGATCGCCGGCTATGATGTCTACGGCCCACAGGTAGGCCAGCTGTTACGCCCCGGGGCCAATGCACTGGAAGTCGGCCCCGGCGAGGGCGAGTTTCTCGCCGAGCTGGCCCCGCGCTTCGAAATGGTCACCGCCCTGGATCTTTCACCCACCATGCTGGAACGGGCGCAGCAGTTCGCCAGGGACAGCGGCCTCGGCAATATCGAATTTCTTCGTGGCGACACCCGCGAGGCCGCCGCGCGCCCCGGCAGTGCCGACAGCGTGGTGGTGAACATGGTGTTGCACCATACGCCGGAGCCCGAACAGATATTCCGTGACCTGTCGACAGCGCTGAAGCCCGGTGGCCAGCTGCTGGTGGCCGAGCTGCAGGCCCACCAGCAGGACTGGGCCCGCGATGCCTGCGGGGATCTGTGGCTGGGGTTTGCGCCGGAGCAGCTGTCGCAATGGGCGGAGCAGGCGGGCCTCGAGAATGGACGCAGCGTGTACAACGCCCTGCGCAATGGCTTCCAGATCCAGATCCGTGAATTCCTCAAGCCGGAAACTGCGACGGCAACCAGTGCGTAAATACTGAGAGCGACTATTTTTTCAGTCCGGCCTACACCGGATCGCTGAGACCAAGACTAACCAGACCGACAGTTATAAAACCGCCGACTGCGGGATAAATGGAGCGCCGCGGCGACATCAATGGAGAGCACCTTATGAGTGAATACAGACTGTTTACCTCGGAGTCCGTGTCCGAAGGGCACCCCGACAAAATTGCCGACCAGATTTCCGATGCAGTGCTGGATGCACTGCTGGCCCGGGACAAGCACGCCCGCGTGGCCTGTGAGACCCTGGTAAAAACAGGCATTGCCGTCATCGCCGGCGAAATCTCCACCTCTGCCTGGGTGGACCTGGAAGACCTGGTACGCAAGGTCATCACCGATATCGGCTACACCTCCTCCGAGGTCGGCTATGACGGTGAGACCTGCGGTGTGATCAATGTGATCGGCAAGCAGTCCATGGATATCGCCCGGGGCGTCGATCGCGCCAAGCCGGAGGACCAGGGCGCCGGCGACCAGGGCCTGATGTTCGGTTACGCCACTGATGAGACCCCGACATTCATGCCGGCACCAATCTACTATGCCCACCGGCTGGTGGAGCGTCAGGCCGAGGCGCGCAAGTCTGGCCTGCTGCCGTGGCTGCGCCCGGATGCCAAGAGCCAGGTGACCTTCCGCTATGACGACCAGGGCAAGCCCTGCGCCATCGACGCAGTGGTACTGTCTACCCAGCACAACCCCGATGTCAGCCAGGAAGACCTGCGCGAGGCAGTGCTGGAACTGATCGTGCACCACACCCTGCCCTCCGAGTGGCTGCACGCTGGCACCAAGTATCACATCAACCCCACCGGTAAATTCGTCATCGGCGGGCCGGTCGGTGACTGCGGCCTGACCGGGCGCAAGATCATCGTGGATACCTACGGCGGCTCCGCCCGTCACGGCGGCGGCGCCTTCTCCGGCAAGGATCCGTCCAAGGTGGATCGCTCCGCTGCCTACGCCGGCCGCTACGTGGCGAAGAATATCGTTGCCGCAGGCCTGGCCAACCGCTGCGAAATCCAGGTGTCCTATGCCATCGGTGTCGCCGAGCCGACTTCTGTTTCCATCAACACTTTCGGCACCGGCAAGGTGAGCGAGGAGAAGCTGATCGAGCTGGTGCGCGAGCACTTCGACCTGCGACCCTACGCCATTTCCCGCGCGCTGGACCTGCTCCACCCGATGTACCAGCTGACCGCCGCCTATGGACACTTTGGCCGCGAGCCGTTCGAGCATACCTATGAGTGGGTCGACAGCAATGGCGAGAAGCGCAGTGAAACCTTCACCGCCTTCCCGTGGGAAAAGACCGATAAGGCGGAAGCGCTGCGTGCGCACGCTGATCTGTAATCGCTAAAACCCAGAAACTCACGCGCAGGCACTGCCTGCGCAATAAAAAACGTACAAGGTTTGCAATGAATCAAATGAGCACTGAATTCAAGGACTTCAAGGTCGCCGACATCAACCTGGCCGACTGGGGGCGCCGCGAGATTGAGATCGCCGAGGGCGAAATGCCGGCCCTGATGGCGCTGCGTGAGAAATACCATGACGAGCAGCCGCTCGCCGGTGCGCGCATCATGGGCTGCATCCACATGACCATCCAGACCGCGGTGCTGATCGAGACTCTGGTGGCCCTGGGTGCGGAAGTGCGCTGGTCCTCGTGCAACATTTTCTCCACCCAGGATCACGCTGCCGCTGCCATCGCCGCCCGCGGTATTCCAGTGTTTGCGTGGAAAGGCGAAACCGAAGAAGAGTACGAATGGTGCCTGGAGCGCACCGTGGGTGCAGACGTGGCCGGCTGGCAGCCGAACATGATCCTCGACGACGGCGGCGACCTCACCGAGCTGCTACACCGCAAGTACGCCGAGATTCTCGACCGGTGCCACGGCATCAGCGAAGAGACCACCACCGGCGTACACCGCCTGCAGGAAATGCTACGTGAAGGCACCCTGAAAGTGCCGGCGATCAACGTCAACGATTCCGTCACCAAGAGCAAGAACGACAACAAGTACGGCTGCCGCCACAGCCTGAACGATGCCATCAAGCGCGCCACCGACCACCTGCTGTCCGGCAAGAAGGCGCTGGTGATCGGCTACGGCGACGTGGGCAAGGGCTCCGCCGCCTCGCTGCGTCAGGAAGGCATGATCGTCAAGGTTTCCGAAGTCGACCCCATCTGCGCCATGCAGGCCTGCATGGACGGTTTCGAGCTGGTGTCTCCTTATATCGACGGCATCAACACCGGCAAGCCGGAGTCCATCAACAAGGACCTGCTGGCCAATACCGACCTGCTTGTCACCACCACCGGCAACACCAACGTCTGCGATGCGCATATGCTGAGCGCCCTGAAGAGCGGTGCCGTGGTGTGCAATATCGGCCACTTCGACAATGAGATCGATACCGCCTATATGCGCAAGCACTGGGAGTGGCAGGAAGTGAAGCCGCAGGTGCACAAGATCGTGCGCAATGCCGAAAGCAACGATCACCTGCTGCTTCTCTCTGAGGGCCGTCTGGTGAACCTGGGTAATGCCACCGGCCACCCGAGCCGCATCATGGATGGTTCCTTTGCCAACCAGGTGCTCGCCCAGATCCACCTGTACCAGGAGAAATTCGCTGAGCTACCGGCAGACCAGAAGGTCTCTGCACTGTATGTCAAAGTGCTGCCGAAGAAGCTGGATGAGGAAGTGGCGCGCTATATGGTCGAAGGATTTGGCGGTGTGATTACCCGCATGACTGAAGGCCAGGCCAAGTATATCGGCGTTTCCGTGGACGGCCCTTACAAGCCGGAAAGCTACAAGTATTAATCCAACCGAGACTGGATGCCGGCCTGCGCCGGCATGACGATGCTGGTAAAGATCGTCATTCTGCCGGGCCGGCTCACGGCCGCCAGGCGGAATCCAGCCCCTTGAGGACTGGACGATTTACCATGACAAACAGTACCCGCATCAGCTTCGAGTTTTTCCCGCCCAAGACCCCCGAGGGCCGGGAGAATCTGTACAAGACCCGTGAAACCCTGCAGGAATTCCAGCCGGCATTTTTTTCCGTCACCTATGGCGCCGGCGGCACCACCCGCGAAACCACGGCAGATATCGTCACCAACCTGCGCCGCGATGGAATTTCCATTGCCCCGCACCTGTCTTTTGGCGGTGATAGCGAGGAAGCCGTGCTCCAGCTGCTGAACCGCTACCGGGAGGCAGGCGTGGACCGGATCGTCGCCCTGCGCGGTGACATGCCATCCGGCATGGGCGCCGTGGCGCAACTGGTCTATGCCAATGAGCTGGTGGCCTTTATCCGGCGTCACACCGGCGATCACTTCCACCTCGAAGTAGCCGCTTATCCGGAGATCCACCCGGAGGCCGAGAGCTATGACGCTGATATCGGTTACCTGAAGGGCAAGTTTGATGCGGGCGCCAACAGCGCACTGACGCAGTACTTCTACAACCCGGATGCGTATTTCTATTTTCTGGACCAGTGCGAGAAAGCCGGTATCGACGCGCCCATCTACCCGGGCATCATGCCGATTACCAACTTCACCAACCTGGCACGCTTTTCGAAGAATTGCGGCGCGGAAATTCCCCGCTGGCTACGCAAGCGGATGGAAAGCTTCAGCAACCCGGAAGATATCCGCAAGCTGGGACTGGAAGTTGTGACGGACCTGTGCGAGACGCTGCTGGAAGGCGGTGCACCGGGACTGCACTTCTATACCATGAACCAGGTGGAACCCACCGCAGAGATACTCCAGTCGCTCAGTCTCGACTGAGCTGCTCCCCGACGGCTCCGGAGCCATTGCGCTCCGGATTTGTCTCTTGCTGGGCCTGGACAGGTTCGACGCCCCCCTTGTGCAGGCGAATCACCAGGCGGCGGTTTTTCTGCTGGCCACTGGGCGTGCTGTTGTCGGCGATCGGCACAGTGTCACCGAAGCCCTCGGCCGACACCCGTTCGGGCGCGATGCCGCGGTCGAGCAGGAAGTTTCTGACCCACTCCGCCCGCCATTGTGAGAGGCGCTGATTCTTTTCCGGTTCCCCCTCGCTGTCCGTGTGCCCCTCGATCACCACTGTGACCGTCGGGAAATCCCGCAGGATCACCAACAGAGCTTCCACGTCGGCGATGGTGTGCATTTTGGGTGTGGAACTGCCGGGCTCGAAATCCACCCCGAGAACAAACGCATTTTCTGCAACCTGCCCCCTCAGATAGCGCACCACGGCGTCACCAAAAGTCTGGGCAGCTGCATCACTCACAGGCGCAGCGCCCGGTGGATTCAGGGCATATTTCTTGTGAGGATCATCGTAACAGGCAGCCAGTGACAGGCTGATGATCAGCAGAAGAGGGGAACAGCGGCTTGGCACCATAACCGGGATCTCCCGTGGTGGCATCGTGCGGGTGGCGTTGCATTCATTGTAGACCAACTGCCAGTCAGAGGTGATCGAGCACCGCCATCATGTCACCAACCACGATGGCCCCCTGCTCCCGGAGCTGGTCGGCGCGACGGACATGGTTGCTGTAGCCCACCACTGGCATGCCGGCAGCCACCGCCGCCTTCACGCCGGCTATGGAGTCCTCCACCACCAGACAGTGCTGGGGCTCCACATTCATGGTCTGGGCAGCGTGCAGAAACAGGTCGGGCCAGGGCTTACCGCGGCCGACATCATCGACACTGAAGATACGCCCGTCAAAGTAATCGTACAGGCCGGTGCGGTTCAGGGTCAGGCGCATCTTGTCGTGGGATCCCGAGGAAGCGACACAGCTGCGCAGATTCACCTGCAGCAGGTGATCGAGGAGGTCTTCGATACCCGCGACCGGTTCGAGCTCCCGATGAAATGCCTCGCGAATCCGACGCTCGGTATTGCCGAAATAGTTGTCCGGCAGCGGCCCACCGTAACGGGTCTCGATCTCGGCCAGGCAATCCTTGGCCGGCCTGCCGCTGAACTGCTCGTCCAGTTCTTCGGCAGTGGTCTGCATGCCGAGCTTGTTCATCTCTTCGGCCAGGATGCGGCAGACAATCGTTTCGCTGTCCACCAGCACCCCGTCACAATCAAATATCACCAACTGCGTTGCAAACATTCTGCTCTCTCAACTCGCCGACAGCAGCAGCAATCCCAGCAACACGCCCACGGCACCGCTGACGCGCAGGAAGTTCTCACTGCCATTGGCAATTTTGATCGCCAGCGCTTTGCTGCGTTCGAAGCCGATGAACAGCATGTAGGCACCGGCCAGCACCAGTAACACACCAAGGGCATTGAACAGGATATTCCATGCACGGGTATCGGCTATCAGCAGCAGGATCAGGCCAACCACAATCCGCCCCCAGGCAGAAACCGCATAGCCGGTTTCATTGAGTCGCTCACTCAGGCTCCGAGCCAGCTGTGGCTGCACGATGATGGCGATGGACAGCCCGAGTATCGCCAGGCCCAGCAACCACAAAATCAACTTAACCATTGTTCTCTCCCTGAGATTGATGCGTTTGTCATGACCGGGGGCCGAATGGCAGTGGTGCCGGTCAGAGGTCGCCCCATTGATACTGCAACACGGACAAGGCTGCAACCGGAGCCGTCTCCGTCCGCAGGACCCGTGGCCCGAGCCTCAGCGGCGCAAAGCCCCTGTCCAGCGCCGAGTCGATTTCCAGCGCCGACAGGCCTCCCTCCGGCCCGACCAGCAACAGTACTGACTCTGGCCGGCCGCGCTCGCGCTCCAACTGGCGCAGGCTGACGTCGGTGCGGTGGTGCAGGACCAGCCTGAGGCACTCCTCGCCGGATCTGTGCAGGAATTGCGGCAGCTTTTGCGGTTCGAGCAGCTCCGGAACCCTGTTGCGGGCACACTGCTCACAGGCACTGATGGCGATCTGGCGCCAGTGCCCCAGTTTTTTCTGTAAGCGGTCGCCGCTCAGTTTTACTTCACAGCGCTCGGTAAACAGCGGCTGGATCAGCGCCACCCCCAGCTCAGTGGCCTTCTGGATCACCCAGTCAAAGCGATCGCCACGGGAAATACCGATCGCGAGGGTCAGCACCAACGGCGATTCGCGTTCTTGATCACGGAATTCGCCAACCCGCACCCGGGCGCGCTTGCCAGCCTCCGACAGCTCTGCCTCGTATTCACCGCCATGGCCGTCGAACAGCACCAGCGGACGCCCCGGCTGCAGCCGCAGCACCTTCACCAGGTGGCGGCTGGCGCCTTCGTCCAGCGTCACCTCACTCTGTCCGGACAGGGGCTCAGGGCAAAAAATACGCGGCACGCGCATCGGTGATCAGTCCTTGCTGGGAGGGGAAATATGAAAACGCCGACTCGGGGTCGGCGTTTTCTCTGTGGCTGGTAGTTTAGGCGTTTTTGAGCGAGCCCGACAAATCCTCGCTGCTTTCGCGGGGCCCATGGACCTTGGCACGCATAATCTCCACCACCTTGTACAGGTTCGGCACCAGGATGAGGGTCACCGCAGTTGCAAACAGCACGCCGAAGGCCAGGCTGACCACCATCGGGATCAGGAATTTCGCCTGCAGGGAGCGCTCGAACATGATCGGCACCAGCCCCACGAAGGTGGTGATGGAGGTCAGGATAATCGGCCGGAAGCGGTCGCTGCCCGCCTGCTTGACCGCATCCAGTACTTCCATGCCCCTGTCGCGCAGCTGATTGATACGATCCATCAGCACCAGGTTGTCATTCACGACCACCCCCGCGGCCGCCAGGAATCCGAGCATCGACATCATGCTGATGTCATAGCCGGTAATCAGGTGGCCAACGATACCGCCGAAGAATCCGAACGGCACTGCCGTGAGGATCAGCAGCGGCTGTGAGTAGGAGCTGAAAGCAATGGCCAGCAGCGCATAAATGGTGAATACCGAAAGGATGAATCCTGCAGCGAGCGCAAAATTAAACTCCCGCTGCTCACGCATTTGCCCTGCAGTCTTCAGGCTGAAACCCGGGAATTCACGCTCCCACTCGGGGAAGGCGGTTTTACGCAGATCCTGCAACACCTTGAAGGACTCGGTCGTGCCGGGCTCAATATCGGCAGTGATGCGCACCGAGCGCTCTCGGTCATTTCGACGGATGGTGGTGAAGCCGGGCACATAGACCGCATCCGCCACGGCGCTGAACGGAGCCTCACCCTCCGGCGTACGGATACGGATGCGCTCGATCTGATCCTCGCCAGCGCGTTCCTCCTGCGGGTAGCGCACCATCACCCGGACATCTTCCTTGCCCCTGGGAATACGCTGCACTTCTTCCCCATAAAAACCCTGGCGGACTTGCCGCGCAACATCCCCCAGGGTCACCCCCATATTGGTGGCATAGGGCTTCAGCTGGATTTCGACATCCTGCCGCGCACTGGACAGATTATCGCGCACGTCATAGAGCCCCTGGTAAGAGGCAAGCTTGGCTTTGACGGCATCCGCCGCCCGGCGCAGCTCGGCCATGTCACCAGAGCCCGTACTCAAATGCAGGGCCAGGCTCGGACCGTTGTTATTGATGCTGGATACGATGCGCATATCCTCAACGGTACCGGGAAGCTCACCAATGTATTCGCGCCAGCGCAGGGCCAGCTCATTCGGGGAGATATTGCGTTCCTCGCCAGGAACCAGCTGCAGGTTCACGTAGATGTTGCCGCGCCAGAGGAACATGATGCTGTTCCGCAGGAAAGGACCACCGTTCTTCTCCAGCATCTCCGGATCCTGTTCCAGCCGATCTGCGGCCGCAACGAACTGCTTCATGACCCGTTCGGCCTCTTCGAAAGACTCCCCGGCAGCCATGCTTGCATTCAGCCTCAACATATCGGAGGCGACATCCGGCATAAAGCTGGTTTTCAGGTAGCCCTCCTTGTAGACAAATACAGCCGTCAGCAAGGCGAAGAAAAAGATCGCCACCGTCACCCGGCTGTTACGCAGGGTTTTTTCCAGCAGGGGCTGGTAATAACGATCCTTTGCCATGCCCAGGGCACCGGCAAAGTGCCCCCTGAATACCTGGAGCCTGCGACCGATACCGGACTTGGCCGGCTTCTCGGGCTGCAGGCTTGCCAGGTGCGCAGGCAGGATCAGCAGCGACTCCACCAGTGAGAACAGCAGGCACAGCAACACCACCGCACCCAGCGCCAGCGCCTGGGTGGCAGCACCGCCCGGGAGGAACAGCATGGGGATGAAAAACACCATGGTCGAGACAACGGCAAAGATCACCGGTTTGGCCACCTGCTTCACACCCGCCTCGGCCGCCGCGAGCCCCCGGGCACCCTCGTCATGGGAAGCATGTACCGCTTCACCGACGATGATCGCATCGTCTACCACGATCCCCAGGATCAGGAGGAAGGCGAACAGGGACAGCATGTTCAGGGTGACACCGGTGAGGGGCAGCAGCCACAGGGCGCCCATGAAGGCGGTGGCGATACCCACAGTGACCCACACTGCCAGCGCGGGCCGGAGGAAGAGCATCAACAGCAGGAAGACCAACACCAGGCCACCGGCGGCATTCTTGAGCAGCAGGCCCATGCGATCGGCGTACAGGTTGGAGTTGTCAGACCAGATCTCCAGCTGCATACCCGGAGGCAGCTCTTTGCGCACCTCTTCTACAAAGGCGCGTACACGCTCGGCCGTGGCGACCACGTCCAGCGGCTCCCCCTGTAATACGCGCAGGTTCATGGCCGGCTTGCCATTGAAGCGAATGACCGAACCCTCTTCCTCGAACCCATCGCGAATGGTCGCAATATCCCGCAACAGCAGGACTGTGCCATCCGGACGGCTCAGCACCGGGATCTGGCCGAACTCACGGGCGGTATAGGCCTGGCCCCGGGTCTGGACCTGGATATCCCCGCGATCCGAACGAATCATGCCAGCGGGCAGATCCAGCGACGAGCGCCGCACCGCATTGGCCACATCATCGAAACTCAGGTTGTAACGACGCAGGTCGAGCTCTGAGACCTCGATCGACATCTCATCCGCACGCTCGCCCCAGATATCCACCTGGCGGACGCCGCGCAACAGCACCAGCCGGTCCCGCAGGTTCACCGCAGTTTGCTTGAGCTGGCGCTCGGACACATCGCCGCCGAGGGCGATATGCATCATTTCCTGTTCCCACTCCCGCATGGCGACCACAGGCCGCTCGATGTCCCCGGGGAAGGTGTTGATGCTATCCACCTTGACCTTGATATCGTTCAACAGGCGGAGCTCGTCGTATCCCTCTGTTGCCTCGACGTGGACACTGGAGTGACTACGGCGGGAGAAGGAGTTCACCTCCTTGATGCCCTTGATGTCGGTGATGGCCTGCTCTACCCGGACGGTGACCTGCTGCTCGACTTCTGCCGGGCCCGCGCCCGGATAGGAGATCTCAACAGCAACCGTATTCGAGGGGCTACTGGGGAAAACCTCACGACCGACGCTCATGATGCCGAAAGCACCGCCGATGAAAATCATGATCATCAGCAGGTTGGCTGCTTTGCTGTTGCGGACGAACCACCCGATCACACCATTCATGATCAGCGCGCCCCCTCAGCGGTACCACCGGCGCCAACACGGGCTGCAGTGGCGCCCTCGTCGTTCAACTCCCCGCTTACCGCCTTGTCACTGAGGATCACGTCCGCCGGTTTTTCGTTGACGGGATTGCCGGTGATCACCATGCCCTCGCGGGAATAGCCCAGGCTGGAGACAATCACGCGTTCACCGGTCGCGATATCACCACGCACCCAGACTTCCTCGCCCACGGTCTGCAGCAGTTCAACATTTTTGATGCGAAGCCTGTTCTCGGCATCGAGCACCAGCAGATGGTCACTCTCATGCAAAGCCTGGCGGGGCAGGCGGACTACACCGTCGAACGTCTTGCCGGCGATATCCGCCTCCACGAACAGACCGTTTACCAGCGGCGCTTCCCCCTCATAGGGGTTCGGCACTTGCGCCACCGCGTAGACGAAACGGCTGTTGGGATCGATGCTGGCCTCGGTACGCACCAGCTGGCCGCGCCACTCACGCTGCTGACCAGCGATCTGCGCGCGCAGACGCACGGCGGGCCCGCTCTCGATGGACTGACCCAGCGGCAGTTCCAGCAGCGCCAGCTGGCGATCGGTCAGGGGCAGGCGCACCTCGGCAATGTCGGTACTGTGAATTCTGGCCAGCCTGGTACCCGGGGTGATGTACTGACCCAGGTCGACAAAGGTTTCTACCACGCGACCCGCAAACGGGGTCTTCACCCGGGTCCGCTCCAGGTCCAGCTGGGCCTGGTCTCGATCGGCACGGGCCGCGGCCACCGCCGCTTCCGCCGCCGCCAGCTGGGGCTTGCGCAGGAACAGGGCATTGGCTTCTTCGGAGCCCAGGTCGCGCCACTCACGCTTGGCCTGCTTCGCGCGGCCCTGCTCCTGGGCCAGGGTAGCCCTGGCATTGGCCAGCTGGGACTCGGCGCGGACCAGCTGGTGGCGATAGTCGGCGGACTCGATCTGCAGGAGCGACTGGCCAGGCTGGAAAAAACCGCCCGCGACGAACGCATCATCAACCTTTTCGATCGCGCCACCGACCCGCGCCACCACTTCGATCTCGTAGCGCGCGCGCACTGTGCCCTGACTGGGCACCAGCAGGGCTTCCCGGCCGGGCTGCACATACATGACATCCACCACCGGCGGCACGCTGGCCTGAACAACTTTTTCCTCTGGCTTTGGCGCCATCAGGAAAACCAGAGCGATCGCGGTCGCGCCAGCCGCAACAACGATTCCCAGAAGCTTGTTTTTCTTGGAAATTTTCACAGATACCCTCAATCCGGCAACGGACCCAAAAGTGATCAAATTTTGACTAGCTGCGCATTCTACTGGAGTTCAGCAACAAAAAAAGCGCTTTCGGGTGCAGGTCGTCGCAGGGGGCTGCAGTTCGCCGCAAACCTTTCTCGCAGCGCGCGGCTCCCGCATAATGCCTCTCCTGAATTCACCGGCGGCGCCATCCACAGTCGCCGGGCAAGATGTACCCTCCGCAGAACGGATGTAAGAAAATAAAATGCTGGATATCAACGCCCGAATCGCCGAAGAACTCAACGTACGCCCGCAACAGGTGTCCGCCACCGTCGCCCTGCTGGACGAAGGCGCCACCGTCCCGTTTATCGCCCGCTACCGCAAAGAGGTAACCGGCGCCCTGGATGACACCCAGCTGCGTACCCTGGAAGAGCGCCTGCGCTACCTGCGCGAACTGGAAGAGCGCCGTGCCACCATCCTGAAGAGCATCGACGATCAGGGCAAACTTACGCCGGAACTGGCGAACCAGATCAATGCGGCGGACACCAAGAACCGCCTCGAAGACCTCTACCTGCCTTACAAGCCCAAGCGCCGCACCAAGGGCCAGATTGCCATCGAGGCCGGCCTGGAGCCGCTGGCGGATGCCCTCTATGCCAACCCGGCACTGAACCCGGAAGAGGAGGCGCAGCAGTACCTGAATACGGACAACGAGGACCCGTCCCTGCACGTCAAGGACATCAAGGCGGCTCTTGACGGAGCCAAGTTCATCCTGATGGAGCGCTTTGCCGAGGATGCCGAGTTGCTGGGCAAACTGCGGGACTTCCTCAAACGCGACGGACAGGTGAAATCCCGCGTGCTGGACGGCAAGGAAGAGGAAGGAGCCAAGTTCCGCGACTACTTCGACTACGCCGAGGACTGGTCCAAAGTACCTTCCCACCGCGCCCTGGCTATTTTCCGCGGACGCAACGAAGGCATTCTCGCCATCAGCATCGGCCTGGAGGACGACGAAGAGCGCCCCGCCACCGCCGGCCACCCCTGCGAGACCATGATCGCCAGACACGTGGATATCACTGACCAGGGCCGTCCGGCGGACAAATGGCTGGGCGAGGTGGTGCGCTGGACCTGGCGCATCAAGCTGCTGACCACCCTGGAAACCGACCTGATGGGTGAGCTGCGCGAAAAAGCCGAGGAAGAGGCCATCAAAGTCTTTTCCCGCAACCTGAAGGACCTGCTACTGGCCGCGCCCGCGGGCCAGAAAGCCACCATCGGCCTCGACCCGGGCCTGCGCACCGGCGTGAAAGTGGCCGTGGTGGACGCCACCGGCAAGCTGCTGGACCACACCGCCATCTTCCCCAACCCACCGCAGAACCGTCTTCAGGAATCCGCCGCCGTGATCGCCGCCCTGAGCGAGAAATACGACGTGGGCCTGATCGCCATCGGCAATGGCACCGCCAGCCGCGAGACCGACAAGTTCGTCGGCGAGACCATCAAACAGTACAAGCTGAAAGCACAGAAGGTGATGGTCAATGAGGCCGGCGCCTCGGTCTACTCCGCCTCCGAATTTGCCGCGCGGGAATTCCCGGACCTCGACGTGACCATCCGCGGTGCCATCTCCATCGCCCGCCGCCTGCAGGACCCGCTGGCAGAACTGGTGAAGATCGAACCCAAGTCCATTGGTGTCGGCCAGTACCAGCACGATGTCTCCCAGACGCAGCTGGCGCGCTCCCTGGACGCAGTGGTGGAAGACTGTGTAAACGGCGTCGGTGCCGAACTGAACTCCGCTTCCGCGCCGCTGCTGGCGCGGGTATCCGGCCTCAGCAATTCCATTGCTGCAAACATCGTTACCTATCGCGACCAGAACGGTGCCTTCAGGAGCCGCGACCAGCTGAAGGAAGTCCCGCGCCTGGGCCCCAAGGCATTCGAGCAGGCCGCCGGCTTCCTGCGTATCAACAATGGCGAGAACCCGCTGGACAAATCCGGCGTGCACCCGGAAGCCTACGTGGTGGTGAAGCGCATCGCCGAGAAGAGTGGCCGCGAGATCAACAGCCTGATCGGCGACTCCACTTTCCTACGCAAACTGAATCCGGCGGACTATACCGATGAAAAATTCGGTGTGCCCACAGTGACCGACATCATCGCCGAGCTGGAAAAACCCGGCCGCGACCCGCGTCCGGAATTCCGCACCGCCCAGTTCGAGGAGGGGGTGGAAGAGATCAAGGACCTGCGACCCGGGATGGTGCTGGAAGGCACTGTCACCAACGTCACCAACTTCGGTGCCTTCGTCGATATCGGCGTGCACCAGGACGGACTGGTACACATCTCCGCCCTGTCAGAGAAGTTCGTCAAGGATCCACACGAAGTGGTCAAGGCCGGCGATATCGTCAAGGTGAAGGTGATGGAAGTGGACGTGGCGCGCAAGCGCATCGGCCTGTCCATGCGCCTCTCCGATGAACCCGGTGAGCAGGGTAGTGGCGGTGTCAAGAAGGGCGATCACCGCGAGAGCCGCCAGGCCAGCCGTCACAATAATCGCAACCGCCAGCAACAGGGTGGCGGCAAGAGCCAGGGCAGTATGGGTGACCTGCTGATGGCGGCGATGAAAAACAAGAAATAAAGCCGGCACCGCAAAACAAGAAGGGCGATCCACGGATCGCCCTTCTTGTTTTTGTTCCGAGTAGTCCGGCCTCAGGGCATCCGGTACATGGCACAAACCTTGTTGCCGGCCGGGTCGCGCAGATAGGCCAGGTACAGTTTCATACCCGAGCCCTCGCGCACGCCGGGCGGGTCCTCGCACTCGCTGCCACCATTGGCCAGCCCCGCCGCATGCCAGGCATCTGCCGCTTCCGGGCTCTCGGCCGCGAAACCGATGGTGCTGCCATTGCCGTGGCAGGCCGGGTTACCGTCAATGGGTTTGGTAATGGCAAAGACACCACCATTGCCAAAATAGAAACAGCGCCCCTTGGGATCCATCGAGCCCGCCTTGTACCCCAGCGCCCCTAGGGTCGCATCGTAAAATCTCTTTGACTCTTCGACGTCGTTGGCGCCGACCATCACGTGACTAAACATGTACATTTCCTTCTTTCTTTACTTCACATTGGCGCACCCCAGCCACGCCACCCGAAGCCATAAAATCTGACGAAAAGCTGGATATTAGTCTGTTCTCTGAATCTGTTGCAATCGGCACAAGCAAGTCATTTTTTGAGCGGATCCTTGCCGATCCAACACCAGATGAAAAAAAATCCGCCAATCTCAGCCAAATTTTTGCCACACAGGCAGCAATAGCCAAAGATATTCAACTACTGGCTAACCCCGGAAAGGCGATTAAAAGCCGTACAGGCATTCTCGCACCAAAATGTCGGCCGGCCGCACTCAAGCAAAATCAAATTAATGGACTGCAAATAATGATAAAGCGATCAATCCTTGCCCTGATTTTCCTCCTCCACTGGACTCCGGCATTCGCCAACAATGCTGAAATCACTGATCGTATGCAGGGGTATTGGGATGCTTACTCCGGCACTGATTTTATTGCTGCCGCCGAATATATCCTCCCATCCGACCTCGAGTTACTCAAAGAGGAGCTGTTACCTCTATTTCTCACGGCCGGCCAGAGCAGTAATCCGCAGGTACGAGCCTTTGCAGACCACTTCTTTGGAGACACTGATAATGGAAGTCGCAAGGATTTGAGTCGAACCGAAGTATTTGCTCGACTGAATCAGCTCGTTGCCGCAATGAGCCCTCAAACATTCGAAATACTGAACTCATCATCCATCACAGTGACCGAAATCAGCATGACGGACAGCGAACACGGTGTCGTAGCGTATCAAGTCAGCATTCAGGGCACTACGGGGGAAGATTTCGAGCGCGTGGCCAAGAATAATTCAAAGTGGTACATCCGCCTGAAAGAAGCGCCCAGCACCACTGCTGGTAAATTCCGGATGATACTCGGCATATAACTTTCCTATTGGACATGCCTGCCACTTCACCGGACTGAAGTAATCAGTGTAACCAGCTTGCCCTGGCGAGCTGGTATTTTTTTCAGGCAAGCTCCAAACTTGACGACACAGAATGTGTCCGCCCTGACCTTCTTTTCCTGATGCCTCAAAAAGAACAACAAGCTTTGCTGCTGACATCTTGAACGAGGCCTGCACTATTCATCGTCGATGGTGCCCCTCAATCAGCTCTTGTTCGAGCCGCAGGAAACGGGCCGCATTACCGTAGAAGATCTTGCGTTTCTGCTCTTTCGTGAGGAATGGTGCCGACTCGATCGCCTCGATGGAGAGTTCTATGGCATCCGGCCAGAGCATCTGGCAGCTGCCAAACATGATTCTGTCGACAAAGCCTGCCTCTACCAGTTCGCGCAGGTGCTGGTGGAAAACCTCCCGTGGCAACGACCAGTTGATCCCTGCCACATCGACATAGACCTGTGAGTGCTCCTCCATCAGTGCCAGCATCTCCTCAAGCATCGGCCAACCCGAATGGGTGACATAAACCCGCAGGTCCGGGTGGCGCTCCAACACCTGCTGCAAGCTGGCAGGATTGTTGAGAGTCAGGTCCCGCTAGGGGATAGTCGGCCGCCAGACCGCCTCATGGGGTAATATCCCCATGTGCACCCCGACAGGAACATCCAAGTCCTCTGCCAGGGAAAAATAAGGCTCCATCCTGGGTGCATCGATGGCAATTCCCCTGCGCTGAGGCCTCGACTCGGTCAGCACCCAGCACTCCCCGCTCTGCAGGCGCTCGCGCAGGGTAGAGACACTGTCCCTGCCGCTGATCCCGCAGCCCGGCAGAATCCTCCCCGGTGCTTCCTGCCGGTATTCTTGCAGTTCGTGACCATCAGTCACTGCAAGAACAATATTGTGCTGCTCCAGGGCAGCGAGCGTTAACACCTGCAGTGCCGAGCTGGAACTGGGAGAAACAAAGTCCAATAGTAGATTCTGTTGATAGGGCTCGCGCACGGTGTACGAGTGCAGGTGCATATCAATAATCGGCGTCCTGTCAGCTGCATTCACCGGAGTGGCCAATGCGACAATGCAGCCCAGAAATGCACGATTTATCAGGCTTGTTGTCATGGTTTTCATCCCTGACTTTCTTGTTCCTGATGAATGACCCGGAGCACTAAAACCCTCTGTAGCCCCGGGCTGAATCAATTGTGGCTTCAGGCAGACCTCACCAGCCGTCCGCTCACATCTCCACGGTTCTTTGCGGAATTGCCGAATACTTTTTTCAACAGGAGGGCACCGCGCCGCCACCCGAGTATTGCCTGTGCGGTCAGCATGCCACCGAACATCGCCCCGGCCACGCCACAGCTCATGATGTCCTGCCCGGTCAGGTAGAGCCCCTTGATGCGAGTCCCGGGGCGCAGCCACTGTTGCCGGAAACGGCCGGGGTCGTGGTCGAGTCCGTAAATCTCCCCACGCTCATAAAAGCAGAAGTGTCGGGTCGATAACGGCGTGGACAGCTCGTGGTAATCAATCTTTCCTCGCAGCTGCGGGAAGTGCCGATACAGATGCTCCAGCAGGCGTTGACTGAAACGCTCCTTGAGCTGCTCGTAACTTTGCCCTCGTTTACCCCAGGGCTTGTCCTGCCACTGCTCGAACCAGGCATAGGGGCCGGGAGCCACGATTTCTATGGTGGCCCGGCCGGGGTAACGCCTGCAGAATGTCGGGTCCTTGGCCGACGGGAATGAAATATACACCAGCGGGATTTCCGCGTCGGGGTCGTCAAGGAAGCGCTGGATATCAGCGCTGTAATCTTCACTCGGGTAAAGCCAGTAATTGGTCCTGGGCAGCCCGAGCTCTTCTGCCGTCTGTTGCAGGCCGATATACAGGCACAGGTGAGACATCGAGGGCTGCACCTGTGCCAGGTCATGGTGATAACCGGCCTGCTCCGTCGCGCTCTCGGGCAGCAGCTTTTCAAAGGTGTTGAAGACGCCAGTGCTGGAGATGACGACAGGCGCGGCGATCTCAGTGCCATCCTTCATGCGCACGCCACTGGCGCGATTGCCCTCCATGAGGATGGTATCCACCTCGGCATAGGTGAAGACTTCACCACCACCGGCCTGGATCTGCGGAACAATGGTGGCCGCGATCTCACTGGAGCCACCCACCGGATAATAGCCACCATAGAGATAGTGCTTCACGATCAGCGCATGGATGATGAAGCTGCCCTGTTTCGGCGGCATGCCATTATCGCCCCACTGGCCGGTCAGCGCCGCGATGAGCTTTTCGTTATCGGTCAGCTCACGCAGGACTTCGTAGGTGGTCCTGTTGAGATAATCCGGCAGCCGCCATTTTTTCCACAGTGAAATTAGCGGCGCGCACCACCCGGGCAGGATTTTTTCCAGCGTCAATAAACGCATGGCACGACCAACGGCTGAGACTCGCTGCAGGTAACGCTGCAGGACCTGTTCCTCTCCGGGGAAGTGCTCCAGTAAACCGGAGATAAACTGCTCCCGCCCAGCGCGGATATCGAACTGCTCGTCGCCGATACAGATACGGTCGTAGGTGCTGTCCATTGGCGTCCATTGCAGCTGACCGCCGGAGAGGAAATCGAACAGCTTGCGGGTCATGGTCGGATGGCTGCCTACATCACCGATGTAATGCACCCCCACATCCCATTCATAGCCATTGCGCTCGTAGGCGTGGGTGAAGCCCCCGGCGGTATAGTGCTGCTCCAGCACCAGTACTTTCTTGCCGGCCGTACTCAGAAGCGCTGCCGTGGTCAGCCCGCCGATGCCGGAGCCGATGACGATGGCATCGTAGGGACCTTCGAGCCGGTTCGGACGGTAGCGCCTGCCCACACGAGTGTGCGGGCGGCGTGTTGGCTTGGATGTAGCAATATCCCGATCCGGCATGTCAGAACCTTTTTTTAATTATTCTGATTGCCACTTTAATAACACCCCGGGCCGTGCGCAATTACCAGTCAGCTCGCGGGGCTTGACCTCGACTACACTTTTCCCTCGATTCAGGCCAGATGACAGGGACCAACATGAAGGCGCTTTACACGGCAGTTGCTACAGCCACCGGCGGAAGGGACGGCAAAGCCAAGAGCGATGACGGCAGACTGGAGGTTGATCTCAGTGTGCCCGAAGAGATGGGCGGTGACGGCGGTAAGGGCACAAATCCGGAGCAGATGTTCGCCGCCGGCTATGCCGCCTGCTTTATCGGCGCAATGAAATTCGTCGCAGACAAAGAGAGTATCGACGTGCCGGATGGTGTCAGCGTGCGTGCAGAGGTGGGTATCGGCCCCGCAGGCAAGGGCTTTGGCCTGGATATCGACCTGCACATCAACTTGCCGGGTATGGACAAGGGCGATGCAGAGAAAATTGCCAACCGCGCCCACGACGAGGTCTGCCCCTATTCGAACGCCACCCGCAACAATGTGGACGTGCGTTTGCATATCGACACCTGATGCAGGTCCGTCCGAGCCTCCCCATATGTCTCGCCACTACATGATGGATGATGGCGAAATGGCGAAAGGTATGGCAGGAGGTCAGTGGCCCGTCACCCCGTTGGCGACCTGGAAGGCGATCCGCGCCGCTGTGCGGGCACCGTGGTCTTCGATATCGAAGTACGGATTGAACTCGGCCAGGTCGGCCAGGCAGACCTTGCCGGACTCCAGTACCGTATCCAGCAGGGGCTCGAGCAACTCCAGCGGTACGCCGCGTGCAGCCGGGGCACTGACCGCAGGCATGACGGCTGCCGGCAAGACATCCAGGCAGACGGTCAGATAGACGAAATCCACCCCGCCGATAAAGTCGGCGATACGCTTCTGGGTCTGGTCGAGCGCCCAGGGCGTAATTTCCCGGTCGCGGATCACGCTGGCGCCGAGCTCATCGGCACGGTTGTACAGGGCAGGCGTGTTGGCGGCATCGGAAGCACCGACGCACAGGTAATTGAACGGCTTGCCGTTGATCTCGCACTGTTCGGCGATCTGGTAGAAGGGCGTGCCCGATGACCCCTTGGGCTTCGGCAGTCGCAGGTCCAGATGGGCATCAAAGTTGACGATGCCGAGGGTCTTTTCCCGCTGCTGCTCACGCATCCAGCGGGCGACGCCCTGGTAGCTGCCGAAGGCAATTTCATGGCCGCCACCCAGCACCAGCGGGAAGTGCCCGTCGCTGAGCAACTCCGTGACCCGGGCACCGAGCAGGGACTGGGCCGACTCCAGATCCTCTTTCTCCACCCGTACGTTACCCGCATCGTAGAGCGGGGTGCCGAAGGTGGCGGGCAGGTTGGCCATCGCCATACGCAGGATACGCGGGCCCTTGGCGGCACCGATGCGACCCTTGTTGCGACGCACGCCCTCATCGGAGGCAAACCCGAGAATCGCCAGGCCCGGTGCACTGTCGAGCTGCAGTGGCGTGATGCGCTGGTGCCAGCGCTCGCCGGCCTTACCGTCTTCACGATCGGTGCGGCCACTCCACAGGCGCATATCAGCCAGCTGTAACATGTCTGCCTCCAAAGTAAATCTGGGCCGGTTTCAGGGCGCCGAATTCGTATGCCAGCTGGTCCGGGGTCTCCATGGGCCACAGCACCATGTCCGCCCGCAGCCCTGCTCGCAATACCCCGCGGGAGCAGCACAGGCCAAGCGCGCGGGCCGCCGAGCGGGTTACGCCGGCGAGGGCTTCGGCCGGCGTCAGGCCGAACAGGTTGCACCCCATGTTCATCATCAGCCGCAGCGAGGCGATGGGGCAGCTGCCCGGATTGAGGTCGGTGGACAGGGCCATGCACACACCGGACGCCCGCAGTGACTCTATCGGCGGCAGCTGGGTTTCTTTCAGGGTGTAGAAGGCGCCGGGCAACAACACCGCCACGGTGCCGTTCTCGGCCATGGCGGCCACATCCAGGTTGGTAATGTATTCCACGTGGTCGACCGACAGCGCACCCGCCCTGGCCGCCATGGCCGTGGCACCGCTGCGACTCAGCTGTTCGGCGTGCGCCTTGACCGGCAGATCCAGCTCCTGCGCCCGCTCGATGACCCGCTGGCACTGCTCGACGGAAAAAGCGATGGACTCGCAGAACATGTCCACCTGATCGGCAAGCTGTTCTTTGGCCACCGCCGGCAAAATCTCGTCGCACACCAGGTCGATGTACTCATCGGCACGACCATCGTATTCCGGCGGCAGGGCGTGGGCTGCGAGGCAGGTGGTGACGACCTCCACCGGGTAGTGCTGGGCCAGTCGGCGGGCCGTACGCAACTGCTTGAGCTCCGTGTCCAGCTCGAGTCCGTAACCCGATTTGACCTCCACCGTGGTAACGCCCTCGGCGAGCAACGCCTGCAGGCGCGGCTCTGCGGCCCGGTACAGCTGCTCGGCGCTGGCAGCGCGGGTGGCGCGGACAGTGGACAGGATGCCACCGCCGGAGCGGGCCACCTCCTCGTAACTCTCGCCGCCGAGACGGCGGGCGAATTCCGATGCCCGGTGGCCGCCGTAGACCAGGTGGGTATGGCAGTCGATCAACCCCGGCGTAACCCAGCAACCCTCGCCGTCCACGGTCTCATCGGCGGCACAATCCGGCAGCTCCTGGCGGGGCCCAATCCATACGATGCGGCCGCCGGTCACGGCAATCGCCACATCCTCGATGGCACCGTAGCCGCCCGGAATCGACGGATCCATGGTGGCGGCATTGGCATTGGTAATCAGCAGGTCACAGCGTTCTGTCATGGGTTCTCTTGTTCCCGGCATTCTCGCGCAAGAAACCTCAGGCTCCAGGGCGGCGCGGTTTTCCTTTTTCTAACCATAGTCGCTCGAGTAATTGTCGAGCGGATTTGTGCGGAGCAATCGGGCTGGCAATCCCGCCCCTGCGGCCCTACCAATTAGGGCGACCGGCTTCGGGCACCGGCTTCGGGCACCGGCTTCGGGCACCGGCTTCGGGCACCGGCCAGGGCGGCAGACGACCAACAGGCCCCGCAGGACTTTACCGGCCGCCTTGACAGGCCCGGCAACGGGCAACATAGTAGCCACACCATTTGTATATACAGGCATATACAACCAAGATTGAGACTCTACAGAAGTCCATGAATACTGCAAGAAAGCCTTCATCCGGGGATACCAGGCCCTCAGCCCGGGACAACCAGATCCCGGCCCAGGGGCACCAAAGGCCGGAGCAGGGCCATGAGCCCCGCTATGCGGCCATCAAGCGCCATATCCGTGACCGTATCGAGCGCGGCGACTGGCCCGTGAATACCCGCGTGCCCTCGGAGAATCAGCTGGCCGAGGAATTCCAGGTAAGCCGCATGACTGCCCGCCGGGCCCTCAGTGAATTGACCGATGAGGGAGTACTGATGCGGAGCCAGGGACTGGGTACCTTTGTCGCCGAACCCGTGCCGGCGGGATCGCTGCTGGAGATTCGCAACATTGCCGACGAAGTCTCTGCCCGCGGTCACAGTTATAGCAGCCGCATCCTGTGCCTGGAGGAAACCGCCGCATCGCCGGCGGTGAGCCGCGCCCTGGCACTGGCAGAAGGAGCAGCGGTGTTTCACTCGTTGATCGTGCACTGCGACAACCGCCTGCCGATCCAGTGGGAGGAGCGATTTACCAATCCGCGCCTCGCACCTGAATATCTGCAGCAGGATTTCTCCGTCTCCACACCCAATGCCTATCTCTCCGCGGTGGCACCGCTGACGGAAGTGGACACCACGGTGGAGGCCATTGCCGCCGATGAGCAGATCGCCCGCGCGCTCGAGATCGCTGCGGGAGATGCTTGCCTGCAGATCTGGCGGCGCACCATGAGCAGCACCGGCGTGGTCAGCTTTGCCCGCCTGGTCCATCCGGGCAACCGCTACCGCCTGGGCGCCCAACTGAGATTCTGACCCCATTCATCGTCGTCCCGGCGCAGACCGGGATCCAGTGCCAGACTCTGGCGCAGGGGTTTCTGGATTCCGGGCGCGTCCCGGAATGACGGAGTTTTTACAAGATATTTGGCGAGGACAACATGGCCACAGACAAACGTCACGACCCCAGCCGCAAGATTGCGGCACCGACCGGCACCAAGCTGAACGCCAAGAGCTGGCTCACCGAAGCGCCGCTGCGCATGCTGATGAATAACCTGCACCCCGATGTGGCCGAGCGCCCGGAAGACCTGGTGGTCTACGGTGGTATCGGCCGTGCCGCACGGGACTGGGAATGCTACGACAAGATCGTCGAAGTGCTGAAACGCCTCGAGGAGGATGAAACCCTGCTGGTGCAGTCCGGCAAGCCGGTGGGCGTATTCAAGACCCACGCCGATGCTCCCCGTGTATTGATTGCCAACTCCAACCTGGTGCCGCACTGGGCTACCTGGGAGCACTTCAACGAACTGGATAAAAAAGGGCTGGCCATGTATGGCCAGATGACCGCCGGCTCCTGGATCTACATTGGCTCCCAGGGCATTGTGCAAGGCACCTACGAAACCTTTGCCGCGGTAGCCCGCAAGCACTTCGACGGTGAAGCAAAGGGTAAATGGGTCCTCACCGGTGGACTCGGCGGCATGGGCGGCGCCCAGCCACTGGCGGCGACCATGGCCGGCTTCTGCATGATCGCCGTTGAGTGCGACGAGACCCGCATCGACTTCCGTCTGCGCACCGGCTATGTGGACAAAAAAGCCACCAGCCTCGACGAGGCGCTGGAGATCATCAATGGGGCGATGGAAAGGGGCGAGGCAATTTCCGTTGGCCTGCTCGGCAACGCCGCCGACATTTTCCCCGAGATCGTCGAACGCGGCATCGAGCCCGATGTAGTCACCGACCAGACTTCCGCCCATGACCCACTGAATGGATACCTCCCCAGAGGCTGGACCATGGAGCAGGCCGCCGAGATGCGCAAGCAGGACGAAGCCCTTGTCGTGAAGGAAGCCAAGAAATCCATGGCGATCCAGGTGCAGGCCATGCTGGACCTGCAGGATCGCGGCGCGGCCACGCTGGATTACGGCAACAACATCCGTCAGATGGCGTTCGAGGAAGGGGTAGAAAACGCCTTCGACTTCCCGGGCTTTGTCCCCGCCTATATCCGCCCGCTGTTCTGTGAGGGTATCGGCCCGTTCCGCTGGGCCGCCCTGTCCGGCAACCCGGAAGATATCTACAAGACCGATGCCAGGGTGAAGGAGCTGATTCCGGACAATCCGCAACTGCACAACTGGCTCGACATGGCCCGCGAGCGCATCCAGTTCCAGGGTCTGCCCGCGCGCATCTGCTGGGTGGGACTGAAGGACCGCGCACGCCTGGCGCTGGCCTTCAACGAGATGGTGGCCAGCGGCGAGCTGGAAGCCCCGGTGGTGATCGGCCGCGACCACCTGGACAGCGGTTCCGTCGCCAGCCCCAATCGCGAGACCGAGGCCATGATGGATGGCTCCGATGCGGTCTCCGACTGGCCGCTGCTCAACGCGCTGCTGAATACCGCTTCCGGTGCCACCTGGGTTTCCCTGCACCACGGCGGCGGTGTGGGTATGGGCTTCAGCCAGCACTCCGGCGTGGTGATCGTCTGTGACGGCACCGAAGCGGCGAAAAAGCGCATCGAGCGTGTGCTGTGGAACGACCCCGCCACCGGTGTGATGCGCCACGCCGATGCCGGCTACGACATTGCCAAAAACTGTGCACGGGAGCAGGGGCTGGACCTGCCGATGCTGAAAGACTGATTGGCGATACAGCCATTGCTTATGTCGTCATCCCGGACCCGATCCGGGATCCAGAGAAAGTGCCAGAGGAACATCTGGCACTTTGATGCTGGTAACCGGCCTGCGCCGGCGTGATAGGAAACCAAAGAATTTATTTTCGGTGAAAAAGTTTATGTACAAACTGGAAATCAACCCCGGCCAGCTGGGCCTGGCAGAACTCCGCCGCGTGGCACGCGAGCCGGTGCAGCTTTCCCTGAAGAAAGATGCCTACCCGGCCATCGAAGCCTCGGCAAAAACCGTTGCCCAGGTACTGAGTGAAGGTCGCACCGTCTACGGCATCAATACCGGTTTCGGTCTGCTGGCCAATACCCGTATCGAGAAGAATGACCTGGAAAATCTGCAGCGCGCCATCGTCCTGTCCCATGCGGCAGGGACCGGTAATTTCATGGATGAGGCCACCGTGCGCCTGCTGATGGTGCTCAAGATCAACTCCCTCGCCCGGGGCTTTTCCGGCGTGCGCCCGCAGGTGATCGAAGCGCTGATGCAGCTTGTCAACGCGGAGGTATTCCCGGCAATTCCGGAAAAGGGCTCCGTCGGTGCCTCAGGCGACCTGGCACCGCTGGCGCACATGAGCGTGGTGCTGCTGGGCGAGGGCGAGGTATTCATCAACGGCGAGCGCAAGCCCGCCAGCGACGGCCTGAAAAAAGCGGGCCTCGAGCCAATCGTACTGGCCCCCAAGGAAGGCCTTGCGCTGCTCAACGGTACCCAGGCCTCCACTGCATTTGCCCTGCTGGGGCTCTTTGCCGCCGAGGATCTGTTTGCCGGCGGCATTGTCACCGGCGCCCTGACCCTGGAGGCCGCCAAGGGCTCCCGGCGGCCGTTTGACGACCGCATCCACGCGGTGCGCGGCCAGAAAGCCCAGCGCGAAGTGGCGGCGAGTTTCCGCGACCTGCTGGGTGACAGCAGCCAGATCGGGGAGTCACACCAGTTCTGCGAGAAGGTGCAGGACCCTTACTCCCTGCGCTGCCAGCCCCAGGTGATGGGTGCCTGCCTGCAGCAGATCCGCTTCGCCGCCGAGGTCCTGCTGGCAGAGGCCAACGGTGTATCCGACAACCCGCTGGTTTTTACCGACGAAGAAAACCCGGAGAATTCCGACATCATCTCCGGCGGCAACTTTCATGCGGAACCGGTCGCCATGGTGGCCGACAACCTGGCACTGGCAATCGCAGAGATCGGCTCACTGTCCGAACGGCGCATGGCGCTGCTGATCGACACCAACCTATCCGGTCTGCCGCCCTTCCTGGTGGAAAACGGCGGGGTCAATTCCGGCTTCATGATCGCCCAGGTCACCTCCGCCGCGCTGGCGAGTGAGAACAAGTCCCTGGCACACCCGGCCAGCGTGGACTCGCTGCCCACCAGTGCCAACCAGGAGGACCATGTCTCCATGGCCACCTTTGCCGGCCGCCGCCTGCGCGACATGGCTGACAATACCAGCGGCATACTGGCGGTCGAGCTGCTAGCCGCCTGCCAGGGCCTGGATTTCCGAGCACCGCTGAAGACCACCGGAAAACTGGAGAAAGCAAAAGCAGAATTACGGAAACGGGTTTCCTTCTACGACAAGGACCGCTACTTCGCCCCGGATATCGAGCAGGCAAAGCAGCTGCTGGCCAGCGCGGTATATCGCGAACTTCTCACCACTGAACTTCTTCCTAGCGCTGACTGATATATCGCTTACCCCCACGCTGCAAACCACATGGGTGGGGGTAACGCTCCCGCGACATTAAGCTTTGTCCCTGCAGTTGCAGTGCTCAAAGCGGTCCCATTCTCGGGACGAAAAAAATGAAAAGTGCGCCAAGACTGCTACGCTTTCAATAGACGCTGTACCCGCCGAAGGGCGTGGAGGTCATTTATGAAATCGTTGCCCCGCAGCCTGTGGGGGATAGCTTCCTCACTGGCCATTGCCGCTGCACTGGCATCATCGGGATGTGCCGAATCCGGCTATTCATCCAGTTCCCGTGACGGTTATTACCGTGTTGGCGGCCGCTACTATCACTGCCACCCGAGCGGTGTCTGCCATAACGTTCGTCACGCGAACTACTACTTTGTGGGCGGTGTTTACCGGCCGCGTCACGGCCACTACCACCACCGGCCCCCCCACCACCATCGACCACCCCATCAACACGTCAGGCCGCGCCCACTACCGGCCCGACCCAGACCCCGTTGAGGTAGCGATACCTCGATACGAACCCTGGCGAGCGACACCCCGGTGCCGCAGGGAATGCCGTGATCCGAGGAGAGACCAACCGGAGACAACGTCATGAACAGAACTCTCAAAACCGGGCTGATCGCTGTTACGGTCTGCACCGCACTGACCCTGGGCGCCTGCGCCTCGGACGGCTATTACTCGGGCGGGAGCTATTACTCCAGCTACCCCTATTACTATCCGTCCAGCAGCGTGCACCTGTACTACTCTTCGCCCCGCTACTATCGTTACCGGCACCATCCGCGGTATCGTCACTACTATCGCCACCACCACTACCGCGGTCACCGCCATTACCGTGGCCATCACCGGTATCATGGCCGTCCGCACTACAACCGCCCCCATCACGGTGGTGCGCACCGTCCGCGGCGCTGATGCCTCGGGGTGAGCTCACAGCTTCATACCTTGGTCATACAGACCACGCCCCCCACCGCTGCTACGATTTTGAAAAAATGAGCAGGAAGGCTCCGTGCCACAGGCGCGGGGTCTTTGATGAAAGCAGCCGCGGGGGGTGCAAGTGCAGCGCAATTCAGATCAACCCATCCTGGTAACCGGATCCACAAGCGGTATCGGTCTTGCCATTGCCCGGCGCATGGCCGAGGCCGGATATCCAGTCATGCTGCACGGCCTCGCCACGGCGAGCGAAGGTGCGGCGCTCATCGAAGAGTTCCAGCAGCGCTACGGGATTTTCTGTGGTTTCAGCAGTGCCGATATCAGCAGCGATGAGGGCTGTGCCCAGCTGGTAGCCGATAGCCGCGAGGCATTGGGGCACCCGGCCGCACTGGTCAACAATGCCGGCGTGCAGTTCACTGCCCCGGCCCATGAATTCCCCAGCGAGCAGTGGCAGCGTATCCTGTCCATCAACCTGAGTTCCGCGTTCTACCTGAGCAAGGAGCTGCTGCCGAACATGCGCGAGAGCGGCTGGGGCAGGATCATCAATATTTCTTCCGTGCACGGCCTGGTGGCTTCAGAACACAAGGCTGCCTACTGTGCCGCCAAGCACGGCCTGATCGGCCTGACCAAGGTACTGGCACTGGAAAATGCCGACTACGGTGTCACCGTCAATGCCATCTGTCCCGGCTGGGTGGAGACACCGCTGATCCAGCCACAGATCGAGCGCATCGCACAGGAAGAATCCATCGACCTGGAACAGGCCCAGAAACGCCTGATCGGGGCCAAGCAGCCAATCGCGAAAGCGACCAAGCCCGATGCCATCGGTTCACTGGTGCATTACCTGTGTGGTGAGCATGCGACCACCATTACCGGCGCCTCCCTGCCGGTAGACGGAGGCTGGAGCGCGCAGTAGCATGAGCGGATGCCGGCACAGTCGGCATCCATTCATCACCCAGAAGCGCGCTGTGAACTACAAACTGCTGATTGCCGACGACCATCCTCTCTACCGCGAGGCGCTCGCCACTACGGTGAGTGCCAAGCTGCCGGATTGCGATCTCCTGCAGAGTGAAGACCTCGCCTCCACCCTTTCCCGACTCGATGAGCATGAAATCGACCTGCTGCTACTGGACCTGAATATGCCCGGCAGCGAGGGCTTCAACGGGCTGGCACAGATTCGCAACGGTTTCCCGATGGTGCCGGTGGTGGTGGTCTCCGGTAGCGACAAGAACAGCGTGATCCGCCAGGCCGCCGGCTTCGGCGCCAGCGGATTTCTCTCCAAGACCGCCCGCCCGGAAGAAATCATCGACTGCATCCAGCGCGTCCTCGACGGCGAGGAATATTTCAGCGCGGAGGCGCTGGAGGAAGAGGCAGGGAGTGAGCTGGCCGATCGCCTGTCACGGCTGACGCCGCAGCAACTGCGCATCTTCCAGATGATTGCCCAGGGCCTGCTGAACAAGCAGATCGCTTTCGAGCTGGACATCACCGAGCCCACGGTCAAGAGTCATGTCACCGCGATCCTGCGCAAGCTGGAGCTCCGTGACCGCAAGCAGCTGATCCGCGAGGCCCAGGTGCTGACCCAGCTTTGAAGTGACGGTAAGCCTGTGCGGATATTAATATCCGCACAGGCTTACTGCTGAAGTACCCTAGACCCGCCTTTCAGCACTGGAACAGCACCAGTGCATCTCCCTCACAGATCAGCCGTCCACCTTCACCGGTGCAGCGGGTTTCCAGGTTGACCAGCGCCTTATCATCGCGCAGGCGGGTGACGGTGACCGTCGCGGTGAGAGGCTCGTCTACCCTTGCGGGAGCATGGAATTGCATGTGCTGCTTCAGGTAGTTGGTGCCGTGTCCGGGTAACTCCTCACCCAGCAGGTAGGAAAACAGCCCGGCGATCAGGGGTTCAGGCACTTCCGGCCAGTCGCCCTCGATATGCGCCAGCTGGCACCACTCCCGCAGGGCCTGCCGGTCAAAACTGCGTGTCACGGACGCACGGTCGTCGAGGCGCAGGGCATCGAAACGGGGCAGGTTCTTGTTCATCGCGGCAACTCCTCAGCAAGCGCTACACAACAGCGGCCATCCAGGCACAACCGCTCCTGCTGGGTAATCTGTGTCACCAGTTCCACGCGACCCGACTGTCCCGCCTCGACCAGAAGGGTGACCGTGATCGGCTGATCGGTATAGGTGGGCGCCGGGAACTTGAGGTCCTGGCTTTGCAGCCTTGCGCCCGGATAATACGCCTCGATCATGCCCCGCAGCACGGTAAACAACAGCATGCCGTGGGAGACAGTGGCTCCGAAGCGGGTACCTGCAGCGTATTCCGGATCCACATGGATGGGGTTGTGGTCCCCGCTCAGGCGGGCAAAGCGGTTGAAGTCTTCCTGGGTCAGGACAAACTCCCGCTGCATTTTTTGCAGGGTCTGCCCCGGCTGCGCCTCAGTTTCTGGCTGCGTCATCGCGTAACTCCTGTTTGATCACTTTGCCCAGGGCATTGCGTGGCAGGGCGGCCAGCACCTGGAATGCCTTGGGCACCTTGTAGCCTGCCAGGCGCGCCCGGCAGAACGCCCGAAGCTCATCTTCTTCCGGTGCGGGCACACCGGGTTTCAGGCCGAAGTAAGCCTTGCCGACTTCACCCCAGCGCTCGTCGGGCATGCCGACTACTGCGACCTCGGCAATGGCTGGGTGCTGTTCCAGCACCTGCTCTACCTCGGCCGGATAAACATTCTCACCGCCAGAGATGTACATGTCCTTCCAGCGGTCGACGATGTAGTAGCAGCCATCCTCGTCACAGCGGGCCACGTCACCGCTGTGCAGCCAGCCATCGACCCGGATCGCTTCCGCAGTGGCATCCGGTCGGTTCCAGTAACCGGGCGTGACATTCGGGCCGCGGATCAGCAACTCGCCCGGTTCGCCATCGGCAACATCGTTTCCATTGCGGTCGACGATGCGCACCTCGGTGAGCAACTGCGGGCGACCCACGGAGCCAACCTTGTCGAGCACCAGCTCCTCATCGAGCAGAAATACCGTAGGACCGGTTTCTGTCATGCCCATACCGGTGCGGATGCGAATGCCCGCATCGGCATAGCGTTTTGCAACGGGCAGCGACAACGGCGCACCGCCACAGCCCCAGGAGCGCACGCGCTTGAGCCTCTCGCCGTCGAATTCAGGGTGATCCAGTAGCGCCTGGTACACGGCCGGTACACCGAAAAAGATGGTTGCCCGGTCCTGTAGCACCTGCAGGGCCTGGTCCGGATTGAAGCTGCGCGATACCAGCACGCAGCCACCCACCAGCAACACCGCAGACGAATACAGGTTGATGCCCGCGGTATGGAACAGGGGAAGCACGTTCAACAGCACATCATCGCTGGTCAGGTTGACTGCGAGGCCGACGTTCAGGTGATTCGCCAGCATCATGCGGAACGTCTGGATGACCCCCTTCGGGCGTCCGGTGGTGCCAGAGGTGTAAAGCAGGTACCAGGGCGTGTCCGGGCTCTTTTCTGCGTGCGGCCTGAGGTCCGGCGTGCTGGCGGCAAGATCCTGGTGGTAATCGCGCTGCCCCGCAGCGGCACCGTCGAGGGCCACCAGGGTCATTGTGTCCCAGCGGTTGCCCAGACGGGCCGCCACCTCGGCGAATTCGCCACCGAAGATCAACGCACGGGGATCACAGTCATCCAGCAACACTTCCAGCTCCGGCTCCGCCAAGCGCCAGTTAAGCGGCACCAGGATCAGACCGGCCTTGGCACAGCCGAACAGCATGGCGAAAAATTCCGCGCGGCTGTGGCCAAGGTAGGCGAGCCGGTCGCCATCCTGCAGGCCCCAGTGCTCGCGCGCGGCTGCCGCCAGGCGTGACGCGCGCTCGTTCAGTTGGCGGTAGTCATAGCATTCACCGCTGTCGAGGTCCTCGAGTGCCGGCAGATCCGGCGTTACCCGCGCGCGCTGCGCGAGCAGGTCGAACATTTCCATGGGAGTCTCCGTTATTGTTATCTACCCGGGGATCGTGGCCACCACGGCAACCGGGCAATGATTACTGTTTAGCGCGACCGAGAAAGGCTGCCATGCCACGGTCTGCTTCCTCACTGTCGATCAATTCCAGAAAGTGTCGCCGTTCGACCTCCAGCGCCGCGGCCACCCGATTCACATCGGGACGCGTCAGGGCCAGCGTGTTGCGGACGCTGACGCGCTTTGCGTCACGCACCTGACGCGCCAGTCTGACGGCCCTGGCCGACACATCGCCGTCCTCCTCCAGGTACTGAACCAATCCCAGTTGCAGGGCTTCCACGGCCTCGATATGGCGATTGGTAAGCTGCACATCCAGCGCGCGACCGCGACCGATGCGCTCCGGCATCAGCGCCGTCCAGCCACCATCCGGACTGAAACCAACGGCGGTGTACCAGGGGGCGAAATGGGTGTTGGGGCCGGCCACAGCAATGTCACAGGCCAGTACCAGCCCGACCGATCCACCGGTAACCATGCCGTGTACCGCTGCCACGGTCGCGACTGGCAGGCGCAGCAGGTCGAGCATCGCCTCGTTGAGCGCGCCCACAAGCCGCGTGGCGTAGGCGCGCCGCTCTCCCCGGGCCACCTCGTAAAAAGCAGCGACATCACCACCACTGGAAAAGGAGCGACCCTCCGCGCGGAGCACCAGCGCCGCCGGATTGTCCTGCCGGCAACGGGCCAGTGCCTCGCGCAGCTCATCCAGCAGCGGCTGCACCAGGGCATTGTGGCGCTCGGGACGATTGAGCGTGATGGTGGCTATCCCATCCTCCAGCTCATAGAGCACGTTTGCGGTCTTCACCGGTTTTCCCTGCCGCCGCCAGAGGCCAGTCCATTGCGCAACAGGTCGGAAACCGTCGCCACGATCTCATCAAAGCGGGCTTCCTTTTCCCACAGGGCATAACGAAGACCGAGGAAGTTCGAAATCCCCATCAGGGCCCAGACCCGCACCTCATCGTTACCCGGGCGGATTTCGCCCCTGTCCGTGGCCCCGGCCAGCATCCGGATATAACGTTCGCCAAAAGACTCGTAGTAATGGCGGTAAATGGACTCATCGACAAACTGCGCTTCCTGCAGCACGCGATACAGTGCGGGGTTGTCGCACAGATACTGGAGGAAAGCGCGCAAACCCAGCTCCTCTGCCTCCAGCCGATCCCGTGCACCGGCAGTTTCCTGCTCGAGGTGCGCGCGCAAGCGGCGCCCCATCTCCTGCACCAGTTCGCGCAGGGTCTCCTCCTTGCTGGCGAAGTAGGTGTAAAAGGTCCCGGAAGCGACACCGGCAGCCCGGGTGATGTCGGCTATGCCCGCGCGGTGATAACCAAGTGTGCCGAACGTCTCCTCCGCCGCCTTGAGAATACGGGCGCGGGTCCGCTCGCCACGGGCGGTCTTGGGCACACCAGGGCCGCTACCGGCGACTGCGGGAATGGAGACGGCATCCGTCATGGTGCTCTGCTCTCTTTATGAAACCTGAATCAGTATTCATGTTACGGAAAGTTTCAGTCGCTGAAACTCATACCTTGGTCATAGCCCGCCGAGACCTGAAGCGCGACCAGAAGCCCTGGAGTGAAGAACCGGCGGCGAGAAAGAGGGGGCGAAGGAGGGAGAACAGGGAGAGAGAAAGGGAGCTACAGAAGCCACCGGCGATGGGTGTCGCCGGTGGCAAAACGGCCGACAATTAATCCGTTAGGCCGCGCACGAACTCCGCGGTATGGCGATAGAAGCGCTCACAGTCCGCCGCCACCATGGATTCCAGGTTCAGGAACGCGTGGATCTGCTGGTCGAAATGGAGCAGCTCAGCGGCCACCCCGGCTTCTTTCAGCTTGTCCACGTAGGCGAAGCCCTCGTCCCGCAGCGGGCAGAATTCCGCCGTGACCATCAGGGTCCTGGGCAGATTGGCCGTGAACTCGGCGTATAGCGGCGAGCAGGCGCGGCGGTTCTCGACGCCCTGGAAATAATTATTGAAGTACCAGCCGATCTTTTCCTTTTCCAGCAAATAGCCGCGACCATTCTCGTCGATGGACGGCAGCTGCATGGTGTAGTCGAGACTCGGGTATACCAGAACCTGCGCGACAATATTGTGGCGCTCGTGCTGCAGCAGCGTACTGGCACTCGCACACAGAGCGCCACCACCGGAGTCCCCCATCAGGATCCAGCGGTCGCCGTGCTCGATGCCCTTGCGATCCAGTGCCGGGCCGATACCGCGGACCACGGTCAACAGGTCTTCCAGGCCGGCGGGATAGGGGTTTTCCGGGGCCAGCCGGTAGTCCACCGAAATGACCGTGCGCTTGCAGTGCTGCGCGATACGGCGGCAAATCGGGTCGTACACGGACACGCTGCCGGCCATATGGCCGCCGCCATGGGCATAGATGATCGCCGGACCGCCATCATTCTCCTCCGGGCGATAGATACGCACCGGCACGGCATAGCGGGGGCCGGGCACAGTGGTATCCACTGCCGGCATTTCCGGACCCGCCTCGACAAAGCCCCGGGTCAGATTGGCGAGACTTTCACGGGCATTGGTGGGGGTCGGCTCAAAGCCGGCGGCCTTCAGCTTTGCCACCACCTCATTGATCGTTTCCAGCCACTGGGCCAGTGCCGGATCAAGCTGTCGCGCTTTCTGCATTATCCGATTCCTCTTTTACATCGCTCGCAGGCTTTTTGCCGCTCTCTGGCAGCATGAAGGAAAACACAAACAGGGAGGCGGAACAGGCCACGGCGATGTAGGCCGCAATCGCCGGCTCACCGGTCATGTCCGCCATCAGACCCGCCCCATACATCAGCACGGTTTCGACACCGTAGGAAATGGACCAGAACATGGCAAAGGTCACCGTGATGCGACCGGGGGTCATGCCCGGCAGCTCCTGCGGCAGCGTCACCAGCGCAGTCATGGGCAGGAACATGAAGAAGCCGGCAAGAGCCGCCGCGGCATAGGCGATGACCGGGTTGCGGCTCAGCACCATCAGTGCCGCGAAGATCACCAGCGCCAGGCCCGCATAACGCAGCACCGGCAGGCGCAGCGGATAGCGGCGTGTAATCATGATACCGGCCACAGTGCCCACCATGCCGGCAGCAATCATCACAGCTGACAGGTGGTTACTGGCCACTGCAAAACCATCGATCAGCGGAAACAGGGCAAACACAGCGATGTAGCAGAACAGCACACCGCAGTAGGCGAGCGGCAGCCACCAGTTGAAACCTTCACGAATACCCTCGCGCAGGCCGTATTTTTCTTCCGGCTGGCCCTTGTTGGCTGCACCGGACAGGGAGAAGTCCTCGGCCGAGAGCCACCAGAGCACTGCCAGGGCCACCACCATCACGCCATAGAGCGCCACCACGGACTGCCAGCTGCCCATCCAGGCGGCCAGCGCTCCGGTGGAGAGCAGCGCGATCAGGTTACCGGTATTGAAGGCTGCGGCATTGACTCCGTTGATCAGCGGGCGCTCTTCCGCGGCGAAGTAGTGCAGCACCACCGGGTTGAAGTAGACGATCGCCAGCGCACCGCCGAGCCCCAGGGCCAGGCGCGACCAGAGCCAGCCGATGTAATCACCGGCCAGCGCACCCAGGCCGCCGGCCGCAATCAGCAGCACGGCGATGGTAAAGGCCCGCTTCACGCCGAGGCGCACCAGCAGCATGGCGGCAGCCAGGTTGCCGACAATCTTGGCGATAGTGATGACGTTACTGCCCCAGGTGGCATTGGCAAGACCGGCCTCACCAAAGGAGGCCTGCACGCTGGGGGTCAGGATGGCACCGGATACCCAGGACGCCGCGAACAGCGCGTAGGCGGTGAACATCAGGATTTCGAGGACATATTTCTTCATAGCGACTTCCAGAAGGCTGCGCCCGGCTTACTGTTCCGGGCATTCTTATTAAACGTCACACTAACCAGAGCGGGATCACTGCCCTATACGACCTTGGTCGCAGGGTCACGGCGTCCGCTCTTCTGCTGCGCCTGCAGCAGCGCCCGCAGGGCACCCGGGCGCAGCGGTTTCTGCAGGAATTGCCAACCGGCGCGCTGGGCGCGGTTCTTTACCAGGTCGGTGTTTTCCGCCGAGATGATCACACAGGGCACGGTCGCACCCCACCGCGCCATCAGCTCCCGCGCCAGGGCAATACCGTCGATACTGTTGCCCAGGTGAAAGTCCATCAGCAGCAGATCCGGCTGCTCCAGCTCCAGCGCAGACTCCCGGTTCGGGGCGCTCGCGACCTGGCAACCCCACCCTCCCAGTAACGCTTCCATCGCCTCCAGGATCGCCGGCTCGTTGTCGACGCAGGCAACGCGCAGACTCAGGGAGGACCTCGCCGGCTGCAGCTGGGCGGGCGCAGGCACTCGGCGGGCCAGCGGCCGGGAACGGGGCAGGCGCACGCGGAACACACTGCCGCGACCGGTACGGGAAGTAAGGCTGATGGGCGACTGCAGCAGGCGACACAGACGCTCCACGGTGGCGAGTCCCAGTCCGTAACCGTGCTCCCGCTGCACCTCCTGACCGGGACTGTCGAGGCGGCAGAACTCGCGGAAAATATCCTGCTGGAGGGACTCATCGATACCGCACCCGGTATCCCAGACCTCCAGCGAGACCCGGTCCCCGCGCCCGCGGGCGACCAGCAGCACCCCACCACTGCGGGTGTATTTGACTGCGTTGTCGAGCAGGTTCTGCACCACCCGGCGCAGCATCTTTTCATCGCTGTGTACCCACAGGTCGGTGGGGCGGTAGCGTAATTCAATCCCCTTGGCTTCCGCGGCCAGGCGGGCCTGGGCCACCGCATTGTCCAGTACCGGCTCCAGTGCCATGGCCTGCATCTGCGGATGGATATCACCCGCGTCCATACGCGCGATCTGCAGCATATCGGTAATCAGCTGTTCCGCCGCGGCCAGGGCGCTGTCGGCGCGGGTCAGCAGGCGGGCGCTGTCGCTGTCGAGCTGGCGCGCACTGAGCGCATCGAGGAACAGGCGACTGGCGTTCAGGGGCTGTACCAGGTCGTGACTGGCGGCGGCGAGGAAGCGGGTCTTGCCGGCACTGGCGGCGTGGAGCTCGCTGTTCAGGGCCTGCAGCTCACCGGTCCGTGCCGCCACTTTCTGCTCCAGCGAATCCCGCACTTCCGTCAATTCAGCCAGCGCGCGCTGGTAGTCCGAAACGTCGGTGTAAGTGGTTACAAACCCGCCGCCCGGCAACGGATTGCCGCGGATTTCCAGCACCGTGCCGTCCGTACGGTGACGCTGGACCCGGTAGGCGGTGCCGGCGCGAAGGTGTTCCACCCGTTTCTGCACGTGCATCTCCACCGCCCCGGGGCCGCACTCACCGCGGCTGGCGTTATAGCGCACCAGCTCTGCCACTGGCTGGCCGACGTAGATCATCGAGCCGGGGTAGTTGAACAGCTCTACATAGCGCCGGTTCCAGGCCACCAGGTTGAGGTTGGCATCGACCACGGAGATGCCCTGGTCGATATTGTCGATGCTGCTCTGCAGCAGGCCGCGACCAAACTGGTAGATGGCACTGGCCTGCTCCAGCGTCTGCGGGCTGACCTCGGCGCTGTTGTGCTGCCGCACCAGTCGCCGCGCACTCGTGGACCCGACGATACCGGCGAGGATCTTCTCCACCGCATCCCGGTAATCCTCTGCCGAGGCACTCTTGCGGTCGCCACTCTCGGCGGCAATTCCGGCAAAGGTCCGCTCTGCCGCATCGCGACCGACAAAGCGCGCCAGCAGTTCACGCAGGCGGACCTTGTTGACCGGGGTCTCCGCGGCCTTGCGGCCCTGTGGCTGCCAGCGATGCAGCAACAGCGAAACGGAGACCAGCAGCAGGCTGTTCAGGCCCAGGCCGAACAGCGTGGTAATGGAGAGGGCACTCCACTCCAGCCCCAGGGTCCGCGCAATCAGATCCGGGTTACCGACCGCTGCCGGCAGCGCTGACAGGCTCCAGATCGCAGCGCCGGCTGCCAGGCCGGTCATCACACCCGCTGCACGCAGGCGGGGCCAGCGGGCCGGCCACCAGGCCGCAGCGATCATTGCCGGGGCCAGCTGGCCCACCAGGGCCAGTGACAGCAGCCCGAAGGTACCCAGTCGCACCCCGGCCCCGATCCCCTCATTAACCGCAAAAGCAGCCAGCATGATCAGGGCGATGATCACCCGCCGCACCCGGCGCAGGTCCGTGCCCAGTACCTGCCCGACAGGACGCGCCTGCAGGCGCTGCAGCCACCAGGGCACCACCATGGTATTGGCGATCATGGTGGACAGGGCGATGGTGGCGATGATGACCATACTGGAGCCGGCGGAAAGGCCACCGACAAAGGCCAGCAGAGCCAGCGCCGTGGAGCCGCTCTCCAGAGGCAGGCCCAGCACAAAGCGCTCCGGGTTGCTGTAGCTGTCCGGCAGCCACAGCAGCCCACCATAGCCGACGATCAGGATCGCCACCGACAGGACACCCAGGTACAGCGGGATCAGCTTGCGCACCGGGCCAACATCCTGCTCGCCGTCACTTTCGATCATCAGGATATGGAACTGGCGCGGCAGGCAGAACATGGCTGCCATACCCAGCACCACCACGGCCAGGAAGCCGGTATCTGCCGGACGGGATTCCGCCAGTGCGCGGACCTTGTCGCTCTCCAGACCAGAGCGCATCAGGTCGGTCGCGCCATCAAAGGCGCCGGCCATCACAAACCAGGCCACGGCCACGAAAGCCCCGATCTTCACCAGCGCCTCGAAGGCCACGGCCAGCAACATGCCGTTGCGATGCACACTGCTGTCGATATGCCGGGTACCAAACAGCAGCGCAAACAGACCGAGTGTCGCACTGACGATTGCCGTCACCAGCACCGGGCTGATATCGCCACTCCCCCCCAGCAACAGGAAACTGTCGGCTACCGCCCGCAACTGCAGGGCCAGGTAGGGCAGCACCGCCACCAGGGCGAGCACGGCCACTGCCGCCGCCAGCCACTGGGAACCGCCGAACTGGGCCGAGATGAAATCCGCAATGGAAGTGGAGCCCTGCTGTTTGCTCATCCGCACAAAGCGGGCCAGGAGCGGGGCCCCGAAGATCAGCATGAGGCTGGCACCGACGAAGGTGGGCGGCAGAATCCAGCCCTCCTCGACCGCCTGAGCCGGTGTGCCGAAGAACATCCAGGCACTGGTATAGGTGCCGGCCAGGGCCAGCATCAGCGGCTTGATGGGGCGCAGACGGTGCGCCGGCATGCGGTCGCCCCAGAAGGCGATGGCAAACAGCAACAGCAGATAGGCCAGTGCCACTGCGGCCAGGGTAGTCAGGCTGAACAAACGCGTCTTCTCTCAGTTTTTGTTATTTGGCGCCAGCTATCCCCGGAGAGCATTCTGGCGCCAACTGACAAGCGCTGACCCATGACAGGATGGGCTTGTGCCAGTTATTCTTGCTGTAGATTTTTCCGCCAACCCGTGAATCGAGCGGGCGCATTGGTCAAAGAACAGGCGGAGCAATCTCGAAACCGAACCTTACCCTACTGGCTGTTTTTTGTCCTCCCCGGGACCACAGCCAGCCGTCATACCTTGGTCTAACAGGCAACTAGACCGGGAGCGGATACAGTGGCTATCCGCAAGATTTATAACAACCATAAATATTGGTGAATGGAGAGAGTCGCAATGAGAGCAATAAAGTTTCATCCCATCGCCGCCGGCGTCATGCTTGCCTGCGGTGCCAGCTTTACCTATGCCGAGCCCGCCCTGGAAGAGGTGACCGTTACCGCGCAGAAGCGTGAACAGTCAATGCAGGAAGTTCCGGTGGCCGTTACTGCAATCAGCGAGGACCAGCTGCTGCAAGCTGGCGTCAGCGACCTGACTGACGTCCAGAAGCTGTCCCCCAACACCACGCTGCAGGCGAGCCGCGGCACCAACTCCACCCTGACGGCGTTTATCCGCGGCATCGGCCAGCAGGACCCGCTGTGGGGCTTTGAGCCGGGTGTTGGTATCTACGTGGACGACGTCTACATTGCACGCCCGCAGGGTGCGGTTCTGGATATTCTCGACGTAGAGCGCGTGGAAGTGCTGCGCGGCCCGCAGGGTACCCTCTATGGTAAGAACACCATCGGCGGTGCCGTGAAGTACGTCACCAAGAAGATGTCCGGCGACACCCGTGTCTCTATCTCCGGCGCCGTGGGCAGCTACAGCCAGACCGACCTGAAAGTGGCCGGCTCCACCGAAATCGCTGATGGCGTATACCTGGGTGGTGCCATCGCCAGCTTCCAGCGCGATGGCTACGGCGAAAACGTCATCACCGGTGACGAGCAGTACAACAAAGATATCGTCAGCGCCCGTGTCGCCCTGGAATTCAACCCGAGCGATGCTCTCTGGGTGCGCGTAGCGGCAGACCAGACCACTGACAAGTCTGCGCCCAAGCACGGCTATCGCCTCGCTCCGGGACTCGGCGGTGAGCCGGTACTGGACAGCGTCTACGACACCGAATCCAACATGCTGTACGACAACCTGGTAGAGACCAGCGGCGCGTCCCTGACTGCAGAGTATGAGCTCAGCGACAGCGTTACCCTGAAGTCCACCACCGCGTTCCGTCAGGGCGAAACGCAGACCGCGATTGACTTTGACAGCGTCAACCGTCCCGACTTCGACGTACCCGCTTTCTACGAAGATGACCAGACTACCCAGGAATTCCAGCTGATCTGGGAAGGCGATAACGCAGACCTGGTCAGCGGCGTCTACTACTACACCGGCACCGCAGCTGGTTCCTTTGATGCAGTACTGGGTTATCTCACCAACGTCATCGGCATCCCGCTGACACAGAATGTGGCCGGTTCCGTGGATACCACCAGCCTGTCGGCCTATGCCCACTACAACTGGCAGTTCGCCCCGGACTGGAACCTGAGCCTCGGCGGCCGCTACACCAAGGATGAGAAAGACGCCGATGTATTCAAGGCGAACTATCTCAGCCTGTACAGCCCCACCTTCCAGGACAAGTACTACCCCGAAGGGGCTGACCCGATCCTGCTCGGCGTGCTGACCGACTACGAGAACAGTGATTCCTGGGGCGAATTCACACCGCATATCGGCATTGATCACCAGATCAACGATGATGTGATGGTCTACGCCGGTTACAGCGCAGGCTTCAAGAGCGGCGGCTTCGATATGCGCGGCGATGCCAGCCAGCTGCCTTCCACAGTAGACGGCTTCGATCCGGAAACCGTGGACACCTACGAGTTCGGTGTGAAGTCCGACCTGTTCAACAACCGCCTGCGCCTGAACGCGGCCGCCTTCCGTGCCGACTACAAGGACATGCAGGTGACCGTACAGGAATTTGTTGAGGGCGGTGGCTTCGCCAGTGCCGTGCTGAACGCCGGTGAATCCCGCATTCAGGGTATCGAGCTGGAAGCCACGCTGGCGATGACCGACAACCTGATGGCCAACCTGGCCCTGGGTTACGCCGATACCGAGTTCCTGGAATTCATCTCTGGTGGCGTGGACGTATCCGACCAGCGTGATCTGCAGAACACGCCGGATACCACCGCCATGTTCCAGCTGAACTACTCCCTGCCGATGCAGAGCGGTGCTGAGGTCGTGATCAACCCGACCATCTCCTACCGTGCCGACACCCAGATCTTCGAGGTGCCGAACCCCGTCCTCGACCAGGAGGCCTACACGCTGGTGGACATGACTGCCACCTACTACAGCGCGGACGGCAAATGGCAGGCGGGCCTGGTGGGCAAGAACCTGACTGACAAGGAATACCGCATCGCTGGCTATGCCTTCGGTGGCGCCTTCGACACAGGCTTCTACGGCGCTCCGCGCACCATCGCCCTCACCGGCAACTACAACTTCTAATCCCGATCTCACAGGTTAGGAAGTCTTTCGGGGGTCAGGTTGGCCCCCAGCTCACTGAGCAAAACCCTTGGCCGCAAACATCGCTGTTTGCGGCTTTTTTGTATCTGCAGAACGGGCTCCCGGTAATGCCGGTCACCCGCCTTGCTCCGGCGCCACGATCAACTCGCCCGCACACAGCGAACCAGGATTCTGGTTTCCTGCTCTTCCTCGATGCAATGGAATTTCTGACCGTTCATGGTCAATGACTTGGGGGCACCCTTGGACGCGGTTGTGGAACAACCGGCAACTCCTGTCGCCATGGCCGCTGCCAGCAGAATACAACACAACTTCTGCACTGCAGTTACCTCTAGACACTGATGAGTGGAGCGGTGATTACCGCACTCATGTTTCAGACTAGAGGAAACGGCTGTCAAAGTGAGGCAATAGGCGCCATTTTGCAAAAGCAGACGACAGGCCGGATCACGTCTTAACTCGCGAGAAGCCCTCACTCCACCTGCACAATGCGTAGCGTATCGGTATTACCACCCACATCCTGGTGGTAACCGCGTGAGATGAGGACAAAATCCCCGCGCTGCAGGAATTTACGCTTCTTAAGATGGTCGATGGCCTTGCGGTCCCGCTCGATACCATCGAGACCTTCCACCTGCATGAGCACCGGGTCGACGCCACGGTAGAGCGCCACCCGGTTACAGGTGACCGGATGGCGGCAGAAGGCAAAGATGGGGATATCGGACCGGACCCTGGACATGAGCCGGGCGGTATTGCCGGTCTCTGTCTGGCAGATGATGGCCCGGATATCACGGCAGTGGTTGGCGATGGCCATGGCGGCCATGGCAATACACTCGTCGCCGGCGGGGTAATTGTCCCGCATCACCCGCGGTGGTCGCCGGGTGGCGCGATGCTTTTCCGCACCGACGATGACTTCCGCCATATGCTCCACGGTTTCTACCGGATAGTCGCCGGCAGCGGTCTCCGCCGACAGCATGACCGCATCAGTCCCGTCGAGCACCGCATTCGCCACATCGCAAACTTCGGCCCGCGTGGGTACCGGGCTGGAGATCATCGACTCCATCATCTGCGTGGCCGTAATCACCACGCGGCTGAGGTGGCGGGCCCGACGGATCAGGTGCTTCTGCACCCCCATCAGTTCCGCATCGCCGATCTCCACCGCCAGGTCCCCACGCGCCACCATGATGGCATCACTGGCGAGTATCAGCTGGTCGAGCCGGGCTTCGTCCGCGACCGCTTCCGCGCGCTCCACCTTGGCGACGATGTGTGCCCGCCCCCCAGCCGCATGCAGGAGTTCACGTGCCCTGACGATATCGTCCGCATCGCGGGGAAAAGAAACCGCGAGATAGTCCAGCTCCAGTTCGGCGGCGACCTCGATGTCCCGCTGGTCCTTCCCGGTCAGCGCCGGCGCCGTCAGGCCACCACCGAGCTTGTTGATGCCCTTGTTGTTGGAAAGCCAGCCGCCGACCTCCACCAGGGTATTGAGCCGCTGCCCTTCCACGCTCTGGACCAACAGCCGCAGGCGACCGTCATCCAGCAACAGGATATCGCCGGCGCGGCAATCACTGGCCAGCTCCGCATAGTCCACGGAGACACCCTCGGCATTGCCGGCGTTATCACCCCAGCCGGGGTCGAGCACAAACGTCGCACCCCGCTCCAGCAGTGCCCGCCCTTCACTGAAACGACCCACACGGATTTTGGGCCCCTGCAGGTCGCCGAGGATGGCCACATGGCGCTTCTGTCGGCGCGCCTCCTCCCTGACCAGGGCCGCGCGGCGGCGGTGGTCATCATCGTGCCCATGGGAAAAATTCAGGCGAACGGTATTTACTCCAGCCGCAATAAGCCTGACCAGGACATCCGCCTTGTCAGAGGCGGGTCCGAGGGTGGCAACGATTTTGGTGCGTCGAATCATGCGCAAGCACATCCCTGTGGCGGCGGTCACTTTTTTACCGGAGTGGTTTTTTCCAGCATAGCCCGTCGCGCTTTTCCACTCGCCGTCGCCCCCAGCAACTAAGCTAGGGGCAGGATGGGTGCACAGGGAACGCTGCCGCCCCTTTTCTTATGGGCGCAGCAAAGTGAGGTGGCAATGAGTAAATTTGCGCTGTTATGGCTGGCCGGGCTGACACTGGTGATCGCCGGCTGCCTGGGTCTTGGTACAGACGAACCGCAGGTGGTACAGACTGCCGGCAGCATCAATTCAGTTTGTGCGACTAAATGGCAGCTCAAAAGGCTGCGCGTCAATGGCGCAGCGGTGCCGATCGAGGAGAATTCCCGCTTCACTTTCGTCTGTAATGCAGAAGGCAATGTGATGGGCAAGAGCGGCATCAATACCTACCGCGGCAGTGTCCAGATTACCGACAACGGCCTGATGCTGTGGGACACCTCCAGCTTTGCCTCGACAAAAATGGCCGGACCGGCGCCACTGATGGAGCAGGAAAATACGTACCTGCGCGCTCTGGCTGGCACCCGACAGGCGTTTACCAAGTCCGGTGGTGGCCGCCTGATCCTGCGCGACGCCTCAGGCAATATCTATATCGAATATGTCAGGGTTGAGCCTTGATGCCGGCCACAGACCCGGAGCGCATTTTAGTGTTTAATATGGCGGACACTTCACCACAATAATGAGAATTGTCCCATGTTGCCCAGGCCCGCAGTTTTTATTGCCGCCTTCGCATTAGTGCCATCACTCACCGCTTGCGGAATGATGGATGATGCCCCGAACGAAGTGCCAGTGGCAGAGCAGTCCGTATGTGATCACCAGTGGCTGCTGAAGCGCATGTCCATCGATGGCCGCGAACACCGTTCCAGGCTTCTCTGGCAGACATTCCTGCGCGACCGCCCTTACTTTACCTGTGATGACCTCGGCTATGTGCGCGGCAGCGCCGGCAACAACCCCTACCTGGGTCGCTTCAGCCTGCAGGAGGACGGCCGGATTAACTGGTCACAGATCCCGGAGATCTCCCGTATGGGCAATGTGCGGGAGAGCAGTGAACTTGAGCAGGACTACCTGCGGGCCCTGCCCCTGACAGACAGTCTCAATGTAGAAGGGGACGCCTTGATTCTGCAGGACGAGGGCGGCATGACACGACTGGAGTTCAGGCGCACCGACAACCCACCCCCCCCGGCCCCCTGATCCATTCCCCTGTTGCAAAAAAAATGGCGGCCCGTAAGCCGCCTATATTTCTTATGGTCAGAAAATGCCATCGAACCGGGGACACCATTCGGCACCCGCTGTTCAGGCCCACCACCAGCGATGGGAAACGCAAATCAAAGAGAGAAGAACAACGATCCCGTAGTGAAGTCAGTCGCGGGCAGGACAGGCCGTTCGTTGTGAGGGCATAGTAGCTTCGGGGCGTGACAAACAGATGACACGCCCTTGAGAGTTGACCGTCTTGCTTAACGTCGCCGCTGATGGCGCTCCAGGTTGTCCTGGCGCTTGCGCTCGCTCTTGCGCAGTAAGACATAGGTGGCACCGAGGCCGCCGTGCTGCTTTTGCGCGCTATGGAAAGCCAGCACCTCGTCCAGTTGCGGCAACCAGGCGTTGACGCAACTCTTCAGCAGCGCCGGCTGTTTGCGCCCTTCCCCTTTGCCGTGGGTAATCAGGGCGCAGCGCACATCGGCCTCGAGGCAGTCGCGCACGAATTCGAACACGGCGCGTCGTGCAGACTCCACAGAGTGGCGGTGCAGATCGAGCCGCGCATCCACCTGGTACTTGCCCAGGCGCAGGTTACGGTAGACCCCGTTCTGCACCCCATCGCGCTTGAATTCCAGCGGATCCCAGGGGTCCACAGGCTCGACGAATTCCCCGGCGAGGGGATTGAACTCCTGCACTTTCTCGTGTGTTGCCGCCTCGCGGCGGGCGCGCAGGTCCAGGACGGCTTCCTGCTGCTTTTTGAGCGGCACGCGGCGCTCCCGCTTCAGGGGTTTCACATCCCCGAGCTGGCCGAGCGCCTCCTGAAACAGATTGCTGTCATCTGCCACTGTTCTACCTCCCCCCGGTGAAACATCTTACGGGTCCAGAAACAGGTCCACCGCCAACTGGTCGGCCTTGTCCGGATTATGTGCGTATTCGGTGAAATCGGTAACCCCGCGCTCGCGCAACAACTCCTCGTCAATCAGCTGCTGCCCGGAGAGTTCACCATTCGGGGTCTGCAGGATTTCAAAGGCGGCGTCCGCCATGATCATCGGCTTGCGGCTCTGTTCAAACATCTCCCGGCTGCCGACAGCGAACTCGATTGCCGCCGTCGCCACCAGGGTGCGCGGCCACAGCGTTGTGACACTGACGCCGGCCTCCCGCAGCTCCTCCGCCAGCCCCATGCTGAGGATGGTCATGCCAAACTTGGACAGCGCATAGGGGGCACAGGGACCCAGCCACTTGGGCTTGAGGTTCAGAGGCGGCGACAGGCTGATGATATGGCCCTGTTTGGACTTCTTCAGGTACGGAATTGCCAGGTGCGCGGTCAGGTAGACAGCCCGGCTGTTGATGCTCTGCATCAGGTCATAACGCTTGGGGGGCGTATTCTCGACATTGGTGAGGTTGATCGCCCCGGCGTTGTTGATCACCGCATCGATACCGCCGAATTTCTCCGCGGCCTGAGCCATGGCCTCGGCCAGCTGCGCCTCCTCGCGCACATCCACCTGCAACGGCAGCGCCTTGCCGCCGAGGGCCTCGACTTCTTCTGCTACCGAAAAGATGGTACCCGGCAGCTTGGGATGGGGCTCCGCGGACTTGGCCGCGATGACGATATTGGCCCCGTTGGCGGCGCACTTCAGGGCAATGGCCCGGCCAATGCCGCGGCTGGCACCGGTGATGAAAACAGTCTTGTCCTTCAGGGCACCGCTATTACTGGTCAGGGTGGCGAAGGCCTCACTCTCACTCATTGGTCTGCTCCACGGTAGGTTGGTCGGCTCGTACCACAGCCGGGGCATAGATGTCCCGGAACAGCGCCGGCATCCGCTTCGGTCTGCCGGAAGACAGCTCGATACAGACCAGCTGCCACTGGGCGCGCAGGATCAGGGCACCATCGGAGGGGCGGAAGACCTGAAAGCGGCGGGTCATGTTCAGGCGGCCATCCACAAGGGTCAGCCAGGTGCCGAACAACAGCTCGTCACCCTCCCTCGCCGCCAGTATATAGTCGTACTCTGCATGACGGATGGCCATGCCGCGGTCGAGATCCTGGTAATTGGCCACGTCCAGCCCCAGCGCAACACTGTGCGCCCAGCCCGCCCGCTCACACCAGCGCACATATTCGGCATTGTTGGCGTGGTGCAGCCCGTCGACGTGTTCGGGGCCCACGGTCACGGACAGTGTGTAAGGCTGCGGCAAATCCCACTGCATGACGAATTCTCCAGTCGCGGCCCTCGAGCCTAGGTGATCGACAGCGGGCACTCAAGCCCGGGAGCGACTACCCGACCAACAAAAAAGGCCCCGATTGGGGCCTTTTCAGATCGAGAGGGAAGCGGATCAGGCTTCGGCCTTCTCTTCTGCCTGTGCGCCTTCGGCCTGCTTCTGGGCCTGGGCCAGGGCAGAGGCGAACAGCGCGTCGAAGTTGATCGGCGGCAACATCAGGGCCGGGAAAGAACCCTTGGTCACAGCGTTGTCCACCACTTCGCGGGCGTAGGGGAACAGGATCTGCGGGCAGGCGGTGTTCAGCACCTGGGCCAACTGCTGACCTTCCAGGCCCTTCACGGTGAACAGGCCAGCCTGCTTCACTTCCACCAGGAATGCGGTGTCTTCTTCGAGCTTGACGGTGATGGTCAGGGTCAGGGCAACCTCGTAGAGATCTTCGTCGATCTTGGAGGTCTTGGTGTTCAGTTCCTGGTTGACCTGCGGCTTCCACTCTTTCTTGAAGACCTCGGCACCCATCGGGGTCTCGAAGGAGAGGTCTTTCAGGTAGATGCGCTGCATCTGGAATTGTACGTTTGGAGCCTCTGCGTTGGTCGCTGCGCCGTTTTGTTCTTCAGCCATGTTACTGCCTGTACTTTATTTAGATGGTTCGTTTTGCCTTCCGTGAGAAAGACTCCCTGTTAGGGTCTTTCAATTGGGGCCTTTGAAAGCCGTTTCAAGGCCGGAATGCTTGCCGGCGGTGTTTTTGTCCGCCGACGACTGCCTCAGCCAGTGGCCGCCAGCAGCTTGTCCAGCTGGCCACTGCGTTCCGCAGCCATCAGTTCGTCGCAGCCACCCACGTGCTGCTTGCCCACCCAGATCTGGGGCACCGTGTGCTTGCCGGCCTTGGCCGTCATCTCGGCGCGCAGGGTGGGGTTGCCGTCCACCGCAATCTCGTCGTACTTCACGCCCTTCTTGTCCAGCAGGTACTTGGCCCGGATACAGAAGGGGCAGAAGCGGGTAGTGTAAATCACGACGTTTTGCATACTCGTTACCGCAACTCCTCGATGAAAACTCAGCCCTTCACCAGGGGCAGGTTCTGGTTGGCCCACTCACTCATGCCGCCTTGGAGGCGACGCACCTGGTAGCCCTCCCGCTTCAACAGGCGGCCTACGGCGCCGGCGTGCTGGCCGAGCTTGTCTGCCACGATCAGCGGTTTCTCCTTGTATTTCGCCAGCTCGCCGAGTCGACCGGCCACTTCCCCGTGGGGAATGTGGATGGCATCGACGATGTGCCCGGCGTTGAACTCGCTGCGGTCGCGCACGTCCAGCACGCGGGCGTCCTCAACGTTGATCAACCGCGTCACCTCGTGCACGGAAGCCGGGACACCGGCCCTGTGGCGCTCGGAGAACGCAAATGCATAAAGCAAAATCACCAGCAGGCTGACCAGCAGCCACTGCTCGCTCATAAAGACGAAAAAATCCACTCCGCCCCCAGCTATCTCTGTTGTTGTTTTGCCGCAGCCCCATGCCGCGGTGCGGCGGCAGTATACACGATTGTGAGCAATTATTAACCAGGAATGCACTGTCCGGCCGGTCGGCGCCCCCTGACCGGGAGCCCGGAATCGGGTTAAAATCCGCGTCCGTTTTCCAATCACCGGCACAGGAACCCCCACGCCATGGCATCTGCGCAGTCTCATCCCCAGCACCGCCCACTGGTCCTGCTGATCCTGGACGGCTTCGGCCACAGTGAAAAGGCCGAGCACAATGCCATTCACGCCGCCAAGTCCCCGGTCTGGGACCGGATCTGGGCCGAGCGGCCCAGAACGCTGATCCAGACCTCCGGCATGGCGGTGGGCCTGCCCGAGGGGCAGATGGGCAATTCCGAGGTGGGACATATGACCCTGGGGGCCGGACGGGTCGTGTACCAGAACTTTACCCGCATCAACAAGGCGATCGAGGACGGCGACTTCTTCCGCAATACCGCCTATACCGGCGCCGTGGACAAGGCCGTCGCCAACGATGGTGCGGTGCATATCATGGGACTGCTGTCCGATGGCGGGGTGCACAGCCATGAGGACCATATCGTTGCCATGGTGACGCTCGCCGCCCAGCGGGGCGCCAGGCAAATTTACGTACACGCTTTCCTCGATGGCCGCGACACGCCCCCCCGCAGTGCAGAACCCTCGCTCCAGCGACTGATGCAGGTGTGCGACAGCGTCGGCAATGCCCGCATCGCCACCATGGCGGGTCGCTACTTCGCCATGGACCGGGACCAGCGCTGGGAGCGTGTGCAGCCGGTGTACGACATGCTGACCAGGGGCGAGGCCGAACACCGTGCCGAAGACCCGCTGGCGGGCCTGACGGCGGCTTACGAGCGCGGTGAAAACGACGAGTTCGTAGCGCCGACACTGGTGGGCGAGCCGGCACCGATCGCCGATGGCGACGCCCTGATCTTCATGAATTTCCGTCCGGACCGCGCCCGCCAGCTGACCCGCGCCTTTACCGAAGACGCGTTCGACGGCTTCGAGCGTGCTGCCACACCGAAGCTCGCCGATTTTGTCATGACCACCGAATACGCCGCCGACATCCACGCCAGCTGCGCCTTCCCGCCGGAAGATCTGGTCAACTCGTTCGGTGAGTACATTGCCGGGCGCGGCCTCAACCAGCTGCGTATCGCCGAGACCGAGAAATACGCCCACGTGACCTTCTTCTTCAGCGGTGGCCGCGAGCAACCCTACGCTGGCGAGACCCGCGAGCTGATCAAGTCCCCCAATGTGGCCACCTACGACCTGCGACCGGAGATGAGCGCCCCGGAGGTGACCGACAAGCTGGTTGCCGCCATCGGGAGCGGCCACTATGACGCCATCATCTGCAACTACGCCAACGGCGATATGGTTGGCCACACCGGCGTATTCGAAGCCGCGGTGAAGGCGGTCGAGGCGCTGGACACCTGTGTCGGCCGCGTCGTCGACGCCACCCTGGCCGCCGGTGGCGAAGTGCTGATCACCGCCGACCATGGCAACGTCGAGGAAATGTACGATGCCGGCTCCGGCCAGGTGAGCACACAGCACTCCACCCTGCCGGTGCCTTTCGTCTATATTGGCGAACGCAAGCTGAGTCTTCGCGACGGCGGCAGCCTTGCCGACGTAGCCCCGACCATGCTTGCATTGATGGACCTGCCGCAACCGGCAGAGATGACTGGCCACAGCCTGGTGCAATTCGACCAATGAAAACTGTTTCGGCAATTATTTTTTCGCTGCTCCTGCTGCCCGCCTGGCCAGCCCTGGCCCAGGAAGCCTCCGAGGCTGAGCAGCAGGCGCGCCTGAAGGAGATCAAGGAGCGCATTGCGACCCTGCAGGAGGAGCTGAATCAGGTCCGCAACGAGCGCGACCAGCTGCTCAAGGACCTGGAGAACAATGAAAAGAGCATCTCCGAGCTGAAGCAGCGCATCGATCGCATCAAGAACGATATGCGCACGCGCACCGACAAGCTGAAAGAGCTCAGGGAGGAGGAGCAGCAGCTGGAGGAATCGCGGCGAAGTATGCAGCGGCGGGTCGAGCAGGAAGTCGCCGCCGCTTACCGACTAGGGAAACAGGAGCAGATCAAGCTGCTCCTGAACCAGCAGGATCCACAGACCATCGCCCGCCAGCTTCGCTACCACGAATACTTTCTCCAAGAACGCACCCGCGTCATCGACGACTACCTCTCCACCCTCTCCTCGCTGCAGAACGTCTCCTCTTCCATCCAGCGGGAACGGGACACCCTAGACGCCGAGCGCCAGCGCCTGCAATCCCAGGAGAGGGCACTGGTCAGTGCCCAGCGCGCGCGGCAGAAAACCCTGGATCGGCTGGCAGCCCGGCTGGCCGACAAGAGCGGCGAGCTGCGGCAATTGCGGGACGACCGCTCGCGCCTGCAGCGCCTGGTAGATGAGGTGGGTCGCGCAATTGCCACCCTGATCAGCCCCCAGGACCAGCAGCCCTTTGCCAGGCAGCGCGGCCGTATGGCATGGCCGGTGAAGGGGCGCCGCGCCAACGCCTTCGGGCAGCGCCGCGCCAATGGCATCACCTGGAAGGGGGTATCCATTCGCGCCAGTGAGGGGGAACCGGTACGCGCCATTCACCGCGGCCGGGTGGTCTTTTCGGATTACCTGCGCGGCCAGGGCATGCTGATGATTCTCGATCACGGCGATGGTTACATGAGTCTTTACGCCCACAACCAGTCCCTCACTCGCAGCCTCGGCGAATGGGTCGAGAGCGGGGATATCATCGCCCGCACCGGCAACAGCGGCGGCACTGAGCATACCGGGGTTTATTTTGAGATCCGCCACCGCGGTGAGCCGCAGGACCCGACCATCTGGTGCCGGCGCTGAAACAGCCCGCCCCCGCCGATGGGGCACCGTTGGCTCGCGCGCCAACTTGAAAACCTGCCGGGGACCCCGGGTCTACACTTTGGCAAAGAAGCGTAGAAATAAGGCCGAGGTCCTCCCCTATGTTCACTCCCAAAGCGCTGGCCAGCCTCATCGGCGCCGCTGCCCTGACCGCTCTGCCCCTGATGGGCCTCAGCGAAGTGGATCCCACCGAGAACCTGGTGCAGAGCACCAGCTCGCGCCTGCCGCTGGAAGACCTGCGCAGCTTTGCCAAGGTATTCGAACAGATCCGCCAGGGGTATATCGAGGAGGTGGATGACCGAACGCTGCTGGAATATGCCATCAAGGGCATGCTGCAGGGGCTGGACCCGCACTCCTCCTACCTGGACCGGGATTCCTTCGACGACCTGCAGGCCAACACTACCGGTGAGTTCGCCGGCCTCGGCATCGAGGTGGGCATCGAGAACGACCATATCACCGTGGTCACGCCCATGGACGACACCCCCGCGGCCCGCGCGGGCCTGAAAGCCGGCGACATCATCCTGCGCCTTTCGGGCAAGTCGATGAAAGGGCTGAGTCTGGACGAGGCAGTGGAACGCATGCGCGGTCCCAAGGGCAGCTCCGTCACCCTCACCATTGCCCGCAAGGGCTACAAGGAGCCTTTCGAGGTGACCCTCAAGCGGGACACCGTGCGTGTCCGCAGCGTGCGCAGCCGCATCCTCGACGAGGGTTACGGTTATGTGCGCATCAGCCAGTTCCAGCTCGGCACCGGTGACGATGTAGTGAAGGCGGTCAACAAGCTGCAGGAGAAGGGCGCACTCAAGGGGTTGATCATCGACCTGCGCAACAACCCCGGCGGTGTACTGCAGTCTTCAGTGGAGGTGGTCGATGCCTTCCTGGAGGAGGGCCTGGTGGTCTACACCGAGGGCCGCACCGAATCCTCCCAGCTCAGTTACTCTGCGGAGCCCGGTGATATCACCGCCGGAGCACCGATCGTGGTGCTGATCAATGACGGCTCGGCCTCCGCGGCGGAGATCGTTGCCGGTGCGCTGCAGGATCACCGCCGCGCCGTGGTGATGGGCACCGACAGCTTCGGCAAGGGTTCGGTACAGACCGTGATCCCGATCACCAGCGACCGCGCCATCAAACTCACCACCGCCCTCTATTTCACCCCCAATGGCCGCTCGATCCAGGCCCAGGGCATCACCCCCGATATCCTGGTGGAGCGGGTCAAGATCACTCGCCTGGAAGGTCCGGCGCGCACCACGGAGGCGGATCTCGCCGGTCACCTGGGCAATGGCAACGGCGGTGAGGAGCGCAATGCGGCAGATCGCAAGAAAGCGATGGAAGAGCGCGAGGACTGGCTGGACCGCGACAACCAGATCTTTGAGGCGCTGAATGTGCTCAAGGGCCTGAACCTCTATGCCAATCGCGATCGTGAACTACGCGCCAAGGTGGCCCGCGCCGACTGAACCTAGCAGTCAACCCGAACAGCGCCGGCATGGCCCCGGCGCGTGGATGGTGGCAAACAAGAGCACGCCCCCAAGGCCGATTGAGGTAACCGTCGCGGCAGGACGCTGCGACACTGCGGACAGGGATGTATATGGAGCAGTACCGCAAAGGCGAGCAGGGGCGCCCGATCCCCCCGCGCTCCGACCGTTTCTACAAGGTCGGCGATGACTGGTTCTTCCAGGTAAGAGGAGGCACCTGCTTCGGCCCCTATCCCTGCCGGGCATCCGCAGACCGCGCGGTACGAATGTACTTCGGGATACCGCTGGAAGATGGATCGCAGGGCTCCTCTTCGAGTCCACCCAACCAGAAACACCCCCAGGGCGCTGTTATCCATGCATTCGGCAGCCGGCGGGCGCACCGCTGGCGCAGAGAACAGGGACGCTGACTTCCTGCCTGACCCCCTTTATGGAAGCGGCCGCTGGCCGCGGTTATTACGCCGAAATCCGAGCAATTCACAACCTACCCTTTACGCTGCCCGCACCGAGTGACTGGATACCGGCCTGCGCCGGTATGACGACAGAGGTGGGAGCATGCTTTTACTCAGTTCGGCTTGCATCCATGGGAGGGCCGGAACAATCCACCGTCGTCATCCCGGCCTGGATCCATCGGACAGCCGAAACCCACCACCGGCGTCATCCCGGACTTGATCCGGGATCCCGTGTACGCTGCCCGCACCGAGGTGACTGGATACCGGGCTGCGCCGGTATGACGACAGGGTTGGAAGTAAGCTTGCGGACCCGGACCTGGATCCATCGGACAGTCGAAACAAATCACCGTCGTCATCCCGAACTGGATCCATCGGACGGCCGAAACACATCACCGTCGTCATCCCGGCCTGGATCCATCGGACGGCCGAAACACACCACCGGCGTCATCCCGGGCTTGATCCGGGATCCAGTGTCAGTGGGTGCTACAACCGCAGTGCATTGTGACAACGGCGGGGGCTGGAGCGAGGCCGGGCAGACACCAGATCCGGCCTTCCATAGAGCTGAGTCAGGGATTAGATCCGCATCTCGATACCGGCCTTCTGCATATATTCCTTCGCCTCGGCGATCGTGTATTCGCCGAAGTGGAAAATGCTCGCCGCCAGCACTGCATCGGCACCACCTTCCAGAACGCCATCCACCAGATGCTGCAGATTGCCGACGCCGCCGGAGGCAATCACCGGCACCGGCACTGCATCTGAAATGGCACGGGTCAGGGCCAGGTCGAAGCCATTCTTGGTGCCGTCGCGATCCATGCTGGTGAGCAGGATTTCCCCTGCACCGAGATCGGCCATCTGCTTTGCCCACTCTACTGCGTCGATGCCGGTCGGCTTGCGGCCGCCGTGGGTGAAGATTTCCCACTGACCCTCGGCGACCTGCTTCGCATCGATGGCCACCACGATGCACTGGCGACCGAAACGCTCGGCGGCCTCGCGCACAAACTCGGGATTTTTTACTGCGGCAGAATTAATGGCGGTTTTGTCGGCACCGGCATTGAGCAGGTTGCGGATATCCTGCAACGTGCGTACACCACCACCGACGGTCAGCGGGATGAAGACCTGCGAAGCCATCTGCTCCACGGTGTGCAGCATCGTATCGCGCTCTTCATGAGTGGCGGTAATATCGAGAAAGGTAATTTCATCCGCACCCGCCTCGTTATAGCGGCGGGCAATTTCCACCGGATCGCCGGCATCGCGGATATCGACAAAGTTCACGCCCTTGACCACGCGGCCGGCGTCGACATCGAGACAGGGAATAATGCGTTTGGCAAGGGCCATAGTGTTTCCTTCACTCAACTCCCGGTAAAAACCTTTCAGGGTTCAGGGTTCAGGGGCGCACAAGCACCGGTGATGGAATTTCGAAAACGCAGTAATACATCCCTGTAGCTCCGTCGGTAACGTCCCTGTTACCGACGGTTTCGAAATTCCATCACCGGCACTTGTACTTCGCTTCCGGGGTCAGCGTTGTTACGTATTCAATTTGCCTGTATTGCTTAAGCTTTCGCAATCAGGCAACCCTGCGAGGCAGGGGGTGTCGGCGCACCGACTTCAGATCCGGGTTTAACCACGGAGTAAGCCGAATTTATTGCTTCCAGCTGTCACAGAGTTTCTGCGCTTCAGCCAAATCCAGCTTGTCCTCATAAATCGCACGACCGGTAATCGCACCGTATATATCACCGGCTTCCAGCAGCTGTTCGATATCCGCGATGCAGCTCACACCACCGGAGGCAATGATGGGGATCTGCACTGCGCGGGCCATCTCCAGCGTGGCCGGGATGTTGACCCCCTGCATCATGCCGTCACGGGCGATATCGGTGTAGACGATGGCGCTCACCCCGCAGTCCTCAAAGCGTTTGGCCAGTTCGGTGGCCTGCTGGTCGGAGACTTCCGCCCAGCCCTCGGTGGCCACCAGGCCATCCTTTGCATCGAGGCCGACGATGATATGGCCCTCGAACTCGCGGCAGGCCTGCCTGACCAGATCCGGGTTCTTGACCGCGGCGGTGCCGATGATGGCCCAGGTCACACCCGCATCCAGGTAACGTTCAACGGTGTGCAGGTCGCGGATGCCTCCGCCAATCTGCACTGGCAGCTGCGGGAATTCCTTGGCAATGGCGGTAACAGCCTCACCATTGACCGGGTTGCCGGCGAAGGCCCCGTTCAGGTCCACCAGGTGCAGGCGCCGGGCTCCCCGCTCGACCCAGTGACGGGCGGTGGCGAGGGGGTCGTCGGAGAAAACGGTGGCGTCTTCCATTTCGCCCTGGCGCAGGCGCACGCACTGGCCGTCTTTCAAGTCGATGGCGGGAATTACAATCATGGTTCTGTCTTGGTTTCGGCGTTGGTTGGTCGGGACCGGACCGCGCTCAGGCGCGGCCGTCCCAGGCGACAAAGTTCTGCAGCAGCTGCAGGCCGGCATCGGCACTCTTTTCCGGATGGAACTGGGTAGCGAAGACATTGCTGTCTGCCACCGCCGCCGCCAGGGAGACACCATAATCGGTCTGCCCCGCCAGCGCGGCATTGCCCTCTGCCGGCACGTAATAGCTGTGCACGAAGTAAAAGCGGCTGCCGTCTGCGATACCATGCCAGAGCGGGTGTTCGCACTTCTGCCACACCTGGTTCCAGCCCATATGGGGCACTTTTAGACGCTCGCCGTCGCTGTTCAGATCACTGCCGAAGAACTTCACTGGCTGCGGGAACAGCCCCAGGCAATCGACGCCGTTATTCTCTTCGCTGTGGCGCATCATGATCTGCATGCCGACACAGATACCGAGCACCGGCAGGCCGGCATCGATCGCGTCGCGCAACACCGGCTCGAACCCCGCTTCGGCGAAGCCGGCCATACAGTCCCGGATCGCGCCGACACCGGGCACCAGCAAGCGGTCCGCGTCGGCAGCCTGCCCGGGACTCGTGGCCAGTATTACCTCGTCACCCGGGGCCACTTTCTGCAGGGCACTGGCCACCGAGTGCAGGTTGCCCATGCCGTAGTCGAGTACCGCAATGCGCTGCATGGCTCAGAGCACCCCCTTGGTGGAGGGCATGGTGCCCGCCATGCGCGGATCCGGGGTCAGGGCCATGCGCAGCGCGCGGCCGAAGGCCTTGAACACCGTCTCCACCTGGTGATGGGCATTGTGACCCTTCAGGCAGTCGATGTGCAGGGTCACCAGGGCGTGGTTCACAAAGCCCTGGAAGAATTCGTAGAACAGCTCGGTATCGAAGTTGCCGATGCGCTTCTGGGTGAAGGGCACATCCATCACCAAGCCGGGGCGGCCGGAGAAGTCGATCACCACCCGGGACAGGGCCTCGTCCAGAGGCACATAGCTGTGGCCGTAGCGGGTCATACCCTTCTTGTCCCCCGCCGCTTCGGCAATGGCCTTGCCCAGGGTAATACCGATGTCCTCCACGGTGTGGTGGTCATCGATATGCACATCGCCCTTGCAGGTGATATCCAGGTCGATCATGCCGTGGCGGGCGATCTGGTCCAGCATGTGCTCGAGGAAGGGTACGCCGGTGTCGAACTTGCCGCGTCCATCACCGTCCAGGTTCAGGCTGACCTTGATCTGGGTTTCCAGGGTGTCGCGGTTGACGCTGGCCTTGCGCATGGGGTGCTCGTCCTTATTTCTGCTGCAATGAGACGGAAGCCGCGGATTATAGGATCAAATGTCGCCTGTGTACGCAGATAGTGACAGATGAAACTTGATTCGTGGCGTCCGGCCCATATGATACGCACCATGATCACCCAATTCCGCCAACAGACCCGTCTCTGGGCCAGCCTGGTTCTGCTGCTAGCAATGCTCGCGGCACAGCCGGTATTGGCGGAACACGTGCATTTCGTGGATACCTCCCACGAACTCTGTGATATCTGCTCCCACCAGATGCCCGCGGCCCCCGGCAGCGAGTACCAGGCCTACGCCCCAGTGGGCAGCTACCTGTACCTCGCCCAGGGTGCCCCGGCACCCCGCGACAGTCAGCCCGAGCGCCAGAACGCCCGCGGCCCGCCCGCCTCCCTGTCCCAGCACTGATAACAACCCTTATCCGTATTTTCGGCGCCCCGCCCCTGCGCGTTCGCAGGCTATGGGTTGCGCCCTGTGACAGGTATAAAAATCGTGAACAAAACCAGCAAACTGGCCCTGGCGATCGCCGGCGCCCTGACCGTACCCGCATCTGCAACTTTCGCCGCCGGCGAGCGCCTGGAAGAGGTCAATGTGACCGTTTCTCCCCTGGAGAAGCCCGTCGACGCCGTTGCTGCACCGGTCTCGGTGCTCTCCGGAGAGGCCCTGCGGGACGCCGCTTCCGCCACCCTCGGCGACACCCTCAAGAATGAACTCGGCGTTGCCAATGCGTCTTTTGGTGGTGGCGTGGGCCTGCCGGTGATCCGCGGCCAGAGCGCCAACCGGGTCAAGATCCTCAGCGACAACATGGATAGCGCCGATGCCTCCAATACCAGCGCTGACCACGCCGTCGCCATTGAGCCGTTGTTGGCACAGCGCATCGAGATCCTGCGCGGCCCGGCGACCCTGCGCTACGGCAGTGGCGCCATCGGTGGCGTAGTGAACGTGATCGATGGCCGCATCCCCAGCCGTATTCCCGAGCAGGTAGAAGGCGCCGTCGAGATGCGCCATAACAGCGGCAACGACCAGGATGCCGGCGTCTTCCGCCTGAACGGCGGTGCAGGGCAGCTGGCCTGGTATCTGGACGGTGTCTACCGCGAGAACGACGACACCCGCATCCCGGGCCTGGCGATCCTGGAACACGAAGGTGAGCACGCAGGGGAACACGCCGGCGAGGAGCTTGCCGGTGAAGAGCACGAGGAAGAGTTCAACACCGACGGCTTCGTCGGCAATACCAATGCCCGCGCCCACAGCTACAGCGGCGGAATGTCTTGGATCGGCGAGCAGGGCTTTGTCGGCCTGTCCGTGAACCGGCTGGAGAACAATTACGGCATCCCGCTGGGCGCCCATGAGCACGCACACGAGGAAGAGCACGCTGGAGAAGAGCTCGCCGGCGAGGAGCACGGTGAGGAGGGCGAGGACAACGTCCGTATCGACCTGGCCCAGACCCGCTACGACCTCAAGGGCGAGCGCCGTCTCAATGACGAGTACTGGGACAAGCTCAGTTTCCGCCTCGGCTACAACGACTACGAACACGTGGAAATCGATGCCGGCGAGCCGGGCACCCGCTTCACCAACGATGCCTGGGAGAGCCGCGTCGAACTCACCCACGACGCTGGCGGCGAGTGGCGCGGCGCCTACGGCGTGCAGCTCTCAGATAAGGATTTCGCCGCCATCGGTGACGAGGCGTTTATCCAGCCCAGCAATACCCGCGCCGCAGGCATCTTCGCCATGAAAGAGCGGGAATGGGGTGCCTGGCACCTGGATATGGGCGGCCGCGTCGAACGGGTCGAAGTGGATCCGGAGTTCGCCGATAGCCGCGACTTCAACCTGCTGGGCGTGAGCTCATCACTGCAATACTTCCTCGCCGAGCATCAGCACATCAGCGCGGGCATCACCGGCGCCGAACGGGCACCGGTGGCCGAGGAGCTGTTTGCGGATGGCGCCCATCTGGCAGAGGCGCGCTATATCGAGGGCGATGAGGATCTCGACAAGGAGCAGTCCGTCAACCTGGAGCTGGGTTACCACCACCACAACGAGGAGGCCAGCGGCTGGCATGCGGCGCGCTTCGAAGCCAACCTGTTCTACAACCATGTGGCGGATTACATCTATGCCGCCAACACCGGTGAGGAGAACATCGAGGCCGAGCTGCCCATCTACGCCTACACCAACCGCGATGCGGTGTTCTACGGCGCGGAGGCCTCCGTGCGCTTCCCCTTCACCGGCGGTCACTATGTGGAACTGTTCGGTGACAGCGTGCGCGCCAGCTTTACCAGCAACCTGGATCTCCTCCACGAAGAACACGAAGAGGCCGGGGTTGAACATGCCCACGAAGAGGGCGAGGGCCGCGAATACAGCACCGATGTACCGCGCATGCCGCCGCTGCGGGTTGGCCTGGCCTTCGGTGGTGACTACGACCAGTGGAACTGGGAGTTGCGCACCACCAGGGCCTCCGAGCAGGAGCGTGCCGGCGCCTTTGAGGAGGCGACCGACGGCTACACGCGCATGGACCTGACCGCGCGCTATAACCTCAAGTTCGGCGGCACCGACGCAGTACTCTTCGCCAGCGGCCGCAACCTGCTGGATGAAGAGATCCGCAACTCGACCTCCCTGCTGCGTGAGTTCGCACCGGAGATGGGTCGCAGCGTCGAAGCCGGCGTCCGCTTCCTGTTCTGATCCGCAAAACTTTCCCTGCTGAAGCCCCCCGTGTATCGGCACGGGGGGCATTTCTCCTACAATACCCTCGAAATCAAACCGACAGTTGCGACCTCAGCCGCCCTGCGCGGGAACACCTGCCGCCAGCGGGCGTCTGAATAAACAGATAACCAGTCGCACACCGGCGCCCTGCGCCACTGACCATTACAAAAACAGAGGGATTTGCTGCTTCATGGCCTGGATAAAGCGCACTTTTGTCGCCCTGCTCATTGTCGTTCTGCTCCTTGCCGGCGCCGCTGCCTGGCTGCTGATGGGCATCGACGTCAACCGCTACAAACCGCAACTGGAACAACTCGCCGCCAAACAGGGCATCGCCCTGCGCCTGGATGGCGATATCGGCTGGCAGATCTGGCCCAATATCGCGCTCGAGCTCGAGGGGGTAAAACTCGCGCCACTGCCGCAGCCGGACCAACCGCTGGTTCAGGCAGAGAAGATCGCCGTTGGCGTCGCCCTGATGCCGCTGCTGCAGAAACGTGTCGAAGCGCAGGAAATCCTGCTGGTCGCCCCGCAGGTGGAGCTGACGGTCGACAAGGATGGCCGCGGCAACTGGGAACTGCTCACCGAAGCCATGGAGGCGCAGCGCAAACAACAGGCCAGCCAACCACCGCAACTGCAGGTGCCCACCGAACCGGCGGAGCCCGGCGCCCAGCAACTCAAGCTGGCGCTGCAGCAGCTGCGGGTGGAAGACGGCCGCATCAGCTACCGCGATGCCAGCAATAATACCGAGTACCAGCTGAGTCTGCTCTCGGTCACTGCCGACAACCTGGAGCCGGGCGGAGAGCCAGGCCTGGTACAGGCAACCGCAGAGGTCACCGGCAATGCGCTTGCCGAGCCCGTCAGCCTGAACCTCGACAGTACCCTGGCACTGGACGAGGGCCTGAACGGACTGCGCCTGCAGCCACTGGAACTCACTGCCACCAGTGGCGAGGCAGCAGCCAAGATCTATTTGCGCGGCAGCCTGCGGCGCACAGCCAACGATCAGCCGTGGCAGATCCAGCTCACCCTGAACGCCGAGGCGCAGCCGCTGCGCCCCTGGCTGGCGGTGACCGGCTCCGAACTCACCACCCAGAGTGGTGCCGCACTGACGAAGTTCACCCTCGAAACCAACATCGAGGGGACCGACCGTAAACTGGATATGACCCCGCTACAGCTGCAGCTGGATGATACCGTGTTCGCCGGCAGCGCCCAGCTGCGCAACGGCGACATGCCCGGCATCGACCTGACCCTGCGCGGTGGCGAACTGGTGCTGGACGACTACCTGCCACCACCGCCGCCGGAAGCGGAGCCCCAGGAGACGGCGGAGCCAACCCCGCCGACGCCACTGCCGCTCACCGAGATGCGTGGTTTTAACGCCAACCTGGATCTGTCCCTGGATCGCCTGCAGGCAGTGCAGGTCGTCATGGACCGTCCCCAGCTGCAGCTGACCGTCGACAACGGCCTGTTCCAGCTGCAGAAGCTCAGCGCCGACCTGTACGGTGGCCAGCTGAGCACCAACGGTCAGTTCAACGCCCGCGGCCAGTCCGCCGTGGCCCGCCTGAGCGGTGGCCTCGCCGACGTGGAAATCTCAAAAGTGCAGGGTGCACTGTTCCCCAGCGAGCGGGTGCAGGTTTCCGGCAAGAGCAGTATCACCTGGTCCGGCCAGAGTGGCGGTGTGGACACCGTCGAACTGCAGAAGAACCTGCGCGCTGCCGTGCAGGTCTCCAGCGAGCAGCTGTACCTCTCGCCGTTCAACCTGGAAAAAGGCATGTGCCAGCTGGTGAGCTTCGTCGAGAAGACGACCCTGCCCGAACGCCAGTGGGAGAACCGCACCCGCCTGCAGGACCTGCGCGCCAATATCCTCGTCGAGGGTGACAAGGTGAAGGTGCAGGAAGTGCTTGCCGGGGTCGAGAACATCGCCCTCACCGGAGACGGCACCGTCAACCTCGAGCAGCAGGATTTTGACTTTGCCCTCGGCCTCGCGCTCGTAGGTGAGAAAACTTCGGCCAGCGGGTGCTCAGTACAGAACAGCCGCTGGCGCAACCGGCCGCTGCCGCTGCGCTGTAAGGACAAGTTTGCCGACGCCGGTGCCGGCAGCTGCAAACCCGACAGCCGCCGCATCGACGACCTGATCCGCGACGAACTGAAATACAAGGCGGAGAAAAAGTACGGTGACAAGGTCAAGGAAAAGGTCGACGACCTGAAAGACAAGTTCAAGGGCCTGTTCAACCGCGGCGACTGATCCCAGGTGCTGGGGTGGGTCTGTACCAGGGCCCACCCCAATTGTGCTCATCCCGGGCCCGACCCGGGATCCAGTCCCCACTGTCCCGCCCCTTTCCCAACGCCACCCCCTGCCCAACCCTCCCATCGTCGTCCCGGCGCAGGCCGGGACCCAGGCACCACCCAGCCCCGACCCGGGATCCGGCACAACCATCCCCGCCACAGCTCTCACCTTTGGCCAGGCGATGATCGCCCTGCTTGCCTACTCACCCAGCCACACAAACCATCGTCGTCCCGGCGAAGGCCGGGCCCCAGACACCACCCAGCCCCGACCCGGGATCCGGCACAACCATCCCCGCACAGCTCTCACCTTTGGCCAGGCGATGATCGCCCCACTCACCTACTCACCCAGCCACACAAACCATCGTCGTCCCGGCGCAGGCCGGGACCCAGGCACCACCCAGCGCTCCGAACCAAGAAAGCCACAACAGAGCCCGGAACCAACCGGGACCTCTGTTACACTCCCGCCACCAAATGCAGTAACCCGCCAGCCCATGCCCGCGACCATGTCCCCGAATCAATTCCAGCAAGCTGTCCTCACCTGGTTCGACCAGCACGGCCGCAAGGATTTTCCCTGGCAACAGGACATCAATCCTTACCGCGTCTGGGTTTCCGAGATCATGCTGCAGCAGACCCAGGTCACGGCCGTCATTCCCTACTTTCAGCGCTTTATGGACAGCTTCCCCACATTGGAAGACCTAGCCAGCGCGCCGCTGGACAGGGTGCTCGCCCACTGGAGCGGCCTCGGCTACTACGCCCGTGCCCGCAACCTGCACAAATGCGCGCAACAGGTGACGGAAGAACACGGCGGCGAATTCCCGCGCGATGTGGAGGAGCTCAGTGCGCTGCCGGGCATCGGTCGCTCCACCGCCGGCGCCATCGCCAGTATCAGCATGGGCATCAACGCGCCGATCCTCGACGGTAACGTCAAGCGGGTGCTGTCCCGCTTCCGCGCCGTCGAAGGCTGGCCCGGACAGACCCGCGTCGCAAACGCGCTCTGGCAGCTGGCCGAACAGTACACCCCCGAGGCCCGCTGTAACGACTACACCCAGGCCATGATGGATCTGGGCGCCACCGTCTGTACCCGCAGCCGACCGCGCTGTGATGCCTGCCCACTCGCCAACCACTGCACAGCCCTGGCCCAGGGCAATCCGCAGGACTACCCGGGCAAGAAACCCAAGAAAGAAAAGCCCGTCCGCACCACCACCATGCTGCTGATCGAGCACGACGGCGCACTCTACCTGGAGCAGCGCCCGCCCAGTGGCATCTGGGGCGGGCTCTGGTGCCCGGTGCAGCTGGAAGAAGACGATGGCGGCGAAGCCAGCGCCCATGAGTGGCTGGCAATCCGCGACCTGCAGGCAACCGAACTGGCAACACTGCCGGCCATGCGCCATACCTTTACCCACTTCCACCTGGATATCAGCCCGGTCTGGATACAGCTGGCGGCGCGGCCGCCCCGGGTGGCAGAGCCTTCCGGGGACTGGTATAAACTGCGCCAACTCAACCGGCCCAGGGCGGCCCAGGAACTGGGACTGCCGGCCCCTATCGTCAAGTTGGTCCATCAGCTGGAGGCCTTCCGCGCCCCGCTGCTGACAACCCAGGACCAGACCGGCACCTAACCGAGGAGAGACCCATGTCGAGAACCGTATTCTGTCGCAAGTACCAGCAGGAACTGGAAGGCCTGGAAGCGCCCCCCTTCCCCGGACCCAAAGGCCAAGACATCTACGACAACGTCTCCAAGAAAGCCTGGGCAGAGTGGATGTCCCACCAGACCATGCTGATCAACGAAAAGCGCCTCAACATGATGGAGCCCTCCTCCCGCACCTACCTGAGCGAGCAGATGCAGAAGTTCCTGAGTGGCGAAAGCTATGATGAGGCCGAAGGCTACGTGCCGCCGGAAGACAAAAACGCCTAAAGAGTAAGCACTCACTCACAAGAAAAACTATTTATCAATCAAGGGCTTGACTCGGCCCCGGGGAGCAGGTTTAATACGCGCCTCGCAGCCGGAGAGCCCGGCAAATTGCGAAGCCCGGATAGCTCAGTTGGTAGAGCAGGGGATTGAAAATCCCCGTGTCGGTGGTTCGATTCCGCCTCCGGGCACCATACAAATAAAGCCTCACCCGAAAGGGTGGGGCTTTTTTGTATCTGGTGACTGGAGGTGGATGAGAACCACCGCGGTTCGACAAATTGCGACAGCAATTTGCAACGAGCGCGTAGCGCGAAGCCCGCAGGGGCACAATAGCCCATAGGCTGTTGTGATTATTCCGCCCGCCCACAGGATCTGCCGCGCAGGGAAGCCATCTCCGAACCGCTTCACTCAGACGCAATTGCGCTCAGCAACGAACACGCCACGGCCATAGCCATCGCTCTTCGCAGGCCACGTTGAAACCGCCAACACCCCCCTCTATTTCGACCCATCCAGCACCTGTTACCATACAAAACATCATGCCCACGGGGATGGGGCCATACTGGCACCTGGTGTATGATGCCCCAAAATAAAATAAAGACTTAAGCCATAAATGATTGAGCAATTACTCACCCTACAGCGCAGCATCCCCGAATCAGTAATCACCGGAGTATTGAGCGGAAAATACTCAATACACGGTGGAGTTATACGCGATGCAGGCGGGCGCATCGTAAGGCATTTGATCCCCGCCGCCAGCACCTCACTCAACCCATTAGGTGTATTGAGCGCTCCTTTTGATATATTCAACACGTTCCAGCTGCGGGATATAGCAAAAACAACTCAAAAGCTCGTAGGAATTAGCCAGACAACTATGGCAATCTCGGGATTGAACCTTGCTGTAAGTGCTGCCAGCTTCGCTGTGCTATATTCAAGCCTTAAAAGGGTAGAAGGCCGAGTAAAATCCATCGACAAAAAAGTCGACTGGATTAAAACTTTTCTCGATACAGACCGCCGCTCATCATTACTCCTCGCAGCCGACGAGCTCTCCTCACTTCCAACCGATAAATCGCATAGAAATCATATTCTGCATTTATCTAGAGAAAGCTTGGGCCATGCGGCAATGCACTATTTAGAGCATCTCGACCACTCCACCGAACTCTTGGAAGCAATGTCGTACCAGCACTTTTTCTGCACGGCGTTCCTCATGCGGGCCCGATGCAGTGCAGAGCTTGGCATGTTCGATAAAGCCTTAAGCGAATTGCAAAGTGGCCATAAAGATTGGCAGGCAAAAGGGAGACATATTGCCTCAAATATGATCCTTGGCGAGGACCCAGAAAGATTTCTGCAAAAGAACTACGTTGAATTTTTACCCTCGGCAAAAATTGTAGACTGGATGGATTTTACACATAACGAGCGCAAAGGTTTAGCTTGGATTGACGAGCTTAGATCTAGAACAAGCGAATCACGCATCTCTGGGCTTAAGGGGCTTTTTTCTAACGGCCTAAGCGATAATGATAAAGATCAAATCCAGTTCATGCATAACTTAACGGCTAGAAATGAAGTTTTAGAGGGCTATAGATCGCAATATCAATTCTACTTGGAGCACAAAATAACCCCCTCCAAGTTTGATTCCGAAGTCAACAAAATAAGACCTCAACGGCCATCTGATGACATGCTGATTTTTGCACCAAAGTCATCAGTCCCTGAAGAAAATTATCCTGCTTGATGAAGATCATCACACCTACCTTTTTAGAAAAACGCTGATCTCATGATGGTAAGTTTGGGCCTTAGTGTATATCTAAGGCGCAAAAGCAGAAAAAACTTTACCTTTGCTATGAAGCGGGAACCAACTCCGGGATATTTTCTACTCTACTCTCTCCAATTGTTGGGGCACCATCGACAGCTACTCCATCACCACTCACATATATCTTTGCATTACGCCTAATTTGTATGCATTCATCCAGGTAGTCTGGTACTTCTTTTTCAACAATTTTCTCAACCGACTTCTCGACTATTTTCTCTACTTGACCTGCTCCCTGCTTTCTAGTCTCCCAGCTTCTACTGACCTGCCACAACCAACTGAGTTCTCCCGCGACTTCTCAACTCACGATTGCGCTTCTGGTGCCATGAAGAAAGTCACCAGATACAGGAGAGCCAGCACCAGCATGGCGACCCCGCCTACAGTACACAGCTTCCGTACCTTGGCTTTTCGCTCCGGGCTCAGCTCGCGCTGCATCTGTGGTAGTGGCCGGCCGCGGCCGAGGCTGATCAGGTAGAGGCCGAGGGCCAGGTTCACCAGGGCCATGATGAGCTCAAACATTGAATATATTCTCTCTTGGGGTGCGAGGTAGAAGTGTCCTTACCTTAGCAGGAGAACCCCTTTTTTTCAGGAAGATGAGTCAGATTTGGCCCGAACTAATCAACGATGGCATCATCAACCCAGGTAGCATTTCCTATTCATGACTAATTCAGCTTCCTGCGTGTACCATTGCTCACTATTGGATAGAACTACTTTCACCATGCTCGACATTGAGAGCCAGGCTGCATTGTGGGGCTATCGCGTTTTCACATCTCACTCCACTTAAGGAGCCTCACCATGAAAAAAGCAATCCCATACCTGGTAACAAGCATGCTTCTCTCCGCTCCGGCCCTGGCCCAGCAGGCCGAGGCGGCCGGTAAAGATGTTAAAGAACCGAAGGTTCCTGCCGAAGCCCAGGCTCGCATTGCCGAGCATCGAGAGATGGCGGAGGGTAAACGCCAGATGGCAGCTGAAAAGCGCGCTAAACAGGGCGAGATAAAGGCCAAAAAGGAAGAGAAGGCTCTGATGGCAGAAGAGAAACACCTCGATGCTAAAAAAGAGGGGGCCAAGGCCGAGAAGGAGAACAAGGGCATGACCAAGCAGGCTGAAAAGAAAGCCGAGCAGGAGCGTAAGGAACTTGGCAAAGGCTCTGAACAAGGCCAGCGAGCCCGAGAAGAAAACAGCAAGAAGTGGTGGCAGTTCTGGAAGTAATTTACAGCCATTTCTGAATGATAAGGGCAGCCATCTGGGCTGCCCTTTGCATTTGTCCTGTCTTGTCCTGAGTCGCCGGCATTACCGGCTTAAACACTGGCCCCGTACATAGGGCGCGATATCGCTTTGGGAGGTTTTGCTCTCTCAGCCACTCCGGAATCCAATGCGTCAGGAGGCTCAGGGTGGAGATCAAGCAGAGACATGAGAATCGTGCGCAGTCAGGCCCAGAGCGGCATTCCTCGGACTAATCGTTATTACGAACACATCTGCCCTCTGCCAAGTGTTACCCACACCAACGGTGGCAGCCGATGCTACCTGCAAGAGGCGGGGGTTTTCCTCTGGCAGATCCAGGCACGCTTCCTTCGAGAAAACAGTGTATCGCACAGGGTGAGATGTCAGGCACCGTTGTTGACCAGCTAAACTCGCTCGGGACCCTTATCAAGAGGCTGCACGCCGAGCAGAGGATGCCAGGGTAGCTACCCTTGCTGCTGAGCAACACCTCAGGCGCGGGGCGCTGCGTGGATGACGAACAACTGCACGCCCTGGCTGATCCGTCCCCAGTAAGACTTGCATAGCCCCCTGCCCAAGCTTTTTTGCGAACCAGTTGCCGCAGTTCCGGCACCACTAGACTGGCAGTAAGGCCAGCAAAGACACACAAAGAAGAGCGGAGATCACCGTGGAGAGAGACTACGACCTGGACCGGTTCCTGAAGGCACAGGCGGACAGCTACGAACAGGCGCTAGCAGAGCTGCAGGCGGGCCGGAAGCAGAGCCACTGGATGTGGTACATCTTCCCACAGATCCAGGGCCTGGGACGCAGCGCGACGGCGCGGCACTATGCGATCAGGGATCGGACGGAGGCAGAGGCCTACCTTCAGCATCCACAGCTGGGCGAGCGGTTGCGGAAATGTGCCGAAGCATTGCTATCGGTGGAGGGCAGGACTGCGCACCAGATCCTGGGCAGCCCTGATGATCTCAAGCTGAAGTCATCCATGACACTGTTCAATGAGGTGGCCACCGGGGAGTCAGTTTTCGCCGAGGTCCTGCAGAAGTATTATGACGGGGAAAAAGACCGCGCCACGCTGGAATTGCTCTCCAGCCCTCTGCAGTAACAGCCCCTTCGAGGTGGCACTAACCGATCAGGAATGAATTATGCGTTTGACGCCCTTTCACCTCGCCATTCAGGTCCGCGATATCGACGAGGCGCGGGAGTTCTACGGCAACAAGATGGGCCTGCCGGAAGGACGCAGTGCCGAGCACTGGATCGACTTCAACCTGTTCGGCCATCAACTGGTCACCCACCTGAACCCGGCTATTGGCCGTGAGGGCAAGGTGCCGGCCATCGCCAACCCGGTGGACGGTCATGGGGTGCCGGTGCCGCATTTCGGTGTGGTCATGCCTTTTGAGGACTGGCAGGCGTTTGCGGAGCGGGCCAAAAGCTTTGTCGATGAATTCCTGATCGAGCCCCATATTCGTTTTGCCGGGCAGCCGGGCGAACAGGGCACCATGTTCTTCCTCGACCCCACAGGCAATGCTCTGGAGTTCAAGGGATTTCACGATATAGACCAGTCGCTGTTCGCCACAAAATAGCCAGAGCACAGAAACCAGGGGGCGCCTTCCATGCCCCCGGAATACGCGCCCGCCTCCCCCACCAGCCTATCCCGAGGCATCGGCAGCCCGCTGCCGGCCGTCCTGGTACCAGAATCCCCAGTCGCATGCCGGGACTTCATCATTTGGCGACACCACCACCCAGGAGCAGTGGCCATAGGCCGCCACAGGCTCACTGCGCGGACCTCTCGGCCGCTATCTGGGTCTAGCCAGAAAAAGCATATTTCATCTGGACTTTGGCACCGCAAATAGCCAAAAATATTTGCCTATGCGATACATATCGCATCATGCATGCGAACTGGAGCACAAAACCAGTGCCACCCGCCACCGTCAATAGGACACAGAAGGCGGGTCCCACCGTCGACGTGGTCCGTACTGCGTATCCGATAGCGGTCAAAACAACAGCAAAATAAGTAAGAAAAACAAGCAAAGTTATGAAGGCAGACAAGCATTTGCTGCAGGCAGTCTGGGAGCATTCAAGTGAGCATCTGAGCCCGGAAAGCGCGGAGACCGACCTTATTGAGCTGGATGACAGGCTTTCGTCCGTCTTCTCCGGGGGACCGAGTTACTATTTCGTCGTCGATTTTGCCGACATGCAGATCAAGCATGCCAGTGCTTCTGTTCGGCACCTGCTCGGACTGGCCCCTGACAGCATGACGGTGCAGGACATTCTCGACAGGACGCACCCCGACGACCTGGAGTTTGTCGCCAATGCGGAGCGGGCGGCCTTTGAAATCGTCTACGGCCGAATTCCAGCCGAGAAAAGGCATAACTACAAAGTTTCTTACTGCTTCCGCTGCAAAACCGCTGACGGCTCCTATCACCTGCTCAATCACCAGGCGATGGTCCTCGCTACTGACACGGAAGGACGCCTTGCGCGTTCCCTGTGTATCCATACCAGCATCGAACACCTCACCAGCCAGAACAATTACTGTATTTCCATTATTGGCATGGCCAGTGAGCCGTCCTATCTGAACCTGGATATCTCCCAGGCTCAAAAGCCCAAACAGGTATCCGGTCCACTGTTTAGCGAGCGGGAAATGGAAATTATCCGCCTGATGTCCCGGGGCATGACCAGCCGGGATATCGCCGAGACGCTCTGTATCGCAGCCAACACGGTCAAGAACCACCGGAAAAATATTCTCAGCAAATCCGGCAGCAAAAACACCGGTGAGCTGATCACCCGCTGCATTACGGATGGCCTTCTGTAGCTCTCACCCAAAGTGACTGCGGAACTTATATTGGCAAAAGGCGACACTTGCCGCCTTTATGTTGCTATTTATTGGATTTTACAGACAAAAATAGCCCCAAAGGGCTATTGTGTGAAAGACGTCAAATCGGAAAATGGAACTCGAGTCTCTGAATCCCCGAAACAGTTCTGGAGACTCATTGGGACAGGGACGTCCCACTCACTGTGACCCGGGCTCCAGCGCCCCGGTCAGGATGACTTCAGACAGCCATCGGCGCTGCCACTTCTTTCCTTTTCTCCTCGCCGAACAGGCACTCGACCAGCTGCAAAGCGAACAGCATCGCCGTGCCCGGTGCCTGGCTGGTGACGAGCTTGCGGTCTATACAGACTCTCTCATCACTGCCCAGCCGCGCCTGCTGATATAACTCGCCAAGAAAGTTCTTGTGGCAGCTGGCGGCATAATCGGTAATCAGGCCATTGCGACCCAGCACCACGGCCGGCGCAGCACAGATGGCCCCGACCCAGCGATCCTCTTTGAGCTGCTGCGCCAACAGTTGCAGTAGCGGGGCACAACTGCCCAGGTGCTGGGCGCCGGGCATCCCTCCCGGTAACGCGATAAGATCCCAGTCCGTATCCAGGCACTCGTCGATGGAAGCGTCGGCCTTCAGGCAGACATCCCGGGAGGCCTTGACCATCAAATCCGGCATCACCGAGGCCAGCGTCACTTCTGCGCCGGCACGACGCAGCACATCGACAATGGTGACCATCTCGATCTCCTCGCTGCCATCTGCCACCGGGACCAGTACTCTTGCCATGGGTTGCTCCTGCAAAATATTGATGAGTCAGATATAGCCAACCTGAGCCCCGTTTAGGAAAGTGAAGGGTTATGAGGTTCCAATGCCTGCCATAAGCCAGTCATCCCACCGCACGGGGTCACTACATCCGCCAATCAGTTAATTGAGATCCACGGCGTACTGGCGCAGCAATTCCAGCGGGATAATCTCCAGCGCGCGGACATGGGTGCGCTGCAGGAACACCCGCGGTGCCATGTCGTATTTTTGTGCTTCCAGCCAGCGGGAGGCGCACAGGCACCAGTGATCACCGGGCCGCAGGCCCGGAAAACCGTATTCCGGCATGGGGGTAATCAGGTCGTTACCGCGGTCACGGGAAAACAGCAGGAACTCCTCGCTGACTTCAACGCATACGGTGTGGGAACCGTAATCCTCGGGTCCGGTGTTGCAGCAACCATCACGAAAAAATCCTGTCACCGGATCCATGCTGCATGGCAGCAACGGGTCGCCGAAGACATTCTTGGAATCGTCCACTTGCACGGTCAGCCTCCCTCCTCATGGTTTGGCTCGGGCAGAAACTGCAGATCCACGACCCGCCACTGCAGGCCCTGACGCTCCAGCAACAGCTGTATCTGGGGATCCTTCTCAGGGCCGTAATCGGCACTGACCCGGCTCGGGCCGGTGAAGCGCCAGCCCAACAGGCGCCACTCCTGCGCGGCCTCGGCCTGCCCCTGCTCCCCAGTCTGCGGCGGCGTGCTTTCCCGATTCAGCTCACGCTGCAGATCCAGCAGACTCTCACCACCGCGCAACAGCTCCGCCATGCCTTCCGGTGTCACCAGCTGGCGCAGGATCGGGCCGGCCAGCAGGCTGGCGCCGGCGCTGAGAAAATCGCTCAGCTCAGGCGGCACCTCATCACCCATGGAGCGGCGCACTTCTTCCTGAAGGCCCGCCTTCAGGTTCTCGCGCAGGGTGGGAAAATCGATGTAGCCGGCAAGTCGCTCGGGGTCATTCTCCGCGGCGGATCGCTCGATCTGGCCGACGGTGTTCCACGGCAGTGCCACATACCCACCGGCCAGCAGCAAGGCCGCCACCAACAGCAATTTTTTCACCGATCCTCCCCGGCTTCTGCACGATGGGGCAATGGTAGCGTCAGCTGCGTCGCCGTGCATCTGCCACTGGCACCCACCGCGGCAACGATTCGTTGCCGTTGCCAACCTCGGCCGGCACAATAAGCCCTAGTGCCGGTAACTCTTTTCCGGCCTGTTCCAGCACAGCCGGCACCCATGCAACCCATCCGCTCAGTACAACGGACCCTGCTCCTGCCCACGGCACGGCTCTATGCCGTGCTGTTACTGGCGCTGTTCCTGGCGGTGCGCGGCCTCGTCCCCGTGGGTTTCATGCCCGCGCCGATCAGCTCCGGCAGCCCCTATGGCCTCTGTCATGGCGATGCCCGCAGTGCATTCCTTCTGCAGAGCCTGGCTGCCGCCACCCCGACCGGGGAGCACCATCATCATGGGCACCACGGCCATCACGGAGCCGATGGGAGTAGCCCGCAAACCGGCCACGACCATGATCCGGCCACTGCCCAGGTCTTTGCTGACAACCACTGCAGTTTTGCTGCGAGTGCTGCGCTGGCCGTCGAGGCGCAACCTCTCAACTCTGGCGGCATCGTACAAAGCGGCCTCGGCGATGCCCCTGCAGCAGATACCTACGCTCCGTCACTGGCGTATCTGCGCCCCCAGGGCCGTGCACCGCCTTTCATCCACACCGCCTGACTGACCCACCAACAAGCATTCTATTGGCGCTCGCGGCCGCTGAGCCCTTGCGCCCTGTCGGCAGCCGTCGAGGGTGACCGCTGCCCCTGTGTGGAAGCAATAATGATGAAAGACCTTAACTCATGGCGTGGCCTGACTGCCCGCTACAGCAACAATTCTTATGCTCCGGTAATAACCCACAGCCTTCTGGGCCTCGCAATCGCAGCCAGCATGAACCAGGCAGCAATTGCCGCCCACAGCGATAGCGAACTCGAGCAGGTCGTGGTGACTGGCGCAGTGACGCAGAGCCCGCTCAATGTGGTAACCGATCCGAGGCAACCCCGGCAACCGCTGCCGGCCAACGACGGTGCGGACTACCTGAAGACCATCCCCGGATTTTCGGTGATCCGCAAAGGGGGCACCGATGGCGACCCGGTACTGCGCGGCATGGCCGGCTCGCGACTATCGGTGCTGGTAGATGGCGAGGTCATCCTCGGTGGCTGCAATAACCGCATGGACCCGCCCACCGCGTATATCTTCCCCGAGAGCATGGACGTGATTCAGGTGATCAAGGGCCCGCAAACGGTGAAACACGGGCCGGGCAATTCCGCCGGTGTGGTGTTGTTCGAGCGCGAGCAGGAGCGTCCCGGCCGGGAGCAGTGGGAGTTCTACTCCAGCCTGCTGGCGGCCAGTGCCGGACGCAGCGACGGGCTGTTCGATGCCCGCTACAGCAGCCCCGGGTTCTCCGTTCGCGGCTCCCTGTCCGCCGCCAGCGCGGACGATTACCGGGACGGCGATGGAGTAACCGTGCATTCCCGTTATGAACGCTGGCAGGGTCAGACAAGCCTTGCCTGGACTCCGGATGAGGACACCCGCCTTGCACTGAGCGCCTCCCGCAGTGACGGCGAAGCGGCCTACGCGGATCGCGGAGTAGACGGCAGTCGCTTTGCCCGGGAACACTACAGCGCCAGTGGGCGCTGGGACAACCTGGGGGATACCCTGCAATCGATCGAGGTGCAGGGCTACTTCAATTACGTCGATCACGTGATGGACAACTACAACCTGCGGGAGCCCGGCGGCCCGATGGGAAACCCGGTGGCGATGAATCCCGACCGCGAGACCCGCGGTGGCATAGCGGAACTGACTCTCACCCCCTCTGCGGCGACCGAGCTGGTGTTAGGGGTGGATACCCAGTTCAACGCACATACCAGCCGCAACACCATGAACCAGCAGATGGTCGATTACCGGCAGCTGTCGCGCAGTGCCGATGCGGAGTTCCTGCAAAGTGGACTCTACTCGGAACTGAGCTGGAACCAGAATGATGCGCACCGCTGGATCGGCGGGGCACGCCTGGACCACTGGCAGGTGGAGGACCAGCGCTCGATGGTAATGCTGTCGATGATGGCCTCGGCACCGAACCCCAGTCGCGGACTGGAGCGAGACGAGGTGCTGAAAAGCGGGTTCCTGCGTCACGAAGTGGAGCTGACCAGCGGCGGCTCGACCCTGTTCGCCGGCGTCGGCCATAGCGAGCGCTTCCCCGATTACTGGGAAATGATCGCGAGAGAGACGGCCGACTCTGTCAGCGCCTTCGACGTCGAAGCGGAAAAGACAACGCAACTGGATATCGGCTGGCTCTATAACGGCCATCGCCTGTCCGGCAGCATCTCCGCTTTTTACAACGCGATCGACGACTACCTGTTGATCCAGTCCGGCTACGAGAAACCGGCCATGGCCGGGGGCAACATGATGGGCATGCCCATGGCGATGACCCGCAGCACCAGCATCGTGCGCAACATCGATGCGCGAACCTGGGGGCTGGAACTGGACGCCCAGTACCGGCTGCACGATCACTGGCAGACAGAATTCACCCTTGCCTCCGTGCGCGGTGCCAATGAGACCGACACCACCACCCTTGCCCAGCTGCCGCCACTGGAGGCCCGCCTTGCACTCAGGTACAGCAGCGACACCTGGAGTGCGGGTCTGCTGGTCAGGGGAATCGCCAGCCAGAAGCGGGTTGATGTGGGGAAGGGCAATATCGCCGGCCAGGACATCGGCCCCACCAATGGGGCAAGGGTGTTGTCGCTTAACGGCAGCTGGCAGGCCTCACGGAAACTGCAGCTGACCGCCGGGGTCGACAACCTGCTCGACGAGACCTATGCCGAACACATCAGCCGCGCCGGCGTGTCTGTCGCCGGGTTTACGCAGTTGCAGCGGGTGAATGAGCCCGGTCGCACCCTCTGGATGAATGGCATTTATCGCTTCTGAACCCAGTTGGACATATAAAAACGGCGCCCGGTCCTGTGTCCGGGTGCCGATCGAATCCATAAATGCCTTGCGCTACTTCTGTTTATCCCCTTTTCGGGTGCTTCAGAAGCGATAGGCAAAGTTGACGGTGAGGCCGCGCAGGTGGCCCAGGTCGAAACCGGACACCTTGCCAACATCGTTGTACATGTATTCGACGGAGGTATCGAAGTCGCGTGTCCAGCGATAGCGATAGCCGACGCCGGCATTCCAGTAGTTGTCATAACCGTTGTCGTCGACAATTACCGGCAGGCCGCCGCGTATGACTTCACTTACGTCTATCTCGCTGTAGTTCCAGCCCGCCATCCAGTACAGACAGTGCACATCACAGTTCAGGGTGAAGTCGACTTTGAAATTGATGCCGTACTGGTCGATGTCGACGCCGCCATCATCAAAATTCGTGTAGCGCAGTTCGACCTGCCACAGACCTACACTGGGAGAGATGCCGACGCTGCCGTAGCCATAGAAATCCCCGTCATCGTTGATCTGCAGCTCACCCTGGCCGAGGCCAATCGTGCCCACCACCTGATATTCACCGAGACAGAAGCCCTCAATGGGATTGTTCCATTCCACCGCGCCTGCAGACATTGAGAAAAGCAGGGCGAATGCACCGACGATTTTTTTCATGCCTTCCATCCTTGGTCAGAGAAATGCTCGTGGCTTCGTAAAAACAGATATTCAGGGGTTCGAGTCGGGCGCGGGCAGTTCGTGATCCACATCGATCATGGCCCATATACCGCCCGCGTAGGCCGGGTTTTTGCGCAGCATATCGATGTCACCACCGGGCGGGGGGGACTCACCAGCCTCGTGCAGGTCCTCCAACCGCTGGAAAATGGTTTCGGCCATCTTTTGCAGGGTCGCATCGAGGGTCTCGGCGTGGCAGTGACAGTGGGGCAGGTCGGGCGCGATGGCACCGAAGCCCGCATATTCGATGTTGTGGACCACAACCGGGTAACGCATTGGTATTACTCTTATTTCAATAACCCACCAAGCGTAGACGGTATTTAATTTTTCGTGGCCAGCGGACGGAGGGAATCGGCGCTTTTTGGAATGCCTTTGCTGAATAGGGAAAGGGGAGGGGAACAGAATTCTCAGCGAGGCATACGACCCAGTAATGCCCGCCGACAATAAATCATTTCCTTGTACGTCTGCAGCAGGGAGACATCCAGCTCACCGGAAGCACCCTGCATGTCATCCATCTGCCGTTGCAACCACTGGATTTCCGACTCCAGTTGGCGGCGCATTTTGCGGGTCTCGCTCTCGCTGACATTCACATGGACGGTACGCGGATCGGTCATGGGCAACCTCAGGGGGGCCGCCCCATGGTCGGGGCGGCGAACACAGAACCTATCAAAAGGCTAGCCCAGAAACGGTTACTTTGTGAGCAATTCGCGCCAGTCGTAGCTGGTATCGCCAATGACGTAGAAGTAGGGGTTCAGCAGCGAGTCCTTGCGGTTGTAGCGCAGCAGCTCGAACTGCTCATCCACCACGGTGCCGCCGGCGGCCTCCACCACGGCCTGCGCAGCGGCGGTGTCCCACTCGCAGGTGGGTGCCAGGCGCGGATACAGATCCGCCGCACCTTCGGCGACCAGGCACAGTTTCAGCGAGCTGCCCATGTTCTTGCACTCGACCGCCCCCAACGTCGATTCGATCCGCTCCACCAGCTGGTCGACAGCACCGGCGCCGTGGCTGCGACTCGCCACCACTTCCACCGGCTCACTGCTCTCGAGGCGCGGTGCCAGCGTCCGCACACGGATCGGGGTCTCGGTTCCGCCGTGGCGCTTGAACGCCACCGGCTCACCACTGCCGTTCAGGTCGCGGCAACCGGCGTAAGTGATATTCAGCACCGGCACATAGACCACCCCCAGTACCGGTTCTCCATTCTCCACCAGGGCCACGTTGACGGTGAACTCGCCAGTGCGCCGAATAAATTCCTTGGTGCCGTCGAGAGGGTCGACAATCCAGTAGCGCTGCCAGCGGCTGCGCTCCTCGAAGGGAGGCATCTCCTGCTCTTCGGACAGCACCGGCACACCCTCGATCAGCTCCGCCAGCGCTGGTGCCAGCACCCGGTGGGCGGCCAGGTCGGCAGCCGTTACCGGCGAATCGTCTGCCTTGGACTCTACTGCCAGTTCTTCACTGCTGTTGTAGACCTCGAGGATCGCCTCGCCGGCACGCTCACAGATCCCGATCACGCGCTCCAGCAGCGCCTTGCTGTCCAACCCCTGATTCATACTACCTCGGCTCCCGGTCCGGCAGTTTCCGGACGCTGTTTATCGTTGTCGCTGCGCCACGGTTGTGGCACGGAAGCGGGGCATTATACGCACCGAGCGGTGCTGTTCGCACGACACCGCATTGACGAGAGCAGCACTCAGGCCGGAAACAGGTCCTCGATGGAGAGGTAACGCTCACCGGTGTCGTAGCTGAACACCAGTACGCGGGCACCCGGGGCGAATTTGGCCTCGCGCTGCTTGACTGCGGCGAGACTGGCGCCGGAGGAGATACCGACGAAAATTCCCTCCCTGCTGGCACACTGCCGGGCCATCTCAAAACTGTCTTCCTCGCTGACCTGAACAGTGCCGTCGAGCGTGTCAGTATTGAGGATGTCCGGGATAAATCCGGCACCGATCCCCTGCAGGCGGTGCAGCCCCTTTTCGCCGCCGCTGATCACCGGCGACTTCTCCGGTTCGACCGCGTACGTCTTCAGCTGCGGGAAATATTCCTTCAGCACTTCGCTGCAACCGGTGATATGGCCGCCGGTGCCAACGCCGGTAATCATGTAGTCGAGGCCCTCGGGGAAGTCCTCGAGAATTTCACGGGCGGTCTGCTCCCGGTGCACTTTGACATTGGCGGGGTTGCGAAACTGTTGCGGCATCCAGCTGTTGTCGTGCTCCTTGAGCAGCTCTTCGGCCCGCTCGATGGCGCCGGGCATGCCGCGCTCCTTCGGAGTGAGCACCAGCTCCGCCCCCAGGGCCTTCATGATCTTGCGCCGCTCCACCGACATGGATTCGGGCATGGTCAGGACCAGGCGGTAGCCGCGCACCGCGGCCACCATGGCCAGGCCGATGCCGGTGTTGCCTGAGGTGGGCTCGACGATCACACCGCCGGGCTTCAGCTCGCCGTTCTTCTCCGCCTCCTCGATCATCGACAGGGCGATACGGTCCTTGATGCTGCTGCCCGGGTTGAACCGTTCCACCTTCATCCACACCTCGATATCCGGGCGAAACAGGTGGTTGATGCGGACATGTGGTGTGTTGCCGATGGTCTCGAGAATGCTGTCTGCCTTCATGGCCGTGTTCTCCTTGTCAGTTACGGCGGCTCGGTTGCGCGACTTGCTGTCTAATTGCCGGGGCTGCGTCATGGTCGGGGAGCGAAACTGGAACACGCAATTGCGCGCCCAGCGCCTTTCGCGAATACTGCCCCACTCGAGCAGCACCAATACAAGAAAAACACGGACCACGCCATGACTTCCAGCGCGATTTCCCCAGACTCCCGGCCCGGCTTTTTGCCCCGCACCGCACTGCCCGCGGTTTTTGCCCTGCTGGCAGCACTCTACATCTACCTGGACGCTGCGGGGGTATCCGGCATCGGCATGGTGGTGCTCAAGGCGGCACCCATCGCCGTGCTCGGGGCCTTGGCGACGCTGATCCTCAGGGGCAGGACCCGCACGCTCACTCTGGTCGCGCTCGGTTTCTCCGCCCTGGGCGATGTCTTGCTGGCACTCGAATTTCCGCTGCAGTTCGTGGCCGGGCTTGCCGCCTTCCTGGTGGCGCAGCTGGTGTATACCGCCAATTTCCTGCGCGGGGCCCAGTGGCGCAGCCAGCGCTTCGCCATGCGGGCCCTGCCTCTACTGCTGGCCGCCAGCCTGCTCGCCTCGCAGCTGCTGCCCGCGGCGGGCCAGCTGGCAGCAGCGGTGTCCTTTTACCTGCTGGCGATCACCGGCATGGCGCTCAGTGCGGCTGCCCACCGGGGCCGCTCGGGCCTGCTCTTCGCTGGTGCCATCATTTTCATGATTTCCGACACCCTGATCGCCGTGAACCGCTTCCTGCTGCCGCTGCCGATGGCCGGCACTGCCATCATGGTCACCTATTATGGTGCCCAGCTGGCGCTGCTGTACGGAATAGGGCGCGCGCGGGCATAATAGGCAACCGGCGATTTTTTGACCGCCGGCGCTGAACCGGGCGCCGGCACCTACGAGGTACAGACTTTCATGCTGGACTGGCAAGGCGTTGATACGGTGCTGCTGGATATGGACGGCACCCTGCTCGACCTGCATTACGACAATCACTTCTGGTTCAACCACCTGCCCAGGCGCTATGCCGAGACCCACGGCCTCACCCTGGCCCAGGCGGAAGCGGCGCTGATGGAGGAGATCGAAGGCCGTCGCGGCACCCTGGAATGGTACTGCCTGAACTTCTGGTCCCGGGAACTGAAGATGGATATCCCCGCCGTCCTACGGGAGATCGAGGACCGCATCGCCGTGCGCCCCCATGTGGAGGACTTCCTCAGCAACCTGCGCCAGATGGACAAGCGCGTACTGCTGGTGACCAACGCCCATCCGGACGGCCTGACCCACAAGCTGGAGCGCACCGGCATCGACCGCTGGATGGACGGTATCGTGTCGTCCCACGATCTGGGCCACGCCAAGGAGAGTCCTGATTTCTGGCCGGTGCTGCGCGAGCACTCGGTATTCGAGCCGAACCGGACCCTGTTCGTGGACGACAACGAGCAGGTACTGGCTGCCGCCCGTGACTACGGCATCGCCCACCTGCTGTGCATCCGCCAACCGGACAGCCGCGGCCCGCTGCGGGACATCACCGACTTCCCGGCGATCCTGCATTTCAACGAAATCATCGAAATCGCACCCAAGTGAACTGCGGTTCATTCGCAGGCACAGGCATGGTCGGGGCGGGCTTTCGGGACTGTATGAGGCAGGATGCCGATTACAAGCGTACAGGGAAGTATTCACAGCGTGCCCCGAAAGCCCGCCTCGACCGTGCCGCTCACGAACACTGAAATACCTCCATGGAAAAAGTCCGCATCGACAAATGGCTCTGGGCCGCCCGTTTCTTCAAGACCCGCAGTCTTGCCAAGCAGGCCATCGAGGGCGGCAAGGTGCACGCCGATGGACAGCGGGTGAAGGCCAGTAAGGAAATCACTACCGGCACGACTCTGGTGATCCGCAAGGGGTGGGACCAGCTGGAAGTGGAAGTGCTGGCCCTGTCTGACCAGCGACGCGGTGCCGACATTGCCCAGACCCTCTACCGGGAAACCGAAGCCAGCGTAGCCAAACGCGAGCAGGCCCGGGCCGAGCGCAAGGCCAGCAATGCGGGCATCCACAGCGAGCGGCCCAACAAGAAACAGCGCCGCCAGATCCACCGCTTCCTGCGCGAACAGGACTAGGGCGGTGCTCCATTGCCGCGCCCGCAGCGTAGCAATCCACGGCAACTGCTAAACTGCCAGCCATAAAGATAAACGACAGCGATCTGCGCCATGATGAAAAGAATCCTCGCCCTCGTCGCCCTGTGCCTGCTGGTCACCCAGACCGCCAGCGCCGACAGCCGCGAACACGAACAGCTCAAGCGCTCCATCATCAAGATCTACACCACCGCCGCGGCGCCCGACTACTTCAACCCCTGGGCACTGCTGAATGCCAAGCAACTGTCCGGTTCCGGTGCGGTGATCGATGGCCGGCGCATCCTCACCAACGCCCACGTGGTCGCCAATGGCAGCTTCATCCAGGTGCAGCGCCACGGCGATGCAAAGAAATTCCGCGCCCAGGTGGCTTTTGTCTCCCACGAGGCGGACCTGGCGCTGCTCACGGTCGAGGAGCAGAGTTTCTTCGAGGACACCCGCCCGCTGGACCTCGGTGAACTGCCGGACCTGCAGGAAGAGGTCACAGTCTACGGTTACCCCATCGGCGGCAAATCGCTGTCCATCACCCGCGGTGTGCTCTCGCGCGTGGAGCACCAGTATTACGCCCATGCCGAGAGCTACCTGATGGCGGGCCAGATCGATGCCGCCATCAATCCCGGCAACAGCGGCGGTCCGGTCATTTCCGATGGCCGCATCGTCGGCGTCGCCATGCAGACCAACAACAGCCAGGGTGCCGAGAACCTGGGCTACTTCGTGCCCCCCAGCGTAATCCGGCATGTGCTGAAAGATGCCGAGGACGGCGTCCATGACGGCTTCCCCGAGCTGGGCGCGGTAACCCAGAGCATGGAGAGCCCGGCGCTCAAAGAGGTGGCCGGTCTGGCCGAAGATGAAGAGGGCGCACTGGTCGTCAAGGTGTTCCACGATGCACCGGCAGCCACTGTGCTGCAGCCCGGCGACGTGCTGCTGGAAGTCGATGGCTACCCAATTGCGGCGGACCGCACCGTGGAGTGGCGCGAGAACCAGCGCACCAACTATCACTACGCCGTGGACCAGTACCACGTCGGCGACCAGTTGCCGGTGCGCTTTTCCCGTGACGGGGAGGTGCGCACCGCACAGGTCACCCTCGGCACCGCACCGCTATCCCGCTCCCTGGTGGTGGGGGAGCAATTCGACCAGCGCCCCCGCTACTACATCTACGGCGGCGTCGTATTCGTGCCCCTGAACATGAACCTGATCAAGCGCTGGGGCAACAACTGGCACTCCAAGGCGCCGATCGATTACCTGCACGCCCGCAACCGCTGGGGGGATGCCGAGCGCCATGAACTGGTGGTGGCCCTGAAGGTCCTGCCCGCCGGCGTGAACCTGGGCTACCACGACTGGAAGAACTGGATTATTGATTCGGTGAATGGCGAGCCGGTGAAGGATTTCGCAGAGTTTGCCCAACTGATGGAGGGCAACGAGAAACCCTTCGTAGACCTGCGTGACGACGCAGGGTACCGTATGGTCATCGACGCCGCGGCGGCGCGCGAGCAGGAACCGATGATTCTGCAGACCTACCACATCCCGCACCGCCACTCGCCGGAGCTCTTCAGCACCCTGGCGCAGGATACCGGCGAATAACCGTCCATCTACCGGGACGGCCCGCAGGGAAGTGAAGGGAGGGGACAATGTTCAGACGTGGATTACTGGTCCTGTCGCTCATTCTGGCCGGCACCACGGCCAGCGCCGACGAGCTCTACCGCTGGGTCGATGAGCACGGCCAGGTGCACTTCGGTGACCGGCCACCGGCCTCTGCCAGCGCCGAGGATGTGGGTGAGGCCCTCACCCCCATCAACAGTGCCGATCCCACCAGAGCGACCACCAGCGTACGCCAGCAGCCGGTCGACCTCGAGCGCCAGTACCAGCAGCAACAGAGACAGCAGCTAAAGCGGCAACAGGCACAGCGCGCCGAAGCGTGCCGCCGCGCCCAGCGGGACCTGAGTATCCTGCGCGGCCCGGTGATCCTTGTGGATGAGAGTGGCCAGCAGGTGCGTCTCAGCGAGCGCGAGCGCCAGCAAAAAGCCGCGGCACTGGAGCAGCAGATCCGCCAGCTGTGTGGCTGAACCGGTACCCGCCGCCACGGCTACCATTTAAAGACCCGGCCCTCTAAAATCGCCGCCCCCGACGGCGATGCCCGTCCGCCCCAAGAATTGCCGAGGCCACGAGTCCATGTCCGATCAGCTGGAACGCTTCATACTTTCCCAACACGATATCCGCGGTCAGGTGGTCACCCTCACCGACGCTTACCGGGCGGTACTGGAGAACAACCAGTTGCCGATGCCGGTGCAGAGACTGCTCGGTGAGTTTCTCGCCGCCGCCTGCCTGCTATCCACCACGCTGAAATTCGAGGGGTTGCTGGCCCTGCAGGCCCGCGGCGAGGGCGATGTACCGCTGATCATGGCGGAGTGCACCCACCACAGCGACCTGCGCGGTATCGCGCATCTGGCGGAAGGCGCCGAGATCGCCGAGGATGCCTCCCTGCAGCAGCTGATCGGTGGCCGCGGGGTACTGGCCATCACTGTCGAACCGGCTCAGGGGGAGCGCTACCAGGGCATTGTGCCCCTGGAGCGGGAAACCCTGGCCGAGTGCCTGGAGGACTATTTCACCCAGTCCGAACAGCTGGCGACCCGGTTCTGGATCGAATCCAGTCCCAGCACTGTCGGCGGCATCATGCTGCAGGTGCTGCCCGGCAACAATGCGGCCACCGCAGCGGAAAACGCCGATGCCTGGGAGATGGCCCAGCACCTGGCCGAAACAGTGACCGCCGATGAGCTGCACGACCTGCCCCACGACCAGCTGCTGCATCGCCTGTTCCATCAGCTCAACCCCGAGGCGCTGGGCACGGCCAATATCCGCTTCAAGTGCAGCTGCTCCCGCGAGCGCAGCGCGCAGGCCCTGATCGCCATGGGCCCGGAGGAGGTTTACCAGCTGCTGGAGGAGCAGGGAGGAGAAATCCAGGCTGACTGCCAGTTCTGCAACACCCAGTACCGCTTCGACCGGGAGCAGATCGAGACCCTGTTCAACGCCCCTCCCCACACCCTGCACTAGGGGGGCCTCCGGCTCCCGCAGAGCCCCGATGCCCGGCCCCGACCGGGCATCGGGCCGTTCGCCGACGGTCGCCGATTTTGGCACCAAAATTCATTAAATCTATGTAGTAAAACTACATTATCGCCAAAGCTGATAGTCTGACACTAAATTTCACAAGACAACGCTGTCATTGAGCAAAAAATAGCCTTTCTGAGTATCCCGTCAAATTGAAGTTTGCCATAATTCTGCCCCCCGATTTTCCCGGCAACGCCTCCCGTTAGCGTTGCCCTACTATTTCAGTCCTATAACTTCACGGGTAATCGACGAATGGCACAGATGGACGACACGGCACAGGCTCTGAAGAACCTGGCGTCGGCGAAACTGATTGAAGAGGCGATCCGCCGCGGCGAAGGCAAGCTCTCCGAGACCGGCGCACTGGTCACCGAGACCGGTGCCCGCACCGGCCGCTCCCCGGCAGACCGCTTCGTGGTGGAAGAGCCCTCCACCAGCGACAGCATCGAATGGGGCAACGTCAACCGCCCCTTCCCGCAGGATAAGTTCGATGCCCTCTGGAGCCGAGTCGAAGAGTTCGTATCTTCCTCCGATACCTTCTCGCAGCAGCTACACGTCGGCCAGCACGAGGACTATTACCTGCCGGTAGTGGTCACGGCGCAGACCGCATGGCACACCCTCTTTGCCCGCAACATGTTCATCCGCCCGGACAAGTACAACCCCAAGGGCAAGGAAGAGTGGCGCATCCTGCATGCCCCGGCTTTCGTCTGCGAACCCGAGCGTGACGGCACCAATTCGGAAGGTGTAGTGATCATCAACTTTGCCCAGCGCAAAGTGCTGCTGGCTGGCATGCGCTACGCGGGCGAGATGAAGAAGGCCATGTTCTCCGTGCAGAACTTCCTGCTGCCGGAAAAGGACGTGATGCCGATGCACTGTGCTGCCAACGTGGGCAAGGATGGCGACGTGTGCCTGTTCTTCGGCCTGTCCGGCACCGGCAAGACCACCCTGTCCGCCGACCCGGACCGCTACCTGATCGGTGACGACGAGCACGGCTGGGCCAAGGGCGGCGTCTTCAACATCGAGGGCGGCTGTTACGCCAAGACCATCAACCTGAGCAAGGAAAACGAGCCGGTCATCTGGGATGCCATTCGTTTCGGCGCCATCGTTGAAAACGTGGTCACCGACGAGGCCGGCGTACCCGACTATCACGATACCAGCCTGACCGAAAACGGTCGCTGCTCCTACCCGCTGGAGCACGTGGTAATGCGCCAGCCGGGCAACCAGGCCGGCGAGCCGAAGAACGTGATCTTCCTGACCTGCGACGTTTCCGGCGTACTGCCGCCGGTGTCCATCCTGTCCAAGGAAGCCGCCGCTTATCACTTCCTGTCCGGCTACACCGCGCGCGTCGGCTCTACCGAGCTGGGTGCGGAGGCGGGCATCCACCCGACTTTCTCCACCTGCTTCGGCGCTCCGTTCATGCCGCGCGCACCGCGCGAGTATGCGGACCTGCTGATGAAGCGCATCGAGGACTTCGGTTCAAAAGTCTACCTGGTCAACACCGGCTGGACCGGTGGCTCCGGGGACAAAGGCAAGCGTTTCCCGATCCCGGTCACCCGCGCAGTGATCGCCGCAATCCAGAGCGGCGCCCTGGAGGGTGTTGAAACCGAGCACCTGGAGGCCCTGAACCTGGATATTCCGATGGATGTCCCGGGTGTCGACAAAGCCTACCTGAACCCGCGCGAAGCCTGGTCTGACAAGGCTGCCTATGACGAGCAGGCCAAGAAACTGGCCCAGCTGTTCGCCGAGAACATCGACAAGTTCCAGGTCAGCGACGACGTGAAGGCCGCCGGCCCCCGCGCCTGACCCTGTCCGGTCTGACGGCCTGAAAGACCCCCGCAGAGCAATCTGCGGGGGTCTTTTCGTTTGCGGCTATAGTGAATGAAGAGGCGCCGTGCGCCAGCGCGGCGAGGTTGTACTCAAACGCCATCGGTTCACATGTCCGCAACAGACCAAGTCACCCTAATCGGTCGCCAGGTCCACCAGCAGTGGCGGGCGGAGCGCGTCAACTGGCTGGTACTCACCGGCATTGTGCTGCTGTTGCTGGTGATCATCGCCACACTCTGGGGCCTGCTGTACCTCCAGTCTGTGGAGCGGCCCTATGTGGAAATCCGCGGCTACCGGTTCGCGGATGAGGAAACCTTCCAGCAGTTCCTGCGCGAGGGCGACAACCGCGCCCGCTTCGCAGAATTCACCACCTTCCTGCGCGAGGCGGATGTGGACACCGCCCTGATCCCACCCCGGGACCTGCTGCGCCAGGGTTCCGACTGGCTGCGTATCCGCGAGCCGGCGTTTGCCCTGCCGCCGCGCCGGGACTGGCCCAATATCGTCGCCACCCTGCAGCTGGTGCGCGATGAAGTGGTGCCCTATACCGGCCCGGTGGTCGTGGTATCTGCCTACCGGAGCGCTCGCTACAACCGCAAGGTGGGCGGCTCGGCCAGCAGCCATCACCGGGATTTCTGCAGCGTTGACCTGGTACCCCGATCCAACATCAGTCGCCGTGAATTGACCGAGGAACTGAAGGCCATGCATGTGCGGGTCGGCCCGCAGAGCCGGGCCGGACTCGGTATCTACGACGGGGTCCGCTTTCATATCGACACCTGTGGCTATCGCCACTGGTGAGTCCTCTACCAGGAGCCTGATCGACCATGGATATCAAAGAGAGTCCCGATCACGAGTGGATCGATATTCACATTGAGCGGCGCCGAGCAATCTGGATCACCGGCCTCACCCTGGCGGGCATCCTGCTGCTGGTGGTCTTCACCGTGGAAAAGGTACGGGAACTGTCGGAGCGCATCGTGACGCCGCGGGAAATCATTCCGATAGAAAAAATTCCGGAGAAACTGGTGATTCCCGATGTGTATGATGTGAAAGGCTATGCGGCTGCCTCCCCCAAGGCTTTCGAACGCTTCCTGGACGACAGCAAACTGCGGCCCCGCTATACCCGCCTGCAACACTTCCTCTACATCAACAAGGTCGATGGAGTGGTTCCCTCCTACTCCCTTCTTCGGCAGGGCAGTGACTGGCAGCAGGTTGGAGAGCCGCCCTTTGCCATTCCACCGGAGAAGAACTGGGGCACCATGGTGGAAACACTGCGCCTGTTGCAGCAGGAAATCATTCCGGCAATCGGCCCGGTTACGGTGCTGTCCGGCTGGCGTACCAACACCTACAACGCCAAGGCCGGCGGCTCCCGGCGCAGTAAACATATGCATTTCTGCGGGCTGGACATGGTGCCGGAGCGGGACTACAGCCGCGAAGAGCTGGTGCCGATCCTCAAAAAAATCCACCGGCGCGTGGGCAAGAGGTGGAATATGGGACTCGGCATTTACAGCGGGGTCCGCTTCCATATCGACACCTGCGGCTACCGAGGCTGGTAATCGATAGTCACCACTGCGTAAACTAGCCCCCTGACAAGACAACAATAATCGGGGGACGACAGGTGCAAGCAAAGCTGGAACAGCGCTCGTTCATCATTGCCCTGCTGCTGGTATCTCTGGCTTTTACACTGCTGTTGAAGCCCTTTTTCACGCCCATTTTCTGGGCCTGCGCCATCACCGTGATTTTCTATCCGGTCTACCGACTGTTGATGCAGCGCTTCCCCAAGTGGCCCAACCTGATGGCCCTGCTAACGCTGGTGCTTTGCGTAGTGCTGGTGGTGATCCCGGTGCTCGCTGTGGCGAGCTCGTTCATCAATGAAGCCGTCAGCCTGTTCCAGAAGGTCCAGAGCGGCCAGATCGACCTGTCGCGCCAGCTGGAGCAGGTGCGTTCCGCCTTCCCCGGTATCAGTGCCTTCTTCGAGCGCTTCGGTATCGACTTCGACCAGCTCAAGGAGCGAGTCCTCAGCGGTCTCATGAGCGCTGGCAGCTTCATTGCCAAGAACGCCATCGCCCTCGGCCAGAACACGCTCAACTTCTTCCTGATGCTGGGCCTGATGCTGTACCTGACTTTCTTCCTGATTCGGGATGGCGAGTGGTTGGTGGCGCTGCTGATCCGCGCCCTGCCGCTCGGCGATGAGCGCGAACACCTGCTGCTGGCCAAGTTCGCCGAGGTAACCCGCGCCACCATCAAGGGCAACCTGGTGGTGGCCGTTACCCAGGGCACACTGGGGGGACTGATTTTCTGGGCTCTGGGACTACCGGCACCACTGCTGTGGGGGGTAGTGATGACCCTGCTTTCGCTGCTGCCGGCAGTGGGGGCGGCAATCATCTGGTTCCCGGCCGCCATCTTCCTCTACGCCACCGGCGAGGTGGTCAAGGCATCCATACTGATGGCCTTCGGCGTCGGCGTGATCAGCCTGGTGGACAACCTGTTGCGGCCGATCCTGGTGGGACGGGATACCAAGCTGCCGGATTACCTGGTGCTCTTCTCCACGGTCGGCGGTCTGATGATGTTCGGTATCAGCGGCTTTGCCATCGGCCCACTGCTGGCGGCACTGTTCATGGCCTTCTGGCAGATCTTCATGCGGGAATTCATGGGCTCTGAACAGCCGGGTGGCCAGGAGATACGCCCCGGGGCAGGCTGACACTGTCTGGCCCCGTTTTCTCCTCCAGGCGGCGCTGCTGCTCCCGCTGCAGGCGCAGGTTGAGTTCGTGTAGCGGCCGCTCATCGACCAGCAACAAGCCCTCCATCGACCGGTCGAGATCGGCGATGAGAAGGATGACAGTGGCAAAAGTCAGTGCCAAAGCCGCCGCTATCTGCAGTGAGCCGCCGCGACTGATACCGAACTGGTAGCCGATCACCATCATCGCCAAACCTGTCATGAAGTACATCGACAGCCAGATCGGCGGTGGTATGTGGTACTGGAGCGCCACCACCACCCGCGAATGGTGATAGCGGATCAACTCACTCAATGGGTCGACAAACTGCCGCAGATAGCCGGCGTTGTATTGCTGGGCCACGTGATAGTCGACGATACCCCACAATTGCCGGTGGAGGCCTTCCACATGGGCCAGGTCTTCCGCCCTGATCTTGCGTTCGCCGGGATCATAGTCACGAAAATCGGCATACTCGGCCAATAATGCCCTGGCACGGGTGGCCTGTTCTGGCAGCAGGAAGTCCGCGCGCAGGTAGGCATTGTGAATCACATTCGCCTCGCCCAGGACCAGGGCCTTGCGATCACCGAAACGGCTGGCCGTCATGTTAAAGGTAAAAGCGAGCAGGAAGGCCAGCAGGCCCAGGGTCGCACCGACGGCACTACCGATGGAGGACTCTTTCTGGTCACCATGCTTTCTCCGGTAAAAACGACCCAGCATGACACCGAATGCCAGCGTGATCAGCACGAAGCAGACGGTAACGAAGTAGATCAGTGACAGCGGCAGTGTATGGAAGAGATCATCAGCGTACATAAAGCCACCAGTTCCCAAGGGCCTGGTGCCCGGTCATGCGCCCGCCACCCGCAGTGCACACGTCGGTATTACTCACGGCGCCCCTCCTGAATTTCCATGATCTCACGCTGTCGCTGCTGCAGGCTGGTACTCAGCTCGGTCATGGCGCTGTGGTCCACGATAAGAAAGCCCTCCCAGGAGCGATCCAGGTCGGCGATCAGCAGGATCACCAGGGAAAAGGACAGCGCCAGCGCAATGGCCACCTGCGGCGAGCCACCACGCGCCACCCCCAGCTGGAAACCGATACCGAACATCGCCAGTCCGGTAATCGCGTATAGCGCGACCCAGATCGGCGGCGGTATGCGGTAGCGGGACCCCACCTGCACCCTGCGGGTGTGATAATCGAGCACCTCATTGAGAGGCTGGTAAAAGGCCCGCAGCTTTTCCGTATCGAAGCCCGCATCGACATGTTCGGCGACAATGGCCCAGAGACGGTCCTGTATCTCCTCACTGCGCGCCAGCAGGCGCAGGTAGGTCTGCAGATCGATGCGGGCGGGATTAAAGTCCCGAACCGATGCGTATTCTGCCAGCAGCGCGCGGGCTTCCCCTTTGCCCTCTTCGGTCAGGAAATCAGCGCGCAGGTAAGTGGTGGCGATGGCATTCACTTCTTCCAGTAGCAGCTGTTTGCGCTCAGAGAACCGCTCGGCACTCATATTGAAGGTGAACGCCAGCATGAAGGCCAGCAGTCCCAGGGTCGCGGCCACTGCACTGCCCAGTGAGCTGTCCCGGACACTTCTGTGAGCGCGCTGTAGACGGTGACCAAACAGATAACCCAGCCCCAGTGTCAGCATCACCAGTAAGATGGAAAAGACGTAAAGTCCCAACAGCGGCAGCGTGGAGAAGGGGTCGTAAAGGTTCATGAATTTCCCGCGGGTATCCTTTCAATTCTGGACCACGGGGTTGGCTTTTTCCTGCGCCGGAGGGTTTGCCTCCCGGTGCAGACGGATGGCCTGATTCGCGAAACGCAGGCCAAGTTCCCGGTAGCCGCCATCGGTATAATGCAGATCGTTTTCCAGTTGTGTGCCCTCCGGGCCGGTGCCATCATTGAGATCATCGGTATCAATCCATGCCGCCAGCATGCTGGATTCCGCGACACGCTCCTGTGCTGCGCGCACGGCGCGCCAGTCATCACTGCGAGGGCCGGCAAGGCCGTGGTCACTGATACGGCCGATCACGACGACCATGTCATTCCGCCTCAGATCCTTTCTCAACCTTGCCAACAGGATTTGCAGGTTGTTTTCATATTCCAGCCCGAGCCCCTCGCGGGCATCCCGTTCTCCCTGCATCCAGACAAAAGTGACGCTGTCATCCGGCTTCAGTTCGCCCACGCGATCCCTGACCTTCTGTAGCAGTCGGAGATAGAGCGGTCCGGGTTGCGCCGTTTCGGCATCGATCCAGCGGCGGATCGGCTGCGCCCCCTGCGCATCCTTGATCACAACCACCTGATCACTACCCAGTACACCCTGTAAATACGGAGTGAAAGTCAGGTCGGGATTCATCCTGGCCATATTGGATTGACCCGACAGAATAAACAGATGCCGCGACCCGGTCTGAGCCAGGATCTCTCCCGCTGCCAGCATCAGCACAAGCATCGCAGCCCATCTCCCCATGGGATCCTCCCTGCTATGGAAATTCCAGCGGATTAATGGCAAACGGGATAACAACCAGATCCCGGCATCCACGCAGCGCGTGTCGCCGAAATAACTGAAAGGGGAACCCGATCGCCAGGTTTTCCATTCCTCAGGGAGTTATAGACTCTTGCGCCGTGCTTGATGAATGCCTGCCGGTCACGGGCGTCGGGTGCCAGGTTCAGTTTTTCCTGGCAAACGCGCTGACTCGATCGAGGTTGTCGGCGATGGCAGGACGATGACACGGGGGGAGGAGGCCTTCTGCGCCGGGATAGACTCAACGGGTGCAGAGCGAAAAGATGAAGACTGGGGAAGCTGTTCGCTGTTGACGGCGCAGACATATATCGAAGCAATGCCTGTGGACTGTACTACAACGGGGAGGATGAACGTGCCGTATTCGTGCTGCTGTATCGATGCAGTTGGTAACCCAACGTTATGCAGTCTGAGAGCGTAACCCTGCCCTGAAACCTTTATTGACTGAAATCACTTGAAACGCAATTTCACCATAGCTGTGCCGCTACTCGCCCTGCTCAAACAATAGGGAAAATGGCTGACCCGTGGCGCCTATAGCAATGTAGCGATCGCTCCCAATTCTTGCTTCATCTGCAAATTGATAGCGAAACACATGAAACTCACCCTGCGGAGCGGGCTCGATATAAAAAGGCCAGACATTCAGGCCGCAGTACTCAAGGAGAGCATTGCCGCCCAGCAGGCTGACCGCACGTTGCTCTGCCTGCTCAAGTTTCACCTCAGCCCACCGCCCTGCCTATTCGACAATCGACCTAGTCGGTATTTGCGGCCAGAGGCCGGACCTTCCATTCCTGCCGCGGCTCTTTTCCCTGCACGGCAAGCTCGATGCCCTGCAAGCGCATCTCAAGTTCCTCAATTCTTTCATTCAGCAAACCAACGCTTTGCTGGCTTTCCGCTAATTGGGCCTTGAGATTGGTAATCTCACCCTCGGGTTGCCCGATGACGTTTCCTGTGAACAGGGCAATGGCCACCGCTATCGCCAGGACCAGGGATATAGAGGAAGCGACAACAGAAATTTTTATCTGATCCATCGATGAGTTCCTTTCAGGCAATATTCCAATGAAATCGGCTGATTGCCGAACGCAGAGCAGGCACAAGCATAACGGCAAGAGCCGAATCGAGAGACCAATCGAGAGCCGAACAAAGTCCGCCAGCCCCATGGACCCGCCCATCACCTGTTGCGCTCAAAGCAAGGGAAAGGCACTCCCCGAGGATTCAAACCCTCACAGCAGCTGCCACCTGATCCGCCCCGCTCGTGGCAATCGGTTGCTTCAGGCTAGTCGGATTCCCCACTCATATCCAATTCCTTGAGTTTTCGTGTCAGGGTATTTCTTCCCCAGCCCAGCAGTTCTGCGGCATCGCGCTTGCGACCGGCAGTGTGTTTCAGTGCAATCTCGATCAGGGCTTTCTCGAACGCGGGCACTGCTTCACTCAGGATTTCACGACGTCCGGCCGCCAGTGCCTGGTCGGCCCACAGGCGCAGGGAGCGCTGCCAGTCCTGCGGTGCTGCGCTGCTCGCCGTCTGCTGCTGGAGCTCCTGCGGCAGGTCCTCGATATGCACCTCACGGCCCGAGGCCATCACGGTGATCCAGCGACAGGTGTTTTCCAGCTGGCGCACGTTGCCGGGCCAGTCCAGGTTGGCGAGGTACTCCTCGGTTTCCTTGAGCAGGATCTTCGGCTCGACCCCCAGGTCCTTGGCGGCACTGTTGAAGAAGTGCCGTACCAGGCGGGGAATATCCTCGCGGCGGTCCGCCAGGCGCGGGATATGGATGCGAATGACGTTCAGGCGGTGGAACAGGTCCTCACGGAATTTGTGCTCGCCGACCAGTTTTTCCAGGTCCTGGTGAGTCGCAGCGATGATGCGCACATCCACTTTCACCGGGGTATGGCCGCCAACGCGGTAGAACTCACCATCGGCCAGCACCCGCAACAGCCGGGTCTGGGTCTCGGCCGGCATATCGCCGATCTCGTCGAGGAACAGGGTGCCGCCATCCGCCTGCTCGAACCGGCCCGCGCGCTGGGTTGTGGCACCAGTAAAGGCGCCCTTCTCGTGACCAAACAATTCAGATTCCATCAGGTCCTTGGGAATCGCCGCCATGTTCAGGGCAATAAACGGCTTGCTCTTGCGCGGGCTGTGATTGTGCAGTGCCTGCGCCACCAGCTCCTTACCGGTACCGGATTCACCGTTGATCAATACGGTGATGTTGGAGTGGGACAGACGGCCGATCGCGCGAAACACCTCCTGCATGGCCGGCGCCTCGCCGATGATCTCCTTGTTGCCATTCACCTGTTCGATCGCAACCGGTTCCTCCGCCTCTTGCTCGCTGGCGTGGGCCAGGGCGCGGCGGGTGACAGCCACCGCCTCATCCACATCGAAAGGCTTGGGCAAATACTCGAAGGCACCACCCTGGTAGGCAGCCACGGCACTGTCCAGGTCAGAGTGCGCAGTCATGATGATGATCGGCAGGGCGGGGCGCTCGGCCTGAAAGCGCTGCAGCAACTTGAAACCGTCGGAGCCGGGCATGCGGATATCGCTGATCACCACATCCGGTGAGTCGCTGTAGAAATCATCGAGGGCTTTGTCACCACTCTCGTAGCACTTGGTCTCGATACCCTCGCGGGACAGTGCCCGCTCCAGGACCCAGCGAATCGATCGGTCGTCGTCAATAATCCAAACGCGGTTACTCATACTCTTCCGTCCAGTAAGCTGCTATTCGGTGTCCAGAGGCAGATAGATCTGGAAGACGCTCTGCCCCGGGCGGCTGTCACATTTGATCAGGCCGCGATGCTGATTGATGATGTTCTGTGAAATGGAAAGGCCGAGACCCGAACCCTCGGCGCGCCCGGAAATCATCGGATAGAAAATACGGTCGCGGATCTCCTCCGGGATACCCGGGCCGTTGTCCTCAATCTCGATGCGGCAGACCAGCGGGCAACAGCGCCGACCAATGGTGAAGCGCCGCTGAATTCGGGTTCTCAAAGTAATCTCGCCGGCGCCCAGGCCGATACTTTCATCAATGGCCTGCATGGCATTGCGGGCGATATTCAAAAGGGCCTGGATGAGTTGCTCGGTGTCTGCCGGAAACTCGGGAATCGACGGGTCGTAATCACGGCGAATGCGCAATTGGCCATCGCACTCAGCATCGATCAGCTGAGCCACCCGCTCCAGAATTTCATGCACGTTGGTGGACTCGATGGCGGCGGGCTGGTTGGGCCCCAGCAGCCGGTCGACGAGATTCCGCAACCGGTCTGCCTCGTCGATGATGATCTGGGTGTACTCCGCCAGCTCCTCATCCGGCAGCTCGCGCTGCAACAACTGGGCTGCGCCGCGGATACCACCGAGCGGGTTCTTCACTTCGTGGGCCATGCCGCGAACCAGGTTGCGCGTCGTCTCCTGTGCACTCAGCAGTGCATCTTCGCGGGCGATACGCAACAGTCGGTCCATGGGCTGCATCTCCACCAGCAACAACCCCAACTCCGGCACCGGGCTCACGGAGTAATCCACCGTGCGCTGCTCTAGGTTGTGCAGGTGCCAATGAGCCTGCCGCACCGTGTAGCGCTCCCCGCTGGCCAGTGCCGCGCGCATCGCTTCTTGGGCAGACCGGGGTTCCCGCACCAGCTCCCGTAGCGGGAGGCCATGGACCCGTGTATTTGACCCCGCCAACAGGTCCTCGGCGGCGGCATTCAGGTAGCAGATCAGCAGGCTGTCATCCAGGGCCAGTACGGCCGTGGACAGACTATCCAGTAACTGGCGCAGCTGACGGTCATTGAGCATGGCGTGTTTCCGGTTCAACCATGGCGCGCGGGCCATTTCAAAAGCGGTCGTTAGATTACGGTGCAAAAAGCAAACCAAAATGGCGCACCAGAGGTTTTTTAACGCCCACCCCCGCATGCCGTGCGCCAAAGGCGGGCATGGTGGGTGCTCTGGCACCAGTCGGTAGCGGCTTCAGGTCGAGGGAGGCGAATCGGCACAGCAACACTCACCAGTGCGCCATTGTCCGCACCATTATGGTGCGCAGGTCAGAAAAAAGACAGCCGCAAGCCCGGCCAGCGGGTCAGTACCGCCCCGATCCTGGGGCAGAGGAGAGGGCCGGCGACCGCGGGACGCCGGCGGGGGAAAGGTCCTACACCACGGTCAGTTGTTCCGACGCGGCTGTGCCGGACGCGACAGTCCCGGCGCGGCCGGGGTTTTCGGCGCCTGCGGTGCTTTCGCGCCGGGATAATCCGGCACCTGGTCACCGGGCCGCTGCACGTACAGGTTGATGATCTGTGAACGGGCCAGCACATTGCCCCCGGGGTCGGCGAGCACCGCCTGCAGGGTGTGGCTGCCGCGCTCAAGGGCGGAGATGTCCAGGCGGTTGCCGGAGGAACTGCCCAGCCAGGGCTGCCCGTCCACCACCGCAAAGACCTGGTGCCCCTGGGGTGGCAGGGGTTCGATGGCCACCTGCATGACGATGAAGCGCTGCCCGGGGGTAATGGTCGCGCCGTCCTGAGGGCTGACGATGGCGAAGTTGACTGGTCCAGTATAGGCGCGTCGCCGATCATCTTTTTCCTGGTCCCTCGGTGACAGTTTGCGCGTGGGCATAGGGCGAGGCTGCACATTGACTGGCCCCAGCTCGATACGCTCAGCCTTGCCATCCGGGGGCGGCGTGTCCGTGAACACGACGCTGCCGTCGGGGCCGACGGTTTTGTAAACCACGCTACCACCACCGGATGCCCGGTCTGTCCCGTCGCTGCCCGCCAATCCTGGCGAGGTTACCGTCAACAGCGCAATCAGCAGTCCGTAGTGTTTCTTCATGAAATTCCGTTCGTGGGCTCGGCCACGCCTGGCAGTGAAAGAAAGTCCTGCTACTTACAACCTAGCAGGTTGGCGAACATCTCCCCGCTAGTGTACCGCCAACAAAAAAGCCCGCACCTGGAAGGCGCGGGCTTTTGGCGTCAAATGCGACCGGCGTCACGGGGACGCCGATGCACATTAAACGGAGTAGTACATGTCGAACTCGACCGGGTGAGTGGTCATGTTCAAACGCTCGACTTCTTCACGCTTCAGCTCGATGTAAGCATCGATGGCGTCGTCGGAGAAAACACCACCTTCGGTCAGGAAGGCGCGGTCCTGATCCAGTGCGTCCAGGGCCATTTCCAGGCTGGAAGCAACGGTCGGGTACTCGGCCACTTCTTCCGCCGGCAGGTCGTACAGATCCTTGTCGGCCGGGTCGCCCGGGTGGATCTTGTTTTTGATACCGTCGAGGCCGGCCATCAGCATGGCAGCGAACACCAGGTACGGGTTGGCGGTCGGGTCCGGGAAGCGGGCCTCGATACGCTTGCCCTTCGGGCTGGCAACGTACGGGATGCGGATGGACGCAGAGCGGTTGCGCGCGGAGTAGGCCAGGATAACCGGCGCCTCGAAGCCCGGTACCAGACGCTTGTAAGAGTTGGTGGAAGCGTTGGCAAAGGCGTTGATCGCGCGAGCGTGCTTGATGATACCGCCGATGTAGTACAGGGCAGTCTCGGACAGACCGGAATAACCGTCGCCTGCAAACTGGTTGACGCCGTCCTTGCTGAAGGACTGGTGGATGTGCATGCCGGAACCGTTATCACCTACCAGCGGCTTGGGCATGAAGGTGGCGGTCTTGCCGTAAGCGTGGGCAACGTTGTGCACGCAGTACTTCAGGATCTGTACTTCGTCCGCCTTCTTCACCAGGGTGTTGGCGCCAACGCCGATCTCACACTGACCTGCGGTACCCACTTCGTGGTGGTGCACCTCGATCACCAGGCCCATCTGCTCCATGGCGGAACACATGGCAGCGCGCACGTCGTGCAGGGAGTCGACCGGCGGAACCGGGAAGTAACCACCTTTTACGCCCGGGCGGTGGCCGATGTTGCCTTCCGGATGGGGCATGCTGGAAGACCAGGCTGCTTCTTCAGAGTTGATCTTGTAGAAAGCACCGGCCATGTCCGCACCCCAGGTAATATCGTCAAAGACGAAAAACTCGGGCTCCGGGCCAAACAGGGCAGTGTCACCCAGGCCGGTGGACTTCAGGTAATCTTCAGCGCGCTGGGCGATGGAACGCGGGTCGCGCTCGTAGCCCTGACCGGTGGACGGCTCAACAATGTTACAGCGCAGGATCACGGTCGCTTCGTCAGTGAACGGGTCCAGTACCGCAGTCTCGTCGTCCGGCATCAGGATCATGTCGGACTCGTTGATGCCCTTCCAGCCAGCGATGGAAGAGCCGTCGAACATTTTGCCTTCTTCGAAGAATTCGCCGTCGATCTCTGAAACCGGCAGAGATACGTGCTGTTCTTTACCTTTGGTATCGGTGAAGCGCAGGTCTACCCATTTGGCCTCACTCTCTTTAATCAAACCGAGCGTTTTCGCTGACATTGCAGTCCTCCAGGTCTTGGAAAAGTATTGAGTTGCGACAGCCCTGTTGCTGGCGTGTGCTCTTCTTTCGTAAAGATCCGTATGCGCGACCTTTATTTAACCAGTAACAAAGCAAGGAGTGTGCCAAATTGGGGCAGGCGCGCCAGATGGCGCTCCACCGGGGTCACATGGCGTCGTCTTGGTCAGAATAGATGCAGCCGGCGCAACTGGCTACCGACTTTCGCACCAAAATGGCGCGCATTCGCGCGCGATCGCACAAGCCCGGTGCACGACCAGTCGCGGCCGTGCTGGTTTATAATGCAGCGTTTTCTCCAGAAAGTGGTACACCACGGATTCCCATGCACTTTGTCGTCAAGTTCTTTCCCGAAATCACCATCAAGAGCAATCCCGTGCGCAAGCGCATGTCCAAGCAGCTCAAGGACAACCTGCGCATCCTGCTGCATCGCGTGGACGACCGCATTAAGGTCCTGAAGGACTGGGAAAAGATTGAAGTCATCGCCCCAGACGCCGTTGCCCACCTCTCCGAACGGATCGAGGAAGTGCTGGCCCACACACCGGGTATCGCCAACTTCACCCGAGTGCAGCAGTTCCCGCTGGGAGAGATGCACGATATCTATGAGAAGACCTTCTCGGTATGGGGCGACAAACTCGACGACAAGACTTTCTGTGTGCGCGTAAAGCGCAGCGGCAAGCACGACTTCCAGTCCCTGGACGTGGAGCAGTACGTCGGTGGTGGCCTGAACAAGAATACCGGCGCCAAGGGCGTCAAGCTGAAGAATCCCGACGTGACGGTGAAGCTGGAAATCCGCCACGACAAACTCAATGTGGTCGAAGAGCTGCACCAGGGCCTGGGCGGTTTCCCGCTGGGCACCCAGGATCCGGTGCTGTCGCTGGTCTCAGGTGGATTCGACTCCATCGTCGCCAGCTACATGACCATGAAGCGCGGCATCCGTACCCACTTCCTGTTCTTCAACCTCGGTGGACGCCAGCATGAGCTGGGCGTGAAAGAAGTGTCCTATTACCTGTGGAACCGCTATGGCTCCTCCCACCGGGTAAAGTTCGTATCCGTTCCCTTCGATGAAGTCGTGGCAGAGATCCTGACCAATGTGGATGACTCCCATATGGGCGTGATCCTCAAGCGCATGATGCTGCGCGCCGCCACCGCCATCGCCAACGAACTGGAAGTGGATGCGCTGGTGACCGGCGAGGCCATCGCCCAGGTCTCCAGCCAGACCCTCAAGAACCTGTCAGTGATCGACAGCGTGACTGACACCCTGGTGCTGCGGCCACTGATCGTGAGCGACAAGACCGATATCATCCGTACCGCCCGCGAAATTGGCACCGAGGAGTTCGCGGCCAACATGCCCGAGTACTGCGGGGTGATCTCTGTGAAGCCCACCACGCGAGCCAAGCGCGAACGGGTCGAGGAGGAGGAAAGCCACTTCGACTTTGCCGTGCTGGATCGCGCCATCAACCAGCGGGTGATCCAGAACATCGACCAGGTGGTGGAAGAGATCAATGGCGAGGTGCCGGACGTGGAAGTGGTCAGCGATCCCGGCCAGGCGGTGATCATCGATATCCGCCACCCGGACGAGGAGGAGATGGACCCACTGGAACTGGAGAACAGCCAGGTGGAGGTGATCCCCTTCTACCGCCTGAACCGCGCTTTTGCCACCCTGGACCCGGACAGGCAATATCTTCTCTATTGCAGCCGCGGCGTCATGAGCCGGCTGCACGCCTCGCACCTGCTCGACGAGGGCTACCGGAATGTCGGCGTACTGCGCCCGCACCTGCCACACCGGCCCGAGTAATGCCGCATTGACCGAATTCCCCGGCTGCTGCGCCGGGGAATAATATTGCGTTTCAGCCCTCACCGGGCCCCACCACTGCCCCACGCACAACTCCCTTCCCCCTCACAGGCCCCTGGAAACCCTGCAAGCCACTGTCAACCTCTGGCGACTGAATCGCGGGCATCGGCCCCAGAAACAACACCGATTTTCAGGCCCTGGTCACCCCTGCCTGTGCTTCGACAGCGGCAGATTCAGAAGATCTGTCGGCCGCCCCTGGTGAAAAGGCAAAACAAGATGCTGTGACCAGCCAGCCAGCGCGATTTACTTCTGCCGGCCCGAAATTTTGTAACAGTTTGTGACTTTTTGCTCTGCCGGCCCCGCCCGTCAGGTAGGGTTGTGGTAAAAGAGACGCCAACAGATATGCCTTCACATCTGAATATGTACACAAGAATTCTAATAACATCACTGTTACTGCTGGCCCACGGCACCGCCCTGGGCGCTGAAATCAGAACGCCACAGTGGGAACTCTCACTGGCCAGCGGCCGCGGCGTGATCGAGAACCCCCTAGAGGGCCGTGCAGATGGTGAAACTTTTTTACTGCCGTCGCTCAGTTATTACGGAAAACGTTTCTTTTTCAGCAATCTGACCGCTGGCTATAGCCTGGTCGAGAACAAGCGCTTCTACATCGACCTGATCGCTCAGCCAAACGAGGACGGGCTCTTTTTCCAGCTGGACAAGCCCGCAGTCGCCGCCGGTTCAGTCTCCATTTTCATGCCCCTCGCCCAGGCACCGGAAGTCAGCGAGATCGATCGCCGGGTTTCCCTGATGGCCGGCGCGAGTAGCACACTCGTCAGCGGCATGGCCGACCTGTCTTTTTCCTGGCTGCACGATGTCACTGGTGTTCACCACGGCAGTGAGGTGCACCTCAGTATCGACAAGCAATACGGATTTCTTGGCGGCGCCCTGGGATGGGGAATCGGGGCCGTGCACAAGGATACCGACCTGGTTGACTACTATTATCACTTTCGCGAGGAGGAGGCTGGTGCTTTTGCCGAGCGCTATGCCCTTGCCCATCCGCCCGGCGATGTCACCGACCAGTATGCACGGCTGCATTTTTCCTACCCGCTCGGTAAGGGTTTTGCCCTGCGGCTTGCGGGCCGCTACAACCACTTCGATCTCGATGGCAGGCTCCCCCGCTTTATCCGCAAGTCCGAGACGCTGAGCTGGTTTGCGGGCATCCAGTATTCCATCGGAAGTGGCAGATGAAACACTTCCGCTCACTTCTGCTCCTGCTCTGCCCGACCCTGGCCTTGCCGGGCGTGGGCAATGCGGCCGAACTGAGCTTAACGCCTAGTCTCTGCGCAATTGATGAAGGCGAGGACACCTGCTCCATTTCTATTAATGTCGCATTCACGACTGATGAAAGCGACCGTTACTGCCTGCAGATTTCCGGCAGGGGGGTGGTGCAATGCTTCGCCGGTCACCAACTGACGAAAATGAAGATCCACGTTACCGCCGATGCCGATACCGAGTTTCAGGTCACTGAGGCAGACAGCGGAGCGCAAGTGGCGACGGCCACACTCAAAGTTGCACGCTATCGTCCCACACGCCACCAACGTCGCTACGGCTGGGGGCTGTTATGACGGCATCCAATTACCGCATCCTGTTATTGGAGGATGACGAACAGCTGGCGGCTTTGATCTGCCGTTTTCTCGGTGAGCGCGGCTGCGCCGTGACTCATGCAAATAATGGCAGCGACTTTCTCAAGGCACTGCACCATCGTGATTACGACATCATTCTGGCGGACGTGGTCTTGCCCGATGCCAGCGGATTCTCGCTGCTGCAGCAGTGCCGACACCAGCTGAACTGCCCGCTCATTTTCATCAGTGCCCTGAGCTCGGTGCGGGACCAGGTCAGCGGTCTGGAACTTGGTGCCTGTGACTACCTGGTCAAACCCGTCGACCCGGAGCTGTTGTGGGCAAAGATCGAAGCCAACATGCGCAACAGCAGGAAATCTGCGACGACTGTTGCCGATATCCATTTCGGACCGCTGCTGGTGGATCTCGCTAGCCGCCAAGTTGCCGTCGATGGCGAACCGCTGCCGCTCACGGCAAACGAATTTGATCTCCTGCTGATCTTTGCCGAACAACCGTCAAAGCTTTTGAGTCGCGAATATTTATTCCGGCGTGTCATTGGTCGGGAGTTCGATGGTCTGGATCGCGCGGTGGACATGCGCGTAAGCCGGCTGCGCAAGAAACTGGACACGCTCACCGGTGAGATCGCCATCCGCTCCGTGCGCGGACGGGGATATGTGCTCTGTGCCACCAAAGGAAGTGATTGATGCGTGGCCAGATGTTACGCCTGCTGGGTTTGATGGCACTGGCCCTCGTGGTGGTTTTCTCAGCCATCAGCGCACTTCATCAACAGTATTCCAGCGGGCCTGACGACTACACCATCAGTGCCACCCAGCTGGCACAGGCGCTGGAACGGAGTGAGGGCGCGCTGGTACAGACTTACCCGCTGCATGCGGTCCATTTTCCGGGCGAATTGATGTCACGCCTCAAGTCCGGTGCCACCGTCGGGCTCGACGATGACAATCAACAGATTCGTTTTTATCGCCTGAGCGGCGACCAGGTGATGGAGATCGGCCCCTTCAGCCAACCGCAGGCAGCCAGTGTCACCCAGTGGCGGCTGCTGTTTATCGGCACCATGCTGCTGGTGCTGTTACTGCTGATCTGGCCGATGTTCCGTGATCTCAACCGGCTGCAGAACCTGGCCATCCGCTTCAGTAAAAAACCGTTCCGGATGCCGGCGCCGACCAGTCGCCGCTCCACCATTTATCCGCTGGCGGAAACCTTCCGGCGGATGTCGAACATCGTGCTCGGCTACTGCCAGATGAGCCAGGACCTGGCCCGCACCATCGCCCACGAGATCCGCACCCCTCTGGCCCGAATCAAGTTCCAGCTGGCGCTGGATGACAAAGGAGCGGAGAGCAAACAGGTCGTCACCCAGGCGGTCAGCGATATCGAGCAGCTGGTGGACAAATACCTGAGCTTCTCCCGACTGGAAATCCACGAGGAATTCATCTCCCGCCGCCGGGTCTGCCTGGAAACTTTTTTCGATGACCTGGCGCCATCACTGGAAAGCCACTGCCCGGAGCTGGAGCTCGGATACTATTTCCCCGACGGCGAAGCCTGGTTCGAGCCGGATGCGCTGGCTATCGCAATCCAGAACCTGGTCAGCAATGCCCGCAAGTACGCAGATAACCGGGTCGACCTGCGCTTCGACTACTGTGAAACGCGCTGCCAGCTCACCGTCGAGGACAACGGCCCGGGCCTGGGTGGCGACGCCCTGGAACTCACCGATGCCTTTACCCGCTCCGCCACTGATGAGCAGGGGTATGGACTCGGGCTCTACATCGTGAAAAAAGTCATGATGTGGCACGACGGCGAACTCAGGCTGGGCCGCTCGCCCACACTGGGCGGCACCCGGGCCACCCTCAGCTGGCCCAACAGCCCCTGAAACTGCTGAGCATCCCCAATGCCACTGGCCTAATGACCCGAATCCACCGCAGTGATATTGAGATCCCCGCGCTCGGGTTTCACTTCCTCCAGCTGCAGGAAACGCGCAAGAACCTGTGGGTAGATATTGCTCATGTCCCCAATAATCTTGCTGCGCCAGCGGCCTGATGACGGGTAAAACATTTCTTCATAGCGGCGCTGTACTTCGGCGCGATCCTGCCCTGACAGGAAGCCATGAAAGTGTCCCTGGTTTTCCAGCACCGTCCGATGCAGTGACTCCACTCCACCTTTGGTGGCGAGGCTGTCCATGGTGCCGAACTCCAGAATAATCGGCACAAAGCGCTTTTCCGCTGCCAGCAGCTTCCCCGCGAATCCGATCAGATCACCCCGGATCGGGAAAAACCCGGACGCTTCGGAAGGCCAAACCATCTCGTAGTCCTGGAAAACCCACTCCATATCGCGCCTGATCTGCTCTGTGGCAGGATTGCCCGGATAGAAATGAGTTTCGCCGCGGGTGCCAAAGCCGGTATGCAAATCAATAAAAAGAATGCTCTGGTAGGGCGCCGCTTTATCGATAAGAAGTTGCTGTAAAAATTCTTGCTGTGGCTCAAAGCTGTCACCACCGTAGTAAAAACCCTGCGGGTACTGATACTGCCCACTGAGTGCGGCTTCCTGAATTGCATCACGGCTATTGCGCAACAATTTCAGTGATAAACGCTCTGCGAAGAAGCGGTTTTCCCACCGGCTCAAATCCACCGGTTCTTGCGGCAAGAGAAAGTCGTGCAATTGCCGGTAGCCGTGATTGCCATTCGCAAACAAAGCGGCAGTTGTATCTAGATTACGATTCAGGTCGACATTGTTTTCTGTTGCTCGTCGACCATATTTGAAGCCATAGGGGTTGAGCGCATGCAGCATCAGCAGATCAAAGTCTCCCGGCAGTTGGCCTGCGCGCAACATATCCACAAACAGCTGCTGCATTGCAGCGCCGGTTGGCGCCTCCATACCATGCACGCCGCTGACCAGGACCACCAGCCGCGGTGCATTGCTACGGAAGTGCAACCAGTCCACGGTCAGGTCCTCATCGGAGGACGACACCTTGAATAACCCACCCTGCACCTGATAGCGCGATGGTGACAGCGTTCGCAGCTGCCGAAACCGTTCACGACTCTGAGCGTAATTGTCCGGGAAATAGCGCAGGCTCTCCGGCTTCACGTCCACGCCCTGCAACGCCTCTGGCTGATAGCCCTGCTGCGGCAGCAGTGCCCTGTCGACGACCCAGGCAAACGCCACCAGAATTCCAAGGATCAATGCAAAGCGCTTCATAATGCCGCCCTACCGACAAAAAATTCGAATGCCGAAATCATCGCACAGCCAAAAAACCGCTGCACGCAGCGTGCTGTTCCCGTGGGGCAGCCATTCACCTTGAGCCCTGGTGCCGATAACACCGTGAAGCAGGCATCGTAAAGCCGGGGAAAACCAGCAGTGGCGATGCCCGATTCCACCGCAGGCTGCGCAGAAGCTTTTCCGTGGAGGTCAGGCAGGACGACCGGGATAACGGCTGTTCACCGGCGGCACCCGGCGTGGGCACCCCAGTACTGGCAGAACCGGGAAGCGTCAGGCCGCGTATCGCAGTAAGCACGAGCGGAAGGTGTACGGGATGTGACGGCCCGTGTCAGCCACCGGGATCCTCCCGCAGCACAGTACCCGCTTGCTCCTGTAGCCGCTGAGCGAAACCGCTTTACCTCTGCGTCCCGGCCCGATTCTCACCCCGGGGCGAGGGATTCCTCGCCCGAAGCGAAAAAAGCGGGGCAACTGTCGTTTTTTTGTTCAATTTTTGCTCCCAATTGTCACGCTTGGCCACTATAATCCCCGCCTTTGGCCGGACCACCGCTGCCCGTCAGCCCGCCCCGATTGACTTGACGCGCCAGTCAGCAAGCTGCGCGCACTACCCCCTCAGAGGTTCCCTGTGATTGATAACCTGCGCAATATTGCGATCATCGCCCACGTAGACCACGGCAAGACCACCCTGGTGGACAAGCTGTTGCAGCAGTCCGGCACCCTGGACCGCCGCGATGCGGATTCAGAGCGGGTGATGGACTCCAACGATCAGGAGCGTGAGCGCGGCATCACCATCCTGGCCAAGAACACTGCCATCCGCTGGCACGATTACCGTATCAACATCGTCGACACCCCCGGGCACGCCGACTTCGGCGGCGAGGTGGAGCGGGTACTGTCCATGGTGGACAGTGTGCTGCTGCTGGTGGACGCGGTCGACGGCCCCATGCCGCAGACCCGCTTCGTGACCCAGAAGGCGTTCGAGCAGGGCCTCAACCCGATCGTGGTCATCAACAAGATCGACCGCCCGGGTGCGCGCCCGGACTGGGTGATGGACCAGGTATTCGACCTCTTCGACAGCCTCGGCGCCACCGACGAGCAGCTGGATTTCCCGGTAGTCTACGCCTCTGCCCTGAACGGCATCGCCGGCCTGGACGATACCGACATGGCCGAGGACATGACCCCGCTGTTCCAGATGATCGTGGACAAGGTAGAGCCGCCGAAGGTGGACCGCTCCGGCCCCTTCCAGATGCAGATCTCCGCACTGGACTACAACAGTTACGTGGGCGTCATCGGTGTCGGCCGCATTACCCGCGGCACCCTGAAGCCCAATCAGCAGGTGGTGGTACTGGACCGCGAGGGTAACTCGCGCAAGGCCAAGGTGCTGCAGGTCATGGGTTACCTGGGTCTGGAGCGGATGGAAGTCGAGCAGGCCAGCGCCGGCGACATCGTCTGCATCACCGGCGTGGGCGAACTGAATATCTCCGACACCCTGTGCGATCCGGAAAAACCGGAAGCGCTGCCGGCACTGACCGTCGACGAGCCTACCGTGAGCATGACCTTCCAGGTCAACGACTCCCCGTTCGCAGGCCAGGATGGCAAGTTCGTCACCTCGCGCAACATCAAGGAGCGCCTGGAGCAGGAACTGATCCACAACGTGGCGCTGCGGGTAGAGCAGGGCGATTCACCGGATAAATTCAAGGTTTCCGGCCGCGGCGAGCTGCATCTGTCCGTACTGATCGAAACCATGCGCCGCGAAGGTTTCGAACTGGGCGTCTCCCGCCCGGAAGTCGTACAGCGCGAGATCGACGGTGAGATCCAGGAGCCCTTCGAGCAGGTGGTAATCGACGTCGAGGACCAGCACCAGGGTTCGGTGATGGAAGAGCTGGGTCTGCGCAAGGCGGAGCTGACCAACATGGAACCGGACGGCAAGGGTCGCGTTCGCCTGACGTTTATCGTGCCGTCCCGCGGCATGATCGGTTTCCGCTCCCAGTTCCTGACCATGACCAGCGGCTCCGGCATCATGACCAGTATCTTCGACCACTACGGCCCGGTGAAAATGGGCGACGTCGGCAAGCGCGTCAACGGCGTGCTGGTCTCCATGGTGAACGGCAAGACCCTGGCCTACGCGCTCTACGCGCTGCAGGACCGCGGCCGCCTGTTCCTGGGCCACGGTGAGGATATCTACGAGGGCCAGATCGTCGGCATTCACTCGCGCAGCAACGACCTGGTAGTGAACCCCACCAAGGCCAAGCAGCTGACCAACATCCGTGCCGCCGGCACCGATGAGGCACTGACTCTGACACCGCCGATCCGCCACACCCTGGAGCAGGCGCTGGAGTTCATCGAGGACGACGAACTGGTGGAAGTGACCCCGAACCACATCCGCCTACGCAAGAAAGTCCTGCAGGAAAACATGCGCAAGCGCGCGAAGAAGTAATTCCTCGCCAGAAGCACGCCACCTCCCTCGCCGCGATTCACTCGCGGCGCAAATAGATAAGCGCCCCGAAGGGCGCTTATTTTTTTACCTAAAAACCACGGAAATGTTTTAGAACTCGTAACTGGCTTTCAGGTAATAGAAGCCGCCACCAATACCGTAGGGCGACGTTTCGTAGTAGACGCCACCGAGCACGCTATCTTGCTCGCCGACGATGGAGCCATCAATTTTCCCACCCTTCTCATCAAACAGGTTTGACGCGCCGGCAGTCAGGAAAATGGCTTCTGTTGCCTGGTAAGATGCCTCCAGGTCGACGGTGAACGCGGAATCCAACTGCTCGCCAAACCAGTCGGCATGAACCCCAACATACTCGCCGTAGAAGTTCGTACGCAGGAAGGCACTGACCTTGTCCCAGTTTTGCGCCATGGTGAAGGAAGCGCGATGCTCGGGGAGTCCGCGCTCCAGACGCACCGCTTTACAGATCTCACCCTGATTATTCACGAAGGCACCGCCACAGGTTGCGTCACCTCCATTGACCTCTGTCTTGGTCCAGTTGTAGGCCAGGCTGAAATCAGTGCCACCACCCAATAGTTCCGCACCGTAGGTTGCCACCACATCGACACCGGTGGTTTCGGTATCGAAATCATTGGCAAAGTAGTTGATCTGTCCGATCAATTCCGGATTGGGCACACCGGCTGCTGCCATCGCCGCACGCTGCGCATCGGTGGGAGCGGCGTTGTCGGTCAGCGCGATGCGGTCCTGCACTTCGATGTAATAGGCATCGACAGTCACGTCGATTCCACCTGCTGACATGACCAGACCCGTGGCGAAGTTGACCGACTCTTCGGGCATCAGTTCTGCCTCACCCAGCTTGGTGGCCGGCAGGGTTTGCGCCTGGGTCAACTGGCCGCCCACGATTGAGGTCTGGGTATTGACCACAGATGCCTGGCCCATGGTCGGCGCACGGAAACCGGTGCTGTGAGAGCCGCGCCAGGCGATGTTATCGCTCAGCTGCCAGTTGAAAGCCAGTTTGTAGTTGGCGGTATCACCGAAGGTATCAAAGTTTTCGTACCGCACTGCACCGCCCAGCAACAGGTCATCGGTCAGCTGGTTTTCCACGTCAATGTAGAGAGCGTAGTTACTGCGCTCTGCCGTACCGGCAGAATCGATGGAGAAGCCGGCAAAGCCGTGAGAACCGATATTGAAGCCCTGGTCCGCCAGCGGTCCCACCTGCCAGGACATCCCTTCACCGGCGATAATCTGGAACGACTCGTCACGCCATTCGGAACCCATAGCGAGACTCAGGGTATCGAACTGCTTCTGCAGGTCGAAGTTCAGCGTCGTCTCCTGCTGGATGTAAGCGCCGGTATCGAAATTACGCTTGCTGTCTGGGCCAAACGACGGGTTGATGGTGTTGTTCAGACCGAATGCGGCCTCATTGCGGCCAAAGGAGCCGCTGACGTCATAGTTCCAGCCCTGCATGAAACCATCGGTCCATTCACCGCGGCGGCCCGCAGTAATCGAGGTATCGGTGATATCACCGACAAAGCGGGGGGTATAGCCGCCGGGGATCATTTTGTTGAAGACGAAGCAGTTATCGTCAGCCAGCAGACCCGACGTCACCATATCGGAGCCATCGTCCAGCGGCGTGGTGCGGTAGGCATCGCAGCTCGCCGCGTCGCCGTCCAGAGCGCCAACCAGTCGAACCCCATCCGTTGTGTAGACGCCATCGCGGCCATTCGGGTTCCGGTAATAGAATCCGCCATCCACCATGCGGTTGGAATAGTTACCGAAGGCATAAATTTCGCTGCCGTCTTTCAGGTCAATGCCGAAATTTCCAAACAGGGTCAGGTCGTCTTCGATCTTGGGTGAACCCCAGATTTGTGCCGGTACAGGTATATCGGTATTGCCGGCATCGATCATTGCCTGGGCGTCCGGGCGTTGAACGGAGCGGGAGGTGGCATCCGTGTTCTTTAGCTGGAAGCTTAAATTCAGGAAACCGGAGTCAGTCATGGCCATGCCATAGTTGCCGGCCATGGTCGTCGTCTGACCGTCGCCCTCAAAAAACTCGCCGTTTTTGACCTCCAGGGAGCCGCCTTCCGCGCTGTCTTTCAGCACGAAGTTCATCACCCCGGCAATGGCGTCTGAGCCGTACTGGGCTGCAGCACCATCACGCAGTACTTCAACCTGCTTCAGGGCGATGCTGGGAATCACGGAAATGTCGGGCCCCTGGGCACCGTCGTTCAGGCCACCGCCCTGGAAGGCAATGACAGCGGCACGATGGCGACGCTTGCCATTGAGCAGGACAAGTGTGGAATCAGAGGATAAGCCGCGCATGTTGACTGGGCGGATCATCGAGGCAGCATCGCTGATCGGTTGATCATGTACATTGAAGGAGGGAACCGAGCCTTTCAGCAGGTCGAGCATATCGCTGCTGCCCGACTTGGCCAGGTCATTCGCATTGAGCACATCCACCGGCACTGGTGATTCTGACACAGAACGCGCCTTCGTTCTGGTACCGACGGTAACCACTTCCTCCATGATTTGCTGGCTATCGCCGCCGGTCTGTGCAAAAGCAGGCATTCCCAGGCTGCCAGCCAGTGCGACGAGGGAAAGCGAAGTTACTATTTGTTGCACCTTCATGGTATCTCTCCGATCAGTGTTTATTGTTTTGTGGAGCGAAATTCAGATATCCGGTTTGGATTCGATGAAATCGTTGCGATGAAGACAAAAGCATGATTCCAGCTTTGCCTCAAAACGGATTGATTGGAATACATTCCAATCGCAAAGTCTACCCGCACGACCGGCGGGTATTTATGAGATAAAAATCAACATTGGATGCAACGTCACTAAAGTCAGGACTATTAATCGCGCGACTCAAGTCAAACTATCAACCAAGCATAATCATATTGAATTTTCTCCTTTCTAGAGGCATGAGCGCGGCAAGCATTGCATCCTGTTCGACAATTCCAGCCATCACCGTAGGCTCTGTCTGGCTCAATAAGAAACTGTTTGCGCAATTGCCCTGATACAACGTTATCGGCCACCGGCAAAAATTATCGAGCAGATCTCATGGCAAATGTGGTATTCACTGCGCAGCTTCCTATCGGAGGAAAGCGGCTACAGCGAAATTCTCCTTGCAGCACCAACACAATAAAAACCCACTGCGCGGGAGGGGGGGGGAGGCCAACGATAGTGCAGCGAGTGCGGTGAGCTGCCAAGAAGTGCCGCCCGAGTCAGGAATAGAATTGCCGCTCCACGCGCCGCCACTCGGCCAGCGCCGCGCGGGTGTGCAGGCAGACTGTCAGCTGCTCGAACTCGGTAGCCCTCGGCAGCAGGATTTCCAGGGCGCGGTGTGCGGCGATGCTGTGGGGAAAGCGGTTGGTACCGGCACCCAGTGCCGGGAATAGCAGTGTGCGGATGCCTTTCGAGGCTGCCAGATCGAGGGCGCTCGCATAGCACTGGCCCAGTTGCGCCAGCGCCCTCGAGGTCCACAGGTCGCCACTGCTCCACTGGGGCGTGACGGTATGGATCAGGTAACTGACCGGCAGCCCATAGGCCCGGGTGAGGCGGGCTTCTCCCACCGGGCACTCCGGCTGCAGGTCGCAGGCGGCCTCGAGAGCCTCACCGCCGCGATCGAAGATCTGCACCGATAGTCCGCGGCCGCGAATGAGGTGCTTGTGTGCCGGGCAGACCAGCCCGGCGGCGCGGATTGTCAGGATGTCACCACTTGTCAGTTTGAGCAATCTCACTACTCGCCGATTCCCTCGCCATACCCGCTGAAACTATAGCGCGCCGCTTTTGGTGCCGCGGATTAAACCCTTATACTGGGCAACTGCTTCCAGACCGGCCCCTGGGCCGCTGCCGCTACCAATAAGAATGCGCCGCCGTGGCAGGGCGGAACGGGCCAGGGGGTGCGACGGGCCCAGCTTGAACAGGGACCTTCATGAATTCAGGCTTACCCGGCAACACCTACGACCTGCCCAGCCCGCTGGAGCAGGCGCGCAAGATCGAGCTGCGTCGGCGCATCCTGGCGTCGGGCTATATGCTGATCTTTGCCATGGCCATCACCGGCGCCATGGCGTTGATGGCGCTGACCAATGGCGAGCTGTTGCTGTCGGGCGTGCTGTTCGGCATCGCCGGCCTTATCCTCGGCGCCTATGTGGCCATCAACCTGCTCGGCCAGAGCCGCAAGACACCGGTGCTGGTGGGCCTGCTGTTACTGGTGCTGTATTTCTACCTGCTGCTGTCCGGTGGCGTGAAGAATACCGGCCTGATGTGGGCGGTGACTCTGGTCCCATGCTTTATCAATCTCTATGGCTACCGTGCCGGCACGGCCACCCTGCTGGCGATCGGCGGGGCGACGGCGCTGATTCTGTTTTACCCGGAATTCCCCGGCCTGACTGCTGAATACGACACCGGCTACCGGGCACGCTTCCTCGCCGTGTTTGGCGCCCTCACCGCCCTGACGGCACTGCTGGATAGCAGCCGCCACCAGACCCAGCAGTTGCTCCACCATCTGACCGAGGAACTGGAAGCGCGGGCGAGTACCGATGCGCTCACCGGCCTGGTCAACCGCCGTGAAGCCTACCGTGCCATCAACGAGCTGGAGCGCCGCGACCAGCAGGCGGACGGTCGTTACACCGTGCTGATCGGGGACCTGGACAACTTCAAGGCCATCAATGATGAGCACGGCCATAGTTTCGGCGATCGTGTGCTGCGGGATGTGGCCCGCGTACTGCAGGAGAATACCCGCGTCGGAGATATCGTCTCCCGCTGGGGCGGCGAGGAATTCCTGATCCTGCTACCCAATACCGACCTGAATGGTGGCGGGGTGCTGGCGGAAAAGCTGCGGCAGAAAGTCGAGGCCCTCAGTGACTGCTATGAAGTACCGGTAAGGGTCTCCATCAGTTTCGGTGTCGCGGCGGGTAGTGCCGACGACAACACCCATGGCGAGTTACTGGCTGAGGCTGACGAGCGCATGTACCGGGCCAAGCACCACGGCCGCAACCGCGTCGTGGCGGTCTGACCCGGAAACGAAAAACGCGGCCCCGGGGAGCCGCGTCTCGCAATGGAACCTGACGGTCTCAGAAGTGCCAGCGCACGCCGCCTTCCACCAGCCAGCTTTCAGTGTTCAGATCGAAATCCGCCGGGAGCAGACTGGAGTCCACCTCGGCATCATCGGTCTCCCGCCAGCGCAGGCCGCCAAAGAAGGTCAGCTCGTCGCTGCACAGGTAGTTGATACCACCCATCAACTGCCAGGCAAACACGCTGTCATCGTCATCGATGACGCGGACATTGGACGGGTTGTAGTCCACATCCACCCAGGCGTTACCTGCACCCACACCGACATAGGGCTGCCACTGGCTGCCGGTATCCCAGTCGTAGTAGGCGTTGAAGAACAGGTAATCAGCGCTGAATTCACCCCTGCCGTCGCCCACCACATCGCCGACAGTGACGCCCAGCTCGGTGTCCAGCCCCTCAAGCAGCACTGAGACATCCAGGTCATCGATATTGCCGACACCTGCGACTCGCACATTATCGTGTGAGTCCACATCGTGCTCGGCATAGGCATATTCCACTTCAAAGCGGAAATCATCGACCTGGTAACCCAGGGCAAGGTTCACGCCCCAGCTGCTGTCGACATCGGTATTCCAGCGCACCCTGGTGCCGGAATCGATCATCACCATCACCGGGCCGCCGGTGAGGAAATCGCGGGTAAAGCGGCCATCGGTGTCCACGTCGTCCATGTCGTTGTAGCTGAGAGAACCGCCGACATACAGCCCATCCGCGTGGGCGCCGAACGACAGTGCGCTGGCCGCAATCGCAGTCAATAGAGTCCTTTTACGCAACATAATCACTTCCTGTTGTTTGGTTTGGGCAGAGATCCGTACGGTCTCCTTTAAACGATAGATCTTTACCCGCGGCGCCCGGGCACAATTAGGCGCAGAACTGCTGATTCTGGCGGGCTTTTGTCGATTGCGGGGTAGCGGAGGCGCCATTGCTGGCGGGGTAGATATGGCGTCCTGTACAGACTGCCTGAGAGTAAATCCAGTCGCGAGGCCGTCCATCCCTGGCACGGCCTCACGGATATTCCGGCGGTACGATTAGAACTGGAAGCGGGTGCCGATTTCGGCCACGAAAGTATCCATCTGTACCTCGAAGTCGGCATCGAACAGGTCTGCATCCACCTGGATATCATCGGTCTGGCGCCAGCGCAATCCGCCAAACAGGCTCAGCTGCTCGCTCATGGCGTAGTTGACACCACCCATCAGCTGATAGGCGAAAACACTGTCGCTGTCATCAATGATGGTCACACCGGACGGGCTGTAGCTGACGTCTACGGAGGCATTACCAATACCGGCGCCGACATAGGGCGTCAGTGCAGTGCCCAGGTCAAAATCGTAGTAGACATTGGCAAACAGGAAGTCGCTGTCAAACTCACCTTCACCCGCGGCCACCAGGTCACCGACACTCACACCCAGGTTGCCCGGCGCACCGCTCACCAGCACACCCGCATCCTCCCCGGTCAGGTCGATACCGGCAGCACTGACATTATCGTGAGATTCGACATCATTCTGCGAACTGGCGTACTCGGCCTCGAGCCGGAACTGGTTGATCTGGTAACCCAGGGCCAGGCTGAAGGTGGTGCCGCTGTCCACTTTGGTGTCCCAGCCGACATTGGTGCCGGCTGGCAGGGGGACACCGGCGGGAATGGTGGTGCCCGGTCCTGTCACGAACTCGCTGCTGAAGCTGCCACTGGTATCGGTATCGTCCATATTGCTGTAGCCGATATTGCCGCTCACATAGAGCCCCTCTGCACTGGCAGAAGCGGCAAATACAGAACCGGCGATTGCGCAGAACAATTGTTTTTTGCTGAACATGATTACATCCCTCAGTTGATGGTTTGTGCTTCGGGGGTACGGCACTTAATCGAGGGCGGATCACGACCGGCTTTCAGGAAAGTAAAAACTGTGAGCGCTGCAGAATTTTTGAGAAATAACCCCGAAAGGGCTAATCCGGATCAGTCAGAGCGCCGTAGGTGAGTCTTTATTGGCGCATGTGATAGTAGATATTTTTTTCCGACAACCCGAACGCGACCGCGGTCACCGCCAGGGTTATCGGCACTGGGACTAATGAATTCACTGTTATCGGTTGTCCCACATTCAATAACGTCAACCCATGAGCAAAGACCGCAACAGCCATCCGGTGAGGTAAGCAAGCGCTGCCGCGGCACCGCCCAGCAGTAATGTTTTCACTCCCGAGAACAGCGCACTCCGTTCACTACCCATGGTTTTCGCCATACCAATCAGGAAAAACATCATCCCGGCGAGCGTGGTACTGATCAGGAACTGGCTGCTGAGTTCGATCGCTGGCACAAGATACGGAAGCAGAGGGGCAGCTCCGACCAGCACGAATGCAAAAAAAGTGACCAGCGCGGAGCGAACCGGGTCGCCCTCTGCCTGGCCGATCCCATACTCCTCGTTAAGCATGGTTTCGATCCACAGTTTGCGGTTGCCGGTGATGGTGGAGACGATTTTCTCCAGCGTCTCTCCGTGGAAGCCCTTGCGGGCAAAAATCTGCCGAACTTCCTCGCGCTCACCCTCCGGCACCTTGACGATATGCTCTTCTTCCGTGCGCCTGGCGGCATCGACAAATTCACGCTGGGCATTGACCGCCTCATAGTTACTGACAGCCATGCTGAAGCCGTCGGCAATCAAGTTGGCAAGCCCCATGATCAGAATCACTGCCGCAGACATGCCCGCCCCGAAACCACCGGCGACGATAGCGAATGTGGTCACGCAACCGTCGATGGCACCCAGAACAAAATCAGAAGTATTCTGGGAAGGCGGCGGCTGGCGCAGGCGGCGGGCTATATTTTCCCGCCGGTGTGAACGGATCAGGGTCTCCGTTTCCCCTTTTTTCAACGCCGATTACCTCCCTGATTGGCTTCCGGAAAATGCCCCAAGCCGATGACACCGGCCAGAAGCACCCCTTGTCCGACCGGCATCCTGCGCCGACCGCTGAAAAACCTGAGAATCTTATCTGACGATAAAGCTGACCCGGTCGACACCGGTATTACCCGTGCGCGGGTCGTGGGCATAAATCAGTACCTGGTAGACCCCGGGACTATCCGGCTTGAGTTCTCCGGTAAAGGTATTGGTGTCGGCGAGGGACAGTGGAATGTTGGCGAAGTCGCGGCCATCTTTTTTCACCAGCGCTGCCACCTCCATCTTGCTGCCGTCCCATAAGCCACCGTCACTGATCGGACAACCACACATCATGACCACATTGGCGCGAACCTCGAATGGCGCATCGGCCAGAGCCGTATAGCGGTGGGTCTGCGGGCTCAGGACATCCACTACCAATCCCGGTATCTCCACGACCAGGCCCTCACCATCCAGATGTTTGCCAGGGACTAGCCAGACCTGTGTCTGTGCGGCGACGCGGGCTTGCTTCTTGATGTAGGGAGCCAGCACCTCGACCGTCACAAATACCGGCTCACTCAATTCCAGCGACGCGCGAAAAGCCGCAGCACCCTCGGCGATGGACTGATGGCGGCGATGGGGCTCCTTCATGATCAGGTCGGTATTGCCCGTACTGCCCTCGGTCAGGCCCTCGGCGAGGATCTCGCCACTCTCCGCATCGCGGATCCGGACCATGGCGCCGCCCATGGATGTGCCGATAAATTTGGCATCCTTGGACTTGGCCCGTACGACAATATCCGTGCTTTGGGTTTCGGCCACAGATGCCATTGGCAGCACCAGCAGGCACGTCAGCAGGAAGGTCATCAGCTTGATCGGTTGCATCCGGTTTCCCCTGTAAAAATTCATGTCGACACCCTGTGTCAGGTCGGGACATCGCGTATAAAAAAGGCCGGGATTGCCCGGCCTATTATGGCGATCCCCACTGGATCGGTCGGTTACTTCACCGGCTCCAGACGATAGAGGCCTGCATCGCCCTGGTCGTTCAGCAAGTAAATATAGCCGTCGGGACCCTGGCGCACATCGCGGATGCGGCCGAGCTGCCCGTCGAGCAACACTTCGGTGCCCTTGACTTCACTGCCATCAATGACGATGCGCAGGAGTTTCTCGCTGCCCAGTCCACCGGCCAGCAGGTTGCCGTGCCACGCGGGAAAGAGGCGACTGTCCACCTGGGCCAGGCCGGACGGTGCGAAGCGCCCCTCGTAGTAGTGCTTCGGCTGCTGCACACCCGGTACCGAAGGCTTACCGATGGCTTCGTCGCGGCTGTATTCCCTGGAACGGCTTGCCTTGGGCCAGCCGTAGTTGTTGCCGGCTTCGATCAGGTTCAGCTCATCGCCGCCGCGTGCCGCGTGCTCGCTGGCCCAAACCTGGTCATTACCGGTAACCACCAGGCCCTGGATATTGCGGTTACCGTAACTGAAGATCTCGTCCAGGCCGCGCTTGTCCCCGGCAAAGGGGTTGTCGGCCGGGGCAGCGCCTGTACCCGTGAGCCGCAGGACACTGCCGGCATGGTCCTCGATATCCTGGGCGCGTTCGCGCACCACGCCGCGATCACCGATGGTCATCATCAGGGTACCGTCCTCACGCCAGGCCAACCGCGAACCATAATGGCGGCCTGGCTGGGAGAAGCGGTCCTGCACGAAGAGCTCCTCGAACCCGGTCAGTGAATTGCCCTTCAGTTTCGCGCGCCCCATGGCGGTGGCGGTACCTTCTTTGCCACTGTTGGAATCCGCGGCCTTGGAATAGCTGAGGTAGATCCAGTCGTGCTCGCCATCGCCGTACTGCGGGTGCAGTACCACATCCAGCAGGCCGCCCTGGCCGACCGCAGATACTTCTGGAACGCCCTCCAGGTAGGTGACCTTGCCATCCTCCACCAGCGCCAACCGCCCCCGGCGTTCGGTCACCAGGAAGCGGCCATCGGGCAGCTGTGCCACTGCCCAGGGGTGGTGCAGGCCGGAAACCAGACGCACGATGCGGAAATCCTGCTTGTCGGTATCGATACGCTCCTCCACCACCTCAGCGGCCGTTGCCGCAGTGCCGGTGGCAAGTGCCAGCACTGCCAGAGACCGGCTGAGGAATTTGGCCAATCGGTTCATGTGTCAGATCTCCTTCGCTGAAGAGTGATTGCTGCCCCGGATGCTAATAGGCCGCCGGTCAAAACACAAAGCGTGCACTTTTTATGCGGGCACAAAAAAGCCGGGCGGATGCCCGGCTCTCTTTACGCAACGAGGCGCGTTTTCGATCAGCCCTGCTGGACGTCGGCGACCCAGCGGTTAACCCGCTTCTCCAGCATCGGCAGCGGCAGTGCACCGCCACCCAGCACGGTGTCGTGGAAGCCGCGGATGTCAAACTTGTCGCCGAGCTGCTTCTTCGCCTGCTCACGCAGTTGCTCGATCTTCAGCATACCGATCTTGTAGGAAGTGGCCTGGCCCGGCAGGGTCAGGTAGCGACGCACTTCGGAGCGCACGGCGCTCTCCGGAATGGCAGAGTTCTCGAGGAAATACTCCACTGCCTGGTCCTGGGTCCAGCCCTTGGCGTGCATGCCGGTATCCACCACCAGGCGGATGGCACGCCACATTTCGGCGGTCAGACGGCCGAAGTCTTTGTACGGATCTTCAAACTGACCCATCTCCTTGGCGAGCTTCTCGGAGTAAAGTGCCCAGCCCTCGATGTAGGGGGTGAAGTGCGCCTGGGTGCGAAACTGCGGAATACCCTCCAGTTCCTGCGCGATGGAGATCTGCATATGGTGGCCGGGGCTGCCCTCGTGATAGGTCACGGTCTCCATATCGGTGGTGGACAGGGCGCTCATGTCGGACATGTGCACGTAGTAGGTACCCGGGCGGGAGCCATCCGGGGTGCCGGACTGATAGTGCTGGGCACCACCAGGCACTTCGCGGAATGGCTCAACCCGTTTCACCACCAGCTTCGCCTTCGGCAGAATGCCGAAATACTGCGGCAGTTTCTTCTCGATGTCGTCGAGGAAACCGCGGGTCTCGGCCAGGTAACCCTCGCGTCCCTCGTCGGTGTTCGGGTAGTAGAACTGGTCGTCGGTGCGGATGAAGGTGAAGAACTCCTGCAGGTTGCCCTCAAAGCCAACCTGCTCCTTGATCGCCTCCATTTCCTTGCGGATGCGGGCCACTTCCATCAGGCCGATCTCGTGCACCTGATCAGCGGTGAGCTCGGTGGTGGTGTAGTTGGCCAGGCGATTGTCGTAGTACGCCTCACCGTTCGGCAGGCTGGAGGCACCTTGCGGCTCCTCACTGGCATTCTCGCGATCTTCTTTCAGCCAGGCGATGTACTGGTCATACACCGGTTTGAAGCTTTCCTGCAGGCTGCTTTCCACCTGCGCCAGCATCTGCGCCGCGGTCTCATCATTGATCTTGCCGTCTTTCTTCAGTGACTCGATCTTGCCCTTGGCATCGGCATAGATGGGCGCCTCGCCCTCACCGTCGAAGGGGGCACCGGTGGAGACTTTCTGCGCTCGCTCGATCGCCAGGTCATAGGCGAAACGCGGTGGGCGGATGCCATCTTTGGCAGACAGCTGGGCGCGCTCCAGCATCTGGCCCATGGCGCGGCTGATGCCGTCGATCCGGGCGATATAGGCCTGCATGTCTTCCTCGGTCTCCACCTTGTGGATATTGATCAGGAAGTTGGGCAGGGAGGCCTCCGGGCCGCCCAGCTCGCCGGCAAAATAGGAGTGGCGCTTGAACGGCTCAGCCGCCTTGGCCTGCTCGTACTGGAAAATCCACAGGTCGTAGGATTCCTTGCCGGCCTCGGTGAGGCTGTCGTAGTCGAAGTTGTTCTTCAGCTCGTCGACGGTCTTGGCCTTCCAGGCCAGCTCGCGGGCATCCGCCGCTTCACTCATGTCGTCGATCTGGTCGTACAGATCCTTGCGGCCCAGGTAACTGAGCTGCATCGGGCTGAACTGTAATTGCTCTTCATAGCGCTGGTTAAACCACTCTGTCAGGCGCGCCGTCTCTGCCGCGGGATCGGCGGCCGGGTCCATTGCCGGGGTGGCGGCCTCGGAGACCTGGGCGCTCTGGGCCTGTTGCGCAGCATCGGCAGCCTGATTCGGATCCTCACCCTGGCATCCACTCAGGATGGCCAGAGCCAGCAGGCTGGGGATTAGTGGGCTATGCAGCTTGGTTCGCATCTTGGTGCCTCGCTCAAAATATGCACAGAAAAACGGCGCTTACTTTGACACGAAACCGCGGAGGAGTCGATTGCAACGCCCCGGACGCCTACCCCTTGTGCGCCAAAGCGAGCATCCGGCGCGATCAGCTCTCGCTGGGATCACCCCCGGGCACCAGCGTTCGCCGGCGCCGCCAGCGCTGGTAGCGGGCATGGACGCCCCGCGTCAGCAGGGAGGAATAGTTCTCGAGCAGATCGACCCCGAGCAACACGAAGATCACCAGCCCGGCCAGCACCACGGCGGTGCCGGTAAATCCGAAGCCGATCAGTGTGCCGATGGCCGCCTGTACCCAGATGGTGGCGGCTGACGTCACCCCGACCACCACACCGTCGCGGGCCAGCATGACCCCGGCGCCGAGGAAGCCAATACCGGTGATCACCTGCCCCAGTACCCGGGCGCGGTCGGCACCGCCGCCGATGGACATAGCCAGGGCGGTGAAGGCGTAGGTGCCCAGCACGATCAGGATCGAGGTGCGGATCCCCACCGGCTTGCCCCGCAGCTGGCGCTCGAGGCCGATGGCACCGGCGCAGGCCATGGCGGTGAGGATGCCCGGCCAGCTCAAGGGGGCCACGGCAAAAAACTCATTCATGTACAGCTTTCTCTTTTGGCTTTTCTGCCACCTGATTGATGATATGCAGCTCCCGCTGCGGGAAGGGAATGCTGAGTCCCTCGCGTTCCAGTGCCGGTTTCAGCTGCTTCATCAGGGACCAGTAGACATCCCAGTACTCCTCGGTGCGGACCCAGGCTCGCATGTGCAGGTTCACCGAGCTGTCCGCCAGTGCGCGCACGGCGAAGCTGGGCTCGGGGTCCGGCAGGATACGCGGCTCATCGGCCACCAGCTGGCGCAGGACTGCCATGCCCTTGTCGATATCGTCGCGGTAGGCAATGCTGGCAATGATCTCGATGCGGCGTGTGGCGTTGCGGGTGTAGTTGATCAGGTTCTGGCCCCAGACATTGCTGTTGGGCGCAGAAATACAGAGCCCGTCCGGCGTGTCGATACGGGTGGTGAACAGCCCCACTTCGCGCACCGTCCCCATGGTGTCACCGAACTGGATGGTGTCTCCGACCCGGAACGGACGCAGGCCCAGCAGAATGAAGCCGGCGGCGATGTTCTGCAGCGTGTCCTTCAGGGCCAGGCCGACGGCGATACCGGCGGCACCCAGCAGCGCGACCAGGCTCGTGGTATTGACCCCAAAGCGATCGAGGATCACCAGCGCACCGATGACGTATACCGCCCACACCACCATGTTGCTCAGCACCGGGATCAGGGTGGCATCCAGTCGGCCGGACAGTCGCCGGACGCCACGGCGGGCCAGGCGTGCGGCGATATAGGTCAACAGCAGGATCAGCAGCGCACTGCCGAGTTTGAGGGCACCGGCGCTGATCAGCGGCCAGTACTGTTCGATGAGCGGTTGCAGGTCCATTGGTACCCCTCCTTTTTCGATGGACGTAAGCCCCGCAGCATACGTCATCTCACCGACTGCCGCAGCGGCTCAGAGTAGGTTTTTTGCCCGCGCCTCGTCCACGCACTGCCGGTGTCCCGGGCAGGAGAGCAGGTGGTCATTGACCATGCCCGTCGCCTGCATATGGGCATACATGATGGTGGAACCGACAAAGCTGAAACCCGCTTTCTTGAGCGCCCGGCTCATGGCATCGGACACCGGCGTGGTGGCCGGCACGTCGGCCATGGTGTGCGGCCGGTTGACGAGCACCCGGCCGTCCGTGAACTGCCAGAGAAAATCCGACAGAGTCTCCCCGCGCTCGCGCAGGGCCAGATAGGCGCGGGCGTTCTTGACCGCCGACTCCACCTTCAGACGGTTGCGGATGATGCCGGGATCCTGCAGCAACCGCTCGATCTTCGCCGGGGTATAGCGGGCGATGCGCTCGGCATCGAAACCGTCGAAGAGGCGGCGGTAGTTCTCCCGCTTGTTCAGTACCGTGATCCATGACAGGCCAGCCTGGGCCCCCTCGAGGATAAGGAACTCAAACAGCCGGGCATCGTCGGTGACCGGGCGGCCCCACTCCTCATCGTGGTATTGCCGGTAGAGCGGTGTGGACAGGCACCAGTCGCAGCGGTTTTCACCCATGACGTTGCTCCGGATCCGGCCTGTTACTGGGCACCAGAAAAGAAGTAATGCTGGATCAACTGCAGCACTAACAGGGTCATCACCAGCAGGAAAATAATATTGCCGCGGTTCACGCCGACACCTCCCCGGTTTCTTTCTTCACAGTGATTTTCGCCACGTTGGCCGGCAGCAGATCCTGCCCGATCAACCAGTCGCGACTCTCCTGCAGCATCGTTTCCAGTGGAACATCGCCCCGGTAGCCCAACTCCCGTCGTGCCTTTTCGCAGCTGGCCGTGACCCGCCGTGTGATCAGCGCCGCCTTCTCCGGGGTAATCCGCGGTTCCTTGCCGGTAACACGCGACAGCAAATCGGAAACCTGCCCCACCAGATGAATCACGGCGGCAGGCGTGGTGCGCCGGGGGACCGGCTTTCCCAGCAGCCGGGCAATGGTGCCGAAGAACTCGAGGAAACTGGCATCGATGCCGGCGAGGATGTAGTTCTCACCCGTCCGGCCCTTTTCGAAAGCCGCGATGTGCGCCCTGGCCACTTCCGCAGCGTGACAGAATGAGCCGTTGCCCGGTGGCACCCCCGGCAACTGATCGTCCAGGATCAGGAAAAATGTCTGCGCCCAGCTGCTGGTGTCATATTTACCGACGATCGCACAGGGATTCAGGAAAACCGCATCCAGGCCCCGGTCAATTTCCTCACGCACCGCCAGCTCCGCCCGCTTCTTGGTGTAGAGATAGCCATAACGCGGGTCATCCGCGAGCTGCGGGCTCTCCTCATCGATGGGTTGATCCTGATAGCCATAAGCGGAAATGGAACTGGTCACCACCATGCGACCGGCCTGCTTCCGGCGTGCGACCCGGGCGAGATTGGCCGAGCCCTCGACGTTGTCCCGCCACTGCTGCGCGCGGCCTCCGCGCCACATGCTGGTATTCGCCGCCACATGAAACACCGCATCCACCTGCTCCGGCACCGCCCGCTCCAGGGAGCCCATATCACCGAGACTTCCGGGCACCAGGTGAGCACCGAGGGACTGCGCCAACCGGGTATCCGATCCCTGCCGGTGCATGGCGGTAACCCGCCACCCCTGCGCAATGAGCTGCTCGATCAGGTTGGCGCCGAGAAACCCGGTACCGCCGGTGACGAAGGCGTGTTTCATGCTGGAGTAACCTCGAAAACGTGACAGTCGCTGGAAAACTGAAGGGCGATTCCGTCAGTTTCCAGCAAAAACCGGTTTGAAGGAAATTCTTGAAGTCCGCCCCATGCCATACCAACGCAAGCGGGTACTTATTGCAACCAAGCCGATGGCAACCGACTTGCCATTTCAGCGCTCACCCGGGCACGGCAACGCCGTCGCCTGCCGGGAATTAACTGCGGGCCAGTTTTTTTCGACCGCACGCCAGAACTTTTTCCATGCGGAAATTTTTCATCGACCAGCCATCCAGCACGATGATCGCCAATACCATCCACTGCTCCTGATGCCGTGAGCTCGAGTTTTTTATCCACGGACAGTTGGGTAACCTAGGGCATTTTACCGGCCCGCGCCACAGGGCAGCGGGATCAAAGGAGATCGTGTAGTGAAGGGGTTGATTCAGCGGGTGCGGCACGCCCAGGTGGACGTGGACGGGAAAACGGTCGGCGCCATTGAACGCGGTCTGCTACTGCTACTCGGTGTAGAGGCCCGCGATGACCGCGCTACAGCCGACAAACTGCTGCAGAAAGTGTTGCATTATCGCGTGTTCGGCGACGAGAGCGGACGCATGAACCTCAATGTGCAGCAGGCTGGTGGCGGCCTGCTGGTGGTCAGCCAGTTCACCCTCGTTGCCGATACGGCGCGGGGCCTGCGGCCCAGTTTCAGCAAGGGTGCCAGCCCCGCACAGGCCGAGGGGCTCTACGACTACTTCGTCGAGCGTGCCCGCGCTCAGCTGTCCCCGGTTGCCTGCGGCATATTCGCCGCCGACATGCAGGTCTCGCTGTTGAACGACGGACCGGTGACGTTCCTGCTGGAGTCCTGATAGGCAGACGCCAGTGCATCCAGTCGCCGGTCTCGCTCTTTCTTGTCCAGCTTACCCAATCGCTCGGTGGCACGGTAAAAGTCCTCCCAGCCATCGCTCTGCCGATAGAGCTGCTGAAACGCCGGCACCCGGGTCTGGTACTCCGAGACCAGGGCCAGGGTCGCGTTGTTGGTTTTGTCGATATAGGCCTTGTAGCGATCCGGGTAGGCCCAGCCGGCGGAGAGCGCCCGATAGCATGCCCGCAGCCGCGACAGGGTCTCTTCCTTGCGCTGGCGCTGGATTCCCACCGGCAGGTCGCTGTCGTAAATCGCCTCCAGCTGGCGCCGGGTAGTCATCATCAGCGCATTGACCGCTTTTGCTTCGGCAATCCGGTTGGCCGCAGGCCCGTCGATTCCCTGCCGACGGCGCCAGTCCGGCAGGGCCAGCTGTGCCACCGCCGTGGCGAAACTCTCGTTGAACTGGGTGTCACCAGAGATATATACCCGGCGGTGGGCCAGCTCATGAAACAGGAGCCCCGCCAGCCGCTCCGGTGGCCAGTGCACAAAGCTCGACATGACCGGATCATCGAACCAGCCCAGTGTGCTGTAGGCCGGCACCGGGCCCAGATAGACATCGAACCCGTCGGCAGCCAATTCCTGCGCCTTGTTTCGTGCCCAATCCTTGCGGAAATAGCCGCGGTAGCTGGCACAGCCGACGATGGGATAGCACCAGCGCCGGGGCTTGAGAGAAAATTCCGGCGCCGCCAGCACGTTCCAGATGGGATAGTCGTCTTCCAGCTTGACGTAGGCGCCGTATGCCCGCCCCACCGGTAACTTCAGCTCTCCGGCGGCATATGCCCGGATTGCCTGCACCAGCGCCAGCTGCTGCTGGAGCTTGTCGTCGGTATCCTCGGCGGTGGCTATTTTTTCGATCGGCTCCCGCGCCGCGAGGATGCGCATTTGCCCCGTGGCTGCCTGGGCGTAATATCCCGCTGTCTCGCAGCCGCCGAGCGCGGTGGTGATGAGCAGGACGGCAAGCAGGCGCCATCCGCAAATGCCCTTGTTGTGCTCCCTGCTGCTATACAATTGGTGATCCATTCATTCTTCTGGTCAGTTTCAGGGAGGGCAGCCATGGAACCGGCAGCCGCCGCCAATGGAATACCACCCGTGGCCGCCGTCTTGACGGTGTTTGCGCTGGTGTTCGCCGTCATCGGCTGGTTGCGCCTGATCCTGGCCGGGTTTCGCGAAGGCACGCTATTCGGCCTCGCCGCCCTTTTCCTGCCGCCGATAGCCCTGATTGGCCTGGCGCCCCAGTGGCAGCGGCACCGGGAGATCTATTACCTGGTCCTCGGCGCGCTGGTTTTCATCAGCATAGCGGGAATTTTTTAGCTTTCCCGTGCTCAAAGCCGGGTAACTTTTGCAAGACAATACACTGGATCGTTCATGCTACGCCGTGTCTCTGCCACCCTGCTGCTGGCTGTCCCCCTCCTCCATGGCTGCGAGGGCGGCAGTCGCCAGATCGACACCCAGATACGCACCGTCAACTATGAGTGTGGCGATGGCACTCGGCTGCAGGTCAAATATGGCAAGCCGGAGAGCGGCCCTTCGATGGCCATGCTGACCTTCGATAACAAGCTGGTCCCCATGCACCAGGAACCGGCAGCCTCCGGTGTCCTGTTTGTCGCCGACAAGGGGCACCCGGACTATCGCTGGCATACCAAGGAAGACTCCGCCGCGCTCTCCCTTCGCAAGAGTGGCGAACGGGAATTTGAGGTGATCCTGTACGACTGCCAGAGCATTCAGCATGGCGCCACAGGCGAAACCCGCTCCTGAGCGCACTGGCCTGACCCCACCTGCAGAACAGCCCGGATTGAACGACGGTTGATCCAGGTCAATTGGCGCCTGCGGCCCGGCCCTACACTGGTTGTGTTCAATGACCACTGTTGGAGCGAGCATCATGGCAGCACTTATCGACCTTTTCACCAGCTTCTCTGGCCTTCTCAGCCTCGGCATCATCGCTTTTGTGTGCCTGATGGCGACCTTTATGACCCGCATGGTATTGCGCAAGATGCACGAGGGCGCGTGAGCCCCGGCCCGATAACGGGTGATGAGCCTCTCAGTAACCGCAGGCGAATGCTTCTGCGGTAGCGCCGGTAAAGTGACCGCGCTGCAGGAACAGCAGTGCCTGCCGGATCGCTTCCGGGTTCGCCATGATTTCGCCCCGGGTCAACGGCAGCGTCTTGATACCGGGTTCGAACGGCGCCGGACCGAGCTTCGGCGGCACGCAATGCCGGTCTCAGCCATCCGTCTCCTCTTGCGCCGGCTTTCGCTTGATCCAGCGGCCGATCAGGATTCCAAGCTCAAACAGCAACCACATGGGAATCGCCAGCAGCGACTGGGAAATGACATCCGGCGGTGTCAGCAGCATGCCCACCAGGAAACAGCCGACGATGACATAGGGGCGCTTTGAAGCCAGGGTCTTTGCATCGACGGCACCACTCCAGATCAGCAACACGGTCGCGATGGGTATTTCGAAAGCAAAACCGAAGGCAAAGAACAGCTTCAGCACCAGATCCAGGTAGCGGCTGATATCCGGCAGAACCTTGATATCGGAGTGGGCAGAACTGATGAAAAAATCAAACAGGATCGGGAACACCACGAAATAGGCGAATGCCATGCCGGCATAAAAGAGCACCACACTGGAAACCAGGATCGGCATGGCCAGGCGCTTTTCATTTTGATAAAGGCCCGGGGCGATGAAAGCCCAGGCCTGGTACAGCACATAGGGAATGCCGAGGAAAAACGCCAGGATAAAGGTGGTCTTGAACGGGGTGAAAAATGGCGAGGTCACCTCGGTGGCGATCATGCCTGCGCCCTCGACCAGGCGCTCCTGCAGCGGATCGGCAACGAAGTCATAAATCTGCGATGCGAACGGCACCATGCAGACAAAAATCACCACCACCACCAGCAACGTCTTGAGCAGACGATCGCGAAGTTCGATCAGGTGGTCGATAAACGGCTGATGTTGCTGTTCGCTCATGAAGATTTGTCTTCGTCCCTGGGTGAGCGTCGCTCGTCCTGGTCTTTGAAATGATCGGGATGATCGGGGTTGAACTCCGGATCACCGTGATCATGCAGGTGCTCGGGGTACTCGGGATCCTCCAGTTCCTCCTCATCCTCCGGCAGGTGCTCCGAGTCGCCCATTTGCCGCTCGTCCTCCGGCAGGTAGTCGGAGGCCTCGGCGCGGGAGGTTTCCGGCAACTCGATCTCTTCCCCTTTGGGCTGGCTCTCTGCCAGAGGCTCGCGCACTGACGCCTCCAGTTCGCGCCGACTCTCTTCCAGCTCGCGGAGGATCCGCTCGTTGTGCAGTTCGCGGCGGATATCATCGGCACCCACTTCACGCTCGAGCTCCTCGCGCGCATTGTGGAGCGTGCGCTTGAGGCCCGACCACCAGCGGGCCGTGGTGCGCACCGCATCCGGCAGGCGCTCCGGGCCCACCACCAGAAGACCGACGACAGCGACCAGCAGCAACTCGAAAAAACCGATATCAAACACGCGCGCGCTCTCGGCTTACTTGTCCTGGGACTGCTTGTCTTTTTGCTGTGTAGACTCGGACTTGGGCTTGTCCGCCTCATCGTGTTCGAGGCGCTTGGTTTCCTTGGTCTTGCCCTCATCGTCCTCGCCGGCCTTGTCCTCATCCTTCATGGCTTTCTTGAAGCCCTTGATGGCACCACCGAGGTCACCGCCGAGATTTTTCAGCCGCTTGGTGCCGAAAAGCAGCAGCACGATCACCAGAATGATAAGCAGCTGCCAGATACTGATACCGCCAAAACCCATAACTTACTCCTTCAAGATCCAGTTGTTTCGGTGCCGTAGGCGCCGTTCGCTATTGTTGTTGCCCTTGCTCCTGCGTGGCCGTGCGAGCGGCTTTTTCTTCCAAGCCGGAGAGGCCGAAACGGCGCCCCAATTCGCGCAATACATCCTGTGAATCCGCCCCCAGGTGAGAAAGCATCACCAGGGAGTGAAACCAGAGGTCGGCAGTCTCGGCAATCATCGCCTCGCGGTCGCCACTGCGCTCGGCGTCCTTCGCCGCGAGGATCACTTCCGTGGCCTCCTCGCCGACCTTCTCGAGAATCTTGTTCAGCCCCTTGCGGTGCAGGCTGGCCACATAGGACGCCTCCGCATCGCCGGAGCGCTTGCGGCTGTCGAGTACCGCATCCAGTTCACGCAGCAGGTCATTCATAAATGTCGTCCGGATTCTTGATGACTGGCTGGTTGACCCGCCACTGGCCCTGCTCCAGTACCCGGTAAAAGCAGCTGGTGCGGCCGGTGTGACAGGCAATTCCACCACGCTGCTCAACCAGCAGCAGCAGGGTGTCGCCATCGCAGTCGAGGCGTATCTCGCAGATCCGCTGCTCGTGGCCGGAGGACTCACCCTTGCGCCAGAGTTTGCCGCGCGAGCGGGACCAGTAGACCGCCCGCCCCTCGCGGGCGGTCAGCTGGAGTGACTCAGGGTTCATCCACGCCATCATCAGGACGCGGCCACTGCGGGCATCCTGCGCAATGGCGGGTACCAGCCCGTCGTCATTCCAACGTACGGCGTCGATCAAATCCTGTGTTGTCGAAACCTCTGTCACTGCTTTGCCTGTCACGTATCTCTTGATTGTAGGTGGCTCACGGACGCCGGTCGGCTGTCAGGGCCACAGTGCCAACGTCAGTGCTGCCACCGCCATGGCCCACCCCGCCGGCGGCATGGCCGCCAGCCATTGCGGAGCGGCCAGCGCTGCGGCCCCCGCCGCCAGCACTACCGCCGCTGCCCGACGCAGGTAGCGGCTGCGCCCGCGGCGGTTGGTGGATTCCAGCGCGCTGCCAATGGCCTGCAACTGGGGCGCCAATTCCCGCGACTGATCCAGTGCTGAGTACACCATCTGCGGCAGCTGGGGAAATTTCTCCAGCCACTCGGGGCCATAGCGCTTGATCTCGCCGAGAATGGTGCGCGGATGAATGCGGTCGCGCATCCAGCGCTCCAGAAATGGATGGGCAGTCTTCCACAGATCCAGCTCCGGATAAAGCTGGCGACCGAGCCCCTCGATGTTCAGCAGGGTCTTCTGCAACAACACCAGCTGCGGCTGTACTGCCATGTCGAAGCGGCGCGCGGTCTGGAACAGGCTGATCAGCACGCGGGCAAAAGAAATTTCCCCCAGGGGTTTTTCGAAAATGGGCTCACAGACGGCGCGGATCGCCGACTCGAAGGTATTGATGGGTGTGTCGGCACGCACCCAGCCACTCTGGACGTGCAGCTCTGCCACCATGCGATAGTCGCGGCGGAACATCGCCAGCAGGTTGCGGGCCAGGTAGTACTGGTCCTCCCGCGACAGGCTGCCGACGATGGCGGTGTCGATGGCAATGTACTGGGGCCGCTCCGGATGCTGGCGGGACACGAAGATGTTGCCCGGGTGCATATCGGCATGGAAGAAGTTGTGCTCGAACACCTGCTTGAAGAAGATCTCCACCCCGCGCTCGGCCAGCAGCTGCATATTGGTGTTCTGGGCCCGCAGCTGTTCCAGGTCCGTGACCGGGATGCCGTCGATGCGCTCCATCACCATCACCGTCTCCCGGGTGTAGTCCCAGTGCACTTCGGGCACGTAGAGGAGCGGTGAGCCGGAAAAGTTGCGCTTGAGTTCGGTGGCATTGGCCGCCTCGCGGACCAGGTCCAGCTCCCCCTCGATGGTGTGACGGTAATCCTCTACCACCTCCACCGGACGCAGGCGACGACCGTCCGGCACGTAGCGGCGGATCCAGCGGGCAATCACCTTCAGCAGGCGCAGGTCCTGCTCGATCACCTTATCAATGCCGGGGCGCAGGACCTTGACCACCACGGACTCGCCATTCGGCAGCACGGCCCCGTGCACCTGGGCCACCGAGGCGGAGGCCAGTGGCGTGCGATCGAAGTGGGCAAACAGACTGTCGATCGGAGCTTCCAACGCCGCCTCGATGCGGGCGATGCACTGGTCTGTGGGGTAGGGGGCCACATTGTCCTGCAGGTGGTTGAGCTCCTCCACCACATCCGGCGGCAACAGGTCCGGCCGGGTGGACAGCAGTTGTCCGAACTTGACGAAGATCGGCCCCAGCGCCTCCAGCGCGCGGCGCAGACGTGCTCCGCGGCTCAGCTTCGGCTCCGGCAACAGGCGCAGAGGCGACCAGAGAATCCGCATCCACAGCGGTCGCTGCCGGTTCGGCAACAGCGTATCGAGGCGGTAGCGCAGGAAGACGCGGGCAATGGTGAGGCTGCGGGCTGCCGGCATTTCAGGGCGCCTCCCGCGGGTCGAGCTTCTGCCGCAGGATGCGCAGGCGCGCCTCCAGCCGATCGGTCGCCAGTGCCAGCTCAGCAACATCGTCGGCAAAGGCCTCGAACTGGGCGCGCGGTGGCGTCAGCTGCCACTCCTCACTCACCGCCTCGGCGGCCGCGCCGGGGGCATCAGCCAGGTTCTGCCGCAGCCAGCGATCGGCGGAACGAAACAGCTTGCCAATAGAGTGCGCCGGCACGTCGCCCAGCAGCCGCGACAGCGGCGCCTCCCAATCGATGTCCAGGTCCCGCAGTATCTGCTGCAGCTGCTGCAACAGAGCGCTGGAGCCGGTAATGGAAACGCCCAACTTGGCCGGGGTGGCGCTGTCATCCCTGAGCAGCCGCAGCAGGGCAATCGGGGAACCGGTCAAGCGCGTGTCCACCGGACCCTCCCAGTGCTGACGCAGTCGCACTTCCTCGCCCTCCACACATAGGATCAGCTCCATTCGCGGCGCAGTCAGGTTCAGCGCCAGGGCACGGCCATCGAGCTTCCCGAGGCGAGCGCGGGTCGCCGGGTCACAACTCAGTGCGGCGTTGATGGCGCTCTCCAGCGCGGCGTCGAAGCCAGAGCGGAAGGTGGGGTCCAAGGCAGGTTTCCTTCTATCCAGACCGGTCGGGTGAAATGGCGCACTCTCGCAGCGCCATCGAACTCAAGTCAGGGCTTGATACCCCGGTGCAGGGCCACGATACCACCGGTCATATTGTGGTACTCACAGTCCACAAAGCCGGCATCCGCCATCATCTGCTTCAGGGTGTCCTGGTCCGGGTGCATGCGGATACTCTCGGCCAGGTAGCGGTAGCTGTCGGCGTCGTTGGCAACCAGCTTGCCCATGAACGGCAGCAGGCGGAAGGAGTACTGGTCGTAGACCTTTTCCAGCAGCTTCGACTGCGGCTTGGAGAACTCCAGCACCAGCAGCCGGCCGCCTGGCTTCAGCACCCGCAGCATAGAGCGCAGCGCCAGATCCTTGTCGGTGACGTTGCGCAGACCGAAGGCGATGGTGATGCAGTCAAAGGTATTGTCCGGGAACGGGAGGTACTGGGCATCCGCCTGTACCGGCACCACATTGCCGGCGATGCCCCGATCCATCAGCCGGTCGCGACCGACACGCAGCATGGATTCGTTGATGTCCGCCAGCACCACCTGACCCTCGGGGCCGACGATACGGGAGAAACGCGCCGTCAGGTCGCCGGTACCACCGGCGATATCCAGGATCGCCTGCCCCGGTCGTGCACCGGACAGCTCGATGGTAAAGCGCTTCCACAACCGGTGGACACCACCGGACATCAGGTCGTTCATCACGTCATAGCGCGCCGCCACCGAGTGGAATACCTCGGCCACACGCCCGGCCTTTTCCTCCACCGGAACTTCCTGGTAGCCGAAATGGGTCGTCTTGCGGTCGGTCATAACTGCGCCTGCTGAGCCTGATTCAGGGGTGGCATTGTACATGGCCGGAAGGCCGAGCACTAAGCGCTTGTCAGCGCTCAAAGATGGAACACGTTGCATCCCGCCTCGAACCAGACACATTTAAACCCCCGGCGCCACCCGCTCATAAAATGAACACTTTTGATTAATGTCAAAAATATTTTGAGGAAATACTGGTGAAGTACGTCAAACAGGTATGACCGGCCAGACCGGTCTGTCCAATAACAAATGCCACGACTCTGAGGGGTTCAAGAATGAAGGGCAATCTACTTTCCATGGCGATCCGCGGTGCGATTCTGGCCGCGGTCGGCGTAACGCCGGCTTTCGCTCAAGACTCAACCAATACTGCCGACGCCACCTGCGTTGAAGGCAGCCAAGACCCGACCTGTATCACCGGAGATGCTGCCATCGAGCAGGTCACGGTAACCGGCTCGCGGATCACTCGCCCGAACGCAGTGAGCCCGACCCCGGTGACTTCCCTGACATCCGAAGACATCAACCTCGGTGGTGACGTAAACCTGGGCGACGTACTGAACGACCTGCCCGCCCTGCGCTCCACCTTTTCCGGCAACAACTCCGGTCGCTTTATCGGCACTGTCGGCCTGAACCTGCTCGACCTGCGCGGTATGGGTACTTCCCGCACGCTGGTGCTGCAAGACGGTCGTCGCCACATCGCCTCCTCCATCGGCACCTCTGCAGTGGACGTGAACACTATTCCGGAAGACCTGCTGGAGCGCGTTGACGTGATCACCGGCGGTGCCTCCGCCATTTATGGTGCGGACGCGGTTACCGGCGTGGTCAACTTCGTCATGAAGGATGACTTCGAGGGCGTCAAGATCAGTGCCTACGGCAGTGACACCGACAACGGTGGTGCAGAAACCACCGAAATGAGCATCACCTTCGGTCAGAACTTCTTCGACGGCCGCGCCAACATTGCCGGTAGCATCCAGACTTCGGCCCGCGACGACGTCTACGGTTATGACCGCGAGTGGATCACCAAGGGCTGGGGCACCCTGCGCAACCCGGAAGACACCGGTCCCGAAGACGGCATCCCGGATCGCATTGTTGTCCAGGACTACACCCTGCCCGTATTGAGCGAAGCCGGTTTCGCCTATACCGGCCTGGGCCTGGTTACCTTTGACGAGGACGGCACCGCGCGCCCGGTAGAGTACGGCAGCATCTGTGACTCTTCCGGCCGCTGCAGCGGCGGTGACGGCTACCGCTGGATTGGCCAGTACCAGATGTACCCGCGCACCGAGAACACCAATGTGTTCGTCAAAGGTCGCTACGATCTGACCGATTCCATGCAGCTGTTTGCGGAAGCCAAGTACGTGAACAACGAAGCGGAAAGCTTCGGCCAGGCCAGCTTCAGCTATGACGGCTACTCTTCCACCAACCCGTTCCTGGACGACAGCTTCTCCCAGGCTCTGACTGATGCCGGCATCGGCGGCTTCGGCATGTATCGCATGCACTCCGACCTGGGCTACCGCGGCAACCTGGCCGAGCGTGAAACCCAGCGCTACGTCCTCGGCGTGAAGGGCGATATCGATGGCAACTGGAACTACGAGACCAGCCTGGTCTGGGGTGAGTACGACGGCAACGTCCGCTACCTGAACAACCGCCACAATGCCCGCTTCGCAGAAGCCATCAACGCGGTTGAGATCGACGGCGAAATCGTCTGTGCCGATGCGGAGGCCCGCGCCAATGGCTGTCAGCCGCTGGATCTGTTCGGTGAAGGCCGTGCCTCTCAGGAAGCCATCGACTACGTCATGCTGCAGAATACCGGCTCATATGAAAATATGACCCAGATGGTGGCCTCCGGCTTTATCAGTGGTGACCTGATCAACCTGCCTGCAGGTCCTCTTTCTGTGGCCGGTGGTTTCGAATACCGCGAAGAAACCAGCAACGTCGATTACGACCAGATCATCAAGGACGGCGCGACGTTCATGAACGCTCTGGCTCCGACCGACGGTGAGTACGACGTCAGTGAATTCTACGTGGAGGCCTCCGCACCGCTGCTGAGCGGCCTGCCGGGCGTCCAGAGCCTGACTTTCGATACCGCTTACCGTGCGTCTGATTACTCCACCATCGGTAGCACCGGTGCCTGGAAAGCCGGTCTCGACTGGACCGTCTATGACGATCTGCGTTTCCGCGCTACCGCTTCCGAGGCAGTCCGCGCACCGAACATCGACGAGCTGTTCGCGCCCCTGGGCCAGAACTTCTTCAACGTCGATGACCCCTGTGACGCTGACGAGATTCCGTACGCTCCGGACCCCGCCCTGCGCGCGGCCAACTGTGCGGCCCTGGGCCTCGCTGCCGACTACCAGTCTCCGTGGAACGAGGGCCCGACCCTGCCCGGCTTCAGCGGCGGCAACGAGAACCTGCAGGAAGAGACTGCGACCACCTTCACCTACGGCTTCGTCTTCACTCCCGGCTTTGCCGAGGGTCTGACCCTGACCGTGGACTACTGGGATATCGAGATTGAAGATGCGATCTCCTACTACGGTGGCCAGACCATCCTCAACAAGTGTGTGGACGGTTCCTCCATCAACAACGCCTTCTGTGGCAACATCGAGCGCGATGCGAACGGCGACCTGGTATCCCTGACCAGCTCCGCGCTGAATGCCTCTGCCCTGACCGCAAACGGCATCGACTATGAAGTGCGCTACCAGTTTGCACTGGCCGACGTGTTCAATTCTGACGACCTCGGCAGCCTGACCCTCAGCCTGCTGGGCACCCACCTGCTGGAGCGTAATGACTACTCCTTCCAGGACGATCCGTCAGACGTGGACCAGATCGATGGTGAGCTGGGTGACCCGACTGATACATTCATCAGCAATGTCACTTACAGCTACGGCAACCTGTCCGTCAACTGGCGCCACCAGTACATCGACAGCATGGCGCTGTTCGGCATTGGTGACTCCCGTCCGGAAAGCGCTGCACCGTCTTATACCGGTAAAGTTGGCTACAACAGCCTGCAGACCCGCTACCTGTTCCAGGACAGCATCGAGGTCTTCGGCGGCGTCAACAATATCGAAGACACCGCTCCGCCGGCCTACCTGACCGGTACCGGTGGTGGCTCCGGTATGTATGACACCCTGGGTCGTACCTACTACCTGGGCGCCAACTACACCTTCTAAGAAGCGCAGACTTCGAAGGTTAAGAGCCTGAGCGCTCTCATTGAGCCGCATCCCCGGATGCGGCTTTTTTATTGCCTGAAACAATGCAAATCCACCGCACTAAACTGAAGACGGGATAGAGAGGAAGCACCTGCAATGCACTACGTCTTCAAGCCTGACAAGAGCCTGCCAGCGAACCTGGGGAGAGTAGCCCGGAGCCAGGTAGCTGCGGCGATTGCCGAACTGGCTGAATTGCCGGAGGAAGATTCAGTCCATCAGGTACGCAAGCGCTGCAAGAAACTGCGCGCGCTTCTGCGGCTGGTCCGCCACGAGGCTGAGAAGCTGTACCGCTACGAGAACGCCCAGTTCCGCACCATTGCCAATACTCTGTCCGCTAGCCGCGATGCGGTCTCGCTGCGAGATGCACTGTTGAAGCTGGCCCCGGGTAAATATCCGCAGATAGAAGCCCTGCTGAGCCAGCAGGCCGAGCACAAGAATGACAGCCGGGCGCTCGACGATGCCCGATTGCAGCTGCAGCAGGCTGCGCAGCGGTTTGAAGCCTGGCCCCTGAAGGCTCTGCACTGGAAGCATGCCCGACGGGGTTATGCGAAGAGTTATCGTCGCGCTCGCAAGAGCATGCAGCAGGCCTTTGCAGAGGAGAGTGCGGAGAACTTTCACGAGTTTCGCAAGCGCGTGAAAGACCACTGGTATCACAGCCGACTGATGGGGAAGAAACATAAAAAACACATCGGCAAACGGCGAAAACCACTGAAGAAGCTGGCCAAGGCACTGGGGGACTGGCGCGATCTGCATCTGCTTTGCCGGCATCTGGCTCCCCTGAGCGCACAGTTCCCTGGCGAGCTGATCCCCCTGCTGGATACCGCCTGCGGGAAGAGTGATGAATTACACGGGAAGATAGCGCAGTTGTCTGCTGACCTGTTCGGCCCGAAAAAATTGGAATGCTAGCGCCAGCTGGACATGCCTCTCTCATTCCGCCTTCATGTCAATCAAAAGCCCCCTTTGCCAGACTTTTTGGCATAATGCTTTCCTTGCAACATAACAGGGAAAGATTGCCATGCTGGATTGGCTCAACCTTCACATCGCCTACTGGCACTGGCTGGTGCTGGGTCTGCTACTGGTCACCGCGGAAATTTTTGTCTCTGGCTTCGTTCTGTTCTGGTTTGGCCTCGCTGCCCTTCTCATGGGGATCCTGACACTGGCCGTTGACCTGCCTTTTACCCTGCAACTCATTCTGTGGGCCTTCGCTTCTGTCGCCTTCGTGGTGATCTGGGTGAAAAGCATCAAACCCCGCTGGAAAGACCGCACCACCGCCGGTATGGCCTTTGAGGCCCTCGTGGGCCAGGTCGGCCTGGTACTGGAATCCAATGCCGGCAGAAGTCGCGGTCGGCTGAAATTCCCCGCGCCGATCCTGGGCGAGGACGAGTGGATCTTTATCTGCACCGAAGAAGTCGCTATCGGGGACCGTGTACGTGTGACCGATATCTCAGGCAACGCGCTGATGGTCAGCCGCCTCTGAGCGCCCGCCAACTGTTGAATACAACCAACAACTGAATCGATATTAACAATACAGACCGATGGTCTTTTACCCGGGGAGAGGAACAGGAAGTGGAAGGTTTATATGTAGTACTGGCGCTGGTCGCACTGGTGGTGATCACCATCGCCAAAGGGGTAAGAATCGTGCCGCAGGGTTCCAAGCATATCGTGCAGCGTCTGGGAAAATATCACCGCACCCTTACTCCCGGCATGAACGTCGTCATTCCCTACGTCGACCAGGTGCCCTACAGAGTCACCACCAAAGATATCGTGCTGGATATTCCCTCGCAGGAAGTCATCACCCAGGACAACGCCACCATCATTGCCAACGCCGTGGCCTATATCAATATCGTCTCGCCGGAGAAAGCCGTCTACGGTGTCGAGGACTATGAGATCGCGATCCAGAACCTGGTGCAGACCGCATTGCGCTCCATCATTGGCGAAATGTCACTGGACGCAGCCCTGTCCTCCCGCGACCTGATCAAGGCCAAGCTCAAGGAAGGTATCTCTGACGATATCGCTGACTGGGGTATCAACCTTAAGACAGTAGAAATCCAGGATATCAACCCATCACAGACCATGCAGGCCGCCATGGAAGAGCAGGCCGCTGCCGAACGCCAGCGCCGCGCCACCGTGACCCGCGCGGAGGGAGAGAAACAGGCAGCGATCCTCGAGGCCGACGGGCGCCTGGAAGCTTCCAAGCGTGACGCCAAGGCCCAGGTGGTACTGGCAGACGCCAGCCGCGAAGCCATCGAGCGCGTATCTTCGGCTATTGGCGAACAGGAGATGCCAGTGATGTACCTGCTGGGCGAGCGCTATATCGCTGCGCTATCGGAGCTATCCCAGTCTGATAACGCCAAGAATGTGATCCTGCCGGCGGATTTGCCGCAAGCGGTGAAGGGACTGCTTAATCGTTAGTCCACTTAGAAAGTGGTCCAAATCATATGTAACTAAAAGGGAAGCGCTATTTCATGAGAGGAAATGTAATCTCATATTTTGAAATGTGCCAGAAGGAAGGAACCAGCTTACAAAGGGGCATGAACTTTCGGCTGAGAGGAAGGCATTCCGTAATTTTGATGTCACTACATGCTAATGCACCTTATCAAGATCGCATCGAGGATGATGGCTCCATCTTAATCTACGAGGGCCACGACGAACCCAGAAATAACGGCCTTAGAAACCCAAAATCTGTTGATCAACCTGAACATCTCCCGTCTGGCAATTTGACAGAGAATGGAAAATTTCATAAAGCAGCCCTAGACTTTAAGGCCGGTTTAAAAAACCCTGATATCGTTAGAGTTTATGAAAAGATAAAGAAAGGCATCTGGTCAGACAATGGCTACTTCCACCTGATTGACTCTTGGCGTGAGCCCGACGGATCACGCAATGTTTTTAAATTTAAATTGGCTGCGGTTGAGGGCATTATTAATGACGAGGCCGCTGAAGACATACAGGCAGATGAGACAAAGCGCACTCGAATAATTCCTACAAAGATAAAATTAGCTGTGTGGAAGCGTGATAGAGGGAAGTGTGTAGAATGTGGTGCAGTTGATGAGCTTCATTTTGATCATATTGTCCCATTTTCAAAAGGTGGTACTTCGCTTAGCACCGAAAATGTCCAGCTTTTATGCGCCCGACACAATCTAGCAAAAAGCGCCAAAATCCTATGAACCCAAGTTTAAGTCGGGCCTATCTTGGATTCCGGCTGATAAGTCGTAAGCCATAGTTGAGGGGCGTTCCGATCCTTTGTTGTACTCGGCAGCTTGCCAAAAAAGCAGCGTAATTCATTCTCACAGCAATATAGAACTCCTTTATTTTCGGTGCAGTTCAAATAGGTAGCGCCCTTTCATCAACCGTGACCCGAAGTCGACAGAACTAAAAGCAGAACCGACTAGGTGCGCTCTCACCAAGTATAACAATCGCAATCAGCACCCGAATATTATCTCAATCAGAACCCAGCGGCCCTCAGCAGTTGTTTCAACCGCCGGATAACAGCACTAGCACGCTCTGCCTGCACCACTCCACTGCTGCACTGGACCGTGTACCACAACCCCGCCAGATAGACATAGATGACGCGCCAGTGGTGGAGGCGCAACCAGTCGTCCTGCAATGGCTCACGCCCCAGGTAAGCTGAGAGTAGCCAATGGAGATGACGTTCCTCCAAACTGTGCTCCTCGGCGATCACAGCGAGGTCATAAAAGGGGTCACCCATGGCGGCATACTCCCAGTCCAGCGCATACAGCCTGTCCGGCCCACAAGCGATCAGGTTTGCCGGGACCAGATCGTTGTGACAGAGAACCGACACACCACTCAGCGATTGGGCACTGTCGATATGGCACTGGATTTTGGCCTGCAGGGCTTGGAGTTCAGCCCGCAGATCGAGCGCGGTGTCGATGGATTGGCTATAGCGCGCAATCTTTTCCTCAACATCCAGGCAGGCATTGATCGGCGCCAGTGAGTGGATCCTGCGCAGCAAATCCGCCAGCGGCCTCAGCGAAGCCTGTCCGCTCACGCGCCAGGGTCGCCCTTTCAGATAACGCGTAACCAGGTAGCGGTGATTTGGGTCCCAGTACACCAGCGGCGCACTCAGACCCGCCCGATCGGCGCGGTGCAAGGCATCGGCTTCGGCCTCTCGATCCAGGTCCAGCGCTGCACTGATGGCAGAATTCCTGCGCAGTACATACAGCTCATCACCGGCGGTAATCAGGTAGTTCTCGTTCGTGAGACCACCGGATAATTGTCGAACTAATTCAGGTCGGGTGTGCGCCCACCTGCCCCAGTCGGACGGAATCACATCTACCACTGGTATGCTCACGCCGCAACTCCAGTGCCGGGAATCTGAGCCTCTTTCCGGTAAATGGCATACCAATGAAAAAAGCCGACCACGACCAGGACTACATAGACCATAAACAGCACTGCAGTAAGGTAGAGACCCCGGTCCAGATACAGGTAAATCGAAACACCATCGATTACAAACCAGTAGATCCAGTTTTCCAGCACCTTGCGCGTCACCATAAAGGTTGTGATCACCGCACCCCAGGTAGTGAAAGAATCCAGGTAGGGCAGGGCGGCACTGGTGGTGGCCTCCAGCACATATCCGAAGATCGCGGTCAATGCACCCACTACAGCGAAAACGACGAGGTGCGTGCGCAGTGGCCATCGGTGGATCTGTAGATCGCGCTGTGTATCACGATGGTGACGCCACTGCCACCAGCCGTATACCGCCATCACCAGGTAGAACACCTGCAGCGCGGATTCCATCAGCAGGCTGACATCCCAAAACAGCAGGGTATAGATCGCGGTACTGGCAAAAGCCGCATACCAGCAGGCGATATTTTCCCGCATTGCCAGCAGCAGATACGCAAGCGCGAGGATGACGGCAACGATCTCCCATCCGGACATGGCTGCCAGCGCTGTAGTGATGGCACTGCCCATTTCCGCCTCAAACATCAGTGGTCGCCGGGTCTAAGTCGCCCTGGATAAATTTGCACACGAAGATAGCGCGACCGTGCTTTTCATAAGCCGTGCCGATTTCTTGCTTGAGGATATCCATCAACAGGTCGTAATCACCGAACACCTGGGTGCTCATGGTATTGGTAATAACCCGCAACTCCGGATGCAGATTAAGACGGTCGATAAATGCCTGGATGCTGGGAATGTACTCGTCCTTCAGCGGGTACATACTGATTTCTACGGAGAGTTTCATGCACTCGATCCTAAATTGTGATTTCGACAGTGCGGATGGACAGGCCGCCCACACCAGCTGCCGGGCTCAACCCAATCATCGTGAACCCATGCAGGCCGTTAAAAAGTGTAAGTGCCGGACACCCCGGCCACGCGTGGTTCCCCAAACTGGTAGTAGGGCTCCGGCGCATAGAGGTTGGCCGGGTTGTTACCAAACGCGTTGCTGAAGTAGAAGCCGCGGATGTAGTAATCCTCGTCCGTCAGGTTCCGGCCCCACAGTGAGGCCTCCCAGCGATTGCCACGATAAGTCAGTCGGCCATTCAGCAGTTCATAAGCGGCGGATTTCTCATCGTGGCTGTTGGAGAAATAGAAAACATCTTTGCCTTCCAGCTCCAGGCGCAACATCAGATTCGGAGTGAAGGAATACTCCGCACCGGTAAAGAACTGGTAATTCGGCGCATGGGCCACATCGCGGCCATCCAGATCCACCGGTGCCAGGGCAATACTGTTGGCATCATCGCGGGCATCCACGTGGGCGGTGCTTTCAAAGCCTTCGAATTCCGCATTCAGCCAGCCAGCCGAAGCGAACAAACGCAGTGCATCGCTGGCCAGGTAATTCAGCTCCAACTCCACGCCCACGGTCTCGCCCCCGGCGGCGTTGGCGAGGAAGTCATCGAAGGAAAAGTCGCTGGGATCGAAGATCGACTGCTTGGCCTGCACATCGCTGCGATCCTGGAAAAACGCTGCCAGCTGCGCCTGCAGGCGATTCTCCAGCCAGCCGCCCTTGATGCCCAGTTCATAGTTGAGCAGGTGCTCGGTATCAAACTCGAATACCGCGCTGTCGATATCCGGATTGGTGACGGAAGCGGAGATGATGCGGCCGTTGACACCACCGGCTTTGTAACCCCGGGACAGGGTTGCGTACAGCAGCGTGCTGTCGGCGACAGCGTATTCGAGCGACACGTTGCCGCCCCACAGGGACTCCTCATTGCCGGAATGGACGGCCAGCGAATCGTCATACTCGGCCGTGCGCTGCTCCAGGCGCAGCCCGGTGATCAGGGCCAGCGCATCGGTGAGCGCGGTGCGGAGCTGGCCATAGATCGCGGCATTGTCGGTGTCGTACTGGCTGGTGAAGTCCTGGTTCCGCTGCAGACCCTCGCTCTCGATGCGGTAGTAGAGTCCGGCAACCCAGCTGCTGCGACCGCCAAACAGTTTAGATGCCTCGGTGGACAGCAGGCGCAGGTCGGCACTGGTGTTGGCTTTATCGCGCAGATAATTGTCGGTGGAGCTGTATTCCCAGGGATGGAAACCCACATAGGTCCAGTCTTCGTCATAGCCGTATTCCGTATCGGAATCGGCGGTGCTCAAGGTGGCCTGCAGGGTGAAACGCTCGTCGCCGCTCCAGCGTGCAATGACGGAGCCGGCCAGCGCCTGCTGTCGGTCCCACCCGGGCTGGTCGGAGAGCGTGGTGCGGGTGTTCGCCAACGAGAATGCGTCGTAGCCATTGTCCGCATCAAGATAGAGCGCAGTGAAATCCAGCTGCAGGTCATCGCCAACCTGATAGCGCAGTTTGCCGCGCAGCACCGACTCATCGATATCGTTGGTGTCTTCGCGATCCAGATAAGCATTATCGATATAGCCATCCGACTGCTGATTGCGTGCGGCCAGGCGGTAGCTCAGTCGCTCGGTCAGGGGGCCGCTGACGACTGCAGAGAGGGTGCGACCATTGTATTCCGCCAGCTCGGCAGCCACGCTGGCCTCGGTTGTTTCAGTCGGCGCGCGGCTGGTCATGTTGATCAGGCCGGCCAGAGCGTTGGCGCCATAGGCCGTACCCTGCGGGCCCCGCAGAATTTCCACCTGGCCGATATCGAGGGTGCTTGCGGCCAGTCCCAGGCCGGTAAAGTCGATGCCGTCGATGATCAGCCCGACGGAGGGGTTGACCGGGTCTATGAACTGACTGCGCTCGCCGATACCGCGGATCTGCACAAAGCGGCCCCGTGAGGCACCGCTGGAAAAGTTGACGTTGGGAGCCAGATTCAGCAGCTGCTCCAGGTTGGTCGCACCGCGGGCGGCGATGGCGGTACTGTCCAGCACTGTGACACTGGTGGGCAGTTCCAGCTGCCGGGTCTCACGCAACTGGCCGGTGACGATCACCTCTTCCAGCCCTTCTTCCCGGTTTTCAGCTCGAGCAGACACATGGCTCGCGGACAGGCAGCCGCCAATGACGATCGACCAGGCGATCGGTTTCAATTCAGATGGGATATGCATGGTTCTCTCTCAAATACATAAAAGTGAAAGAGACCCGGAATGCGACGTGGGCAGGATTTTTTACTACTGACCTATTCCTACGCCGGTATTAACCGGATCAGGTTCAAGGGTTCGCGGCTGAATCCGTTCCGATCCAGTTGCATCTCAGGCCGAAGCCACCCCTTAGGTTTTGCGGTCGCGAGCATAACAGAGTTTGTCTGTTCGCGTCACGGGTGCAGATCGTTCATCTGCCGGAAAACAAAATGCCCCCGACGCGTCTCCACGCCAGGTGCGGTATGTAGAGGTTATGGCAGCTTCAGTCGGCCAGCAGACCGCCTGAATGCGCCATCACATGGAAGATATAGCTCTGTTCATGGGTGCCACTCAGGAGGTGTGCGCCCGGGCCGCGGGCCCAGATGCCCACATCCTCGCCGGCGTGGGTCTCCCCGCCCAGGGGCACGAGGGCTTCCTGATGGAATCCGGGCGCGGTGGTGTCCACGTTGCCGAGGTCGTGGCGACCGGCGGCAGCGGGCAGGCCATAGCGGACATCGGCATCGGTCTCTCCGCCGCGATCGGCAAAGCCGCGGCCGTTGGCATAGCTCAGGGTAGTGAACGGCAGGCCGTCCTCCGCAGTGGCCGGCGCGGATTGCGGTTCGCCGCGGCTGTCGTTGAGCACCACCTTGCCCAGAATCGGGTTGCCGCGGGTCGGGTAGCCGGCGATTGTCAGTACGTGGCTGTGGTCGGCGGTGACGATGATCAGGGTGTCCTCGGCGCTGGTCCTGTCCATGGCCACCTGAATCGCCTCGGCAAACTCCACCGCATCATTGAGAGCGTTATAGGCGTTTCCGGCGTGGTGACCGTGGTCGATACGACCGGACTCCACCATCAGGAAGTAGCCTTTGGGGTTTTTCTCCAGCAGCGCCAGCGTCTTGCCGGTCATCTGCGCCAGAGAGGGCTCGCCGGCGACATCATTGTCCCGGTCTGCCTCGTAGCGCATATGGGAGGATTCGAACAGGCCCAGCAGTTTGTCGGTGGCCGCCACATCGACGCTGTCGAAGCCGGCCTGGTCTTCGATATAGACGGCACGGGTCGCGCCGTCGTCATAGCGCTGCTGCCACTCCTGCACCAGGTTGCGGCCGTCCTGGCGGCGCCCGGCCTTGCCTTCCCGGTCGGTGACCGACTGCGGCAGGAAGTGGCGGCGGCCACCGCCCATGGCCACGTCGATACCATCACCCGCGTCCAGCGCCACCATCTGCGCAGCGATGTCCAAACAGCCGTTTTCCTGCGCATCATTGGAGAGGCCGTCGTCGGATTCCCAGCTGCGCTCCGGCACCTTGGCATAGGTAGAAGCCGGCGTCGCGTGGGTGATGCGCGCGGTGCTGACCACACCGGTGCTCTTGCCCAGCGATTCCGCCAGCTCCAGCGCCGTGACCAGCGGCCGCTGCCGGCTCGCGCGGCAGTCCCCGCGGGGCACATCCTCGGCCACATTCAACACGCCGGCTTTCGTCTTGAGGCCGGCCATCATCGCAGTGGCGGTACCGGCGGAGTCCGGTGTCTGCTGGTTGGTGTTGTAGGTCTTGATCAGGCCTGCGAACGGCATCTTCTCGAAACTGAGCTGGTATTCCTCGCCGCTCATGCCCCGCTGCTGCCCGGCGAAGATGCGTGCAGCGGTCACGGTGGAAATACCCATACCATCGCCGACGAACAGGATGATGTTTTTGGCGGCGCCGGGCGTGTTGTTGATCATGACTCTTCCGGCTGCCTCAGTCGCATCCCGACCACCGGTAAACCAGGCGCTCTGTCGCTGGTGCGCGGGCAATTCGAGAGCAGGCTTTTCTGTCTCGACCTGCGCCCCGCCGGCATCACCGGACTCACTGCAGGCGGCCGTCAACACGGCCGCTGCGGTGATGGCGAGGAATACTTTCGATGGCATGGGTGACTCTCCCGTTCAAACGGCTTACAAGTGCCAGTGGATCCAGGGTAATGGCAGGGGAAGCATCGTAACGGAAGGAAGGGGGGAGCGACAGACAGCGCGCGGTTCCCAGGTTGATTTCGCCAATTCAGCCGATAAATTTCACCGCACTTTCATCCGGGTCGCGCCCCTTGCCGGCCTGCTCGAGGCGGCGCAGGTAGTCAGCCCAGTAGCGTTGCTGCTGCTCAGCCAGTTCGCGCAGGTAAGCCCAGGTATAGATACCGGTATCGTGACCGTCGTCGAACACAATCTTCAGTGCGTAGCGGCCGGCGGCCTCGACCCTGTCGATGCCGACATTGAGCTTGCCGTACACCAGCTCGCCCTCGCCGGCACCGTGGCCGCGGACCTCAGCGCTGGGAGAACAAACCCGCAGCAGTTCCGCCGGCAGGGTGTAGTCCCCGTCGGCATAGACCAGCTGCAGGCTCTTGTCCGCCCGGTTGAGGCGGATCTTTTTCGGCTGCATTTACAGGATGAACCTCGACAGGTCTTCGTTCTGGCTCAATTCACCCAGGTGGCTGTCCACGTAGGCGGCATCGATGGTGACCGACTTGTGCTCTCCATCGCCGGCGGAGAAGGAAATCTCCTCCAGCAGTCGCTCCAGCACGGTATGCAGGCGGCGTGCACCGATGTTTTCCGTGCGCTCGTTGACCTCGAATGCCACCTCGGCGATGCGGCGGATACCATCGTCGGCAAACTCCAGCTGCAGGCCCTCGGTGGCCAGCAGGGCTTTCTGCTGCTCGGTCAGGGAAGCGGAGGGCTCGGTGAGGATGCGCTGGAAATCCGCAGATGTGAGCGAATCCAGTTCCACACGGATTGGCAGGCGGCCCTGCAGTTCCGGGATCAGGTCCGATGGCTTGGACAGGTGGAAGGCTCCGGAGGCGATGAAGAGGATATGGTCCGTCTTGATCATGCCGTGCTTGGTGGTCACCGTGGAGCCCTCGATCAGCGGCAGCAGGTCACGCTGCACTCCCTCGCGGGAGACATCGGCACCGCCGGTTTCCTGGCGCTTGGCCACCTTGTCGATCTCGTCAATGAAGACGATGCCGTTCTGCTCCGCCGCCCGGATGGCGCGGGTCTTGATCTCCTCGTCGTTGACCAGGCGGCCCGCCTCTTCGTCGGTCAGCTGCTTCATCGCCTGCTTGACGGTGAGCTTGCGCTTGCGGGTCTTGCCCTGGGTGATGTTGGAGAACATGCCCTGCAGCTGGTTGGTCATTTCCTCCATGCCGGGAGGGGCCATGATCTCCACCCCCATGGGAGAGACGGACATCTCGACCTCGATCTCCTTTTCGTCCAGCTCACCTTCACGCAGCTTCTTGCGGAACAGCTGGCGGGTACCGGAATCGCGCTCGGAGGGGTCGGTGCTGCGCGCCGGCGGCAGCAGGGCGTCGAGCACCCGCTCCTCGGCCGCATCCATGGCGCGCTGCTGCACTCCCGCCATGGCGCGCTCGCGCTCCAGCTTGATGGCAGTCTCCACCAGGTCGCGGACGATGGACTCCACATCGCGGCCCACATAGCCCACCTCGGTGAACTTGGTCGCCTCCACTTTCACGAACGGTGCGCCGGCCAGTTTGGCAAGGCGGCGGGCAATCTCGGTCTTGCCGACGCCGGTGGGACCGATCATGAGGATGTTTTTCGGGGTGATTTCCCCCCGCAGTTCCTCCTCCACCTGCATACGCCGCCAGCGGTTACGCAGGGCAATGGCCACTGCACGCTTGGCCTCTTTCTGGCCGACGATGTGGCGGTCCAGTTCGTGGACGATTTCGCGGGGAGTCATTTGGGATTCGGACATAAAAAATCTCGATTCAGGTGCTGTGGCGGCCGGGCACCAGGGCAAAGGCTTCAGAATCGCTGTAAATACATCCCTGTACGCTCCGGCGGCGACATCCTGTCACCGACGGCTCTGAAGCCTTTGCCCCGGCACCCGACCTGCGCAGTTGGCTTGCGCCATTTAACCGCTCTTCTTAAAAGCTCAGCTCTTCGATGGTGTGGTTCTGGTTGGTGTAGACGCAGATATCACCAGCAATCTTCAGGCCCTGCTCAACAATGGTGCGCGCATCCAGGTCGGTGTTTTCCAGCAGCGCGCGGGCGGCGGACTGGGCAAAGGGACCACCGGAACCGATGGCAATCAGGTCGTTCTCCGGCTGAATCACATCACCGTTACCGGTGACGATCAGGCTGGCCGTCTCATCGGCCACCGCCAGTAATGCCTCGAGGCGCCGCAGGGCGCGGTCGGTACGCCAGTCCTTGGCCAGCTCCACCGCAGCGCGGGTCAGCTGCCCGCCATGGGCCTCCAGCTTGGCCTCGAAGCGCTCGAACAGGGTGAAGGCGTCGGCGGTGCCGCCGGCAAAACCGGCGATGACCCGATCCTTGTACAGGCGGCGCACTTTGCGGGCGTTGCCTTTCATGACGGTATTGCCCATGGAGACCTGGCCGTCACCGCCGATGACGACCTTGCCGTTGCGCCGGCAGGAAAGAATGGTGGTTCCGCGAAACTGTTCCACTGTGGACCCCTTGTCGGTTGTTCCTGCGGCTGCAGGGGATCGGTTCAGAACCATCTAAGTGTGGTCAACCTGTCTGCTTTTCAACTCAGGCCGTCCCAGCCCGTATAATGCGCGCCCGAAACCGACCGAGTTATGCCGGAGCCCTCCATGGCCAAGTTGTCCCGCCACTTCTATACGGCGGTGTTTGCCCTGATCATGTCCTGCCTGATGTCACTGCTGATGTCGGGGGTGATCACCGCCATCAATACCGGCTTTGATGCCGGTTTCCTGCTGCGCTGGTTGCGCGCCTGGGCAGTAGCCTGGCTGGTGGCATTCCCGCTGGTGTCGTTTATCGCACCGCTGGCCCACCGCCTGACCCGTCGCCTGGTGGAGACAGATACCCCCTCGTGAACGGGCACAAAGCAAAACGCCCCGCGGGGCGGGGCGCTCTGAAGTGCAAGGTCAGGTGCTCGATCAGCGGCTGTTGGGGCGCTTGAGTACCAGCGGCATCAGCTGGTGCTCGGCGAGGATCTCCCGCGCTTTGGCCACGCGGGAGCGGCTCTCGTAGGGGCCGACCAGCACCCGGTGCCAGGTGCCGCGGGAGTCAGTGGCGGTCTCGACATTGACGTCCAGGTTGGCCAGCGTCAGCTGGGCGCGCAGCCGCTCCGCCTCGGCCGCATCGCGGAACGACGCCGCCTGCAGGATATACACCAGGGCAGGCTCCACCGGCACTGGTGTCGGCGCCGGGGATTCCGCCGGCCCGGAATCACCGGGCGCGCTGCGGCGCCGCACCGGTTGGGCGGTTTTGGGGGGCGGCACCGACACCTCGTTCTCCTGCAGCAGGGTATAGAAGTCGAACCGCGGTTTTGATTCCTGCTCTGCCGGCTGGGTCTGCGCAGCGCGCGGCTTGTCAGCGCCCGGTGCCTGACCCTCGTTCTGCAGGCCGTTCAGGAACAGGATGAACACTGCAAAGCCACCGGTGAAGTTCCCCAGCACGAACCAGACCCAGGCGGGCTTGCTTCCATTGTTGTTTTGGCGGCTGGCATTGCGGCGACTCATAGACGTGACTTCTCTGTCTGCAGAATTGTTATCGGTATCGGTTTGCTCTGGCGGCAAATTGTAACGCTATTCGCACTCCGGCGCGCCGCCGACCGGGTGGGACTGCCCCGGGCAGGAAATCAGGCCAGCTCCTGTGCATCCATATCCACTGCCCAGCGCAGGCGCCGGTTGCGGTTGCCCTCGGCCCAGGCGCACAGGCGCGACAGGAGGGGTGGCAGGGCGGCACGCTGCTCTGCGGTGATCTGCAGGTAAAAGCGGAAACGCCCGGACTTACGCTCCAGCAGCGCCGGTACCGGGCCCAGATACTGCAGTTGCGGCGACGATGGTGCCAGCGACTCGAGCATCCCGCGGGCCTGCTCGAGGAATTCCTGCGCCCAGCGCGGCTCCTCACACTCCGCCCGGAACAGCGCCATGGCGCGCATCGGCGGCAGGCCGGCGGCGGCCCGCTCCCGCAGCAGCTGGCGTGCATAGGGACCGTAGCCCTTCTCGAGCAGCAATTGCAGCAACGGGTGCTCCGGATAGCGGCTCTGTACCAGTACCCGCCCGGCCAGGTCGCCGCGACCGGCGCGGCCGGCCACCTGTTCCAGCAACTGCCCCATGCGCTCGGAGGCACGGAAGTCGGCACTGAACAGGCCGCTGTCGGCATCCTGAATCACCACCAGGGTCACCTTGGGCAGGTGGTGGCCCTTGGCCAGCATCTGGGTACCCAGCAGCAGGCAGGGTTCGCCGTCCCGCGCCGGCGCCAGCAGGCGATCCAGCGCTTCCTTGCTGGACGTCGTATCGCGGTCGACGCGGATCACCGGGTAGTCGGCGAAACGGTTCGCGAGCAATGCCTCGCTGCGCTCGGTGCCACCCCCAAGCGCGCTGAGGGCACGACTGTGACAGGACGGGCAGCTGTCCACGAGCGGCCGGCGGTAGTCGCAGTGGTGGCAGCGCAGGCTGCGCTCGCGGCGGTGCAGTGTCAGCTTGCTCGAACAGTGGGGGCAGTCCGCCAGCCAGCCGCAGTCATCGCAGGCCAGGGCGGGGGCGAAACCGCGGCGGTTGATGAATACCAGTGCCTGCTCTCCCCGGGCCAGGGTCTCGCCGATATGGCGCAGTACCTGCGGGGCAAAACCCTCCTCCAGCTGCTGGCCCAGAGTCGGCACCACGTGAATCTGCGGTGGCCGTGCATCGCCGGCGCGATGGCGCAGGCGCAGATGCTGGTAGCGGCCGTTGAGGGCGTTGTGCAGGCTCTCCAGGGAAGGGGTCGCCGAGCCCAGCAGGACCGGCACTTCGGCCATCCGGCCGAGCACCACCGCCAGGTCGCGGGCGGAGTAGCGCACGCCGTCCTGCTGCTTGAAAGAACCGTCATGCTCCTCGTCGACGATCACCGCACCGAGGCGCGGCAACGGTGTGAGGATTGCCGAGCGGGTGCCGATGACGATATCCGCCTGCCCGCCGGCCGCGGCCAGCCAAGCCTGGGCCCGCTCGCCCTCGGCGAGACCCGAGTGCAGGGCAGCGATACTGTGTTGGGGGAAGCGGGCGGCGATGCGGCGCAGGGTCTGCGGCGTGAGACCGATCTCCGGCACCAGTAACAGTGCCTGGCGCCCCGCTTCCAGCACCCGCTCCATCAGGCGCAGGTACACCTCGGTCTTGCCGCTGCCGGTGGTGCCCTCCAGCAGGGATACCGAAAACCCCTGCGTGGGAATTGCCGCCAACACCTGGCGCTGCTCCTCGTTCAACCCGGGCGGTGGAGTGGGTTCGGCGGAGGGCAGGGGGGGCGGCACGGTGGGACCGGATTCCCAGGCCGCCAGGCCACGCTCTTCCAGTGCTCGGATCACCGCGGCTGTCACCCCATCCGCGCGCAGCGCCGTGCGGCTCTGCGGTCCGCCGGCGAGCAGCTTCTGCAGCAGCGCCTGCTGTTTCGGGGCCCGCGCCAGCGCGGTGTCCGGCAGGCCCTTGCCCTCAGTGGTCAGCGCCAGCCATTGTTCTGCCCAGTGGTCGGCGGGCTTGCCCTTGCGCAGTGCCGCCGGCAGTGCGGCGCTGTACAGCTCCCCCGGCGGCGCCTGGTAATAGGAAGCAGCCCACTGCAGGAAGGCCCGGCTGCGCTCGTCGAACAGCGGCTGCTGGTCGACCAGCTCCAGAGCGGGCTTGAGGCTGTCGAGTGAGGACTCACCGACCCGCGCCACCAGCACTGCCACCAGCTTGCGGCCACCAAAAGGCACCCACAACCGCTGGCCCGGCACTAATCTGGAGGCCTCGACACCCTCCGGGGGCAGGTAGTCGAACAGGCGGCGCAACGGCACCGGCACGGCCAGCCGCAGAATCCCGCCCTGTTGATCTACCTGTTGCAACGATTGCCCCCTGCTGCCCGAGCCAAACTTTAGCGACCCCAGAACTTGGCGGGCCATTGCCGCGCCGCCAACTCTGGGGCGCTAGTGTACTGCCTGGGGAGGAAACTGCCGACCGCGGGGTACACGGCCCTCTGTCTGGACGACCCGGCCGCTCTTTGTACTTGATCAACCACGCTATTCTGATAGTATGCGCCGACTTTTTAAGCAGCCCGGACCGCCGGATTCCCCGGGGGCTCCTGTACCAACGACGATTCCGTGCTCGGCAACTGACCGGGTGGCGGACTCGAAAAGAGGCCATCATGAAGACCGATATCCATCCGAACTACGCCGAAATCACTGCAACCTGCTCCTGCGGCAACGTGATCAAGACCCGCTCTACTCTCGCAAAAGACATGCAGCTGGACGTTTGCTCCCAGTGCCACCCGTTCTACACCGGCAAGCAGAAGCAGGCGACCACCGGTGGCCGCGTCGACCGCTTCAAGAAGCGTTTCGGCAGCCGCATCTCCAAGTAAGGCAGCGGACCGTCAAGGCGCCCGACGCCATGACGATCGCGATGTCGCCCGCTCATGCGCGGCCGCGACAGCCTCGAAAGGCACCCTGGACCATGGTCCTCGGTGCCTTTTTTTGTGCCTGCCTGTTGCTGGCGACACCAGCCGGGGCCGACTGCGTGCTGGGGCCGGCGGACGAGATCGCGGCGCTGGAACGGGTACAGGACGGAGACACCCTGCTGCTGGGGGACGGCCGCAGTGTGCGGCTGATCGGCGTGAATGCGCCAGAGCTGGGTCGCAACAGCCATCCCGCGGAGCCGCTGGCCAGGCAGGCGCAGGAGTTTGCCGAACGGTTTCTCGGCGACGGCGGCGTGGAACTGGTTTATGACCGGGACCGCCGCGACCGTTACGGCCGGGTGCTCGCTCATGTCTACAACCATCGCGGTGAAAGCCTGGAAGCGGCGCTGCTGGCCGCCGGCCTCGCCTTCCACGTTGCGATTGCCCCGAACCTGTCCCTGGCCGAGTGCCTGTCGGAGCGTCAGGCTGAGGCCCGCCGCGCCGGCCGCGGCATCTGGGCACCGGGCGTTTGGCCGGTCCTTCGCGCGCGTGAGGTGCACCCCGGCGACGGCGGCTTTGTCCTTCTACGCGGACGGGTGAGCGAGGTGGATTTGAACCGCTTCCTGTGGCTCGAGCTCGACGGGCCGGTCGCCGTGCGGATCCGCCGCAGCAGCGAAAATGGCCAACTGATCAGGCGCGAATGGCAAGGCCGGCAAATAGAGGTGAAAGGCTGGCTGGTCGACCGTGGAGCGCAATACATATCCCGGTTTCCGCAAAATAAACGCTGGTTTATTGCAGTAGATTCCGAATTTACCATTGAAATTAGTAGGAATTAACTACCGGGAGCCCCTCGGCGCCTTGTCGTGCCATTTGGCTCTCGGTTATTCTCTGCGCCCCCGCAGTAACCCGTCGGCACGATTTGTCGGCAGAGAATACACAGAGACCATTTCCACGATGACGGAAGCAAAGCGCCAGGCAGCGCTGGATTACCACGCCCTGCCCACACCGGGCAAACTCTCGGTTGAACTCACCACCCCGGCCCAGACCCAGGAAGACCTCTCCCTGGCCTACAGTCCCGGCGTGGCGGAACCGGTGCGTGAAATCGCCCGGGACCCGGAGACCGCTTACCTGTATACCGGCAAGGGCAACCTGGTGGCGGTCGTTTCCGACGGCAGCGCGATCCTCGGTCTCGGCAATCTGGGCCCGCTGGCCTCCAAACCGGTGATGGAAGGCAAGTCGCTGCTGTTCAAGCGCTTTGCCGGCATCAATTCGGTGGATATCGAGGTGGACGCACCGAGCCCGGAACAGTTCATCCAGACGGTGGCCAACATTGCCAATACCTTCGGCGGCATCAACCTCGAGGACATCAAGGCTCCCGAGTGCTTCCATATCGAAGAGGCGCTGATCGACCGCTGCCAGGTACCGGTATTCCACGATGACCAGCACGGCACCGCCATCGTCACGGTGGCGGGCATGCTGAATGCACTGGAAATCCAGGGCAAGCGTATCGAGAGCGCCCGCATCGTCTGCCTGGGCGCCGGGGCCGCGGCAACTGCCTGTTGCAAACTGCTGCTTGCCGCGGGTGCGCGCAAGGAGCAGATTACCATGCTGGACAGCCGCGGCGTGATTCACTCGGGGCGTACCGACATCAATGCGTACAAGGGCGAGTGGGCGCGGGATACCGACATGCGCACGCTGGACGATGCCATCGATGGCGCCGATGTATTCCTAGGCGTGTCCGGGCCGGACCTGCTGTCCGCCGGGCAGCTGGCAAAGATGGCCCCGCGCCCGATCGTGTTCGCGTGCTCCAACCCCAATCCGGAGATCGCCCCGGAACTGGCCCACCGCACCCGCGATGACCTGATCATGGCCACCGGCCGCTCAGACTACCCGAACCAGGTCAACAACGTGCTGTGCTTCCCGTTCATCTTCCGCGGGGCACTGGATGTGCGCGCCGTGCGCATCAACGAGGCGATGAAACTGGCCGCGGTCGAGGCCATCCGCAAGATCGCCCACCTGCCGGTACCGGAGTCGGTACGCGCGGGCTACGGCGGCATCGAGCTGTCGTTCGGTCCGGAATATATCCTGCCGAAGCCCACCGACCCGCGGCTGTTACCGGACGTGGCGGCAGCAGTGGCCCGGGCAGCAGTCGACAGCGGCGCCGCCCGCCTGCCCTATCCGGCACACTACCCGCTGGACCCGCTCTGATTTCCCCTGCGCCCCGGCTTGAGCCGGGGCACCCCCCTCGCTACACTGCTCTTTCCTGATAAGGAATGAGAGTTTTCCCACCGCATGAGTCACGTCTACGTGCTGACCAACCAGCACAAGCAGTTCCTGAGCAAGAGCAACGAGTGGATCGACGGCCGCGAGGCGGGCCGCCTGTTCCGCAGCGAGCACAAGGATGTTGCGATCAACCAGATGTTCGAGGCCAATACGCGCAACGTCAATCTGCGTATCGAGCTGCTGGAGTGCCCGCTGAACACCAAGGGGCAGCCCCAGGTTCCCAGCGAAGCCCTCGGCGATCCGGAAATCCAGCCCGGCGCTCCGGAGGAGATGCCACCGGGGACCAACCCCGAAGTAAATCCGGTACCCGCACCCGAAGTGGAACCGGACAGCGTGCCGGAGATCACCCCGGACGAACCGCCGGAGATCGCACCGGAGGAGCCGCCGGAAATTACCCCCGGGCAGACCGAAGAGGATCTGGCACAATCCGGGTCCGCCGCCTGAGCGACTTGAGAAGCCCCGCGCCGCCCCCATATCGGTGCGATTGCCGACACCGTCCGCCCAGCGCGTGGCGTCTGGCTACAGGAGCCATACGGCAGAAGCCTCAGTAAGGAGTTTCGAGTGCCCAATCACCTGGCCGCCCTGGCCCAGCCCAATCACCTGCCGTTATTGAAGGGCATTCGCCGCGGAATCGAAAAAGAGAGCCTGCGGGTGACCCCCGAGGGCGAACTGGCCAGGACCCCGCACCCCGAGGCACTCGGCTCGGCGCTCACTCACGCCTCCATCACCACCGATTTTTCCGAGGCCCTGCTCGAGTTCATCACGCCTCCGGTGAGCACGCCGGAGGCTGCGCTCGAGGATCTGGACCAGGTGCACCGCTATACCTACCGGCAGATGGGTGAGGAGCGGCTGTGGGTCAACAGTATGCCCTGCCGCCTCGGTGCCGATGGCGATATCCCGGTTGCCCGCTACGGCAGGTCCCACAGCGGCACTATGAAAACCGTCTACCGGCTGGGGCTGGGCCTGCGCTACGGGCGCAGCATGCAGACCATTGCCGGCATCCATTACAACTTCTCGCTGCCGGACGAATTCTGGCGCTGGCTGCACGGCCAGGAACGCAGCGACGAATCGCTGGGGGACTTCAAGACCCGTCGCTATTTCGACCTGATCCGCAATTTTCGCCGCCACTACTGGCTGCTGATCTACCTATTTGGTGCCGCGCCGGCAGTCTGCGGCACATTCGTCGAGGGCCGCGAGCACAGCCTGCAACCGTTTCACGGCGACGGCCACAGCCTGTATGCACCCCACGCCACCTCATTGCGCATGGGCGATCTCGGCTATAACAGCGATGCGCAGAAGTTTCTGGTTGTCTGCTACAACGACCTGGCCAGTTACCTGTCGACCCTGTGTGCCGCCATCAGCCGGCCCTACCCCCCGTACCACCAGCTCGGGGTGAAGGATGCCGAGGGCCATTACCAGCAGCTCTCCACCGGGCTGCTGCAGATCGAGAACGAATTCTATTCGCCCATCCGACCCAAGAACCCCGCACGCATGGGGGAAACAGCTCTGTCCGCGCTGGATAACCGGGGAGTGGAATACATCGAGGTACGCTGCCTCGACCTGAACCCGTTCGCGCCGCTGGGCATCGATGCGCAGCAGATGCGCTTTATCGACGGCTTCCTGCTGCACTGCCTGCTGCAGGACAGTCCCAAGACGGACGAGGACGACTATCGGGCGGTGCAGGAGAACCAGGACCGTATCGTCTATCGCGGCCGCGACCCGCAGCTGCGGCTGATCCGTAACGGCGGCGAGATTGCCCTGACCGAGTGGGCTGAACAACTACTGGCGGAAATCGAGCCAGTGGCAGACCTGCTCGACAAGGCCTGGGAGAGCGACCGTTACCGCAAGGCCGTGGATGCCCAGCGGGCCAAGGTGCGCGGCGAGACCAAGACGCCGGCGGCACAAATCCTCGAGGAGATGGCGGAACGGGGGCAGAGTTTCTTCCAGTGGGCAGCCGACAAGGCGGAACAACACCGCGCCTATTTTCTCGAGCGCCCGCTGGACGATGCGACCGAGGAGCGTTTCCACCAGCAGGCCAGCGATTCGCTGCAGCGCCAGGCAGAAGTCGAGGCAGCGGATACCGGCACTTTCGAGGATTACCTGGGCAAGTACTATGCCCAGTACATCTTCTGCCAGCGCTGAGTGCCGGCCGGGCAGGGCGACAGCGTGAATTACCTGGCGCACCTGCTGCTCTCCGGCCCCGATCCCGACTGGCGCCTGGGAGGCTTGCTGGGGGATTTCGTCAAGGGTCCGCTCACCGGCGAGCGCCCGCAGGCCATCGAGGCCGGAATTCGGCTGCACCGGCGCATCGACGCCCTCTCCGATGTCCACCCCACCTACCGCGCCGCAGTGGCTGAACTGGATCCACACTGGCGACGCTACGCCGGTATCGCCCTGGATATCTGGTTCGATCACCTGCTCTGCCGGCAGTGGTCCCGCTGGCACCCACAATCCCTCGATCGCTACTGCGAACAATGCTGGCGAGACTTTCGTGCCCGCAGCCGGTATATTCCGCCGCGCGCGCAGGCGTTCATGGACCGCGCCGAGCAATTCAGGCTGCTGCAGAGTTACGGCGACGAGCAGGTGATCGAGCGCACACTGGTACGCGTCGGCCAACGTCTCCGCCGGCCAGTGCCCCTCGAGCGCACGCTGCCGGAGCTGGTGGCCGCGCGCGCAGCGATGGAACCGCAATTCGAAACATTGTTCCAAGACTTGAATCGCGAAGCCGAGCGCTTTCGCCAGAATTATTCAGGGCCCAATTCCGCATGAGTCTTCCCAATCCGCGCACCACTTTCCTGCTGGTATTCCTGTCGGTTGTCTTCCTGCTCGGCGCCGCTTTTTATCTCGAGTACGTGCAGGGCCTGGAGCCCTGTCCCCTGTGCATTACCCAGCGGGTCATGCTGCTGGGCGTGGGCCTCGTCTCCCTGATCGCCTTCCTGCACAACCCGGCCGTTATCGGCCGGCGCTTCTACGGCCTTCTGGTCTCCCTGTGGTCGCTGGGAGGGCTGTATTTCGCCGGTCGCCAGTTGTGGCTGCAGAGCCTGCCTGCGGACCAGGTCCCCGCCTGCGGCCCCGGCATCAGCTACATGATCGACGCTTTCCCGGTCGGGGAAGTGATCAAAACGCTCCTGACCGGCGATGGCAACTGCGCTGAAGTGCAGTGGACCTGGCTGGGCCTGAGCATTCCCGGCTGGTCCGCGGTCGGCTTCACCGGCCTGATTGCCTTCGGGGTCTGGCAGGCTTTCCGCAAGCCATAACGCCCGTCCTCCGTTGTACCGGCCACCCGCACCCGTCGAGCGCGTCTGCCAGTGGCTGGCGGGTGCCCTGATTCTGCTCCTGTGTGAGCGCCTGGGCGGTGCCCTGAGCCAGTGGCTCTCGCTGCCAATCCCCGGCGCCGTGCTGGGCATGCTGCTGCTGTTGTTCGGACTGATGGCTTACGGCAGTGTGCCACGGGGTCTGGCAGAGGTGAGCGGACTGCTGTTGCGCTCGCTGGCATTGCTGTTCCTGCCCGCTGCGGTCGGGGTTTATTTCCTGCGCGACCTCTCTGCCGCCGACTGGCTGGCACTGCTGGGGGCCACCATCGTCGGCACCCTACTGAGCTTCCTCCTCACAGCCCTGCTGCTGCGCAATTTGCTCGACAAGAAGCCGGGGAGAGAGACCGGTGATTGAGTCCCTCGCCTCGACGCCCTTTGTCCTCGCGCTCAACCTGGTGGCCTTCCTGCTCGGCCTGGCGCTCTACCGGCGCACCGGAACGCCCCTGTTGCACCCGATCGTCGGCGCCAGTGCGTTCACCGCAGCCTGCCTGTGGCTGTTGCAGATTCCCTACGACCATTACCAGGACGCCAGTGGACTGCTGTATGCATTGCTGGGACCGGCCGTCGTGGCACTGGCGGTACCGCTGCGCCAGAACCTGCCGATCGTGCGCCGTGCTGCCTGGCCGCTGCTGGTGACCCTTGCCGTGGGCGCGGCACTGGCACCGGCTGCGGGAGTGCTGATCGCACTGCTGCTCGGCGCTGCCGAACCCGTCGCGCTGGCTCTGGCCGGCAAAGCGGTCACCACACCCATCGCCCTGGGCCTGGCGGAAAAAGTCGGAGCAGCGGCCAGCCTGACCGTGGGCATTGTCGTTTTCAGCGGAGTGGTCGGCGCCGTGCTGGGTCCGCCGCTGCTGGCCCGGCTCGACATCCGCGACCAGCGGGTGCTGGGTTTCGCCCTGGGCATCAATGCCCACGCCATCGGCACAGCGCGGGCGCTTGAAATCAGTGCACTTTGCGGTGCTTTTGCCGCACTGGCCATGGGACTGTGCGGCGCACTCACGGCCGTGGTTCTGCCCCTTTTGATCACGCCATGATGCTGGAGACGGGAGCGCATTCTGGCGGCCAATGCCGCCAGTTTCTTGCCGGCGGCGGGTCAATCACCTATCTTCCAATGACGTCTTCCGATCGCCGTTGAAGGGACTGTCGGCCGGCGCATGGACAGTAGTAAAAGGAATAACAGGAAGCCCGGAGATGCTGGAAAATTGTAAGTCTGCGCGCGAGCGCTGGGGTGGGGTAAGCGAGATCATCGACCGCTGGTTGCAGTCGCGCCAGGCTCTGATCGTCAGCTTTTGTAATCTGTCCGGCAAAAAGACCTTTGCCGATGGTGACACTGAATCCGAAGAGCAACTGCGCGAGCTTTGCCAGAACCTCGTGGACTACGTTTCCGCCGGGCACTTTGAAGTCTATGAACAGCTGGTGCTCGAGGGCCAGGCGTTTGGCGACCAGAACGGCCTGGAAAAGTCCCGTGAACTCTACCGTGAAATCGATGCCACCACCGACGTTGCCGTCGACTTCAATGACAAGTACCTGGAAACCGACGACCTGTCCAGCCTGCCCTCCGACCTGTCCCAGCTGGGCGAGGCACTGGAGACCCGCTTTGCCTCGGAAGACCGCATGATCGACGTGCTGCATACCGCGCACAAAAACCAGATTGCCTGAAAAGGGCAGCAAGCATCCGCCTGCTCCTCGAAGGTCCTGTCCGCAGGACGGGACAAGGCAATAAAAAAGGGCGAACCGAAGTTCGCCCTTTCTGGTTCAGCCTGACATCAGCGACTCACTGCTCGGAATCCGCCTCATCAGACTGCGCTTCCTCGCCACCCTCTTCTTCGCCAGAGGCTTGCGGCTCACTGCTCTCACCACCGACATTGGCCTTGTGCAGCTCAACCTCAAAGATCAGGGTCTCGTTGGGGCCGATCAGGCCACCGGCGCCGCCCGGGCCGTAGGCCAGTTCCGAGGGGATGTAGAGCTCCCACTTGGCGCCTTCCTTCATCAGCTGCAACGCCTCGGTCCACCCTTTGATCACGCCACCGACGGGGAACTGCACCGGCTCGCCACGGGCATAGGAGCTATCAAACTCGGTGCCGTCGATCAGCGTACCGCGGTAATCCACCTCGACGGTGCTGTCCGCAGTGGGGGAATCGCCGCTGCCCTCGCGCACCACTTTGTACTGCAGGCCGGAGTCAGTCACGACCACGCCGTCTTTCTTGGCATTCTCGTCGAGGAACGCCTTGCCTTTTGCCGCGTTATCTTCCGAGGCCGCCTTGAACTCCTCTTCCTGCTTTTGCAGCATCTCCTGCTGCTTGCTCTGCATTTCCTCCTGGAAAACAGCGATTACCTGCTGCTTGTCTTCATCGCTCAGGCGGGAATCCCGGTCATTGGCCACGTCGTCGAGCGCCATCAATACTACCTGCGGATCCAGGGTGACATCCTGGGACTTGAGCCGCTTGGCCATGTCTTCGGCGATAATATAGCTAACCTTCTGCTCCTGGCTCTCCAGTGCCACCTCAGAGGTTGCGCCGGAATCCTGCTTGCTACAGCCAGCCAGAGAAAGGCCAATGGCAACCGCAGCAGCCAATCGATATTTATTCATGAAGATTGTCTCTTAGTCCGTGGTGTATTTATTTTTGCGTTAAACGGTCGTGCCGGGAGACCCTGCCCGATCCGTTACCGCCCGCATCCTTAGTAAGTCCAGTGGGCGGCAGGTTCCCGGCAAGTCTAACCTATGGCCCGCGGCACTGCACACCGGTCCGTTTCCGCCTGTCCGGCTACACTTCTGGCTGGCAGGGCTGGGATCGGGTAAGGGTGCCGGGCCCCGACCGCAGGAAGTGAATGGATTCACTATTTTTCGTGTTTTTTCCGTGCCCGACAGGGATGCACTTCACAAACAACAACGCTATTATCCCTGCTCGAGCTGCTGTTGTTCTGAATCGCAGAGGTGGACGAACGAGTTCGGGACAACGGTTCAGTGCACGAACCAGGGATCGCGGCAATCGCCGCAAGTTCGCCGGAGGTCCGTTCCGGCCGCACCGAATCGATAATAAACCTCAGGATATTCACTCATGGCTGCCAAACGAAAAGCTGTCAAAAAAGCTGTCAACCCGGTCGCAGACCTGGAAGCACAGATTGCAAAACTCACCGCTCAACTGGACAAGGCGCGCACCAAGCAGGCTGCCGATGCCGCCAAAGAAACCCAGAAAACTGCCAAGGCCCTCACCACGGCAAAGAGCAAGCTGAGCAAGGCCAAGGAACAACTGGCGAAGGCACGCACTGCACTTCGCAAGAGCAAGACCGCCGCTGCGCAGAAGCGGGTCGATGCCGCCGGTAAAAAAGTCGAGCAGCTCCAGGCCACCGCCGACCAGGCCAAGGACGCGGCCGATCAGGCCAAGCAGGCCGAAGCCGCAGCCAAACATGAGCTGAAGGCGGCCGAAACCATTGCCAAGGCTGCAGCCAAGGCCGAGAAAGCGGCAATGAAAGGTACTGCCAAGAAGAAGACAACCCGCAAGGCTGGCAGCAAGAAAGCGACGGCCAAAACTGCGACTACCAAGCAGCCGGCGGCGAAGAAGGCAAAGGCCAAAAAAGCCGCTGCCAAGAAGGTCGCCACCAAGAGCGCGGCCCCCAAAGCGGCCAAAAAATCTGCGACCAAGAAGGCCTCTGCAGGCAAGTCGACCGAAGCAAAAACCGCAGCCAAGCCGGCGGCAAAAAGAGCCGTAAAGAAAGCGCCGACCAAGGCAGCGGCTGAAAAGCCGAGCACTGCGAAAACCGAGGAGAGCAAGGCAGCTACGCAGAAGCCCGCCGAGCCCAAGCCGGCAGCGGAGCCGCAGAAGCCTGAGGCCGCACCAGCGAGCGGTGCCCCCATCCTGGGTAAGACCCCGGAGGTTCGCCCTTTCGGAACCCCCAAGCCGGTGGAACACAAGCCGACGCCGAGCATTACTCCGGCGACTCCGGCCAACAGCCTGTTCTCCAGCGAGGATCCCAGTGACAAGTAACTACTTTGTCACTGCACGGTAATCCGATATCAGGCCCGCCCAGCGGGCCTGATCTTTTTGTGGGATACCGTATTGTTGCCCCGCCAGCACCAGCGGTGAGCGCTCGCCGGGCCAGTGCTCCTGCTCAATCCTCCACAGCGCCGCCAGCTGACGCTGTTCCAGCCGCAATTCGCCCCTCTTGCACCAGGCATAGAGGCGCTCAGTGTGCGGCCGCATGCTGCCCACCCAGCGGCGCAGTTGCCTGACACTGCCGATCATGTGCCGGCGTGGCGCCAGCCCCCGTTCGGCAACCCGCCAGCCCTCTTCGCTCAGCGGCCGGCCATCCAGTTCCCGGTAGCTCGCCCACAACAGAAGGCATACATCTGCGCCGTAGCGATCCTGGCACTGCAACAGGAATGGGGCCACTTCAGCGTGTCCATAAAAGTCCAGGCTGAATGCCCAAAGCGGGTTTTCGAGGGAGCTTGATACAGGTTCCGGTCGGGTCATTGGGGGCCATCGCAATTCATGGTCACAGGGCCTAAAATCCGGTCCGCTGAAATGGTTGCGACTGGTGCCGGCCCGCGTCGACAGGGTGCGGTACCCCGGAGAGCCCACACGCCACTTAGACTAGCACTCTGGATCACCGCCGCGAGAGGTTTTTTCTTTGATTAATTTGCAAGGCGTCACCCTGCAGCAGGGCGGACGCGAGCTGTTGCGAAACGCAGACTGCCGGATCTTCCCCGGCCACAAGGTCGGCATCATCGGTGCCAATGGCTGCGGCAAGTCCACCCTGTTCCGCCTCCTGCTGGGTAAGCTGGAAAGCGATGCAGGCCGCGTCGAGGTTCCCGCGGGCTGGCGCCTCTCGCACATGGCCCAGGAGGTGGAGGCCACAGATCGCTCCGCACTGGACTATGTTCTCGACGGCGATGGCGAGCTGCGGCAGTTACAGAGCGCCATCGAGGCCGCGGAGGCTGCCGGCAGTCCCGATGGCCACGCGCTGGCGGAGCTGCATGAACGCATGGCGGCCATCGATGGTTACAGCGGCCCGGCCCGGGCCGCACAGCTGCTGGACGGGCTGGGCTTCTCCCACCAGGACCAGCAACGACCCGTGAGCAGCTTCTCCGGTGGCTGGCGCATCCGCCTCAACCTCGGCCGCGCACTCATGTGCCCCGCAGACCTCCTGCTGCTGGACGAACCCACCAACCACCTGGACCTGGACGCGACCCTGTGGCTGGAGCAGTGGCTGCAGCGTTTTCCCGGCACCTTGCTGATCATCTCCCATGACCGCGATTTCCTCGATGCGGTGGTGGACGGCATCGTGAGTTTCGAGCAAGGCCAGCTGGTGCAATACAGCGGCAATTACACCGCTTTCGAGCGCGCCCGCGCGGAACGGCTCGCCCAGCAGCAGGTCCAGTTCGAGAAGCAGCAGGCACAGCGGGCGCACATGGAAGACTTCGTGCGCCGCTTTCGCGCCAAGGCCACCAAGGCACGGCAGGCCCAGAGCCGCCTGAAGGCACTGGACCGGATGGCCCAGATCGCGCCGGCCCATGTGGATTCTCCATTCCGCTTCTCACTGCCGGCGGCGGAAAAGAACTCTGATCCGCTCATCGACCTGCGGGATTCCGACATCGGCTACGGTGAGCCCCCCGTGTTGCGCCACGTCCAGCTCGGCATCCAGCCGGGCCGACGCATCGGCCTGCTGGGTCCCAACGGCGCCGGCAAATCGTCGCTGATCAAAACTCTCGCCGGCGAGCTGGCACCGCTGTCAGGCGAGCGCCTCTGCGGCGAGCACCTGGCCATCGGCTATTTTGCCCAGCACCAGCTGGAAGCCCTCGATATCAAGGCGTCTCCAGTGCTGCACCTGCAGCGGCTGACACCCGAGGCCAGCGAGCAGTCCCTGCGGGATTTCCTCGGCGGCTATGGCTTTGCCGGCGACCGGGCTTTCGAACCGGTGGCGGGTTTCTCCGGCGGCGAAAAGGCACGACTGGCCCTGGCCATCCTCGCCTGGCAGCGACCCAACCTGTTGCTGCTGGACGAACCGACCAACCACCTGGACCTGGAAATGCGCCACGCACTGACGCTGGCACTGGCGGAATTCTCCGGTGCGGTGGTGCTGGTTTCCCACGACCGCCACCTGCTGGCCAATACCGTTGACGAGTTCCTGCTGGTGGCGGAAGGCCGCGCAGAGGTTTTCGATGGCGATCTGGAGGACTACAAACAGTGGCTGCTGAACTTCAACCGCGAGCGGCGCCGGCGCGAGGAATCGGCAGCAGACGAGAGCCGCCCGGTAGAGGATCGCAAGGAACAACGCCGGGCGGCGGCTGCACTGAGGGAAAAGCTCAAACCGCTCACCAATCGCCTCAAGCAGGTGGAAAAGGCCATGGCCAGGGCGGAGGAGACACTTGCCGGGCTGGAACAGCAACTCGCCAATGAAGACCTGTACAGCGGTGGCCAGCAGGAGGAGATCGCCCGCCTGAACCGGGCGCAGGCGGAGCAGCGGGAGGCCCTCGACACCCTGGAAATGGAGTGGCTGGAAATCAGCGAGACGCTCGAGCAGGCCCGCAGCCAGTAACGCCCCTAATCACCCAAAAACGGGCTACTCAGGGCAACCTTCCTCGGTCACCGCCACGCCACCCTGTGTGCGCGGGCAGCGATCGAGGTAGTCCGGCACACCGTCATAATCGCCATCCAGCGGGCAGCCGTCGGGCCCTACAGCCAACCCCGGCGGCGTCTGCGGGCAGCGATCGACGCCGTCCACGTAGCCATCGGCGTCGGTATCCCGCACCACCAGCGGATACTCGGCCCATTGATAGCCGATGGCCACCGACAGGAATCCGTCGATACCTCCCTCTTCGACGCCCTGAAAGGCGCGGATATCGGCTCGTGTCTGCCAGCGGGGCCCCAACTGGTATTTCAGGCCGAAGCCGGCATTCACCATGGTCTGGCGCCGGTGCCAGTCGCTCTCGAACTCTTCCGGGTCGTCCGGACCGAAGGAACCGTTGTACTCGATGCGGACTTCACCGACACCAACAGCGACATAGGGTTGCCAGACACAGGGCGCACCGCAGAAGCTGCCCAGAAAGTGGTAGAAGAGGTCCACATGGTAGTTGTAGACATCCACTTTCTCGTCGATGTCCTTGATGTCGGCACTGAAATAGTCGATCGCCCCCTCCATGGCCCAGCGATCGGTGATGCTGTAGCCGAAGCCACCGCCACCACCCGTGGTATCACTGAGCTCCAGGTCGAATTGCTCAAAGGGCGTGCCGTCCAGGCGAGAACTGTCGATCCAGTAACGCCCGCCATTCAGGTAGAGGTTGAAGGTGGTCTCCGGGTCGGCGACCGCGACATCCGCCGCCAGGGCAAGCAGTGATGACAGGAGGAGAACAGACGGGCGACTTCTTGTCATTGTGGGCTCCGGAAGTTCCTTGACCGGCTCGGGTCTGTTTGAAGATAGCAGACATTCCCGACCGCGCAACGCGCGCCAAAGCCCCTACTTCACCCGATACAGCAGATCCCATACACCATGACCGAGACGCTGGCCGCGGCGCTCGAACTTGGTCTCCGGGCGGAATTCCGGCCGCGGGGCATACTGGCCGACGCCGGCGGTGTTCTCCAGCGCCGGTTCAGCCTCCAGCACTTCCAGCATGTGCTCGGCGTAATTTTCCCAGTCCGTGGCCAGGTGCATCAGGCCGCCGCTTTTCAGCTTGCTGCAGAGCAGGCGGATAAACTCCGGTTGCACGATGCGGCGCTTGTGATGCTTCTTCTTGTGCCAGGGATCGGGGAAATAGAGCTGGAAGCGGTCGAGCAGGTCGTCGCTGATGCAGTCATTGAGCACGTCGACGGCATCGGCCATATAGACCCGCAGGTTCCTCACACCCATTTTGCCGGCGTTGTTGATGAGCCGGCCGACACCCGGGGGATGCACCTCGATACCGATAAAATCCTTGTCAGGCTCCGCTTCGGCCATGGCCAGCAGCGAGTCACCCATGCCGAAGCCGATTTCCAGCACCAGCGGCGCCTCGCGGCCGAAAGTGGCAACAGGATCCAGCGGCCCGTCGAACAGGGACAGGCCGTAGGTGCCCCAGTAAGTATCAAAGGCCCGGCGCTGGCCCTCGGTCATGCGGCCGGCGCGGATCACGTAGCTGCGGATGGATTTTTTCTTGTACTCGGTGCGGTAGGGAAAGTCTTCCGCCGACTCGTCTTGCATGGTTCACAACCCCTGTTGTGCAAGCGGTTCAGGATTCAGTCTAGGCCCGGCTGGTGGGTCTCACTCGCCCAGTTTGAGTGCGGCGACACAGAGTGCAGCCCAGCCGCCGATCATGGCGAGCCCACCCAGTGGCGTCACCGGCCCTAGCCATCGCGGGCCGCCGAAAGTGAGACCGTACAGGCTGCCGGAAAACAGCAGCACACCGATCGTGAACAGCGCGCCGGTAACCACCAGCGCGGTCCGCTCACCCCAGTGCTGCATCAACAGCACCACGCCAAGAAGCGCCAGGGCATGCAACATCTGGTAGAGCACGCCGGTCTTATAGGCCTCGAGCAGGTTTTCCGCTACCCGGCCACGGAGGCCGTGGGCACCAAAAGCACCGAGGATCACACCACTGCCGCCCAGCAGGGCGGCGAGGAACAGATAGAGCTTGGTCATTTCCAACCCGTATTGTTGTTCGGTCACCATTCTCTGCGGCGCGGGAGGTTACCGGAAAAGTGCGGGGGCCGACATAAAAAAACCGCGCGGTTGCGCGGTTTTCTGCCAGAAGTCAGTGGCTGCGATCAGGCCTCCATGGCCGCGCGAACTTTCTTCATGGCGTTCTTCTCGAGCTGGCGAATACGCTCGGCGGACACGCCGTATTTTTCCGCCAGTTCATGCAGTGTGGCCTTGCTCTCGCTCAGCCAGCGCGCTTCGATGATGTCACGGCTGCGGTCATCGAGGCCTTCCAGCGCCAGCGACAGGCTGTTGAAACTGGTCTCCTGCCAGTTGTCGCGCTCCAGCTGGGCGGCCGGGTCATAGCGACGGTCCTCGAGATAGTGGGCCGGCGCCTGCCAGGCGCTGTCGTCATCATCGTCCACGCCCGCGTCGAAGGCGGCATCGTGTGCGGAGAGGCGACCCTCCATCTCATACACATGGGACACGTCCACGTTGAGTTCCTCGGCCACCGCCTTGGCCTCGTCGTGGGTCAGCCACGCCAGCTTCTTCTTCTGACCGCGCAGGTTGAAGAACAGTTTGCGCTGCGCCTTGGTGGTGGCGATCTTCACGATACGCCAGTTGCGCAGGATGAACTCGTGGATTTCCGCCTTGATCCAGTGCACGGCGAAGGAGACCAGGCGTACGCCCTTTTCCGGGTTGAAGCGCTTCACTGCCTTCATCAGGCCGACGTTGCCCTCCTGGATCAGGTCGCCCTGATTGAGGCCGTAACCGGAGTAGGACTTGGCAATATGCACCACGAAGCGCAGGTGCGACATGACCAGCTGCCGTGCGGCATCCAGGTCCTCGCGATAGTAGAGGTCCTCCGCCAGCCGCTTCTCCTCTTCAGCGGAGAGCACCTCGAAGCTGCTGACCGTCTGGATATAGGCGCCCAGGTTGGCGCCCGGAGACAGGGTATGGATTGGCTGTAAGCTGGTTCCCATTCAGGTCTTTCCTCCTACCTGTTCTTTTTGCCGGCGAACCGGCAACCGCATGACCGCCCGGACAGGGCGCTGCGGCTGTGATAGCGACTCAGTGTAGCACTAGCAGGGGCGGCGAAGGAAGCCCGCCCAAAATCTCCGCAAACCTTTGAATTCCGGGGCTTTGGAGTGGTTATCCACAGGAAAGGTTCCCGCCCGGCGGCGACTGCTGGCCGGCAGATCAACCCGCCTCAGCGGGGCTCGATCGCCCGCAGGTGACGGGCTACGGCGACCCAGGCGCCACAGAGACCCAGCAGGGCGGCGCCGCCGCCCAGACCCAGCAGGTAGGCCGGGCCGGGGCCCTGCAGAGCGTAGCCGCTGCCGTAGGACGAGGCGAGACCGGCGACGGGCCCGGACAGCAGGCCGACGCCCACTGCCACCAGCAGCCAGGCCAGCAGGCCACCAAACAGGCCGTACCAGAGGCCGCTGTAAAGGAAGGGGCGGCGGACGAAGGCATCGGTGCCGCCGACGAGCTTCACCACCAGAATCTCATCGCGGCGGTTCTCGATATGCAGGCGGATGGTATTCACCACCACCAGGATCACTCCCAGCGCCAGCAGCAGGCCGAGGCCAAGGGAGATGCGCTGGCCCAGCTCGGTGAGGCGCGCCAGCCGTTGCACCCAGGCCATGTCCAGTACTACCGAGTCAGTGAGGGCGCTCTCCCGCAGTCGCGATGTCAGCTGCTCCAGCTCCGCCTCGGCCACCCTGGCCGGGCGCACCAGCAGCACCCCCGGCAACGGGTTGGCGCCCAACCCGGCCAGCGCATCACCCAGGCCGGAACTCTGCTGGAATTCCGCCAGCGCCTGCTCCGGGGAGATATAGCTCACTTCGGCCACGGCGCTATCGCCGCGTAGCTCTTCGGTGAATCGTTCCACCGCCGACTCCCGGGCACTGCGGTTGAGGAAGACCGACAGCTGCGGCTGGCCATCCCAGCCGGCGACTGCCCGCTGGAAGTTGCCCATGCCCAGCTGCAGAGAGGCCGGCAGGGCCAGGGCGATGGCAATCACCAGCGCGGTCATGGCGCTGGCCATCGGGGTGGCGAGGAAACGGCGCAGGGCCTCCGCTGCCATTTCCCGGTGATGTCCGAGCCAGCTGTGCCAGCGATCGGACAGGCGTGTACGCGCTGTCACCGCACCGGCGGCACGCTGGACGCGGGCGTCGGCGGAGGGGCTGCGGGCAACGGCGCCCCGGGCGGGGTTACGGGTAGGCTGCTTCACGGGCCGGTATTCCGTCGTAAATCAGTTGGCCCGCCTGCAGCGTCAGCACGCGCTGGCGCATGCGGGCGATGAGTTCGAGATCGTGACTCGCCACCAGTACGGTGACGCCCACGGCATTGAAGTCGGCGAAGAGCCGCATGATCTCGGCTGACAGTTGCGGGTCCAGGTTGCCGGTCGGCTCGTCCGCCACCAGCACCGCCGGCTTGTTGACCACTGCCCGGGCAATGCCGACCCGCTGCTGCTCACCGCCGGACAGCACGATCGGATTGTGCCGCTCCTTGTGCAGCAGCCCCACCTTGTCCAGTGCCGCCCGCACCCGGCGGCCGACCTCGCGGCGGTTGCAGCCGGCTACCGCCAGCGGCAGAGCCACGTTGTCGAAGACGCTGCGGTCGAACAGCAGCTGGTGATTCTGGAATACGATGCCGAGATTGCGGCGGTAATAGGGGATCTGGCCATTGCGCAGGCGACCGATATTCTGCCCGGCCACGAGGATGCTGCCCCTGGTCGGGCGCTCGATGGCGGTCAGCAGCTTCAGCAGGGTGCTCTTGCCGGCGCCTGAATGGCCGGTGAGGAACACCAGCTCACCGCGACCGATCTCGAGACTCACGCGCACCAGCGCATCCTGGCCGGATTCGTAGCGCTTGTTGACGTTGTCGAAAGTAATCATGGTCGGCCGCTGTTATTGTTTTCGTCGGCGGTTCATCGTCATCGTGTCAGGAGCGGCCCGCGCCCCCACTGCGATCGAACAGGGCGGAGACGAACTCCCGCGCGCGGAATGGCTGCAGGTCTTCGGCCTGCTCTCCCACACCGATAAAGCGTACCGGAATACCGAAGCGCTGCGCCAGCGCAAAGATGATGCCGCCCTTGGCAGTGCCGTCCAGCTTGGTCAGCACAAGGCCGCTGACACCGGCGGCATCGCGGAACTGGGAAGCCTGGCTGATGGCGTTCTGTCCGGTACCCGCATCCAGCACCAGCAGCACCTCGTGGGGCGCGCTCTCGTCCAGCTTGGCCATCACCCGGCGCACTTTCGACAGCTCTTCCATCAGGTTGGACTTGGTGTGCAGGCGCCCGGCGGTATCGGCGATCACCACATCGGTTCCCCGCGCCTGGGCGGACTGCACCGCATCGTAAATCACCGAGGCACTGTCTGCGCCAGTGTGCTGCGCCACCACCGGCACTTTGTGGCGCTCGCCCCAGACCTGCAGCTGTTCCACCGCCGCGGCGCGGAATGTATCACCGGCAGCCAGCATGACCGACTTGCCCTCGCCGAGGAAACGGTGGGCCAGTTTGCCGATGGTGGTGGTCTTGCCGACACCGTTTACGCCGACCACGAGAATCACATAGGGCTTCTTGGTGGTATCGACCTCCAGTGGCGCCTCGACGCCTTTCAACAGGTCTTCCAGCTCTTCCTGCAGCGCCCGGTATAGCGCCTCACCATCGTTGAGCTCGCGGCGGGATACCCGCGCGGTCAGGCGATCGACGATCTCGGTGGTGGCATCCATACCCACGTCCGCCATCAGCAGCTGGGTCTCCAGCTCCTCCAGCAATTCGTCATCGATCTCCTTCGCCCCCAGGAACAGGTTACCCATCCCCTCGGCAAACTGGCTGCTGGTGCGGGTCAGGCCACGGCGGATGCGGGCGAAAAAGCCCTCTTTCTTTTGCGGCGGGGGCTCCGGTGCGGGCTGGGCAGGCTCGGTCTCGGGCAGTTCGGCAGTTGCCTGCGGCTGCGCTGTGCTCTCGTCAGCGCCGGCCTCGACGGCTTCCTCCCCGGCGGAATCCGCTGCCGGCTCCTCGACCCCGGGAGCCGACTCACTGGCCTCGGCCGCCGACTCTTCGGAGGCGACCTGCTCGAAACCAGCCTCTTCGGGCTGGGCTTCCTCGGGTTTGGCCCCGGTGTCTTCGGGCTTGGGCTTCTTTTTGCGCAGGAAGTCAAAGATCATGTCTGTGTCCGGATGTACCGCTGGCGGAAAGGCGCTAATCTTAGCACCGCTCACCAAGCCACACAGCCAGGAATCCGTTTTGTCCCGTAGCCGCGCGCGCAAACCTGCCCACCGCCCATCGACCCCCGGTCTTTCCCAACTGCGGATCATCGGCGGCGAGTGGCGCGGGCGCAAACTGCAGTTCGCTCCGGTGGAGGGGCTGCGCCCCACCGGTGACCGGTTGCGGGAAACGCTGTTCAACTGGCTTCAATTCCGCGTGCCCGGCGCCCGCTGCCTGGACCTGTTCGCCGGCTCCGGCGCACTCGGCCTGGAGGCGCTCTCCCGCGGTGCCGCGGCGGTGGATTTCGTGGAGCTGAACCGCCTGGCAGCCCAGACCCTGCGGGAGCAGTTACAGTTGCTCCAGTGCGAGCGGGGCAGGGTGCATAATTGCAGCGCCGCCCAGTTCCTGCAGGGCGCCGGCGGCAACTACGATATCGCCTTTGTCGACCCGCCATTTGCCGGCGACCTGTGGACCGAAACCCTGGCCGGGCTGGTACCACAGCTATCACCCCGAGCCCTGGTCTATGTAGAGGCACCCAAGACCACAGCCCTGGAGGTGCCGCCATCCTGGCAGCTGCTGAAGGAGAAGCGGGCAGGCCAGGTCTGCATGCGGTTGCTGCAGGTCGGCGAACCCGGCGGTAGCGACTGACACCAACGCTGCCGCCGCCTTTTGAGCCGCAACGGCAAATTGTTTACCATGCGCGTCCCGTTTCGCCGGCAACACAGTTTTGGCTTATGAAGAAAGTCGTCTACCCCGGAACCTTCGACCCCATCACCAATGGTCACATGGACCTGGTGGAGCGGGCCTGCCGGCTGTTCGATCACGTGATCGTCGCAGTCGCCGCCAGCACCCGCAAGAATCCGCTGTTTACCCTCGATGAGCGGGTCGAGCTGTCCCAGCAGGTGCTGAGCCACCTGCCCAATGTGGAAGTGATCGGGTTCGATATCCTGCTGGCGGACCTGGTACGACAGGTCGACGCCTACGGCGTACTGCGCGGCCTGCGCGCCGTGTCCGACTTCGAATACGAGTTCCAGCTGGCCAATATGAACCGGCAGCTGGCGCCGAACATGGAGAGCCTGTTCCTGACCCCGGCGGAACACCTGTCTTATATCTCCTCCTCGCTGGTGCGCGAGATCGCCTCCCTCGGCGGCGATGTCACCAAATTCGTACCGCCGGCGGTGGAACAGGCGCTGCAGCAGAAATTCCGCTGACCTGGCGGGTAGCCAACACCCGACATTCCTCCCGCGGCAGTACCTGTTAAACTCCGGCAGCTCAGCGAGCTACCGGAGTAACACGTGCGCTATCTGATTCTCACCCTTGCCCTGCTGTCGGCCACCGCCGGCGCGCAGGAAGAAGTCCAGCCCGAGGCAGCCACCGGCCGCAGCGCCGTCAAAGCTGCTGCTGCGGATGAATTCATGGCGGTGACCGCCAACCCCCACGCCACCCGCGCGGCAATGAACATGCTCGCGCAGGGCGGTACGGCCGTCGATGCCGCCATCGCCGCCCAGCTGATGCTGACGCTGGTGGAACCACAGTCATCCGGGATCGGCGGCGGCGCCTTTCTGCTGAGCTTTCAGGCCGAAGACAACTCCCTTCACTATTTCGACGGCCGCGAGACCGCGCCAGCGGGAGTGACCAGCGAGCACTTCATCCACGATGGCCAGCCGCAGGGTTTTCTCGAGGCGGTGATCGGCGGTCACTCCGTCGGCGTGCCCGGTGTCATGCGCATGCTGGAGCTGGCGCATCAAAAACAGGGCAAGCTCCCCTGGGCCACCCTGTTCCAGCCGACCATTGAGCTGGCAGAAAGCGGCTTCGAAATTTCACCGCGCCTGCATCTGCTGCTGGAGAAAATGCCGCGCGTCGCCGTGCGTCCGGCGATCCGCAACTACTTTTTCGATAAAGACGGCCAGCCGCTGCCAGTAGGGCACCGGCTCAAGAATCCGGATTACGCCGACACGCTGCGCATACTGGCGAAAGAGGGCGCTGATGCGTTCTACCGGGGCGAAATCGCCGCTGCAATTGTCGAGGCAGTGCGCAACGATCCGCAAAACCCGGGGGCGATGACCCTGCAGGATCTCGCCGGTTACCGGGCTGTGGCGCGCGAGCCGGTCTGCAGTGTATTCCTGCAGTACCGCGTCTGTGGTGCCGACGCCCCTTCCTCTGGCGGTACCACCGTGGGCGCGACCCTGGGGATGCTGGAACAGTTTCCGTTACACGAAATGGAAGCGGGTAGCGCACCACTCACGCACCTGTTTATCGAGGCATCGGAACTGGCCTTTGCCGATCGCAACACCTATCTCGCCGACCCGGATTTCGTCCAGGTGCCCAGCCATGCTCTGGTCGCGCCGGAGTACCTGATGCGCCGGGCCAAGCTGATCTCGCCCGAGCGGGCCAGCCCCGCCGTGCCCGGGGTACCGACACCGGCGACGCCCAGGCGGCAGCCAGCCGCTTCGCCGGAACTTCCCAACACCAGCCACCTGGTGATCGTCGACCGCTACGGCAACGGTGTCAGCATGACCACCAGTATCGAGACCGGCTTCGGCTCGCGGCTGCTGGTCAGGGGTTTCCTGCTCAATAACCAGCTTACGGATTTTTCCTTCATACCCACCGGGGCCGATGGCAAGCTGGTGGCCAATCGTATCGAGCCCGGCAAGCGTCCCCGCTCCTCCATGTCGCCCACCATCGTGCTCGATCGCAACGGGGAAATGCGCCTGCTGGTGGGGTCCCCCGGCGGCTCAAGAATCATCAACTACACTGCACGCACCATCCTCTACCACCTGGCGCTCAATATGCCAATCGAGGAGGCGGTGGCGGCCGGTAATATCGGTGCGATCGGCGGCCGCGTGGAACTGGAGCCGGACTTTTTCAGTGCGGACACGGTAAAAAATCTCGAGGCGCTGGGACACAAGGTGGTGCAACGCAATCTCAACAGCGGCATTCACGCCATTGCGCTGCTCGACGGCAGGCTGCACGGCGGAGCCGACCCCCGCCGCGAGGGCAACGCCGCCGGCCAATAAATCGCAACTTCAGGGATGGGAATAAAAATGCGTGCTTACACACTGCTGTTGTTGCGGGTCAGCCTCGGGCTACTGCTGGTGATCTGGGGCGTGGATAAGCTGGTCAACGTGGACCATGCCATCGCCGTATCCGAGCGTTTTTATCTCGGCATCATCAGTGCGCCCCTGGCATGGAACATCCTCGGCGGCCTGCAGGTGCTGCTCGGTGTGGCGGTGATCCTCGGTCTCTGGCGCAAACTGACCTACCCGGTACAGGCGCTGGTCAATGGCGCCACCCTGCTGGGCGTCTGGCAGTCGGTGGTGGACCCCTGGGGATGGGTGCTGAAAGGCAGCAACGTGCTGTTCTACCCTTCGCTGATTATTTTCGCCGCCTGTCTGGTGCTGTGGGCCTTTCAGGCCGACGACCGCCTGTCGCTGGACCGGCGCCGATAGGGCGGCTTGACCCATGACAAACCCCTGGCTGCTACTGGTCATCGCTGGCCTGCTTGAAGTGGGTTGGGCGGTCGGCCTCAAATACACAGACGGTTTCAGCCGCCTGTTGCCCAGCGTGCTGACCGTCCTCACCATGATCGCCAGCTTCTACTTTCTCGCCCAGGCCCTGAAAGTGATCCCGGTGGGCACCGGTTACGCGGTATGGACCGGTATCGGCGCCGTCGGCACCGCTATCCTTGGCATCGTGCTGTTCGCCGAATCGACGGCACTGCCGCGGCTGCTGTGCATCGGTCTGATTGTGGCCGGCATTGTCGGCCTCAAATTGACCTCCTCCTGACCCCCAGGCGTGATTGGATATCAGTGTCAATCCGGCAGGCTGCCACTGGCGGACGCATCGTAGATCACCTGACCATGGTGGTAACTGCGCAATACTTCCAGCTCGTACAGTGTTTCTGAGCCAACCCCATCCGGGTTGTCAGCGACAATCGTGAAGTCCGCGGTCTTGCCCACCTTGAGCTCATCCTCAAGCAGCTCTGCAACCCCAGGTCCATGCTGATCCTGCGAAGACTCCACCCGGGGAATGATGACCTCTACCAGTGCCATCGCCGCTGGCTCACGAAACACCCCGATGACCAGGCCATTGTCGTCGCGCTCAATCACCCCGTTAGTCGGCTGCGATGTGTCGATATTGATCCCGGCGGCGGCGACCGCTTCGGAATTGGTCCAGAGGGTTTGGTGATCGGCCGAGAACATCAAGATCGGAATCAGATCGCTCACCTGGTCCAGCTGGCCTTTGTGGGGCGGCTGACCAGCAAAGTCGGATTCTCTCCAGCCTGCCCCCACGACCAGCTGCTGCCCGGGATGCGCTTCGATGAATTCAGCAATGGTGCGCTGGTAGTCGGCAATACCGCTTGCGCCATACAGATTGACCAATGCATCGACCGCGTAGCGATGCATGCGGGGATCGGTCGCACCAGGCAACACCAGCTTCCCCTCAAGGTTTTCGACCCGGGTGGGGCCACCGATCAACCGTGAACCGCTGTCAGCATCTCCCAGGTAGATGATGCGCCCATCGCGAACCGCGATCGTTTGCCCCCTGAGCAACTGGCCCTGGGCGGAGTAAATGGAGGCATTGGTGAGAACGAGGTCTGCGAGCTCAGGCCCGGCAACACCCGGCGACTGAGATCCCGCCCGGTCAATTCGCGCACCCGCCTCCCCCTGGCCGGCATCCTTACCGCAACCAGCTGCGAGTAACAGAATGCACAGAACCCAGGCCCAGCGCATGACTTCCGCCCCCTTTGCCCACATGTCGACCAGAGCCTCCCTCTCAATGCTTCCAGGTCCGCCGCTGACCGCCGGATCGGCTGTTCACGAGCGAACCATCGACTGAGTATAGGAAGGGTCAGCGCTGGCAAGTGCTGCAGAAAAAGGTGCTGCGCTGGCCCAGCACCTGATCGCGTACCGGCCGCCCACACTTGCGACAGGGTTCGCCGGTGCGGCCATAAACGTTGAGGCGCTGGGCAAAGTAACCGGGCTGGCCGTCACCGCCGACAAAGTCCCGCAGGGTGGTGCCGCCCTGTTCGATGGCACTGGCCAGCACCTGTTTGATGGCATCGGCCAGGCGCAGGTAGCGGGCGCGGGAGATGCCGCCGGCGGGGCGGTCAGGGCGGATGCCGGCCAGGAACAGGGCCTCGCTGGCGTAGATATTACCCACGCCGACGACGATGCGACCATCCATGACGAACGTCTTCACCGACTGTCGCCGGCCGCGGGAGGCGCCAAACAGGTAATCGCCGCTGAAAGCGTCAGAGAGGGGTTCCGGGCCGAGGTGGGCGAGCAGCTCGTGGGCCCCTGGATCCTCAGTGGTCCACAGCAGGGCACCGAAGCGCCGCGGATCGTGATAGCGGAGATGCAGCCCGCTGTCGAGTACCCAGTCGATATGGTCGTGCTTGCGAATCTCCGCGCCGGGCTCCACCAGTCGCAGGCTGCCGGACATGCCCAGGTGCCAGATGGCACATCCGCGGTCGGTGTGCACCAGCAGGTACTTGGCGCGGCGTTCCAGGCGCAGAATTTTGGCCCCGGCAATGTGCCGCCCGAAATCCGGATCGACCGGCCAGCGCAGGCTGTGCTGGCGCACGAGGGCAGAGCGCACGGTGCGCCCCTCCAGATGTGGGGCCAGGCCGCGGCGGGTGGTCTCTACTTCGGGGAGTTCCGGCATCTCAGTTCTCGCTGTATCACTGCAGGCGTTCGATCAGGGAGGATGCTATTGGCAGTTTTATCGCCACCGCCCGATCGCAAGGCATAAAAAAGCCCGGTAAAAACCGGGCTTTTTCCTGAACAGGGAGGGCAATTACTTGATCTTGCCTTCCTTGTACATCACATGCTTGCGAACGACGGGATCGTACTTTTTGATCTCCATCTTCTCAGGCATGTTGCGCTTGTTCTTGGTGGTGGTGTAGAAGTGTCCAGTGCCGGCACTGGAATTCAGACGAATCTTATCACGCATTGTTCTGTCTCCGATCTCTCAGCAGCTAGCTGCCAGTTACACTTTTTCGCCGCGGGCGCGCAGCTCGCTCAGTACGGTATCGATGCCTTTCTTGTCGATCACGCGCATACCTTTGGCGGAGACGCGCAGCTTCACAAAACGCTTCTCGGACTCAACCCAGAAACGGTGGCTGTGCAGGTTCGGCACGAAGCGACGCTTGGTGCGGTTTTTGGCGTGGGAAACATTATTACCGGTGACCGGGCGCTTACCGGTTACCTGACATACCTTGGACATCTGTTGGCCTCTTCAAAACTCTCGTGCCCGCATGACAGGGAGTGCGGGGACATCTATTCGGGATTCTAATCCGGTTCCTGGGCGGCGGCGGAAACTGTTCAGAATCTGGCCCGGCCGCAAAGAGCGGCGTTTTATACCAGAACAGACCCCGGGGAGCAAGTTTTGTACAGCAAATCCTTCCCTGCGGGAGACAGGCCCCCGGCGGCAGGCCCTGAGGGCGTATGCGCCTCCTACAGCAAGCCCTGCTCGGCAAAAGACAGCGCCGCCCCTTCGCCCACGATCATATGGTCGAGCACCTTGATATCCACAAGCTCGAGCGCCTGGGTCAGCCGCTCGGTTATCCACAGGTCGGCCTGGCTGGGCTCGCTGACACCGGAGGGGTGGTTGTGGGCCAGGATCACCGCCGCTGCGCCGCGCTGGAGCGCCGCCTGGACCACTTCCCGGGGGTAGACGCTGGCAGCGTTGAGGGTGCCCTCGAACAGTTCTTCGAAGGCGATCACCCGGTGCTGACTGTCCAGGTACAGGCAGCAGAACACCTCCCGGCGCCGGTGGCGCAATTGCACGGCGAGGAAATCCCGCACCGCACCGGGGCTGCAGAGCGCATCGCTGCGCCGCAAAGTCTCTGCCAGGTGGCGGCGCGCCATTTCCAGCACTGCCTGCAGCTGCACGAATTTGGCGTCACCGAGCCCCTTGGCCCGACAGAAGTCGGTGCGCTCCGCCTCCAGCAGGGGCCGCAGGCCGCCGAAGTCCGCCAGCAGCTGACGGGCAAGGTCCACCGCCGAGAGTCCCGGCAGCCCGGTGCGCAGGAAGATAGCCAGCAGTTCCGCGTCGGACAGCGCCCCCGCCCCCTTTTGCAGCAGTTTTTCCCGCGGCCGCTCCGCCGCCGGCCAGTCCGTAATTGCCATGGTCTCCTCCCTGAGCCCCGCATGCCTGATAAGATATGGCGCATCAATGCTAATCTTACCCGTTCCCCCAACTCCGGAAACAGCACCCATGTCGTCTCTGGCCAAAAAACGCATCCTGCTGGGTATCAGCGGTGGCATTGCCGCCTATAAAAGTGCGGACCTGGTACGGCGCCTGAAAGAGCGCGGTGCCGATGTGCGCGTGGTCATGACCGCTGGCGCCCAGGAGTTCATCCGGCCGCTGACCTTCCAGGCCCTGTCCGGCAACCCGGTACACAGCGACCTGCTGGATCCCGCCGCCGAGGCCGCCATGGGCCACATCGAGCTGGCCAAGTGGGCGCAACTGATCCTGATCGCGCCGGCCAGTGCCCAGGTACTGGCCAAGCTGGCCGCCGGCATGGCCGACGACCTGCTCAGCACCCTGTGCCTGGCGAGCGAGGCGCCCCTGGCAGTGGCGCCGGCCATGAACCAGGCCATGTGGCGCCACCCGGCCACGGCAGCCAATGTGGACACCCTGCGCTCCCGCAACGTGCGCATCTGGGGCCCGGCCGCCGGCAGCCAGGCCTGTGGCGACGTCGGCCCCGGGCGCATGCTGGAGCCGGAAGCACTGGTGGCGGAGACAGAGTCCCTGCTGCAACCGGGTAGCGATCTGAAAGGCAGGCACTTTGCCATCACCGCCGGACCGACGCGGGAGTCCCTCGACCCGGTACGCTATCTCACCAACCACAGCTCGGGCAAAATGGGCTTTGCCCTGGCCGCCGCGGCACAGCGGGCGGGCGCCGAAGTCACGCTGATCGCCGGCCCGGTCAACCTGCCCACGCCCGAGGGCGTCAAGCGGGTCGATGTGGTGGATGCACGGCAGATGCAGGAGGCCGCCGAGCGCGCCGCGGACCTGTGCGATGTGTTCATCGCCGCCGCCGCGGTGGCCGACTTCCGGCCCGAGCGGGTGGCGCAGGAGAAAATCAAGAAGACCGATGACAACGAGCGCGACACGCTGGCGCTGGTCAAGAACCCGGATATCGTGGCCGGCATCGCCGCACGCAATAAACGAAGGCCCTTCACCGTCGGCTTTGCCGCAGAGACAGAAAAGGTCCTCGAGCACGCCACCGGCAAGCTGGCGCGCAAGAATCTGGACATGATCATCGCCAATGATGTCAGTGAAGTGGATAGCGGCTTCAACAGTGAGCGCAACCGGGTAACGGTGATCGACCCGGCAGGCAGCACCGAGCTGCCGTCTTCGTTGAAGACCGAACTGGCGGAACAGTTGATTCAAATGATCGCCGCACGGGCCTTTGCACCATAACAACAAGATTTCTGGATTTACCGTGGTTTCAAATTTTAAAAAAGCCTTTCCCCTGCATCGGCAACTGTTGTTGCCGGCGATGCTGTGCACGGCCGTATGGTTCGGCGGTGCCGCACTGCTGGACCGTTCGGTGGTCAGCCCATACAACACTGGCCGGGTAGCTGAGGCCGCAGCAGCATTGACACAGCGCGAGGCAGCCGAACTGGAGACAGCACTGCAGCGCGAGTCGCGGCAGCTGCAGGCGCTCGCCGCGGGCGGATTCCGCCAGACCACGGTCGAGCCGGCCCACGGCGCGGGCTCGGGGGAGCGGTTGCAGTACTTTGCGCCGGGCGACCTGCGCGTCGGCGCCGGCTCTGCCCCGGCCCTGAACTTCGCCCTGCTGGACCTGGTCAAGCGCACACTGGAAGACGGTCCACAGCCACTGGAGATTCTGCGCACCGGTAAAGGCGACAGCTGGCAGGTGCACCGCGCGACCTTGAGTGGCGATGGAGCACTGCTGCAGTCACATCCGTTTACCGCTGTACAAACGGTTCTCGAGGCAGCGGCCGGCAGCGACGGAGAATGGTTGCTGTTGCAGCAGTTTCCCGGCGGTCCGGCACAGACCCTCTGGCGCGCAGGCGAGGGCTCCGGGTCCCGGGCCGAGACCCCGGTGGCCGGCTCTCACCTGGCCCTGGCATTCCGGCCCGACGCTGACTTTGCCAGCCGCCACAGCATCAGTGCCGCCTGGCTGTACAGCATCGCGCTGCTCGGCTGGCTGGGCTCCCTCTTCGCCCTGTGGCGCTTCCTGCCCCAGTACACCGCAGCCCCCTGGGAGCGACAGGGTCAGCGCCCGCGCCAGGCCAGTGCCTCCGACCAACCCCGGGGCAGCAAAACTCCGGGCCCGGCAACACCGGCCATCCCGACCAGGTCTGTACCCGGTGCCGGAGAGTCCGTCCCGCTGCGGGAGCAATTGGGAGACAACATCGAATTCCCTCAGGGTGTATTCCGCGCTTACGACATTCGCGGCATCGCCGGTCCCGAGATCAACGAGCCCTTTGCCTACCAGCTGGGCCGTGCCCTGGGCACCCTGGCACGGCATGCGGGAGAAGAACTGCTGATGGTTGGTCGGGATGGCCGCAACAGCAGTGAACTGCTTTCGCGCTGCCTGGTGGAGGGCATTCTGGAAACCGGTTGCAGCTGCGTGGACCTGGGACTGGTGCCCTCACCGCTGCTGTATTTCGCCTGCGCCCGCGGTACCAACACCAGCAGCGGTGTGATCGTCACCGCCAGTCACAACCCGGCCGAATACAACGGCTTCAAGATTGTGATGAAGGGCCGGCCGATGGCGGAAGACAAGCTGCAGAAGCTGAAGACGCTGATGGAACAGGGGCCTTTCGATAGCGGTGAAGGCAGCTATCGCGAGCAGGATATCCGCGAGCACTATATCGAGGAAATCTTCAATGACGTGGCGCTGGCGGGGCAGCCGCACCTGGTCATCGACGCCGGTAATGGCGCCACCGCCAACCTCGCGCCCCAGCTGTTCGAACAGCTTGGCTGTCAGGTGACTCCGCTCTACTGCGAGGTGGACGGCAGCTTCCCCCATCATGCGCCGGATCCCTCGCGCCCCGAAAACCTGCAGGACCTTATCGCCATCGTGCGCGAAACCGGCGCTGACCTGGGTGTGGCCCTCGATGGCGATGGTGACCGGGTCACGCTGATTTCCAGTTCCGGTCGCATCGCCTGGGCAGACCAGCTGGTGATGCTGCTGGCCCGCGACGTACTGGCCCGCAATCCCGGCGAAGACATTGTCTTCGATGTGAAGTGCAGCCGCGCCCTGCGGGAGCTGGTCAACCAGTACGGCGGCCGCCCGGTGATGTGGAAGACCGGCCATGCACCGATGAAGACCAAGATGCTGGAAACCGGGGCGATCCTTGGCGGCGAGCTGTCCGGTCATATCTTTATCAAGGACCGGTGGTTCGGTTTCGATGACGGCATGTATGCCGCCGCGCGCGTGCTGGAGATCATGGCCCTGCGCGAGCAGAGCCTCGATGAGCTGCTGGACTCGCTGCCGCAGATGGTCAGCACCCCGGAAATCCTGCTGCCGGTCCCGGAGGAGGACAAGTTCCGGCTGGTGCAGGAGATCAGGGAGCGGGGCAATTTCGGCGAGGCCGATATCAATACCACCGACGGCCTGCGGATCGAATTCGCCGATGGCTGGGGCCTTGTGCGCGCCTCCAATACCGGCGCCGCCCTGACCTTGCGCTTCGAGGCGGATACCGAGGAAAACCTGCAGCGCATCTATGCCACGGTTGAAAAACAACTGCTGGCGGTTTCACCGCAGCTGGCACTGCCGAAACGATAAGGCCCGGGCGGGGAGCCAGCCCCGTCCCTGTTCACTGAATGGATAGGAAAGTCCGAGTATGTCACTGGATCACAAGTCCGCCCTCCGCGTCGCCCAGGTGCTCAATGAAGCGCTGCCCTATATCCAGCGCTTCACCGGCAAGACCGTGGTGGTCAAGTTTGGCGGCAATGCCATGGTGGACGAAGCGCTGCAGAACAGCTTTGCCCGCGACATCATCCTGATGAAACTGGTAGGTATGAATCCGGTGGTGGTGCATGGCGGCGGCCCACAAATCGGCGATCTGCTGCAGAAACTCAACATCGAGTCCCGATTCGTCGACGGCATGCGGGTGACCGATAGCGAAACCATGGATGTGGTGGAGATGGTGCTCGGCGGAACCGTCAACAAGCAGATCGTCAACCTGATCAACAACAACGGTGGCCGCGCTGTCGGTGTTACCGGCAAGGACGGCCTGCTGCTGCGCGCGAGAAAACTGCAGATGCAGAGCGAGTCCGCCGGCCTGCACGCCTCCGAGATCATCGATATCGGTCATGTGGGCGAGGTGGAGCACGTGGATACTGCGGTGATCGATATGCTGATCCATGGGGACTTTATCCCGGTGATCGCCCCGATCGGCGTCGGTGAGGACGGCGCGTCGTACAATATCAACGCCGACCTGGTGGCAGGCAAGATCGCCGAGTACCTGCATGCAGAAAAGCTGATGCTGCTCACCAATGTGGCCGGCCTGCAGGACAGGAATGGCGAGGTCCTGACCGGGCTCACCACCCTGCAGGTGGACGGACTGATCGCCGATGGCACAATCTACGGTGGCATGTTGCCGAAGATCGCCTGCGCACTCGATGCGGTGAAAGCAGGGGTTAACTCCGCCCATATCATCGATGGGCGGGTGCCTCACGCCGTGTTGCTGGAGATCTTCACCGATAGCGGTGTCGGCACCCTGATCACCGACAACGGCAAGTGATCCGCGCGCTACCCGCGCCAGTAATTGAAGCGACGCCGGTGAATCGTTAGGATTCCCGCGCCCGCCCCGCAAATCGCGGGGGCGATAACAAAAATCGATGTTCCCGGTCACGCCCGGGTAAAAGGCAGTCAATGAGCAGCGAAAAAATCAACCGGCGCCAACAGATCCTGCAGGCACTGGCCCATATGCTGGAGGCCAGCCCCGGAGCCCGCATCACCACCGCCGCACTGGCAAAAGAGGTCGGCTTCTCCGAGGCGGCCCTATACCGCCATTTCCCCAGCAAATCGAAGATGTTCGAGGGGCTGATCGAGTTCATCGAGGAAACCATTTTCAGCCGGGTGTCCCTGATCCTGCAGGACGAACCCTCGGCCCTGGCACGGTGTCAGAAAATCCTGCACCTGCTGCTGGCATTCTGCGAACGCAACCCCGGCATCACGCGCCTGCTCACTGGCGACGCCCTGACCGGTGAGACCGAGCGGTTGCACGGGCGCATCCTGCAGTTCTTCGATCGTCTGGAAACCCAGCTCAAGCAGATATTGCGTGAAGCGGAACTGCGGGAGCAGCTGCGTCCCGCCATTCCCCTCGGCAGTGCTGCCAACCTGCTCCTCGCCTGTGCTGAAGGCCGCATCGTCCAGTACGTGCGCAGTGGCTTCAAACGCAAGCCTACCGATTACTGGGCGGAGCAGTGGCCGGTACTGGTGGCTGGATTCTTCCGCGAACCGGCCCTGGCGACGGCCCGCTGAGAGCCCGATCGAGAGAACAGGCAACGGTGGGGGACAGACGGTAGGAAAGAAAGGAGGGTGCCGGCAGGAGGCTACTTGCCGGCGAGCTGGGTAAAGCGCTCTGCAGCGCGATCGAATTCCCGCGCAATACGGGAGGCCTCTTTTTCACGGTGGCGCATGCGCTCGTTGAGTACTTTGACTTCCTCGCGCAGATCGGCGATCCGCTTCACCAGCTCGGGGGACACTTCGTCACCGTTGCGCTGAATGCGGGCTGCCTTTGCCTCTTCCTGGTCGATCTGCTGCTCGAGGCTGGAGAGGTTAGAGCGCATCAACGCCATATCCTGCTTCGCAATGGCCATTTTTCGACTCTTGGCGCTCTCGATATCCGCCAGGCTGCTGTAGCGGCGCAGCAACTCGGCATCCGCCTGACGCTGAGCCTCCTGCTTTCTCTTCCGCGCCAGCTCCTCACCACTCAGCTGCGGCGGTACCACCTCCAGCACCCTGCCCGAGGGCGTCAGGACCTCATAGCCCCCCGGGGCATAGCGCGGCGGCACCACATCGTCGAGCACCTGTATGCCGTGCTCATTGGTGTAGCGGAACAGCACCTCCCCTTTACCGGGCAGGGCACTGTCCCCCTCGGCACTGCTGGCCGGGCCAGAGGTCATCAACCCCAGCCAGCCGGCGACAACAATGTAACGGGCAAGCCTCATCGTGCTTCTCACTAATCTGGGCGCGCCGGGGTATCCGCCCCTCAGGCCCGCCTGGCAACGCCATAGCGCTGCCGGTATTCGACAATTCTTTCCAGAGTATCCCCTTCCTCCGGGGCTTCCTCAAGGTAGCTGATGATGTCATCGAGCTCCACAATGCTGATTACGGGGACGCCGTATTCACTCTCCACCTGCTGGATCGCAGACTGCTCCGTCTCTTCGCCGGCCCGCTCCTGACGGTTGAGGCCGATCACGACCCCCGCCGGTTCCGCGCCCTGCGCCCGGATAATATCCATGACCTCGCGCACCGCCGTTCCTGCAGTAATAACGTCATCGATGATCAAAATCTTGCCTTCCAGCGACGCACCCACTAAGGTTCCGCCTTCGCCGTGATCCTTGGCCTCCTTGCGGTTGTAACAGAAGGGCTTGTCGACGCCTTTCTGCGCGAGCGCCACGGCGGTCACCGCTCCGAGCGGAATACCCTTGTAGGCCGGCCCGAAAATGACATCGAACTCCACGCCAGAGGCGAGAATCGCTTCAGCGTAGGCCTGCCCCAGTGCCGCCAGAGCTGCACCGGAATGAAACCGGCCGGCATTGAAAAAATAGGGGCTACGGCGACCCGATTTCAGGGTGAACTCACCAAAACACAGCACCTGATGATCCAGGGCCAGTTGGATAAAATCGCGCTGATACTGCTGCATGGAAATTTGGAAACTATTGGCTAAGGTGAAGGAAGACCTCCGCACGGGAAGCTGCGGGAGGGGTATGCACATAATGTTACTAATGATACACAGTCCGCTGGTAAGGGGCTAATAATGCGAATCGTGAGCTTGTCTGTTGACGGCATTCACCAGGCGGCGCAGCGCGGCCTCTACGACTGGCTGGCGGAACAGGACGCGGACATCATCTGCCTGCAGGATTTGCGTTCCCTCGAGCCCGAACTGGACCACCCCGTCTTTCATCCCGACGGCTATTACAGTTACTTCTTTGATTCCGGTACACCCCACGAGAACGGCGTGGCCATCTACACCCGCAACCAGCCCAAGGCCATCATCTTCGGCATGGGCTTTGCCAACGGTGAGGATATGTATGGCCGCTACCTGCAGGCGGACTTCGAGCGCCTGAGCGTCGGCTCCCTGCTGGCCCCGGTAGCCACCGACGAGGCCTCCCTGGAGAAGAAGGTCCAGTTCTTCGATGACATGCAGGCGCACCTGATCAAGATCAGCCGTAAGCGCCGGGATTTCATCTTCTGTGGAAACTGGGGCATGGCCCACCGCCGCGCTGACGTGGAGAACTGGCAGGATCACCAGGACACCCCAGGCTTCATGCGCCACGAGCAGCGCTGGCTCGACCAGCTGTTCAACGAGATCGGTTACGTGGACGCCTTCCGCAAGGTGGTGAAGGATGCGGACGAGTTCAGCTGGTGGCCAAGTGGCACGGTGGGTGAGGGTGACGGCTGGCGCACCGATATGCAGGTGGTATCGGCAACGCTGAAGAACCGCATCGAGTACGGCGCCATCAACAAGAACGTGAGTTTTTCCAGTCACCTGCCGGTGATCATGGATTACGACCTGGAAGTCTGATTGACCAAAAGGGCGGCACCTGCCGCCCATTCTTGATCTTCCCTTCTGCTATTCCGCCAGCGCCTTGCGCTGAATCTCGATCAGCTCGTCGATCCCTGACTTGCCCAGTGCCAGCATCTGGGCAAACTGCTTCTCGGTAAAGGGCGCACCCTCCGCCGTACCCTGCACTTCGATCATGCCGCCGTCCGCTGCCATGACCAGGTTCATATCGGTATCGGCGCGGCTGTCCTCCGGATAGTCCAAGTCCAGAACCGGCTCGCCCTCATAGATGCCCACGGAAACCGCAGCCACCAGGTTCAGCAACGGATCGGTGGCAATCATCTTCTCCCGCTGCATGAAGCGCAGCGCGTCTACCAGCGCCACGCAGGCTCCGGTAATCGCCGCCGTACGGGTGCCGCCATCCGCCTGGATCACATCGCAGTCGAGTGTGATCTGGTTTTCCCCCAAGAGCTTCAGGTCCACCGCCGCGCGCAGAGAGCGGCCAATGAGGCGCTGGATCTCCACCGTGCGCCCGCCCTGCTTGCCACGGGCCGCCTCCCGCGCCATGCGCGATCCGGTGGAGCGGGGCAGCATGCCGTATTCCGCCGTAATCCAGCCACTGCCCTGGCCACGCAGGAAACGCGGCACCTCGTCCGCCACAGACGCGGTGCACAGCACCTTGGTGTCCCCGAATTCCACCAGCACAGATCCCTCCGCATGGCGGGTGTAATTGCGCGAGAGGCGCACCGGGCGCAGTTGCTCTGGCTTGCGGCCACTGGGTCGCTGCATGAATTCACCTCGAAAAATTGTCTTGAAAACCGACAGTATACCCCCTGGGCCGGGGGCGCCCGAGCCCGCCGGGCCCTGTGCTATGATGCCCGGCCAGCTCCAACAAGCCCGCAGGGAAGAATATTATGGCCAGTAAAACCGTGCGCAGCATGACCGCTTTCGGTCGCGCCGAATCCTCCTACGATTCCGGTATCGCCACCTGGGAACTGCGCTCGGTCAACCACCGCTACCTGGAGCCGCATTTCCGCCTGCCGGAAGCGGCACGCCCGCTGGAAAGCCAGCTGCGCGAGCGCCTGCGCAAACAGCTTGCTCGCGGCAAACTGGAACTGACGCTCTCCCTCAAGGCCAACCCGGGCCAGGAAACGACACTGCAGGTGGACGAAGATCTCGCCCGCGCCGTCGTCGATGCCGCCATGCGTGTAACCCCCGGCAGTGAGAGCCTGCCCCTCAACCCCTTGCAGGTCCTGCAGTGGCCCGGCGTTATCGCCGAGCCCGAAACCGATGCCGAGGCCCAGTCCCGCGCCATCCTCGAGGCGTTCGATGCGGCGCTGTCACAGCTCAGCGACAACCGAGCCCGCGAGGGTGCCGAACTGCGGCGCTTTATCGAACAGCGCCTCGACGCCATCAGCGCGCAGGTAGCGGGTGTGCGGGAAATGCTGCCACAGATCCTGGAGGCCCAGCGCGAAAAACTGCGCACGCGCCTCGAGGAACTGCTGGCGGAACTGGATCCGGAGCGCATCGAGCAGGAAATTGTATTGCTGGCACAGAAAGCGGACGTGGACGAGGAACTGGACCGGCTCGATGCCCATGTCACCGAGGCCCGACGCGTCCTCGCCGGTGGCGGCCCCATCGGCCGACGCCTGGATTTCCTGATGCAGGAATTCAACCGCGAGGCCAACACCCTCTCATCCAAATCCGTGGTCACCGACACCACCCAGGCGGCGGTAGAACTGAAGGTGTTGATCGAGCAGATGCGCGAACAGGTGCAAAACATTGAATAACCTCTATGGTCATTTTGGCCAATCTCAGAGCACCCCACAAAGCGAAGCCTGACAAGGGATACCACGGTATTTAGCTCTAGACTCGTCCAATAAGCCCCCTCATAATCTGGTACATTCTCGAGGAAAAGGTGTACCAAAGGGTGTACCAAGCTTTCCATACTTACGCTTGGTACACCCATATGGGGAGAAATGGTGGGCGCTCTCAACGACCTGGATTTACGACGCTGGCTTGCCAGCCGGGAATTTTCCGAAGGGAAATCCGATAAGCTGAACGGCCTATATTGGGTATTCCGGAAATCATTCAAAGACCCTAAATGGCGGTTAAGGTACAAGTTTCGCGGTAAGCCACGCGTCATGTGGCTGGGTACCTACCCTGCCATGACGCTGGCCGAGGCCCGCCGGGAAGCGAAGCGGCTTCATGCCCGCATCACACTCGGTCATGATGTCGCCCAAGAAAAACAGGAACGCATCCGCGACAGCAAGGCAAAGGACGAAGCTGACCGGCTTGCGCTAACATTTTCAGAATTGGCTGATGAATGGTTTGAAAAAACTGTTTGGCAGCGCCACCTGCAAGGCAACTACAAACATCCCCACATCCCCCGGCGCAATCTAGACAAGTATGTTCTGCCGCTCATCGGCACTCTACGGGCGGAAGATGTCAAACCCCACCATATCGACACCATCCTGACAAAGGCTGCCTCTGGCGCACCCACTGTGGCAAACAGGCTCTCAGGTATGCTGAAGGCCATATTTAACTTTGCAGTTAAGCGCCACGTGCTGGAGTACAACCCAGCCGCAGCCTTTGGTATTGAGGATGCCGGCGGCACGCGCAAGGCCAGGAATCGCTGGTTGACGCGACCGGAGCTGGCTGAGCTGTTCAGAGCTATGCGATCCACGAAAAGCCTAGGTCGCCAAAATGAGCTGGCACTCAAGTTGCTGCTGTTGCTCGGCGGACGAAAAATGGAGCTCCAAAAAGCTCGCTGGGAGGATATCGACCTTGAAGAGGGAATCTGGTTGATGCGGCAAGACAATAAATCTGGCAGGGAGCTGGCCATCCCGCTTCCTACAGTCGCGATCGAATGGCTACATGAACTCAAACACTATGCCGGTCGCAGTAACTGGGTTTTCCCTGCCAGAAAGATGCAGGATAAAGCTACTCCTCACATCTCACCAGACACCTTGAATCGTGCACTCGACAGGCTGCGCGAGAACATCGATGGGGTAGAGCACTTCACCATTCACGACTTGCGTCGCACCGCACGCACTCATCTCGCAGAACTCGGAGTCAAGCGTGATGTTGCCGAAATGTGCTTAAACCACGCGATTAAAGGCGTTGAAGGCGTCTACAACCAATACACCTATTTCGAGGAGCGGAAAGACGCACTAAATCGCTGGGCTAGCCTACTTACCGCCCTGGAACAGGGCAGTAAATACAATGTTTGACACCAATGTTCAGCTAACAGGGTTGGCGAAGTATGCCCGTAGATCTTAGCAAAGAATGGCCTTCCACCGAATCTGCGAGAAAAGCCGTTTTTCCAAGCAGCCAGCGGGAGGCACTGAAAAAGTATCCTGCATGGGTACCAATGTTTGCACTAAGGAAGCTCAGCCGAGGAATTCCTTCAGACGACATGTTCATGCTCACACTTCATGAGCTATGCACCAATCCGGACATGGAAACAGTGTGGCGGCGCCTACATAAAAGGGATAAAGAAATGGGATGTCCGTCATCGCGCGGCCTACCTACGGCGGTATATCAGGGACTGTATGGCTACAATGAAGAACTCGAAGAACTTGCTCCCAAAAAGCAACTCTCTGAGAATAAGCGCATTCATAAGTTAGCCGCTGATCTGGCTGACGGGCTAAAAAAATATGGCATCGACCGCGCCGTATTGTCGATGTTTACGGACGATGAACTGGATTCCCTGTTCCCCGAACTGGACCCCCTAGAGCGTCACTGGTCCGTACAGGACATATCCTCTCCGACATTAGTAGACCTATTAACTCGAATCATACTAGAGCTCGACTCTAGGCCTCTACATGCGAGAACACTGATCAAAAAAAACCCAACACACACTGACCGGGTACGCCTAATCAGACATTTAGGGGAGTTCTTCGAAAGACGATACCAAGAGCAACTCCTGGAGGTAATCTCGCTGATCGTTAAAGTTTTTTTGAAAGTGAACCTACAAAATGCGGAGGTTTCGCGAATACTGCTCAAGTATTAAGCACCTAGATCATAGAACCTCAGAAAGCTAGTTACACTTTTTGAGCCGTATGATCCGAATCCACAACTGCCTCTTCATCCTCCAATAAATAACCATAAACACTCCTTGACACCAATAGTCTCTTTCTAGGAGTGCTTACATGACTACAGAACAGACCCCTTTTATAGAACCTGTCACGGATCAGGCTGATCAGACAAATGTCGATCGGAACAGATTGATTACTTCAAGAGCGGGAGCTGAAGAGCTAACCATAGGGCACAGCACATTCCTTGCTCACGTCCAAAATGGACGCCTCCCAAAACCAATAAAACTGGGGCCAAGAACCAGTCGCTGGTTACTCGGCGATATCCTAGATTTCAAGGCGCGATTGATCGAAGAGTCACGGGGGGAGACCTGAAAATGAGGAACCTCGAAAGCGCCGCAGTACAGGACGCTCCCGAAACCACCTTCCGCTGCACCCCTAACAGACAACAGGTTGAGTGCGAATCCAGCACCGCGCGCAACCTGACAACCGCATGGAGCGCCGATAAACGCGCATGTAGACAGACCCAGGAATGGCTACAGTCGAAGTTTGCGGATATCGCTATACACCCAGTTTGTGACGATCGATTGCGCAGCCCTAACGGAGCACAGCTAACACGCTCGGGCCCTGCCTATGCTTTCAGCCGCTGCGGGCAATACGCGGCACTACTTGCAGAAACCGGTATCGAATATTTCCAGTGCCCTGACGGAGACAGCTCCGGAGCGAGACCTTTTCAGCTAATGATCGAGACGGAAGTGCAAAACCTTCCGCTATCGGTCGCCCAGCCCACTGATTCACCTGAATCACGCGCTGGGCTGAGCTTTAAACCAAAGGAGAAATTTCCTGCAGAAGCTTTAGGAGGGGTACTCGGTGCCGCTGCTATTGAAATCGCTGAGGCTGTTCAGGCACCGGTAGAACTTGCTGCTCAGTCAATACTAGGTGTTGCCTCACTGGCATCACAGCGTATCGGGAATGTTATCCACCCTGAAACCAGGGCCACAATCCCATTGTCACTGTTTCTCCTTTCATTGGCTGACAGTGGTGATCGAAAAACGGCCTGTGACCGCATGGCATCAGTCGGCATAAAGGAATACGAACATGAACTTTACAAGGTCTATCAACAGGAATACTCCCAACATCTTGAACGGATAAAGGATGGAGAAACATCACTGGCACCGCCAGTTGAAGCCAGCCTTATCATTCAGGAACCGACACTAGAGGGGCTTCAAAAGGCATTCGTGAATGGCCAACCCTCGCAGGCTCTACTCAACGACGAAGCCGGGGGCTTTTTTGGTGGTCATGCAATGAAGCCAGAGAATGCCGCCAAAACCATAACGGGCCTGTCAAAATTCTGGGACGGAGATGATATCAAGCGAACGCGAGTCAGCGAGCGCATTATGCTGACGAATCGCCGCTTGACCGTGCATCTGCTTATTCAGACTGCAATAGCTGAGGCCATTCTGCGGGATCCTCTATTGCAGCAACAGGGGATCTTGGCGAGATTTCTTGTGTGTACTGTCGATTCTATCGCCGGCAGCCGGCTTATCGATCGCAATCAGCCGCGGGTGACAGATAACTCGCGAAAGGCTTTTCACCACAAGGTGAGAGAGCTGCTGCGCCGGAGCTGGGAGAGAGATTTTACTGGAGGGGTTATTCTCCCCAATATTGAGCTTTCTCGCGAAGCTGATCAGGCCTGGGTGAAGTTCTACAACGATACTGAAATCCGCCTAGCACCTGGAGGCGAGCTAGAACTTATAAAGCCGTTCACAGCCAAAGCCGCTGAGCACGCGCTACGGATCTCCGCGATTTTTGCGATCTTCGACGGGCAAGAGCAAATAACCGTCGAGGCCATGTCGCGCGCGATACTATTGACCAATTTTTATCTTAACTCGACGTTACGATTAGCTCAGGAGCGGGAGGCGCAATCAACTGAGGTGGAAGCTCAAAAATTCCTTGAGTGGGCCACCGATGCGTATAACGGCACCGTCACAATAGAGCAGATAGACAAATTATCGCCACGCGGGCTCCGGCTTCGTAAGAACAGGAAACACCTGCGTGCGAAGATGGAACTGTATTGTGAGCTCGGCCTTCTGCGCCAGGTATCTACAGACAGCCGCGGCAATCCAAATAGCTGGGAGGTGGTTAATGCTTGAACTGCCTCCCGTCGATCAGGGCAAAGAGTGTTTTCGCCATGAACATTCGCTGATTGAAGAGTGGCTCCTGTGGCTCAATGGCTCAAAGTCAGAGTTTTCGGAGCCCCTCGCGGCTCCGGATATGGCTCATATCTGGCTCGAGACAAGCTTGTATTGCCCAAGCCGCTCCAAAATAGCCAAGCGGGAGCCACTCCAGAATTCCGCGAGCCCGCATGACAGCTAAAAAGAGCCAGAGAGCCAAAAGAGCCAAGGAGTTCATATGCCGAGGAATGCTTTTTTTGGGACGCCTGAGCTCAGGAAGAAGCTAAAAGCCTACTATCGCCAACTCCGCCAGATCTGGAAGATCCATGCTGCACTACTGAATTACGGTGAAAGTGCCGGGCTATATGTGGGAAGCATTCAGCCACTCTCTGGCGGGCCCCTGCTACCTGCCTTCCCAGAGGAGTGCAAAGGGATGCTTTGCGGCGCAAAGACACGCTCCGGGCGCCCCTGCCGTAACGACGGTACTCTCTTTGCAAACGGCCGGTGTAAATTACATGGAGGGCTAAGTACAGGTCCGAAATCAGCAGAGGGCAAGCGTAAAAGTGCGCAAAATGGTTGGTCGCCAAAGCGAACCCCATGAAGTGTTGGTTTTTATTGGTCTAGAAATTATCTGGATCAAGCTTGTCGAATAATTGCTCTCCCACGCGGCCAGCATGTTTCGCTAGTAGAGATTAGCGAAGTCCTGCCGCATTATCCGCTCTTCATTATTGATGTCGGGAAAGCCCACATCATTAACTCCCGAATGCTTCCTTCGGCTCGCTGCGCGGACAATCGACTTTCCACTTTTGCGTAGCAGTCCGGGCTTTCCGGTAGTCTGACGGAGTCATGCCAGCCTTGCGCAAGATATTTATCAACTCGTTGCCTTGCACGTTCTTGTCATGCTCATTCGGAAATTTCACTTTCTCTCCGTTGTCGATCCGGTAGTAGTCATGATCCGTATGCGATAGCTTCTTTCCTGCTAGGTACTGCTCGATGAATAACCGGAATTCTTTGAGTTTAACCCCAAGAAAAGGCCTCACTCGCTTCGCATAACCCGTCACCTTCAATACGTAGACGGGACATTTCTGGTGCCCAACTGCTGGATGGCGCGCATCCGCTGGCCGGATACTTGGTCCAATCACCGCTCTGCTTCCTCTTGCCGTGAGCAGCACCGCTATGTAAGGATCCACGCCGTTTACGATAGCTCCTGCTAGCAGGGCCTCCCGATTAGCCCGTTCTGGTGCTTCGAAAAGAAAATCACTGTAAGGTTCAGGGCTCTTTTTAAATAAATTTTTAATCAGGCGGCCAGCCCTGCTGCCATCACTTAACTTTCGAGATCGTAATCTGGAATAAGCATAGTGATTCGCGAGGCTCTCTTCGTAATCGTACTCGCAGAAAATAAGGTTGCGGCAACTTGCCAGATAATGCTCGTAGCGCTTTATGCGGTTGCGGGCAGGTAATACTTCCTGCCCAAGCGCCCATACATCTACCCAGAAGTGATAGCGCTCGTGTGCAACCAGGGTATCGATCGCTAATTTATGCAGTTCATTTGGTGAAAGACCTACTGTAACTGCCGCATATTCCGCTCTAATCGCACTAATACCGACATCAAATAGGAAGATTCCCCATTTTCCTCGACACGGCGGCCTGTTCCGAAACCGAAATGACTTATAGAACGCCAACACATCAATACCACTATTCCGATGTGCTTCACGGCCAGCCTCGATATCTTCCTCAGCCAATGCTTCATCGGGTAAGGGGGAATAGTCTGCCTCCGGATCGATCTCAGTTGGCTGACCGTCAATTTCCGCCCCTTCAAGCGGAAAGGTCGTAGGCTCTAAGTCATCCGGCAAAGGGGGAAAATCCGGATTCTCTTTGAGCTCCCTAAGCCAAGGCTCCGCCACGTCGGCAAAATCGTCACTTGCCATCTAACTTTCCCTGTCAATACAAAAGCTGTTAAAGAGCTATCAACGATAGCTCGTGCGCCGGCTCCGCCGTCGCCTTTGCCGGGCCGGGTGTGTAAAAGCGCCGCATCATACGGCCATATCTCTGCTCATCAGGCGGGTGAGCAGCATATCGCGAGCTTAAGCTTCAAATTTCATAGGGGCGTTTGCGCAGGCCCCAGATCCACAGCAGGGCGAGCACATTCAGCGAGAAACAGCAGCAGCCGAATACGAACCCCATGAATACTAGGCAAAACTCACAGCCGGCGAGCCATCCATTGCTGGTGCCAGCCGATAACCCCTCCATTCGTACGGATGGAGATTCACGAGCTACCGATAGCCTGGCACCTTAATCATCATCATTTTGATGATGTCACCACATATTATTGACACTAACATGGCACGAACACTATGATCACGATTAATTTCAGCACAATTCAAGGCCGCAGGTTTGACAGGTGGAAAGATGGGGTCAGCGCCTCTAGATGACGTCAACCAAGCGCAGCAAGAGCGCCTCTTCCACATTGATTTCAAACTACGGTTTTTCGGCGCGGTAAACCGTGCCGATCTGGTCACCCGCTTCGGCATCAAAGCGGCAGCAGCCACCCGCGACCTGTCTCTCTACAAGGAACTGGCCTCCAAGAATCTCGTGTACGACACCAAGGCCAAAACTTATATCCAGTCCGATTTCTTCAAACCAATATTCGACTATTCGCAAAATCAGGCACTAACCGCACTTTGCTACGGGCTGGGCGATGACTACGTAGGCTCCCATCAAGCGTTGATTAGCGCCGAAACACCGACACAGCTTAATGCCCCCCAGATGGACATTCTTGCCAAGGTCAGCCAATCCATCTACCAAAAGCGAGCCCTGCGAATTCGGTACCGCTCCTTGTCCAGCGGGCTAAGCACCCGCGAGATCGTTCCCTTTGCCTTGGTGGATAATGGCTTGCGGTGGCATGTCCGCGCCTATGACCGCAAGCGCGAGCGCTTCTCTGACTTTGTTATCAGTCGCATCAGCAAACCCGAACTTTGCAAAAGTTACGCAATAGCGGCCAACGAGACCAAAGAGGCGGATATTCAATGGAATCGCATCGTCGAGATGCACCTAGTACCGCACCCGCGCCTGCAATACCCAGAGACCATTGAATACGAATATGGCATGCAGAATGGCATGTTGAAGGTAAACATACGCGCCGCAGTAGCGGGTTACGTATTGCGGCGATGGAACGTCGACTGTTCTGAGAATCATGCGCTGAAAGGTGCCGAGTACCACCTGTGGCTGAAAAACCGGCAAACGCTCTACGGCGTTGAGAATTTGGTGTTGGCGCCAGGCTATAGCGAGGACGCCTTGGATTCACAGAAACCTCAAGGTCAGGGCGAAGATTAAGAGGGAGCAAAATGTTAAAGCTCGAAGACATCAAAATAGGTGCTCAGGTCCGGGGCATACAAGGCGACGAGGTTGTGCGCATTGTCCAGGTGGAACCCGCTGACGACGATGCTCTCACCGTGTACTACAAGGACAGCCAAGGCCGGGTGGCGGAGCAAATGCTCTTTCGAGTGGACGAATCCAGGCTCGAGCTAGCTGAGGCAGGCCGATCCTGGGCCTTCGATGCGCCGGGTGCAGACTTCAAACTGGGATTGGAGGCCTACCGGATTTCTCAGGCTGCCCTTTTCGATCCTATGATGGCTGTCCACACCTCCAATGTGGAGCCGCTACCGCACCAGATTTCTGCCGTCTACGAGTCCATGCTCCCTCGCCAGCCTTTGCGTTACGTGCTAGCCGATGATCCCGGCGCCGGCAAGACCATCATGGCCGGTCTTCTGATTCGCGAACTTCTGATGCGCGCGGACGCCAAACGTATCTTGATCGTCTCGCCCGGTGGCCTTACCGAGCAGTGGCAGGATGAATTACTGGAAAAATTCGGCGTTGTGTTTGAGATCTTTAGTCGTGAAAAACAGGAGCAATGCGCCTCCGGAAACTACTTCGACGAGCAGGACCAACTGATCTGTCGCCTCGATCAGCTGTCACGCAACGAGGAGTATCAAGACAAGCTCAAGAACACTGAGTGGGATCTGATCATCGTCGACGAGGCCCACAAGCTTTCCGCAAACTACTTTGGCAACAAGGTCAACAAAACCAAACGCTTTCTTTTGGGTGAACTCCTAGGTTCTATCACTCGTCACTTCCTGTTGATGACCGCTACCCCCCACAACGGCAAGGAAGAAGACTTCCAGATTTGGCTCTCCCTGCTAGATGCAGACCGCTTCTACGGCAAATTCCGCGAAGGCGCTCACAAGGTAGATGTCTCCGACATGATGCGCCGGATGGTCAAGGAGGAGCTGCTCAAGTTTGATGGCACGCCCTTGTTCCCCGAACGTTGCGCTTACAGCGCCAACTATGAGCTGTCCGATGCAGAAGCCGCGCTTTATGCGGCCGTAACGGATTACGTTCGTAACGAAATGAATCGGGCCGACAACCTCGACGGCAAGAGGAAAGGGAATGTCGGATTTGCATTAACCATGCTCCAACGCCGCCTTGCTTCCAGCCCTGAGGCAATTTTTCAGTCCCTCCAGCGCCGCCGCAAGCGCCTCGAATCACGACTGGAAGAGATGAAACTGGTTGCGCGCGGCCACAGTGTCCAGAACGGTGTGGCTGCAACACTTGGCGAATACACGGTCAAGCGCCAACTCGATCTACCAGACAACTTCGATGAATTGGACGAAGAACTTAGCGCCGAGGAGTACGAACTCTACGCCGATCAGGTTGTTGATCAGGCCACTGCGGCAGAAACCATCCCCGAACTGGAAGCGGAAATCCTGATCCTCAAAGACTTGGAGTACCAAGCGTTGAGCGTGGTGCAATCCGGTAATGACAAAAAGTGGGAAGAGCTCTCCCACCTGCTTCAAGACCGGCCTGAGATGTATAACGAATCCGGCGGTCGCCGCAAGCTGATCATCTTCACCGAGCACAAGGACACTCTGAATTACCTAGTGGGCCGCATCGGTGGCCTGTTGGGCAGGCCGGAGGCAGTAATTACTATCCACGGTGGTACCAATCGCGACGATCGACGCAAGGTGCAGGAAGAATTTCGCAACAACCGGGATGTACAGGTGCTGGTGGCCACCGACGCCGCGGGTGAAGGTGTGAACCTGCAAAACGCTAATCTGATGGTCAATTACGACCTGCCCTGGAACCCCAACCGCCTGGAACAGCGCTTTGGCCGCATCCACCGTATCGGCCAGACCGAGGTCTGCCACCTGTGGAATCTAATTGCCATGGAGACCCGGGAGGGCGAAGTCTTTCAGAAGCTGTTCGAGAAGCTCGAGGTTGAGAAGCAGGCTCTGGGTGGCAAGGTATTCGACATCCTCGGTGAAGCCTTCGAAAACCGCTCATTAAAAGAACTGCTGGTCGAAGCCATTCGCTACGGTGAATCACCAGAGGTCAAAGCCAAACTCAACCAGGTGATCGACGGGGCACTGGATACCAACCACCTGAAAGAAATTCTGCGCCGCAACGCCCTGGTTGAGCAGCACATGAGCCTAGAGGACCTCTATGCCGTCAAGGAGGAGATGGAAAAGGCAGAGGCGCGCAAGTTGCAACCCTACTTCATCCGCGCCTTCTTCACAGAGGCATTCCAGAGACTCAATGGCGAATTACGGCCTCGTGAAGTCGGTCGTTACGAAGTGCGCCACGTGCCAGCCGCCATCCGTGAACGCGACCGCGTAATAGGTGAATCCCGCACCCCGGTGCTGAAAAAGTACGAACGCATCTGCTTTGAAAAGCAGTTGGTGCGGGTGCATGGTAAACCCATGGCTGACCTGATCCACCCCGGCCACCCGCTAATGCATGCCACCACGGATCTGGTCCTATCCGACCACCGGAGCAAACTGAAGCAAGGTGCCGTGCTGGTTGACCCGAATGATGACGGGCAGCAGCCAAAGATCCTATTTATGGTCGACCACTCCGTCCGTGAGGGGCTTTCAGAAAAAGAGGGGCGCAAGCCTCACATCGCCTCGCGCCGGCTGCAGTTTGTAGAGATCGATAGCCAAGGGCACACCTACCACGCAGGTTGGGCGCCCCACCTGGACCTGCAACCCATCGACGACCTTGACCGGAAGCTCATTCAGGACATCCTCGACGCCCCCTGGATCAACGCCAACCTGGAAGGTCAGGCACTGAATCATGCTTCGCGGCATCTTGTGCCGGAGCACTACCAAGAGGTCAAAGCCCGACGCGAACGTCAGGCCGACAAGGTACTGGCGGCAGTCAACGAGCGCCTGGTAAAGGAAATCAACTACTGGTCCGATCGCTACATAAAGCTCAGTGACGATGTCGCAGCCGGCAAACAGCCACGCATGCAGCCGGAAATGGCCAGACGCAGGGTGGATGAACTCACCGAACGTTTGGCCCAGCGTAAGCGGGAACTAGAGGCCTTGAAGAATGTTGTCTCAAGTACGCCCATAGTGATCGGCGGTGCCTTGGTGATCCCCCAAGGCCTACTTGCCCAACGCAAGGGCGAAACCACCTTCTGCGCGGATGCCGAAGCACGATCACGTATCGAAATGGTGGCAATGAACGCGGTAATAGCAACAGAACGCGGGTTTGGTCATGAGGTGAAGGACGTCTCCGCAGAAAAATGCGGCTGGGACGTTACGGCGAGGCCGCCATCGAATCCTGATGGCTCCATAGCTCCTGACCGCCATATCGAAGTCAAGGGCCGCGCCAAGGGTCAGAGCACCATTACCGTCAGTCGCAACGAGATCATCTATGCGCTGAACCAAGCGGAGAAGTTTTTATTGGCCATCGTGATTGTCGATGGTGACAGTCATGAAGGGCCTTATTACATCCGCAACCCCTTTAGCACTGAGCCAGATTTTGGCGTGGCCAGCATCAATTACGACCTGAGCGATCTGTTTTCTAAGGCAGTACCGCCAGAACACACAATTTAAGGATTATCTATGGCCAGCATTAAAACACCAAAAAAACTGATTGAAGTCGCTCTGCCTTTGGACGATATCAACACAGCGGCCGCACGAGAAAAATCCATCCGCCATGGGCACCCCTCCACCCTACACTTGTGGTGGGCGCGACGTCCGTTGGCTGCGGCAAGAGCAGTGTTGTTCGCCCAAATGGTTAACGACCCTAGCTACCAGCGGGAGCTCGGATTTGGGGTTAACAAAAAAGAGGCGGAAATTAAACGGGAGAAGCTATTTCAGATCATCCGTGAATTAGTAAAGTGGGAAAATACCAACAACGAAGAAGTGCTAAATCGTGCCCGCGAGGCAATTTGGGAGAGCTGGCGAGAAACTTGCCACTTGAATCGCAATCATCCTCAGGCAAATGAGCTGTTTAACCCAGACGTTCTTCCGGCTGCCCATGACCCATTCGCGGGAGGTGGTGCGATTCCAGTTGAAGCACAACGGCTCGGCATGACTTCCTTTGCGACAGACCTCAACCCAGTTCCCGTATTTTTGAATAAATGCCTTATAGAAATTCCTTCAAAATTTTCTGGGTCAGCCCCAGTCGGCCCTACCCCACCCGAAGAATCACAGCAGAAAATTTACGAGGATTGGACTGAGGCGAAAGGGCTTGCAGAAGACGTTAGAAGATACGGTTACATCTTAAAAAAGATGGCGCAAGATAAGATCGGACATTTATTTCAAGATTTAGAGATTACTGACTCTCTGACGGAAATCAACCCACATTTAAAAGAGCATATTGGCGAAAAATTAACGGTCATTTCATGGATTTGGGCAAGAACAGTGAAGAGCCCAAACCCAGCATTTAATAATTCCGAAGTGCCTCTTTGCTCCAGCTTTGTTCTAGCCACCAAATCCGGAAAAGAAGTGTCCATTAGGCCTGTAGTATCAGGACATTCTTATACTTTTAAAGTTACTTTCGGAAAAAGTGGTGACTACGAAAACTTGAAAAAAGGGACCAAAAGAGGCCGAGGAGCGAATTTTGAGTGCTTGGTCTCCGGCTCTCCAATAAGTGCTGAATACGTAAAAACTGAGGCCTCAGAAGGGAGGATGGGCGTAAAGCTGCTAGCCATAGTCTGCCAAGGAAAAAGAGGCAGAATCTATGTTACACCGACAGAATCCTTGGAAGATCACTTGAAGTCTGCAGAGCCAACTTGGAAGCCGACATTCGACCTCCCTAGACATCCTCAATATGTAGGAACTCTCGGTTACGGAATCACCCGCTTTGACCAACTATTTTCGAATCGTCAGCTACTGGTATTAGACACCTTCAGCAATGAAATAAAAAACATTTGGAAAATAGTTGTTGATGATTGCTTAAAAGCTGGAATTCAAAATAATGAAGAAACTCTAGAATCTGGCGGGTCAGACGCATGCTCTTATGCGGATGCAGTTTGCGCATATATGGCGCTAGCAGTTGACAAGCTAGCGGACAGAAACTCCTCGTTAACTTCTTGGGCTAACACCAGAGAACACGCGAGAAATACCTTTGGGCGTCAAGCTTACTCAATGACTTGGGATTTCGCAGAGTGCAACCCATTCTCTGATGCCAGCGGTAATTTCATGGGTGGTATAAAGTCCATTGTTGAAGGGCTGCATTCAGTAAGATCCAATTTCCAAGGAGTATCTCAACAAGATGATGCTGCACTTCAGAAAGTTAGCCGCAATAAAGTTGTGTCGACAGACCCTCCATATTACGACAACGTACCCTATGCGGATCTATCTGATTTTTTCTACATATGGCTAAGACGATCTATTGGAGATAGGTTTGGGCAGTTATTTTCCACCTTGCTAACCCCCAAAATGCCAGAGCTGGTAGCTGACGTTAAGCGTCATAAAGGGAAGGAAAATGCCGAAAACTTCTTTCTGGAAGGAATGACGAGTGCCATGGCAAACATTTGCCATGAATCTCACCCTGCGTTCCCGACAACCATTTACTATGCATTCAAACAATCTGAAACCAGTGACTCGAAAACTGGAAATACCGGATGGGAGACTTTTCTACAGGCAGTTATTAGTGCTGGTTTTCTTATTGATGGCACCTGGCCAATGAGAACTGAACTTGGTCGTAGGCTTAGGGGTTCACAAAGTAATGCCTTGGCCTCTTCAATTGTGCTCGTCTGCCGCAAGCGCAAGCCCAATGCGGAATCTATCTCCCGTCGAGATTTTCAGCGTCAGCTGCGTGAAGAGATGCCCGAAGCCCTCGAAACCATGATCGGCGGGCAAACCGGCCAGACACCCATCGCCCCTGTTGACTTAGCCCAAGCCGCAATTGGACCCGGCATGGCCATCTTCTCGAAGTACGATGCAGTGTTGAACCAGGATGGATCAAAAATGAACGTGCACGACGCCCTGGTGCTAATCAATCGTGCCATCACCGAGTACTTGAGCCCTGACTCTGGCAGCTTCGATGCCGATACCCAGTTTTGTGCGAGTTGGTTCGATCAGTATGGTTGGAGTGCCGGCCCCTTTGGCGAGGCGGATACTCTCTCTCGGGCTAAGGGCACCAGTGTGGACGGTGTACGAGAAGCAGGAGTGGTGGAATCCGGCGGCGGTAAAGTGCGCTTGCTCAAATGGAGCGAGTACGAAGCCGATTGGGATCCCACTCGTGACAAACGAACCCCCATTTGGGAAGCCTGCCATCAGATGATCCGCCGCCTCAATAGTCAGGGCGAATCCGCCGCGGGCGAATTGCTGGCCAAGATGCCGGATAAAGGCGAGCCCATCCGCCAGCTCGCCTACCACCTGTACACTTTATGCGAGCGCAAGAAGTGGGCCGAAGAAGCTCGCGCCTATAACGAACTAATCGGTTCCTGGCACGCCATTGTCGCCGCCTCCCATGAGGTCGGCCATGCCGGCGAGCAGCACGGACTGGACTTTTGAGGAGTAGACCATGAGTTTAAAACCCTGGCGTGAGATCGCTCGACCCCACAAAGACGTTCTGGAAGGCTCATTCAAGCAGTCGGAGTTTGCCGCCGATATCACCCAGGTGGCCAGTGGGACTGCGTCTGCCGAATATCAGGACGCGGCGAAGTTCTTCTCTCGCACTTATATCACCGAGGGCATGCGGTTGTTGCTGATCTCGGTAGCACAACGCTTAGCGGGCCAGGGGGGTGATCCCGTCATCCAGCTGCAGACCGCTTTCGGCGGCGGTAAGACCCATACCATGCTCGCGGTGTACCATCTGGCCAGCCGGGAAATCAGTACCGACAAGCTGATGGGCGTACCGCCCGTGCTAGACGAGGCTGGTATTCATGATCTGCCGCGTGCAAAGATCGCCGTGATCGACGGTATCAAGCTGTCACCGAGCCAGCCGCGTCATTATGACAACGCCACCGTCAACACGTTATGGGGGGAACTGGCCTATCAACTGCTTGGCGAGCAAGGCTATGAAATGGTCGCCGGCAGCGATGCCGATGGGACCTCGCCGGGTAAAGAGGTCCTAACCTCATTGATTCGTCAGGCGGCTCCATGCGTGATTCTAATCGATGAGCTGGTAGCCTTTATCCGCCAATTGGAGCTAGGCAAGCAGTACAAGGCCGGCACCTTCGACAGCAACATCAGCTTCATTCAGGGCCTGACCGAGGCCATGAAGGCCGTGCCCAACGCAATACTGCTTGCCTCGCTACCCGAGTCCGAGCTGGAGGTTGGCGGCACCACGGGTCAACGCGCCCTGAATTCCCTTGAGAAATACTTTGCAAGGGTGGAGTCTGTCTGGAAACCCGTGGGTACCGAAGAAGCGTTTGAAATCGTGCGCAGACGGCTGTTTGAAAACCCGGGTGAGCGTGCTCATGTAGAAGGCATCAGCCGCCAGTTTTCCGACTTCTATCGACAGCACGCTGATAAATTCCCTGTGGAGACCCAGTCTAACGAATATTTCGAGCGGCTGTGCCGCTCCTACCCCATCCACCCGGAAATTTTCGACCGGCTCTACGAGGACTGGTCCACCCTCGAGAAATTTCAGCGCACCCGCGGCGTTCTCCAATACATGGCCATCGTCATCCACCGGCTATGGAACTCAGATAACAGAGACGCGCTGATCATGCCTGGCTCCCTGCCGCTTGAAGATAGCAACGTACGCCACAAGAGTATCCATTACCTGCCCCAAGGCTGGGAGCCGGTCATCGAGCGTGAGGTGGACGGGCCGCGTTCCGCCCCATACGATATTGACGGCCACCACACCTTGTTCGGAGGTGTGCAGGCTGCACGCCGCACCGCCCGAACTATCTTTCTGGGAAGTGCGCCCTCCACTCGGGAGCAGATGATTCGCGGCATTCAAGCCGAGCGCATCCTGCTCGGAACGGTGCAGCCCGGCCAGGCTACTGGTGTCTTCGAGGATGTTCTAAAGCGCCTGCGCGATCGCTTACATTATCTCTATGCCGAGCAAGACCGGTACTGGCTGGATACCAAGCCCAACCTGCGCCGGGAAATGGAGAGCCGCAAGCAAAATATCAGCGAGCGCGATGAGCTGCTGCCGCTATTGAAGGACCGAGTGAACCGTGTCTTTGGCCGCAACCATCAATTCGCCGGCATCCATGTCTTCACCCCGTCAGTTGACGTGCCTGACGACTATGGTTCTGGTCCACGCCTGGTGGTACTGCCGACCAATGCAGCCTACAGCCGTGCGGAAACCAACCAGGCATTTGGCGAGGCAGAGAAAATTCTGCGAAATCGCGGCGACCAACGACGCCAGAAACAAAACCGCTTGATCTTCCTGGCACCAGATTTCGACGTGGTTAGTAGATTGAAAGATCAGGGCCGTATCTACCTAGCCTGGCAGTCCATCGTGGCAGATATCGAGAGCGGCACCCTCAACCAGGATCTGAGCCATCTGAACCAGGCTAAGCGCAATCGTGACGGCGCGGAGCAATCCCTGACGCAGTTGATAAGAGAGTCCTACAAGTGGCTGATCGCGCCGGTTGAAGAGTTCATCAAAGGTAAGCCTACCCTGAATTGGGAAGTGGTCTCAGTGTCACCCACCGCCACCAATCTGATACAGGCGATAGAAAACAAACTGCGCGAGGAAGAGTGGCTAATCTACGAGTGGTCCCCGATCCACCTGCGTAACATGCTCAAACAGTGGTACCTAAAAGAAGGGGTAACAGAAGTCAGGGCACTCAAGATCTGGCAAGACACCTGTCATTATCTTTACTTGCCGCGGTTGGTGAATGACGACGTCTTCCGTAATGCAATTGTTAATGGCGTCGATAGTGAGGACTTCTTTGGCTTTGCTTCCGGCAAGGAGGACGAGCGCTACCTCGGCTTCAGCTTCGGTAGCAGCTCCATCGCACCCCTGGATGATTCATCGCTATTGATTGATCGTGAAGCAGCCGCAGCCTACGCTGAGCGCATCCGCCAAGCCGCCCAACCAACACCGGAACCGGCCCAACCCGCTGAAACAGGCGGTGCCGCTGCACCAGTATCGACTGGTGGGTCAGATACTACGCACCCCAAAACACCCGGTGAAACAGGAAAACCGGGAACAGCTCCGACAGGCGCAGTTAAAAAGCACTTCTACGGCACCATCGCTCTTGACCCGGTGAAAGCGAAGCTGGACTTCGCCACAATCATTGATGAAGTGGTACAGCAGTTCACTGCCAAACTGGGCGTCGACGTCAAGATCTCAGTAGAAATCGAAGCGAAGAGCCGCGACGGATTTGATGAGGCGCTGCAAAGAACTGTGAGGGAAAACTGTAACGTATTGCGATTTAGTAATGCAGAGTTCGAAGAAGAATAGGCTTGCCGCGTAACGAAAGGGGGCCTGGCATCACCTATAAGCGTAATGCTTGCGCATGAGCATTGATGCAAGGCTCCCCTACTTGGTAGGCATCTCGCACCCAGCCCATCTACTCGGAAGAAACACGCTTCGAACCGCTTTTTCCCTCATTATCTCGGCCAATATTTGGAACCAGAATTATGAACAAAATATGCAAACTATGGCGCGGCCAAGATGAAAAAGGGTGGCTACACACAGCCTTTACTGGAAGATTGATAATAATCACAATATCGGCCGTGACCTTATCCCTGATTCCAATTATCATCGGGGCAATAAATTCAAGTTATATTTTTTCCTTTTCATCCGCCGGACTCAATTTTCTTATCTTCTCGATACTGAAAACACCTGTCGCGCTCCTCGCCGCAAGCTTGGTAGTTTTGTCACTTTATGTTTCTCACTACCGTGCTAAACAGCAAGATCTAGCACTACGACTCAGCCGCAGCCAAAGCAACTTCTCCAATTATTTCCAGCACAAGGAAGAGATAAGGGAGGCCATAACCCAATTCAAAGGCACGCTTAACGCCCCTAATGGACATATACGTAACATACACTTGAACTACCACGAGCTTTACCATGTAGTCTATCCCCAGGCGAAACAATCTAATTTTGCCTGTTTGGGGTTAATCGCACTAATCAACGATGAACTGCAAAAGCAAATCAGCCAGATCCAAGAGCAATTTTTGGGAAAAATTTCTAGCGGAGAGAAAAACTCAAGCCCGAACCAAATGAAGGCTGAACTTCAGGAGCTCGCAGTTCAGTACAGACACTGCTTAGTCGAATTCACAGCCTCCCTGGGCGTCCGTATTGATTTCAATCTCAGCAACCCAACAGCCGGCAATATACCTGCAGAATACGCAGTCCGGATGGATCGGATGACACAGATTTTGATGCAGTGCTTGAATATATTGGTTGAGCACTCTTTCGATCCTGCATGCGAAGAGGCCTTTTCAAAATTCAACATCTTGGAGCAGTCAGAACAGTTTTTGGAAGCGGTGAAGACCCCAAGCTTGGTGCCCGTTCACGCCTGACGCGGCCCATTACTATAAAGACCGTGGACAGAAACTAAAAGGTTGTGGACGTGCTCTTGGTTAGCTGCACAGGCGTTAGACGCAGGCTTCTCACTGCCAAGCTGGGCGTCGACGTCAAGATCTCAGTAGAAATCGAAGCCAAGAGCCTCGACGGATTTGATGAGGCGCTGCAAAGAACTGCCAAGGAAAACTGCACCGTGTTGCGATTTAGCAACGCTGAGTTCAAAAAGAACAGGCTTGCCGCATAACGAAAGAGTGGGGCCCTGGCATCACCGATGCGCTCAATTCAGGCGCATGAAGATTGGTGCAAGGCTTCCCCAAGCGGTACCCTGTATCCAGCAGGCCATAATGAAATTTCCCGTAAAGCGTCTACCTGCCCCGAAAGGTGTACCAAGGGGTGTACCAAGGCAAAATGGCCACCATCATAAGCACCAATAATAGTGGGATTGAGCATGCAATTCTGCATTCAGGTGCAGAATATCGAATAGATATTCATAGGGCTTCATGCTGAAGCCCAAGAATTTGCTGCCCATCCCGCACGTTGCAGTGTCATAGCGCACCATCAAATCTCGCCCCCAGGGTGTACTCAGACCTGCCTCACTCAGTCTAGGTGCACTGAGCGAGGTAAAGCAGAAGCTGCCGAGACCTACTTGAATCAAAAAACAAAGGGGGATCGAAGGCATATACAACCAGTAGAGCTATTTCTAAGAGCGTATGCGCGCAGCCACCCTATGAGCCAACCTACCTATCGATATTGAAGCCCACCACATCAGCAAGGTTCCCCCCCCCACTGATTAATAAAAGTTTTTAGCCGGTTAGCATGAAAGACCTGCTGACAGCGACTGGTGAGAGCAGGTGAGATTTACGAGAAAAAGCTGGCCCCCACATAGCGAAGCGGGTTGCACGGCAGCATTCCGACCTTGCTCGCAAGATCTTTATCATTATCTCTGATCGACATTTCACCTGTCACATGTAATCCTGCATGAATGGAATGACCAGTTAGCTGTCGGTATTGCCCTGCAAAAACAAAAGGAGGGGGTATGCGAGCTTTAACGGGTGTTCTTTTTGCGGGATTTTTGTTTTCTCTGGCAGGATGCCAGCGCGACGAGTCTACCGGACAGAACCTGTCTGCTATCGAGGCAGAATCGTCAGCGATAGTCACAAATGCCGAGCGCGAGGCGGAGACGCGTCGGCTCACAGAATGGCTCGACGCACGCTACGAGGAGGAACTGCAGTTCAGCCCACTGATGTTAGCGGAGAAGGGCAGCAAGGACCTCAATGACCAGCTCGATGATTTTTCCGCAAAGGGGCTGGCGCAACAGCTGGCATGGAAAGCGGCTACAGTCGAACAGCTACACGAGGAGTTTGACTACCAACAACTGACTCCGGCAGGCCAGGAGTCCTATGACCTGTGGATCTACCAGTATGAACGCGCCCGTGCTGCCGAGCCATTCTGGCGCATGGGTTACGCCACTAATTCTTACTGGCCCAGCTTCTATTTCACCCAGATGTTCGGGATGCAGTCCGATTTACCCGCGCTGGTTATGAACTACCACCGGGTCGATGATCGCGAAGACATGCTGGCACTGGTCACCCGCCTCGCGGCCATGGGGCGCGCCATAAACCAACTCAAGCTACGAGCGCAGGCTGCAGCAAAACAAGGAATCCGGCCGCCACGCTTTGCTTACGAGGTGGCGATTCGCGAGGCCGAAGAGCAAGTCAGTGGTGCGCCATTTGCGGAATCAGAGCAGGATGCCCCTATCTGGGGCTTCACCAAGGAGAAACTGGATGCCCTTCTCGACTTGGGTGAAATTGATCGGACTGATGCGGATCGGGTGCGCGCAAGGGCTCATCAAGTCCTACACGATGACTTCCTGCCGGCCTATCAGGAACTGCTCACCTGGTTGCGGACCGATATTGTCAATACCGACGACGAGGCCCGAGGCGTTGGTGCGCTGCCGGGCGGGGAGGCGTTCTATCGCTTTTCCCTGAAGGAGCTGACCTCCACCGACATGACACCAGATCAGCTACATCAGCTTGGACTCAAGGAAGTCACGCGCATCCGCGGTGAAATGGATGCCCTGCGAGAAGAAGTGCAATTCGAGGGTGATCTGCAGGAGTTCTTTACATATCTGAGGGAGGATTCAAAGTTCCTGTACCCGAACACCGATGCCGGGCGCGAATCCTATTTGTCCGACAGCCGTGCTTTTCTCAAAGAGATTACAAAAAAGCTGCCAGATTATTTTGGCCTGCTGCCCAAGACGAATCTTGTGGTGAAAAGGGTGGAGCCACATCGCGAGCAGGATGGTGGCATCCAGCATTATTTTCCAGGCAGCCCGGACGGGGCCATGCCCGGAGTCTACTACGCGCACCTGTCAGATATGAATGCCTATTCCAAGGCGGATATGGAATCGATTGCTTACCACGAAGGCAATCCCGGTCACCATCTGCAGTTTTCCATTCAGCGTGAACTTTCAGGTGTACCGAAATTCCGCACACACACAAGGGTGATGGCATATTCCGAGGGCTGGGGCCTCTATGCCGAACAGCTGGCAGAGGAAATGGGCGCCTTTCACGACCCATATAAGCGCTTTGGGCGCCTGAACGGTGAAATGTGGCGGGCAGTCCGGCTGGTGGTAGATACCGGCCTTCACGCCAAGGACTGGAGCGAAGAGCAGGCTGTGCAGTATTTTCTCGCCAATACGTCCCTACCGGAAGCAGCCGCGCGCTTCGAGGTCCGTCGTTACTTGGTGTGGCCTGGCCAGGCTACGGCCTATAAAGTGGGTATGCTGAAGATCCTCGAGTTACGCACACGGGCGATGGAAACTCTAGGGGGCGCATTCGATATCCGTGGTTTCCATGACGCCGTGCTAGGGGGCGGGGCCCTACCGCTCAATCTACTGGAAAAACGGGTGCAGCGCTGGGTGGATGAAACCGCAAAGGGATAAACCTTGCCACGACGCTTGTTCCGTCCTGAAATAGTTCTGTTTTGTACCGGCGGATCGTGCTCCTCTGAAACGCCGGTATGCCGTTTTTCTATGTTCAACGCGTAATTTTCCTTTCATTTATCAGCTGAATCCTTTTTCAGTACGCATTTCCCGACCCGGCGCGCTATATCTGATGGGGACCGGGAGGAGCCCATGTTTTCAGCTGCTATCAGGTGGTGCCATCAATTGCCATTTCCGGGGCCGGCCGCGCTGCTGGCAGTGCTGCTATTACTGCTATCCCACGCTGCCGCAGCCCGGGATACCCTGAGTCTCGTCGATGCCATCGACCGGGCACTGAACGAAAATCCGCAGCTTGCCGTCTTCCGTTTTCGTGAGGCAGCACTGATGGGCAAGGCGCAAACCGCAGCCCAGCGACCGCCTCTGTCGATCCGAAGCGAGCTGGAAAACGTGGCCGGCAGTAGTGATGCACCAGAGGCAGAGCTGACGATTGCACTGTCATCCGTACTCGAGCTTGGCAACCAGCGCCTGGCCCGGGTGAATGCGGCGCAGGCGTCCATCGATCTGCTGGCGGCGGAACAGCAGGTGCAGGCACTGGACCTGCTCGGGGAGGTGATACGGCGCTATGTCGAGGTCGCGGCAGCCACGGAGCGGGTATCACTGGCTGGCCAGGCCCTGCGTATTGCCGAGCAGGCACTCGAGGCTGTCAGCCAGCGGGTCAGGGCAGCGGCCGCACCACAGGCGGAGCAGTTGCGGGCCGAGGCGGCGCTGGCTGAGTCCCGCCTCACTTTACAGGCAGAGCGGCGCCAGCTGGATTTTCACAGGCGCGCCCTGGCTGCGCTGTGGGGCGCCACGGAGGCCGGCTTTGATGTGGATAGCAGTGCTCTCTACCGGATAGAGCCCGGCGCGGGTTTCCCTGAACTTTATGCGCGAGCTGAAGAAAATCCCGCACTGACAAAATTCGCCTCCGATGAGCGGCTGCGTGCCATGGAGCTCCGTATGCGGGAAACCGAGTCGAACCTGGATATTGGCTGGGCCGTGGGTGTGCGCCGATTCAGCGAATCAGATGAAACAACACTGATTGCGCTCGCTGAGCTGCCGCTCTTTTCCGGCAGACGCAATGCCGGCGCCGTAGCTTCGGCGACAGCGGAACTAGAGCGTATTGCTGTCGAACGGAAAGCTGCCAGACTGCAAATCTACAGCCAGCTGTTTCGGGCCTATAGCGGCCGCGAGCAAGCTGTCGCTGCGGTCCACAGTTTTGACCGCGACATCATCCCCGCCCTCCGGGCGGCACTGCGCGAGGTCGAACTAGCTTATCGCCGCGGGCGTTACTCCTATCTGGAACTGGTTTCGGCGCGGCGGGAGCTCATTGCGGCGCAGCGGGCAAAAATCGAATCCGCCGCCGCTGCTCTGCGCTACGGCGCGGAGATCGAACAACTGACTGCTGCACCAGTCCTCCCGGCCGGGCAGGCTTTCAGTAAATAGATGCCGGATCACGTCATGCGGGGCTCTCCAACTCTTTACCCGTTGCCAGTTGCACTACTTGCGCTAATCGCTGTGTGGAGTGCCCATGGGTATGCAGGCTCCGACGCTGTAAAACATGCTGAAACTTCAGAGACGGTTACAGTGGTGGAAGAGCAGGGGCCCCATGGCGGGTACCTGCTCCGCGATGGTGCCGTCTCTGTTGAGTTGAAGCTGGTAGAGCAGGGCAACAAAGCAAAGTTCCGGGCCTGGGTCACGGAAGCAGGGCAACCGCTGCAGGACACCAGCGGCACGACCCTGTCGCTGGAGCTGCTGCGTCTCGGCGGTGAACGACAGCGCTTTCGGCTGGAGCCCGAGGGGGACTACTGGCGCAGCGTGGCGGCGGTTCGCGAACCGCATTCCTTTGATATCAACACGCTGCTGATCCGCAATGGTGAAAGAAGCACCTGGACAATTGCCTCCTACGAGGGCCGGGTCATGATTTCTGACCAGATGGCGGAGGAAAACGGTATCGCCACCGCCGTCGCCGGTGCCGGGGGAATCCGCCGCACACTGACGCTCTATGGCAGGACGGCTCTTGCCCATGAAGACATGCGGCATGTGCGCGCCCGCTTTCCCGGCCCGGTCACCGAAGTACTGGCGGAACTGGGAGACCGGGTACAGCGCGGCCAGAAGCTGGCCACCGTCGAGTCCAATGACAGCCTGCAGACCTATCCGGTGGTATCGCCCATCGACGGGCTGGTCGTCGAGCACGAAATCGGCAGTGGCGAATTCAGCGGTAACCGCGTGCTGTTTACGGTGGCCAACTACGACACCCTGTGGGCAGAGCTACAGGTTTTTCCCCGGCAGCAGAGTGCGATCCGGCGTGGCCAGACCGTCACCCTTACCAGTGACCAGCGCCGCGTGGAAACCAGGATCCACGACGTGCTGCCCATTTCCGATGGCCAGCCGTTCCTTCTCGCACGGGCGTCGTTCGACAATCGCGGGGAAAACTGGCCGCCGGGCCTGCTGGTAGAGGCGAAAGTGGTAATCGAGGAAGAACAGGTACCGCTGGTCGTGGAAAACCGGGCCTTGCAGCCTTACCTGAACGGGTTCGCGGTGTTTGTGAAAGTGGGCGAAGTTTACGAGGCGCGCCCACTGACCCTGGGGCGCAGGGACGATGAGTTCACCGAAGTGTTGGGCGGGCTCAGGCCCGGTGACCGCTATGTGACGGCCAATAGCTTCCTGATCAAAGCCGATATCGAGAAATCGGGTGCAGTGCATGATCACTAGGGAGCGTCGGCATTGATTCAGTCAGTTCTGCGCTTTTCCATCGCACGGCGATACCTGGTGTTATCGCTGACTCTCCTCGTGATCGGTCTCGGGCTCTGGAGTTACCAGCGCCTGCCCATCGATGCAGTACCCGATATCACCAACGTACAGGTGCAGATCAATACCGAAGCGCCCGGCTATTCGCCGCTGGAAGCGGAACAGCGCATTACCTTCCCCGTAGAAACCGCCCTCGCCGGCCTGCCGCGGCTGGAGTACACCCGCTCCCTGTCCCGCTATGGCCTGTCTCAGGTCACGGTGGTTTTCGAAGAGGGAACGGATCTCTATTTCGCCCGCAACCTGATCAATGCGCGGCTGAATACCATCAAGGGCCAGCTGCCGCCCGGGCTCGAGCCGGAGATGGGCCCCATCGCCACCGGTCTCGGTGAGATTTTCATGTACACCGTCGAGGCGCTGCCGGAAGCCACCCGCGCCGATGGCGAACCCTACGACGCCATGGACCTTCGGGAAATCCAGGACTGGATCATCCGTCCGCAGCTGGCGCTGGTACCGGGCGTGACCGAGATCAACACGGTCGGCGGCTTCGACAAGCAATACCATGTCACGCCGGATCCACGACAATTGCTCGCCTTCGGCATCACCCTCCGCGACGTCAGTGCGGCACTGCGCCGCAACAATGACAACCGTGGCGCCGGCTATATCGAGGGCAATGGCCGACAACTGCTGGTGCGTGCACCGGGACAGCTGCAGGGTATCGACGACATCGAAAATGTGGTGGTTGCAGTGCGCGCAGGCACGCCGGTGCGTATCGCGGATCTCGCCGAAGTGGCCATTGGCCGCGAGTTGCGCACCGGCGCCGCCACCCGCGATGGTCGCGAGACCGTGCTGGGTACGGCCATGATGCTGGTGGGGGAAAACTCCCGGGCTGTTGCCCGGGATGTAGCGGCGGCACTGGAGACGATCAAACCGACCCTGCCCGACGGGATCAAGCTGGAAGCGGTGTATGACCGCACCAGCCTGGTGGACAAGACCATCGCCACCGTGCGCAAGAACCTGCTCGAGGGCGCACTGCTGGTGATCGTGGTGCTCTTTCTTCTCCTGGGAAATTTCCGCGCAGCGCTGATCACTGCGGCGGTGATCCCGCTGGCGATGCTCGCCACCATCAGCGGCATGGTGCAGAGCGGCATCTCCGCCAACCTGATGAGTCTCGGCGCACTGGACTTCGGGCTCATCGTCGATGGTGCCGTGATCGTTGTCGAAAATGCCGTGCGCCGCCTGAGGGAGGCACAACAGGACAAGGGGGGCGGCCTGCTCCTGAAAGATCGACTCGAGGTAGTGTTCCAGGCCACCGACGAAGTCATCCGGCCGAGCCTGTTCGGCGTGCTGATCATCACCGTGGTCTATATCCCGCTGTTCTCGCTGACCGGCGTCGAAGGGAAGATGTTCCATCCAATGGCGGCAACGGTGGTGATGGCACTGCTCTCTGCACTGGTATTTTCCCTCACCGTGGTGCCCGCAGCCGTAGCAGTTTTCCTGCGGGGAAAAATCCGCGGCCGCGAGAGCCCCCTCATTACCGGGGTAAAGGCCCTGTACAAACCGCTGCTGCTCGCCGCAATGCGACTGCGCTGGCTGGTGCTTGGCACGGCCCTGGTGCTGGTACTGTTCTGTGGCTGGCTCGCCACGACCCTGGGCTCCGAATTCATCCCCGAACTGGTGGAGGGTGATATCGCCATGCACGCGCTGCGCGTGCCGGGCACTGGCCTGGAACAGGCGGTGGCCATGCAGGAAGTGCTGGAGCGACGCCTGCGCGACTTTCCCGAAGTGGACAAAGTGGTGGCGAAGATCGGCACACCGGAAGTGGCGACGGATCCCATGCCCCCGAACGTGGCAGACAATTTCATCATCATGAAACCCCGCTCTGCGTGGCCCGACCCGCACAAGCCACAGGCGCAACTGGTGGCGGAGCTGGAAGCCGCCGTGCAGCATGTGCCCGGCAACAACTACGAGTTCACTCAGCCAATTCAGATGCGTTTCAACGAGCTGATTTCCGGCGTGCGATCCGATCTCGGGGTCAAGGTATTCGGGGATGATCTGGACCTGCTGCTGAGCTCGGCGCAGGACATCCTCGCGGTACTGGCCGGAACACCCGGCGCAGCGGATGCCCGCATCGAGCAGGTGGAAGACCTGCCGATGCTCTCCGTGGTGCCCGAACGGACCCTGCTGGCGCGCCATGGGCTCGACCTGCAGGACCTGCAGGACCTGGTCTCGACGGCAGTGGGCGGTGACGTGGCCGGCCTGATCTATGAAGGTGACCGCCGCTTCCAGCTGGTGGTGCGGCTGCCCGAGACTATCCGGCGCGACCTCGATCAGCTGGGCAATCTGCCGGTACCGTTGCCTGACGGGGGTTTCATTCCCATGAATGAGGTCGCCAGTCTGGAGTTAACCCCGGTGCCGGGCCAGATCAGCCGTGAGAACGGTAAACGCCGCGTGGTGGTCACCGCCAACGTGCGCGACCGCGACCTGGGCTCGTTTGTAGCGGAAGTGAAAAGCCGCATCGCCAGCCAGGTGTCCCTGCCGCCCGGTTACTGGCTCGACTACGGCGGCACCTTCGAGCAGCTGGAATCCGCCAGTCGGCGGCTGGCGGTGGTGGTACCGCTCACCCTGGCCCTGATCTTCGCCCTGCTGATCACTGCATTCGGTTCCGTGCGCGACTCGCTGATCATTTTCACCGGCGTGCCGCTGGCGCTGACCGGGGGCGTGCTGTCGCTGTGGCTGCGGGACATGCCGCTGTCGATTTCCGCCAGCGTCGGCTTTATCGCCCTGTCCGGCGTCGCCACCCTGAACGGCCTGGTGATGCTGGCGTTTATCCGCGAACTCTGGCGGGAGCGGGGTGAACTGGAATCCGCAATCATCGACGGCGCACTGATCCGTGTACGCCCGGTGCTGATGACCGCGCTGGTGGCCAGTCTCGGCTTCGTGCCCATGGCGCTGAACAACGGTACCGGTGCCGAGGTTCAGCGGCCGCTGGCCACAGTGGTGATCGGGGGAATCATCTCGTCGACGGTACTGACCCTGTTCGTGCTACCGCTGCTCTACCGCATCGTGCATGGACGCGAGCAGATAGGGACCGGAGCCAGCTAAGGAGCTATTTCCCCGCTTCCAGCACCACGCGATAGCGCACGTCGCCGCTCTTCAACCGCGCCAGCGCATCGTTCACCCGGCTCATGGGGAAGTGCTCCACTTTGGGCGCGATCTTGTGGCGCGCGGCAAATTCCAGCATCTCGGCAATAGTGGTGGGGCTGCCTACCGGTGAACCGGACACCTGGCGCTGGGCGAGGATCAGCTGGAAGACATTGAGGTCCAGCGGCTCGGTGGTAGCACCGACGAAATGCAGGCGGCCGCCGGCCTTGAGCGTCGACAGGTACAGGTTCCAGTCCAGCTTGACGTTGACCGTGGACAGGATCATGTCGAACCGACCGGCTGCCTCTGCCACCGCATCCTCATCGCGGGAACTCAGGGTGTGGTCCGCCCCCAGCTCCAGCGCCTCGTCGCGCTTGGCATTGGAAGTAAAGGCGGTTACCTCGCACCCCCAGGCATGCAGGAACTGCAGGGCCAGGTGACCGAGTCCACCGATGCCAACCACCCCCACGTGGCTGTTGGGCTTGATGCCGAACTGCACCAGAGGATTGAACACGGTGATGCCGGCGCAGAACAGTGGCCCGGCCACTGCGGGATCGATGCTGTCCGGGATCGGCACCACGCTGGACGCCGCTGCACGCACCTTGTCGGCGAACCCGCCGTAGTGACCGATGATGGTGGGCTGTGCCTCGCCGCAGAGGTTCTGGTGACCCGAGTTACAGTCGTGGCAGTGACCACAATAGCCCGCGTGCCAGCCCAGACCGACCAGCTGCCCCTCTTCCAGGTGGTCCACCTGATCGCCGAGCTGGCCGATACGACCCACCACCTCATGCCCCGGCACCACCGGGTACTCGGACATGCCCCACTCATCATCGATCACGCTCAGGTCGCTGTGGCAGAGCCCACAGTAGAGCACATCGATTTCCACTTCCCTGGGTTTGAGTGCGCCCGGGTCATAGCTGAATGGCTTCAATTCAGCGCCAGCTTCGTGGGCTGCATAGGCATTGATCATGATCGGTTCCCCTTATGGTTGGTTGTCCCCGAAACTGTGGTGTACGGCGTCGCCGGGTCATCGGACTTTTTGTGACAGCCTTTCCTGTGGCGCCACCGACCCGGAGCGTCGACTCCGGGAACCTGCTGAGTGTAGCCGCGGCTGGAACCCATCAGGGCACCATCTGCCCCCCGTGGGGGAACCGCGCTACACTGCGCCGTGAAACCTAACGGATTTCAAAATTCGGCCCCTGTGGATATTTGCCACCGGGGCGGGCTGTGGCATCGTGGATGCCTGTCGACGGGACAACAATAAGCAGAGGCAGCCGTGAATCTCGTTACCCTGGCCATTCCCTTCTTCCTGCTCGCCGTGCTGGTGGAGCTGGCACTGGACCGACGTTATGGCTGGGGGCTCTATCGCCTCAACGATGCCATCGGCAGCCTGAGTGCCGGCATCCTGAGCCGTATCACCGGCCTGATCCGCAAGGGCCTGCTGCTGGTCATCTATATTCCCCTGTTCGAGCTGCTGCAGCCCTACTACCAGGCCATGGGCTTCAACTGGTCGCTGGACAACGGCTGGCACCTGCTGCTGGCGATCGCCGCCTACGACTTCTGTTACTACTGGAAGCATCGCTTTGCCCACGAGATCAACATCTTCTGGGCCGACCACCTGGTGCACCACCAGAGCGAGGATTACAACCTCACCACCGCCCTGCGTCAGCCCAGCGGGGGGCTGCCAATCGGCTGGATCTTCTACATGCCGCTGCTGCTGATTGGTCTGCCAGCCGAACTGCTGATCACCGCGGGTGCCATCGACCTGATCTACCAGTTCTGGGTACACACGCAGAAGTTTCCCAAGGTGCGCTGGATGGAGTGGATTTTCGTTACCCCCTCCAACCACCGGGTGCATCACGCCCAGAACAAGGTGTATGTGGACAGGAATTACGGTGGCGTCTTCATTATCTGGGACCGCCTGTTCGGCACCTACCAGGAGGAGCTGGAGCAGGAGCCCTGCATCTACGGGGTCCGCAAACCACTGAACTCCTTCGACCCCCTGGCCGCCAATCTGCAGCACTACAAGCGGATGGCCCTGGACGCCTGGCACACCCGGAGCTGGTGGGACAAGCTGACCCTGTGGTTCCGCCGCACCGGTTACCGGCCGGCGGATGCCGAGGCCGCCATGCCGGTGCCGTCATCGGACCTGGCCGACTTCCAGCGCTACGACCCCGAGATCAGTGCCGGCCAGCGCTACTATGCACTCGCACAGCATGTCATCTATTCCGGCGCCACTCTGGTGCTGATCTGGGCGGCCGCCAAGCTCAGCTACGGCCAGCTGGTGATCGCTGTTGCCCTGCTCGGTGCAGCGCTCATCATCAACGGTCGCATCCTCGACGGCCACCGGCTGGCACGGGTCGCTGAGCTGCTGCGTCTGGGTATCCTGCTGGCGATTGCTCCGCTGCTACCGGCGGCACTCGGACTCGGGATTTTCGCTTATACCCTGCTGAGTGGACTCATCTGGTGGCGGTTGGCTTTTGCAGACAAAGGCGCTACAGTCGCCACCGTTAGCGATTAGCAACAGGGAGTGACACCGTCCACAGGGGGTTTGTGGTGGTCGGGAGATCTTCCGCAGGGCGGCCCCGGCCGGGCTCGATCGCGCATGCAGTACCGCGCGACCGAAACTCCCAACACTTCCCCCCCCAAACCGGCCGGGGTGCAGCCTCCTGTCACCCCACAGTGATTCCGCAGCCGTTCCCATCGAGCGCTCAATCCGAGCCCAGGTTCGTTATAATGCCGGGCGCATTTGCCCCGGAAACAGGATCAGTCGTGCAGAAAGGTACCCTCTACACCGTCTCAGCGCCCTCCGGCGCCGGCAAAACCAGCCTGGTCAAGGCCCTCGTCGACAGCGACAACCAGGTCACCGTGTCGGTGTCCCATACCACCCGCGCCCGACGCCCCGGCGAGGAAGACGGTATCAACTACCACTTCGTCGACCGCGAGGCTTTCCTCGCCATGCTCGATCGCAACGCCTTCCTGGAGCACGCGCAGGTATTCGACAATTTCTACGGCACCTCCCGCGAATGGGTCGAGGAGACACTGAATAGTGGGCGCGATGTGATTCTGGAGATCGACTGGCAGGGTGCCGCACAGGTGCGACGCCTGCTGCCGGACACCGTCGGTATCTTTATCCTGCCCCCCTCCCAGGAGGCCCTTCGCGAGCGGCTCACCGGCCGTGGCCAGGACGAGGCGAGCGTGATCGAACGGCGCATGGAGCAGGCTATCGATGAAATGTCGCACTTCGTTGAAGCCGACTATCTGGTAATCAACGACGACTTCCAAGTTGCCCTGGCGGAGTTGAAGGCCATCATCATGGCCCAGCGCCAGCGACTGGAGCGGCAGCAGCAGCGTCACGGTAAACTGCTGCAGGCACTGTTGCAGCGGGACTGACGCCCGCATCGCACGGGCTCTCCCATGGCGCCCCCGACAACTGGTCGATTTACGTACACCGCCGGCTGCGTTAAACTTGCCGGTCCCGCGCCGGAGGAGCCGCAGGCACCCGCGCGCCCCGAATTCGCCCGCCCCGGGCACAGCAATGGAACCGAGATTTTATGGCACGTATTACCGTTGAAGATTGCCTCGAAAACGTCGACAACCGCTTTGAGCTGGTGATCGTGGGCAGCAAGCGCGCCCGCCAGATCGCTACCGGAGGCAAAGATCCGCTGGTGGCCGAGGAAAACGACAAGCCTACCGTACTCGCCCTGCGTGAAATCGCCGAAGGCCTGGTGGATGCCAGCATCCTCGACCAGGTGGACGAGGACGAAGCGCCGATGGAGCGTCCGTCTGCTCCGGTGTACCTGTCCGAGCAGGACCTTTAATCCTCCATCGAGCACTCGAGTTTTTTACGGGAGGCGCGCGCGGCTTTGCATACCATCGACAGTCTGGCCCACCGCCTCTCTTCGTATCTTCCCCCCGACCAGATCCAGATTGTCCGCCGCGCCTACTTCTACGCTGAGCAGGCTCACGACGGGCAGCAACGCCGTTCCGGCGAGCCCTACATCACCCATCCGCTGGCAGTGGCGACCATCCTCGCCGGCATGCACATGGACCACCAGAGCCTGGCTGCCGCCATGCTCCACGATGTTATCGAGGACACCGGCATTCCCAAGGCGGCCTTGGTGGAGCAATTCGGTGAGGAAGTGGCGGAACTGGTGGACGGCGTCTCCAAGCTGACCCAGTTCGAGACCGACAGCCCGGCGGAGAAACAGGCGGAGAACTTCCAGAAGATGGCGCTGGCCATGGCGCGCGACATCCGTGTGATCCTGGTCAAGCTCGCCGACCGCCTGCACAACATGCGCACCCTTGGCGCCCTGAAGCCACAGAAGCGGGTACGCATCGCCCGCGAGACCCTCGAGATCTATGCCCCCATCGCCCATCGCCTGGGCATGAACGATGTGCGCATCGAGTTCGAGGACCGCGCCTTCTTCGCCATCTACCCATTGCGGGCCAGCCGCCTGCGCGCCGCCTTAGTAGCAGCGCGCGGCAACCGCAAGGAGCTGCTCGAGAAGATCCAGAACGCCATCGAGGTGCGGCTGCAAAGAGAGGGCATCGATGCCCTGGTGATCGGCCGCGAGAAGCACCTCTACAGCATCTACCAGAAGATGCGCGCGAAGAAGAAGTCGTTCAAGGAGATCATGGACGTCTACGCCTTCCGCATCATCGTCGACAGCGTGGACACCAGCTACCGGGTGCTGGGCGTGACCCACAACCTGTACAAACCGGTCATTTCCGAATTCAAGGACTACATCGCCATCCCCAAATCCAATGGCTACCAGTCCCTGCACACGGTGCTGCTGGGCATGCACGGGGTGCCCATCGAGGTGCAGATCCGCACCAAGGAAATGGATGAGATGGCCAACAGCGGCATCGCCGCCCACTGGCTTTACAAGGCCTCCGGTGACGAGGTGATCAACACCGGCGGTACCAGCCAGGTGCGCGCGCGACGCTGGGTACAGGGCCTGCTTGAGATGCAGCAGCGGGCCGGCGACTCGCTGGAATTCATCGAGAACGTGAAAATCGACCTGTTCCCGGACGAGGTCTACGTGTTCACCCCCAAGGGCGAGATCATCGATCTGCCCGCCGGTGCCACCGCCGTCGATTTCGCCTATTCCGTGCACACGGATATCGGCAACACCTGCGTGGCGGTACGCATCAACCAGCGCCTGGCGCCCCTGTCCCAGCCCCTGCAGAGCGGGCAGAAGGTGGAGATCCTCACCAACAGGAAGGCGCAGCCGAACCCCAGCTGGCTCAATTTCGTCGTCACCGCCAAGGCCCGCAGTGCCATCCGCCATTTCCTCAAGCACCAGCGCCACCACGACTCGGTCGCGCTCGGTCGCCGCCTGCTCGAAAAGGCGCTGGGCAAATTCGACACCGCGCTCGACGAACTCAGTGAGGAGCAGATCGAGCGCGGTGTGCGCGAGGCCAAGTGCAGCTCGCTGGAGAACCTGCTGGAGGAGATCGGCCTCGGCAACAAGGTGGCGTTCTCTGCGGCCAAGCTGCTCGCTCCGCCCGGCAAGGAAGAGGCGGGGGCCAGCAATATTTCCTCACCGCTCACCATCGATGAGCAGGAGGGCATGCTGATCAGTTTCGCCCGCTGCTGCCGACCGATTCCGGGCGACACCATCATCGGCCACATCAGCTCCGGCAAGGGGGTGGTGGTGCACCGGGAGTCCTGCCGCAACACCGTGGACTTCCGCGAGCACCCGGAAAACATCATGGCGGTGAACTGGTCACCGGACGTGAAGGGCGAGTTCCTCGGCGATGTGCGCGTCGAGGTGGAGTCCGAGCGCGGCATCATCGCCCGGCTGGCCACGCGGATCACGGAAGAGGGCGCCAGCATCGAGCAGATCCATGTGGACGAGAAGGATGCCCGCAACAGCGTCATCTCCCTCACCCTCGAGGTCAGCAACCGGGTGCACCTGGCGCGCGTGATGAAGCGCCTGCGCAACCTGCCCTCGGTGATTCGCATCGCGCGGCCCGGCTGATTTTGTGATGGCCCCCGGCCTTGCGCCGGCGATGCGACAAAAGTCTCACTTTCTGCTGTGCCCTGCGCTGGCGCGACTGCCATTCCCCCAAAAGGCGCGTTATATTTGCCCGCTTTCTTTTTCGGAAAGTGGTGGAGTTAACCATGACCAATCGCGCCATTATAAAAACCGACAAGGCGCCGGCCGCCATCGGCAGCTATTCCCAGGCCGTCAAAGTCGACCATACCGTGTACCTCTCCGGCCAGATCCCACTGGACCCGCAGACCATGGAGATCGTCAGCGACGACTTCACCGAACAGGCGCGGCAGGTCTTCCGCAATCTGCGCGCAGTCTGCGAAGCGGCCAACGGCAGTCTCGGCCATGTCGTAAAGCTGAACCTGTACCTCACCGACCTCAGCGACTTCGGTGCCGTCAATGAGGTGATGGCGGAGTTCTTCGAGCAGCCGTACCCGGCCCGCGCGGCGGTCGGTGTGAAGCAACTGCCGAAGGGCGCGCTGTTCGAGGCGGAAGGGGTAATGGTGATCTGACCCGGGGAGCCGGGTCAGGGAATCAAGCCAGGTCCAGCAGCGCGCTGTAACCGGCGCGGTAATCCGGGAACTTCAGCTTGTAGCCGGTGGCCAGCATGCGGCGGTTACAGAGCCTCTTGGAGCGGCGCTGGCTGGTGGTCACGTATTCGCGCAAGTGCCCCCCGGTATACCCCATGGCACGGGCCAGCCATCGCTGCAGTTCGTGCATGGGCACCGGCTCATTGTCAGCACCGATATACACCTTTTCCGGCGTCCAGCCCTCGCGCTGTCGCTCCAGCAAATGGGCGATAAAGCCGGTGCAGTCGTCCACGTGGATGCGGTTGCTGAACTGCGGCGGTTCGGGCGGCGCGCAGCGGCCCGCCCTCACCTGTGACAGCAGGCGATCTCGGCCGGGACCATAGATACCGGCAAAACGCAGCACCACCGCCTGCGGCAGGGCACTGGAGATGATTTCCTCGGCAGCCAGCAGCGCGTTCCCCTGAAACCCATTGGGCACAGCCGGGACCTCTTCGTCCAGCCACTGGTCCCCGCCCTGCCCATAGACCCGGGTGGAGGACACCCAGATCACCAGCCGTGGCGGTTTTGCCAGCCCGGCCACTGCCCTGGCCAGCGCCGTCGCCGTATCCACATAGGCGCGGCGGTAGCCGCTTTCGGTGTATTCATCGGGGGTGAAGGTGGCGATCACGATATCAGCCCCCTCTGCCAACAGGCCGCTGATGTCTTCCTCGCGGGTGGCATCGCCGCGGCGCCAGTTGACCACATCCGCCCGGCGCTTGCGGGCCAGGGCCACCAGTGGGTTCCGGCGGACGCCGAAGACGCTGTAAGACTTCCTATCCAGTTGCAGGGCAAGGCGCGCGCCCAGATCCCCACAGCCAAATATCCAGAGTTTTTCTTTTGCCATAACACAGTTCGCGCCAAGTTGCGGGCCGAACCGCACCCCCCTTGTCGCAATCCCCCTTAAAAAAAACAATCGACCGGCAACGCCAGCGCTGCCGGTCAATCCGCTTGGTTTCCAGTCCCGGGCACTCGCGACCAGCCGCACTCCCTGCGGGGTGGCGTCCCGGGAAAAGCGCCTCAGCTGCCCCGACGGCGGAGAGCGCGGAAAATGAACAGGAAAATCAATGCCCCGATGGTAGCCGTCACAATGTCACCGAACCCGAAACCGGTAACCGGACCGCCAATGCCGACCAGGGAACCCAGCCAGCCACCGATGAAAGCGCCGACAATCCCTATCACGATGGTCACCACCCAGCCGCCCGGATCCGGGCCAGGCATGATCCATTTCGCCAGCGCTCCGGCGATCAGGCCGAGAATAATCCAGGAGAAAATGCCCATGGGGTTGCTCCGATCAAGTTGTCCCTACACATATAGCAAAATTTTGCGCCTCATTGGCTGAACAGGGCCCCAAAATAGCAATTTTTACTAAAGAACCGGGTTTGTATCCCCAGTCAGGCTTGCCGTTGGCCGCGGGCCATTATTTATGAATAATTGCTATAGCCTTTTAACTATCGATTGTTTCTTCTATGACGCTCAACGAACTGCGGTACATCGTCACCCTGGCACAGGAACAGCACTTTGGGCGCGCTGCCGAGCGCTGTTTCGTCAGCCAGCCGACCCTTTCCATTGCCGTAAAGAAACTGGAAAAAGAGCTGGGCGTCGCCCTGTTCGAGCGTTCCAAGACCCGGGTCCAGGCCACCCCCCTCGGTGAGCGGATTGTGGCCCAGGCGCAACTGGTGCTGGAGCAGGCGTCGGCGATCAAGGACATCGCCAGCGCGGGCAAGGACCAATTGTCCAGCCCCCTGTCGGTGGGAGCCATCTTCACCATCGGGCCCTACCTTTTCCCGCACTTCATACCGCAGCTGCAGCGAATGGCACCGGAAATGCACCTCTACGTCGAAGAAGGCTACACAGCGACCCTGCGCCAGCGTCTGCGCAAGGGCGAGCTCGATGCCATCATCATCGCCCTGCCATTCACCGAGCCGGACGTGGTCACCCAGCCGCTCTACGACGAACCTTTCGTCGTCTTGATGCCCGCGGATCACCCGCTGGCGAAGCAGGAGAGCATCTCGCCGGAGCAGCTGTCCGAGGACAACGTGCTGCTGCTGGGGGAAGGGCACTGTTTCCGCGACCAGGTGCTGGAGGCCTGCCCGCAGTTGCAGCAATCCATCGAAAAGGAGTCCGGTACCGGCCGCATCCGCACCGCTGCCGATGGCAGCTCCCTGGAGACCCTGCGTCATATGGTGGCGTCCGGCCTGGGTATCACGGTATTGCCCCTGTCGGCGGCGACCGCCTCGCAATATGCCAGCGGCCTGCTGGAAACCCGGCCATTCAGTGCACCGGCCCCGCGGCGCACCGTGGCTCTGGCCTGGCGGGCCAGCTTCCCCCGCCACCGCGCCATCGACATCCTGCGCGACGCCATCAGCCAGTGCCACCTGGGTGACCCGTGACCGATCTCTCCACGCTACCGATCACCCGCCTCAAGGGTGTCGGTGACAAATTTGCCCAGGTGCTGGCGAAACTGCATATCACCACCGTGCAGGATCTGCTGTTCCACCTGCCGATGCGCTACCAGGACCGCACCCGCATCACCCCCATCGCGGCACTGACGCCGGGCCTGGATGCGGTGATCGAGGGCGAGGTGCGGGCTGCCGATGTGGTGTTCGGCCGCCGGCGCAGCCTGGTGGTCAGGCTGCAGGACGGCAGCGGCACCCTGTCGCTGCGGTTCTTCCATTTCTCCGCAGCGCAGAAAAACCGCTTTGCCCGCGGCACGCGCCTGCGCTGCTTCGGTGAAGCCCGGCGCGGCTCCGCCGGCCTCGAGCTGGTACACCCGGAAACCGAAATCCTGGGCGCCGACAGCCCGCCGGCAGAGGACACCCTCACCCCGATCTACCCGCTCACGGAGGGTGTGAGCCAGACGCGTCTCAGGAACCTCGCCCAACAGGCGCTGGCGATACTCGACGGCGGCGCTGTAACCGAACTGTTACCCGCAGGGCTGTTGCCGCAATCGGTCCGCTATCCACTGGCCGCGGCCCTGCGCTACCTGCACAGCCCCCCAGCGGGTGCGGACCTGGCCCAACTGGCAGAGGGGCAGCACCCGGCCCAGCAGCGCCTGGCGCTGGAAGAACTGCTGGCGCATCACCTGAGCCTGCTTGCCCTGCGCCGCGACAACGATCACTTGCGTGCTCCGGCATTGCCCGGTGACCCGGCGCTGGAGCGGGACTTTCTCGGCCGCCTGCCATTTGCCCTGACCGGCGCCCAGCAGCGGGTCTGCGCCGAGATCGCCGATGATCTCGCCGGCAGCCGCCCGATGATGCGCCTGCTGCAGGGGGACGTGGGGGCGGGGAAAACCCTGGTGGCCGCCATGGCCGCTCTGCGCGCCATCGGCTCCGGCACCCAAGTGGCCGTGATGGCGCCCACGGAAATCCTCGCCGACCAACACCGGCGCAACTTCACCGGCTGGCTGGAGCCACTGGGCGTCCGTGTGGCCTGGCTCACCGGCAGTCTCAGGGCCGCGGAACGGCGGCACCAGCTGGCCGCTATCGCCAGCGGTGAGGCGCAGCTGATAGTGGGCACTCACGCACTGTTCCAGGCCGACGTGGTCTTTCATCACCTGGGGCTGGTGGTGATCGACGAACAGCACCGCTTCGGGGTACGCCAGCGGCTGGAACTGCGGGAGAAAGGTGCCGGTGCGTCCGGCTCGGTGCGCGTCCAGCCGCACCAGCTGATCATGACCGCCACACCGATCCCGCGCACACTGGCCATGTCCGCCTTTGCCGACCTGGATTGCTCGGTCATCGACGAGTTGCCCCCGGGGCGCCAGCCGATCGATACCGTTGCCATCTCCAATGAGCGCCGCGGGGAGGTGGTGGAGCGGGTGCACAATGCGGTAGCGCAGGGACGCCAAGCCTACTGGGTGTGCACACTGATCGAGGAATCGGAAACCCTGCAGGCCCAGGCCGCCGAATCCACTGCCGAGGAGCTCGCCGCGGCCCTGCCAAATACGCGCGTGGCTCTGGTTCACGGACGCCTGAAGCCGGACCAGAAGGAGCAGGTCATGGCCGCCTTCAAGGCCGGCGAAGTGGACCTGCTGGTAGCCACTACCGTGATCGAAGTGGGCGTCGATGTGCCCAATGCCAGCCTGATGATCATCGAAAACCCCGAGCGGCTCGGGCTGGCCCAGCTACATCAGCTGCGCGGGCGTGTCGGCCGCGGTTCGGTGGCAAGCTACTGTGTGCTGCTCTACGGCACGCCGCTCTCCCAGGGGGGCCGGGCGCGCCTGCAGGCGCTGCGCCAGCACAGCGACGGCTTTGCCATCGCCGAGGAGGACCTGCGCCTGCGCGGGCCGGGTGAGATTCTCGGCACCCGGCAGACCGGTGAGATTCAGCACCGCGTTGCCGATCTGCAACGGGACGCCCACCTGCTGCCACAGATCCAGCGCATTGCCGCCTCGCCTGCCCTGACAGAAACTGCCCGGCAGCAACTCATTGCCCGCTGGCTGCAGAACAAGCCCCGTTTTGCCGAGGCGTGACTAACGGGACACAAATCGATACCCAAATGCCCTTCGTGGTCACCAATATTTTTGCGCTCCGCCGCCGGCGGTGGCAGCCTGACCGATGAGCCACAACAACAAAAGCGGCCTTCAGAGCCGCAGGCGATATCGAGAGAATAGGGAGACCACCATGGACGACTCACGGAACGATTCCGCGGGGACCAGTCCCACCAGGGCCCTGCTGGCGCTGCTGGGCGCCGCTGCACTTTTCCTGTCCGGCCACACTGCCAGTGCCCAGGAGGGACTGTTTGGCAAACCGGCTCAGGCGCCGAGCCTGACCCTCAACACTGAAGAGATCCGGCTAGATGTTCCAACACCCGTCGCCGGTAACGACCTGGCCCTGTTGCTGGCCCAGGCGGGCAGCGGCGGGCTCAGCCAGCTGAAGGCCAAAGCGGCAACGCGCTTCTCCACACACTTGCAGGAAGCGCTGGACCGGCGACTCCGCGAGCATTTCGAGGACGAAGACATTCCGCTGGTGAATCAGGGGGGCTTCCTCACTTTCCACAGCCGGGTTGACGCGGCCATCAGCAAGCAGCTGACCGACCTCGACAACTCCGACCGCTACGAGACCGAGCGCGGCACTCTCAAAGTGAGTGGAGAATTCCGCTACCAGCTCAACGCACTCAGCGGCGAGACCCTTCAGGAAAAGCGCATTGATCTGAGTGAGCTGCGCCTGGAACAGCGCTACCGCGTGCGCACGGCCCACCGCAGCGGCGAAACCGAGGACAGCACCGACGAGGCCATCGAGACCATGCTCGACGAGATGGCGGAACAACTGATCGACCGCATCGAGGACCAGCTGGAGGCCGATGAGCTGGGGGAACTGGCCCGGCTCTGAGCACTGATTCTGCAGAGCAAGCCGACCCAGTGGTCAGCGATTGCTTTTGCTTCCGGGCCCTTGCAGTGGCAGCCTAGTAAGAAATTCGACCGGAAATAGCCAACCGGTCAACAGAAAAACAGGCAGAACTCAGGGAGAGTGCAGTGATCAGGTTCGCGCATCGCGGGTTGGCCATGGCCGGCCTGCTACTGGTTTCAACCATTCACACCGCCCAGGCACAGGGCTTTCTCGGCATCGGTGGCGATGACAACAACCCCAGCCTGTCGCTGCCGCCGGCATCCATCGCGCTCAACATCCCCATGCCGGTCAACAGTGCCAACCTGACCCTGTTGCTGGCACAGGCGGGGGAGGGCGGCAGCCTGACCGCACTCAAGGATGCCAAACTGCAGCGCTACAGCCAGCACCTGCAAACGGCATTCGACAGCGAACTGCGTCAATTCTTTCTCGACGAGGAAGTGCCGCTCGTGGACGGCCGCGGGCGACTATCGCTGGTGACAGACTTCGATCTCACCGTGGTCAAGCAGCTCGGCGCCATGCGCACCGAGGGAGATATCGATCTGGAGCGCGGCCATGTGGAGATCTCCGGTTCGTTCTCATACCGCATCACCGATCCCGGTGGCCGGCCGCTGCATGAAGACAGCCTGGATCTCAAACGGCTGAAGCTCCGCGAACCGTATCAGGTGAGTGCCCAGCGTGGCGGCAGCCAGGTACAGGACACCACCGACCAGGCCATCCTGAACTTGCTCTCAGACCTGGCCGGAAGGGTCATTGCCCGCATCGACGGGGATATCGAGGCAGATGAGTTGCGCGAGCTGGTGGAGGACTGATCCAGAGCTTCACCAGCCGGGAAAAAACCGGCAGCAACTTTGGAATTAAAAAGGGTCGCAGTTGCGACCCTTTTTATTTTCGGTGTGTTTCGTCCAGCGCAGTCAGCCGGGGGAGCTCTCGACGCGGCCGCCGTTGGAGACGCTGTCGTAGTTGCGATCGTAGAACACCTCCTCGGAAAAGGCGCCTTCGCTTTTCGCTACGATAGTGCTGACGACAGCATCACCGGTGATGTTCACCGAGGTGCGCACCATGTCCAGCAGGCGATCGACGCCCATGACAATCGCGATGCCTTCCAGCGGCAGCCCTACCTGCTGCAGCACCATGGCCAGCATGATCAGGCCGACACCGGGCACGCCGGCCGTGCCGATCGAGGCCAGGGTGGCAGTCAGGACCACGGTCAGGTAGCCCACCAGCCCGATTTCCACCCCATACATCTGCGCGATAAATGCGGTCGCCACGCCCTGCATGATGGCGGTGCCATCCATGTTGATGGTGGCCCCCAGCGGGACGGTAAAGGCCGCCACCTTGTTGTCGACGCCAAGGCGCTTCTCAACCGAGGACAGGGTCACCGGGATCGTTGCAGCCGAGGAGGCTGTACTGAAGGCAAACACCATCGCCGGGCGCATCTTCTTGAGCAGCTCCAGTGGATTGAGGCCTGAAAGCAGCTTCAGCAACAGCGAATAAACGCCGAGGCCGTGCAGGAACAGGGCACCGAGCACCACCAGGAAGTACTTGCCAAGCTGGAAAATGGCATCCACCCCAAGCTGGGCAATCTTGTTGGCCAGCAGGGCAAAGACCCCATAGGGGGCGAACACCATCAGCACGCCCACCATGCGCATGATCACATCGTTGAGATCGTTGAAGAAGGAAGCCATGCGCCGACCGGGCTCACCGCAGCGTGAGATGGCATATCCCATCAGCAGCGCAAACACGATGATCTGCAGCATATTGCCCTTGGCCATGGCATCCACCGGGTTGGTGGGGAAAATATCTACCAGCACTTCGGACAGGGGCGGGGAGGGTTTGGGCTCGAAGGTGGCATCGGCCTGGAGGCCCTCCATGCCGACACCGGGCTGGAACACGAAGGCCAGGCACAGGGCCAGGGTGATGGCCAGCGCGGTGGTGAGCAGGTACAGGGCCAGTGTCTTGCCCGCCAGGACCCCCACGCGGCTGCCTTCTGACAGGGCGCAGGCACCGCAGATCAGCGACACCAGAACCAGGGGCACTACCATCAGCTTCAGGGAGGCAATGAAGATCCGACCGACAATGTCGAACAGGCCCCCGGTCAGGTAATTGTTGATAAAGCCGGTGACTCCGCTGCCGAGTACCTGGGTGGTATCGAGAAAATTGAACAGCACGCCGACGACAATACCCAGCAGCATTGCCAGCACGATCTTGGTGGTCAGGCCCATAGGATTCTTTTCTCCGGAAACGTCCGTATTCTTCTTCGTTAGCGCATCATCATAGAGGAGCCCGCACCACCGAGTACAGCCGCTGGCGCCTGACCTCGCCGCCGCCAGCCGTTACAATGGCGGCTTTGGCCTTTTGATCCTGCTGCGGGGTTTGCGTTGTATCAGTCTCCATTTCTGCCGGTTGCGGACTGGCAGGCCCAGCCACTGGAATCCCTGCACGAGTCGCTGCCCGCCGACCTGTTGCCCTGGCTGCTGCATCCGGGCTCTCTGACTGCAGCGCTGAAGCAGCTGAGCGGCGGTGACTTTGCCGTGCAGGTACTGGACCAGAGCTGGCGCCAGCCGAGCCTGGAGGAGCGCCGCGCCCTCGGCCTGCGGGATCGCCAGCGAGCGCTGGTCCGCGAGGTGCTGCTGCTTGGCCGCGGGCAACCCTGGGTGTACGCCCGCAGCGTGCTGCCCATACGCAGCCTGCAGGGGAAATCCCGTTACCTGCGCAGCCTCGACAGCCGCCCGCTGGGGGAACTGCTGTTCAGCGAGGCCGGCATCCGCCGGGGACCCATCACCCTGAACCGACTGGAACGCAACCCGCGCAGCACCGTCGATGCCATTGGCGACGAACAGGGCAATGCCTGGGGGAGACGCTCCATATTCTGGCTGCGGGATAAACCGCTACTGGTGGCGGAAACCTTCCTGGCAGCCTTTACCGCCCAATTTGAATCGTTGCCGCGCCCGCTGGAACCGACAACAGGAGACACCAAGCCGTGATCAGCCAAGCTCTCGCCCGCCGCTGGCCAACCGCCTTGCCCTACTGGCAACTGGCCCGCCTCGACCGACCGATCGGCTCACTGCTGTTGCTGTGGCCCACCTGGTGGGCGCTGTGGCTGGCCGCCGGTGGCTGGCCGGGCCTGCACCTGTTTGCGGTGTTTACTCTCGGGGTACTGCTGATGCGCGCCGCCGGCTGTGCCATCAATGATTTCGCTGATCGCAACATCGATGGACATGTGAAGCGCACCGCTGCGCGGCCACTCGCCACTGGCCAGGCCACCCCGAAAGGGGCGCTGATGCTGTTTGCCGGCCTTTGCCTGCTGGCCTTCCTGCTGGTACTCACCACCAACCGCCTGACCGTACTGCTGTCCCTGCCGGCGGTGGCTCTGGCCTTCTGTTATCCCTTTGCCAAGCGCTACACCCACCTGCCGCAGGTGGTGCTGGGGGCCGCCTTCAGTATGGGCATTCCCATGGCCTTCGCCGCTGCCACCGGTGAGGTGCCGCCCGTGGCCTGGCTGCTCTATACCGCCAACCTGCTGTGGACGGTGGCCTATGACACCTTCTATGCCATGGTCGATCGCGATGACGACCTGAAAATCGGAGTCAAATCCACAGCGGTGCTGTTCGGTGACATGGACCGTGCCATGACTGCCTGCCTGCAGGGAATGGTGCTGTTTGCGCTGCTGCTGGCCGGGCAACGCTTCGAGCTGGGTAGCATGTACTTTCTGGGGCTCACCGCCGCCGCAGGTCTGTTTGCCTACCAGCAGTGGTTGATCCGCAACCGGGAGCGCGAGGCCTGCTTCCGCGCCTTCCTCAATAACAACTGGGTCGGGGCCGTGGTGTTCGCCGGCATCGCCATGCACTACCTGACCAACTAGCCACCCGGTCAGGGGCCGTTCTCTGTGGATAACTTCCCGGTAGTCATATATTTGTAATGCAAATGCCGTCTAATAGCCGCAACCAAGGTAGGGCATGGCAGACCAATGCAGAACAAAACCATACTGATCGTCGACGATGAAGCCGCGGTGCGCGACATGCTGCGGGTGGCACTGGAAATGGCAGATTATCGCTGTCTCGAGGCGGAGAATGCACAGGAAGCCCATGCCCTGATCATCGATGAAAAGCCGGACCTGATCCTGCTGGACTGGATGCTGCCCGACGTGTCCGGCGTGGAACTGGCGCGGCGCCTGAAGCGCGATGAGCTCACCTCCACCCTGCCGATCATCATGCTCACCGCCAAGGGTGAGGAGGATCACAAGATCAAGGGACTGGAGACCGGCGCTGACGACTACATCACCAAGCCCTTCTCCCCCCGTGAACTGGTGGCACGCCTCAAGGCGGTGCTGCGCCGTGCCGGCCCCTCTACACCGGACGAACCCCTCACCGCAGGCCAGTTGGTACTGGACCCGATCAGCCACCGCGTGAGCATCAGCGGCAAGGCGGTGGAAATGGGGCCGACGGAATTCCGCCTGCTGACCTTCTTCCTTTCCCACCAGGAGCGGGCCTACAGCCGTGCCCAGTTGCTGGACCACGTCTGGGGCGGCAATGTTTATGTGGAAGAACGCACCGTGGACGTGCATATCCGTCGCCTGCGCAAGGCACTGGCCATCGACGGCCACGACCGCTACATACAGACCGTGCGCGGCACCGGCTACCGGTTTTCCGTGCAATCCGCAGAAAAAGTGTGACAAACTTGCCCGGCAAGATTTGAGCGCCCCGTTCGCGCGGCCGGAGTTGATCGGCAGCGGCGCGAATGGCTGCCCTGCACGGCGGCCCAGTTTCCGCCCGCCCGCACACGGAGACCGCATACCACCATGCTGGAACGCAGTATCGGCGAATTCTCCCGCTTTCTCGTCATTGCCCTCGGTTTCACCATCTTCGGTTTCTCTACCGGGCAATGGCTGCTCGGCCTGACCCTGGCCCTGGCGATTTACCTGTTCTGGATCCTGTGGCAACAGACCCGCTTCGACCGCTGGCTCAGCAACGGGCGGCAGGGCCCGGCCCCCACCAGCTTCGGCATCTGGGGCGAGATCAGCGATGATTTCTACCGCATGCAGCGCCGCCACCGCCGCGAGAAGCAGAAGCTTCACGCCATGCTCCGCCGGGTGCAGGACAGTACCAGTGCGCTGCGCGAGGGCATCGTCGCCCTGGAAGGCGATGGCAACATCGCCTGGTGGAACCCGGCGGCGGGGGAAATGCTCAAGCTGCGCCCGGAAGATGCAGGGCAGCCGCTGATCAATTTTCTGCGCGATCCCGGCTTCGTGCGCTACATGCACGATCCAAAAATCCAGGGGCCGCTGACACTGCCAGCTCCCGGTAACGATGCCCGCACCCTGCAGCTGGAGATTACCCGCTACGGCCGGGACGAGGCCCTGGTGATCGTCCGCGACATCACCCGCCTGCACAACCTCGAACAGATGCGCCGCGATTTTGTCGCCAACGTCTCGCATGAACTGCGCACCCCCCTGACCGTGATTGCCGGCTACCTGGAAACCCTCGAGGGCAGTGGCCTCGCGCCCAGAGCCTGGGAGCGTCCACTGGCGCAGATGCAGGAACAGACGACCCGCATGACGTCCCTGGTCAACGACCTGCTGTTACTGGCGCGACTGGAGACCTCGGAGCGGGACAGTGGCCGGGAGAAAATTCCCGTGTGCGAACTGGTGGAGCGGGTCGCCCGGGAGGCGCGCAGCCTGGGCGGCGACCGGCACCGGATCAGCGTGGACTGCGCGCAGGACGCGGTTCTGTCCGGGGATGCCGGCGAACTGCACAGTGCCTTTGCCAACCTGGCGCTGAACGCGGTGAAGTACAGCCCCGATGGCGGTGATATCGAATTGCGCTGGTGGGTGGACGACCGGGGAGGGCATTTCTCCGTGCGGGACAACGGCATCGGCATCGATCCGATTCACATCCCTCGTCTCACCGAACGTTTTTACCGGGTCGATGCCGGGCGCTCGCGGGAGAGTGGCGGCACCGGTCTCGGCCTCGCCATCGTCAAGCATGTGCTGCTGCGCCACAACGCCGAGCTGAGCGTGCAGAGCACACCGGGCCGGGGCAGCACCTTCACGTTGCATTTCCCTCCGCGCAAGCTGATCTCGACCGCAGAAACCTGAGGTTGCTGCGCGCTTCAATTCCAGTGCTATACCAATTCCCTGACCGGCTGCTCTTCGCCGTCTTTGGTGTAAGTGGGTTTCTCTCCCTCGCCGATGGCGATGCACTGGCGGCGCAGCACCAGGTGGTGAAGGCGCATCTCGCCATCCCGCAGTAACAGGTGCTCGCGACCCTCGTCATCCACCGGCAGTATGTCGTTGCTTACCAGGGCGTCGCGCAGGGTGCGCAGGCGCTTGACGTCGCGGTAGCGATTGAGGTCGTTGGACAACCGGACCTTCATGCGCTCGCATTCATGCAACGCAGCGGCTTTCTCCCGGTATTTGCCAAAGAAAAAAACCGCGGCGATGGCGAATGCAATGCTCACACCGATCTCTAACCACTCGGGCATCTGTGCTCCCCTCCGTAGACTCTCAGCGGGTTACTCTCGACCGAATAACCTCAATAGTGTTCCAAATCATTTTTTTGCCACACGTCGCCAAACCACCAGATGATTGTTGGCGGGCATGGCGATGGTTTCGCTGCGGATCAGGCCCGCTGCATCGGCCAGGGCATCGAGCCAGTGCAGATCGCGAATGCCACTGGCGGGATCCCGCTGCCGCAACCACTGATCGAACTCCCGATTGCTCTCCGCACCGAAATCCGCACCCCGGCGGAAAGGACCGTAGGTGATCAGCTGGCCACCGGGTACCAGTACTCGCGGCAGCGCGGCAAACAGGGCCTCCACTGCCTGTGCAGACAGAATGTGCAGGGTATTGGCAGTAAAAATAGTGTCGACGGACAGCGACGGCCACTGGCCCTCGACATCCAGCGCCACCGGCGGCGGCAGGTTATCAGCCGGGTGAGCCTGCTGCCACGCGCGGATGCCCGCCAGCTTTTCTGGCAGGTCGGAGGTCTGCCAGCTCAGCTGCGGGACATGGGGGGCAAAGTAAATGGCGTGCTGGCCGGTGCCGCTGCCGATTTCGAGGAGCTGGTGGCTGTCCGCCAGCAGTCGGCGCAGTTCGGCCAGGATCGGCTCGCGATTGCGCGCACAGGCCGGGGCGTCTGGCAGGGCGGCGGTCATTGCGCCTCGTCGCGGGTAAAGACCCAGTCGTTGCCCTTCGACAGGGAGGCATTGTATGCATAACCGCCACCGTCAAAGCCCTTCAGCTCTTCGGCTTTTTTTACCCGCTTGTCGATCGCCCAGCGGCTCATCATGCCGCGAGCCTTTTTGGCAAAGAAACTGATCATCTTGTATTCGCCGTTCTTCAGGTCCCGGAAATGCGGGGTGATGATCTCGGCCTCCAGCAATTTCGGTTTCACCGCCTTGAAGTATTCATTGGAGGCCAGGTTGACCAGTTCCCGGCTCTTGAGGCTTTGCAGCTGCTGGTTCAGGGCTTCGGTGAGTGTATCTCCCCAGAACTCATACAGATTCTTGCCACGGGCATTGGCAAACCTGGTGCCCATTTCCAGGCGATAGGGCTGCATCAGGTCCAGCGGGCGCAGCAATCCATACAGGCCGGACAGCATGCGCAGGTGTTTCTGCGCATAGGCAAAATCCCGCTTGCCCATGGTTTCGGCCTCCAGGCCGGTGTACACATCCCCCTTGAACGCCAACAGTGCCGGGCGGGCATTCTTGTCGGTAAACGGGCGTTTCCACTGCTGAAAGCGGTCGTAATTGAGTACCCCGAGCTTGTCGGAGATCTTCATCAGGCTGGAGATATCCTGCGGACTCAGTTCCCGCAACTCCTTAATGAGTTTGGCCGAATCATCGAGAAAGTCCGGCCGGGTAGTTTCCAGCTTCGGGATCTCGCTCTCGTAATCGAGGGTCTTGGCCGGGGAGATGACTATCAGCATGGTCTGTGACTGTCCTTCTGGGATTGTTTCGGGGGAAGCGGCGGAGTGCAGATCATTCCGGCTTGAGAATGTCCTGCCACCAATTCAGTGGCGTCTGGCCGTCTTTGGGATCGTACACATTGCCGTAATACCAGACACTGTTGGCACCGTCGCAGGCACTGTTGAGGATCTGTTCGATGGTGTCGAAACCGCAGCTCACATGGATGCTGTAGACCAGCAACCGGGGGCTCTCCATGTCCAGTTCACCGCCCAGTTTTTCCAGCTGCGGGGTCAACTGGTCGGACAGCGCAGTGCTGTTGCCGCGGCAGAACACCCGGATCGCCAGGTTACCGGAGCGCTTTACCAGTTCGAACTGCTGGTCGTCCTTGTTGACCTTGATGGTATCGCCACTGGCGATGCCCTTGATGAACGCCGGAGAGCGCACCAGCTGACAGCTGTCGTCTTCGTTGACCCGCACCTGCAGCCGCTCCACCACCGGCTCGCCATCCGGATTGGTGCCGGCGAATAATTCAATTACCTGCAGTGCCGTCATAACTCCTCTCCCGGGACTGTGTAGAATAGATCGCTGTTAAACCAAGCATTATACAGGGAGGCAACCATGATTCCGCGCCTGATCACCTGCTGTGGCCTCACAGCGTCCCTTCTGGCCGGCTGCGCCGTCAACCCGGTTACCGGGGAGAGTCAGCTGTCTCTGATCTCCCAGGGCCAGGAAGTGGCGCTGGGCGAGCAACAGTACCCCATCAACCAGCAGCAACAGGGTGGTGAATATGTCGTGGATCCTGCCCTGCAGGAGTATGTCAGCCGCGTGGGCCAGAAGCTGGCGAAGGTCTCCGACCAGCCGCAACTGCCCTACGAGTTCGTGGTGCTGAACAACTCGACCCCCAACGCCTGGGCGCTGCCCGGCGGCAAGATCGCAGTGAACCGCGGCCTGCTCACCATCCTCGAGGACGAATCCGAACTGGCCGCGGTGTTGGGCCATGAAATCGTACACGCCGCCGCGCGTCACTCCGCCACCGCCATGTCCCAGCAGCAGGTGCTCGGTGCCGGCCTTGCTGTGCTTGGCGCCACCACCCAGAACACTGCCTACGGTGACCTGGTAGCCTTGGGTGGGCAACTGGGCGGTTCCGCCTACATCGCCCGCTATGGCCGCAGCAACGAGCTGGAGGCAGACAGGTACGGCATGAAATACATGGCCGCCGCCGGTTACGATCCCCAGGGCGCAGTGCGCCTGCAGCAGAAATTCGTCAGATTGTCCGAGGGCCGTCAGGCCGGTGCCCTTGAGGCGCTCTTCGCCAGCCACCCGCCCTCGCAGGCGCGGGTCGATGCGAACATGGAATACGCGAAGAAACTGCCGGCCGGCAACGCCAACCGCGCCGCCTACCAGCGCGCCATCGCCCAGCTGCAGCGCGATGCGGATGCCTACGGCAATTACGACCAGGCCCTGAAAGCGGCCTCCAACAAGCAGTACGATCAGGCCCTGAGCCTGGTGCGGCGCGCCCAGCAACAGCAACCCCGCGAGGCCGCCTTCTACCAGTTCGAGGGCGACCTGCTGACACAGAAGGAGCAGTACCAGGCGGCTTACAAGGCCTACGACAGTGCCGTGCAGAAAAATCCGGGGCTCTTCTCCCACTGGCTGAAGCGCGGGCTCATCGCCGCCAAGCTGAACAACTACACCGACGCCGAGCGCGACCTGACCCGCTCACTGCGTTACCTGGAAACGCCCCACGCCCACTATTACCTGGGGCAGGTGTATGAGAAGAAGGGGGAGGTGAAAAACGCCTACAGCCACTACCAGACTGCGGCCAAGGCCGGCGGTGAGATCGGCTCCGCGGCCCAGGCGCGGATGCAGGCACTGGGCGCCCAGGGCTAGCGGCAAAACGCGCTATCCGCCTACTCAGGAAGGAAGGACAGCTATCAGGCCGCCCCGGGGCGGCCTCAGAATGATGGCAAAGTCCAGCAGTCAGAATTGAAGACGGAGTGCCAGGATCCACATTTCGAAACCGTCGGGTACAGGACGTACCCGATGGAGCTACAAGGATGTATTGATGCGCTTTCGAAATGTGGATCCTGGTGCTCTGTCGCCACTGATCGAGCTCAGGGGTATTGGTGGGGTTAATCCGCACTGAGAGGCCGTCCCGAGGGCGGCCTATTTTGTGCTCACAAGCTAAGCGGGTTTCACCACCCACTCAGGCTCCTCGAACTCCCCCAGCGGGGTCACTTCCACGAAGGGCGCCGCGCTGCGGATGATCTCATCAATCCTGGGATCGTGCTCAGCTTCCATCGCATCACGCGCTGACTTGCTGTCCCAGCTGGCGATGGCCAGCAGCTTGTCGGGTTCACCGATTTTTCGCCGCAACTCGGTGCCGCGGGCACCGGGATGCTGTTGTATCAACTCGGAGGCGCGGACCCAGGCATCCGCGTATTCCTCCACTGTATGACCTTCCTTGATCCTGACTTCGAACAGGTATTTCACCGCTCACGCTCCTCCATGAAAAAAGGCCGCAAATGCGGCCTTTGTTTCTGCCCATTTCTTAACGGACCTTTTTCAGTTTGTCCTCATGCCCATGTCGAATGTCCGCCCCCTCGACCAGATACACCACCTGCTCGCAGATATTCTTGGCATGGTCGCCGATCCGTTCCAGTGAACGCAGGGTCCAGAGCACGTTGATCACACGGGAAATGCTGCGCGGGTCCTCCATCATGTAGGTCACCATTTCACGCACGGCACTGCGGTAATCCATATCCACCTGCTCGTCTTCCGCCAGCGTGCTCATGGCCGCCTGCACATCGAAGCGGGTGTAGGCATCGAGGGCATCGTTGAGCATCTTGCGCACCGCGTTGGCGATATGGCGGATCTCGGTATAGCCCTTCGGTGCTGTGCCCTCGTCGGTCAGCGCGATGGCCATCTTCGCCACCTTGCTGGCCTCATCGCCGACGCGCTCCAGATCGCGGGCGATACGGATGATGGACATCACCATGCGCAGGTCAGAGGCAGCTGGCTGGCGCTTGGCAATGATCAGCGTAGCGTGCTCATCGATGGCCATCTCCCGCTTGTCGATCTCTTCCTCGATGCGCAGGACTTTCTCAGCTAACTCGCTGTCGGCGTTGGCCAGGGACTCCACCGCATCGGCCACCTGGCGGGTAACCAGGCCGCCCATCTCCAGCATCTCGGTCTTGATGCTCTCGAGGTCCTCGTTGAACTGGCGGGATATGTGTTGATCGAAATGCATTTCCATAATTCGTTCGCTTCTCTTAGCGCAATAGTAGTCCAACCGATCAGCCGAAACGGCCGGTGATGTAGGCCTCGGTGAGCTCGTGCTGCGGGTTGGTGAAGACGGTTTCCGTATCGTTCACCTCGACCAGGTGGCCCAGGTGGAAGTAAGCCGTGCGCTGGCTGACCCGCGCCGCCTGCTGCATGGAGTGGGTGACGATGGCGATGGTGTAGTTCTTGCGCAGCTCGTCGATCAGCTCCTCGATGCGGGCAGTCGCAATCGGGTCGAGGGCCGAGCAGGGCTCGTCCATCAGGATCACTTCCGGGCTGACGGCGATTGCGCGGGCGATACACAGGCGCTGTTGCTGGCCGCCCGAGAGGCCGGTGCCGGGTTTGTCGAGCCGGTCCTTCACCTCGCTCCAAAGGCCGGCGCGGCGCAGGCTGTTCTCGACGATTTCATCCAGCTCCGCACGACGGCTGGCGATACCGTGGATCTTCGGCCCATAGGCGACGTTCTCGTAGATCGACTTGGGGAACGGGTTCGGCTTCTGGAACACCATGCCCACCCGTGCGCGCAGCGGCACCACATCCACCTTCGGGCCATAGATGGGTTCATCGTCCAGGGTCAGGTCACCCTCCACGCGACAGCCCTCGATGGTGTCGTTCATGCGGTTCAGGCAACGCAGGAAAGTGGACTTACCACAACCGGATGGGCCGATCATGGCAACCACTTCGTTGCGGCCGATATCCAGGCTGACGTTGTGAATCGCCTGAGTCTCGCTGTAGAAGACATTCACGTTGCGCATCTTCAGCTTGGCATTGTCGCAGAAGGGGGCGCCCACGGTTTCGCGAACTTTAATCTGGCTGTCCACAGTCTCGTTTTCCAGGGTTTGGGGCTTGGCCGGCGCAGTCATGCCGGTGGCTTCCAGAGTCATGGTGTTCATCACATCGATCCCAGTCTATCAGCCGCTACCAGCGGCGCTCGAGTTTTTTGCGCAGCAGCACTGCACTGGCATTCATCACGATCAGGAAGCTCAACAGCACCATGATCGCGGCGGAGGTGCGCTCGACAAAGGCGCGCTCGGGGCTGTCCGCCCACAGGAAAATCTGTACCGGCAGTACCGTGGCCGGGTCGGTGATGCCGCCCGGCACATCGACGATAAAGGCCACCATGCCGATCATCAGCAGCGGTGCCGTCTCGCCCAGGGCCTGGGCCATGCCGATGATGGCACCGGTGAGCATACCCGGCATCGCCAGCGGCAACACATGGTGCAGAACCACCTGCATACGCGAGGCGCCCATACCCATCGCCGCTTCGCGAATAGACGGCGGCACAGACTTCAGGGCCGCACGGCTGGAAATGATGATCGTCGGCAGCGTCATCAGGGTAAGCACCAGGCCACCAACCAGCGGTGCCGAACGCGGCAGCTCGAAGAAGTTGATGAAAATGGCCAGGCCCAGCAGGCCGAACACGATGGACGGTACTGCAGCCAGGTTATTGATGTTCACCTCGATCAGGTCAGTCCAGCGGTTCTTGGGCGCATACTCTTCCAGGTAAATGGCCGCGGCCACACCGATGGGGAAGGACAGCGCCAGGGTCACCAGCAGGGTGAGCAGCGAGCCCACCAGTGCCGCGCGGATACCCGCCTGCTCAGGCTCACGGGAATCACCATTGGTGAAGAACGTGGTATTGAACCGTTTCTCGAGCTGGCCACTTTCTTTCAGGGACTGCACCCAGGACGCCATCTGGTCGGAGGTGCGGCCACGGAATCCCTCGGCGGAGTCGTCGAGACTCTTCACGAAAGTGTCCACATCGTCGTCCGCCGCAAACCACAGGGTCTCGGTCTTGCCGAGCAATTCCGGGTTGGCCTGCAGCCGGTCGCGCAGAGTAAAGGGCGCACCGGTGGACACCAGCGTATTGAGCTCCCGTTTTTCACTGCGGCTGCTCACATCCGGGAAGCGCGCACGCAGGGCTTCGCGCACCACCCCGGTAAAGTTGGCCCAGGTCAGGCTCTCCTCGTTAACCTCTTCGATACCCAGCACCGCCGGGTCGTAGGTGATCTCCAGCTGCACGGCGGTCTGCACGAAGGCGCCGCTGCCCTTACTGATAATGTCGGTAAAGAGCAGCAGAACCGCGAACACGCCGAAAGCAATACTGGCGATACCGAGGCCGCGAAACAGCTTTTCCTTGCGATGGCGGCTGCCGAGGCGCTGCTCGATCCGCTCGCGCACCTGTGCTTGTGTCAGATCAGTCATACTGTTCCCGATATTTTTTCACGACGTGCAGGGCGATAAAGTTCAGAACCAGGGTGGACAGGAACAGCATCAGGCCCAGGGCGAAGGCTGCCAGGGTCTTCGGGCTGTCAAATTCCTGGTCACCCACCAGCAGGGTCACAATCTGCACCGTGACCGTGGTGACGGATTCCAGCGGGTTGGCAGTCAGGTTCGCGGCCAGCCCTGCGGCCATCACCACGATCATGGTTTCACCGATTGCGCGGGATACCGCCAGCAGCACCCCACCGACGATGCCCGGCAGCGCCGCCGGGATGACCACCTTGCGGATGGTCTCCGACTGGGTGGAACCGAGGCCCAGCGCACCGTCACGCAGGGACTGGGGCACCGCATTGATCACATCGTCGGACAGGGACGATACGAAAGGAATGATCATCACACCCATGACCAGGCCGGCGGCGAGGGCACTCTCACTGGAGGCCTGCAGGCCGACGGCTGCAGCCGCTTCACGCACGAAAGGGGCGACCGTCAGGGCGGCAAAGAAGCCGTAGACCACCGTCGGCACCCCGGCCAGGATTTCGAGCACCGGCTTGGCGATCGCACGTACGCGCTTGCCGGCATATTCGGCCAGGTAAATCGCCGACATCAGGCCTACCGGCACCGCGACGAACATGGCAATGGCAGAAACCATCAGCGTACCGGTAAAGAGCGGCACGGCACCGAAGGCACCACTGGAACCCACCTGGTCCGCGCGCAAGGCCATCTGCGGACTCCAGTGCAATCCGAACAGGAACTCCGTCACCGGCACCGACTGGAAGAAACGCAGGGATTCGAACAAGACTGACAGCAGAATGCCGACGGTGGTGAGGATCGCAGCCGAGGCACAGCCGAGCAGGATAATCCTGAATACCTTTTCCACCTTCTCGCGGGCGCGCAGCTGAGGTGAGAAGCGCAGCATGGCAAAGGCACCGAGGCCCACAGACAGGATCAGCACCATCAACGTCTGTAGCAGCTGCGCACCGTTGCGCAGGTCGGTCAGCCGCTCGGCCGCCGCTGCGACCTGAGGCGTTGCTTCACCGAAAAGGTTACCGGCAGCCTGGTTCTGGATCTGGGCGTAGAGCAGGTCGCGGCCAGCAATGGTCTCCGGCATGTCGGCGACCCCGTTCATGACCAGCGCACGGATAATCGGCTCGTCGAATACGAGCCAGACCGCCAGCAATAACAATGCCGGGAGACCGCACCACAGCGCCGTGTGGGTACCGTAGTAACTTGGCAGGGCTGCCAGCTTGCGCATGCCGCCGCGCCCCCGGGCTGCGGCCGCCGCGCGACTGAAGCCGGTGCCGTAGGCAATCAGTACCAGCAGCAACAGCAGGGCAAATAGGGTAGGTGTCTGCATCGAAACCCCGTGCGTTCGGTTGTTATCCAGGCCGCGGATTATCCCGGCTCTTTCAGGCTTTTTATGGCCGCAAAAGGCGGCACCTCAATGACGAGAAAAGCCAAGCCCTTGCGGGCTTGGCTGGTAAATCCATCTACCTGTTCTTGTCGAAATCTTATCGAAACTTATTTCTGGGCCAGGTTGCTCAGGGCATTCATTTCGCGAACATTCTTGGCCACCTGCTGGCGCTTGGCGGTAGGCAGCGGAATCATGCCCTTGTCCGCCAGGTAACCGTCTTCACCCCAGGCGCGCTCGCTGGTGAACTCAGCCAGGAATTGTTTCATGCCAGGGATGACGCTCGCATGGGCTTTCTTCACGTAGATGAACAGCGGGCGCGATACCGGGTAGCTCTGCTCGGCAATGCTGTCGAACGTGGGCGCGTGACCCTCGATGACAGAGCCGTGCACCTTGTCGGCATTCTGGTCCAGGAAGCTGAAGCCAAAAATACCCAGGGCATTGGGGTTGGCCACCAGCTTGTTGACGATCAGGTTGTCGTTCTCACCGGCTTCGATGTAGGCGCCGTCTTCACGCACGTTGTGGCAGATGGACTTGTAGGCGTTCTTGTCCTGGTCTTTCTTGGCCGCGATCCAGTCGAACTTCTTGCAGCCACCTTCCATTGCCAGCTCAGCGAAGGCGTCGCGGGTACCGGAAGTGGGGGGCGGGCCCAGGACTTCGATCTTCACATTCGGCAGCGCCGGGTTGACGTCTTTCCAGGTCTTGTAGGGGTTCGCGACCAGGGTCTCGGAGCCGTCCGGATTCGGCACTTCCTTGGCCAGGGCCAGGAAGATGTCCTTGCGGCTCAGCTTGTAAGTCTCTGCACTCTTGGCATTGGCCAGCACGATGCCGTCGTAGCCCACCTGGACTTCAATGACGTCGACGCCGTTCTCTTTACACATGTCCAGCTCGGACTGCTTGATACGGCGGGAAGCACCGGTGATGTCCGCGGTGCTCTCACCCACACCCTGGCAGAACAGCTTCATGCCGCCGCCGGTGCCGGTGGATTCCACGACCGGAGTCTTGAACTGGGTCGCGCGGCTGAAACGCTCCGCCACAGTAGTGGTGAACGGGTAGACGGTGGAGGAACCGACGATGCTGATATGATCGCGGGCCGCGGAGGCCGCCTGGGAGGCGGCGATGGTCAGGGCCGCCAGGGACGTGGCCAGAATTCGTTTGTTCATTGGATAACTCCAGTGTGTGCGTATGTTTCAGCGGCGATGCTAGGAACAACGGGTGACGATTCTATGAATGAAATGTGACAAACAGGTTACATGTCGCCCGTTGCCGCCACTGGCACCGGGCTGGCGCCGGCGGTAGTCTTGGCACACAGAACAATAAGATGTAGAGAGAAAAGTCCCCATGCTCCCCCTGGTACGCATCGCCCGGCAACTTGACCGGCTGGCCACATCGATCGGCAGCCTGCTCGGCTGGTTCACCCTAGCCATGGTGCTGCTGCAGAGTGCCGTGGTTCTCCTCCGTTACGGTTTTGACGGGGGCTCAGTGGCCCTGCAGGACGCGGTCCTGTACCTGCACGGCGCAGTCCTGATGCTCGGCCTCGCCTACGCCCTGCATACCGATGCCCACGTACGGGTGGATGTCTTCTACCGGCGCATGTCGGCCCGCGGCCGCGCCTGGGTGAACGCAGTGGGCACGCTAGTCTTCCTGCTGCCCCTGTGTGCCTTCATCATCCTCGGCAGCTGGCACTTCACTGTGGCCAGCTGGGCCGTGCGCGAAGCCAGCTCCAGCGCCGGCGGCCTGCCCGGCATCTTTCTGTTGAAGAGCCTCATTCCCCTCTCCGCGCTGACCCTGGGGCTGCAGGGCATCGCCCAGCTGTGCCGCGCCCTGGGGGAGCTGATGCAGGAGGAATCACTGCCGCCGGCCCGCGACAGGGTACCCGAGGAGCCCCTGGCAAAGGCCGTCGAGGAGGTGGGCGCATGATGGAGCTGGTCCCCCTGCTGATGTTCATGGCCGTCTGCGCCGCGCTGATGTTCGGCTATCCGGTCGCGTTTACCCTGGGTGGCACGGCGCTGCTGGCGGCGGGCCTGGGCATCGTCTTCGGTGGCTTCGATGCGGAGCTGCTGCGGGCCTTTCCCGACCGCCTGTTCGGCATCATGCAGAACGGCACGCTTATGGCGGTGCCGCTGTTCGTGTTGATGGGTGTGATGCTGGAGCGGGCACGGATCGCCGAGGAACTGCTGGTCAACCTGGCCAAAGTGTTCTCGCGGGTGCCCGCGGGGATGGCAGTGTCGGTCGTGGTGGTGGGTGCGCTGCTGGCGGCCAGTACCGGCATCGTCGGTGCGACGGTGGTGACCATGGGTCTGATGTCCCTGCCCACCATGCTCAACCGTGGCTATTCGCCGCGGCTGGCCACCGGCACCATCTGTGCCACCGGGACCCTGGGTCAGATCATCCCCCCGTCCATCGCCCTGGTATTGCTGGGCGATACCCTGTCCAACGCCTACCAGCAGGCACAGCTGTCGGCCGGTATCTTCAATCCGCAGCCGGTCAGTGTCGGTGACCTGTTCGTGGGTGCCATCATCCCGGGCCTGTTGCTGGTGGCGGCCTACATCATCTATCTGCTCTTTGTGGCCCGGCGCGAGCCGGCGGTGGCCAAACCGACCGCGGAGAGTGTCGACCTGGCCGAGACCCTGAAGAGCCTGGTGCCGCCCATCGGGCTAATGGTGTTGGTGCTCGGTTCCATCATCACCGGTGCCGCAACCCCAACCGAGGCCGCCGCCGTCGGCGCCCTGGGGGCTGGTCTCCTGGCGGTGAGCCGCGGTGCGCTCAACTGGGACCGCGCCGGTGAAGTGGGGCAGAGTACGCTCAAGGTCACCGCCATGGTATTCGCCATCCTGATCGGTGCCTCACTGTTCTCGCTGGTGTTCCGCGGCTACGACGGCGAGGAACTGGTGACCCAGTTCTTCAACAGCCTGCCGGGCGGCGTGGTTGGGGCCACCCTGCTGGTGATGGTGGTGATCTTCCTGCTGGGCTTTATCCTCGATTTTATCGAGATCACCTTCGTGGTGGTGCCGATCGTCGGCCCGGTACTGCTGGCGATGGGTGTGGATCCGATCTGGCTGGGCATCATGATCGCCATCAACCTGCAGACCTCGTTCCTGACCCCGCCGTTTGGCTTCGCGCTGTTCTACCTGCGCGGCGTGGCCCCGGACACCGTCGCCACCGGTGCCATCTATCGCGGCGTGGTGCCGTTTATCATGATCCAGCTGCTGGTGATGATGCTGCTGGCCCTGTGGCCGTCGCTGGCTACCTGGTTGCCCGGGTATCTGGCCAGTTGAGGGGGTCTCCGGAACTTAAAAAATCCCAGTAGAGTTATGGAGCTTGGTTGAGGGCGATGGCGCGAGAGCGCCAGTGGCCGGTTATTGTCAGCGAGCGATGATGTGTCAAAGCACCCACCGCACAGACGAGCAACCTGTTGCGAATCCAGCGCACGTAGCACGAGTTTTTAGACTTCACTCGAGCAGTTGCTCTATCTGCGATGGAGTAAGCTCATTCCTGATTCGCTCTTTCGACTTTGAAAGATTTATGTTCATGCCACCGTTACAATTATCTTCAAATTCCTCAAATGAAGAAACTCCGTTGTGCTTGAAAAGCAAACACTGCATTGCATCCCCAAAAGACTCCCTATCGCTTATTTCTTTATCAGCCAAGCAGCTATCCCTGTAAACCTTGGCTTGTAAGGTACATTCTTCGGCAGAGGCACCTTTTTGACAGCTCAGGTATCGATCATCATGACAAATAAGGATTGGCAATGAATGGTACAAATCGTCAAGAGACTGAGCCTGGCAAAGACCTGCGACCATAAAACAAACAAGCGGGAATAGTTTTCTCACGGGAATTTCAAATTTCATTTATTTCTGATTGACATAGGACTTTACCAACAGGCTTTCGCATCAGCGAGTCCCTGCCAGCTTGGCCTTGCTGTTGGTTATTACTGCAATTGCCATTTGAATTCGCCCCTGAAGTCTTCAAAGCATTCAGGGCATACCCAGCGGTCATTGTCCTCTGTGGCATAACCTTCATGTAGCGCCCCGTCTACGGCAAATTCAGCTAGCTTCTGGCCGCAAAAATCCCAGTGGTCATGGTCCCATGACTCGCGATATTTCGTATATGGCTTGCGCTGGAAGGTTAGCCCTAGAAGATATGCCTCCTGCCCTTGCCGCCGCCAGTCATCCTTGTCAGGCATTCACTGCTCCTCAATTTGCCCTGAGGGCAGATAATGAACACAGCATGTAGAGTGAAGTCTTGCAGCCAGTGCAACATAACAGTCGCTTGTTAGGCGCTGCCACGCTATATGCCCAATATTGATATATAGCCATGCTGTTTAATATTTATACTTGCCCAGTTTACTAACTCTTCGATTAGTACGCTAAGTTTCATTTTGCAATCTTGGTAGTGAGTAGCGAAATAATCTCTTGTGCCACTATAAATGAAACCTGCTTGATCGCTGATGTCGTTGAAATCCGAAGATTGCTCAATAGTGTTCTTTAATTGTAAAAGATCTGAAATGATACTTTCCCAAGCATTAAAATCAGCATCATTCATGCTGTAATGATCATAACCAGGAACATTCCTTTCAAAGATTGGCTCGATTAAGCCGAAAATTTCTTCATCAAAGAATAAGCTGGTTTCTTCCCAGTGAACTCCTTTGTATTTCCCTAGGCTTAGCTCAATGTAACAAGTTCCTTCTAATGAAGACTTATCTTTTATGATCTCGATATTTTCCATGATCTATCTGATCTTTACCGCCGCCTAACGAGGCTGTAGAAAAACTCCGGCCCCACCTCTCTGATCATAAATCACCTAGAAAATCACGTTCCTACGTGAATTCTGGACTTGTCGCGGATGGCAAAATGCAATTCAGGGCGTTCTCTACGCGAAAAATTTATCTAGCCAAGGATCTCTGGAGTTTTTCTACAGCCTGAACGCCTGGATAAGGCACGCCACGCGAGCGCGCACACTTTTGTGTTAATTTGCGAGTTGCGCAAGCAACACAAAAGTGAAGCAAAGCGTTGGGCGTCGTCCTTCATTCACTTGTTATGTTCTTCCCGCCGGCTACGACTAGTAGGGAAAGGCTCTACCGGTATGATTAACGCTACGACTAATATAAACCCCACCGCTACGACAGCACCCAAGAAAACATACCAATAATTCATGGCCATCATGCCCCAGAACATGGAAATCAAAATTCCCATTTGGAGCATTACGGTCAGCACAAGCTTCCCCCACCTCTTTGATGCCAGTGGGCGCCCACATTCCGAGCACGCAACATGAAGCCCGAGCCCAGCCGACATCTTCTTCAGCAGTGAGTATTTCTTATTTTTACATACACTGCACTTCATAAATTACCGTGAGAACATAACGCCCGGCTTTGGGGCGAACTTGGAGCTGCGACGCAGCGGAAAGGCCGTCCCAGCCCCGCAGGGGCGATAACAGCCGATTGTTAAGTCACTGGGGCATGTTATCCCACACCTTATGACTTTCTTCACCTGAACCCAGAGAGTATCGACCATCGTGCGCATAGGTTAAAACTTGACTGTTAGGCATATAGAGCATCCATTGCTCAGATTCGTCATATGGCCATGTTAAAAGCAAAAACTTTTCGGAAAACTGAAATGCCGACGCCCCACTCTCCGGCTCAAAAGATAGACTCAAAAATTCCTTATCATCCAATGCGTTGCATGCAATTTGAGTGCAATTTTTAGACTCTGAGTGGCACACCAAAGTATTGTTTTTTGATAATTTCCAAGCGCAGCAGTAAATCCAAAGGTGCCACTCTCCGCTTGGAAATGGCCGTTTCTTTACCTGGGTGCCGAATTCAAGTGTGAGGAAGCTGCCATGACCCGGCCTTGCCCCCCAAACTCGCTTTCCAACTATTTGTGAAACTACATCCTGCACAGGATTCATTCGTGCTGTACCGCCTTCCTTGACTTAACGCCCAGCGCAGGCGCAGCCAGCGCGGAGCACATTTTGTGTTAATGTTTGAGCGCCAGCAAGTAACACAAAAGGTGCGTAGCGTTGGCTGTCGCTCTGCCGCTGATTGTTATATTTTTTTCTTGATCTCCGAAAACTCGACAGGGCTCATTGGCCGCGTCGCGCATCCATTAAGAGAGAAAACACTATCGTAGTGCTTGTTAAATTTGGCAAATACTACGTAGCTTTCGCCCATCTCAAGATATGGACTTACACAGTAGCAACCATCACCAGCCATGACTTTTACTGAATCAGTGGGCGCCCCTTTTAAAATCTCAGAAATTTTGAAAGTCGCTATTTTCGAGCCGCACTTAGGACCACTGCTCTGTGTCCAGCAAATCGACTCATCATCATCTTCTACAACTGCAACCCTATCTATAACTTGGCCGTAAAAAACAATATCTGACTTTGCGTAGTATTCTGAATCTGACTCACATGAGATTTCCATTGCCCGCAAGCTAAATGAAAGAAATAGAAAAAGTATCGGGAATATTTTCATGGACTCTCTCGAAATATAACGCCGCAATCAGCAGCGGCTTGCTTTGTGTGCTTTTTGCACGAAAATTGGAGCGTAGCGACCTGCGCAAAAGGTGCGCAAAGTAAGCTGTCCCGCGGAGGGCCGGAGGCCTGGAGCAAATTGCCCGGCCTTGTTATGAGCTATATTGCCACACATTGTTCAGCCGAGTTCCACTTCAGAGCAACTGTGGAATCGACGGTGCCCGGCCTACCTTTACTTAGCTCTACCTTTTTAATAGTTTCCGCGACTATTTTGGGTATAACGACAACAGGGACTTCAAATTCAACCTCAAACCAAGGCGCTTTCTTTTGCCCTGCACACCAAACACGTAGCAAATGTACTGGCCACAATACTTCACTACAAATCCAGATGTAGTCGTTACCGTCTACGTGAATTTTTCGTGTCTTATTTTTCACGTTTAATCGCTATTACTAGGCTCTGGTCTTACCCACAAAAAGTAGACACCATAACTATGCGCATTTGCGCTCATACTCTGCTGGACTTACATAGCCCAGTGTAGAGTGCCTACGTACTCTGTTATAGAAAACCTCGATGTATTCGAACACCTCAGATCTCGCCTGACTGATGCTCTCAAAGCTCGTTGCGTACACCAGCTCAACTTTAAGACGACTGAAGAATGACTCCATCGCGGCATTATCCCAGCAATTGGCCTGACGGCTCATACTGGGGCGGCATTGGTTGGCCAAGAGCGTGTCCTGGTAGCCCTGAGCTCGATACTGCACCCCTCGGTCCGAATGCACAATCAGCCCAGGCTTCGATTCCCTCCGCGCAGTGCCATCTTCAGAGCACTCTTCGTGAGCTCTTCTGTCATTTGCGAGTCCAGTGCCCAACCCACTATTCGACGTGAGTACAGGTCCATGACCACCGCCAGATACAACCACCGGTCCCTGACCCAGATGTAAGTGATGTCGCTGGTCCACCGTCGGTTTGGCCGATCAACCTGAAAGCATCGCTTCAGCAGGTTGGCAGAGACGTTGACCTTACTCTCGACCGGCCTGCTATATCGAAAGCCTTTACCGTTCCTCGCTCGGATATGCTCTCTATGCATGATTCCAGCAATATAGTTGGTTGAACAGGGTATCCCTGCCTCAACCAGCTCCTGCGTGATCCGAGGGGCACCATAACGTGCCTTGAAGGCTTTGAAGGTATCCCTCACTTTCTCGGCAACATGCTTCTTGCGAAGAGACCTCAGACTCTCTCCTCTGCCCAACCACCGGTAATATCCAGCCGCAGATACTTCCAAACACCGACACATCAAGCGGACTGGGAAAAACCCTACATGCTCACGTATCAGCGCGTACTTTACTCTTGGTGGTTCGCAAAGTACGCAGCTGCCTTTTTTAGAAACTCGACCTCCTGGCGAGCTTCATGCAGCTCTCTCTTCAGGCGGCGTACTTCAGCGCTCTCCTGCTTGGAGTAATCGACCCCATCCAAGCTATTGAATTGCTTCTCTGAGAGCCGGTTGAACTGTCGTCGCCAGTTGTAGATCTGCTGGGCACTTACACCTAGCTCTCTAGCCACTGAAGCAGTGGTGGCACCGGGCTTTGCGGCCCGCTTGACCGCCTCCCTGCGAAACTCTTCCGTATACGCCTGAGCTCTTTTCTTACCCATGGTACACCTCCGTGTTAGGTCGAAACCTAACTATACAGGGTGTCTACTAAACGTGGGTAAGTCTTAAACATAACGCCCGCAGCAGGGGCGACCAATGCTATGCACATTTTGTGCGAAATTGGGAGCGCAGCGACCCGCACAAAATGTGCATAGCGTTGGGCGTCCCGCGGAGGCCCGAAGGGCCGTAGCATACTGCCTGCGATTGTTATGTATGTTACCCACGGACATAGACCGCGGCACTCTTTGGCGGAACCTGATATACCCAGCCCATTGATACAATGCAGTGATGGGCCAGTTCCCTCACCTTTTCCCAAAATGGGTTACTGAATAGCTGGCTTTCATCCGTATAAAGCTCTTGAAACTGCACGCCAGAGTGGCTCTCTATATATTTATCGAGATCTTCAAATGCCAACTTTTGTGAAGTTGAAGCAGAACCAAAAAATTCTCCTTCGGCGTAAGCCGCATCAAAATCTAGAACCAGCTCATCTCCTTTACAAACGAAATCAGGAAATAGGCCCGTCTGAATTTCTGGACTAGAGGCCAATGCATAGATGGCACGCTGGAGTTCACTCATAGCTCGCATACATAACGCTCGGTTTAGGGGCGGCTGGAGCGTAGCGTAAGCCGTCCCAGCCGCGTATTTCGCGGCGATTACAACCGCTT
>NZ_JAJSAQ010000005.1 GCF_021729075.1 Microbulbifer guangxiensis
AATGAGGTAGAAATCGCTTCCATCCAACCTGTACCATAACTTGTGGTATTCGCGATCCATACGATCCATCTAACGCCGCCGGCAGGGGCAGCTTACCTTGGGCGCGTTTTGCGCAACAATGGGAGCGGAGCGACCTGCGCAAAAGGTGCACAAGGTAAGCTGTCCCGCGGAGGGCCATAGGCCCGGAGCAAACTGCCCGGCCTTGTTAAGTGTGGTCAGACATGGATCTGCACCACGTGAAATACGCCCTCGCCTTCTTCCCCACAAACATACTGCTTGAAAAGGCGACTAAGAACACACTAATCACAACCACAAGAACTAAAGCTTCATCTTTCGGCTTCAAATAGGCCATAAAAACTAGTGTCGAAAATACAGAAAAAAGCGAAAACACTCTATAAAAATGCTTATCAAGTGCCAAGTACAAAGCTGAAATCAAGAAGGTGGCAGGAATGGCAAGCTGCATCCACTCAGACCAGGATTCCGCATTGGCAACAACAAGGCTTCCCCACACTAGCGCAATGACAAATTGAGCGAACTCCCAGATCACTAATATTTTCGGTTTACGAACTAGCTCTTCCGAAACGTGAGTAGCCCAAGGGTAACTATCGCCACCTCTTGTAAAATTTCGGTATCGAATTTTCATGATCACTTAACGCCCAGCGCAGGCGCAGCCAGCGCGGAGCGCCTTTTGTGTTAATGTTTGAGCGCCAGCGAGTAACACAAAATGTGCGTAGCGTTGGCTGTCGCTCTGCCGCTGCTTGTTAGGCTGATGGACCTCAAGACTCCGTATAGTGGTGCATGATTTCCTCAGCCTTACGTTCTGAGATCACACCCAAAAGTACATTTGCGTCTACGTAAGAAAGAAAATACTGAATTTCCAAGGAAACCCCTTCTGGGTCTAGATCTCGGCTCATTTCATCTCTGACGATTTCTTCGATCTCTGAAATGATACTTTCTATTACCGATGCTTTTGACATACCTCGATTTTTAGCCGCATCTTTTGCAGCGCAAATTGCGACCTGGAGCACCTCGGCAGTATCTTTAGAGTTTTTTTCAATCACGCTGCCATAGCTATTATTCTCCATGGCAATGGTCATTTCTTCTAACCAATGTTTATTTTTTCTTGGCAACTTCATTGATTCTTACTTAAGCCTAACGCCGCCAGCAGGGGCAGCTTACCTTGTGCGCGTTTTGCGCAAAAATGGGAGCGCAGCGACCTGCGCAAAACGTGCACAAGGTAAGCTGTCCCGCGGAGGGCCGAAGGCCCGGAGCATCCTGCCTGGCTTTGTTAACACTGGTACTCTACGGACTCTCCGTTTAGCACCACCTTTTTCTCTTGAACGAGCTTATTTACCTGACCTTGAACCGCGATTTCATTGCCTTGTAGCTTCAAATGCGCCGCGATATGGTTTTTTAAAGATGATACTGTCTTTGGCCGCTTGTCTTTCGGAGACTTAGTAAGAGAGCTCAACAATTTTTGTGTGGAAGCTGCTACGGTAACCTGCTTGATGTGCTTACAAGTTCTACCGTTTGATTTCAAATGTGAAATCAAGGGCGCGAAGCCATTATCATTTGTGATGACTTCGAACGTTACATTCTTTTCGGCTTCACGATCGTACTTACCTAAGTAGTAAGCAAGATGAAAATCTAGATTGTTTGCCTGTGTGGCCTTTATTTGTACAACAATAAGGTTGATCGGGGAATCATACTTTGATGCGCCAAAATCTAGCTTTGGTTGCTTTGCGCCAAGAAACACGATGACTCTTTCATATTGTGAAAGATCTATTTTCTCCATGCCACCGACATTTTCATAGTCGATAAATGCCCACTTCATTGTGGAACTCCTTGTTGTGTTAACGCCCAAAGCAGCGGCGCGCGTTAGCGCGTCCAGCCCGCAGGGCGATGCTGCCTTTGTTTGTTATGTGATTTAGCACTCAGCCACCTTTAGTTTGTTGGCTGCAACTTTGAGCTGTTCTTTGGTGAGGCCGATGATAGTTTGAAAATCTTTATCGTCCAAACCAAATCCTAGATTGTGAGCATTTAGCGCATTGATAATGCCGCTAAGTTCTTGTGACGTAAGCATATTTGGTGAAACTTGTTGTATGACTGCGTAAAGTTTATTAGCCACTGCATTTTCAATAGGATTAACCACAACAATATCGCCAGCATCCTCTAGCTCTTTTATTGCCTTGACTAGAACCTCCTTAAGCACGGGTTCACTCATACGTTTCATTCACATAACGCCTGAATAAGGCGCGCCACGCGAGCGCGCACACTTTTGTGTTAATTTGCGAGCCCCGCGAGCAACACAAAAGTGAAGCAAAGCGTAAGGCGTCGTCCTTCATTCACTGGTTAGGCTCATTTTTGGATCTTGTAGGTAAACGTTTTTTCAAGCCCTTTAACCTGGCCCGAATATTGGTACTTTTTTAGCACTCCAATTGCCGCCTCTCCAAAGCCAGATTCCGGATACGACTCAAGCACACGATGGTTTAATGTACATCCATCACTATCCGTATCAAATCTCACTTTGGCATGCCCCTCAATTCCTCTTTTCAGTAGCTCTACTGGATAATTGAGGTCTTTTTTAAAATGGTAACAAACCCCATCCTCTTGGCAGTGAGGCGGATTAAGTATGCGCTTGGAACAAAAATCACTTTCTGTAGAGATAATCGATACCACGCTATCCGCGAAGACAAGCTGTGACAAGGTGCAGACGATTATCAAACATGGCAATTTCATTGATGAGCCTAACGCCCACAGCAGGGGCGGCTTACCTTATGCGCGTTTTGCGCGAAAATGGGAGCGAAGCGACCGCGCAACACGTGCATAAGGTAAGCCGTCCCGCGGAGGCCCGAAGGGCCGAAGCTTCACTGCCTGTGATTGTTAAGTTTTGGCCGCCCTGACTCACTTGATGGTTGCCAATATAGCCAAGACTACAAAGGACAAAACCACCAAGAGTATGGCGAGCATAGTAATTTGCATTGGAGAAATAGCCGTGAAGATGATTGCACAAAGCCAGGCTATTCCAATAACTAAAACTGATGCTCCGAATACCTTCTTATTCATATGAAATTTCCCTATTCACTTTTTCCGAGCAGTTGAACGAAAGCTTCTCAGGACACTAAGAAACTTAACGCCGCCGGCAGGGGCAGCTTACCTTGTGCGCGTTTTGCGCAATAATGGGAGCGCAGCGACCTGCGCAAAACGTGCACAAGGTAAGCTGTCCCGCGGAGGGCCGTAGGCCCGGAGCAAATTGCCCGGCCTTGTTAAGTGATGCGGGTCCACTTCTTGAAGTCAAAAACTGATCCTTCTGTGAGGACTTTTTCGACTGCCTTTTCAAACATTTCAGTGCATCCCTCGCTCGAAGATTCCCATGGGCCAACTAATTCCAGCTCTGCCACAATACCGCGAGCATCAACGGCTCGTCCTGCTTCAAGCTGACACTCTTCGAGAAGGTATTCAGCCATTGCCAAGTACGCTTGCTTTATAGTTATCAACTTTTCCATATTCGAGGTGTTCACTTAACGCCCGCGTAAGGCGCACCAAGCGGCGCGCCGCTTTTGTGTTTTAATTGTGAGCGCAGCGAGCAACACAAAAGCGAAGCAGAGCTTAAGGTGTCGCTCTTCACGCGCTTGTTATGCTTTGTTACTGGTCTATGGGCTTATCATTTGGCTTAACAGCATCCAAATCTGTCTCTGGAAGACTGTGGCCATCTTTGCAGTTACTTCCCTTACAATCTGTACATCCCCACCCACCGGGTACTTCAACCCCATCTTTATCTGCATCACAACAGGAGCCTTCCGTATCATAGCGACCCTTTTTCCCCTTATTTGGGCCTTCAGTTACGGTACACATCTTCCCAGTGTTGTCGGTGCCCGGTTTCGAATCAGCACAACCAACTATGCTTAACATCAATATACATATAAAAGCTGAGACAACATTTACTTTTTTGGGGTACATATCAATCTCCTCTTTGTGGTTAAAAAGCATAACAGTTTATTCTTATGCGTGGTCATATCTGACCACGTTCCTAGATCTAACCAAGAATATCCACATATGGCCACGGGTGGCCACATCTGGCTACTCACAACTCAAAAGTGGCGTCTACATCTTCACAGGCGTCAATCAGCCCTTCAACAATTCGATGATTGAGGCCGAGCGTAGCGACGAGTTCTCGCGTGGCGACCCATGCCCGGCCCTTTTGACTCCAGCGGGCACCAGCCTGTTTGAGCAGACGCTGCATCGCGTGTTCTTCTGCGCCAACGGAGAGAGCCACGGGCTCCGCCCGTTGGTAGGCCTGTAACCCTGCGTGTGAGACTCCCGGTGCGGGCTTTTCACGCTCGTCCACGATCAGTTCGACCGTGGTAAGCACTTTCTTTCCACACGGGGAGTTGCGGTAACGCACGGCGCACAGCCGTTTGCCAAAGCGCCGCTCGAAGCGGCGCGCGCCTTTGTGGCCAGGCCGCATGGTTTTGATCACTTGCATAGCCCCCTCCCTGGGTCAGTGATTGGGTTTTGCCTGCAGGTCAGAGACCCAGCTCGCTCCACATTTCGTCAACTTTTCTCACCACATCCGAATCCCGTTCGATAGGGCGGCCCCACTCACGGTCAGTTTCCCCCGGCCATTTGTTGGTGGCATCAAAGCCGATCTTGGAGCCGAGGCCGGAGACCGGTGAGGCAAAATCCAAATAGTCGATAGGCGTGTTTTCCACCATTACCGTGTCCCGCGCAGGATCCATGCGTGTGGTCATGGCCCAGATCACGTCCTTCCAGTCGCGGGTATTCACATCGTCGTCAGTGACAATCACGAACTTGGTGTACATGAACTGGCGCAGGAAGGACCAGACCCCCATCATCACCCGCTTGGCATGGCCCGGATATTGTTTCTTCATGCTGACGACCGCCAGGCGGTACGAGCAGCCCTCGGGGGGCAGATAGAAGTCGACGATCTCCGGAAACTGTTTTTTCAGGATCGGTACGAATACCTCGTTCAGGGCCTCGCCGAGCACGGCGGGCTCATCAGGTGGGCGGCCGGTATAGGTGCTGTGGTAGATGGGGTCTTTACGATGCGTGATCTTCTCCACGGTGAACACTGGGAAGCGGTCTACCTCGTTGTAGTAGCCGGTATGGTCGCCGTAGGGGCCTTCGTCGGCCATGTCGTCCGGGTGGATAAAGCCCTCGAGGACATATTCTGCGCTCGCTGGCACTTGCAGGTCGCTCAGCGTGGCTTCCGCCACTTCGGTTTTGTCGCCCCGGAGCAGGCCGGCAAAAGCATATTCTGACAAGGTGTCCGGCACCGGTGTAACCGCACCGAGGATCGTCGCCGGATCGGCGCCCAGTGCCACGGCGACCGGGTAAGGCTTGCCGGGATTGCGCTGGCACCACTCGCGGAAATCCAGGGCACCGCCACGGTGGGATAGCCAGCGCATGATCAGGCGATTCCGTCCAATCAGCTGCATGCGGTAGATGCCGAGATTCTGGCGCTTCTTCTCCGGCCCACGGGTAATGACCAGGGGCCAGGTGACCAGCGGTGCGGCGTCGCCGGGCCAGCAGGTCTGTATCGGCAGCCGGTTGAGGTCCACCTGCTCACCGGTCAGTTCGACCTGCTGGCAGGGGGCCTTTTTCACCACTTTCGGGCCCATGTTCAGGACCTGCTTGAACACCGGCAGCTTCTCCCAGGCATCCTTCAGGCTTTCCGGAGGCTGCGGCTCCTTGAGGAAGGCCAGCAGCTCACCCACCTCGCGCAACTCGGAGACGGATTCCCGCCCCATCCCCAGGGCGACCCGCTCCGGGGTTCCGAACAGGTTGGCGAGTACCGGGGTGTCGAAGCCGACAGGATTCTCGAACAGCAGTGCCGGTCCGCCGGCACGCAGTACCCGATCGGCGATTTCTGTCATCTCGAGGTTGGGGTCAACCGGGTGTTGGATACGCTTCAGCAGGCTGCGTTTTTCCAGCAGCTTGATAAAGTCGCGCAGGTCTTTGTATTTCATCTTGCTCCTGACCGCAGAAATGCGTTCTGCGCAGTGTAAATGAGTCAGGACAAAATGGGGAATGGCAGCCCGGGATAGCGGGTTGCGGAGGAGAGAGGGTTGAGGGACCCGCAGCGGATGCTGCGGGCCACCGAACGCTTAAGCTGGAATCAGCTTAGAAGCGCGGACGACGCGGACGGTCTTCACGCGGCTTGGCTTCGTTAACACGAATGTTACGGCCAGACATCGGCTGATCATTCATTTCTTCGATCGCCTTGCGCGCTTCATCGTCGTTCGGCATTTCAACGAAACCGAAACCTTTAGAGCGGCCAGTCTCCCGGTCGGTGATAACAGTCGCGCGAGAGATTTCTCCGAAGGCACCAAATGCTTCCTGCAGGTCGTCAGAGGTTACCGCGTAGGCCAGATTTCCAATATAGATATTCACAAAAAGTTCTCACTAGATATGTGGGCTGTCGTGCAGTCACAAATGGATAACCAGCTCCACCAGATCATCCATCTGAGATTGGCCTGAGGTGTGCGGGTCGCGGTGCGACAGGCACTGGCCAATTCGGTCGGGCGTCGTTCGTTCGGTACACTTCCAGCGCCACAATGTGGGCCTTTATATGCCTAACGGCTCGCCTTTTCAATCAATTTCTGTGCAAATAATCGCCGATTTCTTCGCCAATTGCCAATCAGGCACCGGCTGCGGTGCCTTATCGTGATTGGGAATTATTTCCGTTTCATGGACAGGAAGAACTCGTCGTTGGTCTTGAAGTCCTTCAGGCGGTCGATCAGGAACTCGGTGGCCGCCAGGTCATCCATGTCGTGCAGCAGCTTGCGCAGGATCCACACCCGCTGCAGCTCGCCTTCCGGCATCAGCAGTTCCTCGCGGCGGGTACCGGAGCGGCGCACGTTGATGGCCGGGTAGACACGCTTCTCGGCGATCTTGCGGTCCAGCTGCAGCTCCATGTTACCGGTGCCCTTGAACTCCTCGAAGATCACCTCGTCCATCTTGGAGCCGGTGTCCACCAGCGCGGTGGCGATGATGGAGAGGCTGCCGCCTTCCTCGATGTTACGGGCCGCACCAAAGAAGCGCTTCGGGCGCTCCAGGGCATGGGCATCCACACCACCGGTCAGCACCTTGCCGGAGGACGGCACCGTGGTGTTGTAGGCGCGGGCCAGGCGGGTGATGGAATCCAGCAGGATCACCACGTCCTTCTTGTGCTCCACCAGGCGCTTGGCCTTCTCGATCACCATCTCGGCCACCTGCACGTGACGGGCCGGCGGCTCGTCGAAGGTGGAGGCGACCACTTCGCCGCGCACCGAGCGCTGCATCTCGGTCACTTCTTCCGGGCGCTCGTCGATCAGCAGGACGATCAGGTGGCACTCGGGGTTGTTGCGGGTAATGGCCTGGGCCATGTTCTGCAACATGATGGTCTTACCGGCCTTGGGCGGTGCGACGATCAGCCCCCGCTGTCCCTTACCGATGGGCGCCACCAGGTCGATGATACGGCCGATCAGGTCCTCGGAGGATCCGTTGCCACATTCAAGCGTCAGGCGGTTGTTCGGGAAGAGCGGGGTGAGGTTTTCGAAGAGGATCTTGTTGCGGGCGTTTTCCGGCTTGTCGAAGTTGATCTCGCTGACCTTCAGCAGTGCGAAGTAGCGCTCACCCTCTTTCGGGGGGCGGATCTTGCCGGCAATGGAGTCGCCCGTGCGCAGGTTGAAGCGACGGATCTGACTCGGGGAAACGTAGATATCATCCGGGCCCGCCAGGTAAGAAGAGTCGGCGGAGCGCAAAAAACCAAACCCGTCCTGCAGGATCTCCAGTACACCCTCACCGTAGATGTCCTCACCGCTCTTCGCGTGGCGCTTGAGGATATTGAAGATGATGTCCTGCTTGCGCGAGCGGGCCAGGTTTTCCAGGCCCATGCCCTTGGCGATTTCAATCAGTTCTTCGATCGGTTTGGTTTTTAATTCGGAGAGATTCATACCAATTGCTTTATTAAGGTTTCTGTTTGCATTTGGCGCGGACGCGCCGGAATTGTTCGGGGAGGGGTTTGAAGTTCGAAATTGCTCAACTTTGCCCATGGACGGAGCGCCCTTTCATGCCTGTCCGGAATCGCGATAGCTCAGGGGAACTCATGAAACTGCCTAAACTGGCCGGTCGGCCGCGCAGTTACGTTCTGGATAAGTTCAACTCGAGGAGTTAACGCGCCGGGGATGGTCTACGACCGTGCGGAGGGGCGACTTCGTTCAGCTCGGCCAGGAATCGTTCTCGACTCGTCTGAGTGGTTTCAGATTATTAGCCAGTATAACGGCAGTTCGCCATCCTGCAAGAGAAAATGCCCCGCAGGATGGCGCCGGGCTTACAGCTGGCTGTCGATGAATTCAGTCAGCTGGGCGCGGGACAGGGCACCCACCTTTGTGCCTTCCACGTTGCCGCCCTTGAACAGCAGCAGGGTGGGGATACCGCGGACATTGTACTTGGCCGGGGACTCCTTGTTGGCATCCACATCGACCTTGACGATCTTCAGCTTCTCGCCGTAGTGGCCAGCCAGGTCTTCCAGGACCGGAGCAATCATCTTGCACGGGCCGCACCACTGTGCCCAGAAATCCACCAGTACCGGGCCGTCAGCCTTCAGTACCTCGGCCTCGAAGTCGGCGTCAGTCACGTTGACGATTGCGTGCTCGCTCATATCACTTTCCTGTTTTCTTGGTTACTTGGTGCGGTCAGCCCCGCGGGCAGGTCGGCACATGATAAGTAGAGCCCCCACCCGTCGCAAGGCGCCGGTTGCCCTGTAGGTGGGGCCGGGAGACGGGCTTTCAAGGTCGCCGGCCCCCGCCACTCAGGGTTGCTCGAGAAATCGCTGCAATATCTCGTCAAGATAGTCGAAGCCGAAAGCGGAGGCCGCGATGCGCTCGTCCAGAGGCTCCACCAGTTCCAGCTGTTCCAGTACCCCCCACTGCCTGGCCAGGGACGACAGCGGCAGGCCAGTGTGGCGTGAGAATACGTCCACCGGTACGCCGCGGACCAGTCGCAGGGCATTCATGAGGAATTCCAGCGGCAGCTCCTCGCGGGCCACCGGCTCGACCGGCGGTGCAGTCAGCAGCCCGCCTTCACCGGCAGCAAGGTAATGGCGCGGCGTGCGGGTGCGGCGGGTACGGAGCACCTGTCCCTCACCGGGCAGGGTGACCTTGCCGTGAGCCCCGGCCCCGATGCCGAGATAGTCGCCGAAGGACCAGTAGTTGATGTTGTGGCGCGCCTCCCGCCCGGCCTGCCCGTAGGCGGACACCTCATAGCGCTGGTAACCGTGGCGGGCCAGATAGTCTCGCCCCGCCCCCTGCATGGAGACGATATGAGCGGGTCCGGGCACCACGGGCGGGGCGCTGTAGAAGGCGGTATTGGGCTCGATGGTGAGCTGGTACCAGGAGATGTGCTCCGGGCCCAGGGTCACCGCGCGCTGCAGGTCCTCCAACGCCTCCTCTTCCGTCTGCTGCGGCAGGCCGTGCATCAGGTCCAGGTTGATATTGTCGAAACCGGCTCGCCGGGCCATGTCCAACGCCCCGGCGGCTTCATCACCGGAGTGAATCCGCCCCAGGTTGTCGAGCTGCTGCGCATCGAAGCTCTGCACCCCGATGGAAAGCCGGTTGACCCCGGCAGCGCGGTAGCCGGCAAATTTCTGCTGCTCAAAGGTGCCCGGGTTGGCCTCGAGGGTGATTTCGATGTCCGGCGCAAAGCCCACCAGCTCGTCCGCCGCCTGCAGGATTGCACCGATGGCACTGGCGGAGAACAGGCTCGGGGTGCCGCCACCAAAGAAGATCGACGTCAGCCGGCGCCCCTGCGCCCAGGCCCGCTGGCTCTGCAGGTCGCGCCGCAACTGGGCAACGTATTCCGCCTCGGGCAGGGTTTCCCCGGCCGCATGGGAATTGAAGTCGCAGTAGGGGCATTTGCGCACACACCAGGGAATGTGCACGTAGAGGCTCAGGGGCGGCAGTGCCAGCCCCGTGCTGTTGCTGTCAGCCAAGGGCGCCCTCGCTCCCCATAGATTCCTGCCAGAGGTCCCGGAAGTGTTCCACCGCCTGGCCGCGATGGCTGATGCGGTTTTTCACTTCCCGGGACAGCTGGGCCGAGGTCTTGCCCTCGGACTCGACAAAAAACAGCGGATCGTAGCCGAAACCGCCCTCCCCGGCCGGCTCGCGCAATATGCGACCGCGCCAGCGGGCACTGCAGACCAGTGGCACCGGGTCATCGTGGCGACGCACGAAGGCCAGCGCACAGTGAAAGCTGGCCCCGCGCCGCCCATCGGGAGTATCCGCCAGCGCCTCGAGGAGTTTGCGGTTGTTCTCCGCGTCCGTGGCCCCGGTGCCGGCATAACGTGCGGAGTAAATCCCCGGCGCACCGTGCAGGGCGTCCACTGCCAGCCCGGAGTCATCCGCCAGCGCCGGCAGCCCGCTCAGGCGGCTGGCGTGACGCGCCTTGATGAGGGCATTTTCGATAAAGCTGAGGCCGGTCTCGTCGGCATCCGGGATGTCGAAGTCCGACTGCGGCACCACCTCGATCTGCCAGCTGGCGAACAGCTGGGAGAACTCCCGTAATTTGCCGGCGTTACCGCTGGCGAGCACGATTTTTTCCAAACTCTTCTCCCCACTCGGCCCCTTTCAGGCCACAAACAAAAAACGAGCGCGGAGCGCTCGCTTTCATCGCCAAGGGCAGGCTTACAATTTGTCGAGCTGACGGCGGAATGTCAGTTGCTCGGTGCGGCCATTTGGCAGCTTGACGTCGACCTTGAAGGTGAGCACCTCCTCATCCTCAAACCGCAACGGCGCCAGATAATACACCGCCGGCCCCTCGCGGATCTCCATAAACTCAAGCGGCCGCGATTGCTGGATCAGGTTTGTCGCAGAGCCACCCACTTCACTGGCGAGGCCGTGCTTGCCGGCCTCTTTCTCCACTACCGATACGTTCACATAGGCCCGGTCATCGGCCCGCACCAGTTTGTACTGCTGCGCAATTTCCGGCTTGATGAAGCTGCTGTTGAACACCGAGTAGATGACCCGGTAATCGCCAAAATCTTCATGGCTCTTGATGATCTTGGCTTCCTGCGCGGCAGCACTGACCGCCCACAGAAGCAATGTGGCCGCGGCCACAGCTGTCCAAATGCGTTTCACGGTGTCACCTCCTGTTGTTGTGGATTCCCTCACCCGGGGGCCGTCGGACGCCGTGGCGCCCGTATTCCTTCAGTTTAGCGAGTGAGATGGTAGATCGCCGTCTCACCAAAAAGATTGGGTAAAAAATCCTTCATCGCCACGCCAATGGCGGTTTCCGAGACGACCTGACGGTGCAGGATAGTCCAGCCGCGCTCCCGGCAGAGCAGGTCAAAGTCTCTGAAAGTACAAAAGTGAATATTGGGCGTGTCGTACCACTCGTATGGTAATAAATCGGAAACCGGCATCCGGCCCGAAACGGCCAGGTGCCATCGCGCCCGCCACTGACCAAAATTGGGGAAGGTGATGATGCATTCGCGCCCGACCCGCAGCATCTCCTGCACCACCAGGTGCGGCTGGCGCAGGGTCTGCAGTGCCTGGGTCATCACCACTGTATCGAAACTGTCGTCGGCAAAGTTGCCCAGGCCCGCATCCAGGTTCTGCTCGACGACATTGACCCCGCGGGCGACACAGCGCTCGATCTGTTCCGGGTCGATTTCCAGGCCGTACCCGCTGACCTGCTTGTTGCGCCCGAGCTGCTCGAGCAGCATGCCGTCGCCACAGCCCAGGTCGAGCACCCGGCTCTTCGGCGAGATCCAGTTCTGGATTACATCCAGGTCGACCCGCATCACGGCGCCACCCCCGCTGTGCACTCGGCAGCCACCCGTTTCATATAGGCATCGAACACACGACGGTAGCGATTGTTCGGCAACAGGAAGGCATCGTGGCCCATGGAGGACTCGATCTCTGCATAGGACACCGGCAGGTTCGCATGCATCAGCGCATCGGCGATCTCCCGCGAGCGCTCCGGTGCAAAGCGCCAGTCGGAAGTAAAGGAGATCAGCATAAAGCGGCAGCAGGCGTGAGAGAAAGCGGCCACCGGGTCGTCGCCGTATTCCCGCGCCAGATCGAAGTAGTCCAGCGCCCGCGTCATGAGGATGTAGGTATTGGGGTCGAAACTGCCGGAGAAACTGTCACCTTGGTGGCGCAGGTAGCTCTGAACCTGGAATTCCACTTCTTCCTCGACACCGCGCTCGAATGTTCCTGAGCGCAGCTCGCGGCCAAATTTCTTGCCCAGTCCATCGTCGGACAGGTAGGTGATGTGGCCGATCATCCGGGCCACCGCCAGCCCCCGGCGGGGCAGCCTGCCCTTGTCCAGATAGCGACCATCACAGAAATCCGGATCCGAGGTTATGGCCTGGCGGGCGGTTTCATTGAAAGCGATGTTCTGGGCCGACAATTTCATTGCCGAGGCGATGACCACGCAGTGACGCAAACGGTCGGGGTACTCCAGAGACCAGCGCATGGCCTGCATGCCACCGAGACTGCCGCCGATCACCGCCGCCCACTGCTCGATACCGAGCAAGTCGGCGAGGCGCGCCTGGCTGTGCACCCAGTCGCGCACCCGCAACCTGGGAAAATCGGGGCCCCAGGGGCCGCCGGTGTCCGGATTGATCGAAGCCGGACCGGTGGAGCCATGGCATCCACCGAGATTATTGAGAGAGACGACAAAAAAGCGGTCGGTATCGATCGGCTTGCCCGGCCCGATATAGTTGTCCCACCAGCCCGGGCGCTTGTCATCCTCACTGTGATAACCGGCCGCATGGTGGTGTCCCGACAACGCGTGGCAGATCAGCACCGCGTTGCTGCGGTCCGCATTCAGGGAACCGTAGGTCTCGTACACCAGGGTGTACTCATTGAGCGTGCGCCCACAGGCGAGCTCCAGCGGTTCGCGAAAGGTGTGCTGCCGGGGCACGACGATGCCGACGGAGCCGTGCTCTCGGCTGACGTCAGGTTGTCCGGCAGGGACTGAAAGTTTTTCCGTGGACAAGGTAATACCGGCTTCCGGTGCAGACACAGTTATTTGCTGGGAGACCGGCAAGTTTACGGGAGCGCCGCGACCAAAGACAAATGGCAGCGGCACAGGAGAAGTAAGAAGAATATTTCGTTGGCGGCCCCGGCACGGGGCCGGCTCAACCGGCCACCGGAGCCTTCAGCGGCGTCACGTTGTCCCGTCGCGGTGCGGGAGCCATTGGCTGTGGCGCCGGGGCATTGCGCTTCAGCAACTCCTCCAGTGAGGCGAGCGCACTGTCATTGCGCAGGATTTCCTCCTCCAGCGCGCGCAGATCGGTGCGCTTGCTCTGGGTTTTCTGCTTCAGCTCCGTGAGCTTGATCAGGTGCCGGTTCAGCAGGTGCTTCTGGTACTGCACGTGCTGCTTCAGCGGCTCGAGGGCCTGCTCCAGCCAACCGTCGGCCGCCGAGATCAGCTGGCTGTAAAGCCGCCCCACTTCGCTGGCCAGGGTGGCCATGAAGCGCTCGGTCAGGCGATTGCGCCGCGCCAGTAACAGTTGCGGCGAGCGCCGCAGCTGGGCCGCCTGGCGGTGCAGGCCGCGCAGGCTGAGCCGGAAAGTGGAGATGCTGAAATGCTGTTCACTGGAATCCAGGTTCCGCAACGACGAGCGCTCGAAGATGGCATCCACCAACCGGTTGGCCGAGTCCACTTCCCGCTCCATATTGGCGAGCTGGTGATCCACCCCCTCCATAAAGGCATCGATGGCACGGGCCAGGCCCAGCGGCGTCCAGCGTTCGTTGAGGGCGCGGCTGGTGTCGTCGATCAGGGTCTGTAGCTGCTGGCTGGATACCGGGGCCAGCAGGGATGCCCGCTGGCGAGCCAGCATGCGGTGGCTGGATTTCAGCGTCAGCAATTCCTGGTGGCAGATCTTGTGCTGTTGTTTGACAGTCTGCTGCAGCTGGGCCAGCTCGTCGAGCTGTTCCGTGCTGGTGCCGGCGCGGCGCTGCAGGTGCTCCAGCGCCGCCTGTCCGCTGTTGAGGCGGCGCTTGAGCAGGTCGCGGGTATCCGCCATCAACGTCAGCGCCTGGTGCAGGCAGCGGTGCTCGGCCACTTTTTGCCGGTGCTCCATCAGCCGCTGCACCAGCAGTTTCTCGAATTCGGCAAAATGGCTCTGCTCCAGCAGCGCCTGGTCCTGCTGCTGGCGGGCGAGCAGCGCTTTCTTCGCGGACACGCCCACCACACTTTCCTGCGGCAACTCCAGCAGTTTGCTCACCTGGGCGCGCATGCGCCGCAGCAGCAGTTCCGGATCCTCATCGGGATCGTCCCACATGGCGTCGATCTTGTTGAGCAGCGCCATGACGGCGGTACCACGGTGCTGACGCAGGGGCACCAGATGGGTTTCCCACATATTCAGGTCGGTACCACTGACACCGGCATCCGCCGCCAACAGGAAGGCAACGGCCTGGGCCCCCGGCAGGGTGCTGAGGGTCAGTTCCGGCTCGTTGCCCAGGGCGTTGAGCCCGGGGGTATCGATGATGCGCAGCCCCTGCGCCAGCAGCGGGTGCGGCAGGCAGATCAGCGCATAGCGCCACACCGGGATTTCCACCAGCGAGCCCTTGCTGTCCAGATGGCGGCGATCGAAGCCCAGCCGCGCGGCTTCCTCCGGCGCCACGGACTTGCTGGCAGCGACTTTCATCAAGGCCTCGCGGGTGGCCTCGGCATCGTTGGCGTCAAACTCGTGATTAACCCACTTCTGCGGGATACGCCGGAAACTTTCCAGGCTGGTGTTGGTGGCGAGGGTTTCGATCGGCAGTAACCGCAGGCTGGCCTGCGCCCCACCGTCGCTGAAGATCTCTGTCGGACACATGGTGGTCCGCCCCGGACGGGACGGCAGCAGGCGCTTGCCGTACGTGTGCGACAGCAGTGCATTGATCAGCTCGGTCTTGCCGCGGGAGAACTCCCCGACCAGGGCCAGGGTGAACTGGTCCTCCGCCAGCAGGGAACGGGCCTGCTGCACCACCTGCCGGGCGCCGGCAGAGTTGGGGAAGTGCTGGGTCAGCCACTGGTTGAAGGCGGCGAACTGGCTGTCCAGGCCTTTTTTCCAGCGGTCATAATCGGCGATGTGCTGGCGCAAGAGGGCGTCTTCCATGTAATTCTATTCTTGTTGTACTGCTTACTTGACGGAACCGGCTATTTTGGGTGAACGGCAGCCAGAAGAGAAGCGCCGGGCCAGCGGAATTGCGACCCGGTTTGCGGATCGGGCGCCGATCAGAACCCGGGAATCCGCCAGAAAAGCCCGTAGACGAACGGGGGCATATTGGCCATCTGGGCGAATCCCACCAGCAACTTGTCGGCAACCGTCAGCAGGATAAAGACGAAGATCGGGCTGATATCGATCACCCCCAGCGGCGGAATCAGCCGGCGCACCGGTGCGCAGAATGGCTCCAGCAGCTGGCGCAACAGCATCAGCGCCGGGTGGCCGCTCTGCGGGGCAATCCAGCTGAAGATGATGGAAATCAGCATGCCGACGAAAACGATGGCAATGATGGTGCTGATGCACCCCAGCAGGGACCATAGCAGAGCGCTCAGCGGGTTGAGCAAGCCCCCTCCGGCCAGCAGGCCACAGGCCAGGATCATCACCCACCCCACCAGGATGGCCAGCACCAATGAGGCCATGTCGAGGCCGAACAGGCCCGGAATCACCTTGCGCAGCGGCAACAACAGCGGATTGGTGACTTTGACGATGCCCTGGGAAATCGGGTTGTAGAAGTCGGCCCGCGCCAGCTGCAGCAGGAAGCGCATCAGCACGGCAAAGAGATAGAGGATGCCAATAGTGGCGACAAGAAACACGCCGATATTGGTGAATGTGTTGGCCATCTAGATTCCCTGCACAGTTCTCGCGATTGGTATTCGGCGCCCGCCAGTGCCAGCGCCATTTATTCTCAAACAGGCTGGTATTCAGTTATCCAGCTCGCGCGCCATCTCCGCCGCGCGGTCAGCGCAGTCGCGCATCGCCTGCTCCACCAGCTCTGGAAGCCCGCCACTCTGGAAGCGCTGTATCGCGCGCTCGGTAGTGCCGTTGGGCGACATCACGTTGCGCTTGAGCTGCGCCACGTCCACCTCGCTGGCCACCGCCAGTTTCGCCGCGCCCAGGGCGGTTTGCAAGGTGAGCCGCTCGGCATCGGCCCTGTCCATGCCGGCCTTTTCCGCTGCATCGATCATGGACTCCATGAACTGGAAATAATACGCGGGCCCGGACCCGGACACGGCAATCACCTGGTCAATACCGGATTCCTCTTCGACCCAGATGGCGATACCGACCGCTTCAGCCATCTGCTCGGCGATCTGCCTCTGGTCTGCGGAGACACCCTCACCGGCAAACAGGCCGGTCACCCCGGTTCCTACCAGGGCCGGCGTGTTGGGCATGGCGCGCACAATGGGCACCCCGGCACCGAGCCAGCGCTGGTAGGCCGCCAGCGGAATGCCCGCAGCGAGCGTGATCACCAGGGGGTTGCGATCACTTACCAACCCGGCGATCTGCGCGCAGAGCTCTTTCATCATCTGTGGCTTGACGGACAGCACCAGCACATCGGCTTCGGCCACCGCTGTGGCATTATCCGTGGTCACCTGCACACCATGGCGCGCGGCGAAGTCAGCGAGCTTCTGCTCGTTGCGACCGGTGGCGACGATACGCCCGGCCGGATAGCCACTGGCCACCAACCCGCCGATCACGGCACCGGCCATATTGCCGGCCCCACCGATAAACACCATCTTCGGCTTTTCCGTCACTGTCACTGACTTCCCCCTTTTTATCGATTGAATGGCTTTCGCGGTGCAAATTATGGCCGCCGGTCCCGGCAAAAGAAAATCTGGCGCAATTCCCCCCCTTACGGCCTCGGTTCACCGCAGGCCGCTGACATCCCGCGGCGGGACTCTTAACATGGAGACGACAAAGACGATAACAAGGAAAAACCATGAGCAAGCAGAGACTCCTGTCCGCGGCCCTGGTGACGGTTGGCCTGGCCTGGTCGGCCGTCAGCCCCGCCGCAGTGGAAACACGCACCCTCAACAACGGCAACCTGGTCATGGAAGATATCCCCCCGGTGCCGGGTCAGGTGGCCGACGACCTGAACCGCTACCAGAGTGTGCGCTCCGCAGCCGTACTCGGCTGGACCGAAGCCGGGGATGCCCTCTATATCTCCACCCGCTTCGGCGAGGTCGACCAGATTCACCGGGTAGACCGCCCCGGTGGCGCCCGCCAGCAGCTGACCTTCTTCAAGGAGCCAATAGGCCAGGTGGAACCGCGGCCGCGCACCCAACAGATCGCATTCACCATGGATGCGGGCGGCAGCGAGGATGCGCAGATTTTCCTGTTCGATCCCGCCACCGGCGAAAGCCGCATGCTGACCGATGGGGAGTCGCGCAACGGACAGATCGCCTGGAGCCCGGACGGCTCCCTCATCGCCTACCAGAGCACTCGGCGCAATGGTCGCTCCAACGACATCTGGATCACTCGCCTAACTAAGGACGGATACACCAGCACGCTCGCGCTGGAATCCCCCGATGGCAGCTGGTGGGGACCGGTATCCTTCAGTGCCGATAATCGTCGCCTGCTGGTCCAGCAGTACATTTCCTCTACCAACTCCCTGGTACATGTACTGGACCTGGAAAGCGGGACGCTGCAGCACGTTGCCGGAGACAGTGACAGCGAGTCGCGAAACTATGCCGGCGACTTCGATCGCGACGGCAGTGGCATTTTTTATGTATCCGACCAGAGGGGTGAATTTGCCCAGCTGGTACATCGCAACCTCGTCTCAGGCGAGGAGCGTGTTATCACCGCGAGCATTCCGTGGGATGTGTCTGCGATTACGCTCAGCGATGACCGCCGCCGCGCAGCCTTTACGGTCAACGAGAACGGCATGGATCAGGTCTACCTGCTGGACCCGCGCAACATGCGCTATCGCAAGGTAGAAGATTTGCCCATGGGCGTGGTTGGGGGGCTAGCCTTCAACGGCCAGGGTGACAAGCTGGCTCTGTCCATTAACACCCCCAAGACGCCCACAGACACTTTTGTCCTCAACCTGCGCCGGGCGCCGCTGCGCTACTCCAGTCTCGAGCGATGGACCAGGAGTGAAGTGGGCGGGTTGGATACAGACAGATTTGTAGAACCTGAACTGGTGCACTACCCCACCTTCGACCAGGTGGACGGTGAAGCGCGCAAGATTCCCGCTTTCGTCTATCGTCCCCGCGACGTAGAGGGTCCGGTACCGGTGGTGATCTCCATTCACGGCGGCCCGGAAGCCCAGTACCGGCCCTATTTCAGCAGCACCTACCAGCTCTGGCTGCAAAAGCTCGGTGTTGCCGTCATCGCCCCCAACGTGCGCGGTTCGGCCGGTTACGGCAAAACCTATGTGGCGCTGGACAACGGCTACAAGCGAGAGGATTCGGTGCGGGACATCGGCGCATTGCTGGACTGGATCGACACCCAGCCTGACCTGGACGCCGACCGGGTCGCGGTCTTTGGCGGCAGCTACGGTGGCTACATGGTGCTGGCCAGTGCCATGCACTACAGCGACCGGCTGCGCGCGGCCGTGGATATCGTCGGCATCTCCAACTTCGTGACCTTCCTCACCAATACCCGCGACTACCGCCGCGACCTGCGCCGGGTGGAGTATGGCGATGAGCGCGATCCGGACATGCGCGCGTTCCTCGAGCGTATCAGCCCCAGCAACAACGTGGACAAGATCCGTGTGCCCATGCTGGTGGTCCAGGGGGAAAATGACCCCCGCGTGCCGGTGACCGAGGCCGAGCAGATCGTGGCTGCGCTGCGGGATGGGGGTAAACCGGTGTGGTACATGAATGCCCTCAACGAGGGGCACGGCTACCGAAAGAAAGAAAACCGCGACGTTTACGCCCAGGTGACCGCACTGTTTTTCTCTGAGCACCTGCTGGAGAAGCCGGTGTCACGCTGGGAAATCCAAGAGGACGACGAGGTTCAGGCAGCCGAGAACACCCGCTGAGCCCTGGTTGTACCTTCCTTAAGTATTAGGGCGCCGCTAGTCGCGGCGCCCGAAGATATCGGTGCCGATGCGCACCATGGTGGCGCCGCTGGCAATGGCCGCTTCCATGTCGCCGGACATGCCCATGGACAGCGTATCCAGCGGCTGGTCCGGCAGCCGTTCGCGCAACTCTTCGAGCAGGGCAGTCAGCGCCTCGAAAGGCTGCCTCTGCTCTTCTTCCGACTCCCGCGGGGCGGGAATGGCCATGAGCCCGCGCAGGCGCACATTTGCCAGCCCGGCCACCGCCTCTGCCAGAGCCGCGACCTCCGCCGGCGCCACCCCTGACTTGCTCTCCTCGCCGTCGATATTGACCTGCAGGCACAGGTTCAGTGGCGGCATGTCGGGGGGACGCTGGGCGGACAGGCGCTGTGCGATTTTTAACCGATCGACACTATGCATCCAGTGAAAGTGCTCGGCCACCGCGCGGGTCTTGTTGGATTGCAGCGGCCCGATGAAATGCCAGGTAATGTCCAGATCGTCCAGTTCCGCCTGCTTCTCCAGGGCCTCCTGCAGGTAGTTCTCGCCGAAATGCCGCTGGCCGGCGTCGTAGGCGCTGCGCAGGTCCGCCCCCGGGCGGGTCTTTGACACCGCCAGCAGGATGACATCGCCCGGATCGCGCCCACAGGCGCTGCAGCTGGCGGCGATGCGCCCGCGGACGCGATTCAGGTTTTCGGTGATGTCTTCTTTGCGCATATACTAGCCCGATAACAAAGAGTGGCCGATTGTACGCAAATCCGACTGCGACCCGAATCCGGCCCTCACAGCCCCTCCCGCCAGAGGGCCACAGGGTAAATCAGAACAATAAGGTAGCAGTATGGACATCACAGAACTCCTCGCTTTCAGTGCCAAGCAGAATGCCTCGGACCTCCACCTGTCCGCCGGGCTGCCGCCGATGATCCGTGTGGACGGCGATGTCCGCCGCATCAACCTGCCGCCGATGGAGCACAAGCAGGTGCACGCGCTGATCTACGAGATCATGAACGACAAGCAGCGCAAGGACTACGAGGAGTTCCTGGAAACCGACTTCTCCTTCGAGGTCCCCGGTGTGGCCCGCTTCCGTGTGAACGCGTTCAACCACAACCGTGGCGCCGGCGCCGTGTTCCGGACCATTCCGTCCAAGGTACTGACCATGGACGACCTGGGCATGGGCCAGGTATTCCGCCAGATCAGTGACACCCCCCGCGGCCTGGTACTGGTCACCGGGCCCACCGGTTCCGGTAAGTCCACCAGCCTGGCGGCGATGATCGACTACATTAACGACAACAAGTACGAGCATATCCTCACGGTCGAGGATCCGATCGAATTCGTGCACGAGTCGAAGAAGTGCCTGGTGAACCAGCGGGAAGTGCACCGCGACACCCACGGCTTCGCCGAGGCCCTGCGCTCCGCCCTGCGTGAAGACCCGGACATCATCCTGGTGGGTGAGATGCGGGACCTGGAGACCATCCGCCTGGCGCTGACCGCGGCGGAAACCGGGCACCTGGTGTTCGGCACCCTGCACACCACCTCCGCCGCCAAGACCATCGACCGGGTGGTGGACGTGTTCCCGGCCGAGGAGAAGGCCATGGTACGCTCGATGCTGTCAGAATCGCTGCAGGCGGTGATCTCCCAGACCCTGCTGAAGCGCAATGGCGGTGGCCGGGTGGCGGCACACGAGATCATGCGCGGCACCCCGGCGATCCGGAACCTGATCCGCGAAGACAAGGTGGCGCAGATGTACTCTGCGATCCAGACCGGCGCCAGTGTCGGCATGCAGACCATGGACCAGTGCCTGCAGGACCTGGTGGAGCGCCGGGTCATCACCCGCGAAGTGGCCCGTGAAAAGGCCAAGATGCCGGACAACTTTTAATTCCTCGGCTGAATTCATCCGCTGGCCCCTGCATGCGGAGCGCAGCGGAACCACTTACAGGCGATCCACACCGGGTCGCGCCGACGCAAGAACGATAACACTGGTTTAAATAATGGAAATCGAACGACTGTTACAGCTGGTTGTGGAGAAAGGGGCATCGGACCTGTTCATCACCGCCGGTGTACCGCCGTCCATCAAGGTGCATGGCAAAGTCATCCCGGTCAGCAGCTCCGCCCTTTCCCCGGAGAAAGCGCGCGAGCTGGTGGTGGGCGTGATGAACGAAAAGCAGCGACGCGAGTTCGCCGAAAAGAAAGAACTGAACTTCGCCATTGCCGTGCGCAATGTGGGCCGCTTCCGGGTTTCCGCCTTTTTCCAGCGCAACCTGGTGGGCATGGTGCTGCGTCGTATCGAGACCCGAATCCCCACCATCGACGGACTGGGCCTGCCGGAGATCCTCAAGGATCTGGCGATGACCAAGCGCGGCCTGATCATCTTCGTCGGCGCCACCGGTACCGGTAAATCCACCTCACTGGCGTCCATGATCGGCCATCGCAACGAAAACACGAAAGGCCACATCATCTCCATCGAGGACCCGATCGAATTCGTGCACCAGCACCGCGGCTGCATCGTCACCCAGCGGGAAGTGGGCCTGGATACCGAATCTTTCGAGGTGGCCCTGAAGAACACCCTGCGCCAGGCGCCGGACGTGATCCTTATCGGTGAGGTCCGGACCCGCGAGACCATGGAGCACGCCATCGCGTTCGCCGAAACCGGCCACCTGTGTCTGTGTACCCTGCACGCCAACAACGCCAACCAGGCGCTGGATCGCATCATTCACTTCTTCCCGGCAGACCGCCACCCGCAGCTGTGGATGGACCTGTCCCTGAACCTGAAAGCGATGGTCGCCCAGCAGCTGGTACCGACCCCGGACGGCGACGGCCGCCGCGCCTGTCTCGAGATCATGATCAACACCCCGCTGATGTCGGACCTGATCCGCAAGGGCGAGGTGCACAAGATGAAGGAGTTGATGAAGCGCTCCAACGAGCAGGGCATGCAGACCTTCGACCAGGCCCTGTACGAGCTCTACGACCGCGGCGAGATCACCTACGAGGACGCCCTCGCCCACGCCGACTCTGCCAACGACCTGCGCCTGATGATCAAGCTCAAGTCCGAGTCGGACGCCGAGTACCTCAACAATGCCGCCGACGAGCTGAGTCTCGAGGGCGACAGCGACGAGTACGGCGGGCCGAAACTTTACTGAACCCCCGGGCCGGTCGGCGTTACCGGCCCAGCTCCTCCATCAGCTGGCGGATCACCGGCAGCTGGCGGCGGCTGATCTGCGGTCGCTGGTCGGTGCCCTCAAGTCGCACCCGGTAACCGTCACTGTCCCGACTCAGCCCGGCAATGAAATGCTTTGCCACCAGCGCATTGCGGTGCACCCGCACGAAGGTCTCGCTGAACTCCCGCTCCAGGTCCTTCAGTGACTCGTCGAGAATCGTCTCACCCCCATCGTGGTGGGCGACCACATATTTGCTGTCCGCGATCAGGCAGCGAATCCCATCCACCGGCAACAGTTCCACACCGCGACGGCTGACGGCCTTGATCCGCGGCGTCGAGGTGGCAGCCAGCGCAGTGCCCTCTCCGGCGCCAGCGGCGGCCCGCCGTTGTGCCTTGCTCAGGCGCTGCACCTTGTCGATGGCCGCTGTCAGCTGCTCCCTCGACACCGGCTTGAGCAGGTAACCGGCGGCCGCGGTGGCGAAGGCCGGCAGGGCGAACTCGTCATGGGCGGTACAGAAGATCATTGCCGGCGGATGCTCGCGGGCGGAGAGCTTTTCGGCCAGTACCAGGCCACTGTCCCCGGGCATTTCGATATCCATCAACACCAGATCCGGATCCAAAGCCTCGACCTGGGCCAGGGCCGCCTCGGCATCACTGGCCTCCCCCAGCAGCACACAGTGCTCCAGCCCCTCCAGTTGCCGCATCAGCCGGGCACGGGCGAGGGGTTCGTCATCCACGATCAAAACACCGAGTTCAGTCACAGGGCGGGCTCCATCTTCTCGCGTTTCTCCCCCTTCCCTGAGGCATCATTGATAGGCAGGACAACCTCCACCCGGTAGATTCCTTCTTCAAACTCCGAGTGAAAGCGGTAACGGTGGCCGTAATGCGCGGCCAGTCGTTGGCGAATGTTCTCCTGTGCCATGCCGTTGCCGCGCTGGTCGTGCAACGAGCCGGGCTGCGGGGCAGGATTCTCGATCAACAGCTGCAGCTGGCCACCCAGACGACGCAGGTAAACCTGGATCTCGCCGCCCTTGTGCAGGCGCGCCACACCGTGGAGCACTGCGTTTTCCAGCAGTGGCTGCAGCAGCATGGAAGGGATCACGGCGTCCTCGAGGCCGGCATCCAGGCTCCAGCTCTGCCGCAGCCGCTGACCAAGCCGCAGTTCCTCGATCTGCAGGTAGCGCCGCGCCAGTGCCAGCTCCTGCTCCAGCGGCACCAGCCTGGAATCCGCGAGACTGGCGCGGAACAGAGTCGACAGGTCCTCCACCAGTTTTTCCGCGCGCTCAGGGTCGATGGCGATCAGGCTGGCAAGGCTGTTCATGCTGTTGAACAGGAAGTGGGGGCGGATACGGGACTGCAGCGCATCGATGCGCGCGACCAGCTCGGCGCGCTGCTGGTTGTGCAACTGCTGCTGCACGTAGGCGTAGCGCAACACCACGCCCGCACAGATAGCACCGAGCAGGGTATTGTCCAGCAGGTGCCAGAAATCAAAGCCCTGGCGCATCAGCGATGCCCGCAGCCACTCCTGAGCCACCAGCACCACCAGCAGCACGGCCATGACCACGGCAAAACTGATCGCACCGGCGACCCGGTGTTGCAGTTTCGCCAGTGCCGGGCGCAGCCGGCAGAGGATCGCGGCGGAGGGCAGGATGACCCACTGCACGGCCAGAGACACCAGGCCCAGCCGCTGCCAGCTGAACTCCCGCAGTCCATCCACGGCCAGCACCAGCACCAGTGCCAGCAACTCGCCCATCAGCACCAGTACCGCCAGCGCAGAGACATGGCACAGGTCCGGGAGAAACGGCATCTGCGCAGAATCTTCGCCATCCGCTGCGGATTTTCGAATTTGCTGCGTTATACTGCCCGCCGGTTGCGCGGACTGTGGGGAGGTCATACCACTATTATTCTTCGTGCATTGTTATCGGGTTGATCGCGACTCCAGCGAGCGCGGCAAACCCCTGAAGATACCGCCATCGCCCGACCACTTCCACTATCTCCGCCCGTTCGACGGGCAAAGATTGCAAGAGACCGCGACAGAACATGAGTGACAAAAAAGCCTCGACCATCCAGGCATCCAAAGCCGACGCCAACCCCGCCGCCAAGCTCTGGGGCGGCCGCTTCAGTGAAGCGACCGATGCCTTTGTCGAACGCTTCACCGCCTCGGTGATGTTTGACCAGCGCATGGCACTGGAGGACATCCAGGGCTCCCTCGCCCACGCCCGCATGCTGTCTGAGGTGGGCGTGCTCACCGGCGATGAATTCCGGCAGATCGAGGGCGGCCTCAGGGAGATCGCTGAAGAGATCAAGGCCGGGGAATTCCCCTGGTCGGTGGCGCTCGAGGATGTACACATGAATATCGAGGCGCGCCTGACCGACCGCATCGGCGCGACCGGCAAGAAACTGCACACTGGCCGCTCCCGCAATGATCAGGTCGCCACGGATATCCGCCTGTGGCTGCGCAACCGGATCGACGAGATCGGCTCCGAGCTGACCCGCCTGCAAACTGGCCTGGTAGACCTCGCCGAACGGGAAGCCGATACCATCATGCCCGGCTTCACCCACCTGCAGTCCGCCCAGCCGGTGACTTTCGGCCACCACCTGCTGGCCTGGAACGAGATGTTGAACCGCGATTACGAGCGCCTGATGGATTGCCGCAAGCGGGTCAACCGCTCGCCCCTGGGCGCCGCGGCCCTGGCCGGGACCAGTTACCCCATCGACCGCGCCCGCACCGCCGAGCTGCTGGGCTTTGATGCACCCACGGAAAACTCACTGGACTCGGTCAGCGATCGCGACTTCGCCATCGAGTTCTGCGCCTTCGCCGCACTGTTGCTGACCCACCTGTCCCGCGCCAGTGAAGAGCTGGTGCTGTGGACTTCCAGCCAGTTCGACTTTATCGACCTGCCCGATCGCTTCTGCACCGGCTCCTCGATCATGCCGCAGAAGAAAAACCCGGATGTGCCCGAGCTGGTGCGCGGCAAGACCGGCCGCGTCAACGGCCACCTGATCGCCCTGCTGACCCTGATGAAGGGCCAGCCGCTGGCCTACAACAAGGACAACCAGGAAGACAAGGAACCACTGTTCGATGCGGCGGACACTGCGCTGGACTGCCTGCGGGCCTTCGCCGACATGGCGCCGGCACTGAAGGCCAAAAAAGAGAATATGCTCGCGGCCGCAGCGAAAGGCTTCTCCACTGCCACCGACCTGGCCGACTACCTGGTGCGCAAGGGCGTCGCCTTTCGCGATGCCCACGAGATCGTCGGCCAGTCGGTGTCGTTTGCGATCGAGCAGCAAAAGGACCTGGCAGAACTCAGCCTGGCGCAGCTGCAGCAGTTTTCCGACCAGATCGGCGAGGATGTGTTTGAAGTCCTGACCCTGGAAGGCTCAGTGGCGGCCCGCGACCATATCGGCGGCACCGCACCGAGGCAGGTGCGCGCTGCCTGCGCACGGGCGAAGCAGCTGATTGCTTCGCGCTGATCATCCACCAAGTAAGTAGCTGCAGCCGGATAAAAGCCCCAAGCCCCATGGGAAGGTGCTGCTGCCGGTGGATGCCGGCCAGACCTTACGCCGCCAGGGATGGCGGCGTAGAGCGTACATGGATGTATTTACAGCGTGTCTGGCCGGTATCCACCGGCAACAGCGCCGCCACGGGATCGGCTATCGATCAGAAGCGGGACAATTGAGCGGGACGGGCAGTTTCGGGGCCCCAGCAGCATCAGGAAAGGTTCAGGGTGACCGGCTCGCCCTGCTGTTCGGTCAGCACCCGGTCCAGCAGGGTCGGCAGGTCCTCGCCGGTGGTGGTGCATTTCCAGCCCGGCGGTTCGAAAGCCAGGTGGTAGCCGCCCGAGCGGGCCGCCACCCACAGCTCCCTGTTGGCGGTCTGGCGGGAGAGGATGACCTGACTGCCGTTGTCTTCGAGTGTCAGCGTCAGCACTGCATCTGCACGCTCGTAATCGATGTCCCATTCACAGGAATCGAGCGCGTCCTCGATCTCGATCAGGGTGCGCTCGATTGCCGCTTCAAAGTCTGCCTGGCTGGCTGTCATAGTTACTTCTGTTACAGTGTTCATCGGGTAGAGTAGCTGGCTATACTAGCAGGCTTTTCCGCACAACAATGCGCAGGAAGCCGCCGATGTCTCAAGAAACACTGCCTCTCGCCGCCGTCATCCTGGCCGCGAGCCTCCTCGGTGCCTGCGGCCAGAAAGGCCCGCTGTACCTGCCGCAGGATCCGGCCAGCCCTGCACCGGTCCCGGCACAGTCACCGATGGTGGTGCCAGCCGCGGCCGGCACCGTACCCGGCGGCCAGGCAGAGACAACGGAAGAAAAACAAAAAGAAACACGGCGCGCTGGCGACAGTGCAGCGGCCGCCGAAGAGCTGGAGCCCGCAGTAGAAAAATGACCGACTTCCATTATCGCGACGGTGGCCTCTGGGCCGAAGATGTCTCGCTGACAGAAATTGCCGAGCAATTCGGTACCCCCACCTATGTCTACAGCCGCGCCCATTTCGAGCGCCAGTACCGCGAGTATGCCGACGCGCTGGGAGAGCACCCCGGACTCGTCTGCTATGCGGTCAAGGCCAACAGCAACATCGGCATCCTGTCCCTGCTGGCCCAACTCGGTGCCGGCTTCGATATCGTCTCCGGCGGTGAGCTGGAGCGGGTGCTGCTGGCTGGCGGCGATCCGGCGCGGGTGGTCTTCTCCGGCGTCGGCAAGACCGCCGCGGAAATGCGCCGTGCGCTGGAAGTGGGCGTGCACTGTTTCAACGTAGAGTCCGATGCGGAACTGGAGCGGCTGGAAACCGTAGCGGCGGAAATGGGGGTCAAGGCTCCGGTATCCCTGCGGGTGAACCCGGATGTGGACGCCAAAACCCATCCCTATATCTCCACCGGCCTGAAAGAAAACAAGTTTGGTATCTCCATCGATACCGCCATCGACACCTATCGCCGCGCGGCGGGCTCCGAGCATCTGAATGTGGTGGGTGTCGACTGCCACATCGGCTCCCAGCTCACTGAAGTCTCTCCCTTCCTCGACGCCCTCGAGCGGCTGTTGCTGTTGATTGACGATCTGGCGGCCGAGGGTATCCACCTGAAGCATCTGGATCTGGGTGGCGGACTCGGTGTGCGCTACCGTGGCGAAGAGCCGCCGCCGGTCAGTGATTACATCGGCGCGGTGAAACAGCGCCTCGGTGACCGCAAGCTGGAACTGGTGCTGGAGCCCGGCCGCTCCATCGCTGCCAACGGCGGCCTGCTGCTCACCCGGGTGGAATTTCTCAAGCGCACAGAAGAGCACAATTTCGCCATCGTCGACGCGGCCATGAATGACAACCTGCGCCCGGCGCTCTACCAGGCCTGGCAGGATATCGTGCCGGTGGCGCCCAACGGCCGTGCCACCGAGCTGTGGGACATCGTCGGTCCGGTGTGTGAAACCGGCGACTTTCTCGGCAAGCGCCGCGAACTGGCCCTCGAGCCCGGCCAGCTTCTGGCCATGCTGTCCGCCGGCGCCTACGGTTTCACCATGAGCTCCAACTACAATTCCCGCCCCCGCGCCGCTGAAGTGCTGGTGGATGGTGACCGCACCCACCTCGTGCGCGCCCGCGAATCCTTTGCGGACCTGGTGCGCGGTGAAAGCAAGGCACCCGAAAAGCATTGAGGCACAGCGGAAAAACAGCGCAGCAGGCGGTACAGAGGAATCAGATGCGGTTGAAGTTCACCAAAATGCACGGGCTCGGCAACGACTTTGTCATGCTCGATGCCATCAGCCAGCGTATCAAGCTGTCGCCGGACAAGATCCGCCAGCTGGCGGACCGCAATCTCGGTGTGGGCTGCGACCAGGTACTGGTGGTGGAGGCACCGCGTGACCCCGATGCCGACTTCCGCTACCGCATCTACAACGCCGACGGCGGCGAAGTGGAAAACTGCGGTAATGGTGCCCGCTGTTTCGCGCGTTTCGTGCGCGAGCGCCGCCTGACCGGCAAGAAGCATCTGGTAGTGGAAACCGCAGCCGGGCTGCTGCGCCTGAACCTGCTCGAGGGCGACCACGTCAGTGTCGACATGGGTGTGCCCGTGCTCGAGCCGGCCCGCGTGCCCTTTCAGGCAGACCGCCAGGCCGAGACCTACCCGCTGGATGTGGACGGTGAGGTGTTTACCGTCAGTGCCGTTTCCATGGGCAACCCGCATGCGGTGCTGCTGGTGGACGACGTCACCACAGCGCCGGTGGAGCAACTTGGTGCGCAGATCGAATGCCACCCGCGCTTCCCCAACCGGGTCAACGTGGGCTTCCTGCAGATCGCCTCGCGGGAGGAGGCCCATCTGCGCGTCTTCGAACGGGGCGTGGGTGAGACCCGCGCCTGCGGCACCGGCGCCTGTGCCGCCGCTGTGGCCGCGCGCCTGCGCGACCTGGTGGATGATTCCGTTACCATTCACCTGCCCGGCGGACCGCTGACGATCCACTGGAGCGGACCGGGGCAGCCGGTTACCATGTCCGGACCGGCCACCACCGTGTACCATGGCCAGATCGTTCTCTAGCAGCAGGCAGCAATCCCGAAGATGACGGAACAAAGCGAAGTAACCCTGGAAGCCCTCGACAGTGAAGGCAGCGGCGACGCCAAGCGCGACCGCAAACTGCTGGCGCGCCAGGTAGCCCGCTACCTGATCCAGAACCCGGATTTCTTCGCCGAGCACATGGAGCTGCTCGAGACCATCAAGCTGCCGCGGGAAAACGGCAAGACCGTGTCGCTGATGACACACCAGACCCACCTGCTGCGGGAGCGCAACATCGAGATGCGCCAGCGCCTCGACCAGTTGTTGCATAACGCCCGTGACAACGACCAGCTGTTCCTGCACAGCCGGCGGCTGATCCTGGCGCTGCTGGAGGCCCAGTCCGTGGCCGAAGTCGGTACCGCACTCTACCCCAGCTTTGCCGACGACTTCGGTGTCGAGTTTACTTCCCTGATCCTGTTCGGCCCGCTGCCGGGCAGCCAGGCCGATCTGGGTCAGGTGCGCTGCACCCCGCGCCCGGCCGCTGAGCATGCCATCGGCAGTATCCTGCGCAACGGCCGCACCGTATGCGGCATCCTGCGCCCGGCAGAAAAAAGCTACCTGTTCGGCAAGGATGCGGATGCCGTGGCCTCCGCCGCGGTGGTGCCGCTGGCCAACCAGCTGGGCGTGCTGGCGGTCGGCTCCAGTGATCCCCAGCACTATCGCTCCAGCCTCGGCACCCTGTTCCTGTCCTATATCGGCGAAGTGCTGGAACGCCTGCTGCCGCGGCTTCTGGATCGCCGGTAAATCCTGCGTGCAGCTGACGATCGCCATCGATCGCTTTCTCGGCCACCTGCAAACCGGCAAGCAGCTCTCCCCCCACACCATTGCCGCCTACCGGCGCGACCTCACCCGCCTGCAGGATTTTGCGGCTCAGGACGGCCTCGAACACATCGCTGAATTGCGGGAAATGATCCTGCGCAGCTGGCTGGCGCAGCTGCATCGGCAGGGGCTGGGTGCCAAGAGCCTGCAGCGCTGGCTCTCCGCCGTTCGCAGCCTGTGCAATTTCGCCCTGCGCGAGCACTGGCTCGGTGCCAATCCCGCCGCCGGACTGCGTCCGCCCCGGGGTGAAAAGAAGCTGCCCAAGGTACTGGATGTGGATGCGGCAGCGGATTTCGTTCAGGCGCCGGATGCCGATGATGACCCACTGGCGCTGCGTGACCGCGCCATGCTGGAACTCTTCTACAGCAGTGGCCTGCGCCTCAGTGAGCTGACCGCCCTTAACTGGAGTGACCTGGATTTGCCTTCGGGCGAGGTTCGGGTGACGGGCAAGGGGGGCAAGACGCGCCTGCTGCCCGTCGGGTCGGAAGCAAGTACCGCCCTCACCCGCTGGCGTCAGGTGGCGCCCCAATCTGCGGAGAATGCCGTCTTCACCAGCATGAAGGGTCGTCGCCTCGGCAACCGCGCCATTCAGAGCCGCCTGGCCCACTGGGCACGCGCCAGCGGGGCCGAACAGCGGGTCCATCCCCATATGCTGCGCCACTCGTTCGCCAGCCATATGCTGGAATCCAGCGGTGACCTGCGCGCCGTGCAGGAGCTGCTGGGTCACGCGGATATCAGCACCACCCAGATCTACACCCACCTGGATTTCCAGCACCTCGCCCGCGTCTACGACCAGGCGCACCCACGCGCTAAAGACAAAAAGCGCTAGTCGCTACTCTCCGCTTGTCAGCCTTCATGGGTTGTACCAGATAGGCGACGTGTAGGCCCGCTCCTGGATACTGGTCGGCACGTCTTTTGGCCGTTTCAGTCCGAAGTATTTCGCATCGTAGGTGGTCCAGCGCGGCGTGGGGATCTCGAGCACCCGCACATAGTAGAAGGCATTCTGACTGGCATCGAATTCGGGGTCTTTCCAGTAGGCCTGCAGGAAGGGATCGCCGATCGCATTGGTATAGGTGGCGGCATTCGGGTCGACTGTGTTGCCCACCGCCTTTTTTGTCCGGCCATCCGCACCGATCTTGCGACCGTCGGACACCGCGATGTCATAGATCCGCTCATGAGTCTTGCCCTCGCTATCCAGCCAGCCTTTCACCATCTGGATACGGTCCAGATTGGCGCCATCCGGGTCGCGCAAGGCCCGCACCAGGAACGCAGGGGCCTTGTCTGAACGCTTGAGCTCCCCACCCATGGGCACGCCATTGTCGTAGCCATGCTGGGCGAAGTCGGAGCGGCTGAGATCGTCTTTGGTAAAACCGAAACCGGCAAAGACACGCACCAGCGGGCGTGTGCCTGTGGTGGCGTAGACCTCTCTTCGCGCCATGGCATCCCAGAGCGCCTCGCGAGTATTTTCCCGCGCCCACACGGCTGCCAGCCCTGAGGCACTGGCCTGATAGTGGAGGATGGCATAATCGCGCCCCTTGGGATCGGGCAGATAGCCGGTGATCTTCTCCTCGAAGCGAATGGGATCGTTGCTCGGTTCCACCGCGGTGGCCTTACCGAAAAAGTTATCCTCCCCGGTCGTCGCCAGTGAGGTGTGGGAATCGGTGCTGCCGATCATGCCAAATTTGTAGGGGTTGACCCCGAGCTTTTCCTGGTAGGCGAGTCCCTGCTTCAACGCCTCGCGAGCATACTCGCGGGGCAACATGTCCTTTTCCTTGGCTGCACCGAAACTGCCCCTGTCCCAGGTTTCGAAATCGGCGAACTCATCGTTCGGTGACAGCAATGGGTGTGTCTCGCCGTCGCCCTTGATCTGGGTGACCTCGTACAGCGGCTCCCACCGGGCACGGCGCTCGGCGTAATTCCGGTCGAATGGCTTGCGGTCAGTGAAGGTGACACTGTCAAACATCAGGCCATTGGACAGATTGCCGTTATGCGGGATGGCGAGCACGCGACCGCCGACTTTTTTCTCATAGTCGGCCATCCAGCGCCAGAGGTCCTCGGGATCCTCGGAATCGTAGGCAGACAGGGGAATGATTTTATCGGCCCTGGGCTTGTCGTCGCGAAACACGACAACACGGTGCAGATTGCTGCCATCAGGGCTGGAGGTCCACTCGAAACCGATCAGTGCGGTAAACAGCCCCGGATTATTGTGCTCTTCTGCAGCCTTGGTGATCCGCTGCCACATGGACGCCACCAGGCCCTCAATATCCGTCAGCGGATCCTTGCGCTCTGCGATCGCGGACCCCCACATGGCGTAAGCTTCATCCGGCTTGCCCGCCTTGGTGAGGTCATGCACCTGCTTGCCCCATTCGCTGGCGAGCAGTCTCTTGTCGGACTCCTCGATCAACGGCGCCAGGCCCAGATTCTCCGCATGATCCGCCACCACCAGGAAATCCAGCGGGCGATGCATTCGCGCCGGCACACCGGTGCTGGAAGTGACCGTCTCGCCCTTGGCAAACCGATAGGCGGCATCCGGCCCCAGGGTATTGCCGAACATCCCGGCATCGGTGGAATAGCTGGTATGCAGATGGGTGTCGCCAAAGAAGACCCGGTTGGGGAAATCCAGCTCCGGGTAGGGCGCATATTTCGTATCAGGGCTCGGTGCTTGCGGTGGTGCATCCTGAGCATTACAGACGGCTGCTGCAGATGCCATGGCGATCGCTACAAGCAGTCGGTTAAGCCGTTTCATCCGTGACGCTCCGATCAGCTGAACTGTGTTCATAGAGGCGACCCCGGGTTCAGTGCCGCCAGCACAAACGATAGATCAGCCGTGAGAGCACGGGTGAGAACCTGGCAGGGAATGCGGCCCGTCTATTGAGGCAGAGGCGCGAGCCACTCCGGCTCGCACCTCATGGCGGCTCAGATCGGTCGGCTACCGTATTTCGGCTGTGGTTTTCGAGGTGGATCGGCGGTGACATCCGGATCAATCTCTGCGATGGCGCCACCGCTGGCAAGATATTCCTCGATGTCCGAATTGAGCTGACTGCGGGCCCGCTCGCGGGAGGTGATACTGCGCTCTTCGGCAAAATCCTCATTGTCCTTTGCGCGGGAAGAGCTGCTCTGATCCTGATAACCGTCTTTCATGATGAAAACCCTGTAACTGCTACATCTGTTACAGAGGGAGTACCCCTGTGCCACAGAGCACCTGCTTTGCCTGCGGCGATTAATATATAGGCAGCTTTGCCAATTGACGCCAGCGCCTGACATCAACCAACGTAGAGTTTTTTGTTGCCGTCTGGTTACCGTTTATCGCAGTTGGTTATGGGGATAAACGCGACACCGATTTCTCGTGCCAGGGTGAGGGCAAAGCGAAGGGAAAAGCGGCTGGAAAGGTGGCGGCGTAAACCACATAAAGAAAAAGCCCCCTGGGGGGCTTATCGGCCTGGAAGGATCACTCGCAGTCTTTACACCGCTTCGCTGCCGGTCTCGCCAGTGCGGATACGGATAACTTCTTCCAGCGCGGTAATGAAGATTTTGCCGTCGCCGATCTTGCCAGTCTGGGCGGCTTTGGTGATGGCCTCTACGGCGCTGTCCACCATGCTGTCATCCACTGCCAGCTCAAGTTTGACCTTGGGCAGGAAGTCCACCACGTATTCCGCGCCACGATACAGTTCAGTGTGGCCCTTCTGACGACCGAAACCCTTGACCTCGGTAACCGTCATGCCCTGCACGCCCACTTCCGAGAGCGCAGTGCGCACGTCGTCCAGTTTGAAGGGCTTCACCACAGCCGTGATTAATTTCATTGTCTCTTGTTCCCCTGGTCGGTTGTTTCTGCGGGAAGTTCAGCCGCCGGTCCGATCGGGCCGGCGGCGGGTGCGGACAGTTATTTGCCCATGAATTCCGGATAAGCTTCCATTCCGCACTCTACCAAGTCAACACCTTCTTGCTCCTCGTCTTCGCTGACGCGGATGCCGGTGATGGCCTTGAGCAGGAACCAGACCGCGAAGGAGGCGGCGAAGACCCAGCCAAAGATGGTGGCGGCACCGATCAGCTGGCCGCTGAAGGAAGCTCCGTCGTTGGTGACCGGCACCAGCAGCAGGCCCAGCAGACCAACCACACCGTGGACGGAAATCGCACCCACCGGATCATCAATCTTCAGCTTGTCCAGGGTAACGATGGAGAAGACCACGAGTACACCACCAATGGCACCGAACAGGGTCGCCTGCAGCGCAGTCGGGGTGGAGGGTTCTGCAGTGATCGCCACCAGACCGGCCAGGGCACCGTTCAGCAGCATGGTCAGGTCGGCCTTGCCGAACAGGACACGCGCGGTGATCAGGGCGGCAACCGCACCACCGGCGGCGGCAGTGTTGGTATTCAGGAACACCATGGCCACAGAGTGCGCATTGGCGGCATCGCCCAGTTTCAGTACGGAACCGCCGTTAAAGCCGAACCAGCCCATCCACAGGATGAAGGTACCCAGAGTTGCCAGCGGCAGGTTGGCACCGGGGATGGCATACACCTCGCCGTTGGGGCCGTACTTGCCTTTACGAGCCCCGAGCAGCAGCACACCAGCCAGCGCTGCGGCCGCACCGGCCATGTGCACGATGCCGGAACCGGCGAAGTCAGAGAAGCCCAGGTCGCCCAGGTTGTACAGGCCGAAGACATCGGCACCGCCCCAGGTCCAGGAGCCTTCCAGCGGGTAGATGAAGCCGGTCAGTACCACGGCAAAGGCGAGGAAGCTCCACAACTTCATGCGCTCCGCTACCGCACCGGAGACGATGGACATGGCCGTGGCCACGAACACCACCTGGAAGAAGAAGTCGGACGCACCGGAGTAGACCGAATCGCCCTCGAAGCCGTTTTCCGCCGAGCTGGCGAGTACGCCTTCCATGTCGAAGGCTTCGATACCGGACAGCATCCAGCCGCCGTCGTACATGATGGCGTAGCCGGTCAGCAAGTACATGATGCAGGCGATGGCAAACAGCGCCACGTTTTTGGTGAGAATTTCGGTGGTGTTCTTGGAACGCACCAGACCCGCTTCCAGCATGGAGAAGCCCGCCGCCATCCACATGACCAGTGCACCACACACCAGGAAATAAAACGTATCAATTGCATACTGCAACTGAAAAATTTGGTTTTCCATTGTTCGCTCCGTTCAATCCCGAGAGTTATGTTTCAGTTAATTTTTCTGGCAGGCGTCAATGCGCCGCACCGTTTTCTATCAGATCGCTTCTGCGCCGGTCTCGCCGGTGCGGATCCGCACCACCTCTTCCAACTGTGTGACAAAAATCTTGCCGTCACCGATCTTGCCGCTGTGGGCACCGGTGCCGATGGCCTCCAATACGGCATCGACCCGGCTGTCATCCACCGCTATCTGCAGCATGGTTTTCGGCAGAAAATCCACGACATATTCCGCACCGCGGTACAGTTCGGTGTGCCCCTTCTGGCGACCAAACCCCTTCACCTCACTGACCGTGATGCCGGTGACTCCTGCCTCGGCAAGCGCATCGCGGACCGCGTCGAGCTTGAAGGGTTTGATAATTGCTGTGACCAGTTTCATCTGTCGTCCCCCAGAGTTTTTAGGCCCCGCCCTGCTGAGCGGGGCCAGTTCATTACCAGCTGTAGCTTGCGCCGGCGAGCACCGACGGCTCACACCAGTCGAGGCCGTAACACTCGCTGTCACTGATATTGGTACCCACCAGTGAGGCGCTCAGGCTCAGGCCACCAAATTCCTTGCCCAGCGTGACCGAATAATCGAGGTAGGAATCCGCCTCGAACAGGAAAGCTTCCTCATCGAACAGGTTGGCCCCCAGGTGCAGGCCTAGGCTCATGTCCGCCGGCAGCGCAAAACTGTAGTCGGCATAGGTGTAATAGAACTCACCGGTACCGGCCCAGTAGTCGTCGGAGTAAGCGAGGCCCAGGCTCAGGTCAGCAATGCTGATGCTGCCGTAAATCTCCTGGTAGTCCTCATCCCAGTCGCTGCCGTGATAGGCGTAATAGATGTAGCCCACGTCGTAGCCGATCCCGTTGCTGAACTCACCGGCATAGCCGCCGTAAAAGTCCTGCTCGAAGTCGGTCTCGTCTTCACCCCAGGCAAAATCCACCTGGGAGGCCCAGGTACCCAGGTAAAGGCCATTGCCAAAATCCAGATCGACACCACCCTGCGCCGCTGCCCCGCCATCGGTCTGCGATACACCGCGGAACTTGTAATCGGTTACCACACCCAGATTGGCACTCGCAGAAAATCCACCCTCGGCAGCATTCCCTGCGGAGGAAGCGGCCAGGCCCATGGCGCCGGCTGCCAGTACGACTGCAATTTTTTTCATTTTTGTTCCCACCTTAAATCTCCTTGGTCTCTGTAATTTTTTTGTCGTCTTCTCGTCACAGCCGGTTCAGCATCGGGTGCCGGCCATTGGATGGATGGCGGCGCTGCTGTCTTGCCTTGTGAGCGGTCCGTGCCCGAGGCTGAGGCATCACCCGGAACACGATTCCGGGGGCGGCTGCTGACAGATAAATTGCACACTTGATGCCAAGTTGTTTTTTTATACAAAAATCAATGAGTTAGAGTAAAAACAGGACAGCGAAGACCGTTTCCAGGGCTACGCTCACAAATTCCCCGCGCACCAAATTGGCCCCCTGCACCGCGCGACGCACAGGATCGGGGCCAGGCTGTTCGGCGACGAACCATTTGGGCGCAACCAGCCGTCCGTCTGCGCCAGCGGGAGGCATGACACGCACCAGCCGGTAGTGCAGCCGTTGGGAGAGTCGGCCAGCTGGGTTACAATCCGGGCGAACCATCAGTCACCAATGCCGATGACTGTCAGCGAGGATGGGAAGGTGTCTTCAGACAAATTGCAGCAACTCCTGAAGGAGCTGAGGGAGCAGGGCGCGGTCATCACCGACGACCTGCGGGATGCCCTCACCGTCGCCATGGGCAAACTGCCGCTGGTCTCGCAGAAAGAGTTCGACACCCAGGTGGCGATCCTGGAGCGCACCCGGGAAAAGGTCGCGATACTGGAGGCTCAGGTGAGCGAGCTGGAAAAAGCCCTGGCCAAGGGAGAAGAGCGCCCGCCCTCTCCCGAGTAAGAGAACGAAAGAAGAATCAAGAGCGGCCGCAGTGGGGAGTAGCGGTTCGCCGAACAGCAAATTTCAGGGAAGAAATTTTGAGCCTCTCCGTCACCTATGCCCGCGCCCAGGTAGGGGTTTCAGCCCCTCTGGTTACCGTCGAAACCCACCTGGCCAATGGCCTGCCCGCTTTCAATATTGTCGGCCTCCCCGAAGCCGCCGTGCGCGAGAGCCGAGACAGGGTGCGCAGCGCGCTCATCAACAGCCATTTCGAATTTCCCCAGCGTCGCATCACCGTCAACCTGGCGCCCGCCGACCTGCCCAAGGAGGGTGGCCGCTATGACCTGGCCATCGCCATCGGCATCCTCGCGGCCTCGGGGCAGGTGCCCGGTGAAGGACTGGAACAACTGGAATTTATCGGCGAGCTCGCCCTGACCGGGGCACTGCGTCCGGCCAGCGGCGCCCTGCCCGCCGCCATCGCCTGCCGCGATGCGGGCCGCAAGCTGATCGCTCCGCTGGAGTGCAGCGACGATGTGGCACTGGCGGACGGCGGTGCGCAGGTTGCCAGCTCCCTGCTGCAGGTCTGCGCGCAGCTGCACGGCCGCGAGCGCCTGCCCGAGGCCGATACGGATTCCCCCGATGAGGACCTTCACCACTACCCGGATCTCGCCGAGGTGCGCGGGCAGCTGCGGGCCCGGCGCGCGCTGGAGGTGGCTGCGGCGGGCAGTCATAACCTGCTTTTTTACGGCCCGCCAGGTACCGGCAAGACCATGCTGGCCAGCCGCCTGCCCGGCATCCTGCCACCACTATCGCGGGCAGAGATGATCGACGTGGCCGCTGTCTATTCCAGCGCGGGTTTACCGCGGCAGCAGCATCGCCCCTTTCGCGCGCCCCACCACAGCGCTTCACCGACGGCGCTGGTAGGCGGCGGCAGCAACCCGCGCCCCGGGGAAATTTCCCTGGCCCACCGCGGGGTGCTGTTCCTCGACGAGATGCCGGAGTTTCCCCGCCACGCACTGGAACTGCTGCGCGAGCCACTGGAAAACGGCGAGGTGCGTATTTCCCGCGCCCGCGCCCAGGTCACCTATCCGGCCCGGTTCCAGCTGGTGGGCGCCATGAACCCCTGTCCCTGCGGTTACCTGGGTGAGTCCCGCTGCCGCTGCACCCCGGACCAGATCGACCGCTACCGCAACAAGCTCTCCGGCCCGCTGCTCGACCGTATCGACATGCAAGTGGAGGTCGCGAGTATGAATGCCGCGGATCTGCAGGAGGCCCCTGCCGGTGAATCCTCGGCTGCGGTCCGTGCGCGGGTGCTGGCCGCGCTTAAGCGGCAACTGGACCGGCAGGGGCTAGTGAATGCCCAGCTGGCCGGGAGTGCACTGGAGCAGCACTGTACATTGGGCATGGAAGAGGCGGCCATGCTGCGGGCTTCGGTGACGCAGCTGGGACTCTCCGCCCGCTCCTACCACCGCATACTCCGCGTGGCCCGCACTCTGGCCGACCTTGCCGGCCTCGATCGCATCGGCACGGCGCAGGTCGCCGAAGCCCTCGCCTACCGGAACCTGGATCGCCGACCGGCCGCGGTCGGCGCCTGACGCCCAATGATCATCGCGGCCATCATTGGCAGAGAAGCGTCGGATGAAAACTGACACCACACGAACACCGGACCACGCGCAGGTCATTGCACTACCGCCGCTGATTTATGCAGCCTTTGTTTTGCTGGCTGTCGGTCTGCAGTGGCTTTACCCACTGTCCATGGGCAGCCGGTCCACCTGGCAATGGACAATTGGGGCGATATTACTGACCGCCGGCGCGCTGCTCGCACTGTGGGGCAAACTCACATTGGACCGGGCAAAGACCTGCGTGCATCCGGGCGGATCGACCCGCACCATCGTCACCACCGGCCCTTACCGTCTCAGCCGTAATCCGCTCTACCTGGCGCTGACACTGATATATCTCGGCGTCACAGCCCTGCTCAACACAGCCTGGCCACTGATATTGTCACCGCTACTGCTGTGGCTCATGCACGCAGGTGTCGTGCGCCGGGAGGAACGCTATCTGGAGCGCAAGTTCGGAGAGGAATACCGCCGTTACCTGCGACAGGTGCGGCGTTACCTGTAACCAGCCGGAAATTTACAGGGTCGGCGTCTCACCGAGAGCCAGCTGGTCACCATAGGCAAACAATGCCGGTGCGCCGCCGGTGTGCCAGAACAGTACCCGGTCGGAAGGTTCGAAGGCGCCGCTGCGAACCAGTGCCAGCAGGCCGGCCATGGCGCGGCCGGTATAGACCGGATCCAGCAGAATGCCCTCGGTACGCGCCAGCACGCCGATGGCTTCCCGCTCCGCTTCGCCGACCACGCCGTAGCCCTCCCCCAGATAGTCGTCATCCAGGATCAGGTCCTCCGGGGTAAAGCTTTGGGGGCTCCCCAGCCTCTCCGCGGCCTGCCCCGCCAGATCGAGAATATGCCCGGCAAAAGACCGCTCACCGCCGGCACCTTTGTCGATATTGATCCCCACCATTTTCGTGGGGAGTTCCAGCAGGCGAGCGCCGAGCATCAGGCCGGCATGGGTGCCACCGGAGCTGGAGGCGAACACGATATGGGTGAAAGGCCCACCCTGGTCGGGCCACTGGCACTTGAGCTCTTCGAGGGCGGCAACAAAAGCCAGCGCGCCCAGATCGCTGGAACCGCCATAGGGCGCCACGTAGGGTTTGCGGCCGGCGCGCTCCAGGTAGCGCACCACCTCGGCGAGGTCCTCGCCCTTGCGGTGCCCCGGGGTCCAGTGGATATGACAGCCAAACAACCGGTCCAGCAACAGGTTGCCCTGTGGCTGCGCCGGTGCGCGACCACCTAACAGCAGGTGGCATTCCAGCCCCAGGCGCGCTGCCGCAGCGGCAGTCTGGCGGCAGTGATTGGATTGGGCCGCGCCGGCGGTGACAATGGCATCGCTGCCCTGCGCCAGCGCGTCGGCGAGGATGAATTCCAGCTTGCGGGTCTTGTTGCCGCCCAAGGCAAGACCGGTCTGGTCGTCACGTTTGATGAATAGCTGCGGGCCGCCCAGCATTTCTGTCAGTCGCGCCAACGGGTGCAGGGGCGTGGGAAAAAAGCCGAGGGATTGGCGTGGTAACTTGTCCGTGAGCATGGGTTCATCCGTGAATTTCTTGTCGATCGGTCAGCAGCTAACCGGTGATGTTTCCGCGCCAGTCAATGCGAGAAAGGCGATACAGGCAGTGCGTCCGCAAACCGCTGCCCTGAGGTACCAGAGGGTGCTCGAAAGTGGCCGGGTCACGCTGCATGCCGAGACGTTCCATCACTGCCCGGGAACGCACATTGGGCAGCGCAGTGAAGGATACTACCTCGTCCAGTCCCAGTTGTTCGAAGGCCACTCGCAGAGAGGTCGCTGCTGCCTCAGTGGCATAGCCGCACCCCCAGAAGGGCACGCCCAACCGCCAGCCAATCTCCACGGCCGGTGCGAACGGCAGGTTGTCGGCCACCTGCTTGATGCCGACGAAGCCGAGAAAAGCGCGATCCTCGCGGCGTTCCAGCGCCCAGAAGCCCCAGCCGTGCTGTTCGATATGGGCGATCTGGCGGTCGATACCCGCATCGCTCTCCGCGCGGCTGAGGAGCGCGGGAAAATATTCCATCACCTGCGGATCAGCATTCATTGCCGCAAACGGGACCCGGTCACTGTCGCGCCACTGGCGTAACTGCAGCCGCGCGGTTCGGGGTTCAATCCACTCAGCCACGCGTGCTCTGCTCGTTCTTTGCAGCACGCTCTGCAACGATCTGTTTGTCCAGCTTCTGACGCGCGTTGTCAGCATAGGCAGCGCAACTGGTGGGGTTCACCTGCTCGGCCTGCGGGCCGTATTTCCAACCACTGCGGCGAGGGTGCGGGGTCAGTAGCAGGTCGCAGGGCAGCCCGGCAATGCGCTCGAAGCTGCGCCGGTAGTCGTCAACGATATTCGGGTAGCGGGGATTATCGAGCAGCTGGTATCTGGGGGCGCTCAGGCTATCCACATAGGCAATCCGCACCGGCTTGCCTGCACGGGTGTCGGTCCAGGTCCAGCTGAGGCTCCCGGGGGTGTGTCCGGGGGTAAAGTGCACCTGCAGTTGCAGGTCGCCCAACGCCACCACTTCGCCATCCTGCAGGATCCGGTCAGTGGCCACGGGCGCGTACAACAGGTCGCCAAAGTGGATATCGTCCGCCCCGCCGCGCGCGAGCAGCACCGCGGACTGGGCATTAGTCGCCAGCTGTGCACCACTGGCGCGCTTGATCGCCGCCAGCGAGCCGACATGGTCCGCATGGGCATGACTGTGCAGGATCCACTTTACTTCACCGGGCTGCACCCCCAGCTTGCGCATATTGGCCAGCAGCATGTCGGCCATCTGCGGCATGCCGCCGTCGATCAACACTGCGCCCGCCTCGGTTTTTACCAGCAGGACGCTGAGGCCGGCGGTGCCGATCTGCCAGGTGTGGTCGGTAATCTGCAACGGCTCGATCGGCTGACGCCAGCTGGCGGATACCTCATAGGCCCTCAGCTGCGGCAGCACCTCCGATGTTTCGCCGACACTATTTGCGGCTAGGAGTGCCAGCGCAGCCGCGGACAGCACAGTCGTGATTCTCATGGCAAGGTTCCTGTTCAACTCCGGTTATGCCTCGCTGGGTATTGCTGGCCCAAACAGGGCGCTGGCCGGTGCCACCAGGTAATCACACTGGTCGAGCCAGTCGAAGGGCTCCGGGTAATCGTCGAGTTCAAACCCGAGGCGATGGTAAAGGGTCCGGGCAGGCCCGTTGTTTTTCAGCACGAACAGGGAGCATTCAGCGGTATCCAGTTCCGCACAGCCCTGCCGGGCCAATTCGCGCACCAGCACAGCGCCGATCCCCCGACCGCGGTGAACAGGCGAGACAATCAGACGGCCCAGGTGGCAGCGGTCGCGACGCCGGTAGTACTGGCCGAAGGCGAGCAACTCGCCATCGTCAGCCACCAGCGCTCCCGCCGCGAGTTCGCCCCAGCGGCAGTCCTCGCGAAAACTCTCGTCACTGAACGGAAAGCGGAATACCGGCCCACCCCACTGCTCGCACTGCTCTTTAGCGGTGATCCAGGACATCAGCACCGGCAGGTGTTCCGGCGCCGGTTCGACGAGCTGAGACATCGATCAACTTCCCCGCCGCTTGTTTTTGGCCAGCCAGCGATCCAGCTGGTCGGCGAACGCCTTGCGGTCGGTCTGGCTCAGCGGCGGCGGACCGCCGGTGTGCATGCCACTGGCGCGCATGGTGTCCATGAAGTCGCGCATGTTCAGTCGCGCGCGGATATTGGCCTTGGTGTGGCGCTCGCCGCGGGGGCTCAGGGCCTCGGCGCCCTTCTCGATCACCTCCGCCGCGAGCGGAATGTCGCTGGTGATGATCAGGTCGCCATCCTCGCTGCGGCGGACGATCTCGTTGTCGGCCACATCAAAGCCCGAGGTCACCTGCATGGCCTTGATATAACGGGAGGGTGGTACCCGCACCGGCTGGTTGGCCACCAGCGTCATCTCGGTGCCGGTGCGCTCCGCGGCACGGAACAGGATTTCCTTGATCGCAACGGGGCACGCGTCCGCATCCACCCAGATTCTCGCCATCAGTCTTCACTCACTTTGGTCTATTGACTTCGGTCCGGCGGTGCACCCTCGTCACACTTCCTGCAGTCGAGGCGTTCCCCCAGCATACGTGCCCGGCCTGCCCGGGTAATCACCCACGGGCGGTTTTGCCAGGGCGGGTCGTGGCGCACATGCTGGTTGTGGCCACAGGCCAATTCCGCCACCCAGTGGTCTTCCCCGTCCCGGTGGTAACCGGTGATGGCCTGCTGCATGGTGTGACTCCCGACCCGGTAATCCGCCGTTATAGCCAATCGGTGCCGCAAAGTATATGAACCGGGGCCGCAGCGCCGGTCAGCCTCAAAGGGCCGGACCGCCCATTCAGTCGCGCAGGGACCCGGTCTCGGCTGGTAGAATGCCCGACCTCGACTCGGACCAGATGTATCACCCATGACCAAGCTCAACCCCCGCCAGGCGGAGGCAGTGAAATATATCGATGGCCCCTGCCTGGTGCTGGCCGGTGCCGGCTCCGGCAAGACCAGCGTGATCACGCGGAAGATCGCCTACCTGATCGAGGAGTGCGGTTACGCGGCGCGCAATATCGCCGCCCTGACCTTTACCAATAAGGCCGCTCGCGAGATGAAGGAGCGGGTGGGCAAGCTGCTGTCCGGCGCCGACGGCAAGCGCTCCAAGGCCGCCCATGGCCTGACCGTGTCCACCTTCCACAATCTGGGGCTGAACATCCTGCGCAAGGAATACCGGGCTGCCGGTTTCAAGCCGGGCTTTTCCATCTTCGACGCCGAGGACGCCCGCGCGCTGATCAAGGAGCTGATGCTCCGCGACGGCGACCTGGATACCGACCTGCTGGACCGGGTGCAGAACCAGATTTCCAACTGGAAGAACGACATGCTGACCCCGCGCCAGGCCCTGGAGATGGCGCAGAGCGCGGGGGAGCAGGCCATGGCCCTGGCCTACAGCCGCTACTGCGACGCCCTCAAGGCCTACAACGCGGTGGACTTCGACGACCTGATCCTGCTGCCCGTGCAGCTGTTCAAGTCGGATCCCGAGCTGCTGCACCGCTGGCGCAAGAAGATCCGCTACCTGCTGGTGGATGAATACCAGGACACCAACAATTCCCAGTACCTGCTGGTGAAACTGCTGGTGGGCGGCCGGGGCGGCCTGACCGTGGTAGGTGACGATGACCAGTCCATCTACGCCTGGCGCGGCGCGCGTCCTGAAAACATGAGCGCGCTGAAGACGGACTTCCCCAACCTGCGGCTGATCAAGCTGGAGCAGAACTATCGCTCCACCAGCCGCATCCTCAAGGTGGCCAACCACCTGATTGCCCACAACCCGCACGAATTCGACAAGGCGCTGTGGTCCGACCGTGGCATGGGCGAAGAGATCCGGGTGATCAAGGTGGCCAACGAGACCGAGGAGGCCGAGCGGGTCGCCAACGAGATTTTCCTGCAGAAGAGCCGTCGCGGTGCCAGGTTTATGGACTTCGCCGTCCTGTACCGCGGCAACCACCAGGCGCGGCTGATCGAGATGAAGCTGCAGGAGAACCAGATCCCCTACCAGATGTCCGGCGGCACCTCGTTTTTTGCCCGCGCGGAGATCAAGGACGTGATGGCCTACCTACGCCTGCTGGTGAACCCGGACGACGACAACGCGTTCCTGCGCATCATCAACACGCCGCGGCGGCAGATCGGCACCAGCACCCTCGAGGCACTGGGCAACTATGCCAAGGGGCGTGAAATCTCCATGTTCAACGCCTGCTCGGAGGTGGGCTTCCGCGAGCACATCAACGAGCAGGGCTACGAGCGCCTGAACCGCTTTGTGCTGTGGATGGAGGGCGTGCAGCGCAACTGCCGCGACAATAGCCCCGACGCTGCGCTGCGGGAAATGCTCGAGGATATCGACTACGCGGGCTGGCTATCACAGAACGCCAGCAGCGAAAAAGTGGCCGAAAAGCGCATGGAGAATGTCTACTGGCTGCTGGAAAGCCTGAACAAGATCATGGAGGGCACCGACGACGAGCTGGAACAGGACGTGCGCCTGGAACAGGCCATCTCCAAGCTGATCCTGCGGGACATGCTCGAGCGGCAGGAAGAGGAAGAGGCCACCGACAAAGTGAGCCTCATGACCCTGCACGCATCCAAGGGCCTCGAGTATCCCCACGTGTTCATGATCGGCATGGAGGAAAACCTGCTGCCGCACCGCAACAGCATCGAGGATGACAATATCGAGGAGGAGCGCCGCCTCACCTATGTGGGCATCACCCGTGCCCAGCGCACCCTGACCATGACCCTGGCGGGCAAGCGCAAGCAGTTTGGAGAGAACCAGGACACCACCCCCAGCCGCTTCCTCGATGAGCTGCCGGAGGAAGACGTCATCCTCGAGGGCTTCGGCAAGGCCACCCCGGAGCAGAACCAGGCCAAGGGGGAGGAAACGCTGGGGTCGCTGCTGAGTATGTTTGATTAATCAATATTTCACGCTCTGTTCTTCGATAGCATCGCGCGCTCTTTATGGTGCGCGCAGCTATTCCACAGCGAGCGCAAAACCTTAACTAATGCCCAGCACTCTTGTATCCTCAGGCCGGGCAACCCCCTCAGCACTGCATGGTGCGCACCTACTCCGCTGTGTACTCGCGTGTATGCTGCTCTTCTGCACCTATAACGCCTAATCAAAAAATCTGCATTAGAAAAATGATAATGACGATTAAAGAGTTCTCTCGACGCTTTATTACATTTGCCGTCAGTACCACCCTTACGTTGTTGCTGTGCGCTTGCGGAGGGGGTGGCAGCTCGTCAGGTTCAGGCAACAAGGAAGAAACTGAAAGCCCCCCGACCGCTCAAAAAGTCAGCATATCCCTGAGCACCACCGAACTTCTTTACTATGGGGAAAAACAGGCAATTTCCCTGTCACTGATTTACTCAGATGGATCATCCGAGGACATAACATCTTCAGCAGAGTGGGCCGTAGACCCAACCACAGTGGCCAAAATAGAGGCAACTGATGGGACAACTTACGTACACCCTCTTGAAACCGGCTCAGCCACCATTACCGCCTCGCATCAGGGCCTTAAAGATTCAATAGACATTACGGTTTCACCCTATATCCATTCGATTGAAACGGTACAACGGGCTATTACCTTCCCAAAGAACACTGCCATGCCCTTTTTGAAGCATGCACACGCAAGAGTTCAGGGTGCACCCGACTTCTCGATTCTCGATGACATCATTTACACCTCATCTGATCCGGATATCGCCGACTTCTCTGGAACACTTTATTCAGTCATAGTGCACCCTGATCGATCACCTCTGACCGGACATCTCACCCCTCGCTCAGTTGGTAATACTGAAGTAACACTGAACTATGAAGGTGTTGACCTCGGCACAAGAGAAGTTACCGTCGGAGACTATTATCTCATCGGCTCAGACGCACAAAGACTCAACAACGCACCATGGTTCACCACTTTTGGACTGCCATCTAACGAGAAAGGTGATATCGCGCTCCTAACCGGATCAAGTTCCGGTCAATTCACAGTGGACCTGCAGGTTTTCAACACGGCAACAAACTCTCTCGAAGAAAAATTTAACGTATTCCAGAATTTTGAGCTGAAGTCACACAACAGCGCCTTGAGAAGCGCGTTTAGCGATAATACCGTAACGCTCTTCTGGATCACTCCCACCGCAGCCATGAGTGCCAATATCAATATTCAGACAAGACAGGCATCGTTCGTCACCCTCAGCGAAAGTACAGAAGACGCATTCTACGAACCAAACTACCTTTTCAAGAGTGAATCAGGCAGCTTGATGGTCTGCTGGCTCAACACCTCGGTCTTGCTAACCCAGTGCAAAATACGTACCCCAGATGGCATATGGTCCCAGGAGTTGATTGAGCTCCCTCGTGATATCAGGTCGCTGAATGCCAATCACAAAGGTTATGCTGCTCTGGCAAAAATCATTGACAGGGAAGATGGCCAAAAAATACTACAGACTCATCGTTTCAATTTTGATGAGCAGCCAATCGAGATAGTTGTCGAGGAGATACCTGCACCTCTTGATGCAGGCGGCGCCAGACGCCCTGCGATAAGTGCAACCGGAAGCCTCGCGATACCTATCACTTATGCTCCGAGACGGGACGAGTTCGACTTTAATGAATCTGGGCTGCAGGTCGCCACTCGTACCCAGACCGACGGTTGGTCACTCCAGGAAATCTATGCCTACGGAGTGATGCGCGTCGGTACCGAGATCGAGCTAAGCTGGAGCGGTGAGAGAGCCCTGATGCTCGTAGCTGACTCCCTGGGAGCCGGTTCAGCAACTTGGCTCTACTCCAATATGTCGTGGAGTGAACAGGAGAGCCTCAAGGCTATCGGGTTTGCCACCCCCACACTGGACCACCCACCTTTGCCATCGAACGGAAGCTGGGTTATGCACGTTCCCGCTCTCGACAATTTTTATCTTTTCTGCTTTGACGAAGCTTCCGGCTGGTCTCCGCTTGACACTTTCGGTCCCATGGCCCAGTGGGGAGACATGGGTGGTAGCTTCAGTCTCCGCCCGTCAAATCAACTGGCACTGGTCTGGAAAGAGCGCGCTGCTTTTGGGACAGAGGATGGCGGGTATAAGAACAACTCACTGACCTTTTTTCATCCAAATTACAGCGATCTCTCCCAATGCAGCTTGCCTGAAGGCTAGACAGAGCTGCTGTCGGAGAGCTCTGCCTGTGGTCAATGGCTTGGGATAACGCCATGTATTCATGGCACCCAACCGGGCTCCCAGCCACGCAGGCAACCGGAGCCGGCTCAGCGCACCAGCTCGCCCAATTCCCAACTCCAGCCGAGCTTGAAGGTCTTGTCCTCGTCAAGATCGGTTGGTAGCTCCCCCTCTGTATAGGCAACGAAGAGGTTGTTCTTCAGGTTCAGCACCACCGACAGGTAATCGAAGCTGTCAAGCCCTGCCTCGCGCACCGCATCGGGCGGGCTGATCTCCTCGAAGTAGCGGTAACTGATTTCCAGGTCCTCGCTGAAATCCCCGAGCCAGTCACGCGTCGGCAGCTTGTACAGGGCGATGGCGTCCCAGCGGTTGTAGCGCTCCATGGAAGCGCCCAGCAAAGCCTCCCGGGCCGCATCGCTGATCGGGCTGACCTTGCCCAGGGTCGCGCGGACAAACAGGTCGCCGCTGGTGCGATAGGTGCCCGCGACCATCCGGCTGATATGGGCCGTATAGCGCAGGCCGACCAGGGACTGTTTGTTGTCGAACGACTGGTCCGCCTCGTACTTGTACACCGCACCGAATTCCTGCACCGGCAGGTCCAGTGCCAGCCGCGAATAGTTCAGATGCAGGTCCAGTTCAGCAAAGTTCTCCGGGTTGTCATCCGGGTTGCCCGTCAGCACACCCTTGAGGATATAGCCCCACTCCAGCGCATCGATTTCCGGGTCTTCCCACGCATCGCTGTCCGGCGCTGGCGGCGCTGCAAAGTTGCGGCGGCCGGAGCTGGCCAGTTCATAACTCAGGCCCAGCACTGTACTGTCTGATTCTGCGCTGAGGATCGTCGGAGAGAACTCCGCCTGACGGCTCTCTTCTGCGCTCACCGTAACGCCCGTCAGGAGCAGGGCAGCCAGCGCGGTGCCTAGGGCAGCTATTCCTTGCCTCATCAAAATTCATCCTCGAACTTGCAGAAATCATCTACCGTCGCGGCGAGGTCCGTCAGGGTCTTCTCGTCGCTCCTGAACAGCTCGACCAGGGTGAGGAGAAAGTCATTGCTGGTCATCTCCCGGCTTTCTTTCCTCGGACTGTAATCGTCCCGCAGGGCTCGGAAGAACAGCAGCGCGGTCTGTTTGGCCTCGAAGCCATCAAAGGCATCTGTACTGGTGATGCGGAAACGCAGGTCACGCAACTTCAGGTTGCCGGCCTGGGCCAACGGGTAATCCTCCGGATCGAACTGATCCATCTTGTGGCGCCCGGAGAGAATCTTGTAGGTGGCCTGACAGGCCAGGTTGTTCCTCCACTGATAGGACATCAGAGCTCACTTCCTGTGCATTCACGGCTTAAAAGGGTTATTTATTGGCCCATAGGGAGAACAAGAACCCCAAATTGCCCTTGATACGGAACGTGAATCTAACCAGCTCGCCAACAGGCTGTCACCTGTTTGTCGGATTTTGGCGCGCTAATGATCCTGGCGTGCGCAACAGGCAACGGAGGGATTACGGGGAGTAAAGCCGCAATTGGTGCGGCTGATAGAGGAGGCACAAGTAGTAGGCAGCCCCCCTGAAGGTACAAAAAAGGCCGCTCGATGAGCGGCCTTTCCAGAAACGAAGTAAGCAGTCGCTTACTGGCTGTTCTCTGCCATGTAATCAACGGCAGCCTGGATCTCCTCATCGGAGCAGTCTGCACACAGCCCTTTAGCCGGCATGGCATTGATACCGTTGATGGCGTTGGAATACAGGGTTTCCATGCCCTTGGCAATGCGCGACGACCAGGCCGCAGCGTCACCAAACTTCGGGGCGCCGGCAACACCGGCTGCATGACAGGTTCCGCAGGCACCGTTGTAAACTTCCTCACCAGAGCGGGTGCCGCCACCCGCGGATGCAGTCGCTGCCGGAGCCGCAGCAGCGCACTCATCACCCTGCATGCAAACGCTGTCTGGCGCGCCCAGACGCTCGGCAATCTGCTCATCTACGGACTGCGCTACTGCTGCTGCAGCACCCAGAGCCAGGGCTGCCACGATACCTACAATACTCTTCATTTCTCTCCCCCTAGAGGCCACCGTTGCAGCCTGTAGACTTCCGGCTTGTTGCCGCACACTTCTACCAGCCGCGCATTATAAGCATTGTGCCGCCCGGTGCGAAGGGCAGCGCAAAAGGAAATCGCCCCGAGCCCCTTTGCCCACCCCCACCCCTTCTGTATAATCCGCGTCCTCGCCGGCCTCAGGGCCGCCAGACAAGCAAAGTTTTCCGCCCGTAGCTCAGCTGGGTGAGGCAAGTGTAGGCAAGGCACCGCCTTGCACGCCGCCGAACGCCGCCAATCTGTGATTGGTGGCCGGACCCGAGCAAAGCGAGGGGAGCGCTGCCGGAAGCCAAAGGCTTCCCGCCCCGAAACAGGCACAGCGCCGACAGACAAGCAAAGTTTTCCGCCCGTAGCTCAGCTGGATAGAGCGCTGCCCTCCGGAGGCAGAGGTCAGAGGTTCGAATCCTCTCGGGCGGGCCATATACAAGAAAGGCCACCCAAAGGGTGGCCTTTCTTGTATATGGATCGTCGGAGGGCTCAGATTCGAACCTCCGTTCGACTCGGAAGCGGCAACGCCGCTGTAGAGCAGCGACCGAAGGGAGCTAATCCTCTCCCCGCAGCAGGCTCACCCTACCTAGAGGCTCCGTCCACCCTGACCTTTTCGAGCAGAACGAGCCGGAGACCAGCGAGCCCAAAGGGCGAAGCTAATCCTCTAACCCCCCCCACCCATCGGGTGGCCTTTCTTGTATATGGATCGTCGGAGGGCCCAGATTCGAACCTCCGTTCGACTCGGAAGCGGCAACGCCGCTGTAGAGCAGCGACCGAAGGGAGCTAATCCTCTCCCCGCCGCACCCCCAGCCCTACCTAAAACGCCCGTCCACCCTGAAATGAGAACGAGCCGGAGACCAACGAGCGCGATAGCGCGAAGTTACCCGGAGCGAAGCGGAGAGCCGCGACCAACGGGAGCGAATCCTCCCCCCGCAGCCTCCCCAAAACCCACCCAGTCACCCCGTTTCCCCGGCACCCGCCCCACACTTCGCCCCCCGCCCAAATTTTGTTTACACCCACCCCAAACCAGCACAAAATCCGCGCGAGATCCCTGGTGGGCCGGTTCCGGCCCGTCATCCAAGGCTACTCCCAACAGCCGCGTCGGCCGCTCCCCGGCCACAGGCCCGATTGTCCATCCGAGATTTTTCAGACGGGTCCCATGCTCAGTTATCGCCATGCCTTCCACGCCGGCAATTTTGCCGACGTGCTGAAGCACCTCGTGCAGGTGGAAATCCTCACTTACCTGCAGAAGAAGGAAAAACCCTTCGACTACATCGATACCCACGCCGGTGCCGGGCTCTACCGACTGCAAAGCGCGATGGCAGCCAAGAACAGCGAATACCGCAATGGCATCGGGCGCCTGCTGCAGAGCACCCCGGATGTGGCGACCCTCCAGACCTACCTGGAGCAGATCTGGTCCCACAACCCGGACGAGCGCCTGCGAGTCTACCCCGGCTCACCAGCCATCGCCCGCAGCATGCTGCGGCCACAGGACAAAGCCTGGCTGTATGAACTGCACCCCAGCGATGTAGTGGAACTGCGCCGCACCTGCAGTGGGCCAAACGTGCATATCCGCCAGGAAGATGGCTTCCGGGCGTTGATGGGGCTGCTGCCGACCCAGTCCCGACGGGCATGCATCCTCATCGACCCACCTTATGAGATGAAGCAGGATTACCAGCGGGTGATCGATGCCCTGAAGCTGATCTATCGGCGTATGCCCAGCGCCACCGTCGCACTCTGGTACCCGGTGGTAGAGCGTGCTCGTATCGAACAGCTGGAGCGCCAGATCACAACGTCCGGTATCCGCAACGTAGTCCAGTTCGAGCTCGGCATCGCTCCGGACAGTGATGGCCCCGGCATGACGTCGGCAGGCATGATCGTGATCAATCCGCCGTGGATGCTCTTGGGGGACATGCAGGAACTGCTGCCGGGTCTGGCGTCCGTGCTGGGCGAGGAAGGGGAAGACTTCTACGAGTGTCGGACACTCGTCACTGAGTAATACCCATGCACCCGCCGCGCCCCATCATTGCCCCGCGGCCGGCACTCTTGTAATTTGTACGTCCAACAACCACCTACCTGCGCCCGGGTAAATACTGATTTTCCCCGGGCCAGGTGCTGCGCCGGTAGCTGTAGAGCCAGTGCTACACATGGAGGATGCAGTACCGATGCAGGCAATGTTCCTTGCGCTCTTTGTCGCTCTCGTGACGGGGTTTTCCCTACCCGCTAGTGCAGATTCCGGCTGGCGCAAATACGAATCCGGCAACTTTATCGTCTACTCGGACTACTCCGAGAAGACCACCCTGAAAAAGATCCGCCGGTTTGAGTTATTCAAACAGTCGATCCATGAACTGCTCGGAGTGCCGGAGGACTCGGTAGACGTCCCGTTTGAGGTCTACCTGTTCAAGAGCAAGTGGCAGCTGCGCAAATTCACCACCAACAGTGGAGGCTTCTACCGGGACCGCCTCGGTTACCCCTTGATGGTGGTCGGCCCGGGCGGCAAGGATTCGATCTTCTTTCACGAGTATGTCCACTACCTGACCTACCGGCTGGGCAACTTCGTCTACCCGCGCTGGTACAGCGAAGGCATCGCCGAGTTTTATTCCACACTGGAATTCAAGGATGGCAAAGCGATTATTGGTGGCGTGCCAGAGATACGCCGGGGCTGGCTCGCGCGCGAGAATACGCTGCCGCTGGCCTCACTGCTGGAGCCTGAAGGCAAGTTCGGCAATAACCAGTTTACCGGCCGTTTTTATGCGACTGCGTGGCTGCTGACGCACCGCATGATACTGGGCGCGGCCAATGGTATGGACGATCGTTCCGATGCCCTGAAGCAGTACCTGCTTCGGTATACCCAGGGTGAAAAAGCGGCTGAGGTCTTTTTCGAAGAAATGGGTGAGGATGCCAAGGCGATCGCGAACGAAATGCGACGCTACGCCCGGCAAAGGCACTTGAATGCCATTGCTATGCCCCTACCCGATGTCGAGCAGTCCGTAGATGTCAGCCCGCTGAGCAATGGGGATCTGGTCAATATCAAAGTGCGACTGGCTCTTGCCGGCGGAGACTGGGACTATGCCAGCGAGCTGCTGGCTGACAACCGGAAATCACTCGACGGCGAGGGCCTTGCCGCACTGGCTATTGTCCAGGGCCACGAGTCGGATGAGGTCGGCACCGAGGCCGCACTGATCTCTAGGCTGATGGAAGACCCGGAGCTGAGTGGCGCCGGCCACGCACACCTTGGCCATGCCCTGTTCGATCTCGCCGAAAAGAATCCCGACAATCGCAGGGTACTGCTGGCAGAAGCAGCGCATCATCTGGAAGCGGCACAGGCGGCAGACGCGCTCTATGGAGAGAGCAGACTGCTGATCGAGGTCTACTGGGAGCTCGGCCGCAGGCAATCGGCCATGAATGAAATCCTGCGGGTCATCAAACGCAACCCGGCCAGCCTGGCGGCCAACCAGCTGGCTGGGGAATACTCGCTGAAAGCCGGTCTCAGGGAAGACGCACAGTTTTTCCTAACCCGCGTGGTCAATTGGGCGCATTCAGAAGCCCAGGCCGAGAGGGCGCTCCAATTGTTGGCGGAAATCGAGGGCGAGCAGCTAACCGCCGACGCCGGTTAGCTACTAGAGACAGTTCGCGCTTCGTGCGGGCGCGGTAGGCTATGCCCCTCCTGAAATCTCTGGAGCTCCGGAACAGACTTATGATCCGTGCACTAGTCTCGCTCCCGCTGCTCGCCGCCCTCAGCACCATAGGCGAAACGGTGACCGGCAGTGAAAATTGCGGCAACCCCACCGATTGTCTTGCACTGAAGCTACATAACCAGCTCCGCCAAGACCTCAACAGCGGCCAGCTGCCCAACAGCCCGAAACCCAATCCACCGGTGGAGATGCTCGTACACGATACGGCGCTGGCGCGCGTTGCTCTCAACTGGTCAGCTGTGCAATGCAGTAGCGTGCGCGGCCATAACAAGAGTCGCCGGGCCGACTTCCTCGCCGAGGGGGGCAACCCGGCCTATCCGGCGATCGGGGAGAATATCTTCTATCACTCTGCCCACCTGCCTGAGGCGGAAGCGTTGAAGCTGGCGGTGGAAAGCTAGGCGGGGGAAGCAAAGGATTTTCGCTTCGAGCCATTCAGTGACCTGAAAGCCGGGCACTACACGCAGCTGATCTGGAATTCGGTCGATGCCTTTGATGGGCAGGGCCGCAGGCTACCGCGTGCTGTCGGCTGCGGGATCTATCATTGTCCCTCGGGCAGGTTCAGGACCATCGTCACCTGCAACTATGCGCCGGCAGGCAATATCCTGCGGCAGCTGCCCTATCGGGTTGACTGAAGATGACTGACAGCAAAGCGCTCTAAAACCCGAGCCTTTTACCCCAGGCGATGGACAACCCGGTGGCTGCCGGCCTCGGCGAATTCGTTACTGTCGATGTTATCCACGAAGGTCCATTCCGCCTGCACCTCTTCACGGGTAACGGTGAGCGCCATGAATCCCCGCTGGTGCAGGTTGCAGTACTGCAGATCATCGATCAGTACCGGCATGCCCTGTGCCAGCTCCCGCGCGGCCATTTCATCCAGGTTCAGGTAGGTCTCCATCCCCGGCGAGGTCACGCTGGGTGTGGCAAACTCCACACCCACCAACTGCCCGCTGTCATCCCTCAGTTGGTTGTACCAGGCGTTGTGGGTATCACCGGCCACCACCACCAGGTTTTTGCCCAGCTCACTCACATGGCGGTACAACGCCTCGCGCTCAACCCCGTAGCCGTCCCAACCATCCAGGTTGTAGGGCACCCGCTGCTCGAGACGGGCGCGCTGGCTTTCGCTCAGGGGCCTGCCCTGCAGGCTGCCCGCCTTCAGCTGCACCAGCTCGCGGGTCGGATCCGGTTTCTGGCCACGGCTGTAATAACTCATCAGGATTTCCGCCGGCAGGTGCATCCTGCCCATCAGCACCTGCTGGCCCAGCAGCTGCCAGTGGCCGCTGGAACGCTGCAGTGTCTCCGCCAGCCAGTTGCGCTGCGTCGGACCGAGCAGGGTCCGCCCCGGATCGGCCAGCGCAGCACCGAAGCCGCGCTCGTCGAAGCTGCCATCCTCGCGCAGGTAGCGGGAAAACTGCAGCTGCTCGTCGCGACCGATGATGCGGGTATCGAGCATATGCAGGTCGAGCAGGTCGCCGAAACGGAAGCTGCGGTAGATCTGCGGCTTGGTCTCGCCCATGGGCGGGCGGATGGGCAGCCACTCGTAATAGGCCTGGATCGCCGCCGCGCGGCGCTCGAAGAAATTGCCCTCTTCCGGGCTGTGGTTCTCCGCCCCGCCCTTCCAGGTATCGTTGGCCACTTCGTGATCGTCCCAGACAGCAATAAACGGCGCTGCCGCATGCAGTGCCTGCAGGCCGGTATCGGTGCGGTAGAGCGCATAGCGCTTGCGGTAGTCCACCAGGGTCAGTAGTTCACCGGCATTGTCCTGCGGCAGCGCGCGGCCGATTTCTGCCGCGTGTTCTGTGGCATAGCCGTTCGCCGGGTACTCGTAGATGTAGTCCCCGAGGTGCAGCACCGCATCCCAGTCGCCGCGCTCAGCAGCAAGCGCGTAGGCGTTGAAGTAACCGGCCGGGTAATTGGAGCAGGAGAACACTGCCAGCCTGACCTGCTCCACTCCATCAGCGGGCAGGGTCCGGGTGCGCCCCACCGGGCTCTGCTCAAGAGCGCCGAGAAACCGGTAGTAATAGGTGGTATCCGGTTCCAGCCCCTGCACATCGATCTTGATGGTGTAATCGCGCCCGGCGCCGGTCTCGGCACTGCCCCGGCGCAACACGTCGGTGAACGCCCGGTCCCGGGCCAGCTCCCAGGTCACCGTGACCGGTTCATCCCGCGCGAGTGATGACGCAGGCGTGGCCCTGGTCCACAGGATCACCGCATCCTGCAGGGGATCGCCACTGGCGACACCGTGGGTAAAGCCGACTTCAGAGGGCAGTTGTGGGCGGCTCATGGCCTGTAGCGGGGTGGATACCAGCACACCGCCGGTAGTGGCGAGCGCACCCTTGAGGAAATTGCGCCGGGTGAATCGATTCACGGAGTCACACCTTTGTTGTTCTGTTTATGGAAAGGTGACCGATTTTCAGGGTCGGTGAAACCAGCTGCCAACTCTACTAGAGAGAGCGGGATCGCGCCAAAAATGGGGGAATGACTGCGCCTGCCCCCCGGAAATCGCCGGCGACGGAACCTCCATCTCCGTCGGGCGTCTCAGGGAAGACTCAAGATGTACGACCCCGGGCCCACCATGCATCGCCTCCTGAAACGCACTGCCAGACTCGGTCTCGCTCTCATTGCCGCCTTTGTGTGCCTCAGCGCCCTGCTGGTACTGGCCCTGCGCTGGATCGACCCGCCCTCTTCGGCAGTGATAGTGGCCTGGGAGCTGGGCAATGGCCGCGAGGCGCGGCAGGAGTGGCAGCCGCTGGAGCGGATCTCGCCCCATTTGCAGATGGCCGTGATCGCAGCGGAAGACCAGAAATTTGCCCATCATTTCGGCTTCGATTTCGCGGCACTGAAACAGGCGCTGCGAGAAGACCGCAAGCGCCCTCGCGGAGCCAGCACCATTACCCAGCAGACCGCCAAGAACCTGTTCCTGTGGCACGGCCGCAGTTACCTGCGCAAGGGCCTGGAGGCCTGGTTTACCGTATTGATGGAACTGCTGTGGCCGAAGGAGCGGATTCTGGAGGTGTACCTGAATATCGCCGAATTCGGAGAGGGGGTTTACGGCGCCCAGGCGGCGGCTCAGCGCTTCTTCGGCACCTCTGCGCGCTACCTCAGCAGCTGGCAGGCGGGGCGCATGGCAGCAGTGCTGCCCAACCCCAGACGCATGTCGGCCCAGCACCCGTCCCACTATGTGCGCAACCGCGCCGCGACCATCAACCGGCAGGTCCGGCAGCTGGGCGGCAGCGCCTATCTCGGGGCACTCTGATTCACTGGTATTCACTGGCAACCCGCCCTGCGACGAAGTGCCGGGTATTCGCGAGCAACTGGCGCCGGTCCCGTCGCCCTCCAAAATCGCTGTGTTAGGATCTTGGGTTCCGCGTGACAAAAAGCGCCCCTAATTCTCATAAAGAAGAGCTTTCTACCACCATGCACCCAACCAGAATCGCACTGATTTTCACTGCCGCACTGCTCGCTGCGTGCAGCAAGGGGCCCGAGGATCCGGCCTCGCAAACCTCCACCAAAGACACTGCCGCCGCAGCCGCCACTGCGTTGCCCGCCGGAGTCACCCACGTGGAGAGCTTCGACGGCGATGGGGCCGAAATCGCCATCCCGTACAGCAAGTACAAACTCGATAACGGCCTGACCGTGGTCCTGCACGAAGACAATTCAGACCCGCTGGTGCACGTGGATGTGACCTACCACGTGGGCTCGAACCGTGAGGACCCGGGCCGTTCCGGCTTTGCCCACTTCTTCGAGCACATGATGTTCCAGGGCTCGGAAAACGTTGGCGATGAGGAACACTTCCGCATCATCAATGAAGCCGGTGGCACCCTGAACGGCAGCACCAACACCGACCGCACCAACTATTACGAGACCGTACCGGCCAACCAGCTGGAAACCGTGCTGTGGCTGGAAGCCGACCGTATGGGCGTGTTCCTGGATGCGGTGACCGAGGAGAAATTCGAGGTTCAGCGTGAGACCGTCAAGAACGAGCGCGGCCAGCGGGTAGATAACCGCCCCTACGGGCGAGTGAGGGAAACCCTGGATGCCGCCATGTACCCGGATGGCCACCCCTACTCCTGGCCGGTGATCGGCTGGCTCGAGGATCTGAACCGGGCCGACCTGAATGACCTGAAGCGCTTCTTCCTGCGCTGGTACGGCCCCAACAATGCCACCCTGACCATCGGTGGCGACATCGACAAGGCCAAGACCCTGGAGTGGGTGGTGAAGTACTTCGGCCCTATTCCTGCAGGCCCGGAAGTCGAAAACCTGCCCAAGCAGCCCGCCTCGCTCGAATCCGATCGCTACGTGACGCTGGAGGACAACATCCACCTGCCGGCGCTGGCGATGATGATCCCTACCGTGCACTACAACCACCCGGACGAGCCGGCCCTGGATGCCGCCGCAGAGATCCTCGGCCAGGGACAGGACTCCATGCTCTACCAGCGCCTGGTGCAGACCGGCCGCGCAGTACAGGCCAGTGTCTTCCATCCCTGTCGCGAATTGGCCTGCGAGATGTGGTTCTTTGTTGTGCAGAACCCCGCCTCCGGCGAGTCACTGGCAGAGCTTGAGCAGGCAGTGCGTGACACCCTGGTGGAATTCGTCGAGCGCGGCGTGAGCGAAGATGATCTGGTCAAGTTCAAGGCCGGTTACGAAGCCAGCCGTGTGTTCGGCCTGCAGTCCGTCGCCGGCAAAGTGTCCACCCTGGCCGCCTTCGAAACCTTCACCGGCAGTCCCAAAGGCATTGATGCAGAGATCGAGGCGTATCTGTCCGTCGAAACCGCTGACGTCACGCGCGTATTCGACCAGTACATCGCCGACAAGCCTGCGGTACTGCTGAGCGTCGTACCAAACGGCAAGCCGGAACTGGCCGCCGCCGAACAGAATTACGAATGGAAACGCACCATTCCGGAAAGCTACGGTGACGACGACGAGGCTCTCGCCCTGCGCCCGGTGAAAGATGACTTCGACCGCAGCGTGCAGCCTACCGCAGGCGTCAACCCGCAGGTTGAGCTGCCCACCATCACCGACGGCAAGCTGGAAAACGGTGTGCGCCTGCTGGCGGTACAGAATGACGAGACTCCGACCGTGACCGTGCGCGCGGTCTTCGATGTGGGCCAGCGCGACGAGCCCCGCGGCAAAGCCGGCCTGACTGCACTGATGACGTCGCTGATGACCGAGACCACCACCGAGCGCAGCGCGGCGGAGTTTGCCGAAGCCCTGAGCCGCCTCGGCGCTTCCATCAGTGTCGACCCGGGCCAGTATGAAACCACCGTCACCCTCAACGTGCTGGCCAAGCACCTGGACGAGGCCATGCCGCTGATGATGGAACGGATCCTCAAACCGGCCTTTACCGAGGAGGACTTCGCCCGCATCAAACAGCAGACCATCGAGGGCCTGCAGCAGTCGCGCAAGACCCCGCAGGGCCTCGCTACCCGCGCTGTTGGCGCGGTGATGCGCGGCACTGAACATCCGCTCAGCTTCCCCATGGGCGGCCTGCCGGATACCGTGGCCAAGATCACCCTGGAGGACGTCAAGGGTTACTACAAGGTCAACTTCCCCTCGCATCTGAGCGGCGTCACCGTCAGCACCAGCCTGCCCCACGACACCATCGTCAAGGCGCTCGATGGCCTGGCCAAGCTGAAGGTGTCCGAACCGGCTCGCGCTGCCATTGCGCTGCAAAAGCCGAAGATCGACGGCCGCACCGTATACCTGGTCAACAAGGAAGGCGCCGCTCAGTCCAGCCTTCGGGTCGGCCAGCACGCCCTGGCTTACGATGCCCTGGGTGATTACTACCTCGCCTACCTGGGCAACTTCCCGCTGGGAGGCAACTTCAACAGCCGCATCAACCTGAACCTGCGGGAAGACAAGGGCTACACCTACGGCGCCCGCACCTACCTGATGGGCGAGCCGCAGGAGGGCATGTACATGTTCAGTTCCGAGGTGAAGATGGATGCGACCGCCGATGCCCTGAACGAAGTGCTCACCGAGCTGGAGGCCTTCGACAAGGACGGCATGACTGAAGCGGAGTTCAATTACCTGCGTTCCGCCATCGGTCAGCAGGAAGCGCGCAGCTATGAGACGCCGGCTGCCAAGCTCGGCCTGCTCAACAACATCCTGCGCTACGACCTGCCGCTGGACTACCGTTCACAGCAGAACGCCATCCTGCAGGAGACCGACCGCAAGACCCTCAACAAGGTCATCACCGATGTACTGCAGCCGCAGGACATGGCGATCGTGGTGGTCGGCGATGCAGCCAGCATCCGCGAGGATGTGGAAGCACTGGGCATGCCCATCGTCGAGCTGGATGAAGATGGCTATGCGAAGAAAACCGAGGCAGAGGAAGCCGACAAGGCCGCCGCTGCCCCGGAATCCGCCAGCCTCTGACCCTGCGGATTTCCGCCTCCGACAGCCCGCCACCCGGCGGGCTTTTTTGTGGGCGCAGGGCACGCGTCCTCTGCCCTGCCAATCGAAACCGGCTCAGGCATAATGAAGGCCGGTTTTAGCGAGCGCACAGGCAAATGCAGGTCAGTATCGAACGGCTCGGCAATGAGCAGACTCCCATCGTGATCATCGACGATGCGCATCCCCAACCGGAGCAACTGGTCCGCGCTGCCCGTAACAGCCAGTGGTTGCGCGAGAACCCCTACTACCCCGGGATGCGCGCCCAGGTGCCGGCAGATTACCTCAGTCCACTATTGGAGAAAGTGGCCGACGCGCTGGAGCAAGCCTATGACTTGGATACCCGCAACGGTCTCGCCAGTGCGGCAATCACGAATGCGTTCTGCTGTTATTCCATGGTCACCAAACCACCCACGGAACTGCAGCCGATCCAGTCCCTGCCCCATTTCGATGCCACCCATGGCCGGCAGCTGGCCATGCTGCATTACCTCTGCGACAAACCTTTTCGCGGCACCGCTTTTTTTCGGCACAGAGAGAGCGGCTTCGAAAATATTCTCGATGACCGTGTCACCGCCTACCAGGCACAGGCGGGCAAACACCTGGAGCAGGTGCAACCCGGCTATGCGAGCGAATGCGGGGACTGGTACGAGAAGGTTGGCGAAGTGGAGGCGCGGTTCAACCGGGTGACGTTTTACCCGGCCAGTTTGTTGCATTCCGGGATCGTTGGGAGGACAGAGAGATTGTCCGACAACGCCGTCCAGGGCAGGTTGACCATTACCGGCTTTATCGACTTGACCAACAAGCTGAATTGGTAGGACAACAAATCAGTACGGCTACCCCGAAGCCTGCTCAGGCCGAAACGGCTATGTGACTGACAACCCCCTGTAAGCGGTTTATTCGGGTTGATCTCCCGGCGCATCCTTTTGCTGAACGCCCACAACTGACGCGTCATCGTGCTTGCAGATGCATATATTGTCTCTGGCGGAACACACCTGTTTGAAGGGTGGATAGCAATAGGTGGGAACATCGGCCGATGGCTTTTCCTGCGGCCTATCGGATATCAGAATCGTTTTTAAAATCGCCGCATCGAACAACAGTCCCAATTCGGCGAAATCATTGGTTTTCTTACGCGGCTCGTTGACGGAGGCAGACTGATCGCGCTTCAGCACTTCATGGACCTCTTCATCAAGCACCGCACCCGCATAAGTACAGCCACACAGCAGAGCAACCCAGCAGAATAAGACTGCGCAGACTGTTTTCATATGACGTCCTTGTCTATTTCCAGGTTATTCTCAGGGGAGCGGGACAGTCCTGTCTACTCGCAGCCCACTCTTCAATTATCAACAGCACCTGTATTGATTGCAGCCCGTGCTCTGTGCAGTTTCTTGTAACTCTCGATCAGCCGCAAGTGCCGATCCAGACCTTCCAGCTCCATATTGGTTGGCGTCAGGCCATGGAAGCGCACGCTGCCATTCACTGAGCCGACGACTGCATCCATCACGTCCGCTCCGAACATCCGGCGCAGATTGGTGAGGTAATCGTCAAGCCGCAGCTCATCATCCAGGGTGATCTCGAGCACAGCATTGACCGCCTGGTAGAACAGGCCACGCTCGACGGTGTTGTCATTGTACTGCAGGAACATTTCCACCAGCTCCTGCGCTTCATCGTGTCGTTGCAGCGCCAGGTAAATCAGGATTTTCAGCTCCAGTACGGTCAGCTGGCCCCAGACCGTATTCTCATCGAACTCGACGCCGATCAGGGTAATGATGGTTTCGTAGTTGTCGATCTGGCTCTCTTCGAGGCGCTCCACCAGGTCTTCCAGTTCATCATCGCTCAGGCGGTGGAGGTTGAGGATATCCTCACGGTAATCCAGTGCCTTGTTGGTGTTGTCCCAGATTAGATCCTCCACCGGGTACACCTCGGAATATCCCGGCACCAGGATACGGCAGGCGGGCGCGCCCAGGTCTTCGTAGACGGCCATGTACACTTCCTTGCCCAACTCCTCGAGGATCTGGAACAGGCGCTCGGCCTCGGTCTGGTTCGTATCCTTATGCGCACCGGAGAAATCCCATTCGACGAATTCATATTCCGATCTGGCGCTGAAGAAGCGCCACGACACCACACCGGTGGAATCGATAAAATGCTCGACGAAGTTATTGGGCTCCTGTACCGCGTGGCTATTGAACGTGGGCGGCGGCACGTCGTTCAGGCCCTCGAAGCTGCGGCCCTGCATCAGCTCGGTCAGGCTGCGCTCCAGCGCTACATGAAAACTGGGGTGCGCGCCGAAGGAAGCGAACACGCCACCGGTGCGCGGATTCATCAGCGTCACACACATCACCGGGAAGCGACCGCCCAGGGAGGCGTCCTTGACTAGGATCGGAAAGCCCTGTTTCTCCAGCTCTTCGATGGCCTCAACGATATCCGGGTATTTTGCCAGCACCTCCGCCGGCACATCCGGCAGGGCGATCTCCTGTTCGATGATCTCCTTCTTCACCGCCCGCTCGAAAATTTCCGACAGGCACTGCACCTGCGCCTCCGGCAATGTATTACCGGCGCTCATCCCGTTGCTCAGGAACAGGTTCTCGATCAGGTTGGAGGGGAAGTACACCACTTCACCGTCGGACCGTCGTTCAAACGGCAGCGAGCAGATACCGCGGTCGGCGCGCCCGGAGTTTGTATCGATCAGGTTGGAACCGCCCAGCTCGCCATCCGGGTTGTAGATAGCACGGGTGTAGTCATCGAGGATTTCTTCGGGCAGCTCGTCGTCGGGCCCCGGCACAAACCATTTTTCATTCGGGTAATGCACGAACTCGCTATTGGCAATCTCCTCACCAAAGAACTGGTCGTTGTAGAAGAAATTGCAGTTCAGGCGCTCGATGAACTCGCCCAGCGCCGAACACAGCGCCGCCTCCTTGGTGGCGCCCTTGCCGTTGGTAAAGCACATGGGCGAGGCCGCATCGCGGATGTGCAGCGACCACACATGGGGCACGATATTGCGCCAAGAGGCGATCTCGATCTTCATGCCCAGGTCCGCCAGAATCCTGGTCATGTTGGCGATGGTCTGCTCCAGCGGCAGGTCCTTGCCCTCGATAAAGGTCCGGTGCTCAGCATCCGGCTCCACCATCAGCAGGGCCTGGGCATCCTCGGCCAGGTTTTCCACCACTTCGATCTGGAAGTCCGGCCCGGTCTGGATCACCTTCTTGACCGTGCAGCGGTCAATGGAGCGCAGGATGCCCTGGCGATCCTTCTCCGAGATATCCTCCGGCAGCTCCACCTGGATCTTGAAGATCTGGTTGTAGCGGTTCTCCGGGTCGACAATATTGTTCTGCGACAGGCGGATGTTGTGCGTGGGGATATCCCGCGCCAGGCAGTACACACGCACGAAGTAGGCCGCACACAGCGCAGAAGACGCCAGGAAATAATCGAACGGACTCGGCGCCGAGCCATCGCCCTTATAGCGGATCGGCTGGTCGGTGATGACGGTGAAGTCATCGAACTTAGCTTCCAGGCGGAGGTTGTCGAGGAAGTTGACGTTGATTTCCATGCGGGGACTACCGGAATTAGAGGATTTGGCGGCGAGCGGGTTAAGCCGCGGCATTATCCAGTTTTTAAGGTAGTTCGTCTTGGTGTTTCAGGAGGAAGCAGCCGCGATTGGCTCAAGCAGAGCCCGGTCATGCCATCCAAGCCCAGCCAGGCGGCATGCCTTCCCTGGTCCCGCTACGCCCAACTGCTATGCACTGAATTTCGGAATATCTCGTTGAGCGCTTCTCGGACTCTTTTCCCCTCGAGGATATCCGGCCGACCCTGCCCCTTAAACTGCTCGTTGTGACTTTCGAACTCTGACGTCACAAACCTCTCTATTCCCTCCACCCTATCCCCCAGACCGAACTCTGGCGTCCTGCGCTTCTGCTCCAGCAATGCTTCGATATCCCCCTTGATCTCGGTGGGTACGACCGCATCCATGAGCTTCTCAAACTCGACCGGAGGAATTCCCCGCCCCGCCTGAATATATCGGATTGCTAGCAAGGGCCTGAGAACGTAGAAGTATTTCTTCATCTTGACCTTGGCTTTACCCAAATGTTCTCTAGCGTTGTTTCTCGCCATATGACTGTAGTGGTAGCAGAGCGCCACATCATTAATGGCCTGCGGCGCCAGACTCCTTAACCGAGCTGCCAGATCTCCCCTCTCCATGTACCGGATGGGACTATTTAACCATTCGAGCAGTGCACCATTTGTCCTGGTAAAAAGGTAGAGCGCCTTGCGCAGATCCCACCCGCTGCAATCAATTTCATCGACTATTGGGTATTCAATAACATCTTTCCTTGTTTCAACGTCAAAGGAAAGATACCAATCTTGAGGCCGGACATAGATAAAGCGGACGTCGTAGTCAGAGTCAGGCGAAGCAAATCCCCAAGCTCTACTTCCTGACTCACAACAAAATAGAATCTTAACGCCATGCTCCTGCTCTACCGCAGCTAATCGTCGCTTTACTTCCTCTTGCACGGAGGAGCTTATTAAGGGTATGTCCATATATTTTTCCGTTAAGCTAGCAGCCTCTTTTCAAGGCAATAAAATTGAGGCGCAAATCACCAACCTCTCAGAATCATATTTTATCCGTAGGCAACCTCAATCGCCTCAACATACTTCGGTACATCCACCGCATAAAAGCCTGAACTGTTAATGTTGTTAAATTCGATTACTTTCAGACCCTCTCCTGTCAGCGCAATATCGATTACGCACGATTCGAATGGAAGCCATATCTCCATGATTTTTTGTACATACTCTATTACGTCATCGTTCAGTAGGCTGGATAGATGTGGCTTTCCACCGACTTTATATACCGAGCCCGTTACGATTTCTCCTTTTACTATAAAAACCCGACTTTCTTGATAAATCTCTTTGCACTGGGCAACGACGACAGTCATATCTCGCACATGGGTGCCAGCGCTTGCTTTCAGAAAAGTATTCAGACCTGCCCGATTGTATACACGCCCATCAAATGCCTTGCTATCTTCCAGAGGACGAATAAAGCAACTACCCCTTTCCGTCAAACTGACGTCTTTCAGTTTGCAGACCTGCGCGCCATGATTGAGAAGTTCATTCCCCAGACGCTCCTCCCACTTATCAAAGCGAAATTGTCCGTTGAAAAAATGGCCGGGAGACCAACCCCGAGCCCGTGAAATTTCTGCGAGCTTCAGCGCTCCACACACATAGACCTTACCTTTCGGGTTTATCTCCGGCTCAAGTCCTCGTGCTCCTGGTGGAATCGATATGGCTGTGTGAGGAACAGACATCCGCACCAGTGCATCGATAAGCAAGTTGTAATTTACGGTTCTGAATATCTCTTTCTGTATTACCCAGTGCATCCTCCTCCCCCGACTATGTCACTCATATCCTTGACGGACGCGCAGGCGCCAGAAATTTTTCCCGACCTGACACCCCTACCTATCGCTGCCCTCTCGATAAATCTTTCTTATCGACGGTTTGTTACCGTCTGGGGTTATCCGTAAATGGCCTGAACGCTCACAGCTGTCGCTCCTTCAGTTTCCGTAGCCTGTCATCTCCAGGTAACCTTCCCCGTTGAGGCTGCCTCTGACGGTCACCGGTCCCTCCCAGTAGCGCAGCGCGCCCGGGTTCCAGTAGTCACCGGGCCAGGATTCGACCTTCAGATCCAGCCCGGCCGAGGGCACCTGTAGCTGCCACACTACCGGTACCTCGCCATAGTGACTGTCGCGGGTTTCCAGTGGCTTCAGGGTAAAGTCTTTGGCGGTGAGCGTTCGCGCGCTGCCGTCGGCTGCTACCAGCGTACCCGAATAAAAGTCCTCGGCCCCGCGCACGCGGAAAGCCATCAGGTGGCGGCCGTCGTCCAGGTGCAGCGCCATCCAGTCCCAGCCCTGCTGATCCGGCTTCAGGTACTTGCTGCTCCACTCGCGGTCGAACCAGCCCTGCCCCCTGACCACAAAGCGCTCACCCTCAATTTTCACTTCACCTTCAATCGCCAGCTGCGGATAGCTGAAATACATCGACCCGCCGCCACCTGGAGATTTGGCGCTGAAGCCTTTTTCGCCGTTCAGTATCGGCGGCAAGAGTGGCTGCAATTCCAGCTGATAACTGAAGTCCTCGGCCTCCACCGCCAGTGTCCATTTTCCCTGCGCCGAGCTGGCCAGCTGCCAGTGATCGATCCAGGCATTGAACGGCTGCGCAGTGACGCCGGCCTGACCGGTGCCTCCGCGGGCGGCGCGATCGGCGAAATGGTGCTCGCCGGGACGGCTCAGCGCCGCGTGGGCCAGCCAGACCTCATCCAGCTGCCAGCCGGGTTTCTCCCCCTCAAACGGCCCCGGCCGCAGGCCGTTGCGGAACAGCGTCCACTGCACGCCGAAGCGCTCGCCGTTGGCACTGCGCAAGTTGGCAGTGAGATACCACCATTCCAGACGGTATTCCGGGTGCGCGCCCAGATCCGCCGGCAGGCTGACGGTCATGCCCGGTGCGGCCTGGCGGAATCCCTCGGGCGGTTCGCTGAGCGCACTCATGGACGTGCCCGCGTCATCCCGCTCCCCGCAGGCGGCCAGCAACAGCAGCGGTAACATCAACAGCAGTAACCGGCACACACTATTCATTCTTAAGCGTCTCCAGCCGTACCGGGTCGCCCACCAGTGCACCCACGAAAGCGCCGATGGCAAGGCAAGCCAGCCACACCTGCAGCCAGAAGTCGGGGTAGAGTTTCAGCGGCAGTGCCCAGCCAAACGCGGCGGGGTTCACCTGAGCTACCAAAACCCAGCCGAGGAAAATGCCCATTGGCGTTGCCAACAAGGCCAACAAACCGGTGACCAGCATGCTGTGCACAATCAACCGCCTGCGCAGGTTGTTGCGCGGCACACCGTACACATGCAGCAGGGTATAGCTGCCCTGCCGCAGGCGGAAAATCACCAGCCCCATCAGCGCCAGCGCGGTACCCGCCAGGGCCAGTGTCAGGGTGTTCAGCATGCGGGTCATCTGGAAGGTGCGGGCAAAGGCTGCGTTGGCGGCCTGTTTCAGGCCGGCCTGATCCCGCAGGCGGCTTTCCGCCAGCCAGGCGTATTGCTCGGGCCAGTCCTGCCAGCCGCTTTTGCTGAGGTCATCCACACCCAGCACAAACGTCGCGTAGCGGCCGGGCAATGCTTCCGGTACTGCGGCAATCGGCAACAACAGCTCCCCTTCTGGCCGGCCGTAGTCGGCATAGATGCCAATCACCTCCCGCGCCTGCGCTTCGGTACCGAGGTGGAACCGGAGCCGGTCGCCCACAGCGAGGGATTGGCGTCGGGCCAGCTGCTCATTGATCAGCACACCGCCGCTTGCCAACTTTTGCCATTGGTCGGGTACTGCATCGAGGAAAGGCCAGTCCTGCAGCAGTGACGACGTGGGGTCCACCGCGAAGATATCCACCGGCAGATCCCCGAGCACACCGCGGCCGCGCACCATCGGCAATACGCTGGTAACGTTGGGTAGTGCCTGTAACTGACTTGCCCATTCCGGCGCGGAGACCGGCTGGCCCGGGTCGAGATAGAGATCTCCCTGCAGGCGCTGGTCCAGCCAGCGGCCAAAGGTGGATTCAAAGCCGGTGACCATCGCCTGCACGCCAATGGCGGTGGCGATGGCAAAGGCCAGTGCGGTCAGCGGCAACTGCAGCACCCGGCACAGGGCGCGCATTTCGGAGCAGGACCACTCCAGCAACGGTCGCCGTGCGCGATGTTCGGCATAGGCGAGCAGCCGGTTCAGCAATTCCGGCAACAGCAGGCCGGCGCCGATCAGGCAGCCGGTGGTGGAGAGGAAGATCAGCCACAGCCGGTCTGTGGATAACAGCAGCGCCAGTGAAACCGCCACCAGCGCCAGTGCCGCCAACCAGCGCCAGCCCTGCATTCGCTCCGTGACCGGCGCACTCCGGTGGCGGAACATCAGCAGGTCCACACAGGCCCAGCCCACCACCAGCGCCAGGATCAGCACCATGCCGAGCCAGGTTCCCGCCGTGGGCCCGCCCTGCGCCAGAGTGTCGATATTGAACAGCCCGCTCAGCGTGCCCTGGAATCCCTGCGCCATCGCCGAGGCCAGCCAGTTGCCCAGCCACAGCCCCAGGCTGCCGCCAATCACCGCAATCACCAGCACCTCCGCCACCAGTGCCAACCGCAGCTTTACGGTTGGCACACCGCAGCGGACCAGGATCTCCAGCGTGCGGCGGCGCTGTTCCAGCGCGAAGCGATACACACTGCGCACCAACAGCGCGGCCACCAGCAATGCCAGCGCCCCGAGGGCATCGAGGCTGAGCAGGAAGGCCTCCACCAGCGAATCCGGCTCCACGCCGTAATCCTCCACCCGGGCGCTATAACCATCGAGCAATGGGACACGCTCCACTTCTGCCGCCGGCAGCAGAATCTCCAACGTGCCGCGACCCGCCGCTGCCAGTGTGGCGGCGACGGAAATGTCGGTGAGCAGCTGCCCGTGCGGCAGGCCCTCCGTCTCTTCAATGGGGTAATCAGCTACACCCGGCAGCGACAACTGCTGCCAGCGCTTCAGATCGGCGGCACTGCCCAGCAGCGGTGGATTATCGAGTTCAGTAAACAGTGATTCGATCGCCGATGCGCCCCCGCTTTGCTGTTCACTGTACTGGCGCAGGCAACTGGCACTGAAAGGGTCGATACCGATTACCCCCGGGGCATCCTCTCCGGGCAAGCGCACCCGCAGGCGCGGCGACGCACACAGCCCGGCTCGGCGCAGCTGCGCATAATCTTCCCCCGTCACCGGGCGGCCATCCGCACGGACCACGCTCAGCAGCGGTTCCAGCGCCGCCCGGGAGCGGCTGACGGCATCCTCGGCCGAACCGGTAAGTGAGCGCACACCACTCCAGAGCATGGCGGCACACACCAGGATCAGCAGCAGGCCCGCCAGCTGCCCCGGGTGGCGGCGGTAATGGCTTAAAAAGACGCTGCCGAGTCCCATGGGTGCAGGGCTCCTTCCCGCAGCTCCAGAATCCGGTCGCAACTGCGGGCCAGCTCCGGGTTATGGGTAACGATCAGCGCGCCCACATTGCGCTCGCGGATTGCATCAAAGAACAGCGGGCTCACCCGTTTGGCAGTGGCCTGGTCGAGGCTGCCGGTGGGTTCGTCGGCCAGTATCAGTTGCGGCTGCATGGCAAAGGCACACGCCAGCGCCGCCCGCTGCCGCTGGCCGCCGGAGATCTGGTCGGGATACCGGTGGGCGGTGTCGGCGATATCCAGCTGCTCGAGCAAGGCATCGCCTTCATGCTCCCGCAGGCCGGCAAGCCCGGCACGAAAAGCGATGTTGCGGGCCACGGTTAGGGTAGGAATCAGGTTGCCATCCTGGAACAGGGTGGCGATGCGGGTGCGGCGCAATTCGGCCCAGTCGGTTTCAGTTAGCTCGGACTGATGCCGGCCAAACACCTGCAGCTGGCCGCTATCGGGGCGCAGCAGGCCGTTGAGCAGGTTCAGCAGTGTGCTTTTGCCCGAGCCCGAGGGGCCGATGACCGCTACCGCCTCACCGCGGCGCAGCTCCAACGACAGACCGTCGAGTACGCGGATTTTCTCGTGACCGTTGCGATAGGACCTGCGGAGATCCTGAGCCTGTATCAGGGTGTCATCCATTACTTCATCAATATGATAGGTTTCCAGCTCCAAACTGTATGCGACCAATTAATCGCACAAGTTACGATCATTGTCTGGAAATGAAGTGCTCAGCGATGAGATTTTAGAATCAGACAAAAATCTATTTGTGTGCCAAGACAATACTTGACTATAGCAACTTCAGACACGGAGTGGTTTTGGGTGTGCTCTCGAATATTTTGCGCTAGTCCGAGCAAGCCTAAACTCTCGCCATGCCTGCCACTAAAAACTGAGAACTAGGGGCCAGACAAGTAAATTCTTAGCTTCAATTACAGTAGAGCACCCTTAATGCTTAGTTGCTGAAGGTAATTGTAAGAATGCACAAAGGGCGTTCAATGTTGAGTTCATCAGCTCCCGCATCTTTGGATCATCAAAATAGGTAAGGCGCACTTTGACGAAGTATCGTCCTCTAACTGCAACTCCAAGCGTAGTTATATCACTACCATCAATATAGAACTTTATTGCAAAAGGACCCTTTTCAACCACCGGCCATGGGTCCTTTAAATCAGCACACATCAGAACTTCGGAAGCCCGCTTTAGCTCAGCAGCTCTCGCAGCTCCTGCTTCTGCTTCTGCAGCTACGTCTGACCTTAGATATATGTAGATACTTGCCTTAGCTCCAAAGCCACTATAGAGAATGGTCTGATCGAAACCCCCAACGCAAGATGTGTTATCGAGCACTTTGTCGAAGTGCAGCCAACCCAACTCATAGGGCAGAAAAGGAATGTCGACAGGACCACGCCATGATATCAACGGATGCAGCATGCACGGATTGCCTACAACAGATCGTGTATCAAAATAAACGCCGCGGGTAAAAGTTTCTATTTGTGTTGGGGTGAAGCGCAAGGCATCGATAACCACTACCTCTGTGGCCAAACCACTCTGGCAAAAATTCCAATCCCTGATGCACCATAGCTCTCCGAGCCCCTTAGCAATACCTCTCAAAAGATAGACCTGTGTCAGTGCAGATTCATCCGCATTACAGTGTTCCACTACATATGGATCGCTCCTACTACCGTTCCCCCCAGTGATACGTACATCTATACCATGGTCTCTCTGCAGCAGTTCTCGCACATTCATTTTAAATTCCCCCGATCATCATTCCGTTCCTGAGGCAGATCCCAGCTCTCACATGCGTTTATATGTGCGGCTTACCCTCAGGCCACATAAGGGCATATAGCCGCGGACTAACGAGAGCGATTCCTAGCTTTGAGGCGCCTGTCCATTTAATCCGCTATTTTTTATGCTTTTTACCCTCGATATAACCGCTTATATTTCGTATCAGCATCTCCATCGGCAAAGCCCCATTCGCCAACACCGCATCATGGAATGCGCGCAGATCAAACTGATCCCCAAGCTCTTTCTCCGCTTTGGCGCGCAACTCCCGAATCTTGATCTCCCCCATCTTGTACGACAGCGCCTGGCCCGGCCAGGAGATGTAGCGATCTACCTCGGCGCGCACGTTGGCGTCTGACAGGGAGGTGTTGTCGGAGAGGAAGTCCAGTGCCTGCTGGCGGGTCCAGCCTTGGGAGTGGATGCCGGTATCGATCACCAGGCGGGCGGCGCGCCACATTTCGTAGCTGAGGCGGCCGAAGTGTTCGTAGGGGGTGGTGTAGATGCCGTCCATCTCTTTGCCCAGGCGTTCGGAGTACAGCGCCCAGCCTTCACCGAAGGCACTGAGGTAGAGATTACGGCGGAAGTCAGGGATGTTTTCCAGTTCCTGGCTGAGAGCAATCTGCAGATGATGGCCGGGGACGGCTTCGTGCAGGGACAGAGCCGGCAGTTCGTATAGCGGGCGCTGATCCAGTGCATAGGTATTTACAAAGTAGCCTCCGCCGACTGAACCACCGATAGCGGCGGGATTGTAGTAAGCGGTGGTATGGTTCGGAGCGATCTCATCCGGGATCGGTACCACGCCGTAGGGGAGCCGAGGCAGCTTGCCAAAGAATTCGGGCAGACGATAGTCAACCTTCTTGGCTACATAGGAGGCTTCCTTCAACAGTTCTTCCGGGGTTTTGGCGTAGAACTGGGGATCAGTGCGCAGGAATTCGGTGAATTCCTCGAAACTGCCATTAAAGCCAATTTCCTTTATTAGCTCGGCCATCTCGGCACGAATGCGTTTGACTTCAGAGAGGCCGATTTTGTGGATTTCCGCCGGATCCATATTCAGGGTGACATAGGTCTTGATGCTGTGGCGGTAGTACTTTTTGCCACCCGGTAGCTGCTCGGCGCCAAGTGTGTCCGTGGCCGCCGCCATGTAATCACCCTCGAGAAAGTCAGCGACACGCGCGAAAGCTGGGTTGGCGATTTCGCCTATGGCTTTCTCTCCCGCAGCCCGGAGGCGATTCTGCTCTGCAGCAGGAATGCTAGCTGGCATGTCCTGGAATGGCTTATACAAGCGACTCTTCTTTGGATCGTCATACACCTGAGCGCGAACAACGGGGGCAACACCCTGCACAACAATTTTCGGCTGCACGAAGCCGTCTGCGATGCCTTTTCGCATATTGGTGATATTTTCATCAAAGAATCGACCGAAATCGCGGATACGGGCAATATAGTCCTCGTAGTCTTTGACGTTCGCCATTGCCAAGCCATTGCTGGCCTCCACGGCGTCGAAGAAGAAGCTTGCGTAGGAATTGAATGGCATGCGTTCGAGGAAGAGCTCGCTGCTCTCGATCGAGTTTGTCAGTACCCAGCTGAGCAGATCGCGATTGATGCGCTCCGCGTCGGTCAGCTGGTCGGCATCGATGGCCTGCAGGCGGGCGAGGAAGTCTTTTTCCGCTTTCAGGCGCCGCTGGCGATCTTCCGGCGCGACACCGGGCAACTGATCGTTGTAGTCCGCCACCCCCATGCGGCCTGCCATGATCGGGTCTTCTTTCAGGCTGTATTGCCAGTGATCGTCAATGACCTGCTGCAGGGTTTCAGAGGCGCTGGCGGCCCAGGCCTGGGGAACCAGCAATAAAAGAATGACCGATAGAGCGGGCAGCAACTTCGCGAGCCTTGCCATGGTATGCACTCCCTGCCGACAGGGCCGGAGCCGGGTCGGTTGTGACTAGTTATTCAGTTAACCGACCAACCATACCATGACCAGAGTCGCGATAGGCGTGGAGGTTATTTCACGGTGCCCGACTCTTCTTTCTCAACGTAGCGCACCAGGGCCTGAACCAGTTTGGAAAAGCGCTGCGCTTCCAGGTTGCCCTCGGAGGGCGAGAGGTAAGTGGTATTCACCTCCACCTGAATCGCCGGTACGCCGAGACCAGAAGCAAACTTGGTGATGGTCTGGTTTTTCGAAGCGCCGAAGTAGTTGTAGGAGAGGTTATCCAGCCCCTCGCCGCGCAGGCTGGCAATCAGTTCATGCAGCAATACGTCCTCCCCCAGCAGTGATCGGCCGCTCATGGTGCCCAGGTCGATATCGTAGGGGCGGTAGGGGTGACTGCCGTGGATATCCAGCACGTAGCGGGGGCGGACTTCATTAATGAGGCGGGCCAGCTCTCGCTTGAAATCGTTGTCATCGTAGTAGTTGGGGTCCGAGGGGCCCTCCTCGGTGGTATAGATCACATGGGCACCGGTGAGCCCTGCTACAGACAGGGCCAGCGCCGCGGTGCCGCCGCCATCGGAGAATCGGCGGTTGCCATCGCGGAGCGGACGCGTGGCATGCGGGGCAGTAATGATGACGGGGATATTGCCGGGTAGCACCTTGAACCAGGGCGCGCCCGCCTCTATGGCTTGCCCTTCACGGGCATCCAGGGCCTGCTCGACCTCGATAGCCTGATAGATCACAGAGGGCTCGACGATTGCCCTTGGCGGCAGCTCTGACTGTGTGGCGCAGCCAGCCAGTAAGAAACCTGCAACCACTGCCAGCGTATACATCTTGTTCATTATTTTCGCGGTTCCGTCATTGTTAACACCGCTCAGGGTAACCAAGAGTTGGGCGCCAGCGGTAGGGCTGGCGAACATTTGGTCAACACCGGCGTGTGCGGGTATGGCGGCAGGCTTGAGTGGGCTGGCTGTTTTCTGCACAGCCCGAGTGACCGCTCCCCGCTGCTTCGACCAAACCTTGAGCTACAGCAGGCTGTGGCTAGCATGCTAATATCCCTCGCTCAGCGCTGATGCGCGCACCTAGAAAAATAATCAAAGGGCGCCCATGTCGAACAGTATCTTCTCCAAATTCAGCTTTTCCCGCTTCACCGCGGCAGTATTCCGCCCCCCGCTCACTGTCGAGCAACAGGTCAACGCGCTCTATGGGGAAACCCACGAACAGTTGCTGGCGAGCCTGCGGCGTATGCTGGAACCAGCCCAGGCCGAGGAAGTACTGCAGGAGGCCTACCTGAAGCTGTTTATTGCCCTGCAGGAAGACCGGACCCTGGAGCCGCGCCCGTTCCTGTTCCGTGTAGCGCGCAACCTGGCCATCAGCGTGCTGCGCCACCAGAAGGTGGTGGAGCAGCATGGCATCAGCGCCCAGCACGACCTCCAGGAGGCCACCCAGGTGGAAGCGGTGGAGAGCCAGATCACCCGGGAAGAGGAGCAGCGTGCACTGCTGGCGGCCATCAATGCACTGCCGCCCAAGTGCCGACAGGTCTTCGTGATGCGCAAAATTGACGGTCACTCCCACGAGGACATTGCGCGCATCCTCGGCATCTCCAACAAGACCGTGGAAAACCATCTGGCCAAGGGCATGCGCCTGTGTCGAGAGCATCTTGTCGCTGCCAGGACGGCCCAGACCCCACCTGCAGCCGCGCGCGAGGAGCGCGAGGAGATCAGACTTGCAGCTGGATGAATGGCTCTGCATTGGCATTCCCGACGATGTGATGGAGCAGGCCTCGGCCTGGCTCGCTCGCCTGGATGCTGACCATGTGAGTCTCGATGAACGGCGGCAGCTGGCCGTGTGGCTGGATGATGATCCGCTGCACCGCTGGGCTTTCGAGGAGCTGTCGCAGCTCTATGCCCGTGCGGCCTCCCTGTCCCATGTCCGTGGCCAGATCCATGCGCCGCAGGTGATGATCTTCCCGCAGGTGGCCACACCCCGGCAGCAACCCGCCATCGAGGTGGGTCCCGCCCCGGCTCCCGGCAATCGCTGGCAGTCCGTCATCGCGCTTTTACTGATCGTCGCAGGCCTGGCCCTTGCTCTGCGGGGACCCGGTGGCACTTCCGGCGAGACCATCCACTATCAGCCCAGCTGGGGGACCGAACGGTTCCTGATCAACGGCGAATAATCTTTCCCTCCGAATAGGGGATTTCCCTCACTCATGCGTTGAGCTTGTTAGAAGTAATCCGATTAAGACCAACTCTAACAATAAATGTGCTCAAGAAATGAGCACTTCCATGATGAGGGAGAACTCCATGAAGCGATCCATGATGCTGCTTTCCGGCATGCTGTTGAGCCCGCTGGCACTGGCTATCCAGGAACAGGCCGCCGCCACGGCTACAGGTACCCCGGCGAAAGACACCAAGCAAGAATCCATCGAACAGGTGACCGTGGTCGGTACCCAGATCAAGGGGGCGCAGATCAATGAGGCACTGGCGGTTTCTGTCGTTGATGCCGAAGATATCGCCAACATGGGTGTGGATTCCGGTGAGGAACTGCTGGCACTGATCCCGGAAAACGGCCAGAACTTCTTTAACGAAGCCGAGAACATCAGCGGCGGTGTGAACTCCGCCCGCGGTGATATCGGTGCCTTCAACCTGCGTAACCTGGGTACCGGTAACACTCTGGTACTGCTGAACGGTCGTCGGGTGGTGAACGCCGCTGCTTACCAGACCGAAGAAGTAGGTGGCAGCTTCGTACCCGTGGTAACCGCCAACTCCAACGTTCTGCCTACCGCCGGCCTCGAGCGTGTGGAAATCCTGCGCGACGGCGCCTCGGCGATCTACGGTGCCGACGCCGTGGCCGGCGTTGTGAACAACGTGCTGAAGAACGATTTCGACGGTTTCAGCGTTTCCGTCAAGCACACCGAGTACGACAACTTCGAGCGCGACACCCAGAAGCTGGCCATCGAGTGGGGCGAAACCTTCAATGGCGGCCGCACCAATGTGAGTGCCTTCTTCAGCCATTACCAGCGCGACCGCATCGCCGCTTCTGAAGACCCCCGCTGGGCAAACTCCGACCTGCGCGACCTGATCCCGGAGAATTCCCCCTGGTACGACGACACCGCCTTCCGCAACAACAGCGCCAATTCCCTGTACCCGCAGCTGGATATGCCCTCCGGCAACCTGCAGGATGAGGGCCTGACGGACCGCAGCGGCGAGATGGAGATTTACCCGTTTGGTGACGAGCGCTGTACCTTTGCGATCAACCAATATGTCTGTGGTGCGCCCGACGGCCAGGGAACTGAGCGCTACAACCTGAACGAGTTCCGCGATGTAAGCTCGGAGCTGGAGCGCAACAACCTGTTCGTGTTCGTGAACCATGAGCTGGCCAACGGCATGGAGAGTTTCTCCGAAATCGGCCTGTACAGCTCCTCCACGACCATGAGCCGTCACCCGACCGCTTCCTTCTCGACCTCCGAGCTGATCTTCTCCGCAGACAACCCGTACAACCCGTTCGGCGTTGACTTCGTGCTGGACAACTACCGCTTCGCAGAGCTGCCGCGCATCGTCGAGAACGACGGCGACAACTTCCGCCTGCTGCAGGGCCTGCGCGGCACCTACGGCGACTGGGACTGGGAAACTGCTGTGCTGTGGAACAAGGACGAGAAGTCTGACGTGACCCGCAACCGGGTATCCAACACCCTGATGCAGGAAGCCCTCAACGACACCACCCTGGATGCCTACAACCCGCTGAGCGGTGGTGTGAACAGCAATATCGAGCGCGCGCTGATCGACGTGCGTCGTGACAGCGAGAGCGAGCTGAAGAGCTTCGACGTGAAGTTCTCCAACAATGCCCTGTTCTCTCTGCCGGCCGGCTCCGTCGCGGCCCTGGCGGGCTTCGAGTACCGCGAGGAATCCTTCGTCGATGACCGCGATGATCGCCTCGACGGCACCATCCAGTTCACCGACAAGGAAGGTGACACCTACCCGTTCGTCTCCGACGTGGTGAACTCCAGCCCGACTCCGGACAACCGCGGTGAGCGCTCTGTCACCTCCATCTTTGGTGAGGTACAGGTACCGGTGTTCGATAACTTCGACCTGCAGCTGGCCCTTCGTCACGAAGACTTCTCCGATTTCGGCGATGCCACCGTTGGTAAAGTCGCATTCGGTTACCGTCCGGTTGAGCAGCTGCTGCTGCGCGGTTCCTGGTCCGAGGCCTTCCGTGCTCCGAACCTGGTCACCATCAATGAGGAAATCATTGCCCGGAACAGCACCACTACCGACTGGGCCTGTGTGTATGCAGCCGAGAACGGCGGCGATCCGGACCAGGATGTACTGGACTGCACCTACTCCATCCAGCGTATCGCCGAGGGCAGTGACCAGCTCGAGGCCGAGCAGTCCACCAACACCTCACTGGGCCTGGCGTTCACTCCGCTGGACAGCCTGACCATGACCGTGGACTTCTGGACCATCGAGAAAGAGGACACCATCGGCCTGTTCGGTGAGGAAAACCATACCCTGCTGGACCTCTACTACCGCCTGCAGAACGGCACCGCCAACTGTGCCGGCGTCGGTAACTCCGCGGTCAATCGTGGCGAAATCGATCCGGACGAGGCGGGCTTCTATGAGGCAGCCGGCATCTGTGCCGCAGGCACCGTCGACTCTGTGAACGACCGCTATGCCAACCTGGATACCCGCACCCTGGCCGGTTACGACGTGGGCATCTACTACGACCTGTACACTGACTTTGGTGAGTTCGGTCTGAAGTACAACGGCTCCTTCACCACCCAGTTCGAACAGGATGCCGGTGGCGATGCCGCAGTGCTGGTTGAAGCACAGAAAAATGGCGATATCCCGGTCAACTTCCCGGTCGCCGGTTTTGCTGACCTGATCGGTAAAGATGGTAACCAGGAAGAACGTCACTCCCTGCAGCTGAGCTGGCGCTACGACAAGTTCGGTGCTTCACTGAGCGGCTTCCAGATCGGTGAGTTCTACCAGGATTCCCTGACCCTTGCGGACGGCACCCGTTACGTCATCCCGTCGATGACCACTTACGATGCCACCGTGGACTATCGCTTCGACTACGCGGGCGCAAGCAATCGTGTGCGCTTCGGCGTGAAGAACCTGACCGACGAGCGGGCTCCCCTGGCGGACGCCTACTTCGGTTACTTCTCCGACGCCCATAACGACTACGGCCGTTATTACTACCTGAGCCTCAAGTCCAGCTTCTAAAGCCGGGTAGTCACCCACCGGTATCCCGCAGTGCAAGGCTGCGGGACACCGGCGGCACCCGTCCGCGAACTCTCCCGAGGTAAATTCCATGAGTAATTCCCCAAGCGCCGCCCAGGCGTTGCCCAACGGTGACGGCACAGCGCAGATGGCGAGCTACCAGAGTATCGGGCTGATACTCGGGCCCGCTCTCTTCGTGCTGATGATGTTGCTAGCCGATTACCAGACCACCATGAACCCGGTGGCCTGGAAGGTCGCCGCCATCGGCCTGTGGATGGCAGCCTGGTGGGCGACTGAGGCCGTTCCGGTTCCAGTGACCGCACTGCTACCCATCGCCACTTTCGAGCTGGTGGGCATCACCGACATGAAAGAGGCCACCGCGCCTTACGCCAACCCCATCATCTACCTGTTCATGGGTGCCTTTGTCCTGGCACTGGCAGTAGAGCGCTGGAACCTGCACAAGCGCATTGCGCTGATGATCCTGAGCCGTACCGGTACCGACGGACGGCGCATGATCGGCGGGTTCATGCTGGTGGCTTCCCTGCTGTCCATGTGGATGACCAATACCTCGACCACCATGATGCTGTTCCCCATTGCCATCTCGGTAACAGCCATCATCGTGGAGAACGTCGAGGGGCTGTCTGAACGTGCCAAGTCCCACTTCCAGACCGCTATGCTGCTGGCCCTCGCCTACGCAGCGACTATCGGCGGCCTGGCCACGCTGGTGGGTACTCCGACCAATGCCCTGCTGGCAGCTTTCCTGGCAGAAAACTACGGGATCGAGATCGGCTTCGCGCGCTGGATGCTGATCGGCGTCCCCGTGGCGCTGCTACTGTTGCCGGTCGGCTGGCTGTTGCTCACCCGCTGGGTCTACCGGGTCGAGATTCCGGAAAGCGAGGAAGTCAAAACGCACCTGCAGGAGCTTAAGCACGACCTCGGCCCGATGAGCAAACCAGAGCGCCGCGTGGCGATGATCTTCGCACTGGTGGTACTCGCGTGGATGCTGCGCAGGCCGCTGTCGTCAGCGCTGGGGCTCGAGGGGCTGTCTGACGCCGGCATCGCCATGGCCGCTGCGCTCCTGCTGTTCCTGGTTCCCAGTGGTGACAGTAAGCAGGAGCAGCTGATGAGCTGGCATGATGTCGGTCGCCTCCCCTGGGGCGTACTCATCCTGTTCGGTGGCGGCCTCAGCCTGGCTGCGCAGGTCTCCGCCTCCGGCCTGGCCGACTGGCTCGGACAGAGCCTGTCCCTGCTGTCGGCGATCGGGGTGGTGGCGCTGGTCATTGCCGCAACGGCGCTGGTGATTTTCCTCACCGAACTCACCAGTAACCTGGCCACCACGGCTACCTTCCTGCCGGCGGTCGCCGCAATCGCAGTGCAGTCGGATATTTCCCCGCTGCTGCTGTGTGTCCCGGTCGCGCTCGCCGCCAGCTGCGCCTTCATGCTGCCGGTGGCAACACCGCCCAATGCCATTGTCTATGCATCGGGCATGCTGACGATCCCGCAGATGGTCCGGGCCGGTGTGGCACTGAACCTGCTCAGCCTGATCATTCTGGCCGTTGTCGCTATCATCTGGGTACCGAAGGTTCTCGGCCAGTAGCAATCCCGGTAATTGCCGGCCCAGTACATCTTCTGGGTCGGCAAGCCGCAAGGTGTCCACGCTAACGAATTCTCTGAGAAGCTATTCACTATGTCAGCCATCCGTAAACTCGTCGCCACCGGCCTGCTGGTCTGGCTTAGCAGCACCACAGCGCTCGCCAGCGCTGGCGATCGCGCACCGCAGGTGAGCGATATTTTCTCGCCGGAAAATCAGACCCAGAAAGTGCTGGATATCGAGGCCGCACTGGCATCGGCACAGGCCGACCTGGACATCATTCCCCAGTGGGCAGCCCGGGAAATAAAAGCGAAGGCCAGCACGGAGTATGTCTCCCAGGAGGATCTGGCCGCTGAGTACCGTGTGGTCCGCCACCGCATGGTGGCGCTGCTGAATGTATGGCAGCGCTCGCTGAAGCCGGAGGCCGCCGAGTACATGCACTTCGGTGCCACGACCGTCGATATCTACGATACCGCGCTGGTGCTGCAACTGGAGGAATCCACTCGCGCACTGATCATCCAGTTGCGCGCACTGGAAGAAATCCTGATGCGTCTGGCCGCTGAGCATAAAGGCACCGTCATGGTCGGCCGCACGCTCGGGCAGCATGCCTTGCCGATTACCTTTGGCAAGAAGGTCAGCACCTGGCTGGGAGAGAATCGCCGCAACATTGAGCGCCTCAAGGACGTGCACAAACGCCTGCTGCGCTCGGGCATTCTCAAAGGCGCCGTGGGCAGCTATGCGGGCCTCGGTGAGGATGGCATCGAAGTAGAACGCGCATTCGCCAAACACCTGGGCCTGAAGGAACCCTACCCCGACGACTGGCACGGGGCGCGTGATGTGCTGGCGGAATACGCCTTTACCCTGGCTCTGATCAGCAAGTCTTACGGGCGTATCGGCAATGAGCTGTTCCTGCTGCAGATGACCGATATCGGTGAAACGGAAGAAGTCCGGCCTAAAACCGCGGTCGGCAGCAGCACCATGCCGCACAAGAAAAACCCGAGCAAATCCGAAGCGTTGATCTTTTATTCCCGCAGTATTCCGCGCACCGCGGAAATCATTGCCGATGACATGATCAATGCGTTCGAGCGCGACAACACCTCGCGCACCAACCGTTTGCTCGCCGATATCTCCATCGAGGCGGAGGAAATGCTCAATGCCGCCGCTGGTCTGCTCGGCAATCTCAAGGTCAACGAAGCTGTCATGGCCGAGAACCTGGAGAAAACCGGCGGCATGATCCTGTCCCAGCGGGTGACTTTCGCGCTTGCGGACAAGATCGGCAAGACCACCGCCAACAGCCGCCTGCACGAGCTGGCGGTGGAAGCCATGGCCGAGGGTATCAGCCTGCGGCAGGCCATCGAACAGGCCCCGGATATCGCACCGCACTTCACATCGCGGGAGCTGGACGAGCTGTTCGACAGCACCACCTATCTCGGACTGGCCGAAGAACAGGTCGAGGCCGTGATCGCGTACTGCCGTGAGGCGAGAAAGGGCGACTTCCCGGGCTGATCACTCTATTTCCGCCCCGACAGCCCCGGTCCGGCCCACTCTGCCGGACCGGGGCTTCCCTTCCGCAGACGACATCCCGCCACTCCCCACCGTCGCGATCGGCACTAGAATTAATCGGGTGTTCCGATATACCCGACCAATGCCCTGCAATCAGGAGTGACGATGAAAAATATCTGTGTCTACTGTGGCTCCAGCCCCGGACGCCGACCCGAGTTCCTGCAGGCGGCGAGAGCACTGGCGGCAGAGCTGGTAGCGCGGGATATTGGCCTTGTCTACGGCGGCGCCAGCATCGGCATTATGGGGGCGCTGGCGGACGCGGTGCTCGCGGAGGGAGGACGTGTCACCGGGGTGATTCCAGAGGCGCTGGCGGTTCGTGAGGTGCCGCACCCGACCGTCACCGAGATGCGGGTAGTGGCGTCCATGCACGAGCGCAAGGCGATGATGGAGGCGCTGTCTGACGGCTTTATCGCCCTGCCCGGCGGGCTCGGCACGCTGGAGGAACTGTTCGAGATCCTCACCTGGGGACAACTGGGGTTTCACCGCAAACCCTGCGGCCTGCTGGATGTGGCTGGGTACTATCGACATCTCGCAACATTTCTGGACCACTGTGTGGCCGAGCAGCTGTTACAACCGCAGTACCGGTCGATGCTGCTGGAGTCCGGTGACCCGGCGAGCCTGCTGGGAATGATGGAAGGTTACACGCCGCCAGCCATGGACCAGCGCATCTCCCGCGACGATCTCTGAGCCAAATCCCGCATTGGTACGTGAATACCAACAGTGCACCAGTATTGTGGATAGCCGGTTACTCACATATTCCTTGGATAGAGTTGTGAATAAGCTTTGAAAATCAACCATGACGCCCATGGTTGCTGGGATTGTGACAGTCGGGTGAAAAAGCGACGATCGTAGAGCAATGCTCAAGGCCGCTGAGCACGACGCCATCGCGACATAGAGCGATGATCTCGCCATCAGGTTTACAGACAATTCACTCCAATGAGCCGAGTATCAATTTTCCCGGGCAAAGCCATGGAAAATAAAAAACCGCAGCGGCCGGTCACCCACTGCGGTTTTCTCTCTGGTCGTTCGGTTGCTGGTCAGGTGCGCTTCAGCAGCTCGAGTACTTCCCAACACGCACCGAGGGTGTGGTAGTCGCACTTGCCACCGGCGATGCTTTTCTCGTTCGAATACTTGCGGTTCTGGCGATCGAGGATTCGGTACCAGGCCCCGTGCTGGTGGTCGATAAAGTGCGCCCAGCTGTACTGCCAGATGCGGTCGTACCACTGCCAGTAGATCTCTTCGCCAGTGGCCTCGGCCAGTAGCGCGGCCGCGGCAAAACTCTCCGCCTGCACCCAGAAATACTTGTCGTCATCGCAGATACTGCCGTCCGGTGCATGACCATAGAGAATACCGCCGTGCTCGCTGTCCCAGCAGATTTCCAGCGCGCGGTCGAACAGGCTGCGGGCACGCTCCAGCATCCAGGGCTTCGGGCGGTAGCGGTAAAGAGTAAGCAGTAACTTACTCCACTCGGTCTGGTGGCCGGGCTGGAAGCCCCAGGGGCGATAGAGGTTTTTGGGATCTTCGCGATTGTAGTCCCAGTCGATCTCAAGGGATTCGGTAAAGTGCTCCCAGATCAGGCCATCGGCCTTATCCGCCAGCGTCACGGCGACGGTCTGCGCCAGGGTAGTGGCGCGATCGAGGAATTGTCCGTCACCGGTCGCCTTGTATGCGGCCAACAGTGCCTCGCAGCAGTGCATGTTCGCGTTCTGGCCGCGGTAAGCGCTTACCCGCTGCCAGTCCGGCGTGGCTTCGTCGGCATAGAGTCCGGCACCGGGCTGCCAGAAGTGCGCGTTCAGCAACTCCCAGGTCTGGTAGAGATCATCCCGTGCCCCCTGCATATCCAGCTCTACACAACTGGCCTGAGCCAGGATGACGAAGGCAAGGCCGTAGCAGTGGTTGGTCTGGTCGACCGGGGCATTGTTATTCAGCAGCCAGTGATAACCCTGCCGCTCACTATCCCAGTGCACATTGCGCAGGTAGTCGAGCCCCTGCTGTGCGCGCTGCAGGTCTGCCACATCGCCGCTGTGCCGGTAGGCGCCGCAGTAGTTGAAGATCATGCGGGTGGAGCTGACCAGATGCTTGAGACCGGGATCAAACACGGTGCCGTCATCGAGATAATTCTGGTGGAAACCACCCAGGCGCTGGTCGATCACATTCGGACGATAGAAGTCGAGAATGCTGTCGACGTGCTGCTGTAGAAACTCGGCGCTGCGAAAGTTGGGCTTGTCAGACATGCTGGCTCCTTGCTTGGAGGAAGGCGTTGAGCGATTGCTGGCTGGGCAGCGAGGGAAAGGCACCGGGCAGCGAGGCGGCGTGGGCGCCGCAGGCACAGGCAAAGCTGAGAGCTTCGATCAGGGTCTCTGCGTTCAGCCATTCCCCGAGGTTCGCTGGTGTGACCTGTTGTCGCGCCAGCTGATAGATGAGCCCGCCAATAAAACCGTCACCGGCCGCCGTGGTATCCACAGCACGGGTCATTGGCGGCTGGATCTGGCCCTGGCCGGTGCTGGTAATCCAGTGCAGCGGTTGTGGTCCGTCCGTGATCAACAGCAGTTGCGGTCGCTGGGCGAGCAACTCGTCGTTGAAATTTTCCGACGCTGCCAGATAGTCCCGCTCCTCGCGGCTCATCTTGACGATATCCGCGCGCTGCACCAACTCCAGCACCCGCGCGCTATCCGCAGCGCCGGCCAGCCACAGGTTGTGGCGCAGGTTCACATCCACACTCACCAGCCAGCCCCGCGCCTGTGCGAGCTCTGCGGCATGCATGGTGGTCTCCGCAATTTCGCTATCGGTCAGGCTGTTGGAACACAGGTGCAGGATGCCCTGGCCGGCAAAGGTCTGCTCGTGGAAATGGGCCGGGCGGAAACAGAGGTCTGCCGCCGGTGGGCGATAGAACTCAAAACTGCGCTCACCGTATTCATCCAGCGATACGAAAGCCAGTGCGGTTTTGGCCACATCGGTAAAGCGCACGTAGTCGGTCTTTACGCCCTGCGCTTTCAGTTCTTCAAGCAGGAAGCGGCCAAACAGGTCGTCTCCAAGCATGCCGGCAAAATAGGCCTCACCGCCCAGTTTGGCGACCGCCACGGCGGCATTGGCCGGCGCCCCGCCAGGGAATTTGCGAAACTGCTCCATCTCACCGGCGCCATCGTTGCCGCTGATCCTGTCGGACAGCAGATCGACCAGTGCCTCGCCAAAGCAGACGACTTTCAGCATGCTTACTCCTCCCCCACCAGGTGGTCGGGGAAACGCACCGGCTGTGCTTGATAGGAGGCGCGGATGGATTCGCGGAAGTGCGACAGGCCCTCGTAAAAGAAGAAGACTTCCCCCAGCAAGCCGGCGCGGCGGTTGGCAGCCAGCATGCCCTCGAATAGTTCACGGCTCGGCAGTTGTTCGCCCACCTTGATCAGCACGCCGGGGACAAATTTTTCCCGCTTGTTTGCCGGGATCTCCGCCATCGTCTGCTGCAGGGCGGACTCGTAATCGGCAAGCCTGTGCCGGTAGACCTGCGGTACCAGCAGGTCGACATTGCCCTCGCGCAGCCAGCTGGGCCAGTCCTGCAGGTACTCGCGCTTGGACCAGGGGTAGATGGACGGGGAGAAGGAAACGATCAGATCCGGGCGCACCGCCTTTACCTGCCGGTACAGGTCTTGTGCGTAGTCGTTGAGGATGGCCGCCCGCCAGTCGACCCAGGCCGGTTCCTGGCTGTCCAGCGGTGGCTTTTTGCCGTTGTGTTCGCGCTGGTAACGGGCAATCACCGCCGGGTTGTACCCCCCTTCGGATGGCATCGCCGGTAACCGGTCGTCGCCCTGGATACCGTCGACCTCATAGCGCTCCGCCACTTCCAGCACCAGCGAGGTCATGAAGTCCTGCACTTCCGGATCCAGTGCGTTCAGCCAGTCGAAACCGTTCTTGGTCACCAGCTCTCCGGCGGCATTGAGGGATTTCCAGTGCGGTTTCAGCCGAGCGATCTCGCCGCCGTTGGCGCTGTGGGAGGAAGAAAAACCGAATTCGAACCATGCAATGACCCTGATGCCCCGCGGGTGCGCTGCGTCAATCACTTCCTGAAGCGGATCGCGGCCATCGCCGGTCGGGTCCAGCGCCGGGTCCATGGCAACACCGGTGAACGCTTCCATCACCCTGGATGGGTAGAGCGTCTGGCCCTTGTTCCAGGTGACGACAAAAATCGTATTGATCCCCAGTTCGTCACACAGCTTTACCGCCTCTTCGATGCCCTCGCGACTGTAGAGTGCATCGCTGGCGACATTGGTGAGCCAGACCCCGCGCACCGCTTCCGGCAGTCTTGTCTTCCATTCTGTATTCGCCGTTGCTGCCCAGCCGGCCTGGGCCAACACAATCAGTAGAGCGAGCGCGATGATTCTGTGCATATCAGTGGTCCGCTGTCGGTTTCAGTGTCGAAATGGTCTGTTCGTCGCTGTCGAACAGGTAGAGCTTATCCGGGGCAAACGTGAGACCCACTTCATATCCCGGACGTGGAAGCAATTGACCATGGCTCTGTACACAGAGTGATTGCCCGGCCAGGGTGCAGTAGAGGTAACTGATTGAACCCAGCTGTTCCACCGAACGCACCCGCGCGCGCAGTGCGCTGCTGTCGTCGATGGTGATGTGCTCCGGACGGATGCCGAGGGTCAGTTCGTCGTCACTGGCAGGAATGGTATGGCAAGAAATGATCAGTTCTACCCGGCCGCCCTCGCCGTTTACGCCAACGCTGATCTCATCTTCGTCAGAACCATGCCTCAGCACGGGGAGGAAATTCATCTTCGGTGAACCGATAAAACCAGCCACGAACTGGTTGACCGGATTGCTATAGAGCGCCATCGGCTCACCCACCTGCTCTACGCGGCCATCCCGCAAGACGACGATGCGGTTAGCCAGCGTCATGGCCTCGGTCTGGTCGTGAGTGACGTAGATCATGGTGGCGCCGAGGCGCTGATGCAGGTCGGCGATCTCCGCGCGCATCTTCACGCGCAGCTCCGCGTCCAGGTTGGAAAGTGGCTCGTCGAACAGGAATACGTCCGGGTCCTGCACCAGGGCGCGGCCGATGGCGACCCTCTGGCACTGGCCGCCGGACAGCTCACCGGGCTTGCGCTTGAGGTAGGGCTCCAGCTGCAGGATTTCGCTGGCCCGCGCGACTTTCTCGCGGATAGTGTCCTTCGGTACCTTGCGCATGCGCATACCGAAGCTGAGGTTCTGCTCCGCGGTCATATGCGGGTAGAGAGCATAGGACTGGAACACCATGGACACCCGGCGCTGGCTCGGTGCCAGGCTGGTGACATCGCGGCGGGCGATATGGATGCTGCCTTCGGTCACGGTTTCCAGTCCGGCGATCATCCGCAGCAGTGTGGACTTGCCACAACCGGACGGACCGACAAAAACGATGAACTCCCCCGGCTGTATCTGCAGGTCGACGCCGTGAATGGTCTGCATACTGCCGAAGCGTTTCTTGATCGACTGTAGTTGTAGTTCTGCCATCGATAACTCTCTCTACTCAATCCGCAGCGGCAATCGCCGGGTTCTCTGGCCAGTGAAGGGGGATGCCGCGCTCAACCAGCTCACGCCGGAAATCCACCACGGTCTGCTTCTGCGCTGCAAGCGAAGCCGGCGCAATCTGCTCGCGAATACAGAATGCCGCCAACAGGCCGGACACTTCGCCCACCAGCCACTCGATCGGATGCACGCGGGTGGCCGCGTTGACCAGGTGGGTGACACTCAGGTTCTTGCAGGCAGGCAGCAGGTTGTCGGCGTCAGCGGGGATAAAGATCTCCAGCGGCAATTCGAACGGCCGTACCTTTGCATTCGAGCCCATACCGGATTCGCAGGTGGGGTGGATATCCATGTTGTACAGGCCGATGCCCACGCTGTGCTCGCAGCGGGCCGGATTCCAGCCCGCCGCCGGGTCCAGTTCGATCTCCGACTGGGTCAGGGTTTGCAGGCCGACGATACGGCGCGACTCGCGCACGTACACCTGCTGGGCGAAGCCGTCATCGGTACCGAGCACATCGGTGGCCAGCGACAGCTCCGGAAAACCGCTGCCCGCTTCGCCGATCCAGGAACGCGGTGCCTCCTGCTGCAGCCAGTAGGCCAGGCAGGCGGACAGCTCGCGGGCTTCCGTTACCACCTGCGCCTGGCTCCTGGGCCCGTCCAGTAATGGCGCCAGGGCGTAATCATTCTGGGCCCAGTTGATCAGGCTGATATCCGCGCGATGGTCACGCCAGTTGTGGCTGGCGACTATGCGGCGGTAGCGCCACAGGTCGAGGGTTTCACCGCTGCCGAACAGCGGCAGCTGCACGGACGAATAGCCCTCGTGCCCCGGCAGGTAGTCGCTGAACAGCGGGTAGCCGTAATGGGGTACCTGGTAGTTTTTCCAGAAGTCGTAGGCATCCGGCTTCGCGATGCGCGCCGAATGCGCGGGGTCGTTTTTCTGCAGCGCAAAGACGAAAGTCACCGGCTGCTGGTCAGCCATGCTGGCCTGCGCCGGCGCCTGGCGTTCGCCAAATTCCGGGTGTGACTCCTTGCCCAACCGATAAGGCAGGTCCGCCTGCGCCAGCAGTTCGCCGGTATCGGTGGCGTCGAGGAAATACCTTGCCTGTACCCACAGCCGCTCACCGGTCCGGTTTTCCAGTTCCACCGAGGTGATGGTGCGTCCGTTGCGCCAGGTACGCAGCGGTCGGCTGTTTTCCTCCAGCACCAGCAGGCCACTGGCGATATGCGGCTGCAGTAATTGGCGCAGGTAGCGTTCGGCCACGGTGGGTTCGAAACACAGGCGGCTCACCCAGCCATCACCGGGATTGCAGCCCTCGGTCATGGTGCCATGATCGCGAAAATTCTCATCGGCCAGGTAATGCGCGCGTATCGCTTCGCGGAAGCGGTAGTAGCTTTCACTGGCCCCAAAGGATTCGATATACGGGTGCTCGTCCGGTGGCACCCCCTGGCTGGTAAGCTGGCCGCCGATCCAGTCAAACTCACTGGCCAGCAGAGTGCGTATGCCCTGCTCGCACAACTGGTAAGCCGCCAACACGCCACCGAGGCTGGCACCGATCACGGCGGCATCCACTTTGCACTGGTTCATGCAGGCTCCTCGACTTTACAGGCACTGATCACGCTGGTGCGCAGGCCGATCTCGAAACTGCGCTCCCAGGGCAGGTACAGGCCCTCAAGAGCCACGTCATCAAAGCCCTGTTGTTGCAGCCATTCCCGGGCCTCGGCCAGGTACAGTGTCTCGAGGGTGGCCAGCAGTCGTGCCGGATCGGCAGCGGCACCAGGGACCTGCCGCCGCAGGCGCTGGCGGAAATCCGCCTGGTAAAGAAAATCATCCAGTAACCGAATCGCCAGCAGGTGGCGATTTTTTTCCACGGAACCCTTTGCCAGGGCCACGCAGACCTGCGCCACCAGACTGCCGATACTGTTGCTGGCAGTGTTCCAGCCGGCATAGGCGATCAGGGAGCGCAGTGGGAGCTTCAGTGCCGACAGCATCTGCGGGTCACCGCCGTTGGCATAGGCAAGATCCAGCAAGGCCAGGGGCTTCTCCGCTTGCTCCATGCATGAGAGCCAGTCCGGATCCAGAGCCATCGGCTCGGGCAGAGGCTGCTCCATGGCCCAGTCTCCCTGCTTCGGCCCGCAGGTATGCACGGCGATCACGGCGTCCGCAACAGAGTCATTCTGTACCAGCTCGGCCCCGGCCGCGTTAACCTGGCAGCGGATCGAGTCCAGCACCGGGCGGTCTTCATAGCGTGCCACCATCTGCTGGATCGCTGCCGGCTGGTGCAGGTTGAGTGCCAGCTTGATCCGCGGAATCACACCGAGAGACTGCAGCTGGTGTGCCAGCAGCGTATAGATCACCTCGTCCGCGCCGGGATAGATCAGTACGCGGTCTTCAAGTCCTCGCTGCTCCACCATCGACTGCAACCTGCGCCGTTCGGCGATGTTGAAGCCGAACTCGGCAGTATCGTCCTGGGGCAGGATCAGGCGGTCGATGATGCCTTCCTCCACCAGTTTGAGCACACGGCAGGTGACGGCAAAATTGCGTGCTCGGGTAGCGAGATAATCCTGGCGGATTTGCTCTGGAATCATGGCCCGGGTCATCTCCGCCCAGTGCCGGTCCTCGGAGTCGCCTATGCAGTCAAAGCGGTCTCCGTGATAAGACCAGCGCCAGATCAATTCACCGTACTCCGCCCAGTAGAGCTTCTCTTCCTCATTCTCATTGTTGTTGGACAGGCGCATGGTGGCGCAAAAGGCATACAGCGGCTTGTCCGGGAAATGCTGTTTGAGATGCTGCAACAATTCGAGATACCGCAGCAGCGCGGGTTCGCTATCGTCGATAAATCGTGACGGCACCAGGCCACCGTAAACCAGCATATCGATGGAAAAGATAAACCCATCGGCGGCTTCCGCCCGCTCCGTCACCCACTGCGCCAGGTGCGCACGGTCTGCGGGCTCGCGAAAATAGCCCAGCTCTTCCACGTCAGGGCAGGTCAGCTTGCAACCGGCGATCTCCGCCAGCAACTGCACCTGCTCGCGGGTCACCGGCCTGCCATCTACCGGCAGCGCCAGGATGTTTTTTCCGGCTACCTTACCCATGCGCACCCTCCTCCGGGCTCTGTGTGGTCAAGGCGGCCACAAAAGTGGCGATCTGTTTCGGGCCGACTCGCAGTGAAGGCGCCACGGTGGCACCGGCCAGGTCGGTGCGGGTCACTGCGCAATCGAAGCGGGCCTCGACGCTGGTTTCTGTCGGGTTCCACAGCCGGATTTCCATGCCGGACGCGATACGGCGCACGCTGGAAACCTGCAGCTCCGGATTGTCCAGTTGCGCCCCTGACAGTAACCGGTCGGCATGGCCGCGCAGTGCGGTGACGGGTTTGCGGAAATCCGCAGCGCGGTTCAGCAGGGTCACCGGGTCCGGGTTGCGCAGGGTAAGGGCGAATTCAAAGCGATGGGCGCGCAGGCACTGGGCGCCCGGTGTTGCCAGGTCAGGACCGGCACCCAGGCCACGGGTTTTCAGGTCGCGACGGGACAGCCAGCCGACGCTGCGTACCAGGGTGACACCGAGCAGGTCCTGGCTTTCTGCCTCCAGCACCTCGAACTCCTGCAGGCCGCGATGCACAAATCCGATTTGGCCCGCTTTGATGGCGCTGTGGCTCGGCATCACCGACACCGGCGCTTCCTGCTGACCCTGGGCCTGAATCGGGATGGCGTATTGCTTCGGACGCTCGACCCAGTCGAACGCTGAATCGGCGGCGGTGTGCTCGATGGTTTCCAGCAACGGCAGCGTCAGCCGCAGGCGCTGATCGCAGGCCCGGTTGTGCCAGTGCAGGGTGCAATGCAGCAGGTCGTCATCGGGCAACAGGCGGATGCGCAGTGTTCCGCTGCTGCCGACTTGTTCTGCCGTCACTGCCCGGCGGTCGTCCGTAAGGCCTGAGGGCTGTTGCAGGGTCAGCTGCAGTTGCATTTCGCTGATGCCACCGGCCAGTTGGCGGCTCTGCACCTGGCCGATCTGCGCGCGGTAGCGGGTCGAATCCAGCGGGGAGAAGTTGTAGGTATCGCCGGCGTCAGTTTCGCTGACCAGTGCCAGCGTATCGACATAACGGCGGCCGCTGCTCTTGTCCTCGATGACCAGCACGCGATCGTCGCCCACCGAAACCCGGTAGAACTCGTTCTCGATCATGTCGGCAGACAGGATATCAGTCGAGCGAACGCCACCCTGCTTTTCCACCACGCAGGGCAGCAATGCGATGCCGGCCAGTTCTGCCCTGATGGCCACAGTGTAGCGATGGCCGGGCACCATGTCCGGAAAGTCATCCAGCGGGGAGTGGAATTCCTGCGCGGGTTCGCTGTTCAGGATAACGGACTCGAGGGTGTTGCCCTGCGTATCGGCAATCGCCAGCGTATCCGCGCGTTCGCCCGCCAGAAACAGGATCTGGGTGACCCAGCCATTGAAGAATTTCGGTGAGGGATTCAACAGACTGAAACGGCTGTCATCGGCGAACGGGCTGGGCAAACCGACATTACGGCTGGCAGCCAGGCGCTGATTGATCATGCCCGCTGAAGACTGTGCGCGCTGACACAGGGTGTTCAGCCGCTGCTGCAGCTGGTCGAAGCGGGTTTCCATCTCCCGGTGCACGGCGTCCACGCTGCAACCGCAGATGGAGTCGTGGGCATGTTGCTCGATGAGCAGTTGCCAGGTCTGTTCGAGGTAGCGACTCGGATAATTCTCCATGGGCACCATCGCCAGCAGCGGCTCGATCAGCCCGGTGAGCGTATCCTCCAGCTGCTGGTTTTGCGCCTTCAGGTACTGGCGGGTGGAGAGCACATCCGGCAGCACGAAGGCCCGCTGGTTGCCGCGCAGCTCGCCCTCGATGGATTCGAGCTCAGGGGTGCTGCTCTGCAGGTGCTCGATATGTTCGGCGAGGGTCGACTGTGCCAGCCGGTAATCGTCCTGCCCCGCATTGAAGGTATCGATACGCTGCTGCAATTGCGGATCGCTGAGCAGGTGGTCGCCGCCCTGAGTCAGGAGCAGCTCTCGACCCCGGCTGCGGCTGCCAATTTTTTCCAGATAGGCGGTGAGGTTCTGCTGCCAGTCGGCGGTATTGAACGGGTGCTGGTAATAACCCTCGGTGAGGAAGACAGTGAATACGCTGCTGCCGTCCGGCGCCTGCCAGCTGAGCTCGGAGCACTCCGCATCGATACCGCGCCAGGCGACGGCATTGTCGATACCGAAGCCCCGCAGTAGTTGCGGCATCTGCGAGATATGGCCGAAAGTGTCCGGCAGGTAGCCCACCCGCTGGCAATGGCCGTGCTGGTTGGCGCGGCGGATCCCCAGTTCCAGGTTGCGCACCAGTGACTCGCCGCTGCAGAGAAACTCGTCGGCCATGATGTACCAGGGCCCGATGACGATACGGTTCGCGGCCACATGCACGCGCACCCGCTCCGCCAGGGCCGGCTCCGCCTCACGATAAAAGTCCTCGATCGCCGATACCTGGCCATCAAACAGGAAACAGGCCAGCTGGCCACTATCCAGCTGCTCGACGACCTGTTCCATGACCTGCAGCAGGCGACCAAGGAATGTCTGGTGCGGGTAATACCACTCACGGTCCCAGTGAGTCTGGACTACGATAGCGACGTTCTTCGTCATCCTTTCACCGCGCCGCGCATGGCGCCCTCGATAAAGTACTTCTGGCTGAAAATGAACACGGCCAGGATCGGCAGGATGGAGAACACCGCGCCGGCTGCCACGAGCCGCCAGTCCATGGAAAATGTGTTCGCCAGCCGGTTTACGCCCAGCGGCAGAGTGTAATAACCAGGATCATCGAGGATGATCAGCGGCCACAGAAAATCTCCCCACACGCCGATAAAACTGAATACTGCCAGCGTCGCCAGCGATGGTTTGACCAGAGGCAGCAGCACATGCCACCAGATCTGCAGGCGCGACAGGCCCTCGATCATTGCGGATTCCTCCAGCGCACGCGGAATCCCGAGGAAAGCCTGACGCATCAGGAAGACGCCGAACGCCGTGCACGCATGGGGCAGTACCAGGCCGAGATAGGAATTCTGCAGGCCCAGGTTGATGGCGATGTTGTAGACCGGAATCATCAGCAGCTGGAACGGGATCATCATCGAGCTGAGCAGCAAGATGAAGATCAGGTTCTTGCCGCGAAACTCCATCCGCGCCAGCGGATAGGCGGCCAGCGAGGCGAAGATCAGGTTGGCCGCTACGGCCAGACCGGCGACCAGCACACTGTTTTTCAGATAGATCAGAAATGGCTGGGTTTCGATTACGCGCCAGAAATTCTCCAGTGTCGGCTGCGCAGGTAACAGGGACGGTGGATACTGAAAAATATTCTCGCTACCGGACTTCAGTGCTGTGGACAGCAGCCACAGGAAGGGCCCCATGGTGAGCAGCGCTACGAGTGTCAGCGCCAGGTAACGCGCGGCGATGGAAAGGTAGGAGCTTTTCATCAGCGCCTCCTCAGCACGAACAGGTTGATCAACGACAGTCCCAGGGTGAGCAGGAACAGCACTACGCCGGCTGCGGAAGCGTAGCCCATCTCAAACTCCTCGAAGGCACTCTGGTAGATGAAATACACCAGCGTTTTGGTGGCATCGAGTGGCCCGCCCTGGGTCATCACATACACTTCCTCGAACACCTTCATGGCGGCAATGGAAGACATTACCGCGACGATGGCAATCGATGGCTTCAGCAGCGGGATGGTGATGTGAATGGTCTGCTGCCACTTCGAGATCCCCTCCACTTCCGCAGCTTCATACAGATGTTTGGGAATGGACTGCAGGCCTGCAAGATATATCACCATGTAATAACCGAGACCGGTCCAGATGGTGACCGCCATGACGGAGAACAGTGCATTGGCCGGATCGGTGAGAAATGCCACCGGGTTGTCGGTGATACCGGTGGAGATCAGGAAGTAATTGAGGATGCCCTGCTCTTCATAGACCCATTTCCAGATCAGGCCGGTGACCACCAGTGAGGTGATCACCGGCAGATAGAAAATGGCCCGGAATACCTTGATGCCCGCCAGGGACTTGTTGACCAGCAGCGCCAGAAAAATCGGCGCGATGACCAGAAATGGCACCACCACCAGCAGATACAGCAGGGTGTTGCCGAGGCTGTTCCAGAAGAACGGATCCTGCATCAGCTTGCGGTAATTGTCCGCACCCACAAAGCGCGACTCGGTAATCATGTTGTAGTCGGTGAGGCTCGCAGCAATAGCATGCAGCATCGGATACAGCACGAAACCGCCGATGATGGCGCAGGCGGGTATCAGGAACAGATAGGGGACCAGGCCCGGGCTTTTCTGCATCACGCCACCTCGAGTTTTTGACGGGCCAGCGCGGCAGCGCCATAAATGCCGGCGTCATTACCGAGTGTTGCCGGCTGGATATCCAGTGACAGCTTTGCCTGCACCTGTTTTTCTTCCAGCAGTGGCCACCAGTCTTCCCAGGCAGCGACAAGACCGCCGCCGATCAGAATGCGATGTGGGTTCAGCGACCAGACAATATTTTCCAGCGTCAGCAGCAGGAAGTCGCAAAAGCGCTCGCAGGCCGCGCGGCCGGGCGCCTCGTCACGACGTAGCGCAGAGAGGACCTGGTGACCATTTTCGAATCGCTTCGCGCCCGACAGGTAATTGGCGATATTCGCCAGACCGGTACCGGATACCAGGGATTCCAGTGCGAGTGTCTTGCCACTCTGCCAGGGGCTCGGCAAACGCATGCGGCCGAAATGCCCCGCCACCTGCGAAGCACCGGCCAGGATCTCACCGTCGACACTGATGGCACCGCCGAGGCCGGTGCCCAGGGTTAGCATTGCAGTGGTGCCCTCGCGGTATTGCGGTGAGCATGAAAGCTCACCCAGCAATGCAGCTTTCACATCATTTTCCACTGTCACCGGCAGCCCGAGCTGTTGTTCCAGCAGTGCGACCACCGGTGCGCCCTTCCAGCCGGGAATGGCATCAGTGGCATCGGCCACCACTCCCTTCTGCGGGTCGATCACACCGGCACAGGACACGCCCACGGCTGCAGGTGACCAGCCCCGGGCCAATGCCTGCTCCCGACAATCGGCAATGGCAGCACCCAGTGCGGCCATGACGCTGTCACGGCCCTCCCCGCTATCTGTCGGCCGGTCACTGACAAAATGGCATTCGCCGTTGGTGAAGGCCGCCGTGCGAATCTTGGTGCCGCCCAGATCTGCGGCGAGCACGCACTCATTCATCGGAACCTCCCAGAAAAAGTGCCCAGGTCTCGACGGTTTCATCCAGTGCTTCATCCACCGTCAGCCTCCCCAGCATGGCGGACTGCAGGTTGTAGACAAAACTGGTTTTCAGCTTGCTGTAGTTGGGCAGTGGCGGCACCAGCACACCGCCCTCCAGTATCTGCCGCGCCGACAGCAGACGGGCGCGATCGATGATGCCGGGCTCGGGGTCAAGCTCGCTGAAAAATGGATCGCGGTAGCTCTCTGCAGTAGACGGCATGAGCGGCACGCGATGGGCCAGCGCCATCTGGTTTTCATGGTTGGTGACAAAAGTGGCAAACCGGAATGCAGCTTCCTTGTTTTTGGAAAGCGCCGGCACTGCCAGATTCATCACCGCCACATTGAAGGGCGCCCCCGCCACTTTAAGCTGCGGCGCTATGCCGATTTTTTCGAACAAGTCGGGAGAGTTGATGCGGATATTGTTCAGGAACTGCATGCCGGTGGTGATCATGGCCACCTCGCCGGACTGGAACAGATCGACGGCTTTACGATGTCCTTCCGTCAACACGTTGCGAGGGATCAGCCCCTGTTGATACAGGTCGCGATAGTAGCGAAAGAAGGCTTCGCCGGCCTCATTGTCGAAGCCCACCGCACTCTGCCCTGCATCCACCAGCGGCACGCCCATGGCCACCAGGCTTTCCATCGGATGACTACCGTCCATGGCCGGGAAGTAAGCGTACTTGTCCAGCACCGTGCGAATGCGCTTGGCGGTGTCCAGCAGTTCGATATGGTCCGACGGCACCTTCGCACCGGCCGCCTCGAGCAGTTCGCGATTGAAAATGGTGACAGTGGTGGAGAGATACCAGGGGATGGCAAAGCTCTGGCCGCGGAACCTGTTCGCCTGCCAGATATTGGGAAGGTAGGCATCAATCTCTTCCGGGGCCAGGAATCGCTCCGGATCCGCCAGTGCGCCGTACTGGGCCAGCTTGGCGGCGAACTGGGGGTTGAGGTTGACCAGGTCCGGGGCGGTACGTGCCGCCACAGAGGCCAGCACTTTCTTTTCCATTTCCTTCCACGGTACATCCACCCATTTCACGCGCACGTCCGGATTCTGTCGCTCGAATTCTGCGATCAGCCCGTTCACGTATTCATCGTGAAACGGCGAGAGCTGCATGGTCCAGAACTGAATCTGGGTGGCGGCGCTGACACAGGCACTGAATAGTGCAGCGACGCCGACCGCGATCAGCCTGGTGACTGGGCCGAGGATCAATTGCATTATTGGTTTTATCCCTTCTTATCACCCCGACTGTAAACCAATCCGAATTTGAAAATCAAACCAATTGGTATAGTATTTTCGTCACTACCGGCCAATTAGCATGCCAATACTCCGGCATTCAGGACTTTCGGATGGGGATGACCCGCAAACAACAGCAGCTGCACCGGCAACTGCTCGACATCATCGACCAGCAGGCACCCGATACCCGGCTGCCCGGCGAGCGCGAACTCAGTGAGCAGCTCTGCGTTTCCCGCGACACCCTGCGCCGGGCACTGAAGCATCTGGAAACCCTGCAACGGGTAGAGATCCGTCAGGGTGCAGGCATCTTCGTCAAGGCGCAGCCGCTGGCCAGCCAGCTGAAGCTGATGTCCTTCAGTGAAGAGATGCAGCAGCTGGGACTCACCCCCTCCAACCGGCTGCTGTTCAATGATGTGGTGCAGGCAGATGTGAAGCTCGCCAGCAAGATGAATGTCGCCCCCGGTGCCGAACTGTTCCTGGTACGCCGGCTGCGTCTTGCCGACAGGGAGCCGGTAGCCATCGAGCGGGTCTACCTGCCTAGGGCAATATTCCCCGAGCTGGCGATCCAGCAGCTCAGCAGCGGCTCCCTCTACAACCTGCTGCACGACCAGTACGAGATCGTGGTGGACCAGGCCAACCAGGAGATCAGTGCCACGGTGGTGGATGAGGAAGAAGCGGACCTGCTTCAGATTCCCCCGTTCAGCCCGGCACTGCTGGCGGAACGCACCGTTTACGATGAGGACGGCCGTATCATCGAGCTGGCCAAGAGCCTGTACCGGGCCGACCGCTACCGTTTCAATGTGCTGGTGCAACGCAACGGCACCCGCCTGGCCACGGTGTATGAATCATGAAAGCTGCCCTGACGCCATTAGAGACATTGGACCGGCGCCTGCGCAACGGCCTGATCGTCTCCTGCCAACCGGTAGACAACGGGCCCATGGACGATGACGACACCGTGGTCCGCCTTGCCCGCGCCGCCATCGCCGGCGGGGCCGACGGATTGCGCATCGAAGGCGCTGTCCGGGTGGCCCGGGTGCGGGTGGCACTGCCCGAGGCGCTGATCATCGGCATTGTGAAGCGGGATCTGCCGGACAGTCCGGTGCGCATTACGCCCTTCTGCAGTGACGTGGAGGCGCTGGCGCAAGCCGGGGCAGACATCATTGCCGTTGACGCCACCGAGCGGGTGCGGCCGGAAGCCCTCGGCGCCCTGATCGAATCCATTCACCAGCTGGGCAAGGTCGCCATGGCGGACTGCAGTTGCCTGGGCGATGCCGCCAATGCCCACCGCCTCGGTGCCGATATCGTCGGTTCGACCCTGTCCGGTTATACCGGTGGGCCGGTGCCCAGCGAGCCCGATTACGAACTGCTCGAGCAACTCACGCAGCGCTATCCGCGGGTGATGGCCGAGGGTCGCTTCAATACCCCGCACGAGTGCGCCCGCGCACGTCAACTCGGCGCCTGGGCCGTGACCGTGGGCACCGCCATTACCCGCACCGAGGTGGTGACCCAGTGGTTTGTCGAGGCCACCTCCGCTCCCCGCCGGGAGGAAGCACCAACGGTTGCGAGCGAAGGATCCTAGCTGTTGTGGCGACGGGTTATCGGCGGCGTTCAGGGACAGCGGATGCGATAGCCGTTTTCAGAAACCTCGCCGGGCTGCAATGTGATAAAGCCGGGCTTTTCCGCCAGCTCGGAGGGTGCGGAAGGGGTATCGTCAGTACTGAGCCACGGCTCGATGCAGACGTAGGGTGCATTCGGCTTTGCCCATATACCGACATGAGGCGCACCGCCGGTATCAAATTCCAGCAGACACTCACCGCCGGCGAACAAACCGATTTTGCGTGAGCGGATATTTTTCAGGATCAATGCATCCCTGGCGAAGGTATCCTCTCCCAGCTGCAAACGCCGCCCCGCCATCGTCAGGGGCTCGGGGTTTTCTCCCAGCAGATCACCCTCCAGGTGATAACACTCGCCCTGCTCGTGGCATTCGAATTCCAGATAACTGTCCGAGGCTGCCATGGTTTCGCCCGGCAGGGCGAAGGCGGGATGCGAGCCAAGGGAAAACGGCATCCCCCCTTCCCCATGATTTTCCACCCGGTAGAGCACCGACAGGGTGTCCCGCTCCAGCCGGAATGTCACCTGCAGTCGAAAATCAAAGGGATAAAGCTGACGGGTGTCCTCATCAGCCTGGAGGGTCAGAGTCAGGGACTCGTCATCCGCATTGAGCAGTGAAAACTGCCGCTTGCTGGCAAAACCGTGTTTACGCATGGCATACCAGTGACCGTCGTGATGATAGCCCGCATTCTTCAAACGACCCACCACCGGAAAGAGGATTGGCGCCGTACCGGCCCAGACATCGGGGTCACCCCGCCACATCAGTTCCCGCTGTCGCGCGTGATCCACCAGGCTGAACAACTCCGCTCCTTTCTCGCGCACTGCGACGGTGAGACGGTTATTTTTCAGCATCAGACTTGCCATCACTCACCTATCTTTCTTCTGTAAATCGTTAGCCAGCAGCTCTCCGTCACGATTGGCGGGGCAAACAAATCAATCAGGAAGTGCCGCATCGGGATATTCAAATGGTCTGCCATCATTTCAGACAAACCCTCTTTTTGCGACTATTGTGGGAAATGCCCATGACGGGTACAACAAGATAAAAATGCCATAACCGTGATCAGGCTGAAGGAAGCCAACCATGAAAGATGTCTGCGTCGCTGCGATCCAGATGGTAAGCAGCGAATCGGTCAGCGATAACCTGGCAAGCGCTCACTCATTACTTGTTGAGGCTGCCAGCCGCGGGACAAAAATCGCCCTGCTGCCTGAAAACTTTGCCCACATGTCAGACAAGGGCAGCTTCAGCGTCGCCGAGCCCTTTGCCGCTGAGGGCGAAGCCAGCCCCGGGGATCATCCCATCCAGCATGCGCTGCAGACCTGGGCCGCTGAACTGGGGATCTGGCTGGTGGCAGGTTCGGTGCCCCTCTGTGAGCGTTGGGATGGTACCAGGACCGAGGGCCGACGGAGCCGTTCCGCCTGCCTGGTTTACGACGATCGCGGCAAATTGCGCGGACGCTATGACAAGATCCACCTGTTTGATGTGGAGGTGGAAGATGCGGCGGGGAGCTACCGGGAATCTGCCAGCATCGAGCCGGGCGAGGAGCCCCTGATAACCACTACACCGTGGGGGGAGCTCGGACTCAGCGTCTGCTTCGACCTGCGCTTTCCCGAGCTCTACCGACAGCTGGCGATCGCCGGTGCGGAGATGCTCGTGGTGCCGTCGGCATTCACCTACACCACGGGCCAGGCCCACTGGCTCACGCTGCTGCGCGCCCGCGCGATTGAGAACGGTTGCTTCGTCATCGGCGCTAACCAGGGGGGGCAGCATTCCGAGAAAAGGCGCACCTGGGGACACTCGGTCATCATTGATCCCTGGGGAGAGGTGCTCGCCGAGGCCGGGGAAGGCGAAGCGGTGATTACCGCAAACCTGCAAGTGGAAAAACTGGAAAAAGTGCGACGGCAGATGCCGCTGCTGTCGATGCGGCGACTGTAAGTAAGGGGCGGGTGGCCTGCGGCTGATGACAAAGCCGTGCGGTCTGAAATTAAGACAGAGTGCCAGGGCCCGGATTTCGAAACCGTCGGGTACAGGACGTACCCGACGGAGCTACACGGACGTATTCATGCGTTTTCGAAATCCGGGGCCTGGTGCTCTGTCGCCACCAACTCTTCTTAGAGGAAGGGTGGGGCGATCGACACTACGGGCCAACCTTGGTGGCCAGCCCTTTCTATCTAGCAAACTCTAGGATTTTTCCACGACCTGCTCGATGCGACCGAAGATCGACTGGCCTTCGTCATCGAACATTTCGATGGCGATGCGATCACCGAATTCCATAAAGGACGTGCTCGGCTTGCCATTCTGGATGGTCTCGATCATGCGGATCTCGGCGATACAGCTGTAACCGACACCGCCCTCTTCCACCGGCTTGCCCGGGCCACCGTCCAGCTTGTTGGACACAGTACCGGAGCCGATGATGGTGCCCGCACCCAGGGGACGGGTTTTGGCCGCGTGGGCCACCAGCTGGCCGAAGTGGAACGTCATATCGATGCCGGCATTCGGCTTGCCGAAGATCTTGCCGTTCAGCTCGGAGGTCAACGGCAGGTGCAGCTTGCCTTCCTGCCACTTGTCACCCAGCTGCTCCGGCGTCACGCACACCGGCGAGAAGGCACTGGACGGTTTGGACTGGTAGAAGCCGAAGCCCTTGGCCAGCTCGCCGGGAATCAGACCGCGCAGGGAAACATCGTTCACCAGCATGATCAGCTTGATGTGTTTGAGGGCCTCCTCCGGGGACACCCCCATGGGCACATCGTCGGTGATGACGGCGATCTCGGCCTCGAAGTCGATACCGAAACCTTCGCTCTGCGGCATCTTGACCGGCTCACGCGGCGCCAGGAAAGTATCGGAGCCACCCTGGTACATCAGCGGGTCGCTCCAGAAAGTTTCCGGCATTTCGGCGTTGCGTGCTTTGCGCACCAGCTCCACGTGATTCACATAAGCACTGCCATCGGCCCAGTGGTAGGCACGGGGCAACGGACTGTGACACTTGGCCTGGTCGAAGGCTTCGCCTTGGATTTCGCCGCTCTGCAGTTTTGCGTGCAGGGCTTCCAGCTTGCTGGAAACTTCTGCCCAGTTATCCAGTGCGCTTTGCAGGGTCGGGGCAATGTCAGCTGCGGACGCCATACGGGTGAGGTCGTCGCTGACCACCACCAGTTGGCCATCGCGGCCGGATTTAAGGCTGGCTAACTTCACTGTGCCTTCCTCTCGCTTTCAATCTTTGGGTTTAGGGATCTAACGCTTTGAACTCTTCTTCACCGTGCATCCACGCCGCGTGGCGCGGTGCTTTCTTGGTGCGGGACCACTCTTCCAGCATGTCTTCCGCCACGCGCTTCAACTCCTTGTGCATACCGGGCTCGGCGGTATTGGCCGCCAGCTCGATACGGTGCCCGTTGGGATCGAAGAAGTAGATGGACTTGAAGATCGTGTGGTTGGTGGGACCGAGCACATCGATACCCGCATCCTCGAGCTTCTGCTTCATGGCCAGCAGCTCGTCCATGCTCTCCACTTCCAGGGCGATGTGCTGCACCCACTGCGGGGTGTTCTCATCGCGGCCCATGTCCGGGGAGTTGGGCAGCTCGAAGAAGGCGAGCACGTTGCCCTGGCCCGCATCGAGGAATACATGCATGTACGGGTCCGGTGCCCCGGTGGAGGGCACCTTGTCTTCGGCAATGGCCAGCTGGAAGTCCATGCCGAGGAGATCGCGGTAAAACTCCACGGTTTCCTTGGCGTCGCGGCAGCGGTAGGCCACGTGGTGAATGCGCTTGATGCCCATATCAGGCCTCCGGCTTCTCTTCTTTGCCCTTGTCACCGATCACGCCGCGCTTCAGCTGGTCGCGCTCGATGGATTCGAACAGCGCCTTGAAGTTGCCCTCACCGAAGCCTTCGTCTTCCTTGCGCTGGATGAACTCGAAGAACACCGGGCCGAGCATGTTGGCGGAGAAGATCTGCAGCAGCAGGCGTGGCTGGCCGCCCTCGGTGGTGCCGTCCAGGAGGATACCGCGGGACTTCAGCTCCTCGGTGGGCTCACCGTGGCCCGGCAGACGCTCTTCCAGCATCTCGTAGTAGGTTTCCGGCGGAGCGGTCATGAACTCCATGCCGCGCTCTTTCAGACGATCCCAGCACTTGAGCAGGTCGTCACAGGCAAAGGCGATGTGCTGGATGCCCTCGCCGTTGTACTTCATCAGGAACTCTTCGATCTGGCCGCCGCCACCAGCTGCCTCTTCGTTCAGCGGAATGCGGATCTTGCCATCCGGTGCGGTCATGGCCTTGGACAGCAGGCCGGTGTACTCGCCCTTGATGTCGAAGTAGCGGATCTCGCGGAAGTTGAACAGATCTTCGTAGTACTTGGCCCAGTAGTCCATGCGGCCGCGATAGACGTTGTGGGTCAGGTGGTCCAGGGTATGGAAACCACAACCTTCCGGATGACGGTCGACGCCCTCGATCCACTCGAAGTCGATGTCGTAGATGGAGCTGCCGTCTTCGTAACGGTCGATCAGGTACAGGGTGGCGCCGCCGATGCCCTTGATGGCGGGCAGGCGCAATTCCATCGGCCCGGTGTAAACGTTGACCGGCTGGGCGCCTTTCTTCAGCGCCTCTTCGTAGGCGAACTTGGCGTCTTTCACACGGAAGGCCAGGCCACAGGCGGAGGGGCCGTGCTCCTGGGCATAGTAGTAGGCGTGACTCTTGGGCTCGTAGTTGGTGATGAAGTTGATATCACCCTGGCGCCACAGCTCGACGTCCTTGGAGCGGTGGCGGGCCACCTTGGTGAAGCCCATGGCGTCGAATACGTGTTCCAGGATGCCCTTTTCCGGCGCGGTGAACTCTACGAACTCGAAGCCGTTCAGGCCCATCGGATTCTCAAACAGGTCGGCCATACAATCCTCACTATTCCGTTGGTTGGCGACACACCGCGACTGGCGGGTGCGAATATTGGTTGCAATTGTAACCATGTTAGTTACAACTGCAACTAATGAGCGGGACCACCGCGCCCGAATCCGTCAGCGGTTCCCATGGCTCAAAGTGACCAGTTTTACACCGCGGGCGCCGCTAGAATGCTAGGCTGCGCCGCCCCCGGACACACCCGCGTCGCTGCGGCTAACGACAGGATCCCGAGGCCAAAATGAAAAAAATAGTCACCATTCCCCTGCTCGCGCTCGCCCTGGCGGGGACTGCCAGCGCCATCCTGGCACCGCGCCTGCTGGGCTTCTCCATGACCGAACTGGGCAGCGCTGTGCGTGTTGCCACCGGTATGGGGGCCAAGCTGGCCTGTTCCGGGCGCTATGTCTCCGGCTTCGATCGAGCACAGATCCTTGAGGACCTGGCCTCCTACTCACCGGCAAACCGACTGCTGGACCTGGAATATGACGCGGACGGCCGCCGTGTCACCGCGGACCTGCTGGGACTCGGCAAAGTGAGCGCCCGCTATCGGGAGGGGCTCGGCTGCGCGCTGGAGATCGGTGACACCACTCCCCTGGACCAGGTGACTGTGCAGACGGTCGCAACCACGGACGCCCCCTGGCCGGAGGGCAGCGCTGTGCCTGCCATCAACGCGGACCTGCAGCAGCGCCTGGATGCCCTGCTGGCCAGTGACAACGCCGCCGGACTGGAGACCCGCGCCTTGCTGGTGGTGCAGGATGGCGAGCTGGTGGCCGAGTCCTATGCCGAGGGCATTACCCCGCAGACACCCCTGCTGGGCTGGTCCATGGGCAAGAGCCTGACCGCGATGCTGCAGGGCCGCCTGGAAGCCCTGGGCCAGGGCGACCGCCAGGCCAGGGCCCTCTTCCCCGAGTGGCAGGAAGACGCGCGCCGTGAGATCACCCTGGAGCAACTGCTGCAGATGTCGTCGGGCCTCGATTTCGACGAGACCTACGCGCCGGGTAGTGATGCCACCCACATGCTATTCAGCGCCCACAGCGCCTCCGATGTGGCGCTGCAGAGCCCGGCCGCCTTCGACCCCGGCAGTCATTTCTCTTATTCCTCCGGCACCACCAACCTGATTGCCCGCTGGCTGCACGAGCAGTTGGGTGGCACGCCGCAGGCCAGCATCGACTTCTTCCAGCAGCAGCTGTTGCAACCGCTGGGCATGGCCGACACCGTATTCGAAATGGACCCGAGTGGCGTATTCGTGGGCAGCTCCTACATCTATGCATCCGCGCGGGACTGGGCGCGCCTGGGCCAGCTGATGCTCAATGGTGGCGAGCTGAACGGACAGCAGCTGCTGAGCGAGGAGTGGGTCCAGCGGGCAGCGATGCCGAACGACAGCGAAAACGAGCCCCGCTACGGTTACCAGTTCTGGCTCAATGACGGCGGGGATACACTGCGCTATCCCGAACTGCCCGCCGATGCCTATTTCATGCAGGGCAACCGCAAGCAGGTGGTGATGATCTCCCCCTCCACCAACACGGTCGTCGTGCGGCTGGGCTGGTCCGCGGGGGGCTACCCGGTGGGTGAGAATTTCGCCGAGTTGTTGCCGGTTCCCGGGCGGGAGACGTTGAGCGGTCGTTAAATCAGTTCAGGCCGGGTGTTCGACAGGGTTCTCGGCAAACTGGCAGGCGGACAACCGACGCGGGTTATCCAGCACCAGCTCCTGCGCCCGGCTCTCGCCGATGATGGCCGCGGCAGCATCGCGGCCGCGGGACATGGCCGGTGGCCGCCGCTCCAGATGGTGGGCATCGCTGGCCAGCACAGTGACCAGATCCTTCTCCAGCAATTGCCGCGCGCGGGTTTCTGCCCCCGGGCCGAAGTCGCCCGCCACTGCGCCGGCGGTGACCTGGAACAGGCAGTCGGCTTCTACCAGTGGCCGCAGCCGGGCCAGGTTGCGCAGGACATCGCGGTTGCGTTCGGGATGGGCGATCAGTGGGCGGATGCCCTGTTTCGCCAGCCATTGGATCAGCTGGTCGGTTCCGGGCGGGATGTGACTGTGGGGCAACTCCAGCAGCAGGATACGATCCCCCTGCCATTCCCCGACAAAGGGAATCTCGCCACGCTCCAGCAATGCCGGCAAATCATCGGTCAGACGCACTTCGGCTGCGAGGGCAACCTGCAGTGACGGCTCTTCAGCGCAGAATTCCGTTTCCAGCGCACGCTGGAACTGTTCGAAGGCGGGCCGCAGACTGGACGCCGTATTCTCGTAGCGGCCCGGGTGGATATGGGGCGTCAGCACGGCGTGGGTAATGCCGTCGGCGACGGCAGCCCGCGCCAGTGCGAGCGCCGTCGCCAGATTGTCTGCACCGTCGTCGACGCCCGGCAGCAGATGGCTGTGCAGGTCAAACACTCCTAGGCTTTCTCCTCAGTGGATTCGCTCGCCTCAGCCAGCTCCACACTGGGCACCTGCCGCTCTTCTTTCCGACCCGGCTCTCGCCCGTAGTCGTAGCCGTAGTATTCCTCGGAGTAAACAGCGCTCTTGGTGGTATCAACATGGTTCAGCACCACACCGGCCACCGCTGCACCGCTCTGTTGCAAGCGCGTCAGGCCCTTGATCACCACCCGCTTGTTGACGTCGTCGTGCTTGACTACGAAGAGCACTGAATTGGCGGAACGGGCGATGATGAGGGCATCGCTCACCGCCTGCACCGGCGGTGTGTCAATGATCACGCGGTCGTAGCTGCGGGCGAGTACCTTGATCATTTCATCGAAGCGTGGGGAGACCAGCAACTTCTGCGGGTCATCGCACAGGCGCCCGGCAGGGATGACATCAATGCCGCCGTGCTCATCATGATGAATGCAGTCATCGATGGGGGCTGTGCCCTCGATCATGTCGGTAAGGCCGGGTTTTTCCCGGTCAACTCCGAAGTCGATACCGACCACCGGCTTGCGCAGATCCGCATCCACCAGCAGGACTTTTTCCACCTGGCCGAGGGCGAAGGCAAGGTTTTCTGCCACCGTGGTTTTTCCCTCACCCGGGACTGAAGAGGTCACTGCGAGCACCTGGCCCTGGGCTTCCTTGCCCTCCTTGACACCGAAATGGGACAGCACAATGCCGGTGCGCAGCGTGCGCACTGACTCGGCAAACGTATACTGGTCCGAATCGAAGAAGGCGCGCAGGTCGAGCCGCTGGCCACTGACTTTCTGCACATCCGGCAACAGGCCCATCAACCGCTGGTGCAGATAAACCTCCACGTCTTCCGGATTGCGTACACCGACGCGCAGGAAATCCAGCACGAAAGCCAGGCCAACCGACAACATCAGGGCAAGAGCCAGCACCGCAGAGAGGATCACCCGCTTGTTGGGTTCAGAGGGCTGGGTAGGGGCTATGGCGGGGTCTGCCAGGCGTGCCGGCGCGATATCAAAGCCGGAAGCCTCGCGGGTCTCGTTCACGCGGGTGAGGAAAGTATTGAACAGCTGGCGGTTGATCTGCGCCTGCTGTTGCAACTCGCCATGGCGCACAGCCTTGCGGGAAACCTGCTGATAATTTTCCTTGGCCCGCGCCACCTCCTGCTCCTGGGCGCGGACTCGCGCCTGGGCGGTCTGGTAGCGACTGTCGATGGCATCGGCCAGATTGCGCACTTCACTGCGCAGCTGGTCGCGTACCATGGTCAGCTCATTGTTGGCCGCGATCATCATCGGGTGCTTGGGACCGTAGCGCCGCGACAGTTCTGCCACATTACGGCTGGCCTGTGCCTCGTTGCGCTTGATCTCCTGGATCATCGGGTTGTTCAGCACCTCAGGCAGGTTGGCCAGGGCGAGTTCATTGCCCTCCAGCGCCTGCACCTGTTCATGAATGCTGCCGACCTGGCGCAGTTCACGGCGCATTTCCTGCAGCTGTGTGGTGGCCTCATTGAGATCCTGCTCGGCGAGACTCAGCACCCCGCTCATGTCCACCAGGTCTTCCTGTTCACGAAATGCCAGCAACTCGGCTTCGGACTGTTCCAGCTTCACCCGCAGTGTATCCAGCCGCTCGTTGAGCCAGGAGCTGGCCCGGTTGGTGAACTGTGCCCGTGCCTCGGACTGACTGGCAATATATTCCGCCCCGATCGCATTGGCGACATCGGCCGCCAGTTCGGGTGAGCGCGCGGTGAAGGTGATATCTACCAGGTGGGTATTACGCTTCGCCGAGACACTCAGGCGCTTCAGGAATGCGGAGGTCACCTGCTCCATACGGCTGCGGGCGACGCTATCAGCGCTCTGATTATTGCCGACAAAGGGCAACCAGCCCAGGAGACCGCCACTTGCCTCCCGCAGCGTCGGGTCGAACTCCTCGTGGTTGAGCAAATCCAGCTTGCGGATCACCCGCTCCGCCAGATCCCGTGACTGCAGCAGTTCGGTCTGTGTGAGGATATATTCTCGCCGCTGGGTGCCCATATCGTAGAGCTCCTCCACCGACACCAGGTTGCCCTGGTCCAGCTCGAACATCAGCGTCGCGGTCGCCTGGTAGCGGGAGGGCATACCTGCCACCACCAGAAAGGCGACAGCCGTGATCGCCGCAGTGAGTCCCGCGATCATCCATTTACGGGACAGTATTGCCTGCCAGTAACGGCGCAAATCCGGCCCACTCTCGTCTACCAGATCCTCACCTTCGAATGGGTTTTTCTTGTTCATCCTTGCGCCCTCAGAAAATTCCTTGTTCAACAGTCACGATGTCGCCGGGGAGCAGTCGCGTATCCAGCTCTGCCTTGAATTTACGTTTTTTCTCACCGAGACCCCGCTCAACGGTGATCTTTCCTTCCGAGGCGCGGGGCGTGAATCCACTCGCCATGGCCACAGCCTTGTTGATGGTGAGTCCCGGATGGAACGTATAACTTCCCGGGGTGGTCACCTCGCCGTTGATAAAGAAGGGCCGGTATTCGACCACGGTGACCTCGACACTGGGGTTGATCAGGTAATCCCCCTTGAGGCCGGCCACAATTTTCCGCTCCAGCTCGGAAGTGTTGAGTCCACTGACACCGATCTCGCCGATAAACGGGTAGTTGATGACTCCGCTGTCGCCGAGATACATCTCCATGGTGAGATCTTCTTCACCGAACACGCGGATGGCGATGCGATCCCCCGAGTCCAGCTGATAGTTGGCAATTTCCAGTGGTGCCTTTGCTTTGCTGTCAGCCAGTGAAGGCAGAGGGGCCAGGGTCAATGCCGCCGCAATGAGCAGGAGGCGGGGGGTGGGTAGCTGCAACTTAGATTCCTTCATCGGGGTAACACTCCAATAGGTAGTACGCGGCCTACTACAGGGAAGCCTCAAATCCAATAAATGCCTGATTGCGGTCATAGGCGAACACCGGCTGGGTGGCATCCTGGTTCAGTGCGGAAACACCGGCACGCAATGTCAGCCACTCGAGAAAGCGGTAATCCACCGAGCCGAATGTGCGGCGGATATTTTCGGTCAGGTCCGTGCCCTCGAAGTCCGCATCGGTATAGCGGAAAGACAGCTGGGTGGAGATTGTCTCCGTCCACTCGTGCCGCCATGCGACCGATGCGCTGCGGGCATCGATGAGCCGGGCCAGGCCGCGGGATTCCAGCGCCACGCGGTCACTGGTCAACGTCAACTCGGTAATCTCCAGCGGGCGCCAGGCAGCCAGGAATTCCCAGCGCGGGCGCGTGAAATCGTCCTCGGCGGGATCATCAAACATACGGGTGCCGAGGCCGGCCAGCAGGCTGAGGGTGAGCACTGGCGTCTCCCGCTCGGCACCGACCAGATAATTGACTTCGCGGCTGTCGAGAATTGGCAACCCCGGCAGACGGCGGTAGTCGATATCGCGGGCATCCAGTCTCGCCAGCAGGTTTGTCTCCCCGGCAATATTGAAACGGAACAAGCCCGACCCGTAGGCACCGCGGCGATCCTGGGCGCGCAGCTCTTCGATGTAGTTGCGATCATTGTGGCCGATGGTAAATTCCAGCCGGCCACGGGCACCATCTGCACCAAAGCGGTAAGTGGTGCTGAAGTCCTTCTCTATATAGCGATCCCGCTCGAAGATCAGGCTCTCCAGGTCTGGTGCAACACGATCATTGAATTCCTGCTGGATATCCCGGAACACCAGGTTAACCTCGACGCCATGGCGCGGATGCAGATCCCAGTTGGCACCTGCCAGCAGCTCCTGGTCTGTATAGGAGTCGCGATCTGCGTTCAGGTAATCGCCGTGGGACAGGCTGTATTGGAGGCTGTACTGGGAGATGCCGGTATCTGCCTCGAGCAGCAGACGCGGTGTAGCGACCATCAACCAGCTTTCCACCTCGTTGAATGGCGCATTGTCGATATTGTCGTCGTAACGCAAGTCGACGCCGACGGAAGGCGTGAAGGTAACGCCGGCCGGCAGGGCGATCGGCTCGGCACTGACGAATGGTGATATCGCCAGCCCGGCCGTCAGGGCAAACAGCAGAGGCAAAGAATTTACTGGTCGTTTGACCGGAGACGAAACAATCAGACTACCCATGACCGAGTACCGAATTTCTCGACGGACTTAAACATCCGTACCATTTTTCTGGGAGCCCTAAGTCTAGGTGGCCACTGAATTCCTGCTGTTGGATTTAGTGAAAAATTTGCATTTTTTGGCGGCTAACTCAGTAGGCATTCTTCGAGGTAAAGCCTTTGAAGACGGTCATCAGAACGATGTAGCAATCGAAGAACAGGGACCAGCGGCGGATATAGTCCAGATCATATTCGACTCGCTTGCTCATTTTTTCCAGGGTATCGGTTTCCCCGCGCCAGCCATTCACCTGCGCCCAACCGGTGATACCCGGCTTCACCTTGTGCCTCAGCATGTATCCGCTGACGAGGCTGCGGTATTGCTCATTGTGGGCAACTGCATGGGGCCGCGGGCCCACGATGGACATTTCACCCCGCAGGACATTGATGAATTGCGGCAGTTCGTCGAGGGAGGTGCGGCGCAGGAAACTGCCGAAGCGAGTCACCCGTGGATCATTGCGCGTGGCCTGAACCACACTGTCGCCGTTTTCCTGGGTGGTCATGGAGCGGAATTTCCATACTTCGATGGTATTGCCGCAATATCCGTAGCGCCGCTGGCGGAAAATCACCGGGCCCTTCGAGGAGAGTTTTACGCCGATGGCAATCAGCAGCATCAACGGTGACAGCAATGTCAGTGCAATGGAGGCGATCACTACATCCTCCAGCCGCTTGAGCCAGCCATTGATGCCCTGGATCGGCGTGTCATAGATACTCAGAACTGCGCTGCTACCGATGCGGTGCCAGCGGGACTGCAGCAGATTGGCCCCGAAAATATCCGGTAACAGGTGGACCGTGGCCGTGGTGTCACCAAAGGCCGCCAGCAATTCACCGATGCGTTTGGCTTCGCTGATGGGCAGGGCAATATAGACCAGGTCCAGCTCGCCGGAGTGGGCGGCGGCCAGGGCGTCTTCCAGTTCACCCGCGGGACCGGTCATCAAGCTCGCAGCGCCGGCGAGGGATGTCTCCGCTGACTCGATACCGGGGATCCGGTAAAAGCCCTGCAGGCGGATACCGAGCTCCGGGTGCTGCTGCAGGTCGCGGGCCAGCTGCAGGCCCGTGGGGCTGATACCGAGAATGGCTGCCGAACGGGTATTGCGGTCGTGCACCCGCAGGAACTGCAGTAGCCGTCGCAGGGCAAAGCGCCAGCTGCCCAGGATCACCAGTGTCAGCAGGAACCAGGAACCCACGACCAACCGTGAGAATTCATGGCCCAGCCTGGAAAAGTATCCCACCAATAACAACAGCAGGCAGACCGATATCCAGGCAATCGCCATGGTGGTGAGCATCGTGCGGAAACTGTCAGTCCGCCACGACCGGTACAGTTCCACCGGCTCCGCCATGACGACGAATGCCATTACAGCCAGCAGGCCCGCTGCCACCCAGTCGCCGGTGATCGGCTCCCCTGCCACTGCGAGGCAACTGCCCAGTACTGCGAGAATCAAGAGCCCGTCAATCAGACGGTAAATCGCGGCCAGATCGCTCTGGTGCGCACGTATCCATCCCTGTTGCAACGCCCTGACCTCCCTGGGCTACATCCTACCTCTACTGCTGATGCATCAGAGTCGCCCGCGCTCAAAGAACAATCAGGCTGCACATCTTTTGCGCAGAGAGAATGGCACAGGGACCGGGGATCTCAAGTTCTTTTTGTTAACTCTGTCACATTTCTATTCCGGTTCTTTGCCCGTGACAGGAGGCTCCACAGAAGCAGCAAGAAGCAGGCAAACAAGACTCCCGCAGCGCCCGCAATAAAGTCGTGAAAGGAAGGTGTACGACGCGGCAGCCATAGCGCCTGCGCCCACTCGATCAGCGCTGCAAAGAGCACCAGTAAAAAAATGATGAGAAACACCCTGACAGATGTACGCCGCCTGAGCACGACAAACGAGAGGAAAGCCAGGACAAAAAAAGCGGCAAAGTGTAATAGCAGGTCAAAGTGCGGAAATAACATCGGCAGTGGTCGGCCGCGAAGGGCATAACCGACACTGACGGCAAAGGCCAGCAACAATAGCAGGCGCCAGAACCACAGTCGTTGAAGCTGAATGGAACACCCCCGTAAACCAGGACAGCACTCGGCGGGATATCCCCCGTATTCCTCAGTGTAGTTCCACTATTGCGGTCTATCCTTGCTCCCAGTCCCTGTTTCCGGCGCAGCCGTTCTGGCACCGGTCACCCTTTTCAGCATTGCAAAACCCGGCCCGGTTGCCCGGCGCCATTCTGCGGAGGTTCCCATGGATAGCCCTGCATTGCTGCGTCCGCGCGCAGCGTCGAACCTGCCGGTGCAGCCGGCGACGGTGGTTGAGGATGCGCTGAACCGCCCTGTGCGGCTGTTCTGCTTTCATCTTGACGACGACTCCGACATCAGCCTGACCGAGGCGCGGCGCTATCTGGACCGGGATGAACGTCAGCGGGCACGGGCTTTTGTCAGCAACCGGGATGGAGAACGCTTCATAAGGGCCCATGGTTGCCTGCGCCGGATATTGGCATTGCAACTGAACCGCGAACCCGCGGCACTGGAATTCCGCTTGGGTCCTTACGGCCGACCTTACCTACCCGGCAGTGGTCTTTCCTTTAATATGTCCCATTCCGAGGGGTATGCCGTCTGTGCCCTGTCGCGATCTCGCTCAGTGGGCATCGACCTGGAAATCCACCAGCCCGCATTCTGCTTTGGCCCACTGCTTTCGATGGTGTTCACAGAGACAGAGCGGAACCACCTGAATGAAAAGTCCGGGGCGGAGCGGCGCAAACTGTTCTACGAATTCTGGACAGCAAAAGAGGCCCTGATGAAGCTGACCGGACTCGGGCTCAACCTGGCACCGGACACCATCGAGTTACTGTTAGCGGGTGACCGGCCATGTGGTTTCACCCGCCCGCTGATCGACGGGATGACGCTCCAGCACATCGACTGCGCGCCGTTCGCCGATACAACCCTGAGCTGTTATCTCGTGACTGCGCCGAGGCAACGGAACCGGAATATTGTCGGCATCACTGCAGGTAGTAATCAAGCGCCCCAATAAAAAACCGGGCCTTTCGATAGCAACAAGAAGCAATTAATTTTGCTTCTTCGCCTGTCGCAGCGTCGGCATCGAACCGGCAATACACTCCATTACGCCCGCAACCGTTTTGCAAAAAAAATCTGAGAGTCTGTAACGATCAGGTGAGATATCGGCGCAGCGGATTCTTGTACAGACCCAGTGGCTGGATCAGGTACTTGATCCTGTCACGCATCTTGATGGAGAGGGCAAGGCGTATTTCCTGGCGCAGAAAAAACAGCTTGCCAAGCCCCTGGGCGCGGTTGAAGGGTATTCGTCCCAGCTCAGGCCACAGATAATCCATCAGGGCCGGAATGACCTTCTTGGCCCCGCGATACTCCTCGGGTAGTGCCAGGATTTCCCGATAGTAATCGCCGCAGTTGAAGGGACTGATCGATGGCAGGGACAGCTCGTGCCCATAGAGTGTCGGCCCCGCCCACCCTGCAGCGCGAATTTCGGTATAGGCGAGCCCGAGTACATTGGCCACACTCATACCCTCCGGCAATCCTGCCAGCCATTTCTCCGCCAGAGCCAGCGTGTAAGGGTTCCTGACGATGCCCATACGCATCAGTAACCCCGCTGAGGACAGCCTGGTTAGTCTGGCATCGTCGGTATACCAGTAGGGTGCGCGCAGAGCCTCGCCACAGGTGCCGTTGATTTCATGGCTGTGGCTGTCGTGCACGCGGGCCGTCTTGCCCATTGAAGCCACGGTATCTTCGACACAGTAGCCCACTCGGTGCAACCATCCCGCCAATTCCTCTTTCGATGGTTCGAGAAAGGGCAACTGGCGATAGTTCAGGTCAAACCGCCTGGCAATGTCAGCAGCTATATGGCAGTCCAGGCGACAACAGTAGCGATCCAGCACAACCGTCTGAAACTGCATCTGCTGGTGCCACTCGCGACTGGCCGCCAGCACAATACGGGAATCCCGGCCACCGGTCAGCTGTGCAATACGATGGCCATCATCCACCAGCGCCTTTACATTGCTGCGGATAAGTTCGCCGATGCGGGCAATGGCCTGCCTCGGCTCGACGTCCGGGTTGCCACAGCGACCTTCCCCACCGGGCAACGGAAACACCCGCTTTGCCTGCCAGCTGTTGAGACCCAGCGTATGATTGGGTAACAGCCGCTTGACGCCCAGGTAGGGCGTCAGCCCCAGTGGAAACCACACTTCCCCCTTACCGCCAGACAGGGCCCGGCGTACTTCCGGGTCTGGTTGCTGTTCCTCTAATAAAGAGAGCATGGTGGGAGTCGAGGCAAGTATCTGCTGCCCCGGGTTGTATACCACGCCCATCATGGCGGCCGGATCCGGGCGCACCAACACTTCCTCGCCCTCGACGCTGAAGCAGACGAAACGCCCGCACAGCTCGTCAAAGACGTCCGGCGCACCGTGCTCGATGCGGTGGGCAGTGATGGAATCACCGTCGTGCAGCAGCCGTCCGCGAAAAATCACCCAGCCAATCAGCAGGCTCAGCAGCCCGCCCCGCTCATCAAAGACCTTCAGGACCGGCACATCGCGGGCCACGGAAAGCCACCAGTCCTGCAACTGACAGTGCTTCCAGCCCGACAACTGGTTCAGCGGCCGCGCGGCCAGGGCAAATTGCTTTGGGAACTCCATGCACATTCTCTGTTTCTTCGCTCGACCCCCAAACCGCTGAGTCCTGTCCTCACTGACCGAAGTTACCGGCCAGGCGTTCTGTCTCCCTGCGTCGCCGCAGGAAAGTCTTCAGCTCGCTGCGAACCGGCGCCTGTGCGAGCGCCAGCAACGCCGCAGCGAACACGGCAGCGATACCGGCCACCGCCAACTGTAATAGCCCAAAAGTCAGAGATGTGTCTGGTCGGGGCAGCAAATGTGGCACACCTGTGACAAAGACATAGCACAGTGCGCCACCCAGCAGCAGCTGACGCAGCAGGCTCCATACGAACCGGGCTTTGCCGCGCGCCATCTTCATCAGAGAGACAGAGACGGAGAGGGCAAGCAGCTCGCCACCGACACCAGTCGCGGCAATCCATGTCACCGGCGCCCCCTTCAGGGCGAGCAGGATGGCTGCAGCGAGGCTGATGCAGCGGAAGATATTGGCGATCATCGCGTTCTTGGTATGGGCCTGGCTGTTGGCGATGACCGATGGCGCGATGCGGATGACCCGAACCGCCTGCATAGCCGCAAGCCAGGTGATGACGCCCACTGCGAGCAGGTACTGTTCACCAAAACTGAGGCGGATCAGGCCGTGGCCACCGATGCCAAAGAAAACCACCATCAGCACGGCAAAACCACAGCAGGCAATGAGAGCAAACTCGCCGCAGCGATAGAAGAGCGCCGGATTGTCGCGGCTGCGCGACAGTACCGGCATCAGCAGGTAAGCGCTCAACTTGGCAAAGATCAGTGTGGGTAACATGCACAGTGAGAACGCGACGCTGTACCAGGCCAGTGTCTCTTTCGCGTAGAGGCTGGCGATAATGACCCGATCCCCCTGGAAGATACCGAACATCAGGAAGCCATTCACCAGCAGCGGCCAACCAAATGCCAACTTGCGCTTCGCCAGCGGCCAGCACAGTGCCCAGCGGTAGGGCCGTTTTGCCAGCAGGTGGGAGAGCAGCACATGCATCATTGCCTGCAGCAGGATGACGGCCAGCATCACCCGGTAGTCTTCGAAAAATAATGAGGCACCGAAGGCCACGCCCAGTATCAATACCTGCGGTATGGCATCGAACAGCGCAGTAGGCAGGAAATCCAGATTCCGCTGCCGCACGACAAAATCAAAGTTCATCAGGCCATGCAGAAGCGCCACAACCGCCAGCAACTGGAATGCCCAGACTTTGTCGGCGAGATCAAACAACTGTGCCACCGGGGAGGCAATGGCAAACAGTATCGCGGCGATCAGCAATCCCTTCAGGAACTGCAGAAAATGCGCAGAACCGAGCATGTCATCGCTGTCGCCTTCCCGATCCTGGACCAGCACCCTGTCCAGGGCAAGGTTGCTGGTCATTTCCACCAGCGAGATGGTCAGCACGAAGGTAGTGGCAATACCGAAATTCTCAAGACCGATATGCCTGGCAATGATTACATTGCGAAGAAAGGTACAGGCGGCCACCAGAGCCTGACTCACCGTCAGTACCGAGGCACCCTTTAATAAACTGAACCGCAGAGACAAAAGTCACTCCCTGATCCGGGTCGTAGAGCACGCCGATCACACTCTGGTTCACGGCGAACATTGCCACACTATCGCTATGCAGAGGGGATGGCATTTTTGCCATCTCTGATCCATGAAATAGGCAACGATGCTTTGCCTGACAGACTTCCCGCCCGGCAGAGAGAGTTTAGCTATAGTTTCGTGGCCCGGCAGCCGGAGCGGCCTGCTGGCGCAAGAGAGAAAGAAAATCCACGGTTTACTCTCGGGGCGGGAAAGAGATGGATACCAAAGTCTTGGCAGTGGCATCCCGTGGCGGGCACTGGAAGCAACTGATGAAGCTGGAGCCTGCATTTCGCGGCTGTGATATTCGCTTTGCCTCCACCAGTCATGACAACCCTGGCGTTGGAAAAACATCACACTACTTCTACCTGCCGGACGCGAACCGTCACACCCCGCTGAATGCGCTCTGGCTCCTGTGCACTTCTGCCTGGCTGGTCTTGAGGCTGCGCCCGGATGTGATCATTTCCACCGGCGCGCTGCCCGGTCTGAGCTGCATCCTGTGGGGGCGACTGTTTGGCGCCCGCACGCTGTGGATTGACAGCATCGCCCATGCCGACCAGATGTCGCTGAGCGGGCGGGTGGCGCGCTATGTCGCAACCACTACTCTGTCGCAGTGGCCCGATCTCAGTCGTATGACAGGGGTGGAATACCGGGGTGCGGTTCTGTGAGCCTGATCCTCCTGACCACTGGCACACAGGCACCCTTCGATCGCCTGGTCCGGGTCGTTGATCGCTGGGCGGCAAAAAATCCCGACGTCCACATCGTCGGCCAGATTGGCCGAGGAAATTACCGCCCCCGTCATATCGAGACAAAACCTTTTCTCAACAATCGTGAATTTCGGTCCCTGGCCCACGACTGCACACTGATGCTGGCGCACGCCGGCATGGGCAGCGTGTTGTCGGCACTCGAATACCGCAAACCACTGGTGATGATGCCCCGCGATCCCCAGCAGGGTGAATGCAACAGCGATCACCAGTTCGGCACGGCAAGACGGATGGCCACATTGCCAGGCGTTTACTGTGCCTACAATGCCGCCCAGCTGATTCACCGGCTTGACCATCATCGGCAACTCAACGCCCCGGAAGCCCTGCAACAGAGCCAACGGCAACAAGAGCTGTCCCAGTTCATCGCCGGCTTCATAGGACGGCAAACACAACAAACTGCACCGGGAGGCTGAGCGGTATCCCGCCCGCATCGGCAATCCCGGTAGCAACCGGAATGACAACCGTGAGTCTGCACACCATGACCAGAATTTCCCTGCTTGGGGCTGCCCCGGATACCGGCAATCTTGGGGTCAACGCCCTTTCCCGTTCCACCATGCTGGGCATTGCCAGGCGGATCCCTGAGGCAGAAATCTGCATCTTCGACAACGGTCGCGGCCTGCGCCAGGGTGTGTATCAAGCAGGGCGCGACACAGTGGCCTACAGGCTCTGTGGGCTGAGCAACAGTCGTCGTTTCTACCGCCCGGAAAGCCTGGCCCATATGCGCCTGTCGACGCTGTTGCCCGGTCTTTCCAATCCCGGCATGGACCTGCTCAGCTCCTCCCAGGCAGTGCTGGATATCAGTGGTGGAGACAGCTTCACCGACCTTTATGGCCCCAAGCGTTTTTCGCTCATCACGGCACCCAAGCAACTAGTGCTGGAGAAAAAGCGCCGCCTGATTCTGCTTCCACAAACCTACGGCCCGTTTCGCTCACCGGCCCGGCGCAAAATTGCAGAGGATATCCTGCGACGCAGCCACCGCGCCTGGGCGCGGGATCGTGACAGTTTCGAACGCATGGCAGAACTGCTCGGCAGCGATCTCGATCCAACCCGGCACAAGTGCGGGGTGGATGTCGCTTTCCTGTTGCCTACCACCCAACCGGCGGGGATGGATGCGGGACTGATCAGTTGGCTGAACGACTCACCCCACGACCTGATCGGGCTCAATATCAGTGGGCTGATTTACAACAGCCCCCACGAAGCCATCCAGCGCTATGGCCTTAAGGCCGACTATCGCGCGACGGTGCAAACCCTGTTGAAGCGTTTCCTGCGCGAAACCGATGCCCGGATCCTGCTCGTGCCACACGTTCACGCACCCAGCGGCCACCCGGAGTCAGACCGTGATGCCTGCCGGCACCTGCTGCAGACCCTCGCCCCGACTGACCGGGAGCGGGTTTACCTGCTCGAGGATCGCCTCGATGAATCCGGTATCAAGTGGGTAATAGCCCAGGTGGACTGGTTCTGTGGCACTCGTATGCACGCCACCATCGCGGCGCTCTCCAGCGGGGTACCCACGACCACGATTTCCTACAGCGACAAGGCCGTCGGTGTATTCGACAGCTGCGGCCAGCGCAGTGAGGTTTTCGATCCGCGCCAGCTCGATACGGTGACATTGTCAGAAAATGTGTTCGACGCATTCCAACGGCGCGACAGGATTAAACAGTCACTGCAGCAGAAATTACCGGATGTGCTGGCACAGGCCACGAGGCAGATGGATGAAATTGCCGAGAGTTGTGTATCAGCCTGATTTATTTGCTCCGGATATCCGGAAAAAAATTTTGGCGCTTGTTCGCCCGCTCTCTTCACCTTATCGGTCATCTTTTTTTACAGGCGCTCTAAAATTTTTTGCACATTTTTTAGCACTATCGAAAGTGTCTCTGCCGGAGTGAATTGCAGTCGATGCAAAAAATAAAGACCATCGAGGAAGTGCGGCGCAGTCATCTCTGCACCGGCTGTGGCGCCTGCGCCTCCCTGGAGCCACAACGGTACGCCATGGTGGATGTTGTGGAGGAGGGCCGCCGGCCTGTGGTGCGCAAGGATGCGCCAGCCGAGACCGGGGTTGCCCTGGCGGCCTGCCCGGGTACCGGCCTGCAGCATGACTACGATGTCTCCGACAGTGGACTTCTGCCGGAGCTGGGTCCCGCCTGGGGACCGGTGTACCGGGTCATCGAAGGCCACGCGGCAGACTCCGATATCCGCTTCGCCGGATCCAGCGGCGGCGCCGCAACGGCACTTGCGCTGTTCTGCCTGGAACAGCGCGGCATGCACGGAGTGCTCCACACGGCCGCCGACCCGGAGCGGCCCTACCTCAACCGTACGGTATTCAGCCGCGATCGTGACGCCCTCCTTGCCACCACCGGTTCCCGCTATGCCCCATCCAGCCCCTGCGAGGGACTGGACCAGATTGCTGCTGCCGATGGTCCCTGCGTATTTGTCGGCAAGCCCTGCGACGTGGCGGCACTGAGGCGGGCAGAGAAACACTCGCCAGCCCTGCGTGAACACACTGGTCTGACGATCGCTTTTTTCTGTGCCGGGGTACCCAGCACCTCGGCAACGCTGGCACTGGCGGAGCGTGAGGGCGCGGCAGCTGCCGGCGATATCAACGCACTGCGCTATCGGGGTAACGGCTGGCCGGGCCACTGGACCCTCGACTATCAGGACCGGGAGGACAACCGGCAGTCGAGCCAGATGACCTACGCCGAATCCTGGCACTTCCTGCAAAAGCACCGCCAGTGGCGCTGTTATGTATGCGCGGATCACACCGGTGAGTTCGCGGATATCGCCGTTGGCGATCCCTGGCACCGGGACATCGAGCCCGACGAGATGGGCAGCTCGCTGATCGTGGCGCGCACCCGACGCGGGCTGGCACTGCTGCAGGCCGCACTGGATGCCGGTTACCTGGAAGAGGTCGCCGACGATCCCAGCCTCTTGCCCCGCTCCCAGCCCAACCTGATCGGCGCCCGGGGAAATCTCTGGGCACGCCTGAGTGTACTGCGGCTTCTCGGTGCCGCCACACCCAACTATTCGGGCTTCGCCCTGTTTCCCTTCTGGCTGAGCGAGCTGGGGATCGTAGACAAGGTGCGGTCCCTGCTCGGCACTGTCCGGCGAATCTTCCGCAAGCGGCTGCTGCATCCGGTCCCGGACAGCGGGGATACCGTTCCTGCCGCATCGCCGGTACCCAGGCACTCCCGGCTGAATGCGGCCGACCAATCGACACAGGAGGTCGATATCCATGTTTGAACGCCAGATGCCGGATCATTTCGGTGGTGCCCTCTGGGCCGACCAGACACTGGCACACCCCGTGGGTATTGCCGCCCTCATTGCCGCACTGGTCGCACTCGTGGTCCTGCCACGGCGCTATGCCATGCTGCCGCTGATATTGATTGCGGTGGCACTGCCCGGAGCCCAGCGCATCGCCGTGCTGACCCTCGATTTCACTTTTATCCGCATCGTGATCCTCGCCACACTGGCCCTGGCTGCCGCCCGCGGCCATACCCGTGGCCTCAGGCTGGGCCTGCCGGACCTGCTGATCGGGCTCTGGGTTTCCTGGGGAATGATTGCCGGCGGCATCCTGAGCGGCGGATTCAGTGGGGTGATCAGTGGCGCCGGTGGTGCCATTGACACCTTTGGTGCCTATCTCGTCGGGCGAATCTATATCCGCTCGCTGGCAGACCTGCGACACCTGTTGCTGTGGCTGTCACTGATTGCCATCCCGATGCTGGCTTTCTTCCTGGTGGAACAGTTCACGGGCCGCAACCTGTTCGGTTTTTTCGGCGGGGTACCCGAAGAAACCATGGTGCGCAATGGCCGGCTGCGCGCGCAGGGTCCCTTCTCTCACCCCTTGATGGCGGGCGTTTTCTGGGCCAGCCTGCTGCCCTGCATCGCGGCCCTGTGGATGGCCCGCGCCGGCAGCCGCCCGGGTCTGGTACTGGCCATGGCCTGCATGGTTCTGATCGTGGCCAATACCGCTTCCAGCACCCCGATCGTGGCGGTGCTGCTGGGTATCGGCGGCATGGGGGTCTATCTGTTGCGCCGCTACCTGCGCCTGATGGTGGCTGGCGGGTTGGCCTGCCTGGTTGGCCTGCACATGGTGATGGACAAGCCGGTCTGGCACCTCATATCGAGAATTGACCTTTCCAACGGCTCCACTGGCTGGCATCGCTATAACCTGATCCAACAGTCCATCAATCACTTCAACGAATGGTGGGCCTTTGGAACCAAGTCGACCGGCCACTGGGGCTGGGGGCTGCAGGACATCACCAACCAGTATGTCCTCGAAGGCGTCAGTGGCGGCCTGCTGCAGTTACTGCTGTTCGTCGCCCTGCTCACCTGTGTCTTCCTCCGTCTCGGGCGCACCTTGCGGCGCACCCGCAACCGCGCCGCTTACTGGCTGCTCTGGGGTGTGGGGGTCAGCCTGTTCGTGCACTGCATGAGTTTCCTCGCGGTGTCATATTTCGGCCAGCTGGTCTGCCTGTTCTTCATCTTTCTTGGCAGTGCGGTGGCCGTCTCCGAGCGCAGCCCCTCCACAGTGCGCAGACGGGAGCACGCCATGGCGCATCCGGGTACGGCCATCGGGAGTCCCGGTTGATGTCTGCAGACGACATGGAGGTCCTGCCACCGATCAATATCGTGATCGTCTGCTACAACTGCGGCCGCGATATCCTCAAGCTGGTGGGCGATCTTCGCAGCGGTGACTATCCCACCGACAGGTTGTCGCTGACCATTGTCGACAATGCTTCCGCCGACGATTCGGTGGAGCTGCTGCGTCGTATCGAGGGCATACCTTCGGTCCTGATCGAGGCCGGGCGCAACCTGGGCTTCGGTGCCGGTTGCAATCTGGCGGTGCGCCATATTGCCGGTGATGGGCTCATCCTGTTCCTGAATCCGGATGTGCGCCTCCGTCGCGACAGCCTCACCGCATTGATCCGCGGCTTTTACCAGTATCCTCTCAGCGGGATCTGGGGAGGCCTCACCTGCAATGCGGATGGCGAGCCCGATGGCAAGAGCGCCTGGCGGGAACCATCCCTGTTGGGACTGGCCGCCTGGAGCTTTTTCCTCGATGCCGCGCTGCGACCGTTTGGGTTCCCCGGAGTCGAAGCATACTCGCCCCGCGCGTTGCTGCAGGGCCCCCGGGTAGATGCAGTCTCCGGCTGTTTTTTCCTGATCGACAATGATCTGTTTCATCGGCTCGGCGGGTTCGATGAACGTTTTTTCCTGTATTCCGAGGAAATCGACCTGTGCCGGCGGGCGCGACTGCTCGGGGCGCAACCACAGATTATTCCGGCGGCCCAGGTGATGCACACCGGCAGTGTCACGCTCACCAGCGAGAACAAGCTCAGACACCTGTATTACTCGAAGCTGCTCTACTTTCGCAAGCACTGGTCACCGGTCCCCTTCCGGATCGCCCGCATGGTGTTGAACGTGGGCACGCTTCTGCGGCTCACGGCACTCTCTGTCCTGTCACCCCTACGGCGTGACTTCAATCACCGGCGCAAAGCCTGGTGGAATTTTTTCAAGCAACAGCTCAGCTGGAAATTCTGATATGTCGGAGTATCTTCCTGCGGTGATCATTCCCGCGCACAATGAAGAATTATCGATTGCGACACTACTCCGTGCCCTGATGCCGGGTGTGCAGAAGGAACTCTACACCATCACTGTGGCATGCAACGGTTGCTCCGACCGCACTGCGGAGATCGTCCGCTATCATTTTCCCCAGGTGTGCTGCATTGAGCAGGAGCAGGCCTCGAAGGTGGCCGCACTCAACGCCGCCGAGAATGCCGACCTGGGTTTCCCCCGTGTTTACATCGATGCCGATGTCGTTATCAGCAGCAGCGCCGTGGAAACGCTGATTGATACCTGTCGGGAGTCCAGGGAACCGACGGTGGTGGCACCGCGGGCCGTACCAAAGAATGAAGGCTGCGAATGGCTGGTGCGGACCTACTATCTGGCATGGCAAAAGACCATCTTTTTCCAGCAGCACGGCTTCGGTTCCGGTGTCTACGCCCTGAATCGGCCCGCACGGGAAAAGTTTGAGCGCTTCCCGAACCTGATTTCCGATGACGGCTTCGTGCGCCAGATCCTGAACTACGACAATATCCGTGTTGTGGAGTCCGCCAAGAGCCTGGTCAAATCGCCCCGTGATCTCGCCGGACTGATCCGCATCAAGACCCGTAGCAAGCTCGGCAGCCTGGAAATCAGCAACAGTGAAGTCAAGATGGGCAGCGGACCGCAGGTCAACCAGCGGTTCCTGCAGCGCCCCACGATCCTGGAGCGGCTGGTTTATGGTGGCGTGAACCTGCTGGCGCTGCTGAATGCGCGTCGCCTGATCCGCAAGCGCGGCCGTGCCTACTGGCTGCGCGATGAGACTTCCCGCCATTCGGCCTGAAAATTTACCGCCGGAAGTAAGAACAAACCGACTTTGCAGAGCAGAGTCGCCTTCCGGCGGTCCGCATGAACGTTGGCCTGAGAGAATATTGCCCTGGCAGAGGGAAGAGAAGCTCAGGGCTTGCGGAGCCAACCAGCGACACTTCACGGCATTGAAGCCACAGCCCAGGCAGTGAAAATACGATACCGGCGCCCTCAGGGGGCGCCGGTATTTTCTTCAGTGTACCCGGTCTCCCTCCAAAGGACGCGTGAACTCCCCGCGGGCATGGAACAGATTGCGGTCGGACATCTCCCACCATTGCAGCGATTCCAGCTTGGCGATGGTTTCCCGTGAGAAACGATAGCGCACCACCTGCGCCGGGTAGCCGGCAACAATCGCATAGGGCGGCACGTCCTCCACCACCACGGCACCGGCGGCGATGACCGCACCGTTGCCGATCTTGCGTGTGGGATACAGGATCTTGGCACCATCACCTATCCACACGTCATTTCCCACTTCGATGGTCACCCGGTCCAACTCGTAGCCGGTACTGAAGCCAAGTCCCTTGAAATAGAACAGGCCGTGGGTCGAGAGTGTATTGCGCGGGTGGTCCGCATTCTGGAAATTCACCGTGCGGTAAATGGTGCAGTACTTACCGATCCGGGTGCTGTTTTTCAGCCGCACCGAATCGAATGGCACACTGGAGAAATCCGCCACGTGAATATCATGGTGTTTGCGGAAGAGCTTGCGCATGGTGACGCTGAACGTCGAGCCACCCTCCAGTTTCAGGATCAGACGCTGCAGCAGGCTGCGGAACCAGCCACGGCGAATACCATACAGGGGGGCGAGCCATTTCTTCGCGAACGCGGACTCTCGCATTTTCATGCCGTGGGGAAAGTCCGGCAGGTCGACCGCTTCTTTCTTCTCACGCACTGCGTCCAGAATCGCGTCCACCTGTCGACTGGCTTTTTCATCCAGGGCGGCCCGTTCCATGACCTGCTGTTCGGACTCTCCATCACGGAACGCAGCAATGGCACCGCTCAGCTGTCGGATACTGGCAAAATCAAACAGTAAGGTCGGTGGCAGGCTCAGACCGAGGTTTTGGTTGAGCCGCGCGATGGCATGGATGGCCGCCAGCGAGTGGCCACCGAGATCAAAGAAACTGGCTTCATCTGATTCCACCGCGGTTTTCAGCACATCGCGGAATACGCCGCGCACGACCTGCTCGATATCGGCGGGAGCGCGGCTGCTGGGAAGCTCCGCCTCCGACTCGGCTGCGCTGTCTGCAGCCTGCAGGGGAGCATCCTGCTGCTCCTGTGCGGACCCTTGTGACCGAGCCGGTTGTTCCTCTCTCGTCACTGCCTGTTCCGGTTCCGGTGCCCGGACCACGGGCGGTGTTTCTGTGATTGCCGCCGTGTCTGTCAGCGGCGTTTTCACCGCCACGGGTATTTTGGGCCTGGCTTTCGTCACTTTTTTCTCTGGTTCTGCAACTGGTTGTTCCCGGCGGCTCTCGACCGATTCGCAAGCCGGTTCTTCTGGGCTTGTTGCCGTCGGGGTCGTCGTCGCAGCTCCTGCCTGTGCTGCCGATTCGTCGCCGGTCGGTGCGGGAAAAGCCTTGCGATCCACTTTGCCGTTGGCCGTCATCGGGAAGGCATCAAGGGTAACGAAATAGGCCGGCACCATATATTCCGGTAGCGTCTTCCGCAGCCGCGCCCGCAATGCGGGAATGTCCACGGCCTGATTCGCCGCCGGGATCAGGTAGGCGGCCAGGTACTGGCTGCCGTAATCATCCCGATGGGCGATCACCACAGCGCGGCGGATATCATCACCGGCGAGCGCCTTCTCGATCTCACCGAGCTCGACCCGGAAGCCGCGGATCTTCACCTGGTGGTCAATGCGGCCGAGGAACTCCAGCCGCCCATCCGCCCGCTCTGCCACCAGGTCGCCAGTGCGATAGAGGCGACCATCCGGGTCCTGGTTACTGGCAAAGAATTTTTCGGCAGTGAGCTGCTCCCGGTTGCGATAACCCCGCGCCAGGCCGGCGCCGCCAATACACAGCTCTCCCGGCACTCCAGCAGGCTGCGGTACGCCAGCGGCATTGGTGACATAAAAGCGCGTGTTGGCTATCGGCGCACCGACGAAGCGCGCATCTTCCGGGGCCCGTATGCGCCCGGCCGCCGACCAGATGGTGGTTTCCGTTGGACCGTACAGATTCCAGACTTCAAGACCGTGTTCCAGCAGTCGTGTTGCGAGATCCTCACCCATCGCCTCACCGCCGCAGAATACCCGTACACCCGGCTGGCCCTGCCAGCCGAAGTCGAGCAGCATCCGCCAGGTGGCCGGAGTGGCCTGCATGACGGTGACATTGTGTTTTTCAATCGCGTCGCGGATTCTCTGCGGATCCATACAGCCGCGCCGGTCCTGAACGACCACACTGCCACCACTCACCAGTGGCACAAAAATCTCCAGCATGGCGATGTCGAAGCACAGGGTTGTCACTGCCAGCAGGCGGTCCTCGGCGGTAAAGCCCGGTTCCTGCTGCATGGCGCAAAGGAAATTGACCAGACTGCGATGGGTGATCTCCACGCCTTTCGGCCGGCCGGTGGAACCCGAGGTATAGATGACATAAGCCAGGTCATCCCCGCTCGCCAGCGGCTGCAGGTTGCGGCAACGATCCCGGGCGAGGATTTCATCCGGCTCGGGCGGCAGCAGTATTTCACCGCTGAAATCTGCGAAGCGCTCTTTCAGCTCCTGCGAGGTAATCAGGAACCCTGCACCGGAATCCTCCAGCATGTAGTCCAGGCGCTCCGGTGGGAAATGTGGATCCAGTGGCACATAGGCGCCACCGGCTTTCCACACCGCCAGCAGAGCGGTGACCATGGCGATATCCCGATCGATACAGACCGCCACCAGCTCCCCGGGGTTCAGCCCCTGGTCGATCAGGTCGCGCGCCAGGGTATTGGCCAACCGGTTGAGCGCGCTGTAGGTGAGCTGCTCCGCACCGGCGATCACGGCGATGTCTTCCGGCTGGTGGGTCGCCATGCGCTCGAACAGCTGCGCAGTGGTTTCCTGCACCGGCAGCGTGCGAGCGGTCCGTTGCGCCTGTTCGCGCAACCGGCCACGTTCGGTGATGCCAATCAGCGGCAGCTCGGCCACGGGTTGGTCGGGCATCCCGACCGCCCCCTCGAGCAGGCGGATGAAGTGCTGTGACATCCGCTCGATGGTGTCCCGCTCGAACCGGGCCCGGCGGTATTCAATGCTGCACGCCACTTCATCGGATTTTTCCAACACAGACAGCGTCAGGTCGAATTTGGATCCGCCGCTATGAATCTCCAGAGGCTTGACCCTCAGCCCGGGGATCGACCAGGGGTCCCCATCCATCTGCCGGTGAATGAACAGGTGCTGGAACAGTGGCGCTGTCCCGCCGCGACGATCCGGGTTCAGGTCGGCCACCACCCGTTCGAAGGGCACCTGGTCATTGGAGAAAGCATCAATGGTGGTTCCACGCACACGTGACAGCAGGTCGCGGAAGCTCGGGGTATCGGCAAAGTCGGTGCGTAACACCAGGGTGTTGATGAACAGCCCGATCATGCCCTCGGTCTGGGTCAACGGGCGGCGCCCGGTTGGGGTACCGACGAGGATATCGTCCTGGCCGGAGTAGCGGTGTAGCAGCAATTGCCAGACCGCCAGCAAGACCATGAAACCGGTCACCGACTCCTGTTTTGCCAGTGTTTTTGCCGCCGCCCACAGGGCAACTGGCACCTTGAAGCGCACCAGTCCGCCGCTAAAATCCGGCTTGTCAGTGGGTGGGTGGTCAGCCGGCAGGTCGAGGGTTTCCGGCGCGCCGGACAGCTGGTCGCGCCAGAATGCCAGCTGCTGCTCTACCTGCGGGCTTTGAGCCAGGTGCTGCTCCCACTGGGCGTAATCGGCGAACTGGAAGTCCAGCGGCGGCATGGTCAGTGCGCGCCCTTCGCTGAATGCCGCATAGCTTTTCGCCAGCTCGTGGAAAAAGATCGCGGACGACCAGATGTTATCGTAAATGATGTGGTTGAAGACCAGCGCCAACACCGCTGCCCGGTCCCCGACACGTACCAGGGTACTGCGGAACAGGGGTCCACTGGCGAGGTCCTGGCGCTCTTCCAGCAGGCCGCGGCAGATCTGCATGGCCCGCTTGGCACGCTCGGTTTTTGCCAGCGCGCGCAGGTCGATCACATTCAGCCGGTACTCCGCGGCGGGCAGGATTTCCTGACGCGGCCCCTCGTCGTCACTGGGGAAACGGCTGCGCAGGATCGCATGGCGCCCGACCGCCTGGCCGATTGCCTGCTCCAGGGCCGCCAGGTTCAGCTCCCCCTCCAGGTACACCGTGTTGGAGATGTTGTAGGCGGCACCGCCACCGTAGAGCTGGTCGGCCAGCCACATTCTCATCTGCGCCGATGACAGCGGCAGGCGGACGTCTTCCGCGACATGACTGAGCTGGGGGAGGGCGTCCTCTTCTTCCAGTGTCGGTGCCGCTTCGATGGCAGCCGCCAGCTCCTTGAGATCCCGCGCTTCAAAAATCGCCCGCACGGAGAGATCCGCGGAGAAATGTTCGCGAATACGGGCCAGCAGCTGCATGGCGCGCAGGGAGTGCCCTCCCAGATCGAAGAAATTCTGGTTAATGCCGATTTCGTCGCGGTCGAGGACCTCCTGACAGAAGGCGACCAATCTGGTTTCAATCGGCCCCTGCGGTGGCTCGCGCGTTTCAGTGGTAAGAATATTTCCCTCGGCCGGGGCCGGCAGGGCATTGCGATCCACTTTGTTGTTGGGCGTCTTCGGCAGTTCGTCGAGGCTGACGACCACCGTGGGGATCATGTAGTAGGTGAGCCGGTCGGCAAGATAATTGCGCAGGGCCTGCACCGTCACCAGTTCACCTTCTGCCGGCACGATATAGGCCACCAGCTGAGTCTCGCCGCCGATTTCACGGGCTACCACCACTGCCTCGTCAATGGCCGGGTGATCGATCAGGTGTGCCTCAACCTCGCTCACTTCAACACGGAAGCCGCGGATTTTCACCTGGAAATCCTTGCGACCGCGGTGGCGCAGCAAGCCATCCTCTTCCATCTGGCCGAGATCACCGGTGCGGTAGATGCGGACTTCCGGATCGTCCGGATCACGACTGAAGGATTTTTCCGTGGCCTCCGGGTTTTTCCAGTAACCCAGCGCCACATAGCGACTGCGCACGGCGATCTCTCCTACTTCCCCCACCGGTACTTCCAGGCCTTCTTCGTCGAGCAGCAAAACGTCCACGCCCTCGACGGGATAGCCAATGGGTACCACCTCCTCTTCGATCTCGGTGTGTTCGTCAATGGGGAAATAGCGCATGGTGCCGGTCTCAGTGGAGCCGAGACCAGTATAAAAAGCAATTTTTCGCGAGAAGACTTTCCTGGCCAGTTCCACATCGCTGGTCAGTACCCGCTCACCACCAAAGATCACCAGGCGGATATCGAACACGTCAGCGGGACCGCTGTATGCCCGGGCGAATTCACGGAAAACCGATGCCACCGAGTGGTAGATGGTGATGCGGCGCGACCGGAGCCAGCCAGCGAGCTTTTCGACCCCATCGGACCGGAAATCGTAGGGGAACAGCGAGGCCCCGTTCAGCAGCGCTCCAAAGATGCAGTACACGGAGGCAATCACACTGCAGGAATAAAACAGGGTCATGCGATCCTGAGGAATCACCCGCTGCAGGTTCGTGCGACGCATGCAACCATGCAGTACATTGCGCTGGTTCTGCACCACCCCCTTGGGACGACCGGTCGAACCCGAGGTGTAAATGATGTAGGCCAGCGCGTCGGGGGAAATATCGAACTCCAGGTTTTCACCGCTGGTGCTCTCTGGTATGCCGTCCAGGTCCAGGATGCGCGGGTTGTCACCTGCCAGGCTGGTCGCTGCCTCCCGGTGCTGGCTGTTGGTGACCAGCAGCACAGCACCGGACTCGCGGTAGATATGCTGGTTTCGTTCGGCAGGAAATTCCGGATCGATGGGGACATAGGCATGTCCGCACTTCAATACCGCAAGGATGGCGGCAATGTTCTGGATACCCTTCTCCATGAACACGGCAATACGCGCAGGCTCCTCGGCCGGTATTACCGTGAGGATATTCCTCGCCATGCGGTTGGCGAGCTGGTTCAGTGCCCCGTAAGTGATGGATGAGTTGGCATCGGTCATTGCCAGTCGGCCGCCATAGAGAAGGGCGATCTTCTCAAAGCGATCCGCAATCGATTGCTCCGTTTCCCCCAGCGTAAAACGGGAAAAATTCGCGGAGAGGTGCTCGACGATATTCATACTCTTGCCTTGCTGTAAATCGTGCAGTGTTCCCGGATCCACTCCCTGGAGCGGTTGCTGAACGGTTTTCTCCCCCAGTACGCCGCAGCCCATCCGTTACCGCGGTCCACCCGCGCATCGTTGTGGATTTCCTCGATCAGGTACTCCAGCGGATCGAGGTAGAATTTCTTGGTGAGCTTGACCCGCATGTCGACGTCCATACCGTTGATGAACAGTGCGGATCCCGGGCGCAGGGCCAGGTTGAGGTTGGCAAAAGCGCGGCGGGCACTGGCGGGCGGGAGGTGGAAAAGCACATTCTGGGCGAATACCAGGTCCACCTTCCCGAGGCTTTCGATAAAGGCCCTGTCGAGCATATCCCCGACCGCAAAGGTCATATGGGACATCAGGGATGGTTTGACCCGGTAGCCCTCTTCCGTCTGGTCGAAGGTTTCGGCGACGAAGGTCTCCGTGACGAATGGCCCCTGGTACACCTCCTCGCGGGAATAGAGTGGGCTCTGGGCCCGCTCGATCACTTCGGGCACGATGTCGTAGGCACGGATTTCAAATTCCATGTCCGGAAAGTTTTTTTTCAGCACAGAGGCGAGCGAGATAGGTTCTGCACCACTGCAGCAACCGAACACCAATACCTGCAAGGGCCCGTCCCGGCGGGCGCGGATGCGTGGCACGATCTTCTCCACCAGTGCCCGGTACTGATTGGGAAAACGATAGAACTGTGTGTAAACCCGGTTTTCGCGTGGCGCGGTTTTTACCACCCACCAGTGCTTGAGGTGACGCAGTAACGTCTTGATGCGCGATGACTCTTCCATGAAACTTCCGCGAGGTTATCTAATTAGAAAAAAATCTGTCTTATCGTGCAGGGCAGGCATTATCCCGGGTGCAATGCCCGGTTTAGCACTAGTGAAACAGCCCGCAAGCAAACCGGTGCCACTCCGGAGCATTGCACTCCGGGAATTGGAACCCGACCGGTGCCGCAGTTCTCACGCCTACCACAGCGCAAAAAATTATAGGCACTGGCCGCAGTTCTTCCGGTCAGCTGAATGAAATGCCGGACAATTATTCAGCGGGGGATCTGCCGCTCGATGACTTCGGCAGCTTGTTCGGAAATTCCGAGCTTTTCCGCAAGTGAGTTCATGTAGCGGCTCTCAGCTGCATTGTCCTCATTGATGGTCATGGCAGAGACGAGGTAGAGATTGAATGCGGTGGCGGGATCCTGCACTTTGCTGACCATCGACTCGATATCCACCGGGCGGGTCAGCAGTTCACGCAGCTCGTCCAGGTCTGATGGATCCAGCTGATCCTGCAGGGAGGCGACAATGTTCTGTTGCTCCTGCTCGTCGATGCGACCGTCGGCCTGCGCCGCTGCGATCATTGCCTGTAGCATCAAATCCGCCTGCTCCTCGCCGCGAGCATCCGGCTCGGTAAACTGGAACAGGCCTGCACCCCACTGTCCCGGGGATTGGGGCTGGCCGCCACCCTGACCCCCGGCTCCAGCGGACTGGCCGAACTTGCCGCCATTGCGGGCAAAGATCTGCCCGAGGATATCCGCCAGTACCCCCCCGGGCTGACCACCGGGCTTGGCGCCACCGGGTGCAGCACCGCCGGATTGCTGTTGCATCTGCTCGAAGATGCGCCGGGCGATTTCGGCAAAGACACCAATCCCGCCAGCAGCTGCGGCACCGCCTGGAATCGACCCGGTCATGCCACCTGCGCCAGGTGCCGCGGTACCACCTGCGGCGCTACCTGCGGGCCCGAGCTTGCCAAAAATGTCATCCAGGCTGGCGCTGTCCGGCTGCACACCGCGCTGCGTGGGAGGCGGTACGCGGGAGAAATCCGGTGGCGGCACATCCGGCTGCGGATTGGCCTGCTGACGCTTTTTCTTGTTCAGCATCGACATTCCGGCGCCGATCAATGCACCGAGCAACAACTTCTTGTTCATGGCGACTCCCTGGAGCGTTTGTGGTTTGCTGAAACTGTAGAACAGCGACCGGCGATTCCGTATTCCGTCATTTCTCCCTCGCGAACGCTTTTCCATTTGTGGTCAATCAGTACAATCCCCCCTCGGCAGTACCGGCCACCAGCGGCCGCAGGCTAGACTTCCGGAGCACGGCGGATGGTCCTGCACTGGCACCATCACGCACCTGAACAACCAAGGACATCCCATGCTGTTATCCCTCGCTGCCATCATCGTCGGCTTTGCATTGCTGGTCTGGAGTGCCGACCGCTTCGTCGAGGGCGCCGCCGCCACTGCCAATCACGCCGGCATGCCGCCACTGCTGATCGGTATGGTGATCGTCGGTTTTGGCACTTCGGCACCGGAGATGGTGGTTTCCGCCATGGCGGCCCTGGACGGCAGCCCCGGGCTGGCCATCGGCAACGCCTACGGTTCCAATATTGCCAACACCGGCCTGATTCTCGGCCTGACGGCGGTATTCGTTCCCCTGGCGGTGCATTCGAAGATCGTGCGCAAGGAACTGCCACTGCTGCTCGCCATCAGCTGCCTGACCGGTGCCTTCCTCTGGAACCACGAACTCGCCCGCTGGGAGTCACTGGTATTGCTGGCAGGATTCTTCGGCCTGATTGTGTGGACCATCATCTCCGCGCTGCGCGGCAAGGGGGATGTAGCGGAAGCTGAAATCGAGAGTGAGCTCGAGGCGCATGCGATGCCACTGGGGCGCGCATTGTTCTGGCTGGTCGCCGGGCTCGCACTACTGCTGGTGAGCTCGCGTTTACTGGTATGGGGAGCGGTGAATGTGGCCGAGGCCCTCGGGGTCAGCGACCTGATCATCGGCCTGACCATCGTCGCCCTGGGCACTTCACTGCCCGAGCTGGCGGCGACCATCATCGCCGCCCGCAAAGGAGAGCACGACATTGCCATCGGCAACGTGGTCGGCTCGAATATGTTCAACCTGCTGGCGGTAGTGGGCATCGCCGGTGCCATTGCGCCCATGTCGGACGTGCCGGCGGAAGTGATTACCCGGGACTGGCCCATGGTGGTCGGCCTGACCGTGGCACTGTTCGTGTTTGCCTACGGGTTCCGCGGTCGGCAGGGACGCATCAACCGGTTCGAGGGCGCCATATTACTCGGCGCCTACCTGGCCTACACCGGTTACCTGATCCACCAGATCACCGGCGCCTCTGCCGGCTGACGCGCGCGTACCGGCAGTCAGCGCTCCCGCTCCAGGCGCTGCAGGCGAGCGCGCAGCCGCTCGATTTCCTCCAGCAGTTCCACTGCCAGGGCTGCACCGGCAAGGTTGACGCCCAGATCCCGCTTCAGCGTTCTCACCCGACGCACGCGGCGGATGCACACGGCGCTGAAGTGCCACTGGGCCGGTTGCTCCTGCGCCGGCTCGATCACACCCTCCTCTACCAGCGCCATGATCTCCTCCGCCGGGAGCTGACAGGCGCGACAGAGTTCACTCAGGGTCAGGAGGCGCTCCTCGTCGAGCAGCGTTCCACTCACCTCTGCTGCGTGCTTGCGTACCATGGTCAGCCTCCCAGTCCGCTGCGGGGATTGAAGTCAAAGGCCTCTCTGAAGGCCTGGTAGGCAGCCTTCTCTGCCTCGGTGGATGCCGGCGGCGCAACCAGTTTCAGCACGACAAAAAGATCGCCCGGTTCCCGCGCGGGAATCCCGCGCCCCCGCAAGCGCAACTTACCCCCGCTTTGGCTGTTTGCCGGAATCGTGAGGTGCACCTGCCCCTCCGGTGTAGGCACCTGGATTCTGGCGCCAAGGGCGGCCTCCCAGGGGGCCACCGGCAGGGTCAGGTAAACGGTCTTGCCGTCCACTTCATAGAGCGGATGCGGGTTGAAGGTAATCTCGAGATAGAGATCGCCGGGCTTGCCCTCGCCGATACCCGGCTGGCCCTGCCCCGCCAAGCGGATCTGCTGCCCCTCGGTGACACCTTTCGGGATTTTCACATTCAGTTTGCGCTCCCGCACCCGGGGACGGCCGTCCTCACCGAGCTCGGAATACTTCAGGGTAATCTGGCGGGTCGCACCGCGGTAACTGTCTTCCAGGTCGATGGCGATCCTGGCGTGTGTGTTCTCCCCCTGGGCGTGATACTGCCGCCGCTGTCCACCGCCAAAGCCGTGGGCGAAGCCGGCGCGCCCGAACAGGCTCTCGAAGAAATCGCTGAACGCCTCCGGATCCGCCTCGGTGTAACCACCGCCGTGAAACTCGAAGCCCTGGTCCCAGTTGGGGGGCGGGCGGAAATCCTGACCGGCCCGGTAGCCACTGCCCAGCTGGTCGTAGGCCGCGCGCTTTTCCGGGTCCTTAAGCACCTCGTAAGCTTCACTGACTTCCTTGAAGCGATCCTCGGCGCCCTCCTCCTTGCTCACATCGGGATGGTACTTGCGCGCCAGCTTGCGGTAGGCGCGCTTGATCTCATCCTGCTTGGCATCCCGCTGCAGGCCGAGGATCTGATAGTAATCCTTGTATTCCATAAGGGGGCTCTGCTCCGACAAAACCATCTGCCTCGGGTTGAGAGTATGGCCTCTGCCGCAGACATCAAGCCCGGATACAAATGAAGCGGCTTTGCCAGCATGGCCGCCTAAGCTTGCTGCATGAGCCTGCACAACCTGATCCTCAACGTCGACAGCTACAAGGCGAGTCACTACCTCCAGTATCCGCCCGGCGCGGAAACCATCAGCAGCTATATCGAATGCCGCGGTGGGGACTTTGCCGAGCCGGTGTTCTTCGGCCTGCAGGCTTTTATCAAGGAATATCTGCTGACGCCGATTCACGCCGGCGACATCGACGAGGCGGAATCAGTCCTTACCGCGCACGGCCTGCCGTTCCATCGTCGTGGCTGGGAGCATATCCTCCGAAAGCACGACGGCTTGCTGCCGCTGGAGATCAGTGCCGTCGCCGAGGGCACCCCGGTGCCCCTGCACAATGTAATGCTGCAGGTGGAGAATACTGACCCGGAATGTTACTGGCTCACCAGTTATATCGAGACTGCGCTGGTACGCGCTATCTGGTATCCGGTCACCGTGGCCACCCAGAGCCGCGAGATCAAGAAAACCATTGCCCGCTACCTGGACGACACCGCCGGCAGCCGCAAGGGCCTGGAGTTCAAGCTGCACGACTTCGGCGCCCGCGGTGCCAGCAGCCTGGAATCCGCCATGCTCGGTGGCATGGCGCACTTGGTGAACTTCCACGGCACTGACACGGTTTCCGCGCTGGTGGCGGCGCGCCGGTATTACGGTGCCGATATGCCGGCCTTTTCCATTCCCGCTGCGGAGCACAGCACCATGACCGCCTGGGGCCGGGATCGCGAGCAGCAGGCCTACGCCAACATGCTGCGACAGTTCATCGGCCCGGACCGGATGGTGGCCGTGGTCAGCGACAGTTACGATCTCTGGCATGCGATCGAGAATATCTGGGGTGACGCCCTGAAAGACCAGGTCATCAATAGCGGCGGCACCCTGGTGGTGCGACCGGATTCCGGTGACCCGGTATCGATCGTCACCGAAAGCCTTGAGCGCCTGATGCGGATTTTCGGCGCGCGGCAGAACGCCAGGGGTTACCGGGTATTGCCGGATTACATCCGCCTGATCCAGGGGGATGGTGTATCCCGTTTTTCGATTCCGGAAATCCTCCAGGTAATGAAGGAACAGAACATGAGTGCCGAGAACATCACCTTCGGCATGGGTGGGGAACTGCTGCAGAAGCTCGACCGGGATACCCTGAGTTTTGCCATGAAGGCCAGCGCTATCCGGATCGATGGACAATGGCATGACGTGTGGAAGGATCCCGTGACCGGGCCCGAGAAAAAGTCCAAGCGCGGGCGCCTGGCGCTGATCAGGGGCGACACAGGGGAGCTGGAGACAATCCGTCTTGAAGCACTGAACCAGCACACCAACCTGTTACAGCCGGTATACCGGAACGGGCGCCTGCTACGGGAAACAGATTTCGAAGAAGTCCGGCAACGCGCGCAAATCTGAGAACGGCTGGCGCAATATTGACCAGCCCTGTATCCCCAGCTTCCCCCCTACTGCACAGGTCAACGCAACCACGCCCACCGACCTCAACTCAACTGATCCTCGCCTCAGTTCAACGACGACAGCTTTACAGGCGGCTCTCCCCGGAAGGAACCTGAGCGTTGCTCAAAATTTTGTATCCCCGGCAGCGGCCGCATGATGCGCTGACCGGCCACCACCATTGTGGTAGGTTGGATACACGGCTGGGGCTCTGCCCCGGCGGCCAGAGAACAATAACCAATACTCCCGGCACTACTGCCCTGCGGTGTACCGGGCTGGGGAGGACCATGCAGAGACGAGAATTCCTGAGGCTGGCCGGTGTCGGTGCCGGCGGTATCCTGTTGCCGGTGTACGGGGCCCGCGTTACGGCAGCGGAACTGACCCAAAATGGTATGGATGTGCGGCGCAAGAAGGTGCTCGCGGATATCGTGTTGAATACTGCCCGCAAGGCTGGTGCCACCTATACCGATGTCCGTATCGGCCGCTACCTGAACCAGTTTGTCATCACCCGCGAGACCCGTGTTGACAACATCGTCAATACCGAGTCCTTCGGTGCCGGTGTCCGCGTGATCGCCAACGGGACCTGGGGCTTCGCCGCCACCAACGACCTGACTGACGACGGCATCGCCCAGGCAGCGCGCCGTGCAGTAGCCATCGCCAAGGCCAATTCCAAGTACCAGGTGGAGCCGGTACAGCTGGCACCGGTCAAGGGTGTGGGCGAGGTGTCCTGGCAGACCCCGATCGAGAAAAATGCCTTTGAGGTGCCGATCGGCGACAAGGTGGACTACCTGATGGAGGTCAATAACAGCGCTCTCAAGGCGGGTGCCAGCTTTATCAACTCCTCCCTCTACCTGGTCAACGAGCAGAAGTACTTCGCCTCCAGCGACGGCTCCTACATCGATCAGGACGTGCACCGCCTTTGGGCGCCGATGACTGTCACCGCGGTGGACAAAGACACTGGCGTGTTCAAGACCCGAGACGGCCTGAGCACTCCGGTGGGAATGGGCTACGAGTACCTGGATGGCCGCGAGGAAGACAAGATCCAGGGGCAGACGACCCTGTACAAGAATTCCTATGACATGGCCGAGGATGCCATCCTCGCCGCCGATCAGGCCAGGGCCAAGCTCTCCGCGAAATCCATTGACCCTGGCAAATACGACCTGGTGCTGGAACCCCTGCACCTGCGGCTCACCATCCACGAGTCCGTCGGTCACCCACTGGAGCTCGACCGGGTACTGGGCTATGAGGCCAACTTTGCTGGCACATCCTTCGCCACCCTGGACAAGTGGCGTAGCGGGAAATTCCAGTATGGCAGCGACAAGGTCAACCTGTTTGCCGATCGGACCCAGCCCGGGTCCCTGGGTGCCGTCGGTTATGACGATGAAGGGGTAAAAGCCAAACGCTGGGATCTGGTCAAGGGTGGCATCCTGGTGAATTACCAGGCCACGCGCGATCAGGTACACATGATCGACCAGGACGAATCCCACGGTTGCTCCTATGCAGACAGCTGGGACAGTGTGCAATTCCAGCGCATGCCCAATGTCTCCCTGGCGCCGGGCAAGGAAAAATATTCCGTCGACGACATGATCCGCGATGTCGAAAAAGGGATTTACATCCTTGGCCGCGGCTCCTACTCCATTGACCAGCAACGCTACAACTTCCAGTTCGGCGGCCAGCTGTTTTACGAAATCAAAAACGGCGAGATTGTCGGCCAGGTAGAAGATGTCGCCTACCAGTCGAACACCCAGGAATTCTGGAATTCCTGTTCGGCTATCTGTGATGAGAGTGATTACCGCCTGGGGGGCACCTTCTTCGATGGCAAGGGCCAGCCCAGCCAGGTCAGTGCAGTCTCCCACGGCTGCGCCACCACTCGCTTTGACCAAATCAACGTGATCAACACCAAGCGTAATATTTCGTAAAACGCTGTTCGGGCAACTGCCCCGTCAAAAAAATAAGTAACCGGAGAAAAAATAATGGCAATCCTGACCAGAAGTGAAGCGAAGGGCATTCTCGACAAGGTGCTGAAGTACAGCCGTGCCGATGGTGCCAGTGCACAGCTGAGCGGCGCCGAGACCGGTAATATCCGCTACGCCCGCAACAGCGTTTCCACCAGTGGCATTGTTGACAACATCGAGCTGGCCGTTGAAGCCCGCTTTGGCAAAAAGTCCGGTGTCGCCACCATCAATGAATTCAGCGATGCGGCCCTGGAAAAGGTCATGCGACGCGCTGAAGAGCTGGCGAAACTTTCCCCAGACAATCCGGAAGCCATGCCACTGTTAGGTCCGCAGAAATACATGGCCGTCAATGCCTTTGCCAAAGGCACTGCCAACATCACCCCCGAACAGCGCGCCAAGGCTGCAGCCGATTCCATCATGGCCGCCAAGAAAGACAAGGTGGTGGCAGCCGGCTACCTGGAAGACGATCGCTCCTTTGCCGCCGTCGCCAACACCGAGGGCTTGTTCGGCTACCACGTCGCCACCTCTGCCAACTTCACCGTCACCATGCGCACCGAGAATGGGCTGGGCTCCGGCTGGGCAGAAAGCGATGTTACCGATTTTGCCGATATGAGTACCGCTGCCACTTCTGGTATAGCCATCGACAAGGCAGTGCAGTCTCAGGAGGCCCGTGCGCTGGAACCCGGTAAGTACACAGTGATCCTGGAACCCAATGCTGTCTCCGGACTGCTGGGCTACATGATGTCCAGCTATGACGCCCGCAATGCCGATGAAGGGCGCAGCTTTATGAGCAAGAAAGGCGGCGGTAACCGGCTCGGTGAGAAGATGTTCGACAAGCGCGTGCATATCTACTCCGACCCCGCCGACGCCAACGTACCCGCGACACCCTGGTCCGAGGAAGACCACATGGCCCTGCAGCGCATCGACTGGGTAAAGGGTGGTGTGGCCACCAATATGCCCCGCAGCCGCTACTGGGCTGAAAAAAATGAGGAAGAGGCGATCCCCACTCCCGGCAACCTGATCATGGTGGGTGGTGACAAGAGCACCGAGGAAATGATCAAGAACACCCGCCGCGGCATTCTGGTGACCCGCACCTGGTATATCCGCATGGTGGATCCACAGTCCCTGCTGCTGACCGGCCTGACCCGCGACGGTACTTTCTATATCGAGAACGGCAAGATCAAGTATCCGGTGAAGAACTTCCGCTTCAACGAGAGCCCGGTGATCATGCTCAACAATATCGAGGAGATGGGCCAGGCCAAGCGTGTGGGCATGTGGGGCTTCTCCGCCATGGTGCCGGCACTGAAAGTGCGCGATTTCACCTTCAGCAGCCTTTCCGACGCGGTTTGACAGCGCCAGCCAACATGAGGACCTGACATGGACAGAAGAAAATTTCTCCAGTTGAGTGGCGCCGGCGTCGGTATATCGATGCTGCCGTTCTCCGGCAACCTGATTGCCGAGAGCCAGCTGACCACCGACGGCATTGACCTTTCCGTCAAGAAAGAGCTGGCCGATGCCGCTCTGAACACCGCCACCAAACTCGGGGCAAGCTACGCCGATGTACGTATTGGCCGTTACCTGAACCAGTACGTGCTGACTCGCGAGCTGCAGTTGCAGAATGTGGTCAATACCGAGTCTATCGGCATGGGCGTGCGGGTGATTGCCAATGGCACCTGGGGTTTCAGTGCCACCAATGACATGACCGTCGACGGTATCGCCAAGGCTACCCGCAAGGCCGTGGCCACCGCCAAGGCCAACTCGAAGCACCAGAGTGAACCGGTTCAACTGGCAGAGCAAAAAGGCTTCGGCGAAGTGAGCTGGAAAACCCCGATCCAGAAAAACGCCATGCAAGTACCCCTGGCGGAAAAGATCGACCTTCTTATGGAAGTCAACAAGTCGGCCCTGGATGCGGGTGCCAGTTTTATCAATTCCAGTCTCTATCTGGTTAACGAGCAGAAGTACTTCGCTTCCACAGACGGGTCTTACATCGATCAGGATGTACACCGCCTGTGGGCGCCGATGACCGTCACGGCGGTGGACAAGAAAAGCGGGGGTTTCCGCACCCGTAACGGCCTGAGCCAGCCAGTCGGACGCGGCTTCGAGTACCTGGAAGGGCGCCCCGAAGAAAAAGTGCAGTCACAGACAGTGCTTTATCGTGATTCCTACGACATGATCGAGGATGCGAAACTGGCCGCGCAACAGGCACAGGAAAAGCTCACCGCCAAGTCGGTAAAACCCGGCAAGTACGACCTGGTGCTGGATCCGAGCCATCTGTGGCTCACCATCCATGAGTCGGTCGGCCACCCGCTGGAGCTGGACCGCGTGCTCGGCTACGAGGCCAACTACGCGGGCACTTCGTTCGCCACCCTGGACAAGTGGCGCAGCGGCAAATTCCAGTATGGCAGTGACAAGGTCAACCTCTTTGCCGACAAAGTGCAACCCGGCTCCCTGGGTGCCGTCGGCTATGACGACGAAGGCGTTCAGACCGGCCAGTGGGATCTGGTGAAGGATGGCATCCTGGTGAACTATCAGGCCACCCGCGACCAGGTACACATGCTCGGGCAGGAAAAGTCCCACGGCTGTTCATATGCCGATGACTGGTCCAGCGTGCAATTCCAGCGTATGCCTAATGTTTCGCTGCTGCCGGGTAAAGACGAGCTGAGCCTGGACGAGATGATCAAGGATGTGGAAAAGGGCATCTACATTATCGGTGCCGGCTCTTTCTCCATCGATCAGCAACGCTACAACTTCCAGTTCGGTGGCCAGCTGTTCTACGAAATTGAGGATGGCAAGATCACCGGTATGCTGGAGGATGTTGCCTACCAGTCCAATACCCAGGAGTTCTGGAACTCCTGTTCACAGATCTGTGACAAGCGCGACTACCGCCTGGGTGGCTCCTTCTTTGATGGCAAGGGTCAGCCGGGCCAGGTAAGCACTGTGTCCCACGGCAGCTCCACTACGCGCTTTGACGGCGTTAATGTAATCAACACCAAGCGCAAGCTCGGTTAATTGGCTGCGGACCTGATAAAAGGCTGTCATCCCGGCGCAGGCCGGGATCCAGTCACCCCCAGTGCTGGATGCCGGCCTGCGCCGGCATGACAACTCGGGTCTTCACGTCCATCTACGCATTGAGTACAGAGCAGTAATCGTGTCCCCCTCCCGCAGACATTTCTTCAGCCAAGTGTTGCTCGCCAGCGGTGCCCTCGCGCTGCCGGCTATCCCGCGTGCGCAATCCGGGGAGTATTACGATTTCTATTTCACACGCCTGATGTACGAATCCGGCGACTGGGATGTGGACCAGCGCATGCCGTCCAATGTGCTGAACTCGCTGATCGAATACACCAACCTCAAAGTCGACCCCAGGGAACGCATCGTGCCACTGGCAGACCCGGCCATGCTGCTGGCACCGTTCTGCTACCTGGCCGGGCACAAGCTGGTGGAATTTACTGCGGCAGAAGCGCGCAACTTCCGCGATTATGTCAACCGCGGCGGCTTCGTCTTCGTGGACGACTGCAACCACGATATCGACGGCCTGTTTGCCAAGTCCTTTGAAGCACAAATGGTGGAGCTGTTCGGCGAGGACTGTCTGCAGAAACTACCTGGCGATCACGAACTCTATCACTGCTTTTTCGAGTTCGATGAGCTGCCGGTCACCAGCTTCGAGCTGAATGGCTGGGGGGACGACCTGGTGCATGACTACCTAAAAGCCATTGTCATCGATGGTCGTATCGCGGTGCTTTACAGCAACAAGGATTTCGGCTGTGAGTGGGACTATGACTACCGCAATAAACGCTGGCTTGCGATCGACAATACGAAATTCGCGGTCAATATCGTTATCTACGCATTAACCACGTGAACAAACATGGAAACTGAAACCCGCACCACCACCGAGAGCCGCGTCGAGCAAACCCTGTCGGCATTAGACCAGCTACGCGACGAGATCAGTCGTGTCATCGTCGGCCAGAGGGAGGTGGTGGACCAGCTGCTGATCTGCCTGCTGGCCCGCGGTCACGCGCTGCTGGAGGGCGTCCCCGGTCTGGGCAAGACGCTACTGGTAAAAACCCTGGCACAAGCCACCGAGCTGGACTTCAAGCGGGTGCAGTTCACCCCTGACCTGATGCCGGGGGATATCCTCGGCACCGAGATCCTGGAGGAGGATCACGGCACCGGCAAACGCTTCTTCAAGTTCCAGCGCGGCCCCATCTTTACCAATATCCTGCTGGCGGACGAGATCAACCGCACGCCGCCGAAAACCCAGGCGGCGCTGTTGGAATCGATGCAGGAATACGCGGTGACCATGGCCGGAGAGACCATGGCACTACCGCGCCCCTATTTCGTGCTGGCGACACAAAACCCGATCGAGCAGGCGGGCACCTACCCCCTGCCGGAAGCGCAGCTGGACCGTTTCCTGCTCAATATCCATATCGATTACCCGGGTCAGGAAGACGAAATCGCCATCCTCCGCGGCACCACCGGCGGTGAGGCGGCGACGCCGTCACCCTGCCTCGACGGCCACGCGATCATCGAGATGCAGCGACTGGTACGCGAGGTGCACATCAGCGACGATCTCTACGGCTATATTGCCCGACTGGTACGTGCCACCCGCCCCGTCAGGGGTGAAAAAGAGGGTAAAGACTCACCCCTGAGCCAGTGGATCCAGTGGGGTGCCGGGCCCCGCGCCGGCCAGGCACTGGTCCTGGCGGCCAAGGCCCGCGCGCTCCTGAATCAGCGGCTGGCGGTGACCCGCACGGATATTCGCGCATTGCTGCTGCCGGTGCTGCGCCACCGCATCCTGCTCAGTTTCCACGCCCAGGCTGACGGTGTCGGTATTGAGCGTGTGATCGACGAACTGCTGCGGGCCTGCCCGGAGCCGGGGCAGGACTGAACCCGTGGAGCTGTTGGACCCGCTGACGCTCGCCCGCACCCGCGACCTGGCATGGTTGTCGCGGCATCTTGCCGCGGGCGTCATGCTGGGGGCGCAGCACAGCCAGCGCCGCGGCGCGGGGCTGGAATTCCAGCAGTACCGCAGCTACCAGCCCGGCGATGCCATCAACCATATCGACTGGAAGCTTTTCGCCCGCTCCGACCGCTACTATGTGCGCGAGGCCGAGCAGGGAAGCCAGATGCATGTCTGCTTTGTCCTCGACGCCAGCGCCTCCATGGCCCAGCCCAGTTTTGCCGTGCCGGAACTCACCAAACTGCAATTCGGGAAATGCTGGATCGCCACCCTGTGCTGGTTATTGCAGGCTCAGGGCGATCGCTGTTCCCTGCTGGTGTTGAACGACGTGAACCTGCGCCGCGTGCCTGCCGGGCAGGGGGAGGCCCACCACCACCATATCGCCCTGGAACTGCAGCGCAGCCAGGCAGCGGGCCACTGGCCGGGTGCGGCTGAACTGCAACCGCTCTGGTCCCAGTTCGACACCAACTGCCAGGTGGTGCTGGTCAGCGACTTTTTCGAGCGCGGACAGGAAATCAGTGATTTCGCCGCGCGGGTACATGCCGCCGGCCGCCCATGCCTGCCCCTGCAGCTACTGGTGGAAGCGGAAGAAACCTTCCCGTTCAGCGGCGAGTTGCGGGTGCGCGATCCTGAGGCCGGCGATGCCGGTTCGCGGCTGCGGGAAGTGGATGCGCACAGTCAGCGAACGCAGTACCTGGAGGCATTCACCCGGGCACAGCAGTCCCTGGCAGCGGGCTTCGCCGGACGTCAGAGCCCGCTCACCAGCGTGCAGATCGAGCGCCCGCTGGCGGACGCGGTCCAGCGTTTCGTGCAACTGCACTCGCGGGTTGCCTGATATGGGGAACAGCTGAGATGTCGTGGTTACCCTGGAGCTGGCAATCCCCGCAGTGGCTGTGGCTGCTGCTGGTATTACTGATCCCACTGCTGATCCACCTGCTGCAGCGCAGTGCGCCGCGGGAAATCACCTTCGCCGCCGTCCACTGGCTACAGCGCCGCCAGCCGCAGAGCTGGAAACGCCTGCAGCTGCGTGATACCTGGCTGTTGTGCCTGCGGCTACTGCTGCTGGCGCTGCTTGTCGCACTGCTGGCAACCCCATTACTCCAAACGCGGGAAGAGGCCGGCCCGCTGCTACTGGTAGACCCGGCGGTGACGCCCAGCGAACTGGCCGCGTTTACCGAATTGAAAGGACCATTCGCGCAAGTACTGTGGTTACAGCCGCAGCCAGCACCGGTGGCCGACACCGATCCCCGCGCCAACGACAGCTGGCACAGTGTCTCCACACTGGCGGCAGAGCCGCGCTATCGCCGCGCCCACATTCTGCTTCACCCGGGTACAGCCACCGGTTACCGCGCCCTGCGCTACAGCCCTCACTGGCAGTGGCATAGCAGTGGCTCCACCGACAGTGTGTTGATTGATGCTCACACCCCCACGCCTTCCATCGCAATCATCGGCGAGGCACCGGCCTGGCTGACGCCGGTCATACAGCAGCTGGCGGAGAGCGGTAGCGCCCGGCTGGAACCACAGCGACTGGCGGATCCGGGGCTGCTGGATCCGCAGAAATTCGACTGGCTGCTCTACAACCGACCGGGCCTTCTGCCACAGGCAGCCCTCTCATTCGCACGCGCCGGTGGACTGCTGCTGAGTGACAGCTCGGTGACAATCCCAGAGACACTCAACTTTGTGCCCCTGACCGATGATGGCGGACCCTCTCGCGAGGCAGTTGCGCTGGGGCGCGGCAGCTGGTTGCGCTACCGGGGCAACTGGCAGGACGCGGCCTTCTATCGTCGCACCCGGCTACCGGAGCAGCTTTGGCTACAGTGGTCGCAGCAGGACTGGCCGCTTCAGGCAGCGCAGCAACCGCGCTGGCCGGCAGGCAAACCACGGGGCCTACCCGTAGCCGACAGCGAGGTGACGCCTGTTTCCCGTGAGCCGCTGCAGCAGCCACTGCTGCTGGTGCTGGTGCTGTTGCTGGTACTGCTGGTGGAGCGAGCGCTCACATTGTCGCGGAGGCAGGTCCATGGATAACCCGATGGGTCACCGCACTTCCGCATCCTTGCCCGCATCCTTGCCCGCACCCCTGCCCGCCCCGCTGCAATGTGCGCGGCGCCGCTGGCGCGCGCGGGGCCTGGCTCCGTATATCGTGCTGGCGTTACTGATGGTATTGCTGGGCCTGGCAAACTACAGCCTGCTGGGTTGGCCCCTGTGGAGCGGCGTCGGGGCCGCGCTGATTGCCGGGCTGGGCGCCTGGCTGGATCGCCGCTGGCAGCCCAGCGACCGGGCCCTATGTGCGCTGCTGGACGCCCGCTACCCTCAATTGCAGGACAGCAGTGCCCTGCTGCTTGAGTCTCCAGAATCGCTGCCACCACTCGCCCGCCTGCAGCAGCAGCGCACCTGCGCCGCGCTGGAGCAATTGATGGCCGGTGGAGCACTGCAACACTTCCAGCCGCAGGGCTGGCGACCTGCCATTCGCCTCACCCTGGTTCTGTGTCTGGCAGTGCTGCTGGCCCCGGTGATGGTTTCGATATCTGAGCTGTTGGTGGATAAGCCGGGTTCCGCACAGGGCGAAACAATCCCATCGACGCAAACGGATGAAGCGGACATGCCAGATACCATCCGCATTCGCAGTGCACAGGTTCTGGTAACGCCACCCATGTACACCGGCCTGCCGGAGCAGCAACAGGCACTGCAGGTAAGCGCGCCCGAAAATGCCCGCGCGCAGTGGTCGGTGATCCTTTCCGGCCCGGCGCAAGAACTGCAGATGCAGGCCGCGGATGCGGAGTTCGATTTTCAGCCACAGGGAGAAGTGCCTACCAGCAAGTGGGTGCTGGAGCGCCAGCTTACAGAGAGTGACTTCTACCAGCTGGCGGTAACCCGCAACGGTCGTGAGATGCTGTTGCCGGCAATCCACAATATCGAGGTGACCCCGGACCGGGCGCCGCAATTCGACTTCAGCCTGCCCCGCGACAGCCTGACGCTGGTGAACAGCGGGCTGGCTTCCGGTGATGCGGCGCTGCGGGTGGTCGTCACCGTGGAAGACGACTTCCATGTCGGGGACACCGCACTGGTGGTGACCCTGGCCAGCGGCAACGGTGAGAACGTGCGCTTTCGCAACGAGCGCATTCCGCTGCAACCAGTCTCCGCCGATGGACCGCGACAGCGCTTTGAATTCCAGGTCCCGGTGGAGCGGTTCGCGATCGAGCCCGGCGATGAGCTCTACTGGTTCCTCGAAACCTCCGACAACCGCGCTCCCACTGCAAACGTCGCCTCAAGCCAGCGCTTTATCCTGCGTTGGCAGCAGGAAGAAATCTTCGGCCTGAGTGATGCCGAGGGCATGGCGATCAAGGTGATGCCGGAATATTTCCGCAGCCAGCGCCAGCTGATTATCGACACACAAGCGCTGCTGGCCGACCAGCCGGAAATCTCCCCGGACGAATTCAGCAAGCGCGCCGAATCGCTTGCCCATGAACAGAACCTGCTGCGTATGCGCTATGGCAAGTTCCTCGGCGAGGAGGACTCGGCGATGGAGCAACACGATGATGCCGGGATGGCGCCCGACGAACCGGGACATGAAAAAGGACATGGTCATAGCGGACCAGGCCATGACAGCCACGGGGACGGAGAGAGCGGCAGACATGCCGGTGAGAGTAGCGGTCCGCAGCAGGAAAGCACACGGTTTGGCGATGCTGCCGGTATTGTCGCGTCGGCGGGTCACCAGCACGACAATTCCGAGCACGCCACCCTGTTCGATCCGCAGACAAAGGAACTGCTGCGCAGCGCCCTCAATGCCATGTGGAGTTCCTGGCGCGAGCTGTCGATCGTTGAGCCACAGGCGTCGCTGCCGCACCAGCATCGCGCCCTGCGTTTTATCAAAGAAGTTCAGCAGGCGTCGCGCATCTACCTGCAGCGGGTCGGCTTTGAGCCCCCGCCCATCGATGAAGAGCGCCGCCTGACCGGCGAGCGCGACGAGGTAGCACCGCCACCGGTTGCAGCAAGTTTCGACGACCCTGACCGCACCCGGCTGGAATCCACCCTGCGGAGTCTGCTGGCCGGCGATATCCCAGCGGAGGAAGACATCGCCGCGCTGCCGGCGTTGCTACAGGCTGCAAAGCAGTCCGCACCGCAACGGGTAAGGAAACACCTGGAAGTCAGTAAGGCGCTGCGGCGATTCCGTCAGGATCCCACGTGCATCCAGTGTCGTCGGGAACTGCAGGCACAGCTCTACCAGCTGCTGCCCTCGCCGGCAGCGGCGCCCTCTCTGCCAGCCACTGGCGACAGCAACGGCAGCTATGCCGATTGGATGCGGGCCGCCAACACGCGCAATGGACAGGCAGAGCAAAGTGGGGAGACGCCATGAGCTGGTGGATCACCGCAACCTGTATCAGCGGCGCCCTGTTGTCACTCTTGCTGGTCGCCCGACGTCGTACTTCGATACCCCGGCGCGCCGCTGCCGCGCTGCTGCAGATCGCTATCTGGTTGAGCACGTGGCTGCTGGTTCAGCCACCGCAACTACTGCCCGCGCCGGACGCCGCGTTACTGGACAGTAACCGCCTGGTTGTCAGCAATGACCCGGGCCCGTCGACGGCAAGCCCGCGCCAGGCGATCACACCAGCGCTCACGGATAGTGAATTTGCCGCACTGCCGGCGCTGACGGTGAGCGGCACTGGCTTGTACCGGGAGGAATTCGTAACGCTTCCACCGGTGCGGCTGGAAGCGGAAAATACTGATCCCGCTGTCGGCGCGAATGATGGCTGGCTGCCGCGCTGGTCACAGCGGTTAACCCTGGGCCAGGAGCTTTCCCTGCAGCTGTCCTTCCCCGCCGAACTGCCCGCAGATACCCCGGTGAAGCTGCTCAATCCCTTCGGCACCATCGTGGCAGAAAGCACTATCGGGGCCGCCGGCACTGCCAATAGCGTCAAACTGGCCGATACACCGCGACTGGCCGGGCACTGGGAATACCAGGTGCAGCTTGGTGAGGGCCAGACCGCGAGCCGCGAAGCCCTGCCGGTGCAGGTGGATCGGGGCGAGCAGCCCAGGATATTACTGTGGCTGGCCCGGCCGGGCTTTGAGTCCGCCGCGCTGTCCCGCTGGCTGCGGGAATCCGGTGTCCCGACCAGGGTCGTGACCCGGCTGGCCCCGGGGATCGAACGCACGCGGAATCTGAATGGTTTCGACGACGGCGGTCGCGCGCCATTGGACCCCGCCTATAACTTCGATCTGCTGATCCTCGACAGCCAGCTGTGGCCACAACTGGACCGGCACCAGCGAGAACAGCTGCAGCAACGACAATCGGTACTGTGGCTGGTGGGCGACGAGACCCCGGTCGACTTTATCGATTACGCCCGCGCAATCGGCATGCCGCTTGAACGCAGCACCGCCACCGAACTGCGGGCGCCCTCCGCCGACCGCGAGACCCCGGCCCTGTGCACCAGCGGTTTCCAGCCCGCTGCACTTCAGTCCGGAGACCACTTACTGCGGGGCACCCCCATCGGCCCCGGCAGGGTCGATGATATTGCGCTCTACTGGGGCCGCGCGGAGACCGATGGAGCACTGGGGTTCGTGTTTTTCCGCAACAGCTATCGCTGGATTACCGCCGGCTACAGCGATGCGTTTGCACGCCTTTGGCAGGGGGTGCTGGAGCCGCAACTGGCCTATCTGGGCCGCGGGGCACCGGTGGCAGTGCGCGAGGCGATGCCCCGCGCCGGGTACCGGGTAACCCTGTGTAGCAAAGGGTTCACCGGTAAGGCGCCGACACTGTCTGCGGTCGACGGCGAGCAGCGTCTCGAGGGGGCGCCATCCGCTCATGGCTGTTACGCCTACTGGCCACGGGAGCAAGGCTGGTACCAACTGCAGGGGACGAATGACTCAGACGTGGCGCCATTCAACCTGTATGTATTCGCCGCCGATGCATGGCCGGACTGGCAGCGTTCGCTGAAAGTAGAAGCGACACAACAGATGGCCACCGCGAGGCTGGGGCCCGCGATCGATTCGCCGGCACCGAACCGGCCCCTTCCCCGCCACTGGCTGGGGCTTTTATTGATAGGCCTGTTGGCAATGAGCTGGTGGGCGGAGCGGAAACTTAAACGCTAGAGCAGCGTCATTCGTCGCCTTGAACCTGCTGAGCGTTATTCTTCCAGCGACTCGCTGCTATGGTCGACAAAGATCAGCTGGTCGGTGGCAAAGCCGAGTGCTTTTGCCCGGGCCACCAGACGATCGATGGTTTTCTGTGGCAATTCCGGTGTGCGGGCGAGGATCCACAGGTTGGATTTGTTGTAACCACTCACCAGGGCATAGCGGTAATCCGGATCCAGCTCGACCACCACATAAGACGCGTAAAACGGCCCGAAGAAAGAGACCTTCAGGTGGCCGACATTGTTGCTGCCGGCAAACCTGGCGCGTCCCTCGGCGACCTTCCACTCGCCCTCCCCGACCTGAAAGCCGCGGTTCACGACCCGGACGGTGCCGTCTTCATTGAGGCTGTAGGTGGCGGTGACGTGGCTCATACCGCGCTCGAAGGAGTGATCCAGCCGTGCAATTTCGTACCACTTGCCCAGATAGCGGTCCAGTTCGAAGTTGCGCACTGGTTCGACATTTTCCGGCAGGCCAGTACAGGCCGATAACCAGAGGCACAGGGGCAATAACCATCGCTTCACGGCGGTGCTCCTTCTCCTGCGGGTGGGGCGCCAAACAACGAGGCCATCCTCGCGGATGGCCCCTTAGCGTTCAGTGTAGTTCAGCGCCAGCGGATTACTTCTCCACGAACGCGCGCTCGATGACGTATTCGTGGGGAATTCCGGCACGGGTCTCGCGGAAACCCCACTCGTCGAGGATGCTGGTGAGCTCTTTCAGCATCGCCGGACTGCCGCAGAGCATAAAGCGGTCCGCCTCGAGATTTGGCTGGGGCACCCCCAGATCGGTGAACAGCTTGCCGGAACGCATCAGGTCCGTGAGCCGGCCAGTGTTCCTATAGGGCTCACGGGTCACCGTGGGGTAGTAGAGCAACTGGTCCCGCACCATCTCACCAAAATATTCATGGTTGGGCAGCTCGTTTTCGATCTGGTCCTGATAGGCCAGTTCGGACACGTAGCGCACCCCGTGGGTCAGGATTACCTGATCGAAGCGCTCGTACACATCCGGGTCCTTGATGATACTCAGGAACGGTGCCAGGCCGGTGCCGGTGGACAACAGCCACAGGCGCTTGCCGGGCAGCAGGTGATCCGCCACCAGGGTGCCGGTGGGCTTGCGGCCGACGAAGATCTCGTCGCCGGGCGCAATCTTCTGCAGGCGCGAGGTCAGCGGGCCATCGGGCACCTTGATACTGAAAAACTCCAGCTCGTCCTCGTAATTGGCGCTGGCAATGGAATAAGCCCGCAACAACGGGCGGCCGTTGTCCTGCGGCAGGCCGATCATGACGAAATGGCCATTTTCAAAACGGAAACCCGGGTCCCGTGTGGTCTTGAAACTGAACAGCGTCTCGTTCCAGTGATGGACTTCCAGCACCTTTTCTATATTCAAATTGGACATTTCCTTAGAACCGCTTATTCCTGAATACTCTTAATAAAGGAATTCTAGCGCTGGTTTAACTATCGGCAAAATGGGATATTTCGATATTCCTTATCTTCTTTGTCGATAAACTGGGTTCCACCCATGCGCTATACCCTGCGTCAGCTCGAGGTCTTCCTCGCCTGCGCCCACCACGAGAATGTCAGCCGGGCCGCCGCCGGGCTCAGCATGTCACAGTCCGCCGCCTCCACCGCACTGAAGGAGTTCGAGCAGCAGTTCGAGCTGCGCCTGTTCGAGCGCACCGGCAAGCGCCTGCGTCTGAACGAACTGGGGCGACAGCTGTGGCCGCGGGCAGAGGAACTGCTGGAGCGGGCGCGGGAACTGGAACAGACCCTCGCCGCCCACGGCGACCTGGGCCGCCTCAAGATCGGTGCCACCCTCACCATCGGCAATTACCTGGCCGCGGCAGTGATGGCCCGCTATATGGCGGAGCAGCCCGGCACGCGGGTCGAGCTGGAGGTGGCGAACACCGCAGCCATTGTCGACAAGGTTCTGGGCTTTGAACTGGATCTGGGGCTGATCGAAGGGGAACTCAACCACCCGGACCTGGAGATGATCCCCTGGCGGGATGACGAGCTGGTGGTCTTCTGCGGGCCCGACCACCCACTCGCCGGCAAAAAGCGCCTCAGCGACGGGGATCTCTGTGAGGCCACCTGGATACTGCGCGAGCGCGGCTCGGGCACGCGGCAGACTTTCGAGCGCGCCCTGTCTGGGCTGTTGCCGAAGCTGCATATCCTGCTCGAACTCCAGCACACTGAAGCCATCAAGCGCGCGGTGGAAGCGGGCCTGGGCATCAGCTGCCTGTCACGGGTTTCCCTATCCGATGCGCTGAAGCGCGGTTCGCTGGTGGAGCTGCCCGTACCGCAGCGGGATTTCCGCCGCGAATTCCACTTCGTACTACACCGGCAGAAATACCGCAGCGCCGGTATCCAGCGCTGGCTGGAACTGTGCCGGCAGGACCACTGAGCACTGCAAAAAAAAGCCAGCCGCTGGGCGGCTGGCTTCCTCGACTTGCTCGTCAGGCGACGGCAAAGACGTTATTCGACCGGGATCAGACTCGACTTGAGCGCTTCCGGTACCTGGTCGATGGTAGCGATAGTCAGACCATCGACACTGTTATTTGCAGTCAGCGGATGCATTTTGACATGCGCAGTTTCTGGCAGCTTCCACATGGCGCCGGTAGCCGGGTCCACGATCAGGATACCGGCGATACCGCCGAACAGGATGTTGCCCCAGTACCAGCCATCAACGCCGGCCTTGAGCTCGAAGCTCTGCTCGTTGTAGCCCGCCATCTGGTACTTCACCGTGTAGCTGGCGGAGGAGAAAAAGCCGTCGGAGGCATCCAGGGTGATGGTGTCCGGAGTGACGCCGTTATGCACGTCGAGACCCGCCTCGTTGGTCACCGAGAAATTGGCCCCGGAGGGGGTGCTGGCAATGGTGACGGGATACTTGCTGTCACTGATGATGCTGGCGCAACCGCTGGCCAGGGTCAGTACGGCGATGGAGGCCCCCAAGGTAATTTTCTTGAACATGATGGTTCCTGCTGTTGTTTTTGTCGTGCGGCTGGTGGCAATGAGCGCCAGCCGGGCGGCAGGTTAGCACGCCCGCCCTGCCATCCGGCATTTTTTTCATTACACGATATTACACAGGGGAAACCGGGCTTCAGGCGCGGGCGTTGCGGCCTTCACGGCGCGCTTCCAGCCGGCGCAGGAATTCCTGCAGGATCAAACGGTACAACTCGCGGCCCAGGTACTTGTCCTCCACGCCGCTGTCGATGGAGGGGTTGTCGTTCACCTCGATTACATAACCCTTACCAGCAGACTCCTTGACGTCGACACCGTAAAAACCGTCGCCGATGGGCTTGGTGGCCTTGAGCGCCGCCTGCAGCACCGCTTTCGGCACCTCGAACGTGGGCAGGGTGGTAAATCCGCCACTGCTGGTCTTGCCACCGCCGTGGTTGTAGATCTGCCAGTGATTCTTGACCATGTAATAACGGCAGGCATAAAGCGGCTTGTTGTTCAGCACACCGATACGCCAGTCGAATTCGGTGTAGAGAAATTCCTGCGCCAGCAACAGGCTCGACTCCTCGAACAGCGCATCCAGGCTGTCCCGCAATTCAGCCTCGTCTTTGACCTTGGCCATACCGCGGGAGAAGGAACCGTCGGGGATCTTGATCACCATCGGCAGCCCCAGCTCTTCCACCGCGGCGCGGATACCCGCCTCGTCACCACGCTGCAGGATGCGTGTACGTGGCGCTGGCACCTTGTGGGTGGCAAACAGGTCGGCCAGGTAGATCTTGTTGGTACAGCGCAGGATGCTGGAGGGGTCATCCAGAACCACCAGGCCTTCCGCCTCGGCCTTTTTGGCAAAGCGGTAGGTATGATGATCGATGGCGGTGGTCTCGCGGATAAACAGCGCGTCGAATTCCGGCAGGCGCATGTAGTCGGCCGCGGTGATCATCTCCACGGCAAAGCCCAGCTCCCGCGCGACACTGGTGAATTTCTTCAGCGCCTGGGCATCGGAGGGCGGCAGCGCCTCCTCCGGATTGACCAGGATCGCCAGGTCATAGCGGCTGTTTTCACTGCGCTTCTGCGCCCGCCAGACCTGGTTGCTGAACCGGTCCAGGGCCTCGGCGAAAGCGGTCTCCTCGGGATCCGTCAGGCTGCGATGGGAGCAGATATGCAAGTCGACGATTTCCCAGTGGCCGGCCTGACAGGACAGGTGCAGCTCCAGCACCGGGCAGGGAAAACGGTCGAACAGCAGGCGCGCGAGCGGCTGCAGCGCGGGCTCGGCACAGAAACCGAAATAGGACTTCACCCGCAGCTCGGTGTCCCCGCCTTCCGGCATCCGCAGTTTGCTCAGCGCCGGGGCAACGCGGTTCAGCTGCAGCTTGTACAGCTGCGGTACGGACAGGTCGTTGAGCGTGCGTACGCTCGGCAACACCCGGTGGTTTCTGGCCTCCGCCAGCAGTGAGCAGTAGTAGCCCTCAGCGCGATAGTCGTAGTCCGCGCACAGGTTGATGACCCGCACCCGCTGCGGCCGCGACGACAGCTGCAGGTATTCGGAAAAAGTGATTACTCGCTCACTGGGATAATAGGGGGCCCAGTCGCTGGGCTGGTCAACAACAATGAGAACCTGGGACATTCGGACGGTAGCCTCGGCTGAAAAAGAGACAGGCTGGAGGGGCGAAAGATAGAGGAATTCTCCCCCTGCTCCTATCTTTTTTTCCCGCTTTTGCTACTGTTGCCGGGCCGCACTTTCGCGGTGTTCTGCGCCTCCAGAGGCGGACCTGTTGATGCCCTCATCCGAATCCATTCCCTTTTCGATCCGACCAGCCCTGGTCACTGATGTACCGGCCCTGCATGCGCTGGAGCAACGCTGTTTTGACGCCGACCGGCTGAGCCGCCGGCGCCTGCGCCACTGGGTGGCGGCGGATAACCGCGTCTTCCTGGTGGCCGAACAGGATTCACAGCTGCTCGGTTATGCCCTGGTATTACTGCGCCGCGGCACTCGCCTCGCCCGGCTCTACTCTCTGGCAGTGGCCACTGAGGGCCGCGGACGCGGACTTGGCCGCGCCCTGCTGCTGGCGGCGGAACAGGCCAGCGTAGAGAACGGGCGCCTGTTCATGCGGCTGGAAGTGGCAGCCAGCAATGCGGCCGCCATCGCCCTGTATCAGCAGCTGGGTTACCGCACCTTCGGCCATTACCCGGCCTACTACGAAGATGACGGCGACGCGCTGCGCATGCAGAAACGCATCCGCCACCGCTCCGATGATCTGCACAGCCTGCCGGTGCCCTGGTATGGCCAGACCACAGACTTCACCTGCGGCCCGGCCGCTGCAATGATGGCCATGGCGGCGCTGGATACCGACTATCGCCCATCGGTGAGTGAGGAGCTGGCCCTTTGGCGCGAGGCCACCACCATCTTCATGACTTCCGGCCACGGTGGTTGCCACCCCCTCGGGCTGGCACTGGCCATGCAACGGCGCGGTTTCGAATGTGCCGTATACCTCAACCAGGCAACACCACTGTTTGTCGACGGCGTGCGTTCCGAAGAAAAGAAATCGGTCATGCGGCAGGTGGATGCGGATTACCGCAGTGCGGCCGAGCGGGCCGGGATTCCGGTGATTTGCGAGGACTTCACCCAGGAGCAGCTGCTGCAGCTACTGCAGGAGGGGGCGCTGGCACTGCTGCTGATCAGCACCTACCGCCTGGACGGCAAACGGGTGCCACACTGGGTGACACTGAGCGGCATCGACGAGCGCTGCCTGTACGTGCACGATCCGGACAACGAAGATGGGCTGGACCCCCTGGAAAACCAGTACCTCCCCATTGCCCGCGACGATTTCGCCAGGATGTCCCTGTTTGGCCGCGAGCGGTTGCGCACCGCCGTCGTGGTGCGACGGCAGCAGAGCGGGACCAGTCGCGGCTGAGGGCGTGCTAGCGTGAGCCGGCGAACAGCTCGCCGAAGAAGTCGCCTTCGTACCAGGCCGGCTTGCGGCGGGCATCGGCCACTTCGCGGGCGATGGCGTAATTCACCCGGGCAAACTGCTCGGCGGCCACGTAGTCGATCTGCTCGTCTGCCTCGTCGGTGGGCTGGTGGTAACGCTCCCTGAAGAACGCGTTCTGCATCGCCGTACCGTCCACGGCCGGGTCCAGCGCCTCGCGGCCGGTGATCAGGTAGATGGCCGGCACCCCCTGGCGCACGAAGCTGTAGTGGTCACTGCGCACAAAGATCACCTGCTCCGGCATCGGATCCGGGCTCACTTTCAACCCGGCGCGCTCGGCCGCCCGGGCTGCGGTCTCGCCCAGAGTGGAGTGCTCTGCACCAAACGCGATGATGTCGCGGAACGGGTACAGCAGCATGGGCATATCCAGATTGATGTTGGCGACGATGGCGCCCGGCGGTACCGACGGGTGCCGGGCGAAATAATCCGAACCCAGCAGGCCCTCCTCCTCGGCGGTTACCGCCACGAACAGCAGTGAACGGCGCGGTGCGCGGCCGGAGTCGAGGAACAGGCGCGCAGTCTCCAGCATCACGGCGATGCCGGTGGCATTGTCCTGGGCGCCATTGTTGATCTGGTCACCCTCGCCCTCATCGGTGCCGGTATGGTCCAGGTGGCCGGTGAATACCACGTACTCGTCTTTCAGCTTCGGGTCAGTGCCCGGCAGCATGGCCACCACATTGGGGCTCTGTACCGCTTCATGGCGGGCGCCACTGGTCAGAGAAACGCTATAAGGCAGTGGGAACCCCGTCGGTGTCAGGCCGTTTTCCATTTCCGTGAAGATGGTATCCAGGCTGCGGGGTGCGCCCATGAACAGTTGGCGCGCTGGCGGCATATCCAGGTAAATACCGGGATGCAGGCCCTGGATGGCATTGCCGGGCAACCCGTTGGCATCGACCCAGTCGAAGCTGTCATCGCCTGCATGCTTCACCGAGCGGGCAAAGGGCGCACGCTGTTCACGCTGCGGGGTATTGAGAAGGATATAACCCACGGCGCCGTGACGGGCAGCCGCCTGAAGCTTGGTGCGGGTGGCCGCGTAGTGGGCACCCACTTCACTCGGCATGTTCCCGGGACGACCGCTGAGGATCACCACGATCTTGCCACTGACGTCGAGACCGGTGTAGTCGTCGATACCATATTGCGGCGCTTCTATGCCGAAGCCGACAAAAACCAGCGGCGCGCTCGCGCGGGTTTCTTCACTCACGGTAGGCGGCGAGGCGACAAAGTCCTCCCCGAATTTAAAGGTGATGTCACCGTCATTGCCGCGCAACACCATCGTCGGCTCGCGGCCATTCCAGCTGGCGCGACGGAACGGCACCGGCTGCATGAAACCCTGGCTGCCGGCGGGCTCGAGGCCCATGGCCTCGAATTGCCCGGCGACATACTCAGCTGCGCGGTTGTAGCCTTCGGTGCCCGTCCTGCGGCCGCCCAGCTCGTCCGCGGCCAGGGTTTCCACATGCTTGCGCATATTTTCCGCACTCGGCATTGGCAGGGGAGCTGGCTGCTGGCTGGCACAGGCGACGAGGACGCCTGCCACGAAGGCGCCAATCAGGGTTTTTATCTTCATTGGGAAATCTTTCTTTTTTACCACGTGCCAGCCCGACCCGGCCGGCCTCAGGCGAGCAAGCTTACCATGATCCAAATCAGCGGGATGGCGATCAGGTTCAGCATCAGGCCCGCGCGCAGCATCTGTCGCTGCAGCACCACGCCGGTGCTGTAGGCCAGTGCATTGGGCGGTGTGGCCACCGGCAGCATAAAGGCACAGGTCGCGGCAATGCCGACACCGAATACCAGCGCGTAGGTAATCGCGGGGTTGAGCTGCTGGGCAAGCGCGTAGATGACCGGAACCAGGATCGCGGCGCTACCCGTGTTGGAGGCCAGCTCGGTGAGGAAGATCATCAGTGCAATACAGGCCATGATCAGCAGCCAGCCCGGCGCCTGCCCCAGTCCCCCAAGCAATGACTGGGCCAGCCAGACAGAGGTTCCGGTCTGCTGCAAAATGGCTGAAAGGCAGAGTCCGCCCCCGAACAGCAGCAGAATGCCCCAGTTGATCTGGCTCTGTAATTGCGGCCAGGAAATCAGGCCCACCAGGGGCGCCAGAGCAGTGATCGTCAGGCCCACCACTGCATCGAAGCTGCCACCGAGGTCCAGCCAGCGGGTAATCAGGGTGGAAAACGTCCAGGCGAGGACCGCCAGGACAAACAGGGCCAGCGCACCCCAGGCTCCGGCATCCCACTCGCGCCGCCCCACTTCAGGCGGCTGGATTTCGGCACGCTCCCGGTCCGGTCGCATCACCAGCCAGAGCACGGCGAGCACCAGCGGAAACATGGCCAGTGTCACCGGCAGGCCTACCTGCAGCCAACTGACAAAATCCGCTCCAAGCGCCCGCGCGGCAATGGCGTTGGGCGGGCTGCCGACGATGGTGGCGAGACCGCCGATGTTGGCCGCATAGGCGGTGCCGAGAACAGCAAATGCGCGGGTGCGGGGGTGATCCCGGTCCACCATCGACAGAGCGATCGGCAGCATCATTGCCGTAGTGGCGGTGTTGCTGATCCACATGGAGAGGAAAGAAACCACCCCGAGAAAGCCGATCAGGGTCGGCCACAGGCGGCCTCCACCCAGGCGCAGTACGGTAGCGGCGAGCCGCCGGTCGATGCCGTGCGCCTGCAGTACTGCGGCCAGGGTAAAGCCGCCCATGAACAGGAAAATGATCGTACTCGAAAAGGGTGCCAGTGCCTCGGCCGCCGGCATCAGGCCTGAGAAATAGGCCGCTGCCGGCACCAGTAATGCCGTGACCGGCAGGGGCACTATTTCGCTCATCCACATCCCCGCCGCGGCAATCAGGATAAACAGGCCGAGCTGTTGCTGTACCTCCACTGCCAGTGCGTGAGCCAGAAGATAGGAAAAAACGATCCACAATGAGATGACAGCCAGTCGGATGGGCAGGGGGAGGTCTTGCACGGCGCGCTCCGGTCATTTTTATCGACGCAACGATAGCAAATTCGACGGGGAGTCTCAGGGAAGCGCGGTGGCCCGCATGCGGCGGTCAGTGCAAATCGGGGAAGCTCTTGTGTACCGCGCGCTCCACTTTTTCGTGGGCGGTATCCGGACAGAAATTTCCATGGCCGCCCAGCAGGTGGACGAAGGGCAGTTCCAGCAGCCGCTCGAAATCCTCCCCCAGCCAGCGGCCCGGGTCGCAACCCCGCGGTGTCATGCGCATGCGCCAGGTGGGGGCCACCTGCATACCGCGGCGGAAGCCGGCCAGGCGCATCAGGTTGCGGCCAAGCCAGGTGCAACCGCTCCAGGACTGCCAGTACTGCAGGGCATCACAGGTAAGCAGCAATCCCCCGCTGATCGGTACCCACAGTGCCGCTTCCGGGTGAGTACTGTGAGTAAACTCGAAGAACCTGCCCCCCGGCGCCGGGCATTCACCACCCTCACGCAGCGGCGCATCCGCCGCGGGCGCCGGGTAGAGATCGGAGTCCAGCTGGCGCCAGAAGGTGAGGTTGTAGCGGTCGCGGTAATAGAGATCATCGCAACCGTGGTAGTAGCCCAGTCGTACGGCGTGACGGATATGCCCAAGGTCTTCAAGCTTCTCTTCCTGCACCGGGCGCAGGCGCACAGGATTGACCAGCACCAGTTCATCATCAAAACGCAGCACAGCCATATTGCGGTTGACGGTGAGCGCCGGGCCCAGCCGCTGGGTGCCGGGCACATAAAAGAGATCCGGCAGCAGCCGGCGGATTTCACCGTGGGGTTGCGGCAGTGGGTAGTCGATCTGCATTGAGGCGCAGCATCAACCAGGCACTCAGCTGTACTGGGCCCGGTTTCGCAATCCACACAGGAGTTGCAGCGCTTCGTCGGCCCGCGACTCCGGTACGAAGACATGATCGTGGTTGAGCGCTGCCACCACGTTGGCGCTGATACCCGCAGCGGATAGTTCGCGGGAAATTGCCGCGGTGAGACCGACGGCTTCCAGGCTGGAATAGACCTGCAGGGTGATCAGGCGGAAGACAGCACTGCCCTCGAGGCCTTCGCGTTGCGCCAGCGATTGTTCCAGCACAGCACTCCAGCCCTCGCGTTCACGAAACAGGCACAGACACTCCTGCCACAGTCGGCGGGCACGGCCGTCATCGAGCGCACAAAAGACGAAACACCCCTCCTCCAAACGGGGATCGAGGGTTTGCAACAGGGTATCGAGCCGTACTTCTGCGTTCATGGATATTCGCCCCAGAAAGGAATGTTTTGCCCCGCTCGGCCGCAGTCACTCAAAGGCCTCGCCATCGAATTCCGGCTCGTCCGGCGCGGGGGTGGTATCGACTTCAAGCCCCTCGGCCTGACCCGCCGCTGCCTGCGCCTCCTGGTCCCAGCGGTCCAGGGCGGCGTCGATATCGCGCTCCAGCGCCAGGCTAGGGAATTCAGGGCATGGGGCGTCCTTGCCGGGATTGTGCCATCCCGACAGGGGTGCGACGAAAACCACCAGCGATTTGTGCAGATAGTTTTCGCCAATGCTGGCCTCGGTCCAGGTGGTCTGCCAGGCAAACTTGCCGCGCACTGCGTAATCACTTTCGTAGGATTTCAGGGTCAGGAAGTAGGGGTAGACCCGGCCACTGCGGCAGACGAGGCGGCGCTCGGTCTTGATATTGGCCATCTGGGTGAAGGGGTCGAAATACCATTGGATGTCGTAGCCGTAGGCAAAGCGCATTTCGCCATCCCGTTCCAGGAACGCGTAGGACCGCCCCGTCCCGTCCGCCCTCAGACTCCAGACGTGGCGCGCCTCGCCGTCGCGGGAAATCAGCCAGTCACCGACCCATTGCGCTGCCTCGAGCCGCGATTTCACTGCCCAGCCCCAGCCGGGAGATTCCCTGGCTTGGGATTCCTGCACCTGACTGCTGTCGGCCGTCTCGCCACCAGTACTACCCTGGGCCATTGCCTGCAGGGGATTAAGGAAGATGAGCACTGTCAGAAAAAGACATCGCTGAACCACAGCGTCTCTCCTGTTCCGGTTCCGGCCCCGGATCCACATCCCGGTTCCAGATCCAGTTCGCTGTACTCATCCCTGAGCGCTCTATCGACGCCCCTTCATGGGGCGGCGGATGGAGGCTTCGTCAGATGGCCAGGTTGGGGCACTCACTGCCTGCCCGAGGCGTTTCCCAGCTGCTGAGACGGCGCTGGAAAGCAAGCAGTCCACCGTTACGCTGCAGCCAGTGACGGCCGTCCACTATGGCAAAGTCTAGGGTCGCGGCGCTCCATCCGGCAAAAGCGACGGCAACGACACCGCCGTTGCAGCGCACCGAGGCGCCGGTACGGACCCGCACCCGATCCCCATCCAGCTGCCAGTTGATAGCAAAGCCGTGGGATAGGCGACCATCGTCCTGGAAGCCATAGGCAAATCCGGAACCGTCGGCGTTCAATTGCCAGACCAGCTGTTGGTCCGATTCCCCCACCACAAGCCAGTTGCCCGCCCAGGCTTTCTGGTCCGGCTCGGCGGCCACCGCAAACGGTACGAGGAAAAACACCAGTAGCACCAGGGCATAGGCCTGGAGCAGCGAGAGAAGGAGGCGGGAGAAGGAAGGATATCGCAGGTACTTCATGCGCGACTCTACCTTTGGCTGGTTACGTCAGGTGGCCCTGCCGGACCACCGCTTATCCCTGGCCGTGGCCACCAGTAGCGGCCGCCGGTAAGAAAATCGCTTGTGCGCGTTTTCGGTTCCCTGTGATTAAAAGGCTAGACGCTAAATCCGTCCCTGGCAGAGGATCCCTCAAAATACTGCATTCCGCCGCCATGCGGCCCCCCCACAAATTTGGGGCAATAGCAGTAACTGGCCTCCAAATGCGGCGAAATATGGTTCAATGTCGGCGATTTATTGGGAAGGCGGGCGTCGGCGCAATCGTCGCCACCAGAGTAAGCCGGTGACAGCAGCGAGGGTGAACAGTATCGCTGACCAGACTATGACCGCGGGCTGCTCCGGCGGGGGCTCAAGCCGGTTCCGGGCCAGGACGAGACTCTCTCGTAGACGCTGTGAAGCGGCCAGCACCACGGCGCTGTTAACCTCCCCGGTCAGGGCCTCGCGCAGCGCCTGCCACTGGTCCAGGATCCTGGCCGCCAGCGCCGGATCGCGTTTTTCCAGCTGCGCCCGCAGCGGCAGAAAACCCTGCCGGTAGGCCAGCACTGCCTTGTGATAGGCACCGCTGGTGTCGCCGGCCCGGTATGCGGTTTCGGCCAGTTGCAGCAGGCCCCCGGCCCGGACCAGCGGGTGCTCCAGGGTGCGGACTGCCTCCGGATACCCCCTCCACCACAGCAGTGCCGTGGCCGCGTCCTCGGGCAGCGTCGCCGGTCGCGTGACGGCCAGCCCCGGCAGGGCCACCAGGGCCGGATACCGCTGTGCCAGGTCCACCGAGGGCGGCAGTTGGTCCGCAACCGGAAAACGCGCCACCGCTACTGCCAGCGCCCATCGCTGCCAGCTGTTGAGGTCGGCCCCGAGACGGGCACCGTGCAGGGTGTCGGCACTGGGATCGAGCAGGTTGTAGTAGTCGAACAGGCTGAACTGGACAGAACGCTCGGCGCTGGCGAGGGAGGGTCCACCATCCCCGCCCGCGCCCCGCAGGCCGTGGCACCTCGCACAATGACGACGGTACAGGGGTTCCCCATCGGTTGCGGCGGGCAGCGGATGGATCGGTGCGCGCTGCAACTGGTAGAGGGCCGCCAACCGGTCCGCAGCCGCATTGGCCCTGCGCTGCACCAGATCTGCCGGCCGGAGCGCAGCAAAATCCCGCTTCAGTCCATTCAGGCTGCGCTCCAGCGAGGTACGTCCGGGTCGCTCCGGCAGCGCCTGCAACACAGCCTGCACCCGCTCCAGTTGTCGGTCTTGCTGCCGGTACAGACGCTCATCGATGACCTGCCCCTCCTGTACCGCATCGGGGTAATCGGCGGCAAATGAGGACAGCAGGTTCAGCGCTTCGGCAGCGAGCATCTCCGGCTCTTCACTGCTCGCAAGCGAAAAGGATCCGGACAGGATCAGCAGGAGGAGGGAGGTTAGCCAGGAGAGCGCGGTGCGAGGACCCATAACGACATACGGTTGGTCGGTTCGGGAAAAGCGTAGCAGGCGCGCACAAAAAACCCCGCTCGGAGCGGGGTTTCGGCATCGGGGTCAGGGGCCGGATCAGCCGCGCTCGGCGCGCTCCTTCCTGATCAGGTAGTCGGCCACTTGCAGCATCAGTTCCTGGCCGTTGCTCTTGCCCTTCAGGCCCGGCAGGGAGGTGCTGATGCGGTATTTGCCCGCCACGACCACTTCTGGGGTACCGGACAGCTGATAGGCGCGCTGGTTGGCCATGCCCTGCTTCACCTTGCTGTTGACGGCGAAGGAGTTCATCAGCTTCACCGCCTTCTCTCCATCGGCGCCGTGCTTGTTGAACAACGCAGCGATGGCGGCGTTGTCCGGGTTCCAGTCGCGGCCGTCGCGCTCGGCGAACATCTCACGCTGCTGGGCGATGGCATTGAAGATCGGCGCATGCATGGTATCGAGAACGCCCATGGCGTCCGCCACGTAGAACATGCGAGCGTGCACCTCCATCACCGGCTGCCAGATGGCCGGCAGTTTACGCAGGGTGACGTCCTCGGGGATATCGCTCTTCCAGCGGTTGAGCAGCGGCTCGAAGTGGTAGCAATGGCCGCAGCCGTACCAGAACAGTTCGGTCACCTCGATCTTGCTGTCATCCCGCTGGGGCACAGCCTGGGGCAATACCTGGTAGTGCTGGCCGGCCTTGAACTGGCCATTGTCCTGGGCACAGGCAGTGAGGCTGAACATCAGGGTCAGCAGCAGGGTGATGGGGGCGACAACCGCTCTCATAGTCTTCTCCAACGTTTTTCTTCTGCGCAAAAGCTAATCAAATAGACAGCGCCGATTATTGAAGTTCCCCGCCAGCAGCGCAAGAACCGGCCCGTAAAAAGCAAAAAGGCCGGTGCGAGACCGGCCTTTCAGGGGTTTTATTGCGCCAGATCAGTCCGTCAGGCCGGCGATGTACTGGGACAGGGCCTTGATTTCGGCATCAGACAGCTGCTTGGCCACAGAGCGCATCACGCGGGTTTCGCCATCGTTGGCACGGGTGCCGGCGCGGAAGGCCTTCAACTGGGTCTCGATGTAATCAGCATACTGGCCTCCAAGGCGCGGGTAGCCGGCCGGTGCGTTGCCGACGCCGGTGGGGGAGTGGCACCCCATGCAGGCGGGAACACCGGTCTGCGGATTGCCGGCGCGGAACAGGTCGCGGCCCAGAATCAGCCCATCGACGTTCTCACCGCTGTTGAGCATCACCGACAGCGGCTGGGCGCCGGCCACCTGCATCTGCTGGGAGGCGTAGTAAGCCGCGATGTCGCGCAGGTCCTGCTCATTGAAGTTGTCCAGCTGGCCGATCATCTGCGGAATCTCGCGCTCGCCGGTCTTCACATCCATCAGCTGCTTGAAGAGGTATTTTTCACCCTGCCCGGCGATTTTCGGGAAAGCAGGTGCGATGCTGTTGCCGTCAGCGCCATGGCAGGCGGCACACTGCGCGGCCTTGGCCTTGCCTGCGTTCGGGTCCCCCTCAGCCGCCAGGGCGGAGGTCGCTGCCAGTGCGAGGCCGAGGGCCAGAGCGATATTCTTTACAATGCTGTTCATACGTCGTCCCATAGCGCGCTGAATTAATGCATTTTGATCCATAAACCGGATCGCTGCGCCGCTCAAGTGAACCCCCTGCGACGCGTAAACCGCGGCATTATATACTTGCGCGCCAATCGAGTGTACCGAATCAGGCAGACAAACCATGTCAGAACAGCGCCCCGAGCCGATCAACTTTCGCACCGTCCAGTTTTTAACCAGCGCGCCGACTCTGGCCGAGTGCCCGGAAGACAGCGGCGCGGAGGTGGCATTTGCCGGCCGCTCCAATGCCGGCAAGTCCAGCGCGATCAACGCCCTGACCGGCAACAGCAAGCTGGCGCGCACCTCCAAGACCCCCGGTCGCACGCAGCTGATCAACTTCTTCAGTATCAGCGAGCAGCAGCGGCTCGTCGACCTGCCCGGCTACGGCTACGCGAAGGTGGCCCGGTCAATGAAGGACGAATGGCAACGCCACCTGGCCTTTTACCTCGAGCAGCGCCAGTGCCTGAGAGGCCTGGTGCTGCTGATGGATATCCGCCAGCCACTGAAGGAATTCGACCTGCACATGCTCACCTGGGCGGTGGAAGCCGGTCTGCCGGTCCATATCCTGCTGACCAAGGCTGACAAGCTGAAAAACGGCCCGGCCCAGAATACCCGCTTTGCAGTGGAAAAGGCGTTGCGGGAGCAGGGACTGGCGACCGGCGTCACGGTGCAGACCTTCTCCTCCACCAAGCGCGCGGGACTCGACAAGCTGGAGAGGGTATTGAACCAATGGCTCGCCGTTGGCGGCGCTGAAAGCCCATAACGCAGGCAAAAAAAAGCCGGCAGATGGGGACTGCCGGCCAGGGGTCGGTACCCTTGGGGATGGGTACCTGATCAGACGCGCCCAGGGGGACGGGCACGCCTGTGGGTTCTCAACAAAGTGATTCGTTGGCTCTCGCCACCCGGATCACTGATTCGTTCGTCTTTTGACAGATTAAGCTCACGGAGCATTCTCTCCCACAAAATCTCACCGAAAAAATGCTCACCGCCTTCACCACAGGCTTTTGGGCATCTTATCCCACCCCGAGGGCAAAAACTGGTACATATTTCCCAATTATTGCCATAGCCACGGGCTATCGGCCGCCTGAGACCTTCCTCTCTGTCCACGCACCCCGCACATTAAAAAAAGCCCCGATATTGGGGAGTATCGGGGCGAGGGGAACTGACTTTCTCAGGGTTGGGGTCGAGAGCATCAAATTCTTGGGAGATTCACACTGTCATCCAAAACGATCTGTATGCTTAGAAGGGCAAATCCCGCCAGGGTTCCCCGGTGTGGGTAAAGAAACGTAAACATTTTCACAGCCTACTCGCCCTCGCGGTCCAGGTCGCAGCAGCCGGAGGTCGGTGTCAGAACCGCCGCAGTGACAGGATTTGGACGGAATGTGGTGCAGCCTTTCAGCCCCTGGGCATGGGCCTCCCGGTAGAGACTTTCGAACTCCGCGAACGGCAGGTCCTCGGGGACATTGACCGTCTTGGAAATGGCGTTGTCCACCAGCGGCTGCAGCGCAGCCTCCATCCGCAGGTGCCCGCGGGGCGAGATGCCGGTGGCGGTGACGAATACCTCTGGCAGGGGCTCACCAGCAAGGCCCCCTCCTAACCCGTCTTCCACCCCGCCGCCCTGCTGCAGCCGCCACACTCGGTAGACCGGGTCCTCGATCGCGAAGGTGCGCCAGCCGCCTTCCGCGGTGACCACCCGCCGCTGATGGTGAAAGTCAAAGACCGGCTCGACCCCGCTCGATACCCCATTGGCCAGCAGGCTGATGGTACCGGTGGGGGCAATGGCGAGCAGGTGGCTGTTGCGCAGGCCGTGGCTGGCAATCCCGTGGCGGATCGGCTCCGGCAGGGTCAGCGCGTAGTCACCCCGCAGGAATGCCGCAGTTTCCAGCTGGGGAAAACTGCCTTTCTCACGAGCCAGGTCAATGGAGGTGCGGTAGGCGGTATCCCGCAGCAGGGTCAGCACACGGGCGGCCAGCGTGCGGGCCGCGTCGCTGTCGTAATGCAGCCCCAGCGCCAGCAGTGCATCGGCAAGGCCGGTGATACCGAGACCCAGACGCCGACTGCCCTTGGCCTGGCGCTCCAGTTCCGGCAGCGGGTAGCGGGACAGATCGATGACGTTGTCCAGCATCCGCACCCCGGTGGCTACACAATCGGCGATCCCGTCCCAGTCCAGTGCCGCCTGCGGCGTCAGTGGCGCGCGCACGAACGACAGCAGGTTGACCGAACCCAGGTTGCAGGCGCCGAAAGGCGGCAGCGGTATCTCCCCGCAGGGATTAGTGGCGGAGATCCGCTCGCGGTACCCGAGGTTGTTGTAACGGTTGATGTGGTCGGTGAACAGCACTCCGGGTTCTGCACAGTCGTAGGTAGCGTGCATGATCCTCGCCCACAGGTCACGGGCGCGAACCCGGCGGAAAACCCGGCAGGGCTCAGCGGTGGCAGCGCCACTCCAGCGACAGCTGACCCGCTCCCGGCCTGCCTCCGGCGCCAGCAGGCGATCCGGGAAAACCAGAGGCCAGTCACCGTCTTCCGCCAACGCCGCCATAAAGGCGTCACTCACCAGCACCGACAGGTTGAAGTGGCGCAATTCCCGCGCGTCCCGCTTGGCCTCCACGAAGGCATCGATATCCGGGTGATCGCAGCGCAGCGTGGCCATCATGGCTCCGCGACGGCTGCCGGTGGACAGCAGCGTGGCGCACATGCTGTCCCAGATGCGCATGAAGGACACCGGCCCCGAGGCAATGGTGGCGGAGTCCCGTGCAACACAACCCGCCGGGCGCAGCGTCGAAAAGTCGCAGCCGATACCACCACCGGCCTGCATGGTCAGCGCGCTCTCCTTGAGCCGGTCGAAGATCGCCGCCATGTCATCGGCGATGGTACCCATCACAAAGCAGTTGAACAGCGTTACCCGCCGGTCGGTGCCGGCCCCGGCCAGGATCCGGCCACCGGGCAGAAAGCGGAAACCGGCCAGGTTGGCGTGAAAGCGCGCGGACCAGTCGTCCCTGTCCGCCTTCTCGACACCGGCAAGCGCACTGGCCACCCGGCGCCAGGTGTCCTCTATCGACTGCTCCGCACCGGCGGGTGCTTCAAGCCAGCGGTACTTGGTCTCCCAGACATAGCGGGAAATTTCGGCCTGGAACGGACCCATCTCAGAGGCTCAGCTCACAGGCGGGGCCGCCACGGTGCAGGCGGCCAATCGCCTCCGCCACCAGCGGCGCACAGGAGAGCACGGTGATCGGACCGGGAGCCGCGGGTTGCGGCAGCGAGTCGGTCACGGCGATGGCCTCCAGCGGCAGGGCCGCGAGCTTGTCCCGCGCTCCACCGCTGAACTGACCGTGGCTGGCGGCCACAAAGATCTGCGCCGCGCCCCCATCCCGAAAGGCCGCGGTGGCGCGTTCGATGGTGCCCCCACCGGAGATCAGATCGTCCACCACCAGCACCGTCGCGTCGCGCACATCACCCACCAGCGTCCCGCCACTGAGCTGGCCGCCGCTGCGGTACTTTTCCACAAAAGCGCGACCAATTGGCCGCTGTAGCCTCTCGCCCAGGGCCGAGCGCAGCGCCTCGGCGCGCTTGACGCCGCCCACATCCGGCGAGGCCACCACCAGCGGGCGCTCTTCAGCCTGCAGCGCCCCTGCGGCGAAGTCGACGAACAGCGGCTGAGCCTGCAGGTGCAGGGTGCGACAGCGGAAGGCATTTTCAAACGCTGCCTGGTTATGGGCATCCAGCGTCACCACCGCGTCAGCCCCCATGGCCTCGAACAGGCCGGCCAGGTAGCGGCTCGATAGCGGGTCGCGCAGCTTGGTGCGACGATCCTTGCGGCCGTAGCAAAGGTAGGGAACGACCGCCGTCACCCGCCGGGCACCGGCATCCCGAAGGGTGGCGATGAAGAACAGCAAGCGGATGAGCTTGTCATCGACACTGCTGGCGTTGTCACCATAAAGGGACTGCACGACGAACACATCTGCTCCCTCGACGTCCTCGAGGGGGCGCAGCTTGTGCTCGCCATCGGAAAAATCCCGCTCTTCATGGGCCGATCGCTCGGTCCCCAGCTCACGCGCCACGGCATCCCCCAGGATTGCCCCGGCCTCAAGGCTGAAGACGCACAGGTTGCCGCTGGACATGTCAGCGCAGATGGGTGTCGAACCAGTCGATGGCAAGGCGCACCACCTGGTCCAGCGTGCCCGGTTCCTCGAACAGGTGGGTGGCGCCCGGCACCAGCTGCAGATCCGGCGGTTGCCCCATGGCGGCGGCCGCCTCACGGTTGAGTTCAATCACCTGGTGATCCTCCCCGCCGACGACCAGCAGTGTCGGGGCCTGTACCCGCGGCAGCGCCTGGCCCGCCAGATCCGGCCGGCCGCCGCGGGACACCACTGCCCGCACCAGCGTGGGCCGCAGTGCCGCCGCGATCAGGGCCGCCGCCGCACCGGTACTGGAGCCGAACAGGCCGTAGTGGCGCTGGGCCAGGTCCGGTTGCAGGTGCGCCCAGTCCAGCGCCCCGGTCAAACGTTTGGCCAGCAGCGGGATGTCGAAGCGGAACTCCCGTGTCTGCTCGTCGATGCGGTTTTCTTCCGCCGTCAGCAGGTCGAACAGCAAGGTGCCAAAGCCGGCGCGATTCAGTTCCGCGGCCACAGCCCGGTTACGGGGGCTGAAGCGGCTGCTCCCACTGCCGTGGGCAAACAGCACCAGCGTATGGCTGCCCTCTGGCAGGGTGAGGAATCCGTCGAGGGGCTCACCGTCTGCATCGACGGTGACTTCACGCTCGTTAACAGGTTGTCCGCTAGGCATTGCCGGCCCCCGGGAGGCTCTCTGCCTCGCCCATCTGCTCGATGACCTGTTCGTCGGTCAGCTGGGAGAAATCCCGGTACCAGGCACCGATGGCCCAGAAGGCCTGCGGGCTCATCAGGCACTCGATACGGTCGACCAGGGGAGCAAAGCGCTGCAGGGCATCCGGGGGCGCAACCGGCACCGCGAGGATCAGTTGCGCCGGCTTTTCTGCCCGCACGGCACGGGCAGCCGCCTCCATGGTGGCGCCGGTAGCAATCCCGTCGTCCACCAGCACCACGGTCTTGCCGGTCAGGGTCGGTGGTGGCCGGTCACCACGGTAACGCCGGGAGCGGCGCTCAAGTTCCTGCCGCTCCGCCAGGGTTTCCTCTTCCAATGCCGCCTCGCTGATGCCGCAGCTGGCAAGGACACTGTCATTGAGAACCCTGGCATTGGCGGAGACGGCTCCCATGGCCAGCTCCTCGTGGCCCGGCACCCCCAGTTTGCGCACCAGCATCAGGTCCAGCGGCAACCGGAGGGCACGGGCCAGTTCCAGGCCCACGGGCACCCCGCCCCGCGGCAGTGCCAGCAGAATGACGTCATCTCGCCCAGCGAGATCAGTGAGCGTCTGGGCCAGGCGTCGGCCGGCTTCGGTGCGGTCAGAGAAGGGTTCCATCACAGCGGAACACCCCGCAGGGTTGCTTTGCCAAGGATAAAACTAGACTAGCAAACGGAATTGCCCGGAAAGCGCCCCATGACCGTGACCCTGAGCCCGACACCGCCGAGCCGCCCCGACCTGGAAGAGAAAACGCGCTTCCTGCTCGACTCCGCCAGTTATGGCGGCAACACCCGTCACGTCACCCTGGTGGAAACCCATATGGCCCGGGTCTTTCTCACCGATGACTACGCCTACAAGATGAAGAAACCGGTGCGCAGCAGCTACCTGGACTTCAGCAGCCTGGACAAGCGCTACGGGGTCTGCAGCGAGGAAGTGCGACTGAACCGGCGTCTTACCGATGACGTCTACCTGGGCGTAGTGGCACTGCGCATGACATCCGCCGGGACACTGCAGCTGGGCGGCGACGAGGGGCTGGCGGTGGAGTGGCTGGTCCAGATGCGGCGCCTGCCGGACGGCGAGTGCCTGGCGCGGCGTATGGCATCCGTTACCACAACCGAACTCGCGCCGCTGCTCCAGCGCCTGTGTGGCTTCTACCGCAACAGTGCGCCGGTGCCGATGACCGGGGAGCAGTACCTGGCGCATTTTCGCCGCCAGATCGGCGCCCTGTGGCGCCAGCTGCTGCTGCCGGCGCTGGAGCTGGATCCACGGCTGGTCAATCCACTCACCTCCAGGCTGCTGCAGTTTGTCGACAGCGAGTCCACCCTGTTCGCCAGTCGGGCCGAGCACGGGCACATCCTCGAGGGACACGGCGACCTGCGCCCGGAACACTGCTTCCTGACCACGCCACCGCAGATCATCGACTGCCTGGAATTCGATCGCGACCTGCGTTGTGTGGATCCGGTGGATGAAGTCGGCTACCTGTCACTGGAATGCGAGATGCAGGGGCGCGCGGACCTGGCCGGGTTCATCCGCGAGACCTACGCGGACACTTGCGCGGATGAACCGCCACAGCAGCTGTCGATCTTCTACCGTGCCTATCGGGCACTGCTGCGTGGCCAGCTTGCCGGCGCGCACCTGCTGGACGGGGAAGTGGCGGAACCGGACAAGTGGCGCCACAAGGCCGCGCGTTACCTGGCCGTGGCACAGGAGTATGCCGCCCGGCTCTGAACTGGTGGCTGGCCGGGCACAGAAATCGCGGACAAAAAAAACCCCGGGCTTGGGGGAGCTCCGGGGCTAACATCTGACTTCCTTGGGGGATGATGACGCATTCCAACGATCTTGCCTTTTTAGAGCGGCCTTATCGTCCGCGGTTCCCCAAGTCTGTAAAAAAATGCCAAAACTGGCGGCAGATTCACCGCCAGCTGCGAGTTCCTGCCATGGCAGGTGCGGGTGCTCAGTGCGCCTCATCCCAGCTGCTGCCCTGCCCCACGTCCACGATCAGGGGCACATCCAGCTCCGCGGCCCCCTGCATGCGGCCGATCAGCCCCTCGCGGATGGTTTCCACCTCACCTTCCGGCACCTCCAGCACCAGTTCATCGTGCACCTGCATGATCAACTTGGCCTGCAGCTTCTCCCCTCTCAGCCAGGCATCCACCTCGATCATGGCGCGCTTGATGATATCGGCGGCCGTGCCCTGCATGGGCGCATTGATGGCGGTGCGCTCGGCGGCCTGGCGCTGGGCGCCGTTGCGGGAATTGATATCCGGCAGGTACAGGCGGCGGCCGAACAGGGTTTCCACATAGCCCCGGTCAGCCGCCTGCTTGCGGGTGTTTTCCATATAGCGCAGCACGCCGGGATAGCGCTCGAAGTAGCGATCGATGTAAGTCTGTGCATCGCCACGGGGAATGCCCAGCTGCCGCGCCAGGCCGAAGGCAGACATACCGTAGATCAGGCCAAAATTGATCGCCTTGGCGCGCCGGCGCTGCTCGTCGGAAACCTCCTGCGCCGGCACATCGAACACCTCCGCCGCGGTGGCGCGGTGGATGTCGGCGCCCTGGGCGAAGGCATCCACCAGCCCCTTGTCCCCGGACAGGTGCGCCATGATGCGCAGCTCGATCTGTGAATAGTCGGCGGCGATGATCACGCGCCCCGGCGGCGCTATGAACGCCTGGCGGATGCGGCGGCCCTCTGGACTGCGGATGGGGATGTTCTGCAGGTTGGGATCACTGGAGGAGAGCCGCCCGGTGGCCGCCACCGCCTGGTGGTAAGAAGTGTGCACACGGCCGCTGCCCGGGTCGATCATCTGCGGCAATTTGTCGGTGTAGGTGTTCTTGAGCTTGGCCAGGCCGCGGTATTCCATGATCAGCGCCGGCAGGGCGTGGTCGTGGGCCAGCTCCTGCAGCACCGCTTCGGCGGTCGAAGGGGCGCCCTTGGGGGTTTTCTTGATCACCGGGATCCCCAGCTTCTCGAACAGGATCTGGCCCAGCTGTTTGGTGGAGCCGAGGTTGAACTCCTCGCCCGCCTCCTCGAACGCCTTCTGCTCCGCCTCGCGCATCTTCTGCTCGAGCTCGGCGCTCTGTTTTGCCAGCATAGCCGCATCCAGGTAGGCGCCGTTGCGCTCCATACGCGCCAGTACCGGCAGCAGCGGCATCTCGATGTCGTCGAGGACTTTCTCCAGGCTCGGGATCCCGGCCAGCCGACCGCTCAGTTCGTGATGCAGGCGCAGGGTGATATCGGCGTCCTCGGCGGCATAGGGCCCCGCCTTGTCCAGCTCGATCTGGTTGAAGGTGAGCTGCTTGGCGCCCTTGCCGGCGATATCCTCATAGTGGACGGTCTTCTCACCCAGATACTTGAGGGCGAGGCTGTCCATGTCGTGGCGGCTGGCGGTGCTGTCCAGCACATAGGATTCCAGCATGGTGTCGCGGGCGATGCCGCGGAGCTGGATGTCGTAGTTGGCGAGGATATGACTGTCGTACTTGAGGTTCTGCCCCACCTTCTTCTGTGCGGGATCCTCCAGCAGCGGCTTCAGGGCTGCCAGCGTCTCCTCGAACGGCAGCTGCTGCGGAGCCCCCATGTAGTCGTGGGCCAGGGGCACATAGGCCGCCTTGCCGGGCTCGACGGCGAAGGACACCCCCACCAGCTTGGCCTGCATGTAATTGAGACTGGTGGTTTCGGTATCAAAGGCGAAGATCTCCGCGGCTTTCAGTTTTTCCAGCCAGGCGTCGAATGCCTTCTGCTCGGTAACGATCTCGTACTCGCGCTCCACCGCCTCCTTCATGGCCTCGGCGGCGCCCTCCCCGCCGCTCAGCTCGTCTAGCCAGCTGCGGAACTCCATCGCGCCAAACAGTTCGATGAGCCTGTCCCGGTCCGGCTCGGCGTTGTGCAGGTCCTGTGGCTGGTAGGGCATGTCCACATCGGTCTTGATGGTGGCGAGCAGGTAGGACAGCTCCGCGGCCTCGCGGTGCTCCTCCATCTTTTTGGCCAGGGTCTTGCTGCCGCGGAACCCGAGTGGGGCGATGGCGTCGAGGTCGGCGTAGATGTCCTTGAGGCTGCCCAGGTTCTGCAGCAGCGCCAGGGCGGTTTTTTCCCCGACACCGGGAACACCGGGGATGTTGTCGGACTTGTCGCCCATCAGGGCGAGGAAATCGATGATCAGCTCCGGGCCGACGCCGAATTTGTCGCGCACGCCGTCGCTGTCCAGCTCCGTATTGGACATGGTGTTGACCAGGGTGATGCCGGGGCGCACCAGCTGTGCCATATCCTTGTCACCGGTGGAGATGATCACCTGCTGGCCCTGCTTCTGGGCCTCCAGGGCGAGGGTACCGATCACGTCATCGGCCTCGACGCCCTCGATCACCAGCCGCGGCAGGCCCATGGCATCGATGATGTCGTGGATCGGCTGGATCTGCGCGCGCAGGTCGTCCGGCATTGGCGGGCGGTGTGACTTGTAGTCCTCGAACAGCTCGTCGCGGAAGGTCTTGCCCTTGGCATCGAACACCACTGCCACGGTGCTGTCCGGATGTTCCTTCAGGTGACGGCGCAACATGCTGATCACACCGCGCACGGCCCCGGTGGGCTGCCCGTCACTGGTAGTGAGGGGTGGCAGGGCGTGAAAGGCGCGGTAGAGATAGGAGGAGCCGTCCACCAGGATCAGCGGCGCGGCATTGGGCGCGGTATTGCTCATAACGATCCGAATACTGGAATGATTTCGTGAGTTCTGTGTTTGCGCGACAGGATAACCGCGATCGGATTTTTTCGCTCGCTCCGGCGACAGAAGCGGGGCAGTCACCGCAGCAACTCCGGCAATCTCTCCCAGCACTTCTAGGCTTGTAGGAAGTTGGCAGTGATCGCCCACGGCGCGTCAAGGCGTTCGGGGGCGGAGTCTGGAGAGGGATGTGATCATGAAGTGTGTGCTGTTTTCCTGCAGCCTGTGGCTTGCCGCTGCACCGGTGATGGCCGATGCAATCGATGCGCCGGTGAATGCACCGGGTCCGATGGAATACCTGGAGGTAACCGACATCGCCGACCCCGGCGCCGCCGAGCGGGAGCGGTCACTGCTGGTCGAGTCGATAGCCGCCAGCCTGATGAAGGCCGGCAAGAGTGAGCAAAAGCAGTCACTGCTGCGGCGGCACAAAGGCCACCTGGATCAGCTGTTACAGCGGGAAGAGCGCGCCCGTGCCGAAGCAGAGGCCGAGCGCCTGCGGCAGGAGCGCGAGGCGGCCCGCGGCGATGACCGGGAAGAGGACCGCGAAGAGGCGTCCTGATAACGCCCAGCGTTACGGCGCCTTCCGCTCCTCCGGTGGGGCACGGTCCGGCACCTCGCCGAGACAGCGGCGGGCATCGCTGAGTAGCCGCTCGATCAGGTCGGCATAGCGGGCATCCGCAGCAAGGGCGCTGCCGAGCGGGTCAAGCGCCACGTAGCGCAGCCCCAGGTTGGCCGCCAGCTGGCGGTCGCGATCATTCGCCGGCGCCTCACCGAACAGGCAGCCATCGCCCATATCGCCCAGCTCCAGCAGCGTGCGCGCGCCGCGGCGGTTTTCGCCTCCGCTGCCACCGAGGGCACGGGTGACCACACCCGCGTTACCAAAGAAGTGCCCGTAGGCATCGTGGGTCACCACAATGGGCACGTCACGATAGGCCCACAAGGCGCGATCGAGCACTTTCTGCAGGTTGGCCATCTCGCGGGAAAAATCCCGCGCCCGCCGGCGGAAGTGTTCTGCCTCTGCGGGATACAGCCGAGCGAGGCGTTCAGCCATCCGCGCGCCGATGATGGCGGCATTGCGCGGGCGCAGCCACACGTGGGGGTCGCGGGGGGACGCGCCGGCCATCTCATAACCGCCCTCCCCCAGCAACGCCAGCTGGCGCGCCTGTGGAACCTGAGCCAGCTGTCTCGCCAGTACGGATTCCATCTCCGGGCCCAGCCACACCACCAGCGCTGCACGTTCGAGTAGCGCCCGGTCAGCGACCGACGGTGCGTAGTGGTGTGGGTCGCCATTGCCAATCAGTTCGTGGACTTCCAGTGCCTCGCCGCCAATCTCTTTTGCGATCAGCGCGAGCGGCCGCACACTGACCACCACAGTGCCAGCTTCCGGTGAAGGTTTTTCCGCACAGGCGGCAACCGCGAGGAGAACCACGCTGACCAGCAGGGTGTGTAAACGCTTGGTGACAATCATCGGTATCCGGTAATGCAGGGCCCGCGAAAACCGAAGGTCGGGGCCGGCGAAAAAAGTGCGATATAATCACAGCCGGCCTTTGCCCGCCAGACCGGTGCGGGCAGACCGCCGGCGTACAGCGCCGTTTTCCATCGCCACGCAGATCGCGGAGCCGTCCCCTGAGCCTTACTGACCCCCTGATTACCGCCGAAAATCTGAGCTTCGAGGTCGCCGGCCGCACCCTGTTGCACGACATCTCCCTGCAGCTGCGGGCGCGGGAGATCGTCACGGTCATCGGACCCAACGGCGCCGGCAAGACCACCCTGCTGCGCCTGCTGCTGGGGCTCAACCGCCCGACTGCCGGCCGGATCCATCGCCGGCCGGGGCTGCGCCTCGCCTATATGCCACAACGCATGCACGTGGATGCCTCCATGCCGATGTCGGTTGGCCGCTTCCTGCAGCTGGGCCAGCCCGGCATCCCCCGGGCCGAGGCGGATGCGGCGCTGGCGCGGGTGCGGGCGGAAAAGCTGTGCAACGCGCGTCTGGCGGACCTGTCCGGCGGTGAAATGCAGCGCGTGCTGCTGGCCCGGGCCGCCTCGCGCAGACCGGAACTGATGGTGCTGGACGAGCCCACCCAGGGGGTCGATGTCAGCGGCCAGGGCGAGGTGTACCAGCTGATCGCCGCCCTGCGCGACGAACTGGGTTGCGGCGTGCTGCTGGTGTCCCATGACCTGCACATGGTGATGGCAGCCACCGACCAAGTACTCTGCATCAACCAGCATATCTGCTGTCACGGACACCCGGAACAGGTGAGCCGGGATCCCGCCTACCTGGAGCTGTTCGGCGACAAGCTGGCGCCCTATACCCACCAGCACAATCACGCCCACGATCTCGGCGGCGATATCCTGCCCGAACACCACCAATGCCGGCACGACCACAGCGGCGAGAGCAAAAACAAGCGAGAGCGCGGTAGCCGAGGGTCGGGCAATGAGTGAACTCATCGCAGTCCTCGGCAGCCAGTTCCTGTGGCTCGCACTCGGTGCGGGCCTGGTGGTGGCCGCAGTGAGCGGGCCTCTGGGGTGCTTTGCGGTCTGGCGGCGCATGGCCTATTTCGGCGATACCCTGGCCCACTCGGCGCTGCTCGGGGTCACGCTCGGTTTTCTGCTGCACCTGCAGCCGACACTGGCGGTGGGCGCGACCTGTTGTGGCCTGGCTTTACTGCTGGTCTATCTACAGCGTCGGCAGAGGCTTTCTGTGGATACGCTGCTGGGCATTCTGTCCCACTCCATGCTGGCGCTGGGTATCGTCACGGTCAGCCTGTTCGATATCAACGCGGACCTGCTGGCCCTGCTGCTGGGTGACCTGCTGGCGGTGAGCCCCTCCGACCTGGTGCTGATGGCCGCGGCCGGTGGGCTGATCGCTGCCCTGTTGTTTTATCTGTGGGAGCCGCTGCTGGCGTTTACCCTCAACGAAGAGTTGGCCGCAGTGGAAGGCGTGCCTGTGGAACGGGTGCGCCTGGCATTGATGCTGATGCTGGCGCTGCTGATTGCCATCGCCATGAAGGTGGTGGGCATTCTGCTGATCACGGCCCTGCTGATCATCCCGGCCGCAGCTGCGCGGCGGCTGGCCGACACGCCCGAGCGCATGGCACTGCTGGCGGCACTGATCGGCGGCCTGTGCGTAGTGCTGGGCCTGCTGGCTTCCGTGCTCTGGGACACCCCGGCGGGCCCCTCGATCGTGCTCGCCGCCGCCATGCTGTTCCTCGCCACCCAGGCCCGGCCACAGCGATACTGACCCGGTCAGCGTCCCGGCTTGTCGGACTTTTTGCGGATTTCCTCGGCCGGCTCAGTACCGGCCTTGTGGAATTCGTAGATGGTCAGCGCGATGCCGATCAACAGCATGATGAAAACGCCGATGGCGATGGACAGCAATAATCCTTCGGACATGCCTACTTCCTCCTGGCCAGCAGTGCTGACACCTTGAAGTAGATCCCGAAGCAGAGGATGCTGGGCACCCACAGAGCGGTGAAAATGCCCTGCTCCTTGTAGCCGTTAAACCACAGGTATCCGGACAGGATGAAGGACACCGCCACGGCCAGCAGGATAAACAGATCCGACAGTTTGAACATGCGCACTCCCCGTAGAACTGCGATCAGTAGTTGTCGTAATCCCAGAACCCGATGGCCGCGATCAGCAGTCCACTGATCACCACCGAGGCGGGAAACCTCAAGCCCGGCACACCGAATACTTCCACCATCGAAGGCACCACCTGCAGCGCTGACAGCGGCACCCAGACTGCAAACGGGATGACCAGTGCCACACCCACCCAGCCGACCAGTCGCCGCGCCCGGCGCGAGCGGGCAAATCTGTCGAACAGGTTTTTCACGGCCAGTAGCCCCCTACGGGCACATCAATGTGCCGTTTGCTAACACAGTAGTTGATGGCTACGGCGAATACGGTCACGACGATCAGTTTCCGGGCGCCCTTGGCGTCAGGGGCAACCTTCCCTCTCAGTCAATGCGACGTGCCGGTGCCCCCGGTTTTGCGTAGCTGAGACGACCGAGGCGCCGGGTACGGTGATAACTGTCGAGCCCGCTCACGGCGACGGTTCCCAGGGCCTCAATATCGACATAGCCATCGCGCCCGACCGCACCCCCCGCGATCTGCAGTTCGGCAATGCGACCGATCACCATCACGGTGCCGTTCACAGCCAGGCGCTGTTCCTCGACCACCTGGCAGGCGTAGCGCAGGCGGCTCTCGGCAACATAGGGCGCCGGGCAGGTTTCGCTGAACTCAGCGGTGAGCCCGGTCGGTTCAAACTCCGACACCGCACGGGGGTAGCGGGCAGAGGTCTGGTGGGCCTGCTGCCAACAATCCACGTTCACCTGATTGACGGTGAACCATCCAGTCGCCGCCAGGTTGTCCAGAGTGTGGCGCTCAACGGTATCGGGGCGGTTGATGAAGGCAATCAGTGGCGGACTGGCGCCCAGGTGGACGACGGAGCTGACAATGGCCAGGTTGGTCACGCCCGCGGGATCGATGGTCCCGATCAGGTTGGCACTCTTGAAGCCCGACAGGCTGTTGACCAGGTTGACCCGGTAGCGCTGTTCCAGGTCATCCAGATCGCTGGCACTCCAGTACTGAAATGTTTCCAACTATTCCCCCTGGCCTTTGCGGCAATCTCCGGCTTCGCAGCGGCTCCGGCCGGTCAGCAGTGCGGCGAGTCCATGTCGGTTGCGGGCGAAGAGGCGGTAAAGTATCGGGCTCAGCCGGCGTACACCGGGCCAGCGCAACCAGCGCACCCAACAGCCCTTTCCCACCCGCTCCCAGGCCTCCACGGTAACCTCGTAGCCGGTGATGATGCGTCCGTCTGCAAGCTGCCCGTGGAGCGTTTGCATGACGTCGTCGAATCCCAACTGCGGAAATTCCCGGCGGAAAGCTTCGCTGTGGATATCCACGAAACGCACCCGCCCGGCCTTGTTCCACCGCCGCAGGTAGGCGATTTCCTTCATGCACAGTGGGCAACGGCCATCATAAAAGAGTGTGAACATCGGTGGCGAATTCCGTCTGCTGAATGCCCTGACTGCTAATCATACGGAGTGTAGTGTGGGTTGGTTCAGGTTGATGCCGGCGCGGCGGGCTGACCTGTATTCAGGCGGGCAGTGGATAGGGCAACAGAAACATATGCACACCATTGATGCCGCCATGGGCCAGCACACAGGCCCAGAAATTGCGGGTTCGCCACCAGAGGCATGCGTAGGTGAGTCCAGCGACGGCGACTACGATCAATGCCGGAGCGGAAGCGGCCCAGCCGGTGTGGAGAAATGTAAACAGTGCGGTCACCAGTAGGGCGATGAGCCAGTGGGCAGCGGGCAGCAGTCTCTCGCCGCCACGCTGCAGGATCCAGCGGAAGAAAGCTTCCTCACTGATGGCGACCACCAGGAAATTGATCAACAGAGCAGCCAGTATTACAGCGGCAAATTTGGGCGAAAGGCCAAACAGAGCCAGCCCGCACAATGAGGGAATGACAATGGCAAGGAGGACATGGCGGAGGTCGGTGCCGCAGAGCCAGTTCCCTCGACGCAACATGAACGCCAGGACGCCGGTGGCAATGGCAGCCTTGCCCGGGTTGAAGCCGGCTGAGATCAGGTTACCGCTGGCATCGGTATAAGCGGGCAATAATTCGATTCGTTCACTGCCCGGCACCACACCCAGGGCTGCCAACAGCATCACCACCGCCGCACCCAGGTACGCCAGGCCGCGGCGCCATCCGGACGTGACTTCAATGGCACACAGAAACAGCAACACCAGCGGCGCTGCCAGTCCCACCCAACCAAACGGTATGGCGCAGGCTGACAACAGCAGCGCGGCTCCGGCCAGTTGATGCACGCCCCGCCTGTGGCCGGGCCCGCTGACAGCAACACACAGCTGCGTCGGTCGATCCTGAATCTGCTCTACCGCCATGCGCCTCTCATCCATCAGTCGTATCTGTGATAGAGCGGAGCCGGATTCTGGCATGGGCCTCCATCATGTCGGCAGTCAGTATCAGTCCACCGGCGAAAGCTATCGCAACGCCGTCCTGCCACTCATCCGTTGTATGTCGCGCGGATGGAGCGATAGGTCAATTTCATTTTGGCCGGATCCAGTGGCGCCCGGAAAAAGGCGTGGTAGTGCCCGCGGGGGTTGATCAACACCACCTGGGAGCCGTGATCCACGGTGTAACCACCGTCCTCTAGCGGCACTTTGTTGAAGGGCACATTCAACTGGTTAGCGAAACGTTTCAGAGCAAGGAATTCTCCGGTCAGCCCACGGAAATCAGGATTGAAGTAGCGTACATAATCGTGGAGCTTTTCCGGCCTGTCCCGCTTCGGGTCGACCGACACCAGCACGATGTCCGTGTCCGCACGGGTCTCCTCATCCAATGTCTGGTAGAAGTTGTTCAGTGTCGCCATGGTGGTCGGGCAGATATCCGGGCAGTGGGTAAAACCGAAAAACACCAATGACCACCGGCCTGCGAATTCATCGGTACTGAAGTCTTCGCCGCTATCGGCCAACAGAGTAAAGCTATCCAGTATCCGCGGGCGCTCCAGTTCGATGGCCCCGTTGGCCTGCAGTTCAGCGTCCGTGATGATGCGGGGCTGGCCCATCTTGTTGAGAAAACCTGCAAGCACCGCGAGCATCAACAGCACCAGCACCACCACTGTGATCAGGATGCCACGCTGTTGTTCTGGCGTTTTTTGCTGGGTATCAGCGACAGTCTTGTCCATTTCTTACACCGCGATCAGGTAGTGGTCGAGCAGCATGATGCAGAAGAGTGCCATCAGGTAGATGATGGAATAGCGGAAAGTCTCCATGCCCGCGTCAGGATTGCGATCCCGCAGCATTTCCACCGCCCAGTAAATGAAGCCAAGCCCCAGCACCACGGCGCCCAGCAGATACAGCCAGCCGAGCATGGCGGTGGCGAACGGCAGCAAAGTGACCGCAAACAGGATGAACGTGTAGAGCAGGATATGCAGCTTTGTATAGGCGACACCATGGGTCACCGGCAGCATGGGAATATCGGCCTTGGCGTAATCGTCGCGGCGGTGCACCGCCAGCGCCCAGAAATGCGGTGGCGTCCAGGCGAAGATAATCAACACCAGCAACAGACCATGGCCGCTGACCTCGCCGGTGACCGCGGTCCAGCCGAGCAGCGGCGGAGCAGCACCGGCGATGCCGCCAATCACGATATTCTGCGGCGTCGCCCGCTTCAGGAACATGGTATAGACAACCGCATAGCCCAGCAGGGAAAACAGCGTGAGCCAGGCGGTGAGCGCATTGACAAACACCAGCAGTATCGCCATGCCGGCACAGCCAAGCACCAGGGCGAACACTACCGCGCGCTGCGGTTCCACCCGGCCACGGGCCACCGGCCGGTTGCTGGTGCGCGCCATCTTGATGTCAATATGGCGATCGACAAGATGATTGACGGCTGCGGCGCTGCCAGCGCAGAGCGCAATGCCCAGATTGCCAAACAGCAGGATATCCAGCGGCACCATTCCCGGCACCGCCAGCAGCATCCCGATCACCGAGGTGAGGATCATCAGCATGACGACCCGCGGCTTGGTCAACTCGTAGTAATCCCGCCAGCTGGTCCGGTTCAGTACGGCAGTTTGTGTGCTCATGGTCTTACCTCGTTATTGTTATTGATGGTCACCGGGCACCCTTCACGGGCTGCTAGGTTTGGCGGGCTGCCGGCTGCACCGTCTGGATCCGGTAGCAGAATGTGAGCAGCCCCAGTAGCAGCAGGGCGGCGCCGGCATTGTGGGCAACCGCCACCGGCAGCGGCAGGAACATCACCACATTGGCAATCCCCAGCCCCACCTGCAGCGCCAGGACGCCCGCCAGCCCCACGGCCCAGCGCCGCGAGCCGGCCCGCCACGCCAGGGCGGCCAGCGTCAACACCAGCAGGCTGACCAGCAGTGCGCCGATACGATGGGTCACATGGATCGCGGTGCGCGCATCACTCTCCAGTGCGCCGCCCAGGTAATTGGGGCCGATGTGCTGGGCAATATTGAAACCCTGCTGGAAGTCCGTCTGCGGCCACCACTCACCGTGGCAGGTAGGGAAATCGGCGCAGGCCAGCGCGGCATAATTGGAACTGGTCCAGCCACCCAGGGCGATCTGCAGCACCACCGCCACCACTGCCACGATGGCAAGCGGGCGGATCCTCTGCAGCGCGCGGTATTCGTGCACCGGAATGCTACGGCCGCGGTTGCGCAGCCGTTCGACAATCAGCCACAACATGGACAGGGTCGCCATTCCACCGAGCAGATGCGCGGTCACCACCTGCGGCCACAGCTTCAGGGTCACGGTCCACATGCCGAACGCCGCCTGCAGGATGATGAGCGCCAGCAGGAAGTGCGTCTGCTTGAAGGCACGCTGCCCCCGGCGACGCCACGCCAGCACTGTCAGGCCACCGACCAGCAATAAAAGGCCGCCGGCGAAATAGCGGTGGACCATTTCCGGCCAGGTCTTATCCAACTCGACCGGCGCATGAGGGAAGGCCTCGTTGGCCCGCAGGATTTCATGCTCCTCGTCAGGCCAGGTCAGGTGGCCGTAGCAACCGGGCCAGTCCGGGCAGCCGAGACCGGCATCCACCAGCCGGGTAAAGGCACCAAGTACGACCACCACCACAGCCAGCAGGGTTCCAGCCAAAGCCAGGCGCAGGCGCCAGTCAGTATGGGCTGCGCTCTCTTGTGCTGCCCTCGGTTGTCTCGCCATCTCTCTCTCCCTTACCTCATTACCCCGTTACCCCGTTTACTGCTCGTAGGAGTACTTCAGCAGGCGCTTGATATCTTTCAGTATCTGGTTGCCAGTGTGTTCATTGCCGTAACGCATCATCGCGAAACCTTCCTGATCCACCAGCAAGGCTTGTGGGCCGTCGGCCATCACCAGGCCGCTGTTGCGGCGCAAGGTCTGCAGTGTCGAGGCATCGGCGGTGACAAAGCGCAGGCGCGGGTGCTGGGCGACGATGGCCGCCCACCGTTCTTCCGGCAGCGGTTCCGGGGTGAGCAGCAGCCGCTCGACACGATCCGACTTTTCCCCCAGGCGAATATGGACCTGACGGCTGGTGTAAAGCAGGTTTTCGCAGGAAGACTCGCAGCGACCGTCCGGCAGTATCAGGTAACGCCATCTGGGTGGTGCCGTATCCAGCGAGAATGAGAGGCTTTCTCCCGTATCGGTGCGCTCGTCCAGTGTGATACTGCCAACGTCCACCGGTGGCTGGATCAATTCACCCTGGTTGATGGTGCCATCGGGCATGCCGAGGCCGGTGTGGTAGACGACATAGGCGGCGACGATGGGCAGGGCGACCGCGGCGATCAGGGAAATCCCCTGCAGGCGACCCAGGGCACTTTTACGCTCCCGTCCCTCGCCACCGGCGGCGGTTGCCGCTAGAGACTGTTGGCTCACGATCCGTTTCCTCTCTTGTAATTATTCTTCTTCAACACCGCAGGAATATTGCTGGCGGCGATCAACCACAGAATACACAGGGCAGCCGCCATCGCAAACCACTGAAAAGCGTAACCCCTGTGCCTTGCCGGTTCACCGTTGACGAATTGCCAGCCCGTGCGCAAGGCGGTATCGGAATCCGCACTGAGGCGGATCGTCCAGTCAGGTTGTTCCAGTTCAAGCCTGTCGAGCAGATCCGCTGCCACTGCCTGTATCCGCTGCAGGCGTTCCGGTTCGACACCAGCACCGGTTTCAAACTCCATGTCCATGGGCGCAGCGGGCCCTTCAGCGTCGGCAGGATGGAGAAACCCGGTGATCCATTTTGCGGCCAGCGGCCAGGCCACCGCGGGCACCTGCGCCCTGTCCTCCCCCGCTGGTACCCAGCCGCGGTTTACTAACCAGCGTTTACCGCCGGAGACGAATACCTGCAGGACTTCGTAACCCACCTGGCCGTCGCGAGTGCGGTTGTCGAGATAGAACAGTTCGCCGGTGTAGAAACCCATCAGGCGCACCGGGATAAACGGCTCCACGGCAGTGAGTTCAGAGGGGTTTTTCGGCTGTGCTGAGAGCCGCGCATCGATCGTCGCCAGGATTTGCGCTTTCTCGTCCGCACGGTCCAGTTGCCAGAATCCCAGGGCGAGCAGGAGGGGCAGGAGACCGGCGCTCAGGAAGGTGACCGGCCAGTTGCGGATCAATGCTACACTGCCAGTCTGTGACCGCGCCGGGGTATGGTTTACTGTCATGCCGTCTAGCCTTTACTGCAGGCACCTACATCAAGTGGCGAATGAATATGTGGCTGAAAGTCCTGATCGTCTTATTGTTTCTCGCCGTGCTGGTCAGCCTGTCCAGCGCACTTTTTTTTCTCTTGCGTGATATGGGCGCACCGCAATCCAAGCGCACTCTCTATGCCCTGGGTATCCGTATCTCCCTCGCGGCGCTGCTGCTGTTGGCCATCTGGTATGGCTTCGAAAGCGGCACCCTCTCCAACACCGCGCCCTGGGCCAATAAATACTGACTGTCGGCGCGGGAAACAGGCGGGCCGGGCCCGCGCTGTTCCAATCCTGGAGCGCCTTAGCCGCCCAGGACGTAAACGAAGATAAACAGCGCCACCCAGACCACATCCACGAAGTGCCAGTACCAGCTGGCGGCCTCAAAGCCGAAATGGTCGTCCGGCCTGAAGTGCTGCGCGATCACCGAGCGCAACAGCATGATCAACAGCATGATGGTGCCCAGGGTGACATGTGCCCCGTGGAAACCGGTCAGCATGAAGAAGGTCGTACCGTAAATACCGGATTCGAGGGTCAGGCCCAGGTGCTTGTAAGCCTCATAGTACTCCACCGCCTGAAAATATAGGAATGCGAAACCCAGCGCTACCGTGATGGTCAGCCACAGGTTGAAGGCATTGCGCTTGTTCTTCTTCAGGTAGACGTGGGCCACATGTACCGTGAAGCTCGAGGCCAGAAGTATCAGCGTATTGATCAGCGGCAGGTGCCAGGGATCGATGATGGCCTTGGGGCCGACGATCTTGGCCGCATCGCCATGCACTGCAGCGTCAGGGGTGACCATCAGCGGCCAGGTGTTCTCGAAACCCTGCCAGAGCATGTTCGAACTGCCCTTGTCCCCTTCACCACCCAGCCACGGCAGGGCAAAGGTACGGATGTAGTACAGGGCCCCGAAGAAGGCGGCAAAAAACATCACCTCGGAAAAAATGAACCACCCCATACCCCAGACATAGGATCGCTTGAGCTGGTCGCTGTTGAGCCCGGCCATATTCTCCTGGATCACCGTGGAGAACCAGAACCAGAGCACAGCGGCCATGGCCAGGGATCCGGCGAAGAATATGTAGGCGCTGCCTCCATTGATCCAGTTCGCTGCGCCAAACGCAATCAGGAACAGGCCGATAGTGGCGAAGATGGGCAGCCGTGACTGCTCGGGTACGTAATAGCTGCTTTCGGTGGCCATAGTCTTTTTTATCCCTCTCGCTCGGAGTCGGTGCTTTTGTTATCGAACTCGCGATTGACTGAAACTCTTTCCGTGACATCAAACAGCGTATAGGAAAGGGTAATGGTATTGACGCCCGGCGGCAGGTCCGGGTCGACGATAAAGCGCAGCGGCAGCTCTGCACGCTCACCCGCCGCCAGCGTTTGCTGGTTGAAGCAGAAGCATTCCGTCTTGTGGAAATACTGTGCCGCCTTGAAGGGCACGACACTCGGGATGGCCTGGCCCACCATCAATTTCCCGGTCGGGTTTTCCGCCAGGAAGACCGTGTCCATGGCCTCCCCGGGATGCACTTTTACTGAGACCACACTGGGGCGGAAACGCCACGGCATGTTCTCGTTGTTGCTGGCGATGAACTGGACCGTGACCAGCCGCTCCGTATCCACGCCCGCAGGCACCGCCTCATACTTTGCCCCGGTCTTGCCATTGAGCCCGGTGATTTCACAGAAGGCATCGTAGAGCGGTGGCATGACAAAGAGCGCAAAGGCCAGCATGCTGACGGCGAACGCCAGCAGCTTTCCGGTGACCTTTGCATTCTCACTCCAGGCCATTTCCCGTTACTCCTCAGCGGACCGCCGGCGGCGTGCTGAAGGTGTGGTAGGGAGCGGGTGAAGCCACAGTCCATTCGAGGCCTTCCGGGTTCTCCCACACTTCATCAGTCGCCTTCTTGCCGCCCTGGATGGTGCGGATCACGTTGAACAGGAATACCAGCTGGGAGGCGCCGAACAGGAAGGCACCGACACTGGCAATCTGGTTGAAGTCCGCAAACTGCAGGGCGTAATCGGGGATGCGGCGCGGCATACCGGCCAGGCCCACGAAATGCATGGGGAAGAAAGTGACATTCAGGCCAATGAAGGACAGCCAGAAATGCACCTTGCCCATGGTCTCGTTGTACATATTGCCGGTCCACTTCGGCAGCCAGTAGTAGACCGCCGCGGTGATGGAGAAAATTGCTCCCGGCACCAATACATAGTGGAAGTGGGCTACCACGAAATAAGTATCGTGATACTGGAAGTCCGCCGGTGCGATGGAGAGCATCAGTCCGGAAAATCCACCGATGGTGAACAGGATCACGAAGGCCACCGCGAACAGCATCGGGGTTTCAAAGGTCATCGAACCACGGAACATGGTGGTGACCCAGTTGAACACTTTCACCCCGGTGGGCACCGCGATCAGCATGGTGGCATACATGAAGAACAGCTCGCCGGCGATCGGCATGCCCACCGTAAACATATGGTGGGCCCAGACGATAAAGCTCAGGAACGCGATGGATGCGGTGGCGTACACCATCGAGCTGTAGCCAAACAGCGGCTTCCGGGCGAACGTCGGGATGATCGCTGACACGATGCCGAAGGCCGGCAGGATCATGATGTACACCTCGGGGTGACCGAAGAACCAGAACACGTGCTGGAACAGCACCGGGTCACCACCACCGGCAGCACTGAAGAAGCTGGTACCGAAGTGGATATCCATCAGCATCATGGTGACCACACCGGCGAGTACCGGCATGACCGCAATCAGCAGGTAGGCGGTGATCAGCCAGGTCCAGACGAACAGCGGCATCTTCATCAGGGTCATGCCCGGTGCGCGCATATTGAGAATGGTGGCGATGATATTTATCGCACCCATGATCGACGAGGCACCCATGATATGGATGGAGAAGATGAAGAAGGTCACGCTTGGCGGCGCGTACTCGGTCGACAGCGGTGCATAGAAGGTCCAGCCGAAGTTCGGCGCACCACCCTCCATGAACAGGGTCGACGCCAGCATCGCAAATGCGAATGGCAGGATCCAGAAACTCCAGTTGTTCATGCGCGGCAGGGCCATATCCGGAGCCCCGATCATCATCGGGATCATCCAGTTGGCCAGGCCCACGAATGCGGGCATGACCGCACCGAACACCATGATCAGGCCATGCATGGTGGTCATCTGGTTGAAAAATTCCGGCTGCACGATCTGCAGGCCGGGCTCGAACAGCTCAGCGCGGATCACCAGCGCCATACAGCCGCCAAGCAGGAACATGGCGAAGCTGAACCACAGGTACATGGTGCCGATATCTTTGTGGTTGGTGGTATAGAGCCACCGGGACAATCCGGGTTGGGGGCCGTGTGCCATAACTCTTTTTCCTCTCGGCTCTTACTGCTGGTTATTCTTAAAATTGAGGATGTCGATGGGCTGCACGGTATCGCCCATATCATTGCCAAAGGCGTTGCGCTGGTAGGTAATCACCGCCGCGATATCCGCCTCGGAGAGCTGCGGACCAAAGGCCTGCATCGCCGGGTTCTTGGGCGAGCCGTGCACCACGATGTCGAGGTGCTCTTTCATCGGGCCAGTGGCAATCGCGGAACCGGCGATAGCCGGGAAGGTGGGCGGGACACCCTGCCCGTTCACCTGGTGGCAGGCCGCGCAATTGCGGTCGTACACATCCTTGCCGCGGGCTAATAGCTCATCAAAGGTGAATGTCTTTTCCGTGAGCTCGCGCATCTTGGCCGCCTCGGCCGCTCGCTGATCGAGCCACTGGACGTACTCGGCCTGGGGCACTGCCTTGACCACGATGGGCATAAAGCCGTGATCCTTGCCGCACAGCTCGGCGCACTGGCCGCGGTAGATGCCCGGCTCCTCGACGCGAGTCCAGGCCTCGTTGACAAAGCCGGGGATCGCATCTTTTTTCACTGCCAGATCCGGCACCCACCACGCATGGATGACGTCGTTGGCGGTGATCAGGAAACGCACTTTCTTGCCCACCGGAACCACGACCGGCTCATCCACCTCAAGCAGGTAATTGCTGTTCTTGGGCAACTGGTTATCGATCTCGGCGCGCGGGGTGGAGAGATTGGAGAAGAAAGAAACATCCGACCCCAGATAGTCGTACTTCCACTTCCACTGGTAACCGGTGATCATGATATCGAGGTCGGCCTCCTCGGTATCGTAGATGTCGTAGAGAGTCTTGGTGGCGGGGATCGCCATCAGGATCAGGATCACGGTGGGGATGATGGTCCAGACCAGCTCCACCGCCGTACTCTCGTGGAACTGGGCCGCCTCGTAGCCCTTGCTCTTGCGGTGGCGCCACATGCTGTAGAACATCACACCGAACACCAGGGCACCGATGGCGACACAGATCCAGAAGATCAGCATGTGCAGGTCATAGGTGGTCTGGGCGACCTCGGTAACCCCCCGGGGCATATTGACCCCCCAGCGTTCCGGTGCCTTCTCTTCCGCCAGAACGGTGCTGGCCGGCAGCGCCGCGGCCATCAAGGCGAACAGCCGATTGAAGCCTCTCAACATCGCCTACAGATCTCCGTGTATAGCGATCCCCCCAGCCGGAGATTGACCTCGGTCAGTACTTCACAGGACGCACTGTCGCGGTCACGCACCCCAAATGGAGAGTCGTGATTATTATCTTCAGCCGCTGGCTGCGCACGGATAACTGGAGTCGCCGTGTCCGGGCATGCCGGTCACAGGGCTTTTCCACACATTCGTTGTGGACATGCTGTAGTAACACAAGACTACATACACTGGGCGGGAGGGGGTCCCGCGATACTGCCTTCAGTGCAACTTGTTATTCTTCGTTAAAGATTTTACTTCAGATGTCGTCGTCCGGAAGGTACAACCAACAACCTGTTTTGTTGCATCTACTTGCAGCTTCAACAGGAACACATCGCCAGCAAAAAGTCAATTAATCCGCCAACTTAAGTCCACGATCCATGTCCCGGTCACAATGTTCTGCCAGCCCCCATCGACGCGTCTGGGACCTCGCCTGGCCCATGATCCTGAGTAACATCTCGGTACCGCTGCTCGGCGCGGTGGACACGGCAATCCTCGGTCATCTCCCCACGGCCGAATACCTGTCCGGAGTGGCTATTGGTGCTGCTGTCATCAGCATGCTGCTGTGGGCTTTCGGTTTTCTGCGCATGGGAACGACAGGGCTGGTGGCACGGAACGCAGACGGTGGTGAAGAATGGCTGCTGCGGGCGCTGCTATTGGCCATCGCGCTCGGGCTGCTGCTGGTGCCTCTGGCCTGGCCATTGCTCGGCCACGCGGTAGAGTGGATGAATGCCAGCGCCGAGGCGGGCCCGCATGCCGAAGCCTACCTGAAGATCCGTCTGTTGAGCGCCCCGCTGGCACTGGCCAACTTCGCCTTGCTGGGGTTCTTCATCGGCCGGCAGGACAGCCGTGCTCCCCTCTACCTCCTGCTGGCCGCCAACCTGCTGAATATCGCCCTGGATGTGCTGTTCATCATTGGAATGGGGCTGGGTGCACGCGGCGCTGCCCTGGCAACCGTTTGTGCAGACATTGTTGCGTTTGCACTAGGTATCCGGCTCCTGCGACGCATCGCACCCGGAATGCCCGGCGCCCTGTTAGAGAAAATACGCCTGCCGGGCCTCTTGCCATGGCAGGATTCCAGGCCCTGGGCAGAACTGCTGCGCATCAATAGCGACCTGTTCCTGCGTACTCTGCTGTTGCTGTTCACGTTCGCTTTTTTTACGGCACAGGGAGCCGCGCAAGGCGACGACGTGCTGGCGGCCAACGCGATTCTGGTCCAGTTATTGATGATGACTTCTTATGCACTGGACGGTTTTGCCCATGCCACCGAAGCACTGGTCGGGAATGCCATTTTTCATCGGTCGCGCGCGCAGTTTCGGGCAACGGTTCGCAGTGCGGGAGGCTGGGCACTCGGTACCGCTGTAGCCATCACCGTGTTTTTCTCTGTGAGCGAGCCACTGCTGCTGCCACTGTTTACTGATCTGGATTCGGTACTCGCCGAGGCCACCCGAACTTATGCCTGGCTCTGTGCACTGCCTCTAATCGCTGTCTGGTGTTATCAGCTCGATGGTGTCTTTATCGGTGCAGGCAAAAGTCGGCAGATGCGGGACACCATGTTCATAGCCACTGCTTTGGTTTTTCTTCCGGCCTGGTGGCTCACACAGCAATGGGGCAACCATGGCGTTTGGTTCAGCCTTTTTTTGTGGTTCAGCGCACGCTCTATCGGATTGATCCTCTATTTTTACTACTACACTTGGAAAAACCAGTGGATCTGAAAAGAGCGATACCGGTTTCTTCGGCCAGCGATAATACGTGGACCCACTCAGCACCAGGATGTATTCGCATCGCGATCAGTTGAATGGCAAAACCAAAGCGGCAAGAGGGTTCTGGTGTTGAGCATACCGTTAGATGACACCAGACGAATACCATTCCCTTCATAGCATCATCCAGGACTCCATTTCCGGGGAGCAGCGCGACGGACGCTTCCGGGATTACCTGCGCGATAACCTGCCCGGGCTGCACCACACTATTGGCCTGCCCGACGGTGATGGGGTTCTGATCCTGACCAGCTTTACCATTCGCTATCTTGAAACTCTCCCTGACTGGTTCGAGCAGATGGTTTGCCTGTGTCGTACCGCCGGTATTTCCACACGCATACTGAGGCGTGTGTTCCGCCGCACTTTTGCCCGGGCGGAACGTTTGTCGTTATCCCGTGGTCAACCCCTCTCCCTCGAGGCACTGTTGCCCCACGGTTACCTGTGCCATCGGTTGCTGGAGGAGGCCAACGACCGTCTGCACTTTGCTCTCGGGATTCCGCTGCTACCGATGGATCCGCAGGTGGCCAACCTGGTGGTCAGGGAGTTGATCGGGGAGGAACGCGCTACGGTATTGGATCGTATCTGCCGGCGTGCAGCACGGGATTTTGACGATATTGAGCTGGCCAGTGAACGGGTGGTTGCCCTCATTCTCGCGCGACAGTGCCATTCAGCAACGCCGGGTCGCTGGCCAGATTTTGCCGGGCAGATGCGGATCAGGCTGCTGATTCCGGAGCTCGAGCCGGAGGCCGAGATGCTGCATTGACGGAGCAGGGTACAGCGGTATCGAAGACCGCATCACGACATCTAGAAACCCGAACTGGATTTCGTCTCACAGTTTTTTTCACAACAAGAAGCACTCAGGATGGAAAAACTTGGGCGGGCAGCAATCCCTCAGGGGCCCGCTGATTCTTTTCCCAATCCCCATTCAACTCACCTCAGATGCCCTCTCCTGGGTCAACACGCCGCTGTTGGTGACGAACCACCTGACGCCAGTTGCCGATCACATCATCATGACTCTGGGACAGGGCTCGGGTAAGGCTATCTACCGTGCGCCGCAGTGCTGGGTCATGGAAATAAAGGGTCCCCGCGCGCCGACTGTAACCGCGGCTGTTTTCCATCAGTAGCTGTGTCAGCGTTTCCCGGCGGGCGATGTAGCGCTCGATACTGCTGCGGGAAAAATCACCCGGTTGGTAAAAATCCAGCACCTCGGTCTGGATCTCAGCCAAAACCCGCTGCCGGGTCTTGCGGTCGAACTGGCTGGCCCCGAGCTTCGCGCTGAGGTCCGACTTGAGGTCGGCCAGATAGCGCTCAGCAGCACGCGCCGATACATGTAGCTGGCGCAGCAGCCGCGCTTGACGCATCCGGGATCTTTCCTCGATCAATCTTGCTGGATTCACTGGGCCTGCAACGGCGAGATTACCGACGGGGGCAAAAATCGTTGTGTGCTGACGGATGCTGTTTTCCGTCATGGCATCGCAGAGGGACAGCGATTGTGCGACCTGCGGAGAATAACCCCCGGCGCTCGCGGGCAGAATTTTGCCGGGCAAGTCAGCGACCGCTGCCTGCAGAGAAATTTCCTCCTGTCGGTGAAAGTCGGGCTTTTTCTTCCAGTCATTGGCCTGGAGCCGAAACAGCGACAGCATGCCCTGGTTGACGCAACTGGCCAGCAGATATGCCACCTGCTCGCGCTCCAGATCCTGGCGTCGCTGCCACTCTCCCGCCATGAGAGCGACCACAAGCAGTAAGCCCACTCCCAGCCCAACCAAACCGAGTGTCTTCTTCAATCGGGTTTTCCTCGGTATTTTTTACTTTTTATCTTTTTTATTGCCCGCGTCCGGATCGAGGATTTTTACCGGAGCCTCGATAGCCTCCTCCCTGCGCCGCTCGTTTACGCGGGTTGGCAGCTCTGCCGGGCCGGATTGAATCCGTATTTCATCCTTGAATCCACAGGACACACACTCGCGATAATTTTTGTCGTCGAACCGATAGTTGACGATCGTATCCATTTCACCGCAGCGGGGACACACCGCACCGGCAATAAAGCGCTTTTTCACCGGTTTTTTCTCTTCATTGTGCATAAATCACCTCTGCTCCGCAGACCTCAAGCCTCGATACCGGAATGGCGCAGCAATGCATCAATCTCCGGTGCGTGCCCGCGGAACTCGGTGAAAAGCTCCAGGGCATCACGGCTACCACCCTGTTCAAGAATGGTCTCCAGAAAGTGACCACCGGTTTCCTGGTCGAAGATCCCCTTTTCCTCGAATAGAGAGAATGCATCTGCCGACAGTACTTCCGCCCACTTGTAGCTGTAATAACCCGCGGCATAGCCACCGGCAAAAATATGGCTGAAACTGTGCTGGAAGCGATTCTCGGCAGCGACCGGTACAACACCAACCTCGCTGCGAACCCGGTCCAGTAACGCCTGTATGGCCCCTGCGGATACGTCTTCACCAAGGCAGTGCAGCTGGAAATCAAACAAGGCAAACTCCAGCTGGCGAACGGTAAACATCGCCGACTGAAAATTTCTGGCCGCAAGCATTTTCTCCAGCAACTGATCCGGTAAGGGCACGCCACTTTCATAGTGGCCTGAAATCATCGCTATGGCCTCCGGCTCCCAGCACCAGTTCTCCAGAAACTGGCTCGGCAGCTCAACCGCATCCCAGGCCACGCCGTTGATGCCGGATACCGGGCCGACATCCACACGCGTCAACATATGATGCAGGCCGTGGCCGAATTCGTGGAATAACGTTGTCACCTCATAGTGCGTGAGTAGAGAGGGTTTGCCACCCGCCGGGGGACTGAAGTTACATACCAGGTACGCCACCGGCAACTGGAGTCCGCCGATCCCCTGTCTTCGCGTGCTGACGGTATCCATCCAGGCACCGCCGCGCTTTTTCTCCCGCGCAAACGGGTCCAGATAGAAACCGGCCAGTTTTTCCCCTTGCCGTTTCAACCAGAAAAACTGCACGTCCGGATGCCATACGGCAACCGACGGATCGGCTTCCACCTGGATACCGAACAAGCGTCCGACGACGGCAAACATACCCGTAAGCACGCGCTCAAAGGGAAAATAGGGCCGCAACTCCTCTTGGCTCACGGCATAGCGTTCCCGTTTCAACTTCTCGCCTGCCCAGGCAATGTCCCAGGGCTCCAGCTGCTCCAGACCCAGCGTCTCAGCGGCAAAGACCTGTAGCTCGGCAAATTCCCGTTGGGCGGCCGGGCGAGCCCGGCTTGCCAGATTGCGCAGGAACTCCAGCACCGATTCGGTGCTCTCGGCCATCTTGCTGGCCAACGACAGTTCGGCGTAATTCTTCATGCCGAGCAACCTGGCCTGTTGTGCGCGGAGCGACAGGATCTCGGTCATGACCTCGGTATTGTCAAACCGGCCGGCTTGCTGCCCCTGGTCGGACGCCCGGCTGACAAAGGCGAGATGTACCATGCGGCGCAGGTCACGGCTGTCGGCGTGGGTCATGACCGCCAGGTAACTTGGCCCATCGAGGGTGATCAACCATCCCCGTTCGCCGCGGCTCTCGGCGGCAACGCGGGCGGTTTCTTTGGCGGAATCCGGCAGGCCGGCCAGCTCGGCCTCGTCTTCCGTGGTGTAAGTCCAGGCATTGGTGGCGTCCAGTACATTGTTGGCAAAGGTACTGGAAAGCTCCGCCAGGCGACGACTGTTCGCGGCAAACTGTTCCCGCTGTTTTCCCTCCAGCCCTACCCCGCCAAGTCTGAAGTCCCGCAGCGCCAGCTCGATGGTCTTACGTCGGGGCTGCGGCCACTGCTCGAATTCAGAGCTCTGTGCCAGCTGCCGATAGACGTCATACAGATCCCGGTTCTGCCCCAGGGCGGTCCAATATTCGGTAATTTTTGCCAATGCGCTCTCATAGGGCGCCCGCCAGGGGCCACTGAGTACACTGTTCAGGTGACTGACCGGTGAGAAGGCGCGACTGAGGCGGTCCTGGGCCTCCTCCAGTGGAGCCAGGGTCGTATCCCAGCCGGGTTTGAGCAGCCCCTGCTGCATGCTGGTATGGCAGGCTTCCAGGTGGGCGTCGATGGCGGGTGCCACCTGTTCCGGGTCCAGCCGGTCAAAGGGTGGAAGGAGTGAAAGTTCCTGCAGCGGGTTGGACATAAAACACCTTCGTTGAGAAATTGCTGGTGGAAGCTGAGCCCGGCTGCGCCATACCGCCGCGACAGCCTCCAGCGGTTATCATAGGGGAGGAAACCCGAGGATGATTGTACAGGAGCCTGCCCATGTCCCCATTGCGCCCCCACGGCGACGATACCGCACGAAAATCCCCCCAGCTCGGCGACAACGTCTACATCGATCCCCAGGCCGCAGTCATCGGCGATGTCGCCATCGGTGAGGACAGCTCCGTATGGCCCATGGCGGTGGTGCGTGGTGACATGCACCGTATCCGGATCGGTGCGCGCACCAGCGTCCAGGATGGCGCCGTCCTCCATATCACCCACGCCGGTCCCTTCAACGCAGACGGCTGGCCGCTCAACATCGGCGATGACGTCACCATCGGCCACAAGGCCTGTCTCCATGGCTGCACGGTGGGCAATCGCGTCCTGATCGGCATCGGCGCCATTGTCCTCGATGGTGCCGTCATCGAGGACGAGGTGGTGCTGGCTGCGGGCGCCCTGGTACCGCCGGGAAGGAAGCTGGAAAGTGGCTACCTCTATGTTGGGGCCCCCTGCAAGCAGGCTCGCCCGCTGAGTGACAGGGAGCGGGAGTTCTTCCGCTATTCGGCGCAGAATTACGTCAAACTCAAGAACGAGTACCTTTTGGCGGCACAGGCACAGAGCTGAGCCAATAGCGCTCGGCAACCAGAGCCACCTCCCCGCCGCACTATTTACCCTGCGCCCGCAACAGGCCGGAGGCAATCACGCCGCCGGCCGCACAGGCCATCCACACCACCAGTGGGGTCAGCGTACCCAGGCCAAGCCCGCCGGGCCCGTAGCCCCGCATCGGCAGGACCACCAGCAGCAACACAGCGGCGGGAATCAGTGAGAGGATGAGACCGCGGGAAAACCAGGCGCGCTGGAACGGTAGTAACAGCACCAGGCCGCAGATGCCGCCCCACACGACACGCTGGTAGAGGTAGGAATTGGACAGGTAGGGAGCGATGTCCACGCCCAGCCGATAGGAAAGGCCGTAACTGCCCATGGCCCACAATGCCAGCGCGTAGATCAGACCGCCGACAGCACCGGCGGTGAAACAAATGGACAGGTTGCGTAAAAATTCCCGCAAGGTTCCCCCCGAATTACATCAGTCATCAATGTTTAGTTAGTATTCAAACCGCGCTCGCAGCTGCTGTAGCACCGGTCCGGTATCCGGTTTTACGCCGCGCCAGAGCATGAATGACTCCGCAGCCTGGCCGACCAGCATGCCGAGGCCATCGGCAGAGACTGCACCCCGCCTGGCAGCCCACACCATGAATGGTGTGGGCTCGGGGCCGTACACCATGTCATAGGCATGTGTTCCAACCGCCACCAGCGCATCGCCCAACGGCGGCAGCTCACCGCCGAGACTCGCCGCGCTGGCATTGATGATCAGGTCGAAAGGTTCACAGAGCCCGTCAAAGCCTCCCCCGGTAAGGGCGCCGTAGCGACGGAATTCCCGCACCAGTTCCTCGGCGCGGGCAGTGGTGCGGTTGGCAATATGCAGCCGTGCCGGGCGCTGTTCCAACAGTGGCAGCAGGGCACCGCGGGCGGCTCCGCCGGCACCAATCATCAGCACCCGCTGGCCGGCAATGGGCCAGCCCAGATTTTCCCGGATATCCGCCACCAGTCCCGCGCCGTCAGTGTTGTCCCCGAGGATGGCACCATCCTGCTGCAGCGCCAGCGTATTGACGGCACCAGCCGCCCGCGCCCGCTCGGTCAGACGATCGGCAAATTCATAGGCGTCCAGTTTGAACGGCACGGTGACATTGAGGCCGCGGCCGCCAGCGGCGAAGAACCGCCGCGCCACGGGGGCGAACGCATCCCTGGGGGCGGCCAGCTTTTCATAGGCGATATCTTCACCGGTCTGAGCGGCAAAGGCACTGTGGATCTGCGGTGACAGCGAATGCTCCACCGGGTTGCCAATCACGGCATAACTGTCGGTCACAGGTTGTTCCAGCTTGTTTTGATTGGGCACCATCCCATGAAGCGGGTGGATTCAATGCGGCGCGCGCAGTGCCCGGCGCAATCTGGCGGTCTCGTCCACCGCAAACAGCGCATCGATCTGGAGGCCGTCTGGTCCATCGGTCACCAGGTACCGGGTCGTGGCGGTGTAGAGCTCAACCGGCTTTTCTGCCTCGCTCCGCAACAGGGTCCAGTTCAGGGAGACGAGACTGCTGCCGGCGTTTAAGGGCAGCTGGTCGGTGACTGTGCCCACGATCTGCCGGACGCCGAGCCGTCGGTAGAAACGCAGCAGTTTTTCCACATGTCGCACGAAGTCGAGGCGGTTAACGACCGACTTGGCGCCATCCTCGGCGTAATAGTGCAAAGGAAATCGATAAAAATCTGCGACCTGTTGGGCATCACCGCTTTCGAAGGTGCGCCGATAGTCCAGAAACAGTTTGCCGGTCCGCGCCTCACGCTCTCTGCCCATGCGCTACACCCAGTCCCGCGGGGGTAGAAAGTCCGTGTACAGCTTTGCCTCGGCGGAGCCGCGCTCAGGTTGCCAGTCATACTCCCACCGCACCAGTGGTGGCAGGGACATGAGGATTGACTCGGTGCGCCCGCCACTCTGCAGCCCGAACAGGGTGCCGCGGTCATAGACCAGGTTGAACTCCACATAGCGACCCCGGCGGTAGAGCTGGAATCGTCGTTCCCTCTCGCCGTATTCGATGTCCCGCCGGCGCTGCAGGATCGGCAGGTAGGCATCCAGGTAACTGTCACCCACGGCGCGCATCAGGGCAAAGCTGTTGTCAAACCCCCCTTCGTGGTAGTCATCGAAGAAGAGGCCGCCAACGCCCCGCGCCTCATCGCGGTGCTTCAGGTGAAAGTAGTCATCGCACCACTGCTTGAAGTGGGGATAGACATCCGGCCCGAATGGCATACAGGCATCCCGGGCTGTGCGGTGCCAGTGAACCACATCCTCCTCAAAGCCATAGTAGGGCGTCAAATCGTAACCGCCTCCAAACCACCACACGGGTTCAGCACCGGGTTTCTCTGCGACAAACAGGCGCACATTGGCATGGCTGGTGGGCACGTAGGGGTTGCGGGGGTGAATCACCAGTGAGACGCCCATGGCCTCGAACGATCGCCCCGCCAGTTCCGGCCGGCTGGCCGTCGCCGAAGGCGGCAGGCCAGCACCGTGCACGTGGGAGAAGTTCACCCCCCCTTTTTCAATCAGGTCGCCCTCTTCCAGGACCCGCGTTCGTCCTCCGCCCCCACCAGGCCGTTCCCAGCTGTCTTCACGGAAGGCGCTGCCATCGGCGTCACTGAGGGACTGGCAAATGCGGTCCTGCAAATCCAGCAGATAATGCTTCACTGCCTGGATATCCACTTCGCTCATGATTTCTCTATCCGATTGTCTTGATGGGTTGAGAGCGCTGTCAGCCCGCCCGCAGTACTCTGCCGGTAACCAGGTCGCGGATTTCACTCGGCGATTGCCGCCCACCGGTCGTGCCGCCACCGATAAAATCAAGCTCGTCGCCGAAGTAACGCAACACCTGGTACTTCTCCCGGGCCGGCTGGCAACCGGCGGGGTTGGCCGATGTGGAGACGATGGGACCACCGAAAGCACGGGTCAGCGCGCTGGTAAAAGGGTGGTTGGTACAGCGCAGTGCCACTGAGTGATGCGCACCGCTGATCCAGGGCGGCACGCGACCAAAATGGGGTACCAGCCAGGTCACGGGGCCCGGCCAGCTGACCGAGACTTTCTGCCGTTGCTCAAGGTCGAGGCTCTCCAGCAGTTCGCCGAAATCAGCCTGAGTGCCGGAGACCAGGATCAATCCCTTAGCCAGGGGCCGGTTTTTCAATTGCAGGAGGCGTTCTACCGCATCGCGGTTGAAGGGGTCGCAGGCGAGCCCCCAGACAGACTCGGTGGGATGGGCAATAACCCCCCCTGCCTCCAGGGCACGGGCGGCAAAGCGAACATCCAGGGCAGGAAACACCATGGGACTGTGACTCTTCCTTTTTTTGGACAGCAGTGGCCCTAGCGTTGAGGGTCTCGGCATTTGCCCGGCGCTCGTCCAGTCGTTAAGGCGGCGTCCATCACCGGCAGGTCAGTGCCAAGCCTTCAGGATAGTGACGAAGGGCTGCCCATTTCTTTTTCAACACCGGTTTAGCCGCTAACAGTGCAGCGGCAATCTACTGGATCCTGACAGTCTAGACAAACCCGATGCGCTGATTTTCTCGCAGCACAAACAAAAACGGCCAGCTGAAAGCTGGCCGTGGGAAAAGTTACTGTATCCCCGGCTATCCTGCCCGGGGATACAGCTGCGCCATCAGTGCACCACCGGCAGACGGCGACGGCGGATCATTCCCGCCAGAGCCATCAGGCCAAGCAGATAGTAGATGGAACCACCGCTCTTCTTTTTCTTCGGTTGTGCAGTTTCGACAGCAGGCGCTTCGTTCACGGTAACCGTCACGGTAGCTGAGCTGCTCTCGACGCCATCAGTGACCGTCACCGTGAACTCATGTTCACCAGCGGTCAGTCCCTCAACTGTCGGAGTGGCGGTATCGGCACCATCAATGGTTCCCGCACCGCTCCAGCTGAAGCTCAGTGCATCACCATCCGCGTCAGTGGTCTGGCTTGCATCCAGAGTCACGCTGTCGCCCTCAGTGATGGTGACATCACTGGCAACAACCACGGGTGCGTCATTGACCGGGTTGACGGTCAACAGGAAGGTCACGCTGCCGATATCAGTCGTAACATTGTTATCCCGCACTGTAACCGTTACTTCGGTTTCACCGGAGAAGTTGGCATCCGGGGTGATATCGAAGGTGCCACCGGCACTGTGGTCGTGGACCACGGCGCTGATGTGCTCACCGGTCACTTCGATGGTGTTGGCAACCGGATCCGCGTCGGCGTAGAAGACCTGAATGCCCTCGAGGGTCTCGTCTTCATTCACCACCTGATCGGTGATCGGGCTGACGGACAGGTTGCCGTTCACGACGATGTCCTGGACGGTGCGCTTGGCATCAGCGTATTCCATGGCATTGTCGAGGCTGACACTCAGTGTCTTACCGGCTGCAGACTCATTGACGCGAGCCTGGAACTTCACCTGCATGGCGCTCTTTTCCGGTCCCTGGTAGTCGTAACAGATTACCAGGTCGTCGGTCAGGAGCTCGTCCAGGTTGTTGTAGCCAACGTTTTCACCGAGGAAGCCGTTCAGCGGTCCGTTCGGAGTCATGAAACCATTGGCCTGCTCGACACCAATCGCGCCATCGCGGAGATCGCCGGAGAGGTTGTCATAGGCCATGATGATTTCGTGCTTACCCTCGCGGTAATCGATGCCATTGCGCAGGATCACCTCGAAGTCCACCTCAGTACCGGTTTCAGGATCAACGACGTTGTCATACTCCAGGAACACCAAGTCACCCAGGTCCGGACGCTCTTCGGCATACTGGTTGGCGATGGTCAGGCCACGGACTTCTTCCGGAGAGTTGAAGTAATCCGCCTCGAAAGAACCGCGCCAGAAAGGCATTACCGCAGACATGGCGAAGCCAGAACCGGCAGGGCGGTGCCAACCCCACATCCACCAGTTCTCGTCCATGTGCAGGAGGCCATTCGGGAAAATGTTGACAAAGCCTTTATGTGGCAGGCCATACAGGGGGATGTCAGCCCCTTCTTTCCAGAACAACCACTCGGTCGGGACCTGAATGGCATCGCGGAAGGTCGCTCCGCCTTCCCACAGTCCGACCAGCGGTCGGATACGGAACTCGAGCAAGTCGATATACCCACCGTCGGAGTACTCATCGATCAGCGGCGTGTGGCACATCTGGCTGGTGGCGTTGGTGGTAACAACGTACTCACGCGGGACGTCGCGGGTCGTCGGTTGTACACCAGCAAGGCTGATGATGCCGTTTTCGACCACCAGGCCTTCGACGTTCTCGCTAACTTCAACGGAACCATTCACGAGAGTCAGGCCCTGCGGCAGGCTCGTGATGATGTCGTAACTCCGGTCGGCGGACTCCATGTTGTGACGCACGTCGAGTACGAAGTCGAGGATGTCGCCCGCTTTTGCGGTCTTCTGGCTGATCTCCAGATCCACCTCATCCTTTCCACGCTCGAGACGCAGGCTGGTAAGCCCCATGCTGCCCGGTGTATTGGCAACACCCAGGTCAAAGGCACCGTAGTAAACCTCACCTTTGATGGCCTCGGGCAGGTTCCAGTCCAAGGCGATATCCACGGCGTTGGCACCATCAGTAGACTGCGGTGCGGTAACGGTCATGTTGTCCTCGGCAGAGTGCTCGCCAATGACAGCATAACCACCGGTTACCTTGCCAGGCTGGTTACCAACCGGGAAGTTGCCACCCCAGGAGGAGTTGTGAATTATCCCCCAGTACATACCCGGTTCCGGGTTGTTGATCACACAGTAATTGTTCACACCCGGGTGGAATGAGGTACAGACCAGTTCATCCCTGTACTCGGCCGTGTCAGCAAAGTCCGGACCGCTGCCATTGCGGTCGATACCAACCATCACAGACGCCTGGCGATCCTGCTGCTCCGGATCGAGCGCCTCGTAATCGTAGGCCTCGACAACCAGCTGCTTGGTGTTCTCCGGGACATCGATCATCATCCAGCCCCAGCCACGGTCGGCACCCATGTTGCCGGGAGAGACGTAGATGTTGCCGCGACCCAGGTCGAACTCGTGTACGTTCGCCTTGGTGAGGCCGTACTGGCGTACTTCAACAGAGCCGGTTTCCGGCAGCTGCAGCCCGCCGACGATCTCCCGACCCTGCTCGCGATGGATCTCCATCTCGACACGATCCGGCAGTGCGCCACGCTCGAAACCGGCCACGACAGGCATGTGGCTTCGCGGGGAGGCGTTGCTGGCTTCCGTCAGGATGACATCCCCATAGAAGAAGGCCTCGTCCGTGTCCGCGCCCGGTACACCCTCCATCGGGTTCTGGGAGCCGGCATCGAACATGTCCAGCATCTCGACAGAGACCATCAGGTTCTGAGTCTCACCAGCCTGCAAGGTGAATTGCTCGGGTGTGACAGAGACCTTCACGTCGGTGTTGTACTTGCTCTCGGTGCTGGCAGTCCAGGTACCGTCCTTGGTGGCGCGCACGGTGCGTACCCAAGAGCAGCCCTGACGACAGTCCATGTTGACCATCGAGGGGGTGTTCAACCACTCGACGCGCCCACCCTCTTTCGGGTTGGCGGCCAGGTAGTTTTCACCGGTCTCATCCATGACCAGGCCTGCCTGTACGGCAGCGGCCACATTGATGCTGCCCGCACCCTGACGGAAGAAGTCCTGTAACTGTGCTTTTCCGCCATTGTAGGACATGCCGTAGGCCTCACCGGCCGTCAGCATCAGGGCCGACTGGATCTCTGCCGGTGTCCAGTCCGGATGTGCCTGGTCGATCAGGAGCATCGCACCGGCGACCTGCGGGGACGCCATGGATGTGCCGCTCATGAAGGTCCAGTCACTGGGGAACGGGAAGTTGGTGAAGGGCTGATCGTCCGCATTCGCCGCATAGATATCGACACCCGGCGCCGCCAGTGCGGGTACCAGGTAGTTCGGGTTGGTGCGGCTCGGGCCACCGGAGCTGAACGGTGCCATGATATGGCCCATCTCAGGGTCCGTGCCGTAGGTGGTCACACTGGCAGAGATGTCCGCGGTGTTGACCATCTCCTGGTTGGCATTCAGCCAGCCCACGATATTGCTGCGAGCGGAGGCATCGACATGAATACCGGGGATGGAATACACATCGGCCACCAGGTTGTCACCCCAGCTCACGTTGCCGAGCACGAAGCCCTCGGCACCACCCGCGGCGACATTGTCTGCCTTGGCGACCCGGGCAATTTCGCCACGGTCACACAGAACGATTACCGGCTGTGCGCTCTCATCCACATCCGGGGTGGCAGTATCGTCCGCGAAATCGAACGTACCGGCCGGGAACGGCTGCTCGCACAGTCCCGGTGCCATGGTTGAGTTGGGGTTTTCATAGTTTCCGGCATAGACGATGCGGCCACTGATGCCATCGGAGTAGCTCTTGCCGTTGAAAGTCTTGCCGTTGACACGCCAGGTCTGGGCGGTGCCACCGGAGAAGTTTCCGATGGTTTTATCCGCTTCTGACAACACACGGTCATGGGTCAGGGCGCCCACGGAGGTCAGCCAGGGGGACGTGTGGTCAGTGGTGTAGTATGCACCCGCGTTACCCGCTGCTACCGCGACGTTGACGCCGGCATTGCGGGCGGACAGGAAGGCCAGTTCCATCGGGTCTTCCCAGGGGAAGGATTCCTGGCCACCGATGGAGAAGTTGATCGCATCCACACCATCGGCAATGGCGTCGTCGATGGCAGCGAGAATCGCTTCTTCCGGACAGCCGGTGTACTGGTCCTGAGCAGCGGCATTACCCGCGTAGCAGACCTGGTAGGAAACGATATTGGCATGCGGGGCAATACCGGAAGTTCCCGGGAAGTTGAACGGCAGGTCGATGCCATCAGACGTGGTGGTGTTCTCCGGGGACTGCAGCGGGGTATCCATCAGGATATTACCGCCGGCGGTGCTCGCGACATGGGAGCCGTGGCCATGGTAGTCCTCACCATTGGCGGGACGGCGGTTGCTGAAGGGCTGCCAGTACTTGTAGACATCGGTGATAACCGAGTAGGAGCGTACACCGATCAGCTTGTCGTTACAGAGGGATGCATTGGCCTCACAGTCACCGAGGTAAACGCCATCACCCAGCGGGTTGGTGTGCTCGTAGCCGTCCCCGCCCACTGCCGCAAATGCGGGGTGATCGGTATTGATACCGGTATCGATGATACCCAGGATCATACCCTCGCCGGCGTGCGGCAAGCCCTGTGTGACGGTGCCATCATGCACCTGGTCCGCACCGAGGAACTCAACGGAACGGTCAGAATTCAATTCAAAAGTACGGGCCGGCGTAATGCGCTTGATCTCAGGCATGCTCGCCAGGCGCTTGGCGTCATCCTGGGTCATCCGCACGGCCATGGCATTGGTGGCCATGGTGTACTGGCGCTTGAGTTCAATGCCAATACCACGTGCTTTTGCAGCACCCAGCACTTCCTGTTGAACACGGCTGAGGTGACTGCGGTACTGCGCTACAGCACTGTTATTCTGCAGGTCCCGGAATTTTACTCCGGGCTTGGTGGGCGCGGTGGCCTGGAATTGATCGACTCCGCCACGGTAGGTGACGACCGGTTTGTCCTTGAGCTGGACAATATAGGTCTGCTCACCATAGACCCCGGCCTGGGGTTCAAATACTGAACCACCAGCCTCTCGGGTCTGGTTGACCCCCAGCTGTCTCTCTTCGTAAATACTCCCCTGAACTTCAACGGCTTCTTGCTGCTGGTCGGATCCTTTGATCATTTCCAGTGTCAGCTTTGAAGCATGAAGGCCAGTACGGTGCTCCCCCACAGAGTCGACCGCTGCTGCTCCGCCAGCCACATAAAGGGCCGTGAAGCTTGCGATCAGGCACTGTGAAAACCGTGCCTTTACATCTTTATTCATGCTTATTATTCCTACTTTAGCAGCGTTTCATTGGCCCCTACCGGGATACCGGGCGACCTGAAACCCCCTTTTTCTTTACCCAAATTCGCAATTTTTATTGCAACGCGTTTTTATAGAGAAAGGAGTTTTGAATTGAAACTATTCGGGGCAGGCGTCTGGTAACAGTCTGTAACAGTCGGGTAATAATCAGGCAGGGAGGCCCAGCGAGTTAGCTTTTGGTGTCACCGGGGGCCAGCATGTTCCGCAACTACTGTTCTTCACCCCACCCAGACCATCTGCCCCTGGCCATCTGCCCCTGGCCATCTGCTCCTGGCCATCTGCTCCTGGCCATCCGGCGGCGATTGGATGTTGCTGCCTCGCTGTGGAATACTTGCTCTCCGATGTTCCAGCCCTCGCGGCGCAGTATGTACAGATTGCCACTCACAGCAGATTTCCGCGGTCTTTCCGGGCCAACTTTCCTGTTCGGCCTGATGGCCGGTTTCTGGTTCTTTGCTTCTTCGCTCAACCCGCTGCTCCAGTTCGATCGGGAACTGTTCGCCGACGGGCAGATCTGGCGCATGGTGACTGCGCATCTCGTTCACTCCAACACCAGTCATTTCCTTCTGAACAGTGCAGGCCTGGCCTTGCTCTGGATACTGCATGGGATGCACTACCGCCCGCCGGTTTTTCTCGGGTTGGTAGTTTTGATGGCCGTGAGCTGCAGCCTGATGCTGCATTTTTTTACGATCTCAATCGATCAGTACCTGGGCTTATCCGGGGTGCTGCACGGGTTGATTATCTGGGGAGCGTATAAAGATATCCGTGCCGGCATGGTCACTGGTTACCTGCTGTTTGCCGGCGCCTGGATCAAGGTAATCTATGAACAGGTCGCTGGTCCGAGCACGGAAGCAGCGCAGTTGATCGGCATCGATGTCGCCATTGATGCCCACCTCTACGGCGCGCTTGCCGGCAGTTCTGTTGCCGCTTTCTCGGCGGTAGTCGGGCGTTATTTGCCCGTGAAGGGGCCCGCGGGTAAAGATAACGTTGTCGGAGCGTAAAGCGGGTGTCCGCTCCCGGTGCTACCCCGCCCGACGGGATTGGGTGAGCGCCCAAACTGGCGAGGTCACGGCATATCACAAACGACGGGCGATTTAGCGGCTGGAAACTCTCCCAACCCGACCCGCTTCCAACACTCCCGCCAACACATCCTGCTTTTTGCTAAATACACTCGGCCAGCAATTTCATCCCGGCTACGGAGAGCTGGTAGCCGCCGGGGACAATTTCGATCAGCCCCAGTAACTCCATCGACGTCAGCTCCGCCATCAGGCTGCCGGCCTCGAGCCCCGTACTCCGGGCCAGCTGCTCCAGGCTGCGGGCTTCGCCGCCGAGCGCTGCCACAATCCTGCGCTGAGGCCGCGAAATGGAGTCGGGGTGCCCCGACGTCGGCGGGCTGGATGCTGTCGCGGCAACCCGCGAGCTGAGTAGCCCACCAAATTCCTGCGCGATATCTGCAGAGGTCTCCACCAGTGTTGCCCCCTGCCGGATCATGCAGTGACACCCCCTGGCAAGGGGGTTATGGATAGACCCCGGTATGGCGAAGACCTCCCGGTTCTGTTCCGCCGCCAGGCGGGCGGTAATCAGGGAACCGGAGCGCACGGCCGCCTCGACCAGCAAGACCCCGAGAGAGAGACCGCTAATCACCCGGTTGCGTCGCGGGAAATTGGCGGCCTCGGCTCCGGTGCCGAGGGGAAATTCACTGACCAGAGCACCACCCCTCGCAATGATCTCCTCTGCCAGAGCGGCATTACGGCGCGGGTACAGTCGATCCACGCCGGTGCCGAGCACCGCGATCGTGACCCCATCGGAGTCGAGAGCGCCGCGGTGGGCGGCAGCGTCCACGCCGAGTGCGAGCCCCGATGTGATAGCAAAACCACCGGCAGCCAGATCCCGGCTGAAGGCGCGCGCATTGTCGAGCCCGGCGCTGCTGGCGCGGCGAGCGCCCACGACTGCGATCTGGGGCAGGCCCAGGGCGTCGATATTGCCGCGCACATAGACAAGTGGCGGCGGCCGGGAGATCTCTTTCAGCAGCGGAGGGTAGTCATCGCTCTGCACGCAAAGCAGCTTGACCCCGAGGGCATCGCAACGGGCGCGCTCGTCGTTCACCCATCGCATCAGTTCACTGTCGTCACCGGATGCCCGCCAGCCTTGCCATTGCTGCCGTGCACGCTCAGGGAGCTTCTGCAACAGGTTCGCGGGCAACTGCTCGAGTGCGTCGAGGGGGGAAGGGAAGTGTTGCAGCAGTTGCCAGTAACGAGCAGGCCCCATGCCTTCCAGTCGCATCAGGGCCAGAGTCGCGGTGAGCGCATCCATGCATCTGCACCTCGGGAGAGTGGTTGTGGGTGAGGGCCGGAGGCCCTCACCCTACGGGATCAGGGGTTGCGGACCAGGTCCATGACTTCCAGCGGGCGATCCGCCTCCAGGACCAGAGCCAGGCTCATTTTCTCGAAGGTGCGGAACACCATCATGATGCCGGCGCGCTCGTCGGGGAGCTTGACCTCGTCGCGCTCGATGCGATCACGCACCACGGCGCCGCGCTTGTAGATGGCCAGCACATTACCCGGCGCGATGCCCTCGCGCAGGCCGCGGTTAATGGCAACAACATCAAACTTGCCAATCTGGGTGACCCCCTCTTCGACGCCCATGATGACGCCATCGATGACGACGGAGGGCGCACTGGGCTGGAAGAAGGCTTCGATGGCCCGCTCCTCGGCCGGCAGCAACCGGTCTTCCAGGCGAATCTCGCGGGAAGTGCGGGTCACGTGCATGGTGGCAATGGCGAAATCCTGGCGGCGATCCGGGTCCAGCTGGTAAAGATCCACGGAGCCCACATCCAGTGCCTGCATGCCCAGCACCTCGCCGGTATAGGGATCACTGTAGAGATCACCGGGACGATAGATGCCGTAGGAAGCCAGCGGCTCGCGGAAATCGCCGCGGGCGTACAGTTTTTCCCCGGCGCCCATCAGGATGCGCTGATCGGCACCGGAAATGACATAGGGAGTGCCCTCAAAGGCATCGGGTGCCACGATCCGGGTGCGGGACAGGAAGGCGTTGATGGCATCCAGCGGCAGCGGCGGGATGGCATCGTCGATGGGCTCGCGCCGCACCTCCGGAGTCAGACGGCTGGCGTCGCCGACCGGGGACAGTTTGTAGGCCTGGGGGCCACGCTCGAGCTGCAGCTGCGGCTGGCCCGCAACGTAAACCAGCCGCAGGCGATCACCCGGGAAGATCAGGTGCGGATTCTCCACCTGTGGATTTACCTGCCAGATCTCCGGCCAGTACCAGGGCTGGGTCAGAAAGCGCCCGGAGATGTCCCAGAGGGTATCGCCCTTCTGGACAACATAGACATCGGGGTGGTCGGGGTTGAGGCGAACGTCATCCTGCGCGTGAAGGCCGACGGCCGCCACGAGGAGCGCGGCAACCAGAATAATTTTTCTCATGTAAGCATTCCTATGCTCTTTATCGCTATAATTCACAGCGCCGGGCCACGGCCAGAGTGGCGGGAGACCCGAAGAGCACCGGCGCGAGACCGGCAGATAAAGGGCTCCCTGCGGCAAATATCGAGCGCGATCATTATGTTATCAGCGCAAGTTCCACGATTACTAGAAGTTTGTCACAGGTGTTATGGCCAAGCTCGAGATCCTAGAATTTCCCGATCCGCGCCTGCGTGAGGTCGCCAAGCCCGTCGATCAGGTAACCGACGAGCTGCGTACGCTGGTGGATGACATGTTTGAAACCATGTACGACGCGCCGGGTGTGGGCCTTGCCGCCACGCAGATCAACGTACATAAACGCATTGTGGTCATTGACGTTTCCGAAGACCAGAGCGAACCGCTGGTCTTTATCAATCCGGAAATCGAAGTGCTCGACGAGGAGCACCACCAGTACGACGAAGGCTGCCTGTCCGTGCCCGGTTTTTATGAAACCGTCGAGCGGCCCCGCCGCGTCCGCGTCAAGGCACTGGACCGCGGTGGCGAGCCGTTTGCCATGGAAGCGGAGGGCCTGCTGGCAGTCTGCATCCAGCATGAGGTAGACCATCTGAACGGCAAGCTTTTCGTGGACTACATTTCCCCGCTGAAGCGCAACCGCATCCGCTCCAAGCTGGAAAAAGCCCACCGCCAGCGCGCCTGACAGGGCAACCAGCCCCCGTCATTCCGATGAAACGACCGCCGGCACCCACCGGCGGTCTGCGTTTATATGAGAACCATGCCTGAATCACTCAAGATCATTTTCGCCGGCACCCCGGATTTTGCTGCCGCGCATCTGCAGGCACTGCTGGACAGCCAACACGAAGTCATCGCCGTATATACCCAGCCCGACAGGCCCGCCGGCCGGGGTAAGAAATTATTGCCGAGCCCGGTCAAGGCCGTCGCATTGCAGCACGATGTGCCAGTCTACCAACCCCAGAGCCTACGCGACGCCGAAGCGCAGGCCGGGCTGCGGCAACTCGGTGCCGACATTATGGTGGTGGTCGCTTACGGACTGATCCTGCCCCAGGCGGTGCTCGATACGCCGCGACTGGGCTGCGTCAATGTACACGCCTCGCTGCTGCCGCGCTGGCGCGGTGCCGCGCCGATCCAGCGCGCCATCGAGGCGGGCGATCCGGAAAGCGGTGTCGCCATCATGCAGATGGAAGCCGGGCTCGATACGGGGCCGGTGCTGGTTGAGCGTCGCTGTCCTATCAGTCCCACCGAGACCGGCGGCAGCCTCCATGACAAACTTGCCGAGCTGGGCAGGCCGGCATTGTTGCAGGCACTGCAAGAACTTGCCGCCGGCACCGCTTCACTGGAGATTCAGGATGACAGCCGCGCCAATTACGCGGCCAAGATTTCCAAGGATGAGGCCCGGATCGACTGGCAGCGCCCGGCAGTGGAAATCGAGCGCAGTATCCGCGCCTTCAATCCCTTCCCGGTATGCTGGACCACCCTGCCAGGCAAGGGGGATCAGCGACTGCGCGTCTATCGCGCGCGCCTGGAACGCGGCTGTCACAGCGAAACGCCGGGAACCATCATCGCAGCTGATGAGGAGGGGATCCTGGTCGCCTGCGGTCGTGAGGCGTTGCGGCTGCAGCAACTGCAGTTGCCGGGGAAAAAAATCCTGTCAGCGGATGAGCTGCTGCGGGGACACGGACAGCTCCTGGCACCGGGCACCCGGCTGGGATCCTGACTGATGACGTGGTGAAAACGAGCCGATGGCCATGAATGACAAACCCCGCACCGACGTCCGGGCGGCCGCTGCCCGAGTGCTGGCTGAATTGCTTCAGTCCCGCGGCTCGCTGGCGCGACTGCTGCCGGCGGCAGACCAGTCAGTGCCAGAGCGGGACCGCGGCCTGTTGCGGGAGCTCTGTTATGGTACGGCCCGGACGGCGCCGCGCCTACAGCTCATTGCAGACAAGCTTTTACGCAAGCCTCCGGCGGACATTGAAGTGCGTGCCCTGATCCTGCTCGGTCTGTATCAGCTGGAATTCACCCGCATTCCGGATCATGCCGCCATCTCCGCCACTGTCAATGCGGCCCGCAGCCTCGGACTCGATCGTGCCACCGGCGTGATCAACGGCGTCTTACGCAATGCCCTGCGCAATCGGGAGACACTGCAACGCAAGCTCTCCGGCAACCCCCAGTTCAGCTCCATGCATCCCGCCTGGCTGCAGCAGGCCATCAAGGGTGCATGGGGAACGGGCGCAGCAGATATTTTTCGCGCCAACAACACCAATCCACCCATGACTCTGCGGGTAAATGCGCGCCACCACAGCCGCGACGACTATCTGTCGGAGCTGCAGGCTGCGGCGCTCCCGGCCACCCCCTGCCCGATTTCCCCCGCGGGCATCACCCTCCAGACGCCCTGCGCCGTGGAGTCTCTCCCGGGCTTTACCGAGGGACGGGTCAGTGTGCAGGATGAATCGGCACAACTGGCGGCGCTGATACTGGCACCTCAAGAAGGTGAGCGGGTGCTGGATGCCTGTGCCGCCCCGGGCGGCAAAACCTGCCATCTGTTGGAACAGGCCCCCGGCATCCACCTCAGTGCCCTCGATATCGACGAGGATCGCCTCGATCGTATCTCAGACAACCTCGCCCGCGGCGGACTGGAGGCCGAACTGATCTGTGCTGATGCCATTGCGGTCGATGCCTGGTGGGATGGTGAGCCATTTGATCGCATCCTGCTGGACGCCCCGTGCTCTGCCACCGGTGTAATCCGCCGCAACCCCGATATCAAGCTGTTGCGGCGCGCGGAGGACATCCCCGCGCTTGCGGACCTGCAGAGCCAGCTGCTGCGTACCCAGTGGCAGCTGTTGAAGCCCGGTGGCACGCTCCTGTATGCCACCTGTTCGATCCTGCCAGCAGAAAACAGCGAGGTGGTGGCGCGCTTCATTGCGGATACCCCGGATGCGCGCGACAATACACCGGAATTGCTGTTTGACAGGGAATGGGGCCTGGACCAGCCGGCTGGCCGGCAGTTGTTTCCGGCAGCGGACGGCGGGGACGGCTTTTACTACGCCCTGCTACAGAAGTCGTAGGCTGATGCCCCGGCCACAGCGCCTGCGGCCAAAAAAATAAAGGCAGCTGTTTTCAGCTATGAAAATTGTCATTCTCGGCGCGGGCCAGGTGGGTGGTTCCCTGGCGGAGAGCCTCGCCTCCGAACGCAACGACATCGTGCTCATCGACAGCGATGAAAAGACGCTGCGCGAATTGCGCGACCGTATCGATATCGGTGTCGTGGTCGGCCATGCCTCCCACCCCGATATACTGCTGGAGGCGGGTATCGAGGATGCGGACATTCTCGTCGCCGTCACCAACAATGACGAGACCAACATGGCGGCCTGCCAGATCGCGCACTCCCTGTTCCGGGTGCCGACCAAGATCGCCCGCGTTCGCGCAGCCTCTTACCTGCAGTACCCGCAGCTTTTTGATCCTGGCGCCATTCCCATCGATGTCCTGATCAGCCCGGAACAGCTGGTATCCGAATATATTGCCCGCCTGATGGAAAATCCCGGTGCGTTGCAGGTGCTGGATTTTGCCGACGGCCGTGTCCAGCTGGTAGCGGTCCGCGCAGTACAGGGCGGGCCCCTGGTGGGTCACCAGCTGCGCTACCTGCGCCAGCACATGCCCAAGGTAGATACCCGTGTGGCCGCCATCTACCGTCGCAACAGTCCCATCATTCCCCAGGGCGATACTGTCATCGAGGCCGGTGACGAGGTGTTTTTCATTGCCGCCCGCGCCGATATCCGCGCGGTGATGAGTGAATTGCGTCGCCTCGAGCAGGGCTACAAGCGGGTGACCATAGCCGGCGGTGGCAATATCGGCCTGCGCCTGGCCCATAAACTGGAAAACCGCTACTCGGTCAAAATTATCGAGCAGAGCCATGAGCGCTGCATCTTTCTGTCGGAGGAGTTATCCAATTCGATCATCCTCCATGGCAGTGCCTCGGACCAGGACCTGCTGCTGGAAGAAAACATCGAGGACACCGATGTATTCCTCGCCCTCACCAACGACGATGAGGCGAACATCATGTCATCGCTGCTGGCCAAGCGCCTGGGCGCGCGCAAGGTGATGACACTGATCAACAACCGTGCCTACGTGGACCTGGTACAGGGTGGCGAAATCGATATCGCCATCTCGCCGCAGCAAAACACCATCGGCAGCCTGCTCACCCATGTGCGCCGCGGTGATATGGTGAATGTGCATTCGCTGCGTCGCGGGGCGGCGGAGGCCATTGAAGTCATCGCCCACGGTGACCAGCGAACCTCTAAAGTGGTTGGCCGCAAGATTGAGGATATCGACCTGCCCGAGGGGGCCGCCATCGGAGCCATCGTGCGCGAAACCGACCATGGCAGTGAGGTGCTCATCGCCCATGATGATGTCGTTGTACAGACGGACGATCACGTGATCGTCTTCCTGGTCGACCGCCGCCATACCCGCCACGTGGAGCAGCTGTTCCAGGTGGGCTTCAGTTTCTTCTGACAACAGGCTGGCAAGCGCCGATGCGGATAGCAGTAATTGCGCGAATTTTCGGGATACTCCTCACGGTGTTCAGCCTGACACTGCTGCCGCCTATCGGCGTATCCCTGTGGTACCAGGATGGCACCCACACTGCGTTCTCTGCCGCATTCGTCATTACCCTGGTCACGGGCCTGTTCATGTGGCTGCCGGTGCATGACCTGCGACAGGACCTGCGCACCCGGGACGGCTTTGTGGTGACATCCCTGTTCTGGCTGGTGCTCGGCAGTTTCGGCTCGTTGCCGCTGATCATCAGCCCCCAGCCGGACCTCAGTATCACCGACTCGATTTTTGAAGGCATTTCCGGCCTGACCACGACCGGTGCCACGGTAATTACCGGCCTCGACAGTCTGCCACCGGCGATCCTCTATTACCGTCAGCAATTGCAGTGGTTCGGTGGGATCGGCGTGATTGTAATCGCCCTGGCCATCCTGCCAATGCTCGGTATCGGTGGTATGCAGCTCTACAAGGCGGAAACACCGGGGCCCGTGAAAGATACCAAGTTGACGCCGCGGATTGCCGAAACTGCGCGGGCACTGTTTGTCATCTACATCACCCTCACCGTGCTCTGCGGAATCGGTTATTGGTGGGCGGGCATGACCGTATTCGATGCCGTGGGCCATGCATTTTCCACCGTGGCCAACGGCGGCTTCTCCACCCACGACGCCAGCATGGGCTTCTATGCCAACAACCATGCCATCATGGCAATCTGTATCGTGTTCATGTTCACTGCCGCCATCAACTTCGGCCTGCATTTCTTTGCCTTCCGCAACCGCACCCTGTCCCATTACTGGAAAGATTCTGAATTCCGCTTCTGGGTGACGTTGACTTTCTTTGCGGCAGTGCTGATCAGCTTCTATTTATGGAGCCAGGGAATTTTCAGTGCCGGCAGCAGCTTACTGCATGGTGTTTTCCAGGTAGTCTCGATCGGTACCACGGCTGGTTTCGCCTCTGAAAACTTTTCCGCCTGGCCAGCTTTCCTGCCCTATGTGCTGTTGATGCTCGGAATACTTGGTGCCTGTGCCGGCTCCACCTGCGGGGGTATCAAAGCGGTGCGCGGCATGCTGATCATGAAGTCCGGTATGCGCGAGCTGAACCGGCTGGTTCATGCCAATGCGGTAGTACCGATCAAGGTGAATAAAAAAATCGTCCCCGAGCGGGTGACCGATGCGGTCTGGGGATTTTTTGCCGTTTATATTTTGTCGTTTTTCGTGCTGACGATCATTGTGATGGCCACCGGTGAAAATTTTGTGACTTCATTTTCCACGGTCGCCTCCTGCCTGAGTAATATCGGTCCGGCGCTGGGGGATGCGGCGGCACACTATGGTGAAGTGAATGAGGTCGCCAAGTGGTTCCTGATTCTCGCCATGCTGATGGGGCGGCTGGAAATCTTCACCCTGCTGGTGCTGTTGACTCCCGCATTCTGGCGACACTGATCGGCCGAGGGGAATAATCCTCAGCTTTATTCAAAGGTATCGTGCGTACCGACAATGATCTGGAAATAACGCGGCAAGAAGGTCACCAGAACCCAGATTTCCAGCAGACAGCCCAGGGCACTCACCGCCATGATGGACTGGCCAAAGAAATTACCACTGGGTGCGTAGTGGGGTGTCCACTCCAGGGCGACCTGCTGCGAAAAGCCGAGGCCCAGGACCAGGAATGCCACAGCGGTAGCGAGTTTGGGCACCAGTTTCGGCACGACCTTGAATGGCCGTTTTAACCAGGCCATCAGCACCGGAAACACGCTGAGCTGCAGGGCATAGCGAATCACCACTAGCCAGACAAACAGGGTCAGCACAGAGCTCAGGTGCCAGACCAGGGGCATCAGGCAGAGAACAAACAGTTTGTCCGCCACCGGATCCAGCAGTGCGCCCACATGGCTGTGCCAGTGGAAGCGCCGTGCCAGGCGCCCGTCGAAAAAATCCGTCAGCGCACCGATGATGAAAGCGGCCAGTGCCGCTTCAGCCTGCTCGGCCAGAGACAGCCAGATAATTACCGGGATCAGCAGGATACGCAGGGTGGACAGCGCGTTCGGCAGGTGACGCCAGATTGTCGGGGTTTCTGTTTCGGTCATTTTGTTTCAGTCGCGCCAGCCGGCGCCGGGGGAGCTGTTTTCATGTGGCAAGGTCTACTTGGCATCCTGGTATTTACCGCCATTCCGGTTCTCCTGAGCGAGAATCGCCGCGCCATTTCGCCGCGGATGATCATCGCCTGCCTGTTACTTCAGTTTGCCATCGCCTGGATCATGCTCAAGGTCACCTGGGTGCAGACTGCACTCCTCGGCCTCAACAGTGCGGTCAAGACGCTGGAACAGGCTGCCCTCGCCGGCAGCAGTTACATGTTCGGCTACCTGGGCGGTGCCGACCTCCCGTTCGTCGCGGACGGACCCGGTAGCCCTTTTATCATCGCCTTCCAGGTACTGCCCATTGTACTGGTGATGAGCGCCCTGTCCGCCATCCTGTTCTACTGGGGAGTATTGCAGAAGGTGATTGGTGGCCTCGGCTTCCTGCTGCAGAAAGCCCTGCGGCTCGATGGCCTGCAGACGTTCAGTGTCGCGTCCAGTGTGTTTTTCGGCATCGTCGAAGCGCCGCTGCTGGTACGCCCCTACTTCCAGTCCATGTCCCGGTCCACGCTGTTCCTGCTGATCACGGCCGCCATGTCCACGGTGGCGGGCACAGTAATGGTGCTCTATGCCAGCCAGCTGGAGGGGATCGTCGCCAACCCGGCCGGCCATATCCTCGTGGCATCATTGATCAGCATGCCGGCGGCAGTGCTGTTCGCCCAGCTGTGGGTGCCGCCGGCCGATCGCCTGGAGCACCACATACCCGGGGTACAGAGCGAGGCCCAGAGCACCCTCGATGCTCTGGTGCGAGGGACCGAGGACGGGGTCAAACTGCTGCTGAACATTATCGGCATGATCGTGGTGCTGTTCGCCCTGATCTACCTGGTCAATGCGCTGCTCGGGGCGGTTTTCGGGGAGGGGATCAGCCTCGAGTACCTGGCATCCATCCTGTTCCACCCGGTGGTCTGGCTGATGGGTGTGGACCCGGCCGATATCCCCCAGGCCGCAGAGCTGATGAGTATCAAGCTGATCTTCAACGAGTTCGTGGCCTACCAGAAAATGGCGGAACTGGGCCCCGCGGCCATGTCGCCGCAAAGCTACCTGATACTGGTCTACGGGATCTGCGGCTTTGCCAACTTTGCCAGCCTTGGCCTGGTGGTGGGGACCATTTCCACCATCGTGCCCGGGCGAACGGCCGAGGTGGCCTACCTGGCCACGCGCGCACTGTTTGCCGGCCTGCTGGCTACCTGCATGACGGGCACGGTGGTCGGGCTGCTGGGTTTACACGGTTAGAAGCCGGACCGACATGGTCAGGCTTTGCGGTAGAGCCGGGTTTTCCCCTCCGGCCCGCGGCGGAACCGCTTGTACTCCCATTGGTACTGCTCCGGCGCCTCGGCGATGCAGGCCTCGACGCCGCGGTTCATGGCCGCGAGGGAGACTTTCTGCTCATCGCTGTAGATGGCCTGCTCCGCGGGCAGGAAAACCAGCTCGAAACCGTCCTTCAGGCGTTTGCCGAAACCGAACACACAGCGCGCTTTGGTGCGCTTGAGCAGATTGTGGGCCAGGGTCATGGTCAGCGCGGGCTTGCCAAAAAACGGCGCAAAGTCCCCGCCCGTAGTATCCGGCTCCTGGTCCGGGAGCACCATGACGATGTCACCGTTTTTCAATGCTTTCAGCAGTGCGCGTACCCCATGCACATTGGTGGGGACCATCTGCGTGCCGGTGACCTCGCGGCCTGAGCGGATGATCGGGTCCAGGGCAGCGATCTTCGGCGGCGCGTAAAGTGCAATCGAGGGACCGAGGGTAGCCAGGTACATTCCGAAGATTTCCCAGTTACCGGTATGGGGCATCAACACCAGTACCCCCTGCCCCTCGTCGACCCCGTCGCTGAGCAGCTGCTGGTTGCGGACCCGCAGGATCTGGTCTTCGCTGCGACTCCAGGGCTGGCGCCACAGGGTCGCCACTTCGAAGCCGGTCATCGCTGTGTGCACGACACTGCGGCGGGCCAACTGCTCTCTCTCGGCCGGATCCATACCCGGATAGCAGAGCTCCAGGTTGATCCGGGTCACCCGCAGGCTTTCCCCCCGGAACAGGACCGCCAGCCAGCCGAATACCCGCCCGAGACGGCGCGACCAGCGCAACGGCAGTCTACCCACCAGTTTCAGTGCAGTGGCAGCCAGTGCCCCTTTGATATCCAATGCCAAAACTTCCTATACAAACTTGCGCCGCAGCACACCGCGCACGGGTTCCCGGGCAATTCCCGCCGGGGGCGCCTTTAGTGCGTAACCTGCTGCCGCTATAATTGCGTCCCTTTGCCGCGCCCAGAGTCGTGTGGCAGACCGAAACCATCACAGCCGGAGATAGCGGTGTCCAAGCAATACGACCTCAGCACCTTCCAGGGCCTGATTTTTGCCCTGCAGGATTACTGGGCGCGCCAGGGGTGCGTCATTTTACAGCCTCTGGATATGGAAGTGGGCGCCGGCACCTTCCACCCGGCCACCTTTCTCCGCGCCATCGGCCCCGAGACCTGGAACGCCGCCTACGTGCAGCCCTGCCGTCGCCCCACCGATGGCCGCTACGGGGAAAACCCCAACCGCCTGCAGCACTACTATCAGTACCAGGTGGTCCTCAAGCCCTCGCCGGACAATATCCAGGAACTGTACCTGGACAGCCTGCGCGCCATGGGTGTGGACCCGGCCGTGCATGATATCCGCTTTGTGGAGGACAACTGGGAATCTCCCACCCTCGGCGCCTGGGGCCTCGGCTGGGAAGTATGGCTGAACGGGATGGAGGTTACCCAGTTCACCTACTTCCAGCAGGTGGGCGGACTGGAGTGCTTCCCGGTCACCGGCGAGATCACCTACGGACTCGAGCGGATCGCCATGTACCTGCAGGGCGTTGAATCCATCTATGACCTGGTGTGGACCCGCAATCCGGATGGCAGCCCAGTCACCTATGGCGACGTGTTCCACCAGAACGAGGTGGAGATGTCCCACTACAACTTCGAGCACGCGGATGTGGAGTTCCTGTTCAATACCTTCGACCACTGTGAGCGCGAGAGCCAGCGGCTGATCGAACTGGGGCTGCCCCTGCCCGCCTACGAGCAGGTGATGAAGGCATCCCACGCTTTCAACCTGCTGGACGCCCGCCACGCCATCTCCGTCACCGAGCGCCAGCGCTATATCCTGCGCGTGCGCACCCTGGCCCGGGCCGTGGCCCAGGCCTACTACGACGCGCGCCGCGCCCTCGGCTTCCCGCTGGCAGCAGAGGAACTCAAGGCCGATATCCTGGCCGAACAGGCGACAGCAGAAGCCAAGCAAGAGGAGAAGCAGTAATGGCGCAGGATTTTCTGGTTGAACTCGGCACCGAGGAGCTGCCGCCGACAGCACTGCGCACCCTGATGGAGGCATTTGCCGACGGTATCGCCCAGGGCTTGAAAGCCGCGGAACTGGAATATGGTGACCTCAAGGCTTATGCCGCCCCGCGTCGCCTGGCTGTTGCCGTTTCCGGTCTGGCCGAGAAGCAGCAGGACAAGCAGGTCGAGAAGCTCGGCCCCGCAGTGCAGGCCGCGTTCGACAAGGACGGCAAGCCGTCCAGGGCTGCCGAGGGCTTTGCGCGCAGTAATGGCGTCACCGTGGAGCAGCTGTCCCGCAAGGACACCGACAAGGGTGAGCGCCTGGCGTTCATCAGTGAGCAGAAAGGTGCCGCAACCGACACCCTGCTGCCGGGTATCGTCGACAAGGCGCTGGCACAACTGCCGATCCCCAAACGCATGCGCTGGGGTGCGCGCCGTGAGGAATTCGTGCGCCCGGTACACTGGCTGCTGATGCTGTTCGGTAACCGCGTCGTCGACGGTGAGGTACTGGGCCTGAAAGCCGGCAACACCACCCGCGGCCACCGCTTCCACTGCAACCGCGAGCTGGAGATTCACTCCGCCCAGGATTATGTACAGCAGCTGCGCGACCCGGGCTATGTGGTCGCCGACTTTGCCGAGCGCCGTGAGATGATCCTCGAGCAGGTCACTGCCGAGGCCCACAATGTCAACGGCGAGGCCGTGATCGATGACGATCTGCTGGACGAAGTGACCGCGCTGGTGGAGTGGCCGGTGGCCCTGACCGGCCGCTTCGAGGAACGTTTCCTCGAGGTACCCGCAGAAGCCCTGATCTCTTCCATGAAAGAGCACCAGAAGTATTTCCACGTGGTGGATGGCGACGGCCAGCTTCTGCCCTTCTTTATTACCGTGTCCAACATCGAGAGCCAGGATCCGGCCCAGGTAATCCATGGCAACGAGCGCGTCATCCGTCCGCGCCTCTCCGATGCCGCTTTCTTCTTTGAGACTGACAAGAAGACCAGCCTCGAGACCCGTCGTGAAAAACTCAAGCAGGTCATTTTCCAGCAGAAGCTGGGCACGGTGTACGACAAGACCGAGCGGCTGGCGCGGCTGGCCCCGGCCATTGCCAGGATGATTGGTGCGGACGAGGCCCAGGCGGAGCGCGCCGCGACCCTGTGCAAATCCGATCTGGTCACCGAAATGGTGTTCGAGTTTGCCGACATGCAGGGCATTGCCGGCTACTACTACGCGGAAAACGACGGCGAAGCCCTCGACGTGGCGAAAGCCATGTACGAACAGTACATGCCCAAGTTCGCCGGTGATGAGCTGCCGAAGAGCGATATCGGTACCGTTATCGCCCTCGCCGACCGCCTGGATACCCTGGTGGGTATCTTCGGAATCGGCCAGCCCCCCAGCGGTTCCCGCGACCCGTTTGCCCTGCGCCGCGCCAGCCTGGGCATCATCCGCCTGCTGGTGGAAAAGAACCTGGACCTGGACCTGCGCGCACTGCTGGAACAGGCCCGTGACCAGTATCCGCGCACTGCTCTCGGTGAATACAACATGGTTGTCGACCAGACACTGGCCTATGTACTGGAGCGTTTCCGCGCCCGCTACGAGGACCAGGGTGTCCCGGCAGAGGTATTCATGGCAGTGGCTGCACGTCACCTGTCCCAGCCGCTGGATATCGACAACCGCGTGCAGGCGGTTTACGCCTTCAGCCAGCTGGCAGAGGCCCAGGCACTGGCGGCCGCCAACAAGCGGGTATCCAATATCCTGGCCAAGCTAGAGGGCGCGGCACCGAGCAAGGTGGACGAGAGCCTGCTGCAGGAGGATGCCGAGAAAGCTCTGTACCGTGCAGTGAACGACGCCCGCACCCAGGTGGCACCGATCTATGCCGAGCGGCGCTACACCGAGGGCCTGGCGGGCCTCGCCGGTATGCGGGAGACGGTGGATAGTTTCTTCGACCATGTCATGGTGATGTGCGACGACGAGGCCCTGCGCAACAACCGCCTGGCGCTGCTGGCCCAGTTGCGCGCCCTGTTCCTGGAAGTTGCCGACATTTCCCTGCTGGCACCGGCCAAGTAAGCCGCCATGTCAGTCATCCTGCTGGACCGGGACGGGGTGATCAATCACGAACCGGCGGGGGGCGTAACCTCCGCCGACGCGTGGGATCCCCTGCCGGGCAGCATCGAGGCGATCGCCGCGCTCAGCCGGGCCGGCTACCAGCTCGTGATCGCCACCAACCAACCGGGTCTGGCCCGGGGTGAGTTCGACCTGGACGACCTGGAAGCCATGCACGCCAAGATGCGGGCGCTGGTGGAGGATGCCGGCGGTGAGATCGCAGCCATCTTCTACTGCCCGCACGGACCTGACGATGGCTGTCGATGTCGCAAACCGGCCACCGGTATGCTCGACGCCATCGAGGCGGAATTCGATACCAGCCTGCACGACTGTTATTTCGTCGGAGACCGTCTTCGCGACCTGCAGGCAGCGGTGGCCAAGGGCTGCAAGCCGGTGTTGGTACGCACAGGTCAGGGGGAAGCCACGCTTCGGTCCCTGCTGGAATCGCCAGATGCGGCGCTCGCCGAAACCACCGTGTTTGATGATCTGGCGGCGTTCTCACAATTTGTCCTGCTGTAGGACGGTGTAGAGGTCGAGGATTCGGTCTGGCCAGCCGTTGAGCCCCAACGGAACGGGGTCGATTCGAATTCTTCGATGCATAGGCCCCTCAGGGGCCTTCCCGCAGCACCCCATCGCACACTACCCCGCTACCGTTCGCCATATGCACTGCGTAGTCGCGCGCGCCATAAGCCACCACCGCCCTGTGGCCGTTGATGACACTTGGCAGATAGCGGCGGCCAGGTTTGGGACAACCGAGGCTGCTGTCCTCCCAGCGCACAGCCTCGACGGACTGCAGCCGCAACTGCTCCTGGGGAACACCGACATAATCCGACACAATGCGCAGCGCCAGCTCTCCCGCCGCACGGGACGCGGGGCTTTCCGCCTCAGAGGCACTTGTCCTGGCTGCCAGCAGGCTCAAGAAGAGACAAAGCGCCAAGATAGGGATCAGTATTCGGAGCATTGTGCACACCTCTGCGTCATGGGCTTTTAATCTTCGATGTTCTAGCCTGGCCCCAGTGCGAACGCCAAACTGAAGTGTCACGCTGATGTTCAAGGGGCCGGGCAGTCAGGACGAAAAGACCTGCGCTCTCTGCCACCTTTTTCTAGCACCGGCGATTGGCGTGGCACCGATTAGACCGGAGCGTTACTAGTAAGCATAACCATCCGCAGCTTGCGCCACCGGATCGTCCTCAATCCCGGTTGGCCGGCGACTACCGCCCTACAGAAACATCGCACCGGCCAACCCCAGGGTTTTTCAGAAATAATTTTCAGCACTACCTGCCCAGTGCCCTCAGAATTCCAGAAGGGGTAAAAGAGGAGACAGAGCGGAATCGGGTAGAGCCCCATTCCCATCGCCAACTTTTTTCGACAGACCCGTGTCCGCGACCAGCATGATTACCACCAGACACTCGAACACAAAGATTGCAGGAACAATGATCGCCGCACCCGGGATGGTTTTCCCGGCTCTCTCAATGACGACGTCAATGTTCGCCAAATTCGTCACGGCTGCAGAGATGAATAGAAAGGCAAGCAGTAGCCGCCGAAAAGATCACTGTACCGCCGCAGGTTGGAAGAATGCTTCGTGGCGTCAGCGCCCCCGGCTGTTTGTGTTAGAGGTTCAGGTTGCTGCCGTCGTCTATTGCTACTGGCTACTGGTTGTTCCCCCTGAACCGACGCAGCTTAGAAACTTTTTTGGCAATATTTACAGCGACTTCATGCCCAGGTGCGCAGTCCAATCACCCCGTAATACAGCAGGTAAACCATAACGCTTCCGTGCAGGACAGCCCCAAGGGTGGAATGCCAGTAAGCCACCCGGTTCATCGCAACATTGCGCGCTCGATAGACCGTGTACAGCCCGGTCACAGAAAACACCGCAAACAGGACTGTGGCGGCCATGATGGCGACAGCGATCGAACTTGGCCTTGCCAGTATGACGATCGGGTCCGTATTAATGGCAACAGCCAGCAGCGCCACTGTCGTAATGATGCAGAGACTGCTCAGTAGTGGCCACATACGTACCTGTGTTGGCAGCCCGGCAGGAATTGCCTGGCGCAGGCGCCGGATTCCCCAGATCGGGAAAAACAGCAGCGAACTGGCCATATAACCGATCCATGCGCCGCCTGTACCCAGCAGACCAAAGACCGAGGCCGCGCTCACCGGCTGGTAGGTGCGAGACTCGACCTGCAGTACTTTACCCGCCAGCGGGTCACTGGCAATCGCGAGACCGGCCTGGTTAATGTCCCCCGGCCGGAACAGGCCCTCACTGACCGGGTAGTAGTATTCAGGATCTCCACCCAGCAGGGGTTTGCTGGCGATGCGGCCCTCGTCCACCGAAACCGATTCGATACCGAGGATCCGCCAGGCAAAATAGGGGGTCTGCTGGCGGGGATTGATGGGCATGTAGAAGCCTTCGATCTCCCCGGCATCGACGGCCAACGCAGTTTTCTGCTTCAGCGGTGGAGGGGTCAGGTTGCGGGTCTCGTAGGCGCGCACCAACCTGGAAATTTCCCGAAGTGCGGCAGTGTTATCGGCATTGATCATGATGGCGTGGCCGGTTTTTGCTTCGGGCAAATAAGCCAGGACACTCCGTCCCCCCCTGACGGCGCCCCGGTGCGCCCGGTAGACCCAGTGCTCGTAAACGGAAGAATAATTACTGAGGCCATAGCCCAGCTCCAGCCCCGCCCTGGCGCCATTGGTGCTGGTACTGCGCTCCATGCGAGCCAGCGACTCCGGCGACAGCAGCGCCTGCCCATCGACACGACCGCGATTGACAAAGAATGTGACAAACCTCGACATGTCGGCTGGCGATACATTGATCGCACCTGAGGAGCGCAGTGAGATGTGCCAGTAACTTTGCGGTTCATTCTTCACGTATAACGTGGCGCCATGCTGCATCACATCGTCGGTCAGGCGATAGGTCACCGTTTCCATTCCCAGCGGGCGAAAAAATTGTTCCGCCACATACTCTTCAAAGTCCTGGCCTGTCACCTTCTGCACGATATAGGCGGCCACGGGCGGGCCCGCATTGCAATAGGCCATGCGGGTGCCGGGCTTCCAGCGCGACTTGCGCGAATGGGGATGAAAGTCCAGCCCCTGCTTGAGGCTGTAGGCCGGTTCGTTTTGGGCAAATTGTGGCAAGTGAATATCGTCCCATCCCGTCGTATGTTCGAGCAGGTGCACGATACGAATCGGATGAGTATCCTCCCAGGGATTCTCGTAGGCAATTTCCGGTGCCAAATCCGACAGCTTGTCGTCCAGAGACAGCCGTCCCTCCTCTACCAGCTTCAATACCGACAGGGACACGAACATCTTTGATGTCGAGCCAATGCGGTACATCGTATCCGCATCCGCAGCAGTTCCCTCTGCGATGTTGGCCTTGCCCAGAGACCCCACCCAGACAGGACCGCTCTCGTCGACCATGGCAACGCCCACCGCCGGCACCTGGTGCCGCTCCATGACGTCCCTGATAGCGCTTTTGAGTTCAGTCAGCGTTGAGGGCTTGTTACCGGTGTCGGCGGCGAAAGTGAAGGCAGCGGTGAGCAAAAGTCCAGCCAAGGTGACGGTCAACCCGAGCAATCGAAGCATTCTGCAGAACTCCCCTGTTCTTTATCGTTGCGTACTTCCTGTTGGCCTGAATGCTCACGCCGGAAACGATTTTCACGGACAAAGTAAAAGGCCAGCCCCGTGGTGGCACTGGCTGCACGGGAACCAACATCACCTCCCTTGATATCACAACGCCGGGGCGAGGGCACAGAACAGCTCGGCTTTATGGATCTTTTCTGGCGTCATTTTCTGCCTGTGGTTATCGTCTGGGCTCGAAAGTTGCCTGCTGCCCACTTTGCACAGTCTGGTTTTCGGGGATTGGCGTTGAGACAAAGTTCTGGCCGCACCATCATTGCCCCGGTAACGGGGATAACGGTGTCGGCCGGAGACTCCGGAGAGAGGAGTGAGAGGGGAAAAAATGAGAGGAGAGAAAAACTGCTGCTAAAGTTTTTCGCCCCACAGATCATATTCGTCAGCATGGGTAACCCGCACGCGCACCTTGTCTCCGGGCTGCAGTGATTGCTCGCCATTCAGGTAGACCATCCCATCGATCTCCGGTGCGTCTGCCCAGCTGCGGCCGATGGCCCCTTCTTCATCGACTTCGTCGATCAGCACTTCGATCTCACGTCCGATCTTGCGCTGCAGACGCGCGGCGCTGATCTGTTGCTGGTGTGCCATAAAGCGCTCCCAGCGATCCTGCTTCACATCCTCCGGTACCGGGTCGGCGAGTGCATTCGCCGGTGCTCCGTCCACCGGGGAGTACTTGAAGCAGCCAACCCGGTCGAGCTGGGCCTCGCTCAGCCAGTCGAGCAGGTACTGGAAATCCTCCTCGGTCTCGCCGGGGAAGCCAACGATGAAGGTAGAGCGGATGGTCAGGTCGGGGCAGATTTCCCGCCACTTTTTGATTCGGGCCAGTGTCCGGTCCTCGAATGCGGGGCGTTTCATGGCCTTGAGAATTTTCGGCGCCGCATGCTGGAACGGGATATCCAGATACGGCAGCAACTTGCCCTCGGCCATCAGTGGGATGACGTCATCCACGTTCGGGTACGGGTAAACGTAATGCAGGCGCACCCATACGCCCATGGAAGACAGTGCCTCACAGAGCTCCAGCATGCGGGTCTTCACCGGGCGGCCATCCCAGAAATCCAGTTTGTATTTCAGGTCCACGCCATAGGCACTGGTGTCCTGCGAGATCACCAGCAGCTCTTTCACACCGGCGTTGACCAGCCGCTCCGCCTCTCCGAGCACTTCACCCACCGGGCGGCTCACCAGCTTGCCGCGCATGCTGGGAATGATGCAGAAACTGCAGGAGTGGTTGCAGCCTTCAGAAATTTTGAGATAGGCGTAGTGGCGCGGCGTCAGTTTTATGCCCTGCGGCGGCACCAGGTCGACGAACGGGTCGTGCTCGGCCTGGGGTGGAACCACTTCATGGACGGCATTCACCACCTGCTCATACTGCTGCGGGCCGGTCACCGACAGCACACTGGGGTGGGTCTCGCGGATGGCGTCTTCCTCGACCCCCATACAACCGGTGACGATAACCTTGCCGTTTTCGTGCAGAGCCTCACCGATGGCGTCGAGAGACTCCTGCTTGGCGCTGTCGATAAAACCGCAGGTGTTGACCACCACAACATCGGCATCCTCGTAAGATGGAACAACCTGGTAACCCTCCATGCGCAACTGGGTGAGGATGCGCTCAGAATCCACGGTCGCTTTCGGGCAACCGAGTGAAACGAATCCCACTTTGCCGGGCTGACCGGTATGCCGGCTTTGCTCGATCATCTCCGGCAGGTCTTTCTCGCGCATATGTTCTCCCTGGCTGCCACGGGGGCGTCTTTGATAGCGTGGTTAAAAAGCGGGCAATTTTAGCGGTCGACGGCAGGCTTGCCTAGCATTTGAAATAGGCCCACAGTCACGTGCCGGATCGCACTCCGCGGTGGGCAGGACTGCGACAAATTTTCCCTTCTGGAGCCTGTCTTGACAGACATCATTCTAAACCGCGGTGCCGAGCGCCGCCTCAGGCGTGGCCACCTGTGGATTTACAGCAATGAGGTTGACACCAGGCGCTCGCCCCTGAAGGGCATAGAACCCGGCAGCCAGTGCGCTGTTACTGATAGCCAGGGCAAGCCGTTGGGCACCGCTTTCGTGAATCCAGCACAATTGATCTGCGGGCGTCTGGTATCTCGACGCGGCCCGCTTGACCGGCAGCTGCTGGAGAAGCGACTGCGTGAGGCCCTGAACCTGCGCGAGCGGTATTTTCCCCACCCCAGTTATCGCCTTGTGTATGGGGATTCTGACTGGCTGCCGGGACTGGTGGTGGATCGGTTCGTTGACGTCCTTGTGGTGCAGGTCAGTAACTGGGGAATGGAGCGGTTACTGCCAGAGGTGATCGATATTCTCGACCAGCTGGTGCAGCCCAGCGGTATCCTGGTCCGCAATGACCACCAGGGCCGCTCGGTGGAAGAGATGCCACAGGTCAATGAAGTGATAAAAGGGAAGGTTGCGGAGCTGATACCGTTCGAAGAAAACGGTGTACCCCTGCTAGCACCCGTGCATCGTGGTCAAAAAACCGGTTGGTTCTACGATCACCGTGAGAATCGGGCTCTGCTGAATCGGTGGGTAAAACACAAGCGGGTGCTGGACCTGTTCTCCTATGCCGGAGGCTGGGGCGTACAGGCCCTCGTCCATGGTGCTGCGCACGCCACCTGTGTTGATGCCTCACAGCAGGCACTGGACTGGTGCCGCGCCAACGGCGAGCACAACCGGGCCAGCGATCGCCTGGAGACCGTGCGCGGCAAGGCGGTGGATGTCCTGAAGGAAATGGTCTCCGCCGGACAGCGCTATGACGTGGTCATCCTCGATCCGCCCGCGTTCATCAAGCGGCGCAAGGATCACAAGGCAGGCCTGGCCGCCTATCGCCATATCAATGAGCTTGCCATGCAATTGCTGGCGCCGGCCGGGTTGTTAGTGAGTGCTTCCTGCTCGATGCACCTCGGCGCCGATGAGCTGGCGGACTGCGTTCGCGGTGCCTCACGCAAGCTTGACCGCGACGCCTCAATTCTTGCCAGCGGCTACCAGGGGGCAGATCATCCCGTGCATCCCGCAATTCCCGAGACCCGCTACCTCAAAGCGCACTTCGTACACCTGCGCTGAGCAGTCGCAGCGCTCGCTGCCAGGCACAGGTCAGGAGACAAAAAAGCCGCGGCAATGCCGCGGCTTTTTGCTGGCTGTTTGAATAACGGCCGGGTCAATCAGAACGCGTAGCGCATGCCGACGATGGCTGTGCGCGGCTTGTTGGCTCTGGCACCGTCAGGGTCACGGCTGATGATCGCCTGCTCGTCGATCAGGTTGTCGATCTTGAAGTAACCACTCAGCGACTGGCTGAAGTCATAGTGGGCGGCGGCATCGACAACCCACAGTGACTCGGTGCGATCCATGACATCGCTGCCGACACGGTTGCAGCGCGTATTGATACACATCTCGTCCTGGTAGGCAGCCGTGAGGTTGAGGCGCCACTCGGCACCGCTGTCGATACCGGTGCTTACCGCGAACACATTCTCCGGCACGTAGGCCAGGTTGTCCCCGGCCACAACTTCTCCGCCGTCGGCATTGCTGGTCGTCTCGGCATCGGTATAGGTATAGGTTGCCCGCAGCGGGATGGCCCAGCCGTTAGCTAGTGCCCACTCACTACCGATGGTTGCTTCGAGGCCCTTGATCTCCGCCTCCCCCAGACTGTAGGTGCCACTGTCAGCACCGTCGGGGCAGTTCACCGCAATGGTGCAGTTCTGCACGGTATTTTCATAGTCACTGAAGAAGGCGATGACATCGCCATTCAGAATTCCGTTGTCGAATCGCGCGCCCCACTCGTAATTGGTGGAGAGCTCGGCACCGACACCGTCTTCCGAGCCGGCACCGGGAGGGGCAAAGCCACGATGTACACCGGCGAGCAGGGTCCATTGCCCATCGAGTTCGTATACGACACCCACGCCTGGCAGCCACTCATCGACGGAGTTGCTGCGAGAGCTGCCTACCAGATCGCGAGCAACATCGTCGTAACGCTGCTGGGAGGTATCCACATCCTCGTAGCGCAAGGCAGCGGTCAGCGTCAGCTTCTCCGTCAGGCCCATTTGGTCGTAAATGAAGAGCGCGGTGGCATCTGCTTTCTCGACGCGGTTGTTGCTGCCGGTAGGCAATTCCTTTTCGACGAACACTAGCTGTCCATCCACCTGATCGAAGGTTTCCACTGGCTGAAAGCGGTCCACTTCGTCCCAGTGGCGGCGAACCCCTATATTCAGGTCGTGGGAAATCCCACCAGTAGCAATCTGCCAGTCAGCGCTGATCTGCACACCGCGGGAATCGTACTTGCGGTTATTGTGTTTCAGCTCGATACCGGCATAGTCGGCATCACCATCCAGAACAGCCTGGGCGAAACTGTCACCGCTGTTGGCGGCGTCCAGTAGCCCGCCGACATTGTCGGTCTTGAACCAGTCCCGCTTGAACTCGTTCATGTAAGCCTGGGAGTGCAGGGCGAAACTGTCGCTCAATTCAATGCTGTGATTCAACTGCACCGTGCTGTGGCGATTCTGCATTTCATCCTGTGCGGTAAGGCCATAGCGACGGTTGGGGTCGACGTCAAAATCTGCGTCAGTGAGACCTAGGTAGCTCATGCCGGACAGTTCTTCGGAATACTGCAGCTTCACATCCAGTTGTTGCTGGTATGTGGCTGTGGCGTCGCTCTTGAGGCGGCCTTTGACCAGGTAATCTTCTTTCTGGATGTCGGCACTGCCGGCACGGTCGATTTGCCGGAAGCCATCAGCATACTGCTGGTGTGTTTCCACCAACCAGCCGGTGGTTTCTGTCACGTCGCCGTAATAGGTATGCAGGCGATTCTCGCCGTTTTCGCCCGCTTCCACTTTCACGACACCCGCCGCAGTCTCCGGAATCGGGGTACTGAGCAGATTGACGGCACCACCGACAGTGAAGGGACCGTACTGCAGCGATGACGGGCCCTTCAGAACCTCGATACCACTCAGGCGTCCGGTCGTCGGGAAGTAGTAGGCAGAAGGTGCCGCATACGGCGCCGGCGCGGCCAGCACTCCATCTTCCATCAGCGAGATCTTGCTGGAGCGGCCGCTGCCGGAGCCGCGAATACCGATATTCGGACGCAGGCCATACCCATCTTCTTCGCGCAGGTACACCCCCGGCACCGAGCGAACGATACGGTTGATATCGGCAAACTCAAATTTCGCCAGGTCTTCCGCATCGATCACATGGGCTGATCCCGGCAGGCGTTCGGCTTCACTGCTGTCACCGATGACGGCCAGGGTTTCCAATCGGTCGGGTTGTTCTTCAGCCAGCACGGGAGCGGCAGCCACAGTCGCCAGAGCCAGGGCGAGTGGCGAGAGAACAAAGCGGGTCATACATCCTCCGGGGGAACAGACGACAGTCTTATTAATCGTGTTGGAAATGAGAATGATTGTATTTTAGCAGTGCTTTTATTTTTTGCAGCATTTTTTTGCTTTATATGATGTCGATGTCCTGCCCCGGTCGGTAGATTACGGGTCTCGCCAGTGCCGGACTAGCATGTGCGCAGGTGTTTACTAACGGTGCAGCATGATCAGATCCGCAGACTACAGGGATCTCGAACGGCTGGAGCAACTGTGGTTCCACACAGTAGTCAACGGCCATTCTCTGCCACGACAGTATTGGCAGGCACGTCGCCCTGACTTTCGACGAGATTGCCTCGGCGCGGAAACCTGCCTAGTGTATGTAGAAAACATCAACGATACCGCGGACGGCTTTATCGTTGTGGCACCGGGTGACGCCCTGCTGTGGCTGTGCGTCAATCCGGTAAAGACCAGACAGGGGGTCGGCTCGCAGCTGATGGCGGCCGCACAGCACGGGCGCGATCAGCTGCACACCTGGTTGTTGCAGGATAATCTGGAGGCACGTGTCTTTCTGCAAGACCGGGGCTTCGTCGAGCGTGAACGCCGGCCTGGACCCGTCCAAAGCCAGTATTGGCTGTGCATGCAGTTCCGTAAGGTCGATGGAAAGAACAAACCGAAGGCTGCCTGACCCTTATAACTTAAAGTTAGATGCTCACTTCTTTTTAATGTTTCTAAGCACTTGTACAGAGGAGTAGGATTTCCCCTCAGTTCAAATGTGGATATTGGTGAAACATGGGTCTCAACAGCAACAATCTGGCTGAGAAGCAGGTAGCCTTCTTCCGTCACGGCATGGATCTCCAGGCGCTTAACCATCGCTTTCGGCAAAGCAAGCCCAGCGAGATCATGCAGTTCACCATCGGGCAGGCTGCCAACCCGGTTGTATTCACCAATTTCCGTCCGCTGGCGGTAGCCTTTCTACATCTGGTCACCCGTATCAAACCGGATATCCCCGTGATCTGGGTAGACCACGGCTACAACACCCCAGAGACCTACCGGCACATCGAGAACCTGATCCGGGCGTTCGAGCTCAACCTGTTTGCCTATGCGCCCAAAATGTCCGCTGCGCACTACAACGCCGTTTACGGCGGCATTCCCGCGCTCGATACCCCGGAGCACGATTTCTTTTCCCGCACGGTCAAGCTGGAGCCCTTCAATCGGGCTATGGAGGACCTGCAGCCGGATGTATGGCTCAACGGAATCCGACACGACCAGAATGCGCACCGTAAAGGGCTGGATATTTTCACCAAGGGCAGCCACGGCACCATCCGTGTCGCGCCGATGTTTCACCTGAATGAACTCGACGTCGAGGAGTATGTAGTGGATAACGATCTTCCCGACAATGACGTCTATTTCGACCCCACCAAGGGGGAGGAGCATCGGGAGTGTGGGCTGCTGCTACAGAAATAGACTTGCAGATATCCCGTATTCCGCCTTTCTAGATACAAAAACGGCCGCACATGCGGCCGTTTTTCTCTGGCTGGATTGTAGGGGTTAAACGTCCAGGTTCTCCACCGCCAGCGCATTGCTCTCGATGAACTCCCGGCGCGGCTCCACCTGGTCCCCCATCAAAGTGGTAAAGATCTGGTCGGCAGCGATGGCGTCCTCGACGGTTACCTGAAGCATACGGCGGGTTTCCGGGTTCATGGTGGTCTCCCACAATTGCTCCGGGTTCATTTCGCCCAAGCCCTTATAGCGCTGGATGCTGTAACCACGGCGGCTCTCGTTCATCAGCCACTCCAGGGCTTCTGGGAAACTGGCCACCGGTTGCTGCTTTTCACCGCGCTGGATGTAAGCACCCTCTTCCAGCAAACCAACCATCTTTTCCCCAAGGGCCTGGATGGCGCGGTATTCCGCAGATTCGAAAAACTCGTGGCTGATCTGGTAGTCGCTGCTGACGCCGTGGGCGACGATATGGATCTGCGGCAGGTACAGGTCGCGCTCCGTATTCTCGTAGACGCTGACCTCGTGACGGCGTCCACCGCCGTTGGTCTCCGCAGCCAGTTGCTCCTGTAGCTGTGCACACCAGCTTTCCATCCCGGCCCGATCCTGCAGATCTTTGGCCGTGAGGCTGGGCAGGTAGATCATGCTACGCAGCACCTCGTCCGGATACAGACGGGAGAGGCGATCGATGGTGGCCATCACGCTGCGATACTCCCCGACCAGTGATTCCAACGCAGCTCCCGACAGGCCGGGCGCGTCGGGATTCACAAACAGGCTGGCACTTTCCAGGGCCGCATTGGTCAGGAACTGGGTCAGGGCCGCCTCATCCTTCAGGTACTGTTCCTGTTTGCCCTTGCTGATTTTGTACAGCGGCGGCTGGGCAATGTAGATATGACCGCGCTCGATCAACTCCGGCATCTGGCGGAAGAAGAAGGTGAGCAGCAGCGTGCGAATATGGGCACCGTCCACATCCGCATCGGTCATGATAATGATCTGGTGATAGCGAAGCTTGTCAGGGTCGAACTCGCTCTTGCCGATTCCGCAGCCCAGTGCGGTGATCAGGGTGCCGACTTCCGCACTGGAAAGCATCTTGTCGAAGCGGGCCTTTTCCACGTTCAGGATCTTACCTTTCAGCGGCAGGATGGCCTGGGTGCGTCGGTCACGCCCCTGCTTGGCGGATCCACCGGCAGAATCACCCTCCACCAAGTAAAGTTCAGACAGCGCGGGATCCTTCTGCTGGCAGTCAGCCAGTTTACCCGGCAGCCCGGCAATATCCAGGGCGCCCTTACGGCGGGTCATTTCCCGCGCCTTGCGGGCAGCCTCACGGGCCCTGGCGGCATCGATCATCTTGGTCACGACCGCTTTCGCTTCCTGGGGATGCTCGAGCAGGTAATCGTTGAAGTGCTGCCCCAATTCCTGCTCGACGGCGGGCTTCACTTCGGAGGAAACCAGCTTGTCCTTGGTCTGGGAAGAGAACTTGGGATCCGGCACTTTCACGGAGATGATGGCGGTGAGGCCTTCCCGGGCATCGTCACCGGTCGTGCTGACTTTCTCCTTCTTACCCAACCCTTCCCGTTCAATATAGTTGTTCAGCCCGCGCGTCAGCGCGGCCCGGAAACCGGCCAGGTGAGTACCACCATCCCGCTGGGGAATATTGTTGGTGTAGCAGTAGATGTTTTCCTGGAAGCTATCATTCCACTGCAGGGCCACTTCTACGCCGATCCCGTCTTCCCGCTGGCTCTGGAAGTGCAAAACTTTGTTGATCGGTGTCTTGGCGTGGTTGAGGTACTCAACAAAGGCGCGCAGGCCACCTTCGTACTCGTAGATTTCCTCTTTACCGGAACGCTCGTCTTTCAGAACAATGCGGACCCCCGAGTTGAGAAACGACAGTTCACGGAGGCGCTTGGCCAACTGGTCAAAGTGGAACTCGATATTCGTGAACGTTTCCGCGGAGGGTTTGAAATGCACAGTGGTGCCGGTGGTGTCTGAGTCACCAACGACAGTCAAAGGCGCATCCGGGACCCCGTGGCGGTACACCTGCTCATGGATTTTACCGCCGCGGCGAATGGTCAGTTTCAGCTCTTCAGACAGAGCGTTAACGACTGAGACACCCACGCCGTGAAGGCCGCCGGAAACTTTGTAGGTGTTGTCGTCGAACTTACCACCGGCGTGCAGGACGGTCATGATCACCTCTGCCGCCGAAACCCCTTCCTCTGCATGCATCTCCGTGGGGATACCACGACCATTGTCTGAGATAGAGACGGATTCGTCGGGGTGGATGACGACCCGAATTTCGTCACAGTGCCCGGCCAGCGCCTCATCAATGGAGTTATCGACCACTTCGAACACCATATGGTGCAGGCCCGTCCCATCGTCCGTATCGCCAATATACATACCGGGGCGCTTACGCACGGCATCCAGCCCTTTCAGGACCTTGATGCTACTGGAGTCATAGCTGTTCTGCTCTGACATTTATTCGCTCCATTCATTATTGGGCGCCGGATCTGCTTCGGCGCTAATTCGCCCATGTTCCACGTGGAACACAGACGGCTGATTCCAGGGGGAGATTAAACTTTCCCAGGGTCGACGGGTTGTGCCCCGTTCGATCCCGGTGACCAACACCTGTGCGGCACAGCGGCTGATCCAGCCTGCAAAAAGCGCCTGATGCCGCTCGTCCAGCTCGGCAGGTAGGTCATCCACCAGAAAAACCGGTGCATTTCGGCTGCCAGAAACCACCTGTGCCATCGCTGTCCTCAGCGCACAGACCAACATCTTCTGCTGACCACGGGAAAGAATGCTCTGCGCCGGCTGGGCCTCGACGGTGAAAACCATATCCGCGCGGTGCGGACCAACTCTCGTGTGCCCCAGCGCCAAGTCAGAATCCCGCGAAGCCAAAAGCGAAGCTGCCAGATCTGCATCCTGGCGCCACCCTCTGCGATAGCGTATCGCGATATCCTGCAGTGGCGATGGCGGCAAGTCCTGTAACAACAATCGGGTCGCAGCTGCCAGCTCCTCAAACACTTTCTGACGCAGCTGATCGATAGCCAGAGCGGCAGAGACCAGCCGGGACTCCCAAATACCCAGCTGGCCGTGATCGATTTTACCACGACGGAGCAGCGCATTTCGCTGTCGCAATGCGATTTGATATTCCTTCAGGGAGTTGAGATATCTGTGTTCCACGTGGAACACTGTCCAATCCAGCAACCGCCGACGGACTCCAGGCCCGCCTTCAAGAGCGGCAAAACTGTCGCTATTGACCAGCTGCAGGGGCAGCAGGGATGCCAGTTGGCTGCTGGACTGCGCAGACTCCCGGTTAATTCGGATACGCCCACCTTCATGACGGGTGCGCTCTACACCAATGCTCACCCCACCCTGTATCTGCCCAAAGACCGTTAACCGCTCCTGCCCAGCCTGAATGACGGGCTGATGTTGTCGCGAGCGGAAAGAACGGCCGCTGGCCAGCATATGCACCGCCTCCAGCACTGAGGTCTTGCCACTGCCATTCACCCCATAGAAGAGATTGACGCCCGGATACAAAGTTAGGTCCGCATGGCCGATGTTGCGGAATCCCGACACAACCAGGCGATTCAAAACCGCCAAAACGTCACCTCCACAGACTGCCTGAACCAAACAGTCCGAACACAAAAATGCCGCCATACCCTGCGATATGACGGCATCTCTTCACCCTGCGGTCCCCGCTCACCATTTACAGGCGCATGGGCATGATCACGTACAGGGCATCCCCACCCTCTGGCTGCTGCAGCAGAGCACTGCTGTTCGCATCCGCGAGACCGATGCGGATCTGATCACTGTGGATGGCTCCAGTGACATCCAGAAGGTAGCCAACGTTAAAACCGATCTCGAGCGGCTCTCCCACATAGTCGACGACCAGCTGCTCCTCCGCCTCTTCCTGCTCCGGGTTATTGGCCACGATCTGCAACAGGCCCTCGGAAACCTGCAGCCGAACACCCCGATACTTTTCGTTGGACAGGATTGCAGCGCGCGAAAACGCCTGACGCAAGGCCTGGCGCTCGGCAAAAATCTGGTTCCCCGTGGAACGCGGCAAAACACGCTCGTAATCCGGAAACTTGCCGTCCACAAGCTTGGAGGTAAAGGTAAATTGACCGCTGATCACCCGAATATGATTGTTGCCAAGGACGACCTCAGCGGACGCATCAGAGTCCTCAAGCAGTCGCCCGAGCTCCAGCACACCCTTGCGAGGAACGATAGCCTGGATTGGAGACTCCACATTCAGGCCCGGAGCGTCACGATCACAGAGGGCCAGACGGTGCCCGTCGGTTGCGACTGCGCGGAGCTGTTGCGGCCGACACTCCAACAGGAGGCCATTCAGGTAATACCGCACATCCTGCTGTGCCATGGCAAAGCCAGTGGCCTCGATCAGGCGGCGTATCTCCCGCTGGGAAATGGAGAAACGTGTCTGCGCGCTGGTCTCTTCCTGGTTCGGAAAATCTGCCGCGGGCAGAGTCGAAAGCTGGAAACGGCTGCGACCACTGCGAAGAATCAGGCGCTCCCCGTCACGCTCGAACTTGAGCTCGGCTCCATCGGGCAGGGAGCGGCAGATGTCGAGCAACTTGCGCGCGGGAACGGTCACCTCCCCTTCCATCTCAACGCCATCCACGGGCAGGCGGCCAACGATCTCCACTTCCAGATCGGTTCCCGTCAGGGACAACTCCTGCCCCTGCAACTGCATCAGTACATTGGCCAGTACGGGCAGTGTCTGCCGCTTTTCCACGACACCAGCCACCAGCTGCAAGGGCTTGAGGAGCGCATCCCGGCTAACATTGAATTTCATTGGTCTCTTCGCCTTCGTTGGTTTTATTCGCTAACGGTTGCCCGGACCACCGATCAGGTAGTCAGTGAGCGAGTCAATAACTTCACATCTTCGCGGATATCCGCGTCTGTTTCCTGCAATTCGCGGATTTTACGGCAGGCATGAAGCACAGTGGTATGGTCGCGGCCGCCAAAGGCGTCACCGATCTCTGGCAGGCTGTGATTGGTCAGCTCCTTGGCCAGGGACATGGCCACCTGCCGGGGCCGCGCAACGGATCGACTGCGGCGCTTGGACAGGAGATCCGCCACCTTGATCTTGTAGTATTCCGCCACAACCCGCTGGATGTTGTCGACACTGACCAAGCGGTCCTGAAGCGCCAGAAGATCCTTGAGCGCCTCGCGCACCAGCACGTCATCGATGGGGCGGCCCGTAAACTGGGCATTGGCAATGACCCGCCGGAGGGCTCCCTCCAGCTCCCGCACATTCGAACGAATCCGCTGAGCAATAAAGAAGGCGGAATCATGGGGTAGATCTACCCCTACCTGCTCGGCCTTTTTCATCAGGATTGCCACCCGGGTCTCAAGCTCCGGCGGCTCCACGGCTACCGTGAGTCCCCACCCAAAGCGGGACTTGAGGCGCTCCTCCAGCCCGTCGATCTCTTTCGGATAGCGGTCACAGGTCAGGATGATCTGCTGCCCCCCCTCGAGCAGGGCATTGAAGGTATGAAAAAACTCCTCCTGGGACCGCTCCTTACCCGCAAAAAACTGGATATCGTCAATCAGTAGCGCGTCGACGGACCGGTAGTAGCGCTTGAAGTCGCTGATGGCGTTCAGCTGCAGCGCCTTGACCATGTCGGCCACAAACCGCTCTGAATGCAGGTAGACAACCTTCGCATTCGGGTTGCGCTCAAGCAGCGCATTGCCCACAGCATGCATCAAGTGCGTCTTACCCAGACCGACCCCGCCATAGATGAACAGCGGGTTGTAGGCACCGCCGGGGTTGTCCGCGATCTGCTGCGCCGCGGCCAGACCAAGCTGATTCGACTTACCCTCCACAAAAGATTTGAAGGTAAAGTTACGGTTGAGGGCGCTGCCATGCTTGATCGCCCCCTCGACTTCGACACTTCTCGGTTCACTCGGTGAGCGCACCGGGGCCGGTGGCGGGACCGGCCTTACCTCTGACGGGTTGACGAAAGACGGTGGCGAGAAACCACCGAGCGACGGCGCCTGCGCCTGTTCAGGCGCTTCCGAAGCGGTCTGGGCAACTGCAGGCTGAGCACTCACCGTAGCGGGTTGCTGCGCAGCTGGCCGCACCCGCTGGAACCGGGCCGGGCGCCGCTCGGCAATCTCGAGCACGATCTCCAACGGCATATCGCCACTGAAGTGCTGCGCCAGCTCATTGATCCGCTGCAGGAACTTATCGCCGACCCAATCAAGGACGAAACGGTTAGGTGCAACCAGGCGTAACTCTCCTGCCGCAGCAGACGGACTCACCCGAAGCGGCCGGATCCAGGTATTGAACTGCTGCGACGGCAATTCATCCTGCAGACTGGCCGCACACTGGCGCCAAACGGATTCAGACAAGAAACCCCCCGAGACCCCAAACTTATATATAGAAGAGAGAAGGAAGCAGTTGTTGCGAGGCCCCTACCCAGCCACAACCGCGAAAAAAGCTGGCAGCAGTATACCGCTCAACCGCCGGGTTATCCACAGACCGCTGCGGAAAAGGCAGGGTTTGACCAATAAAAAACTCGACAATTTTCAATGGGTTGCACATCTTTTAACCAGAAGTGCTGCAACCCGGCCTTGCAGTTATCCACACCATCCTGTGGATACACTGGGGCCAACCGGTGCGCTAAAGCCGTTTTCCACGCACCATCAGTGACTTGCGCAAAGGCCGGGTCCGCAAGTGGCCGGTGAGCAGGGCTGGGGCTATTGTTTTAGTCAGCATCAGTCCACCAAAAACCATGGGAAAATCCTCCCTATGCATTGATTTAATTGGTGCCTTTCTATACAATCCGCCGCCTTCGCAGTGCACAGCTCCAACGGACCGGACTCCGGTCGCTCAGGAGCGCAGGCAGCGACCGGGTCAGACCGGGGAAATTCAGAACACAAGTCTCAGGTAGCAAGACAATGAAGCGTACTTTTCAACCCAGCAACTTGAAGCGCAAGCGCAACCACGGTTTCCGCGCTCGCATGGCAACCAAGAACGGCCGCAAAATCCTGGCCCGCCGTCGCGCCAAAGGCCGCAAAGTACTGTCTGCATAAGCGTATGCCCCACCCGGGCACGCTTCCTTTATATGCAACAGACGCGCAGCGACTTCGGCTTTCCCAAAGCGCTGCGCCTGCTTAACGCCGCACAATACCGCGCCGTGTTCAGCGGCACTGAAATCCGTGCCGCGCACCCCAACCTCCTGATCATTGCCCGCCGCAACGATCTCCCCCATCCCCGTCTCGGTCTCGTCGTCGCCAAGAAGCATGTTCGCCTGGCTACGGATCGCAACCAGGTAAAACGCGTCGTGCGCGAGAGTTTTCGCCTGCGCCAGGCCGATCTGCCCGCACTGGACGCCGTGGTTCTTGCCCGCCCGGGCACCGGGGATTTAACTAAGGAAGATCTGGCCCGCCTGCTGGACAAACTGTGGCGCAAACTCGCCCGGCGCGCCGCGGAGCCCGCCCCTGCCCACAACCCCCAGCAAGGCCGCAAGCCCGGCGGAAACCCCCGCAAGAGGAAAGCGTGACCTGGCTGGCCATCAAGCTGATCCACGCTTACCGGTACCTGCTGAGTCCGTGGGTCGGTAACCAGTGCCGCTTCTACCCTACCTGCTCCCATTATTCGGAAGAGGCATTAAAAGTTCACGGATTAGGAAAGGGGGGTTATTTAACCGTGCGGCGCCTTATAAAATGCCACCCTTGGCATCCCGGCGGCCTGGATCCGGTCCCGCCGCGAGACGAAAAACACTCCACCCCGGATGCCGACGCATCTCCGGGCGAACCTAGGTAAAAAAATGGACTGGCAACGCTATACGCTGCTGGGCGGAATCGCCGCAGTTATCCTGGCCCTCATTTTCCAGTGGAACGAATTCAAAGAACAGCGCGCCCCGGCAATCGACCGTGAAACCGTCGTGCGCTCCGATGTCCCGGAAACGATGGCACCTTCAGCGTCCGATAATACTGCCGGGGATGTCCCGACACTGCAGGGGGAGACAACCAGCCGGGAAGAAGCTACAGAGGACCGGCAGCTGATCGCAGTGGAAACCGATGTCTTCAGCCTGCTGATCGATCCGCGCGGCGGCGACATCGTCAAGGTAGCCCTGCGCAACTATTACGAAGAGCTGAATACACCGGACCGCCCCTTTATCCTGCTCAACCAGACCCGGGGCCACACCTACATCGCCCAGAGTGGCCTGATCGGACGCAATGGCACCGATAGCGCCGAAGGCCGGCCACTGTTTTCCGCCCCGGAGCGGGAATATGCCCTCAAGGCGGGGACTGACACCCTGGTGGTAGACCTGACGCTGCGCCAGCAAGACGCCAACATCACCAAGCGCTTTACCTTCAAGCGGGGCGATTATTTGGTCGAGGTCAAATATCTGGTGGACAACACCAGTGCACAGCCCTGGCGGGCCGCCATGTTCGGCCAGATCAAGCGCGACAGTGCCGAGCCCCCCGTCGACGTGGGTATCGGCATGTCTCCCTTCCTGGGGGCGGCACTTCACACCAGCGAAGAAAACTACTTCAAGCAGGATTTTGAGGAAATCGCCGAGAAACCCACCCGTGAAACCATCACTGGTGGCTGGGTGTCCATGGTCCAGCACTACTTCATCAGCGCCTGGGTGCCGCCGCAGGATGTCCGCAATACCTTCGAGCTGCGTCAGCTCTCCAGCGGGCTATTCCGTATGGGCTTCACGGCGCCACAGGTAGAGGTCCCGGCCGGCAGTCAGGGGGAGCTGAGCGCCTCATTCTATGCTGGGCCGAAAGACGTCTTTCGCCTGGAAGAAATCTCACCCTACCTGGATCTGACCGTGGATTACGGTTGGCTCTGGTGGCTGGCGAAGCCCATGTTCTGGGTACTGAACTTCATCCACGACAACATCGTCGCTAACTGGGGATGGGCGATCGTACTGCTGACCGTCTTTATCAAGGCCCTGCTCTACCCGCTGTCGGCCGCGGGCCTGAAGTCCATGGCCCGTATGCGCAAGTTCGCGCCGCAAATGAAGAAACTGCAGGAACAGTACAAGGACAACCGCCAGAAGCTCGCGGAAGAGACCATGAAGCTCTACCGTCGGGAGAAGATCAACCCCATGGGCGGCTGCCTGCCAATCCTGCTGCAGATGCCGGTTTTCATCGGCCTGTACTGGATGTTGATGGAAACCGTCGAGTTGCGCCACGCCCCCTGGATCATGTGGATTCATGATCTGTCGGCCAAGGACCCATACTTCATCCTGCCGGTGATCATGGGGCTCACCATGTGGCTGATGCAGAAACTGCAGCCCCAGCCCACTGATCCGACCCAGGCGCGGATCATGCAATTGATGCCGGTGATGATGACCTTCTTCTTCCTCTGGTTCCCGGCGGGCCTGGTACTGTACTGGATTGCCAACAACGTGCTCTCCATTGCCCAGACCTGGTATATCAACAAGCAGGTCGAGGCAGCCTCGAGCTGACGGGCACCCACCACTGACAGCATTTCAGGGCCGCTTTAGCGGCCCTGTTTCGTTTGCGTTGAGTACACTTTCCTCATGACCGAATCGAAACCCGAATCCACCACTCCCCGTGACACCATCGCCGCCGTGGCTACCGCCCCGGGGCGGGGTGGCATCGGGGTCATCCGCCTCTCCGGGCCCCGGAGCCTCGAGATCGCCCACAAAATCTGTGGTAACCGGACACTCAAACCGCGTCACGCCCACTACCGTAATTTTTCTCGTGAGGAGCAGTTGATCGATCAGGGGATCGCCCTGTTTTTCCCCGCACCCAACTCTTTCACCGGAGAGGATGTTGTGGAACTGCAGGGCCACGGCGGTCCAGTCATCCTGGATCAGTTACTGCAGGCCGCAGTCGCCCTGGGCGCCCGACAGGCTCGGCCAGGCGAGTTTTCCGAACGCGCTTTTCTCAACGACAAGATCGATCTGGCGCAAGCGGAAGCCATCGCCGACCTGATCGAGGCGGGCAGCGCCCAGGCAGCGCGCAATGCGATGCGCTCTCTCCAGGGTGCATTCTCCCAAAAAATCGAAGATTTGGTCGCCCAGCTGACTCATTTACGCATCTATGTCGAAGCATCGATCGATTTTCCAGAGGAAGAAATCGATTTCCTGGCAGACGGCAAAGTAGCCGCGGACATTGAAGCCCTGCTTGGTCATTTGACCGCCGTGGAGCACGAGGCGCGACAGGGAAGCCTGTTGAGGGAGGGAATGGAAGTGGCAATTGCCGGCCGTCCCAATGCCGGCAAGTCGAGCCTGCTGAACGCCCTGGCTGGGCGGGACGCGGCGATCGTCACTGATATTGCCGGCACCACCCGGGACATCCTGCGCGAGCAGGTGCATCTGGACGGCATGCCGCTGTTATTTGCCGACACTGCCGGGCTGAGGGATTCCCCCGACCGTGTCGAGCAGATTGGCATCCAGCGTGCCTGGGACGAGATCCGGGGGGCCGACCGTGTGCTGCTGGTGGTAGATGCGGAACAGGCCCACAGCCTGAATCCCGAGACCACCTGGCCCGAATTCACCAGCCAGCTTCCCGACCCGGAAAAGCTCACCCTGGTTCTGAACAAGATCGACCTGACTGATTACAGCGCGGGCCTGCAGGCACATACAGACGGCGTGCCCGTCATTGCCGTCAGTGCCAAAACCGGCGCCGGGCTGGATGCACTGCGTGAGCACCTCAAACACTGCATGGGTTACACGGGAGCCGCCGAGGGTACTTTCAGCGCCCGCCGCCGCCACCTGGATGCTCTGGAGCGCGCGCGTCAGTTTATCGAGCAGGGGGCCACACAACTGCATGAAAGCGGTGCCGGTGAACTACTTGCAGAAGACCTGAGACAAGCCCAGCAGGCACTGGGCGAGATTACTGGCACCGTCACCGCTGATGAGTTGCTGGGTAAAATTTTCGGCAGCTTCTGTATCGGCAAGTAGCCCCCCGCCCCCGCCCAAGCCCCCTCTATCCCGGCCTGCCACTGCCATCGCCAGAGCAGAGGCCGGGTTCAGTCGTTCATTTCCACGCCCACTGCACAGAAGTTGCCCACAGCTACCCACAGACTTATCCAGACCAGCCCGGTTACCCACAACTCTCCAGCAGCTTGTACACGGCCAGATGGGTTCAGGCCTTGTTATCAGGCCAGCTGTGGGCAAAAGCGGGGGAAAAGCCGGAGATTCCTGGGGACCGGGCCGGGCATAACTTGCCGCAATGCCAGAATGGCGAAAAGTTATCCTTTTCATCCACAGTCCCCTACCGCACTTACACCCTCGCTGGATCAGGGGTTATGGTCAACCTGGCAGGAGTTCTAACTCTATGTTTTCATTGAGTTTTTCTGCCTTACCCAGTGATATCGCCGCCCCTAATAATAACAATCAATACAAACACTCTTTCATACATGAGATATGTATAAGTTAATTAGTAAGAAGGGATATGAGTCGTTTATCTGAAAGACCCGAGATTCCAGTCGGGGCATCCACAGCCTCGCTGCACCATCCCCTTCAGAATCGCCTACCCGGGACCCTATAGTTGGCGTCATGAGGATCGTGCATTGGGTGGCGAACACCATTTGCTGCTCAGCGGCCACTGCCTATAAAATGTGCGCCCCTTTTTTGACCCTGTGGCGGTAGTGATGGACTTCCCCAAGCAATATGACGTGATCGTGATCGGTGGCGGCCATGCCGGAACCGAGGCATCCCTCGCGGCCGCGCGTATGGGGGCTTCGACGCTGCTACTGACCCACAACATCGAAACCCTCGGGCAAATGTCCTGCAACCCGGCGATTGGCGGCATCGGCAAGAGCCACCTGGTGAAAGAGGTGGACGCCCTCGGCGGCGCCATGGCAACAGCGACTGACCTGGCCGGTATCCAGTTTCGCGTGCTCAATGCGCGCAAGGGCCCGGCTGTGCGTGCCACCCGGGCACAGGCAGACCGCGCGCTCTACCGCGGTGCCATCCGCACGATTCTGGAGAGCCAGGAGAACCTGGAGATATTCCAGCAGGCCGCCGACGACCTGATCGTTGAGGGTGAGCGTGTGGTCGGCGTGGTCACCAACGCCGGCATCCGCTTCCGTGGCAAGACCGTCGTAATCACTGCCGGCACCTTTCTCGGAGGTCGCATCCATATCGGTCTGGACAGTCACTCAGGTGGCCGCGCCGGCGATCCGCCCTCGATTGCCCTGGCCGAGCGCCTGCGGGAGCTCCCTTTCCGGGTTGAGCGGCTGAAAACCGGCACGCCGCCACGGATCGATGCCCGCTCAGTGGACTTTTCCGTGATGGAAGAGCAGTGGGGCGATGCGCCGACACCGGTGATGTCCTACCTCGGCAATCGCGAACAGCACCCGCGCCAGGTCTGCTGCTGGATCACCCACACCAACAGCCGCACCCATGAGATCATCCACGGCGGTCTGGACCGCTCCCCCATGTACTCCGGGGTGATCGAGGGGGTCGGCCCGCGCTACTGTCCCTCGATCGAGGACAAGGTTCACCGCTTTGCCGACAAGGACAGCCACCAGATTTTTGTCGAACCCGAGGGTTTGACCACCAACGAGCTGTATCCGAACGGGATTTCCACCAGCCTGCCATTCGACGTGCAGGTGGCGCTGGTGCGCTCGATCCGCGGTTTCGAAAACGCCCATATCACCCGCCCGGGCTACGCCATCGAGTACGATTTCTTCGATCCCCGCGACCTGTTGCCGTCACTGGAGACGAAGTTTATTCAGGGGCTGTACTTCGCCGGCCAGATCAACGGCACCACCGGTTACGAGGAAGCTGCGGCCCAGGGGTTGCTGGCGGGCGCCAACGCCGCCCTGCGCGCCCGGGAACGCGATGCCTGGTCCCCGCGCCGCGATCAGGCCTACCTCGGGGTTCTGGTCGACGACCTGATTACCACCGGCACCAAGGAGCCGTACCGCATGTTCACCAGCCGTGCGGAATACCGGCTGTTGTTGCGGGAGGACAACGCCGACCTGCGTCTGACCGAGCGGGGGCGGGAGCTGGGCCTGGTGAGTGATGCGCGCTGGCAGGCATTCAGCGAAAAACGCGAGGCCATCGAGCGCGAGCGCCAGCGACTGCAGGAGACCTGGATTCACCCGAACACTCCCCAGGCCGCCGCCGCCGAAGCCAAGCTGCCCCAATCGCTGGCGCGGGAGTACAACCTGATGGACCTGCTGCGTCGACCGGAGCTGCGCTATGTCGACGTCGCTGGGCTCAAGGGCGAGCCTGTGGCTGACGAGCGGGTTGCCGAGCAGGTGGAGATTTCGGCCAAGTACGCCGGATACATCGACCGCCAGCGCGATGAGATCGAGCGCCTCCGCGCCTATGAGGACACGCCGATCCCCGCAGATTTCGATTACAGCGAGGTCTCCGGCCTCTCCAGCGAGGTCAAGCAGAAACTGGGCGACTCGCGCCCGGACACCCTGGCGCGGGCTTCCCGCGTGCCCGGCGTCACGCCGGCCGCCGTATCGCTGCTGCTGATCCAGCTGAAGAAACGCGGTCTGCTGACCCGCAAAAAAGTGGTCTAGGGGAGACGCGGTTTGTCACAGATGGAATCCTTCCGCCCGCGCCTGGCGGAGGCCGCCGAGCAGATGGCGGTACCACTGACGGAGGAGCAGCAGACCCAGTTACTGGAATACCTGGCCCTCTTCGCCCGCTGGAATGCCGCCTACAACCTGTCCGCGGTGCGCGACCCGGCGGAAATGCTCGAGCGCCATATCATCGACAGCCTCAGCGTGGTGAACCTCTGCGGTGAGGATGCGGAGCCGTTGCTTGATGTGGGCAGCGGCGGTGGCCTGCCCGGTATTCCCCTGGCCATTGCCCACCCGCAGCGTCAGGTCACTCTGCTGGATAGCAATGGCAAGAAAACCCGTTTCCTGTTTCAGGTGGCCAGCCAGCTACCACTGCCCAACGTGCAGGTGGTGCATACGCGACTCGAGGCTTTTACACCGCAGCAACCTTTTGCCGCCATCACTTCCAGGGCGTTTGCCACCATCGCCGACATGATCTCGAAGAGTGAGCGCTTGCTAACTCCGGGCGGTAAGTTTTACGCTATGAAGGGCAAGTTTCCACAAGATGAGTTGAGCGCACTTCCAAAAGGGATTAAGGTCGATCGGGTGCACACCCTTTCGGTACCGGGTTGCGATGCGGATCGCCACCTTATCGTTTTGAGCCGCGCCGCAGAAAGCGACGGCCTGGCGTAAATCCCGCGAACGACGATTCCTGTTTCCAAGACCTGCGCACTCCCCCGGGACACCTGCGCCCGACCTGAAACCCGCGTATAGCGGTGCCCGAGTGGCAACCGGGGAGAGCGCCTTCGGGACAACAAAGGATAAAAACCTTGAGCAAGATATTCGCAGTGGCCAATCAGAAAGGCGGGGTCGGCAAAACCACCACCTGCGTCAATCTGGCCGCTTCCCTGGTTGCCAACAAGCGCCGGGTCCTGTTGGTCGATCTCGATCCCCAGGGCAACGCCACCATGGGCAGTGGGGTCAACAAGGGCGATCTGCAGCTGTCGGTATACGACGTACTGGCGGACAGTCTTCCCGCACGTAAGGCTATCGTCCCTACGGAGAGCGGCTACGATCTGCTGCCCGCCAACGGCGACCTGTCCGCTGCTGAGGTGGAACTGCTGGACATGGAGGGCCGTGAGTCCCGCCTGCGCCGGGCCCTGCGCGAAGAGCACGATAACTACGATTACATCGTCGTCGACTGCCCCCCCTCCCTGAACATGCTGACGGTCAATGCCCTCTGTGCGGCCAGCGGTGTGCTGATCCCCATGCAGTGTGAATACTACGCGCTGGAGGGGCTGTCGGCCCTGATCGATACCATCACCCAGATTCAGCGCGCCGCCAACCCGGAGCTCAGGATCGAGGGGATCCTGCGTACCATGTACGACCCGCGCAACAGCCTGACCAGCGATGTCTCCGATCAGCTGTCCGAGTATTTCGGCGAGCGGCTCTACCGCACCTGCATCCCGCGCAATGTGCGTCTTGCCGAAGCCCCGAGTTATGGCAAGCCGGCGCTGGAGTACGATCGCCATTCCAAGGGTGCCATCGCCTATCTGGCCCTGGCAGGCGAAATGACACGTCGCCATGGTGCCGGGCGCGGCTCCAGCCAGTCGACCCCCGTCGCGCAAGCCGTTTAATCGAGGTACACACTATGGCCAGCCGGCGTAAAGGTTTGGGCAGGAACCTGTCCCATCTGATCAGTGGTGAAGCGAGCCAGGCAATTGCCATGGCGACCGGAGACAGCAGTGAGCGTGTCGATGGAGAGCTTCGCGAACTGCCCATCGAATACCTGCAGCGCGGCCGCTACCAGCCGCGCCGCGACTTCCCGCAGGAATCCCTGCAGGAACTGGCGGACTCGATCCGTGCCCAGGGCATCATGCAGCCCATTGTGGTGCGCCCCGTCGGGGAAAAGTTCGAGATCATTGCCGGGGAGCGTCGCTGGCGCGCTGCCCAGCTTGCAGAGCTGGACCGGGTTCCGGCACTGGTGCGCGATGTCCCGGATGAGGCCGCTGTAGCCATGGCCCTCATCGAGAATATCCAGCGGGAAGATCTCAATCCGGTCGAGGAAGCCACTGCCCTGAAGCGGCTACAGGATGAATTTGAGCTGACCCAGCAGCAGGTGGCCGAGGCGGTGGGCAAGTCCCGGACCGCGGTGACCAACCTGTTGCGCCTGCTGAGTCTCACCGAAGAGGTGCGCACCTTCCTCGAGCGCGGCGATCTCGAGCTGGGCCATGCCAAGGCGCTGCTCGGCCTCGGTGGTGAAACCCAGCGCGCCGCCGCCCGCCAGGTCGTTGATCGCGGGCTTACAGTGCGCCAGACTGAGGCGCTTGTTCGTCGCTTGCAGCAGCAGGCGCACAACCCGGCCCCGGCAAAACCCAAAGAGGACCCCAACATACGCCGGCTGAGCGAGCGGCTGTCTGAAAAGGTAGGGGTGCCCGTTACCATCGACTGCAACGAAAAGGGCGCCGGGCGACTGGTCCTGAAGTACAGCAGCCTGGATGAACTGCAGGGGATTCTCGGCCACCTCGGCTACAGCGAGGACTGAGCCGACAGTTGATGTGTCACCCTGCGCCAAACCGGTGCAGAGGAAAAGGTTTGTAAGCGCTCACAGTCGGCGATTTCGACCGGTAAAAACCGCCGAAATATAAACAACTTGACGGCATTTGCCGGTTGAACCGGCAATGCTGTTGCTCCTATAATTCGCTCGCCCAAAAATTGGGCGGACAGCGCTAATATTGGCCGGTTTATCCCGCCTATGTCGAAACCCCCGGTATTGAAAATTGCCGCGGTACAGCTCCTGCTGGTATCGCTGGTCGGTGCAACCTGGCACTTCCTTGGCAATCCGGTGACGGCGCTCTCGATATTTCTCGGTGGCGCCCTGTGTGCGCTGCCGAACGCATATTTTGCCCTGCGTGCCTTCCGCCACAGTGGAGCGCGTGCAGCCCCCCGGGTAGTGGAATCCTTCTACCGGGCGGAGACCGGTAAATTCGTGCTCACCCTGGTCGGGTTTGCAGCCGTCTTTGCCGCGGTCAGGCCGCTGAATGCGGCCGCACTGTTTATCAGTTACAGCCTCTGCGTGATCGTGCAGTGGCTGATGGTCGCGCGCCTGGTGCGCTGACCTAGCGACGACAGAATTCTTACTTTGACGATTGCTGAGGAACTATGGCAGGCGAAGCTCAAACCGCAACGGAGTATATCCAACACCACCTGCAGAACATGGCGTACGGCAAGCTGCCGGCAGGTTACACCCGCTATGACGGCACAGTTCTGCAGGAGAGCACCTGGACGATGGCCCACTCCCAGCAGGAGGCGGCTGACATGGGCTTCTGGGCGATTCACGTCGATACCCTCGGCTGGTCCATCGTTCTCGGCATGCTGTTCTGCTTCCTGTTTGCCCGCGGCGCCAAGAAAGCCACCAGTGGTGTGCCCTCCGGCCTGCAGAGCTTTGTGGAGATGGTGACTGAGTTTGTTGACAAGTTGGTGAAGGAAACCTTCCCGCACCGCAACAGCATGGTGGCGCCCATGGCCCTGACCATCTTCGTGTGGGTCTTCCTGATGAACCTGATGGACCTGATCCCCGTGGACTGGCTGCCGATGGCTGCTGCCGGTATTTCCGGTAACCCCCACCTGTTCTTCAAGGTGGTGCCGACCACTGACCTGAATGCCACCCTGGGCATGGCCCTGGCGGTATTTGTCCTGATGCTGTTCTTCAGTGTGAAGGAAAAGGGCCCGATCGGCTTCCTCAAGGAGCTGACACTGCACCCCTTCCATTCCGGCAAGTGGTATGTGGATATTTTCCTGATTCCGTTCAACTTCCTGCTGGAAGCGGTCTCCCTGCTGGCCAAGCCGGTCTCTCTCGGCCTGCGTCTGTTCGGTAACCTTTACGCCGGTGAGATGATCTTCATCCTGATCGCCATTGTGTTTGGCGTCGGTGTGCTCGGCTTTATCGGTGCAGGCTTCCTGCAGATGGGCTGGGCGATCTTCCACATCCTGGTAATTACCTTGCAGGCGTTCGTGTTCATGGTGCTGACTACCGTGTACATGGCCATGGCCCATGACCGGGAAGAAGAGCACAAGAACGACCACTGATTTTTCGACAGTTACGTTTCATCAACCTTTCAATCAACTCTTAACTTATAGATGGAGAATACAATGGAAGCACTTGGTCTGGTTTACATCGCGAGCGCACTGCTGATCGGTCTGGGCGCCCTGGGTACTGCGATTGGTTTCGGTACTCTGGGTGGCAAGCTGCTGGAAGGTTCTGCGCGCCAGCCGGAACAGGCTCCGGCTCTGCAGGGCAAAATGTTCCTGATGGCTGGTCTGCTCGACGCCGTTCCGATGATCGGTGTTGGTATCGCCATGTACCTGATTTTCGCGGTTGCTCCTGGTCTGGCTGGTTAATTCCATCGTTCCAATTGCCCTTAACCCCCATAGTTCTTTTTTTATAAAGAGCAAAGAGCAAGAGGTGTCGGTGTGAATATCAACCTGACTCTAATCGGCCAGTCGATTACATTTCTGGCCTTTGTGTGGTTCTGCTGGAAGTTCGTCTGGCCGCCCCTGATGGGCGTGATGAAGGAGCGCGAGCAGAAGATCGCTACCGGTCTTGAAGAAGCCGAGCGTGCTGGAAAGGATCTGGAGCTGGCCCAGCGTAAAGCTGCTGATCAGCTCAAGGAAGCCAAAGAGCAGGCGGCTGAGATCATTGATGGTGCCAATAAGCGCGCCAATCAGATCGTCGATGAGGCCAAGCAGGCCGCCCTCGCCGAGGGTGATCGCCTGAAGGCTGCCGCCAAGGCGGAGATCGAACAGGAAGTGAACCGTGCCAAGGAGCAGCTGCGCAGCCGCGTAGCCGAGCTGTCCGTGGCCGGTGCCGAGAAGATCCTGTCGATCAATATCGATGCCAAGGCGCATGACGACCTGATCGACAAACTGGCAGCCGAGCTGTAAGCGAGGAACCCCATGGCGGAACTCAGCACACTGGCCCGGCCTTACGCCAAAGCAGCCTTCGCCTATGCGCAGCAGGCCTCCGACCTCTCAGGTTGGAGCGCTGCGCTGGCAACTGCAGCCGCGGTCAGCCAAAGCGAGAAAGTGCGTGAGCTGTTGGAGAACCCACAGCTCACCAGCGAACAGCGCGCAGACAAATTCCTGTCCATCTGTTCAGATGACCTCAGTGAAGCCGGTAAGAACTTTATCCGGTTATTGGCGGAAAACCACCGCCTTTCCCTGTTGCCGGAAATTTCCGCGCTGTTCGAAGACCTGAAAGCAAAAGCGGAGTCCACGATCGAAGTGGAAGTCGTGTCCGCGCGAGCCCTCAGTGATGCCCAGGCCGAAAACCTGACGCAGGCGCTCGGCAAGAAATTCGGACGCGAAGTGCACCTGCACAGCTCAGTAGACGAGAGCCTGCTGGGAGGCGCCATCGTGCGCGCCGGTGACACTGTAATCGACGGCACGGTGCGCGGCCGACTGGCCAAACTCGCCGAGGCGATGAACTCCTAATTACTTTCCTAAGCATTTAGGAACTTGAGGAACAGAGCATGCAGCAACTGAATCCCTCTGAGATCAGTGAAATTATCAAGAGCCGCATCGAAAGTCTCGATGTGAGCACCCAGGCCCAGAACGAGGGCACCATTGTTTCCGTATCCGACGGTATCATCCGCATTCACGGCCTGGCGGACGCCATGTACGGTGAGATGATCGAGTTCGAGGGTGGTGTCTACGGTATGGCACTGAACCTGGAGCGCGACTCCGTCGGTGCCATCGTACTGGGTGACTACAAGGACCTGGCCGAAGGCCAGAAGTGCCGTTGTACCGGCCGCATCCTGGAAACCCCGGTTGGTCCCGAACTGCTGGGCCGCGTGGTCGACGCACTGGGTAACCCGATCGATGGCAAAGGCCCCCTGAACACTAAGCTCACCGACGCAGTAGAAAAAGTAGCTCCCGGTGTTATCGCCCGTCAGTCTGTAGACCAGCCGGTTCAGACTGGTCTGAAGGCCGTTGACACCATGATCCCGATCGGCCGTGGCCAGCGTGAGCTGATCATCGGTGACCGCCAGATCGGTAAGACTGCGGTGGCGATCGACGCGATCATCAACCAGAAAGGCACTGGCATTAAGTGTATCTACGTTGCCATCGGCCAGAAGCAGTCCTCCATTGCCAACGTGGTGCGCAAACTGGAAGAGCACGGCGCGATGGATCACACCATCGTGGTCGCTGCCGGCGCTGCTGACCCGGCTGCCATGCAGTTCCTGGCCCCGTATGTCGGCTGCACCATGGGCGAGTACTTCCGCGACCGCGGTGAAGACGCCCTGATCATTTACGATGACCTCACCAAGCAGGCCTGGGCCTACCGCCAGATCTCCCTGCTGCTGAAGCGCCCGCCGGGCCGTGAAGCCTACCCGGGTGACGTTTTCTACCTGCACTCCCGTCTGCTGGAGCGCGCCGCGCGTGTAAACGCCGAGTACGTAGAGAAGTTCACCAACGGTGAAGTGAAAGGCAAGACCGGCTCTTTGACCGCACTGCCGATCATTGAAACCCAGGCTGGCGACGTTTCCGCGTTCGTACCGACCAACGTAATCTCCATTACCGACGGTCAGATCTTCCTGGAAACCGACCTGTTCAACGCCGGCGTGCGTCCGGCCATCAACCCGGGTATCTCCGTATCCCGAGTCGGTGGTTCCGCTCAGACCAAGGTGATCAAGAAGCTGTCTGGTGGTATCCGTACCGCTCTGGCCCAGTACCGCGAACTGGCGGCGTTCTCCCAGTTTGCCTCCGATCTGGACGAGGCTACCAAGGCCCAGCTGGATCACGGTGAGCGCGTCACCGAGCTGATGAAGCAGAAGCAGTACTCTCCGCTGTCCATCGCGGAAATGGCTGTTTCCGTTTATGCCGCCGACAAGGGTTACCTGAACGACGTAGAAGTAGCCAAAGTGCTCGACTTCGAATCCGCCCTGCTCGCTTACATGAACAGCGAACACGCAGAGCTGATGGAGAAGGTCAACAGCACCGGTGCTTACGACAACGAAATCGAAGCGGCCTTCAAGGGCGCCATCGAGAAGTTCAAGGCTACCGGTAGCTGGTAATTCCGCCTTCCGCCCTCTCCTTCTGGCGGGGGCGGTGGTCAGGGAAAAACGAGCAAAAAGGTAAAACACTATGGCAGGCGGAAAAGAAGTACGCACGAAAATTGCCAGCATCAAGAGCACGCAGAAAATTACCTCCGCGATGGAAATGGTCGCGGCGAGTAAGATGCGCAAGGCTCAGGATCGCATGGCACTGGGGCGTCCTTACGCCCAGCGCATACGCCAGGTGATCGGCCATGTCGCCAACGCCTCGGCCGAGTACCAGCACATCTACCTGCAGGAGCGTGAAGCCAAGCGGGTGGGTTTTATTCTGGTCTCCACTGACCGTGGTCTTTGCGGCGGCCTGAACATCAACATGTTCAAGTCGGCGATTCGCGAAATGCAGGCCTGGTCCGACAAGGGTGTTGATGTTGAGGTCTGCGCAGTCGGTAACAAGGCCGCAGGTTTCTTCAGCAGTATCGGCGCCAAGGTTGTGGCGGCACTGCGCGATGTCGGTGACGCACCCCAGGCCAACAAGCTGATCGGTTCGGTCAAGGTCATGATGGATCGTTTCGCGGAAGGCGACATCGACCGTCTGTTCCTCGTGTCCAATGAATTCGTCAATACCATGTCCCAGAAGCCGCGGGTGGAGCAGTTGCTGCCCCTGCCGAGGGATGAGGACGAAGAGCTGAGTCACGAGTGGGACTACCTCTACGAGCCCGAGCCGGTGGAGCTGCTGGATGGCCTGCTGGCGCGCTATATCGAGTCGCAGGTGTACCAGGCCGTGGTCGAGAACAAGGCTTGTGAACAGGCCGCGCGAATGATCGCGATGAAGAGCGCCACAGATAACGCCGGCGAACTGATCGATGCGCTGCAGCTTGTGTACAACAAGGCGCGCCAGGCAGCGATTACCCAGGAGCTGTCCGAGATTGTGGGCGGCGCCGCAGCGGTTTAAGCGGCTGAACGAATTTTGATTTGAGGATCCGGAAATGAGTAACGGACAAATTGTGCAAGTGATCGGAGCGGTCATCGACGTGGAATTCCCGCGCGACTCCGTGCCGAAGGTATACGACGCACTCGTGGTTGAGGACAAGAACCTGACCATGGAAGTGCAGCAGCAGCTCGGCGACGGCGTTGTACGCGCTATCGCCATGGGTTCATCCGAGGGTATCTCCCGCGGTCTGCCGGTTAAGAACACCGGTGCGCCGGTTTCCGTACCGGTGGGTACCGAGACCCTGGGTCGTATCATGGACGTGCTGGGCAACCCGATCGACGAGTGTGGTCCGATCGGTGAGAAGGAACGCGCTTCCATTCACCGCGCTGCCCCCACTTATGAAGAGCAGTCCAGCTCCACCGAGCTGCTGGAGACCGGCATCAAGGTAATCGACCTGGTATGTCCGTTCGCCAAGGGCGGTAAGGTTGGCCTGTTCGGTGGTGCCGGTGTGGGCAAGACCGTCAACATGATGGAGCTGATCAACAACATCGCTACCGAGCACAGCGGTCTGTCTGTATTCGCTGGTGTTGGTGAGCGTACCCGTGAAGGTAACGACTTCTACTTTGAGATGCAGGAAGCCGGCGTTGTAAACGTCGAGAACTTCTCCGAATCCAAGGTGGCGATGGTTTACGGCCAGATGAACGAGCCGCCCGGTAACCGTCTGCGTGTAGCCCTGACCGGCCTGACCATGGCGGAGAAATTCCGTGATGAAGGTCGTGACGTACTGTTGTTCGTCGACAACATCTACCGTTACACCCTGGCCGGTACCGAAGTATCCGCTCTGCTCGGCCGTATGCCGTCTGCGGTAGGTTACCAGCCGACTCTGGCGGAAGAGATGGGCGTTCTGCAGGAGCGTATTACCTCCACCAAGACCGGCTCCATCACCTCCATCCAGGCGGTATATGTACCGGCGGACGACCTTACCGACCCGTCCCCGGCGACCACGTTTGCGCACCTGGATTCCACCGTCGTACTGAGCCGAGACATCGCCGCCAAGGGTATCTACCCGGCAGTTGATCCGCTGGACTCCACCTCCCGTCAGCTGGATCCGCTGGTGATCGGCCAGGAGCATTACGAAGTGGCCCGTGGCGTGCAGTCCGTACTGCAGCGCTACAAGGAGCTGAAGGACATCATCGCCATCCTGGGTATGGACGAGCTGTCTGAGGAAGACAAGCAGATCGTGGCCCGTGCCCGTAAGATTGAGCGCTTCCTATCCCAGCCGTTCCACGTTGCGGAAGTATTTACCGGTGCACCGGGCAAATACGTTTCCCTGAAGGAAACCATCCGCGGCTTCCAGGGTATCCTGAACGGTGACTACGACCACCTGCCGGAGCAGGCGTTCTACATGGTCGGCACCATCGACGAAGCCGTCGAGAAAGCCAACAAGGCCAAGTAAGCGCAGAGATTCGCGACCCCGTCTGCTGGCGGGGTCCGGATTTCCTCAGGCAATTACCAGAGAATGAGGTAGCCTTATGGCTATGACTGTACATTGCGACATAGTAAGCGCTGAGCAATCCCTCTTCTCCGGCCTGGTGGAGATGGTGATCGTGAGCGGTATCGAGGGTGAGCTGGGAATTTCCTACGGCCACGCCCAGCTGCTCACCGCCCTCAAGCCCGGTCCGGTGCGCATCATCAAGCCCGGTGGTGAAGAGGAAGTGCTGTTTGTCAGCGGCGGATACGCTGAGGTGCAGCCCAATATCGTCACCATCCTGGCGGATGTCGCCGAGCGCGAGATCGACGAGGAATCTGCACAGAAGGCCCGTGAAGAGGCGACCCACGCCCTGCACAAGGCGCCTTCCGAGGTGGACTACGCAAGAGTGTCTGCCCAGCTGGCCGAAGCCGAAGCCCGCCTGCGCACCCTGCAGGCCATCCGCAAGGCCGCCGGCAAGTAAGCGCCTGTCCCCAGGCGATCAGGAAAAGCAGCTTCGGCTGCTTTTTTTGTGCCTCTCGTTACTGCTGCCGTTTCCGGACACAACATTTCTCTGTGCAGTGCTACGCGAGACTGATCATTGAAGCTGCATGAGCTTGAATCGATTTTTATCTCGAATTTGAGCAGTTGGTCACAAAAATAGGTTGATCCAGCCACTCCTCCCCCTTCGTTAATTCCGGTAAGTCGTCTTTGCAACGTCATACGTCTTGGTGGCTGGTACTAGCACCTCTGGTTGTACAAATTTTAACCGAGGGGTGAAATAAGGATGATAAAAAAAGAATTGAGTAAGGGAACAGCATCTCCACTGGTGGCAAGTGTCTCCACAGCAGTGTTGGCGGCAGTATTGAGCCCCTGGGCACTGGCTCAAGAGAATGATGCCGCACTGACCGAGGAAAAAGTTGCGGCCCAGGTTGAGGCATCAGAAGCGGCCTCGGGCGAACAAGACGGGGATATGGAGCAGGTCGTCGTCACAGGTTCTCGCCTGAAACGGGATACCTTCTCAAGTATCGCCCCCCTGCAGATTATTGACACCGAGGGCGCGCGCGAAGCTGGGGCCATCGATACATCTTCCATTCTGCAGAGCAGTGGTGCAGCAACCGGCCAGCAGATTGACCTGACTTTCTCCGGCTACGTCTTGGACAACGGACCAGGGGCTTCAACTGTCGACCTTCGCGGCCTGGGTGCCGGTCGAACTCTGGTGCTGCTGAATGGCCGCCGTCTCGCGCCCGCTGGCGTTGAAGGCGCCCCCGTGGCACCCGACCTGAACCTGATTCCGGCCTCACTCGTACAGCAGTACGACCTGTTACTCGATGGTGCGTCTTCTATCTATGGTTCTGACGCCGTTGCCGGCGTAACCAACGTCATCCTGAAAAAGGATTTCGAGGGTATTGATCTTGAAGTCTTCAACTCAACACCGACTCAGCCGAATGGTGAAGCTAACACCATAAGTCTCAGCTGGGGTGAGAACTTCGACCGCGGCTTTATCGGCATGGGAATGGAATACTTCCAGCAGAACGCGGTGACGCTAGCTGACCGCGAATGGACCGACGGCTGTGCCACGAATTATGAAATTGGCACCGACGGCAAAATCTACACCCAGGATGCTTTTTACGGCGAAGTGTATGGGATGGATATGTCGGATGGCTGTGCTGTAGGTTCCCTTGCTGGCCGTGTATCCGTACCTTTTTCAGGCAGTATTTACTACACCCCCGGATCGAGCAATGGGGGCTGGAACGGGTTTTCTGAATCCAGTCTTTATGGCTTTGGTGTAGATGGTAACGGGGATGGTGTAACCGATATCAATTTCCGTGACTACGACATCAACGGGCGCGATCTGTTCGCCCACCTCCTGCCAGAGCAGGAGCGCACCAGCTTCATGGCCTACGGTGAGTACACTTTCGAAGGGGATATGAACATCACCCCCTTCTTTGAGACCATGTATGCAAAGCGCGAAAACTTTATCGATAACGGTGCCTATCAACTGTTCCCGAGTGTGCCGGGTAGCAACCCCTTCAATATCTGTAACCCGGATGGCGTGCGGGGAGTCGATTGTGGCCTGGCCTATGACCAGCTCCTGACAAATCCCAGCTTCGCAGCGCAGGTGGCAGCACTCTACGGCGGTACACCAGAGCAGTTCGGCTTGCTGGTGGGACCGATTGGTGCGGCATCAACCCTGCCGATTGTGTCTGTGCGTGGTGATCGTACCCAGGCAGATGTTGAGGTCCAGCAGATGCGACTGGTCACAGGCGTTCGCGGCGATCTGCCGATGCTGAATGTTGGCACTATGTCTGACTGGAGCTTTGAGTTGTCTGGCTCAATGACCAAATCTGATGGTAAGTCCAGCCGCTATGGTATCCGCGGTGATCGCCTGGCGCAGTCTCTGGCAACCACCGTAGAAGATCCGAATAACCCGGGCACCTTCACCTGTACCCCCCTCCCCGGTGAGACCACCTGTGTCCCCGTTGATATGTATGCAGACTCGCTCTATCAGGGTGTGATCGGCGATTTCGCTACCCAGGCTGAGCGGGACTACCTGTTCGACAGCCGTGACTTTGATACCGCGTACTATCAGACCATCTTCAGTGCTTACGCTTCTGGCACCGTAGCCAGTCTCCCGGCGGGTGATGTCATCGTGGGCGTCGGTGCAGAAACACGTAACGACCGCATCAAATCCCTGCCCGACGATATTGCCCGGGATGGTTTGTTCTTCGGTTACTTCTCCGATGGTGGTGCGACGGGTAGCAAAGACACCCATGAGGCCTTTGCGGAAATAGAACTACCAATTGTTGCGGGTAAGTTCCTCGCAGAAGAGTTGACGACCAACTTGTCAGCACGCTACACCAAGGACGAGTTCTATGGTGGTGCCTGGACCAATGCAGCGAAAATCGCTTACCGTCCAGTAGAGTCCCTGCTGCTGCGTTCTACCTATGGCACTTCCTATCGAGCACCCAACCTGCGCGAAAACTTCCTGCAAAATCAAACCGGCTTTAACAGCGTGTTTGACCCCTGTGCAATCCCCGACGCGGCATTGGATCCGCTCAATGGCGGCTATAATGCTGACCTGGATACCCGCTCACCGGAAGTGCTGGCTAACTGCCTGGCCAACGGCGTCGATCCGACAACCCTGAGTAACGACGGCTTCAATACCTACAGTGTGGAAGTTGCGCGCGGCGGCACTACAGATCTGGAGGAAGAGACCTCCGAGTCTTTCACTGCCGGCTTCTCTTATGAGCAGCCTTTCTTCGATGACTTCAGCCTGACTTTAGGTATGACGTACTACGATATCGAGATTGAAAACTCGATTATCGAGCCGTCAGCACAGTTCCTCGTTAACGATTGTTACAACAATCCAAATGGTACCAGTGCCTTCTGTTCGCTGTTGAGCCGTGATGATGAAGGTTTCCTGAACATCATTGATGCTGCGTTCGTAAACCGCGACAACGAGGTTGCGAGAGGTCTGGATTACAACCTTCGCTACCAGCAGCCGGTTACCATCTTTGGTGCACCTGTTGAACTGTCTGCAAACCTGACGTTCAACCGCGTGCTGGAAAGAACACTGACCTACCTGTCGGATGATGGTACGCCTGATGTTGAGTACTACACCGGCACCTTTGGTTATCCAAAGTGGCAGGGCCGTGGTGAATTCCGGGTTGAATATGATAACTATCGCTTTACCTGGACAAGCCGCTACCTTGGCAAGGTTGAGCAGGACGAAGAATACATCGACGAGTTCAGTGATATTTACGACTCAAACGGCACAGGTTTCTTCTCTGATACTTGTGTCGGTGCAGCGAATGGTGGCGTAGATTGTCGTGACGTAGGGTTCGCAGACAACTATGTCATTCACTCAGCTTCCCTCTACTACTACGCGGATACCTGGACCGCTGGCCTGGGTGTGAGAAATGTCTTCGACGAAGAACCGCCAGTTGTTGATGGAAATGAAGTGACCGCTATAAACAATACCCCAATTGGTTATGGCTATGATGTTATGGGTCGTAGTATGTTCCTGAATCTTCAGAAAACCTTCTGAGAAACAAAGCCTTGATAAAGCCCGCATTTATGCGGGCTTTTTTCTATGCAAGAAGGAAGGAATATATTCTTAGGGAAGTAATGATAGGGATAAAGAGATGAAGAAGCTGCTAAGTGTATTGGCAATGCTTTTTAGCGTATGCGCATTTGGAAAGAATCCAGAGCCTTATCCGCTGGATTACTGGGCATTAAGAAATGTCATCAGTAACGTTGAAATCTCTCCAGACGGCAAGCACGTTGCATTGATGAAAATTCCGACCAGGGATGGCGACCCGGTTATCGAAGTCTATCCAACATCTGATCTGAGCAAGGAACCCTTTCGTGTCAATTCAGATCCAATGGAGATAATGCAGTTTTTCTGGGTCAGTAATGACGTAATCGGAATGCGTTTGCGACAAAAAGTCCGTGATCGCATCGAAGGCTTCAATCAGGGAGTATATGAGTATCTATTGGCGTCGGTCGATATACGCAGAAATAAATTGCAAAAATATGACCAGCTGGGCGCAGAAATCGAGAATGTCCTGCCCGGGAAACAAGACCGGATCATTTTTTCCTATCTCCCGGGCGGAGATGACAGCAGATTAAATCGGGCTTTCCGGCCGCGAACATATTATGAGCTTAACCTTAAGACAGGTGCAAAAAAGCTACTGATGCGTGGCAAGCTCGATATGGGCCAGTTAGAGTTCGACGGTAATGGCAGCCCATGGTTGGCACGCGGCTTTGATATCAGTAAAGGTGAGCTTGTCTGGTATGAACGTCTGACAGACCGTAAAAGCTGGACTGAATTCTATCGCCAGGATGAAAATTCATTTGAAACGTTCGCTGTCGAGGGGTTCGATGTAGATAAGCCACACATCTTGTTTGTGACAGCCAACAATGGTCACGATAAAGTCGGCCTGTGGGAGTATGACCTCAAGGCTGGCAAGTATGGTGAGCTGGTCTATCGCCGCGATGACGTGGATGTGTCTGGCGTGCGCTACCATACCAATACTTGGGAAGAGGCCGATCGTGTTACTGGCGTGGCTTATGCGTCCGACAATGTCAAAGTGGAATATTTTGATGATGTTGAGATGGCCACGCAGAAACAACTGGAGCGGGTCGTGCCTAACGCACATTACCTGCGTATCAATAGCCGCTCACGCGATGGCAAAAGCATGACTGTTTACAATGTCGGCCCGCGTGATCCAGGTACCTACTATTTGCTCCACGAGGGCCGCTTTACCAAATTGGGAAGTCGCCAGCCGCTACTGGAGCCAGAGAATCTCGCCGATGTTCGCTACATCAAATATGAAGCACGTGATGGCCGAACCATTCCTGCATATCTGACTGTACCGAATGGCAAGCCACCCTTCCCCGCCATTGTCATGCCTCATGGTGGTCCCTTTGTCTCCGAGCTGGCCCTATATAACGAGTGGGCGCAAATGCTCGCGAATAATGGCTATCTCGTGTTGCAGCCACAATATCGTGGTTCCCGGGGCCTTGGCCTGGACCACTATAAGTCGGCCTTCATTGACGGTGGCCAGGGCGGCAAGAAAATGCAGGATGACAAAGACGACGGCATGCTCTATCTGGTTGAGCAGGGCTGGGCAGACCCCGACCGTCTCGCGATTTTCGGCTGGTCCTATGGTGGGTATGCTGCCCTGGTAGCAGCGAGCAGGGAGGAGCAGATCTACCAGTGTGCTATCGCTGGTGCCGCGGTATCTGATAACCAGATGCAGGTCAATTACTACCGCACCCGCCTCCGTGGGGCTGCCAAAACCGAACAGCTTCGAATGTGGGATGACAGTTTGTCTCCCGTAAAGGAAGTCGACAGCGTAAATATTCCGATCCTTCTTGTGCATGGTGATGTGGATCAGCGGGTACCACCGGAGCATGCAGAAAAGTATCGTAATGCCCTTCAGGCGCTTGAAAAGCCCTATGAATATGTCGAGCTCAAGGGTGCCGATCACTTCAGCAACACGCTTTTTTACGAACATCAGAAAAAGCTTTACGAGTCGATGATCAGCTACCTGAGAGAGGACTGTGGGCCGGGAGGGCTTTAACTTGGGAGGCTGCAGATTCATGAAGACGCCTGCAAGCAGATGCGCTTCGTCTGCAGCCTGAGATCCGATAGGGTATTCCCCGGGTTCATCAGGAAAAGCAGCTTCGGCTGCTTTTTTTGTGCCTGTCTGTTGCCTGCCCGTTTGCTCTCTCAGCCCGACCGCTTGTGAAAGCGGCCTTTCACGGGGGGAGCCAAGAGATTCAATTGAGAACAAGGTCGCCATCAATCTGTGACACTGTAGAAAAGTATCCCGACGAGCTCTCCTCACCCCGTTGTCGGCACCTTCAGGCCAAGCCCTCGTTTTCCATCGCAAGCACAGTCAGGCATCTTCTGTCTGGACTGTAATAGCAAAAGCAGTCGAGCTCCTTCGATTGTTCCAATCATGAACTTTCCCGCTTTTTGCACCTTTTAGGCGCAGATCAGCAGTGATTTCTGGGTGGTTTGCACTGTCACCAGGCGCTAAAAAGTTGCTCTGCGTCACTGTGACAGACTGTTACATTTGCGACGCTGGTTTTGTGATGTAGTGAGGGTGTAAAGGGTCGTGAACATGTTTTGATCACGATTGCTCATAACAATAAATCCTGTCAGGAGGTCTCCATGCCAATCGGGAAATTTTTCTCGCGCATCTTGGCGCCGCTGGCGGCCGCAGCCTTGCTGTCCGCCTCCGCGCACGCCATGAAACTCAAGAGCCAGAACCTGGAAGAGCTGGTGACAGCCTCTGAAAGCATTCTGATCGGCCAGGTCGTCAGCGTCACTGACGGTTTTCAGGACCAGGCGCCCTACACCGAAGTCACCATCCGCGTTGGCAGCGATGCCAAAGGCAAGGTGAAAGATGATACCGAATACACCTTCCGTCAGTTCGGCCTGATCAAGCCGCGTTCCATGGGTAACGGCAAGGTATACCTGGGCGTGACCCCGGAAGGTTTTGCCAAGTGGCGTGAGGGCGAACAGGTTGTGGCCTTCATGTACAAGAAAGCCAGCATCACTGGCTTCCAGACCACTGCGGGCATGGCCCAGGGCAAATTTGTCGTGACCAACGACAAGGTCATCAACGACTTCAATAACCACGGCCTGTTCGAAGGCATGGACACCTCCAACATGTCCACCGAAGAGCAGAACATGATCACCACTCCCGGAGCTGTAAACTCTGCAACTTTCATGGGCTATGTGGGCAAGCTGGTTGAGGAGAGCAAAAAATGAAAATGAATAAGCTCAGTATTGCAATAGGTCTTGCCCTGGCTTCTGCGGGCGCGCAGGCAGGTGGTCCCCTCTATATCCATGAGCCGACCATGCAGCCCTACAAGTGGGATACCTCCAAGGGTGACATTCCTGTCTACACCGACGGTGGTCCCATGACCCCGACTGCCGACGGCGGTGAGGCACCGGCGTTTACCGTCAATTACGATGGCACTGTATTCCTGACCATCGAGCAGGCCAATGCGGTCACGGCCAAAGCCGTCGCAGAGTGGTCCAACGTGGAAACCTCCACTTTGCGTATGTCCATCCAGGGCACGATTGAAGAGCAGACTGGCATTGCTGACGTCAATGAAACCAATGTTGGCGAAATCTATGCGAAGGAAAACGGCTACGGCTTCTGGGTAAATTACGATACCGACGGCCAGATCCTGGAGCAGTACTTCGGGGTACCGAAGAACCAGGTACTGGGCATCGCCTTCCCGGAGTGGGCGGACGAAGAGACCGGTGAGATTTTGGAAGCCACTGCGCTGATGAACGGTTGGTTTGTGGATGTCAGTGATACCGAAGGCGAAAAGGTTGCCGGCGTATTCACCCACGAATTTGGCCACGCCCTGAACATGTCCCACTCCCAGGCGAACGGTCATTTCAGCTACATGGCTGCCGGTTACCGCCCTTATTACGACGGTGTGCCGGGCTGTGACACCACCAATGTCTATACCGGCTTCCCCAGGCCGGCGGAGGACACCATCGAAACCATGTTCCCGTTCATCAATGTGCGTGGCGAGGCCGGCCGTCAACAGGCGACCATCAGCGTGCGCGATGACATCGTGAATATCTCGGACCTGTATCCGACGGAGGCCTACAAGACCCAGTACGGCTCCATCACCGGCAAGCTGTACCTGAAAGACGGCGTCAGTGAATACTCCGGTATCAACATGGTCGCCCGTAACATCGACAACCCGATGTACGATGTGATCACCCAGCAGTCCGGTAACCAGACCCAGGGCCTGGTCGGTCCGGATGGCACTTTCACCATCAATGGTCTGCAACCGGGTGCCCGCTACGTCCTGTATACCGACACCATCAAGGCCGGCGGCTACCCGACCGCGCCGACTGCCATTGTTTCCCAGTCCGAGTACTGGAACGATGGTGAGAGCACCAATCCCGCTGAAGATCGCGCCTGTAACTTCACGCCGATTACCGTCCAGGCTGGAGAGACCAAGCGCACGGATATGTACTTCAACGGCTACGAGGATGGCATCCAGTACACGCCGCTTGTACAGGCGTTCGTCACCGATCTGGCCAAAAATGGCAAAAAAGCCATTGGTATGGTCGGTAATGGAATCCCATTCGTCTACGACTCGGTACAGAAATCCTATTCGCTGCACCCGAATGTCGATGTACGCACTACTGGCGGACAGATGAACAAGAATGCCACGAAGGCAGTCATTACTGCTGACCTCGATGGCAATGGTATTCGCGAACCGGCCATCTGGGATCTGATCAGCAACAACCTGGACCCCATGCAGGACCTGAACGGCAACACCTGTGGTGGCAGCGGTAGCCTGGGCAAACAGGCAGCATCGGTCTGGGACATGGACGACACCGGTGAGGTGATGGTCGGCCTGGGCTACAAAGATGTCGACGGCGATGGTATTTGCCAGAAAAACGGCGCTGGCGAAATGGTCCCGGTGAAGTGGGACAAGCACGGCAATATCGAGGAACTGCCCTACGACCTGCCCGGTTATGTGCAGTGGGTTCGTGCCGACCGCGTTTCCGGTAACGGCAAGGTCATTACCGGCTCCAGTGCGGCCAATCAAGTGGCCTGGATCGATGGTGAGTTCCGCGATCTGTACCGCGAGTTCGGTGCCAAGAATGCTACGGCCATGACCCGTGATGGCAGCACCGTTGCACTGGATACCAGTACCGGTGTGAAGCTCTGGAATACCAAAACCGACGAGCTGGAGGACATTGGTGGCCTGAAATGGTGTGAAGATATGGACTTCAACCACTTCTTCCTCGGCAACCTGTGTACGCGTTACGGGGCTGAATTCGTGCAGAGCTATTTCGGCCCGATCCGGGTTATGCCGATCGATATGAGTGAGGATGGCACCGTTCTCGTTGGCCGTGCCGGTTCCTTCTTCACTGGCTTTATGGGTGCTGTGTACCTGGATGGTATCGGCTGGATCAACACCCGTGACTTCTTCAACAAGCAGGGTGTGGTCGAAGCTTCCCAGTTCCCGGCAGACAATCCGCTGGCACTGGACGGCGAGGGTTCGAACATGATGGCAAACCTTGCCGGTGCCACCATTACCTTTGACGTCGATATGGAGACCGCCTTCGTCTGTAAAGACGGTCAGGATCGAGAGGTCAGCTTCCCGAAACAGCTGATCGCGGAAGTCCAGGATGGTGCAGAGTTCGGGCGCTGTGCGCACCTGAACGACTGATCGCCCATCAGCAAAGCCTGAAGAGCCCGCCAAATGGCGGGCTTTTTTATGGCCGTTAGCAAAGAGAGTCTGCGCGAGTCCGCTAGCGAAGGTTTTGGTTTTTGGGTCGGAATCACAGGAAATGGCGATATGTGCCCGAATGATTGATCAACGGGTGATCTAAGCTCTGTGATGGAGTGGCAGTATACAGTGGCGGAACTGCCGCCTGATTTCAGAGAGTTACATGGACGAGACGGCGCCCGAACATACCAAACCAAAAAGCGACCGCCAGATCCTCCAGGAGCAGATGGAGGAGAGCCAGCACGAATATGGCAGAAAGAGCCTGTCTCTGGCGCTGTCGTCAACTGCCGCGGGACTGGAGATCGGCTTCAGTTTTTTCCTGATCGCGGTGCTCTTTACCCAATTCCACCAGCAGGTGTCCACCGCCCTGCTGCACCTGATCCTCGCCATGAGCTATCCGGTGGGTTTCATTCTCGTCATTATCGGACGCAGTGATCTCTTTACCGAACACACGACGCTGGCAATCCTGCCAGTGCTGGATCGTAAACAGAGCACTCTGGACCTGATGCGTGTGTGGGGGCTGATCTATGGCGGTAATATGCTGGGCGCCTTTCTTTTCAGCCTCATCTTTGTGCGCTTCGCAGCGCTGAGCGGGACAGTCGATAGCTACGCCTTCGAGTATTACGGAGCAAAGATGATGGCGGACGGCGGCAGGGGCCTGTTTCTGGGAGCGCTGTTCGCCGGCTGGTTGATGGGGTTGCTTGGCTGGGTTGTGGCGTCGTCGACCGATACTATCGGGCGGATCATGGTGATCAGTCTCATCACGTTTGTAATCGGTATCGGGGGGCTGGCCCACTGTATCGCCGGGGCTGTGGCCGCTTTTTGTGCCTGGCTGGGCGGCGATAACGGACTGACGGGCGGGGAAGTTTGGCGTTTTCTGGCGATTGCCACTATTGGCAACACGATCGGCGGGGCGGTCTTTGTGGGCATGTTCAAGTACGGCTACATCACCAACGACTGATCCGAATTTAGCCTCTCTCACTGACTGACGGCCTCACCAGTCTGCAGTCAAGCCACCCTACTCTCCAACTGGTCGATCTTGTGGTCGATAACACCTCATCCCGAGAGCTGCGGAGCGATCGTCCTGAACGCAGGGCAAAAGTCACCTGCCGACCAATTTCACACCGCACAAAAAAGAAAACCCGCAGCCGGAGCCGCGGGTTTTCGTGGTGGTTTACCGGTCGATGAGGATCAGTGAACCCAGTGGTGCCGCTCCATCTTTTCCTGGATCGCTTCGGCTGTGGGTGCCGGCATGGCACTGATGGGCAGGCGCTCGTGGAAGAAGGCCAGGCGCTCCTCACTGCCCAGCTCGTTCATGGTGCTGGCATCGAATACGCGACCATTGATGACGGTATAGGTGACGTTTTCGGACTGGCGCAGGTCCTCAAGCGGGTTGCCATCCACGACAATCAGGTCCGCAAGCTTGCCCGGCTCGATACTGCCGATGTCGCCATCCATGCCTAGGTAGCGGGCACCGTCGATGGTGCCGGCACGGAATGCCTCCCAGGGAGTGAAGCCGCCCTGCCCCATCATCCACAGCTCCCAGTGGGCACCGAGCCCCTCGCGCTGACCGTGGGCACCGATATGTACGGTGACACCCTTGTCCCGAAGCTGCTTGGCGTGGCGGGCCACATTGAAGTGGTTGTAGTGGCTGTCCGGTGCCGTCGGGCGGCGGATACTGCGCGGGTTGACGATGAAGTCCGGGGTGAAGGTGGTGAGGCGCTCGTTCTTCCACACTTCGGTGCGGTCGTACCAGTAGTACTCCCCGGACAGGCCGCCGTAGGCGACGACGAAGGTCGGCGTGTAGCCCACCGCAGTCTGGCCCCACAGTTGCTCCACGTCGCCATACACGTTGGCGATCGGCAGCGAGTGCTCCACGCCTGTGTGGCCATCGACGATCATGTTCATGTTGTGCTGGAACTTGCCGCCACCTTCCGGCACCACCATGATGCCCTGCTCACGGGCGGCCTGCAGAACCTGCTGGCGCTGCTCGCGGCGCGGCTGGTTGTAGCTCTTCACCGAGATCGCACCCATCTCCTTCAGGCGGCCCACATGGAACTGGGCATCCTCGAGGGAGTTGATCTTGGCTTTGTAGCCGGGTCCCTTGGCGCCGTAGAGGATGGTGCCAGTGGAGAAGATGCGCGGGCCGGTGATAAGGCCGGCTTTCTGCATCTCTGCCGCGGAAAAGATCTCGCTGCTGTCGTTGGACGGGTCGTGAATGGTGGTGACCCCGAATGCCAGGCTGGAGAACAGGTTCCAGTTCTGCTGCGGGATGATCTCCTCGCGGCCCTGGGCGCCGTGGGCATGGGCGTCGATGAGGCCGGGCAGCACGGTCTTGCCGCTGATATCGATACGCTTGGCGCCAAGCGGAATCTCCACTTCACTGGCGGGACCCACGGCAACGATACGGTTGCCGCGGAACAGCACCACGCCGTTGTCGATCACTTCCCGGGTTGTCTCGGCATCGCGCATGGTGACCACCTTGCCGCCGGTCAGGGCAATCAGCTGATCGTGATTGTCATGCTTCGCGATGAAGCTCAGGCCCATGCCCTCGGCAACCGGCTCCGGCAGGGCTTCCGGCGCACCAGCGACAAACTCGAAGGCGTTTTTCAGCTGCTGCTCGTAGAGCTTGGGCCCGTGGGACCAGCCGAGGGTGCGGCTGTCCGCTGACCAATGCAGGTGCTCGCCGGCGCGGGCAGAGACCTGCTTGACCGCCACGGCTTTGGCATTGGGGCCGATGGACTCGGACTTGCCGGTGTGCATGAACGGCGCCACAAAGGCCTTGAAATCCTGGGTGAAGGCCACCCAGCGGCCGTCTGGGGACAGGCGGAACGAGGTGATTTCAGCACCGTGCAGGTGCTCGCGTTCATCTTTGCCGTTGGCGTCCACGCTCTTCAGCACCCGCTTGCCGCCGCCCTCGTAGACGAACTCGGAGAAGTAGATCCGCTCGTCATCGGCGCCGAAATGGGGCTCGTAGCCGGACTTCACCAGCCGACGCTGCCAGTCGCCACCCGCATCGGCCAGATAAATACCGGGTTCCAGCGAGTACTCCGGGCTCAGCAGGTAGCCGCCGGTGAAGCGGCGGTAGGCGATGGTGTCGCCACTGGGGGAGAACGCCGGTTCGACGTACAGGCCCGGCTGGCTGGTGATGTTGTCACCGCGGCCGTTGCGGGCGGACACCACGCGCACGTGGCCGAGCTTTTCATCGTCCCAGGTCACGTAGGTGATCTGCTTGCCGTCGCGGGACCAGCTCGGGTAGAACTCGAAGTGATCATCCTGGCGGGTCAGGCGGCGGCGCTCACCGCTGGTCACATCCTGGATATAGATCTTGCCCAGCGCCTGGAACGCGATCTGGCGACCATCCGGAGATTTCTGTGCCCAGCGGATCATCTTCACCTGGAACTCTTCCGGGGCGACGTCGACCGGGAAGCGCACGGCATCGGCCACCTGCTTCTCGACCTGGATGTGGGCGGCGATCTCCTCGCTACCGCTGCCATCGGCGGCGATACGCTGGAATCTACCCTTGGACCACACGATCAGGGATTCCCCGTCGGGCATCCAGTCGTACTGCACATAGTTGCCGTGGGAGCCGAAGGTCTCCTGCAGGTCACGTTCCAGCTCGCTGTAAATCGGGGTCTCGAGGCCAGTCTGCAGGTCCTTCAGGAACAGGGAGGTCTTGTTGTCCTGACGGCGGATAAAAGCCAGCTGGCTGCCGTCCGGCGAGGGCATGGGCGCAATGGCGCCGCCGGGTCCGGATACGAAGGTCTCTTCCTTGCCGTCCTGCAGGTCATAGCGGTTGATGGCAAAGATCTGCTGGGTGGAGTTCTTGTTGTACTCCCACACAGTGCCTGGGGTAGTGTCGATGGAGAAATAGATATAGCGGCCATCCGGTGAGAAGACCGGATCGGCGATGTTCTTCTGCGCGATCTCGCCACCGAGGCGCTCCTTCAGCTGGCGCCCCTCGCCGCCGCCGTAGTGGTACATCCAGATCTCACCGGCGGGGATACTACGCCCGGACATAAAGCCCTTGCGCGCAACCAGGTGCTGGCCATCGGGGCTCCAGCTGGGGGAGTGCACCAGGTTTTCCTTCTCGGTGGTCAGCTGGCGCAGGTTGTTACCGTTGCGATCCATGACCCACATATTGTCGGCGCCGTCGCGGTCGCTGATAAAGACGATGGACTTGCCGTCAGGGCTGAAGCGCGGCTGCATGTTCCAGGCCAGCTCGTTGGTCAGGGCCTGTGCCTTACCCCCGGCAACCGGCACCTGGTAGATGTCACCGAGCATGTCGAACAGGATGGTGCTGCCGTCCGGGCTGATATCCAGGTTGCTCCAGGTGGTCTCGCGGGTATCCAGTGCGATCGGCTTGAATGCGTAGGGGGGCTGGTTCACGTTCCAGGCTTCGGCCTCTCCTGCATCGCTCTGCTTCTGGACGGTTTGGGACGTGCCGGTTGCGGACGTGCCGGTTTCGGCTGTGGCCCCGAGTGGCAGGAACAGTGCCGCCGCTGTGAGGCCGAGCAGGCGCTGGCGCAGTCGATTCTGTTTGATCGTTGTCATTTATTGGTCCTTTCGCTCCACCTTGTGGGCGGGCGATCTGCTGATGGTCATCAGGGAAACAAGGCGGGTTGCCTCAGGCCGGTTAAACTACCGGCATCGGACCGCGGCGGCAAACGAAACTCGCCCAACACCCCCGTGGCGCGGATAAACCGCCACGGACTTGAGCCGGCCGGGCCGAGCCGCCAAAATGGCCGACTTTTTCCAGCAATCGACCCCAGAAAGGCCCTCCATGACCATTGATGTAGTGATCCTCGCCGCCGGCAAAGGCACCCGCATGCGCTCAGACCTGCCCAAGGTGCTGCACCCGATCGGTGGCGTGCCGATGTTGGGTCGGGTCATCGAGGCCGCCAAGCAGCTGGGCGAGGTGGAAATCACCGTCGTGGTGGGCCACGGCGCCGAGCTGGTGCGGGAGCGCTTTGCTGACAGCGGGGTGAAGTTCGTCGAGCAGACCGAACAGCTGGGCACCGGCCACGCCGTCGCCCAGGCGATCCCGAATTTCCGTGCCGGCGCCACCGTGCTGGTACTGTACGGCGATGTGCCGCTGGTGAAGAGCGGCACCCTGCAGTCCCTGCTCAGCGCTTCGGACAAGGGCCCGGCCCTGCTGTCTGTGGAAATGGCCAACCCGGCCGGTTACGGCCGCATCGTGCGCGACGATGCCGGGCGGGTGCAGGCGATCGTCGAGGAAAAGGACGCTGACGCCGATACCCTCGCCATCCGCGAGGTGAACACCGGTATCCTCGCCGCCCCGGCCGATCTGCTGTGCCGCTGGCTGCCGGAATTGTCCAACGACAATGCCCAGGGCGAGTATTACCTGACCGAAGTTATCGCCCGCTCGGTGAGCGAGGAGATTGCGGTGACCGGCGTGCGCGCCAGTGATCCGCTGGAGGTGGCAGGGGTCAACAGCCGCGTGCAGCAGGCGCAGATGGAGCGCGCCCTGCAGCACAGCCGCGCACTGGCACTGATGAATGCCGGTGTCACCCTGCTGGACCCGCAGCGCATCGATATCCGCGGCAGCCTGCAGTGTGACAGCGATGTCTCCATCGATATCAACTGTGTCTTCGAGGGCGAGGTCAATCTCGGCAAGGGGGTGCAGATCGGGCCCAACTGCCTGCTGAAGAACTGCCGGCTCGCCGATGGCACCCGGGTGGAGGCCAACTCCATCATCGAGGATGCCGAGGTGGGTCAGTCCTGCACCATCGGGCCCTACGCCCGCCTGCGTCCCGGCACCCAGCTGGCCGACGGGGCCAAGATCGGTAATTTCGTCGAGACCAAGAAAGCGAAAATTGGCCGCGGCTCCAAAGTGAACCACCTCTCCTACGTGGGTGATGCCCTGGTTGGTGAAGGTGTCAATATCGGTGCGGGCACCATCACCTGTAACTACGACGGCGTGAACAAGTCCACCACCGAAATCGGCGACGGCGCCTTTATTGGCTCCAATACTGCGCTGGTGGCGCCGGTCTCCGTCGGTGCCGGTGCGACCGTGGGTGCCGGTTCCACCATCACCCGCGAAGTGGGCAGTGAGGAGCTGGCGGTGGCGCGGGGCAAGCAGCGCAATATCAGCGGCTGGCAGCGCCCAACCAAGAAATCATAAACGGCGCCAGAGAAGGCCATCACTTACTAAAGTCAGACGGGCCCAGTCACAGGTGGTGTTCCGGCAAATATTTACCGATCAGGTTTTTTGCCGGAACACCACCTGTGACTGGGCCTGCCCCCAATATTTCAATCCGCTTCGGTTGCCTCTCATCATTGGTTTGGGAGGGGCTCGGGTGCGGTCAGCCCGCCGGCAAAAAAACTGATCGTTAAATATTTGCCGCCGGACTGACCGCACCCGAGCTAGAGCCTTTCCTTCATTTGCCGCGTACTGCCACGATTGCGGCGGCAATCCCCTCTCCGCCTGCGGGGCTGTTCCGCTCCCTCCATCTACACTTGCGCTTCGGGATCATAAGGAAAAGCCCGATGCACAAGCCGCGACTGCACCCGGTTGCTTCATTTGACATTAATCACCTCCAGTACCTGGACGAGCGTGGTCAGGCCAGCCAGGCGCTGCCCGATTCCGCCACCCCGGACCTGCTCCAGTCCCTGTACCGGCAGATGAATCTTGCGCGGCTGGTGGATCAGCGCGCGGTGCAGTTGCAGCGCACCGGCCAGCTCGGCACCTATCCCTCCAGCCTGGGCCAGGAGGCCATCGGCGTCGCTGTCGGTTCAGCTATGGCCACGGAAGACGTCTACTGTCCCTACTACCGTGAGACCGGCGCCCTGCTGGAGCGCGGTGTGGAAATCGAGGAGATCCTCGCGATCTGGGGCGGCGATGAGCGCGGCCAGAATTACCAGCATGCCCCGCAAGACCTGCCGCTGTGCGTGCCTATTGCCACCCAGCTCCTGCACGCGGCCGGGGTCGCTTTCGCGCTCCAGTACCGCCAGCAGCAGATGAATGAACCGGCCCGTGTCGCTGTGACCTGCGCCGGGGACGGCGCCACCTCCAAAGGCGACTTCTACGAGGCCCTGAATCTGGCCGGTGTGTGGAAGCTGCCGGTGGTGTTTGTCATCAACAACAATCAGTGGGCCATCTCCGTCAGCCGCGGCGCCCAGACCGCGTCCAGAACCATCGCCCAGAAAGCCATTGCGGCCGGTATCCAGGGGCTGCAGGTGGATGGCAATGACGTCATCGCCGTGCGCACTGCCGTGGCCGATGCCGTGGAGCGGGCCCGCAACGGTGAGGGACCGGCCCTGATCGAGGCGCTGACCTACCGTCTGTGCGACCACACCACCGCCGACGACGCCAGCCGTTACTGTCCGCCGGAGGAACTGGAACAGGCGCGGGCGCGGGAACCCATGGAGCGGCTGGGCAGTTACCTGCGGGATCAGGGGTACTGGGATGACGGTGCCGAGAGCGAGATGCAGCGGGAGCAGGCCGAGGTCATGGAGCGCTCGCTGCAGGCCTACCGGTCGAAGTCTCCGGCCCCGCCGACGGCCATGTTCGACCACCTCTACGCGCGCCTGCCGGAGGCATTGCTGGAGCAATACCAGGAGCTGCAGGCGCGCGACAGCGCTGGGCAGGAGAGCGGCTGATGGCGGAAATTACCCTCGTCGAAGCCGTGAATCAGGCCCTGGCCCATGAACTGGGTGCGGATCCGCGGGTCATCCTGTTCGGCCAGGATATCGGTGCCAACGGCGGCGTGTTCCGGGCTACCGATGGCCTGCAGAAGCGTTTCGGCGCCGAGCGGGTGCGGGACACGCCGCTGGCGGAAAACATGATCGCCGGTATCGCCGTGGGGATGGCTGTGCAGGGACTGCGGCCGGTGGCGGAATTCCAGTTCATGGGTTTCATTTACCCCGGTCTCGACCACATCCTCAGTCACGCCGCCCGCTACCGCAACCGCACCCGCGGGCGCCTCTCCTGCCCGGTGGTTTACCGGGCACCCTATGGCGGCGGTATCCATGCGCCGGAACACCACTCCGAGAGTACCGAGGCCATCTTTGCCCATATCCCCGGCCTGCGGGTGGTGGTGCCCTCCTCGCCGGCGCGGGCCTACGGCCTGCTGCTAGCGGCAATCCGCGATCCGGACCCGGTGGTGTTCCTGGAGCCCAAACGTATCTATCGCGCGGTGCGCCAGGAGGTGCCGGACAATGGCGAGGCCCTGCCCCTGGACCGCTGCTTCCGCCTGCGCGAGGGCAGTGATATCACCCTGGTGGCCTGGGGCGCGGCACTGAAGGAAACCCTGCAGGTGGCAGAGACGCTGGCCGAAGAGGGCATCGAGGCGGAAGTGATCGACCCCGCCACCCTCAAGCCCCTCGATATCCACAGCATCATCGACTCGCTGGAAAAGACGGGCCGCTGCGTGGTGGTCCACGAGGCGGCGCGGTTTGCCGGCCTCGGGGCCGAGATCATCGCCCAGATCAACGAATATGCCTTCGACCTGTTGAAGGCACCGGTGCAAAGGGTCACGGGTTACGACACGGTGATGCCTTACTACCGGCTGGAGGACGAGTATCTTCCGGACACCGGGCGAATCCTCACCGCGGTGCGCAGCACCCTCGACTACCCGCCGGGAGGTGGCCGGTGAAGATCTTCAAGCTGCCCGACCTGGGCGAGGGCCTGCCGGATGCGGTGATCCGGGAGTGGCATGTGGCGGAGGGCGACAGTATCGCCGCCCACGAGCCGCTGGTCACGGTGGAGACCGCCAAGGCCCTGGTGGAGGTGCCGGCGCCCTGGGGCGGGCGTATCGAGAAACTGTTCGCCGCCGAGGATGAAACCGTGGATGTGGGCCAGCCGCTGGTGGGCTTTACCGATGACAGCGCCGCCCGCGAATCCGGGCCGGCCACCGAGCGGATAGAGCAGACTGAGCGGACCGGGAGCAGCGCAAAGGCTCCGGAGTCGGCCGATGCCGGCACGGTGGTGGGCAGGATCCAGGCCGGCGGCGGCAGACTCGGTGCGGAGCTGGCACCACAGCCGCTAGCGGCAAGGCGCGCGACGCCGGCGGTGCGGGCACTGGCGCGCCTGCTGCGTGTGGATCTGGCGCAGCTGACTCCGGCTGGGGAGCGATTTACGGCAGAGGAGGTGCGCGCGGCTGCCGGCAAGGCCGGCGGGCGTCGCGAAGGCCCTGCCCGGCCCGGGACTGCGCCCGGGGCGGGCACCGCTTCACCGGCACGGCGCGCCATGGCGCTGGCCATGAGTCGGGCCCGGGACCAGGTCGCGCCCATGACGCTGTTCGATGAGGTGGACGTGCACCGCTGGTGGGGCAGTGAGGCCGCCACCCTACGCCTGATCCGTGCGATCGAGGCTGCTTGCCGCGCGGAGCCCAACCTGAATGCCCTGTATCAAAACGAGCAGCTGACGCCGGCATCGGCGGTAAATATCGGCCTGGCGGTGGATTCTCCGCGCGGCCTGTTTGTGCCGGTGCTCAGGGATGTGGGCGCATCCACGGACGAAAAATTGCTGCAGCAGATCGACACTTACAAGCGCCAGGCGCGGGAGACTGGCATCAACCGCGAGGATCTGCAGGGCGCCACCATCCTGCTCTCCAACTTTGGCGCGCTGGCCGGGCGCTTCGCCACCCCGGTGGTCATGCCACCCACCGTGGCGATCGTCGGTGCGGGGCGCACCGTCGAGTCGGTGGTTCCCGTGGATGGGGAGCCCGCCGTGAGGCCGCTGCTGCCATTGTCGGTGAGTGCCGACCACCGCGCCGTGACCGGTGGCGAACTGGCGCGCTTTCTCGCCGCGCTGGGTACGGCCCTGGCGCAATGAAGGGACTTTCGGGGTGGGCGCAGGGGTTTCGCTTTGCTATATTTAAGTTTCGAAACGAAACATGATCATAATATGTCGAAACGCAACACCCAGCAGCGCCGTCACCAGATTCTCGCGGTCCTCACGGAAAATGGTGAAGCCAGTGTCGAGGATCTGGCGCGCCGATTCGAAACCTCCGAGGTTACGATTCGCAAGGACCTGACCGCCATGGAGAACCATGGCCTGCTGCTGCGCCGCCACGGTGGCGCCATCCCCGTGCCGCGGGAGCTGGTGGTGGAAGAGGCACCGTCGGAAGTGAAGCGGGCCATCGGCCGCGCCGCAGCCGCGCTGATCCCGGACCACCACCGCATCGTGATCGACTACGGCCGCACCACTGCCGCCATGATCCCGGAGCTGAACCACAAGCGCGGCCTGGTGGTGATGACCAATTCCCTGCACGTGGCCAATGCCCTGCGGGAGCTGGAGAACGAACCCACCCTGCTCATGACAGGCGGTACCTGGGATCCTCATTTCGAGGCCTTCCAGGGGCGGGTGGCGGAACAGGTACTGCGCGGCTACGACTTCGACCGCGCCTTTATCGGCGCCGATGGTATCGACCTGGACCGTGGCACCTGCACTTTCAACGAGCAGATCGGCCTGTCCCGGGTGATGGCGGAAGTGGCCCGCGAGGTGGTGGTGCTGGCGGAGTCCAGCAAGGTGGGGCGGCGTATCCCCAACCTGGAGCTGCCCTGGGAGAGCGTCTCCACCCTGGTCACCGATGCCGGCCTGGACGATGCCACGGCGGCTGCCATCGAAGCCCTCGGGGTCCACCTGATTTGTGCCGAAGTGAGTACTTACGCCTAGCGCAGGCATTGGCAGGCAAGAGTCGCAATTTTTCTTGAAGGGGCAGCCTGGAGGCGGCCCGAACGTGAAGAGGTTTTGAATATGTGCGGAATCGTCGGCGCGCTGGCCCAGCGCAACGTCACGGAAATCCTGCTGGAGGGACTGCGGCGCCTGGAGTACCGGGGGTATGACTCCGCCGGTGTGTGTCTGCTGGACAGCGATGGCCAGCTGCAGCTGCGCAAGAGTGAGGGCAAGGTCGCTGACCTGGAGGCGCGCCTCGATGCCGCGCCTGCGAACGGTCGCCTGGGTATTGCCCACACCCGTTGGGCCACCCACGGCGCGCCCTCCGACAGAAACTCCCACCCGCATGTGTCCGGGGACTTCGCCCTGGTCCACAACGGCATCATCGAGAACCACCAGAGCCTGCGTGAGGAGCTGAAAGCCCGCGGTTACCAGTTCCTGTCCGATACCGATACCGAGGTGATCGTGCACCTGATCCACTCGCTGGCGGATGAGGGGCGCGACCTGCTGGCGGCGGTCACTGCCGCCACCGAGCGCCTTCACGGGGCCTACGCGCTGGGGGTCATCAGTGCCCGCGAACCGGGCAACCTGGTCTGCGCCCGCTCCGGCAGTCCGCTGGTGATTGGCGTGGGTATCGAGGAAAACTTCATTGCCTCCGACCCCATGGCCCTGCGCCAGGTCACCGACCGTTTCGTTTTCCTCGAGGAGGGTGACGTGGCGGAAGTCACCGCGGCCGGCATTGCCGTGCGCGACAAGACCGGTGAGGAGGTCAGCCGCCCGGTGCACAAGCTGGATGGCGGCCACGATGCTGCCGACAAGGGCCGTTATCGCCACTATATGCAGAAGGAAATTTTCGAGCAGCCGGCGGTGGTTGCCGCCACCATGGCGGGTCGTATCGGCAACGAGACCGTGCTGCCGGAAGCGCTGGGCGCCCGCGCCAATGAGATCCTGCCGGAGGTCAAGCAGGTGCAGATCGTTGCCTGCGGTACCAGTTACCACGCCGGTCTGGTGGCCCGCTACTGGCTGGAGGACTGGGCCGGTATTCCCTGCTCCGTCGAGGTGGCCAGCGAGATCCGCTACCGCAAAACCGCGGTGCGCCCGGGCACCCTGTTCGTGACCATTTCCCAGTCCGGTGAGACCGCCGACACCCTGGCGGCACTGCGCCAGGCCAAGGAGCTGGGCTACCTGGCCTCCATGACCATCTGCAACGTGCCGAACAGCTCACTGGTGCGGGAATCTGAGCTGTCGCTGATGACCGAGGCCGGTCCGGAAATTGGCGTCGCCTCCACCAAGGCCTTCACCACCCAGCTGGTGGCGCTGCAGCTTTTCTGTATTGCCCTGGCCAGGGTCAATGGTCTGCCCAAAGAGCGCGAGGCAGAACTGGTGCGGGCCCTGCACCAGCTGCCGGAATTGATGGAGGCTTTCACCGGGCTCGACAAGACGGTGCAGGACACCAGCGAGGCCTTTGCCGAGAAGCACCACGCGCTGTTCCTGGGCCGGGGGGTCGAATACCCCATCGCCCTGGAGGGTGCCCTCAAGCTGAAGGAGATCTCCTACATCCATGCCGAGGCCTACCCGGCGGGCGAGCTGAAGCACGGCCCGCTGGCACTGGTAGATGCGGACATGCCGGTCGTGGTGGTGGCTCCGAACGACGAACTGCTGGAGAAGCTGAAGTCGAACCTGCAGGAAGTGCGGGCCCGCGGTGGTGAGCTGTTCGTGTTCGCCAGCCCGCAGGCGGGCTTTACCAGCGAACCGGGCATTACCGTGGTGGAGGTACCGGATGCCCCCGAGAGCCTGCAGCCGATTCTGTATACCGTGCCGCTGCAGCTGCTGTCCTACCACGTGGCCCTGCTCAAGGGCACCGACGTGGATCAGCCGCGCAACCTGGCCAAGTCCGTCACAGTGGAGTAACGTCTCGACGGATCACCGATGGCCCCGGCGCCGCAGGGATTGTTGCGGGGCTCCTGGCTATCTTTGCCGAAACCTTGAAAGGGAAAAGAAGCACTGATGCCGAGGCTTATCCTCGCCCTGCTGACTGGGCTGGCAGCGATTTTTACGTCGGCGTGTTCATCCAGTGCCTTTTTTCTGGCCAACCTGCCGGTGACATTCGGTGATCGGGAAATCCACCGGGATATCAGTTATGGCCCAGAGCCCTGGCAAAAGCTGGATATCTACCTGCCCGAAAAAGCCGATGCGCCGGCCCCGGTGCTGGTTTTTTTCTATGGTGGGCGTTGGAGTTTCGGCAACAAAGCGCAGTATGCGTTTGTCGCAAAAACATTTTCTGACGCCGGTTATGTGGTGGTTCTGCCGGATTATGCCCAATACCCACAGGTAAAGTTTCCGGACTTTGTAGAGGATGGAGCCAAAGCAGTCGCATGGACCTATGACCATATCGCTGAATACGGCGGCGATAGCGCGCGGTTCTATCTGTCGGGTCACTCGTCCGGTGCGCATATGGGGGCGCTGATCGCCGTCAATTCGCAATACCTGCAGGCCGAAGACAAGACGACCGCGATCATCACCGCCTTTGCCGGACTTGCCGGCCCCTATGACTTCATTCCCGAGGCAGAGGACCTGAAAGACATTTTTGGCCCACCTGCTAATTATCCCAATATGCAGGTGCCGACTTTTGTCGACGGCCGCCAGCCGCCGATGTTGTTACTCCACGGCGCCGACGACGAGCAAGTGATTCAACGCAACCTCAATCGCCTGCGTGACAAGATTGAGTCCACCGGCGGCATTGTTGAGGCGAGGATCTACGACGGCGTCGATCATATCGATATCATCGGCGCGCTCAGCTGGATTCTGGGAGATGCAGCCCCGGTCGAGCGGGATATGCTGACATTCTTCGAGAAGCACGCCCGAGAATAAACCATTGGTTCGCGGTGACTACCCTGGTCGATAGTGAGTGAGTAGGGCCTGGGGAATTTCACCTGACAATCCCCCAGCCTTTTCTCCTCCCTTCCCTCCTTCTTCTCTGGCTGGAAATCAGTGCCCCGGGGCAGGCGTGGTGTTATTTTTTGCGCCATCCCTCCACATCCTGTCGCCGTCAATAAAATTGTCATGCTATAACCTCCGCTCGGCAAACCATCTAATGAGGCCGGGGTATGACGACTGCAGAAGTGAAAACCGATAACAAACCAGCGGTGTCTTCCGAATCCAACGTGCCGGTGATGAATGGTGACGTCGGCATGCTGCTGGGGGAGCCTTCCCTGCCACCAGAAGCCGTGCGCGAGGAGCGCAAGCGCAAACTCGCCGCCGCCTTCCGCCTGTTCGGAAAATTCGGCTTCGATGAGGGGGTGGCCGGGCACATTACCGTGCGCGACCCGGTGGAGGAAGACCACTTCTGGGTCAACCCCATGGGGGTTTCCTTCAAGCAGATACGCCAGTCACAGCTGCTGCTGGTCAACCACGCCGGCGAAGTGGTCGAGGGCGATGGCTTCCTCAACGGCGCCGCCTTCACGATCCATTCGCAGATTCACCGTATGCGCCCGGATGTGGTGGCCGCGGCCCATGCGCATTCGCTGTATGGCAAGGCCTGGTCGTCGCTGGGCCGACTGCTGGACCCGATCACCCAGGATGCCTGCGCTTTCTACGATGATCATGCCCTGCTGGAAACGTTTTCCGGTGTGGTGCTGGAAATGGGCGAGGGTGAGGCGCTGGTAAGGGCGCTGGGTCAGAAGAAAGCACTGATCCTGCAGAACCACGGACTGCTGACTGTGGGCAGGAGCGTGGAAGAGGCGGCCTGGTGGTACATCACCATGGAGCGCAGCTGTCAGGCGCAGCTACTGGCTGAGGCCGCTGGCACACCAAAGCTGATCGAGCCGGAAGTGGCGATCCGCACCCGCGCGGTGGTGGGCACGGAACTGGCGGGCATATTCAGCTTCCAGCCGCTATACGACACCATCTGCGCCGAACAGCCTGATATGTTCGACTGAATGGGCCGCCCGCGGGCGACCGGTTACATACCCGGCTTGCTCTTCGACTCGCCCTGGTCCCAGTGGTGGTCCAGGTGCAGATCCTTGTCCCGGCGATCCTCCTTGAGGGCCTGCAGTAGCTGTTCGCGATAGATCTTGGTCTGTGCAATGTGCTGTGACTCGTCCCGCCAGTAGGGGAACAGAGACTCCAGCATGCGCTGGTCGTGCTGCTTGAACTTGCGTGTCGCGCGGCGGGCCTGCAGCGTTGACAGCCCGAGCAGGCGCAGCGCTGTCTCGCCGATCGACAGGGCGGAATCCACGGTCTCGCGGAAGATGTACTTCACCCCCGCCTCCATCAGGGCATACTGATGCATGCGGTTGCGGGCCCGGGCCAGAATCACCAGATGCGGGAAATGCTTGCGGATCTGCGCCACGATCTCCAGTGAGGCGGCCTGGTCGCTCAGGGTGAGGATCACCAGCTTGGCATTGTCGGCCCCGGCGGCGTGCAGCAGGTCCTCTCTGGACGCATCGCCGTAGTAGGCCTTGATCCCATAGCGCCGTACCAGGTCAAGCTGTTCCGCGTTGCGCTCCAGCAGTGTGGTCTCGAAGCCGCAGGCATTCAGCAGGCGGCCGGCGATCTGGCCGAAACGGCCGTAACCGATGATGATCACCGGCGAACCGTGGTCTTCAGGCGGTGCCTCGTCAAGTTCCCGGTCTGCACTGCCACCGTGCAGGTAGCGGGGCTGCACGAACTGCTCGTAGATCAATAACAGGATCGGGGTCAGCGCCATGGACAGGGCAATCACCACCACCAGCAGGTTGGCGGTGGTGCTCTCCAGCACCTGCCGCTGCGCCGCGAAGGAAATCAGCACGAAACCGAATTCCCCCGCCTGGGCCAGGGATAGCGCGAACAGCCAGTCCTCCCCTTTCGACATACGCGTGAGGCGGGCCAGGGTAAACAGCACCGCGAACTTCACCACCACCAGCAGTAACGTCAGTGCGAGCAGCAACAGCGGGTACTGGGCAATCAGGTTGAAGTTGACGCTCGCGCCCACGGCGATGAAGAACAGGCCCAGCAGCAGTCCCTTGAACGGCTGGATGTCCGCTTCCAGCTCGTGGCGGAATTCGCTTTCCGCCAGGATCACCCCGGCCATGAATGTACCCAGTGCCGGAGACAGGTCGAGCCAGATCATCACTGCGGCGGCGCTCACCACGATCAGCAGGGAAGTGACCGTGAACATCTCCCGCAACTGGCTGCCGGCCACCAGGCGCAACAGTGGCCCCAGCAGATAGCGACCCGCCAGCACGAACGCGACCATGGTACCGATCACGGCCAGCGCATAGGGCCAGCCACTGAGCCCGCCGGCCTCGATGTCCGGCATATTGCCGGCCAGCAGTGGCAGCAGGGCCAGGATGGGGATGACGGCAATATCCTGGAACAGCAGCACCGAGAAGGCACTGCGGCCGCCCTCAGTGCGCAGCAAACCCTTTTCGCTCAGGGATTGCAGGACAATCGCCGTGGAGGACAGCCCCAGAATCAGGCCGATGGCCACCGCCGGACGCCAGCTTTTCTCATAAATCAGCAGTGCCACGGCGGCGATGGCGGCCGCCGTCAGCAACAGCTGCGCGCCGCCAGTACCGAAAATCGCCCCGCGCATCCGCCACAGCTTGCGTGGCTGCAGTTCCAGGCCGATCAGGAAAAGCATCAATGCCACGCCGAATTCGGCCACGTGCATTTCCTCGGTGGCATCGCCCACCAGGCCGAGGGCGTGGGGCCCGATGGCGACACCGGCAATCAGGTAGCCGAGTACCGAGCCAAGGCCGAGTCGGGTGGCCAGCGGTACGGCAATGACGGCGGCGGCCAGGTAAATGACTGCCTGAAAAAGAAAGCTGCTGTGTTCCATGCGTCTTTGATCGGATCGTTATCGTTGGCAGCCGCGGTGTCAGCCCGCGGCTTCGGCGCCGGTGGTTTCGGGTTCGGCCACGGCGCGGCTGCGCCGGATCAGCGGCGCGATGGTCGAGCCCTGCACGACGATGGAGAAGACTACCACGCCGTAGGTCATCACCACCCACAGGTGGCGCAGGTCCTGGTCGCCGATCGCGATATGGCCGGCGGGGATCGACATGGCCAGCGCCAGAGCCAGGCCGCCGCGCAGCCCGCCCCAGATGAGGATGCGCTCGCTGTAGGGGTGGTAGCGGCGCCGGCGCTTCAGGTAGAGGAAGGGTACACCCACGGCGGTCACCCGTCCCATCAGCACGATCACGATGGCCGCAGCCATGAGGATGTAATCGATGGCGTTGAAGTCGATGGTGATCAGGAACAGCCCCACCAGCAGGAACAGCAGCCCGTTGAGGAAGTCCTCGGTAATGCTCCAGAAGTTGTCCAGCTCGTGCTGGCTCACGCGGGAGAAGCCCTCTTCGCGGGTGAAGTTGCCGATGATGATGCCGCTGACCACCATGGCCAGGGCTCCCGACACACCGAGGATATTGGCCAGGGCAAAGCCGGCGGTGGGAATCACCAGCGTCAGCAGCAGTTCCAGGCTGTGGTCGTTGGTGGCACAGATCAGGTAATGAAACAGCCCGCCGATCAGCAGGCCCAGCACCACGCCGCCAACGGCTTCGATAGCGAACAGTTCGGCCACGGCGGGTGCCGAGGGTTCCGCGCCCTCGAACGCCAGGGCGTAGATGACCGTGAACACCACCAGGCCGAAGCCATCATTGAACAGGGACTCCCCTTCCACCTGGATGGCTACCTGTTCGGGTGCCTTCAGGCTTTTCAGGATCGCCAGTACCGCGATGGGGTCGGTGGGGGAAATCAGCGCGCCGAACAGCAGGCAATAGACAAATGCCACCGGCAGGCCGAGCAGCTGCAGGAAGCCATACAGCAGCGCGCCCACCACGAAGGTGGAGATCAGCGTCCCCACCACCGCCAGCAGCCCGATCTCCAGCCGCTGGTTGCGCAGCATCAGCAGGTCGATGTGCAGGCTGCCGGCAAACAGCAGGAAGCCCAGCATGCCCTTCAGCAGCAGGTCCTCCAGGTTGAGCAGCGGCAGCAGCTGATCGGCCCAGTCGCGCAGTTCGAGAATCCCGACCTTGCCCAGGCCCGTGACCAGCAGCGACAGCGCCAGAGCACCGGCAGTGATGGCAATCGTGGTTTGTGCGCGCAGCACATACTGGTTGAGGAAGCCCAGGAACACCGAAACAGCGGCGAGAAAACAGAACGTGTAATAGGCTTCCATGTCGCGCGCGACTCCATTGCCGGGAGGTTACTGCGGCCACCGGGCGCGGTCGCGGCAGGGTGCCGGCGCAATCACTGCGCCGGTTGCGTGTCGCCGCGGGAAACCGCGGCCGGTCAGGTGGCGAGGGTGCCGTTATTGTAGTCGCGCAGTGTCTGCTCGATTTCCTCGCGGCTGTTCATCACGAAGGGCCCGTAATGCACCACTGGCTCCTTGAGTGGACGCCCGTGCAGGCACAGGAGACCGGCCTCCTCACCATCGGCGCGCAATTGTAGCGACTCCCCGCTGCCATACAACAGCATGTTGCCCCGGCCGACGGGCCCGCGCTCGGAGACCAGCCCGCCCCGGTAGATGAAGACCAGTACCGAGTGCCCTGTGGGCAGTGGCAGGGTCACCTCCGAGTCCGGCTGCAGGCGCAGGTCGGCCACGGCGGCTTCGGCCGCGGTTTCCATCAGCGGCGCCTCGTGGCTCTCACCGCCGATCTGCCACTGGCCGGCGATCAGGCGTGCCACCGAACCGCTGCTGTCCAGCGCGACCTCGGGGATGTCCCCACCCTGGATATCGCGCCAAGTGGGCGCATCCATCTTGTTGGCAGCGGCCATATTGATCCACAACTGGAAACCGTGCATGCCGCCCTCGCCCTGGGCCGGCATCTCCGAGTGGATGATGCCGCGGCCGGCGCGCATCCACTGGGCACCGCCGGTGGAGACGGCGCCGCGGTTGCCGAGATGGTCCTGATGCTCGAACTCGCCGTTCAGCATATAGGTCAGTGTCTCGATGCCCCGGTGCGGATGCGGCGGGAAGCCGGCGATATAGTCGTCGGCATTGTCGGAGCGGATTTCGTCCAGCATCAGGAACGGGCTGAAATCCGGGCTCTGGAAGCCCGCCACCCGCTGGATTTTGACCCCGGCACCGTCGGCGGAGGCCTGGCTGGCCAGCGCCCGCACCAGCGGCCGCGCACCCGGCTGAAGTGAGAGTTTGTTCATGGTTACACCTCCCCGATGGAATTTTTGTGAGTATAAAACGATGGATTCGATTGAAAATGGCAAAAAATCGCCCTATATGTTCGACTGCATCGGAAAATAACCGGGTCGCGGTGACTGCTGCCGGCCCGCCTCTCAAGAGCAGGGAGCTCAAATGCCCAAGGTCACCTTAGAGCAATGGCGAATGTTCCAGTCCGTCGTCGAGCACGGCGGCTTTTCCCAGGCTGCACAGGCGGTGCACAAGAGCCAGTCCTCCATCAACCACGCCGTGCACAAGCTGCAGGAGAGCCTGGGTATTCCCCTGCTGGAGGTGCGCGGACGCAAGGCGGAACTGACGGACGCGGGCCGCATCCTGCTGTCGCGGGCCGGTGGGCTGCTCAATGAGGCCGAGGCGCTGGAGGCCGTTGCCTCGAGCCTGGCGGTGGGCCGGGAGGCGGCGCTCACCATCGCCGTGGATGTCATCTTCGACTACGACTGCCTGTTCAATGCCATCGAGCGCTTTGCCGACGAGTTCCCCCATACCCGGCTCGAGGTGCGCGAGACCGTCTTGTCCGGTGCCGAGGAGCTGCTGCTGCAGCAGGAGGCGGATTTCATTCTGTCGGCGCGGGTGCCCCAGGGCTTTGTCGGCGAACCGGTCTCCGTGGTGCGGTTCCTGCCCGTAGCCCACCCGGACCACCCGTTGCACCGACTCGGGCGGCCGGTGGCGCGCAAGGACCTGAAAGCCAGCCGCCAGATCGTGCTGCGCGACTCCGCCAGCCGCAACCGGCAGGACTCCGGTTGGCTCGGTTCCGACCAGCGCATCACCGTCACCAATGTGCAGACCTCGATCGAACTGATCGAGCGCGGCCTCGGCTTCGCCTGGTTACCGGAGACGCGCATCCGCGAATCCCTGTCCGCGGACCGCCTGCTGCCTCTGCCGACCGAGGAGGCCTGGGAGCGCAATGTGACCGTTTACCTGGTCTACTCGGACAGCGACAAGACCGGTCCCGCGGCCCATTTCCTCATCGATGTGTTGCGCTCCGGCCTGCATATGCCGGAATGATGTTTCAATAATTCGAACAGTAGGCACGAAACTTTGCGGTTTTCACCGCGGTTTGTGGAACTACACTGTTGGCAGCTTTCGATAGGCGCTGACAGCGAGGAAAAATCCATGAACAGCGGCATCCTGTGTGATCTCACCCAACTGCTTGGCCGTGTGCTGATGTCCCTGATGTTCATCAGCGCCGGCTGGAGCAAGATCGTCGGCTATGCCGGCACCCAGGCCTACATGGAGTCCGCCGGTGTGCCCGGTGCCCTCCTGCCTCTGGTCATCATTGCCGAGCTGGGCGGGGGGCTGGCAGTCCTGTTCGGCTTCCTCACCCGCTGGGCGGCTCTGGGTCTCGCCCTGTTCTGCCTCGCCAGCGCCTGGTTGTTCCACAACGTGCCCGGTGACCAGGCGCAGATGATCAACTTTATGAAAAACGTCACCATCGCCGGCGGCTTCTTCATCCTGGCCTGTGCCGGTGCCGGCAAGCTGAGCGTGGATCACTGGCTGCGGCGTAACAAGTAACGGCAGCGCGGTTCACTGCGCCATCGCCAATCCAATTCGATGAATTTTTGCACCATGAGGAGGGGATATGGGCCTGTTGGTCAAAGGCCAGTGGCAGGACCGCTGGTACGACACAGAAAAGAGTGGCGGTGAATTCGTCCGTGAGGACGCCCAGCTGCGCAACTGGATTACCGCCGACGGCAGTCCCGGCCCCTCCGGCGAGGGCGGCTTTGCGGCAGAGAGCGGCCGCTACCATCTTTATGTTTCCCTGGCCTGCCCCTGGGCCCATCGCACGCTGATCTTCCGCAAGCTGAAGGGCCTCGAAGACCTGATCGACGTGTCCGTAGTGAGTCCTTACATGCACGAGCATGGCTGGACTTTCAACAAGGATGAAGGCAGCAGCGGCGATGCCCTGTTCCAGAGCGACTACCTGCACCAGGTGTATACCCGCAACAAGGCCGACTACACCGGCCGGGTCACAGTGCCGTTGCTGTGGGACAAGCAGCGGGGTTGTGTGGTGAGCAACGAGTCGGCGGAAATTATCCGCATGTTCAATTCTGCGTTTGACGGGCTCACCGGCAACAATGATGACTATTACCCCGAGGATCTGCGCGGCGACATCGACGCCACCAACGAGATCGTCTACGAAAACGTGAACAATGGTGTCTATCGTGCGGGTTTTGCCACCAAAAAAGACGCCTACGAACACGCCTACGAGCGGCTCTTTTCCACCCTGGAGCAACTGGAAAAGCGCCTGGCCGACAACCGTTACCTCTGCGGCGACCGCATCACCGAGGCGGACTGGCGCCTGTTCACCACCCTGGTGCGCTTCGACCCGGTCTACCACGGCCACTTCAAGTGCAACAAGCAGCGCTTGGCGGATTACCCCAACCTGTGGGGCTATGTGCGCGAGCTGTACCAGTGGCCCGGTGTGGCGGAGACGGTGGATTTCCATCACATCAAAACCCACTACTACGCCAGCCACGACACCATCAACCCGACCGGCATCGTGCCCAAGGGTCCCGAGCTGGACTATTCCGCGCCCCATCACCGGGGCTGATCGCGGCAATGTGATTGCGAGGCGCGGGCCGGCGCCAGTTGATGGTGCCGGCCCTGATGCCGCTGACTGTCCTGCCCGGGTACATCATTTCCACAGGAGGTTTCCCGATGAAGTTGTTCTACTCCCCCGGCGCCTGTTCTCTCTCGCCGCACATCGTCGCCTGTGAACTGGGGATGCCGCTCGACCTGGTGAAGGTGGACCTGAAGAACAAAACGCTGGAGGGCGGCGGCGATTTCTCTGAGATCAACCCGAAAGGCTATGTGCCGGTGCTGCAGCTGGATGGCGGTGAGCGCCTGACCGAGGGCCCGGCCATCGTGCAGTTTCTCGCCGAGCAGAAGCCGGAGGCGGCCCTGTTGCCCGAACCCGGCAACCTGAACCGCTACCGGGTGCAGGAGTGGCTGAATTACATTTCCACCGAGCTGCACAAGACCTTTGTGCCCCTGTTCTGGAACGGCTCGGACGAGCAGAAGGCCGCGGCCAGGGACAAGCTGGCCGAGCGCTTCCGTTACGTCGATAGCCAGCTCACCGGCGACTATCTACTCGGGGAGCAGTTTTCGGTCGCCGATGCCTACCTGTTTACCGTGGCCAACTGGCTGGACCGTCTGGAGATCGATACCGGCGACTGGCCGCGCCTGCAGGCATTCCAGCAGCGCATGCGGGAGCGCCCTGGCGTGCAGGAAGCACTGCGCGCCGAGGGATTGCTGGAGAGCTGAAAAGCTAGCGAGTGGGCAGCCGCGACGGCACCGGTTGCTTTGCCCCGTTCACTTCGATCGGCTCGCGGGCACGGGCCACCAGCAATACCAGGGTCATTGCGGTGACGGCACAGGCGCACATGGCGGCCGCGATCGGTACCAGGGTGCCGGTGTGCAGGCCGTTAACCAGCCCGCCGAGGATACCGCCTGTAATGAATAGCGAGGCGCCATAGAGCGCGTTGGCACTACCGCTGATGTTGGGGAAAAACTCCAGGTAACAGGCAGCCGCATTGGGGGCCGTCAGGCCGATGCAGGCCATCACCATCAGCAGTGGCAACATCCAGCGCAGCAGCGTCGGCTCGCCGACCAGGGTGCCGGCCAACAGCAGCCCACAGCCCAGCAGCTGCAGTGCTACCCCCGCCAGCAGTATCTGCCGTGGCTCGAAGCGTTTCAGCAGGCGGATGTTCACCTGCACCATGGTGATCAGGCCCACCACACAGGCGCCGAAGAACAGCGGGAAGCGCGCCGCGGGCACGGCGAAATACTCCATGAATACGAATGGCGCGGTGGTGATGTAGATGAACATCGAACCGCTCACGCAGGCCTGGGTGCCGAGAAAGCCCAGCGCGCGGCGGTTGCGAAGCACCTGGCCGTAGTTGCGCAGCAGGTGGCGCTTGGGCGCGGACTGCCGGCGCGCGCGGGTAAACCGGGACACGGTTTCCGGCAGTAGGGTGCGCACCAGCACCAGCATGGCCAGCGCATAGCCGAGCAGGAACAGGAAGATCCACTGCCAGCTGCCGACAACCACCAGCACGGAGCCGATCACCGGCGCTGCCAGCGGCGCCAGCAACATCATGGTGCTGATGATGGAGATGATTCGCGCCGCATCGCGCCCGCTATAGAGATCCCGCACGATGGCAGCGCAGATGACGGTGCCGAAGCCACCGCCCACCGCCTGGGTGAAGCGCAGGACGATCAGTTGCTCGGCGGTTCTGGTCCACAGGATCAGGAAAGTACTGGCGATAAAGACGATCAGCCCGATGGTCCCCACCGTGCGCCGCCCCCAGCGATCCGACAGGGGGCCGCCCAGCAACTGGCCCATAGCGAAACCGAGCAGGAAGCTGGAGACTGAGTGCTGTACCCGCGCCACCTCGCTGCCCAGTGACTCGGCGATGGCGGGAATGGCGGGCAGGTAGGTATCGATGGCAAAGGGGGTCAGCGCCACCAGTGCGGCGAGCCACAGGGCCAGCCAGCGTTCTGGCAATTTGTCATCGGCGGTGCTTGCGCTGCGCATAAAAGGCCCGGTACGGCGAGAGTTGCGGGTATCTCCGCTGGAAGCGGGGCGCGGCATGGTAATGGCCCCGCCCGCTCGATGCCAGGGCCGGTGTGGGGTTTCGTTCCCGTCGTCCCTAGCGTTCCTGGCGCAGGGTATGCAGGCCCTGTTTCAGTTTGAGCAGGTGTTCCTGCAGTTGCGGCCCCTTGCGCTGGGCGACACCGATGGCCAGCACGTCGATGACCACCAGATGAGCGATGCGCGACGACAGCGGGGTGTAGATCTCGATGTCTTCTTCCACATCCACTTCCAGTGGGATGGTGGCCTGGCGTGCCACTGGCGAGCCGCTGGGCGCCAGGCCGATGACGGTGCCACCCTGCTGCTTCACCATCTCCATGGAGTGCAGCAGCGCCTTGGTGCGTCCGCTCTGGGAGATGGCTACCACCACGTCACCGGGCTCCATCGACATGGCGGACATGTTCTGCATATGGTGGTCCGAGTGGGCGGCGGTGGCCAGCTGCAGACGGAAGAACTTGTGCTGGGCGTCACTGGCCACGGCACCGGAGGCGCCGAAACCGAAAAACTCGACCCGCTTGGCGGGGGCGATGGCGGCCACCGCCGCTTCGAGCGCGCGGTTGTCGATGGTATCGCGCACATTCAGCAGGGTGTCGACGGTGGAGTCGAATACCTTGCGCTTGTACTCGGCGATGGTATCCGTCTCGGTGACGGCGATCTGGCCGAAGCTGGGGCTGGAGGCCAGCTGCTGGGCCAGGTTGAGCTTGAATTCCTGGAAACCGGAACAACCCACGGCGCGGCAGAAGCGCACTACGGTGGGCTCGCTCACCTGGGCCTCGGTGGCCAGGTCGACGATGCGCATGTGGATGACTTCGTCCGGGTTGGCGAGGATGTACTCCGCCACCTTGCGCTCGGATTTGCGCATGGACGACAGCTGTTCACTGATTTTCTGCGTGACTTCCGCCGGTTTCACGGGACTTCCTTCTCTTCAACAGAGCGCGCAGTTTAGCGGCTGCTCCCGGTCGTGGCGAGCGAGCATTGTTTACCTTCGGGGCGGTCCCGATACCGGGTCTCCTTGCGGGACACGCCGTGCATACATCCCTGTAGGCTTGTCGGCCGGGTCCATCCGGCCGACAGTCCCCCAAGGCGACCCGCCACCGGGGCCTGCGCATCCGACCCTGAAATCGAGCAAAAACCTGTTTATTTACACAGGTCCAGCGCGCCAGCTCTGTTACAATCGCCGCCCATGGACGTATCTCAGATTCTAGACCCCCTGAACGACGCGCAGCGCGAAGCCGTTGCCGCTCCTGCCTGCAATCAACTGGTGCTGGCCGGTGCCGGCTCGGGCAAGACCCGCGTGCTGGTGCACCGCATCGCCTGGCTGATGCAGGTGGAGGGCGCCTCGCCCTACTCCATCCTCGCCGTGACCTTTACCAACAAGGCCGCCCGCGAGATGCGCGCCCGTATCGAGGAACTGCTGGGGGTCAATACCTTCGGCATGTGGGTGGGTACCTTCCACGGTATCGCCCATCGGCTGCTCAAGGCCCACTACAAAGAGGCCAACCTGCCGCAGAACTTCCAGATCCTCGACAGTGACGACCAGCTGCGCCTGATCAAGCGCGTACAGAACGACCTGGGACTGGACGAGAAGAAATGGCCGCCGCGGGAGACCCAGTGGTGGATCGGCGCGCAGAAAGACGAGGGCCTGCGCCCGCAGTACATCGAGGCCGGCGGTGATCCCTGGCTGCAGACCATGGTGAGGACTTACTTCGCCTACGAGGAGGCCTGCCAGCGTGGGGGGCTGGTGGACTTCGGCGAACTGCTGCTGCGCGCCCACGAGCTGTGGCTGAACAACGAATCAGTGCTGGCCCATTACCGCAACCGCTTTCCCTACATCCTGGTGGACGAGTTCCAGGACACCAACACCATCCAGTACGCCTGGCTGCGTCTGCTGGCCGGTGACCAGTGCAACATTACCGCGGTGGGGGATGACGACCAGTCCATCTACGGCTGGCGCGGCGCCAAGATCGAAAACATCCAGCATTACGCCCAGGACCTGCGCGACGTCCAGACCGTGCGCCTGGAGCAGAACTACCGCTCCACCAGCACCATCCTCAAGGCTGCCAACGCGGTCATCGAGCACAATGCCGGTCGCCTCGGCAAGGAACTGTGGACCCGCGGCGAGGAAGGCGACCCTATCTCCCTCTACGCCGCCTACAACGAGCAGGACGAGGCGCGCTTTATCGTCGAGCGCATCCAGGACTGGGTGCGCGACGGCCACCGCCGCGACAGCGTGGCCATCCTTTACCGCTCCAATGCCCAGTCGCGGGTGCTGGAAGAGGCGCTGTTGCGGGAACAGGTGCCATACCGCATCTACGGCGGCCAGCGCTTTTTCGAGCGCATGGAGATCAAGAACGCGCTGTCTTACATGCGCCTGATCAGCAACCGGGATGACGACACCGCCTTCGAGCGGGTGGTGAATACCCCCACCCGCGGCATCGGTGCGCGCACCGTGGATGCGGTGCGCAATTTCGCCCGCGAGCACGGCTGCTCCATGTGGCAGGCGGCCACGCGCATGCAGCAGCAACGGGTGCTGGCGGCGCGAGCCGGCAATGCCCTGCAGAGCTTCCTCGATCTGGTCAACCAGTTGGCCGCCAATGCCGAGGACAAGCTGCTCGGCGCCATCGCCGAGGACGTGATCGAAACCAGCGGCCTGATGGACTTCCACGGCAAGGAAAAGGGCGAGAAGGGCCAGACCCGGGTGGAGAACCTGCAGGAACTGGTGAGCGCCTGCCGCGATTTCGATGGGCTCGAGATCCCGGAGGGCGAGGAAGAGCCGCCGCTGCTGGACCAGTTCCTCGACAGCGCCGCCCTGGATGCCGGCGAGGGCCAGGCGGATGAATTCGAGGATGCGGTGCAGCTGATGACCCTGCATTCCGCCAAGGGGCTGGAGTTCCCGCTGGTGTTCCTGGCCGGGGTGGAGGAAAACCTGTTCCCGCACAAGATGTCGGCGCAGGAACCGGGCCGCATGGAGGAAGAGCGCCGCCTCTGCTACGTGGGCATCACCCGCGCCATGATGAAGCTGTACATCACCTACGCGGAAAACCGCCGCCTGTTCGGCAGCGAGACCTACAACAGCCCGTCGCGCTTTATCGGTGAGATCCCGCCCGAGCTGGTACACGAGGTGCGCCTTAAAACCGAGATCTCGCGGCCGCTGTTCAACGCGGACTATGGCAAGGTGGGGCGCCTGTCCGACCCGGCGCCGGATTTCGACGACCTGCCGCCACTGGCGCTGGGCGGTCGCGTCGACCATCCCAAGTTTGGCGAGGGCACCGTCGTGCAGTTTGAGGGCAGCGGCCCGCGGGCGCGGGTGCAGGTCAATTTCGACGATGCCGGCAGCAAGTGGCTGGTGGTGGCGATGGCGAAACTTCAGCCCCTTTGAAAAAGAAGCAGCCGCTCTGAAGACACTGTCCTGTTAAATCGCCCCACCTCAGTTCGTCAGGATCGTCATTCCGGCGCAGGCCGGAATCCAGCAAACCCGGAGCGGACACCACTCTCAGAGCTGGATCCCGGATCAAGTCCGGGATGACGCCGGTGCGCAGATTTGCCAGTATCTGCGCTCGGCGCACAAATAATTCATTCAGAACAATAAAAGCATGAAAAAGATCAACTGGTACCCCCCCATCATTCTCGGCCTGCTGGCCCTGCTGGTGATTACCTTCGGCGCGCTGGTGGTCTCGCGCGCTTCCCTCGGCCCGGCGCAGCAGTTTACCGAGGGGACCGGGCAGGAAACCTTCCAGTGGAAACTCGTCACGACCTGGCCGAAAAACTTCCCCGGCCTCGGCAGTGCGCCGGAGCGCTTTGCCAAAAAAGTCGAAGAAATGTCCGCTGGCCGGTTGAAGATCAAGGTCTACGGTGCCGGTGAGCTGGTGCCGGCGATGGGCGTATTCGGTGCAGTCTCTGAGGGGGCCGCGCAGATGGGCCACGGTGCCGCCTATTACTGGAAGGGCAAATTGCCCGCAGCGCAGTTCTTTACCGCGGTGCCCTTCGGCCTCAACGCCCAGGAGATGAACGGCTGGCTGCACCACGGCGGCGGGCTCGAATTGTGGGAAGAGATTTATGCGCCCTTCAACCTGATCCCCATGGCCGGGGGTTCCACCGGCGTGCAGATGGCGGGCTGGTTCAACAAGGAGATCAACTCGGTCGCGGACCTGCAGGGCCTCAAGATGCGTATTCCCGGCCTGGGCGGGGAGGTGCTGAACCGCGCCGGTGGCACCGCGGTGACCATCCCCGGTGGCGAACTCTACACCGCCCTGCAGACCGGCGTCATCGATGCCACTGAGTGGGTAGGGCCCTATAACGACCTCGCTTTCGGGTTTCACCAGATCGCAAAGTATTACTACTACCCCGGCTGGCACGAGCCGGGCTCAATTCTCGAATTCATCATCAACAAGAGTGCGTTCGAAAAACTGCCCGCCGACCTGCAGGCTATCGTCCGTGCCGCGGCGCGCGACGCCAACCAGGACATGCTCGACGAGTACACCGCCCGCAACAACCGGGCGCTGAAGGAACTGGTCGACAAGCACGGCGTGCAGCTGAAGCGCCTGCCGGACGAAGTGCTGGAGCACCTGAAGCAAATCAATACGCAGATCCTGGAGGAAACCGCGGCGGAAGATCCGCAGTTCGCGCGCATCTATGAGGCGTTCCGCGAGTTCGAGGCGCAGGTGATTCCCTATCACCGGATCAGTGAAGAGGCCTATTACCAGACGCGCTCCCTGGAGCTGGATCGCTGACTCGCCCGTGGTGACAAACGGCGGGGGCGGAAATAAAAAAGGGCAGAGAGGAAATCCCCTCTGCCCGAGACGCACTTACATCCGATCAGAAGTCGTAGTCTTCTGCCGGCGCCCCTGATTTGGTCTCGACCGGACGATCAGCCACCATCACCTCGGTGGTCAGCATCAGGCCCGCAATCGACGCGGCGTTCTGCAGCGCGGTACGGGTGACCTTGGTGGGGTCGATGATGCCCAGCTCGATCATGTCGCCGTAGTCGCCGGTCTGGGCGTTGTAGCCGAAGGCATCGCCAGAGCCATTGCGCACCTTGTCCAGTACCACGCTGCTGTCGACGCCGGCGTTGGCGACGATCTGGCGGAAGGGGTCCTCCATCGCGCGCAGGGCGATGTTGATGCCCACCTGCTGGTCGCTGTTGGCCCCTTTGAGTCCGGCCCTGCGCAGGGTGTCGGCCACGCGCACCAGGCTCACACCGCCGCCGGGCACGATGCCCTCTTCCACCGCCGCACGGGTCGCGTGCAGGGCGTCGTCCACCAGGTCCTTCTTCTCCTTCATTTCCATTTCCGTGGCGGCACCGACCTTGATCACGGCCACACCGCCGGCCAGCTTGGCCACGCGCTCCTGCAGTTTCTCCTTGTCGTAATCGGAAGTGGATTTGTCGATCTCGGCACGGATCTGGCTCACCCGTGCCTCGATGGCGGCCTTCTGGCCGGCGCCGTCGACGACGGTGGTGTTGTCCTTGCCGATCACCACGCGCTTGGCGCTGCCGAGCTGTTCCAGCTCCACCTTCTCCAGTGACAGGCCCACTTCCTCGGCAATCACGGTGCCGCCGGTGAGGATGGCAATGTCCTGCAGCATGGCCTTGCGGCGATCGCCAAAACCGGGCGCCTTGACCGCAGCGACCTTGAGGATACCGCGCAGGTTGTTCACCACCAGGGTGGCCAGCGCCTCGCCCTCGATATCCTCGGCGATGATCAGCAGCGGACGGCCCGCCTTGGCGACGGATTCCAGCACCGGCAGCAGGTCGCGGATATTACTGATCTTCTTGTCGAACAGCAGGATGTAGGGGCTGTCCAGCTCAACCTGCATCTTTTCCTGGTTGTTGATGAAGTAGGGTGACAGGTAACCGCGGTCGAACTGCATGCCCTCCACTACTTCCAGTTCGTTGTGCAGGGATTTGCCCTCTTCCACGGTGATGACGCCATCGCGGCCGACCCGGTCCATGGCATCGGCGAGGATCTGGCCGATATCGCTGTTCCAGTTGGCGGACACGGTGCCCACCTGGCCGATCGCCTTGCTGTCGTTGCAGGGTTTGGACAGCTTGCCCAGTTCCTCGGTGGCGGCTTTCACGGCGGTATCGATGCCGCGTTTCAGGTCCATCGGGTTCATGCCGGCGGCGATGGCCTTGTGGCCCTCGCGCAGCAGGCCCTGGGCCAGCACGGTGGCGGTAGTGGTGCCGTCACCGGCCACGTCGGCAGTCTTGGAAGCCACCTCGCGCACCATCTGCGCACCCATGTTCTGGAACTTGTCCTTCAGCTCGATTTCCTTGGCCACGGACACGCCATCCTTGGTGACCCGGGGCGCGCCGAAGCTCTTGGCCAGCACCACGTTACGGCCCTTGGGACCCAGGGTGGCTTTGACGGCGTTGGCCAGGATATTGACGCCGGCGAGCATGCGCTCGCGGGCATCGTCGGAAAACTTGACGACTTTTGCACTCATGCGGCTCTCTCCTCTGCCTCCTCTCCACTGGCCCGCTCGACGATGGCCAGGATGTCGCTTTCCTTGATGATCAGGTAGGTCTCGCCACCCAGGTCGATTTCAGTGCCGGCGTACTGGCCGAACACGACGCGGTCGCCTTTTTTGATGGACAGCGGGCGCAACTCGCCGTTGTCCAGCGGCGCCCCGGTGCCGACGGCGATCACTTCGCCCTGCATCGGTTTTTCTGCGGCCTTGTCCGGTATCACGATGCCACCTTTGCTGGTGGTTTCTGCCGGCAGGCGCTTTACAACCACCCGGTCATAGAGCGGTCTGATACTCATCGGATTTCCTCCCATAAGCATTGCTATGTTCACGAAACAGAAAATCGGGAGCCTGCTCTGCGTCGGGCGACGCGGCCCCCTCAGGCGGCAAAATAGGAGCACTCAAGGACTTTTCAAGGGAGTGTGCGCGGAGTTTTTTAGAAAAAAATTTTATATAAAACAGGCTGTTAGGAATGGAATATTGCTGGAGATTTGTCGGGGCTTTTGCAAGGCTCAGGGGGAGCGGGAGGATTCTCCATGGCACTGGTACAGCGTACAGATTTTGAGTTGACCCTGGCGGAATATTTCCGCGGGCGGCTGCAGGAGTTTGGTCGGGAGTTGGCCCCGCCGCCCCACGAGGACACCCTCTGGTATATGGGCAACATGCTGGCCCGTTTCGGCGACAGCGACGAGCTGTTCACCTACGAACAGGGTGAGCGCGGGATCCGCCCGCTCGCCCTCCTCTACCGGGATGCAGTGGAAACCCCCAGCGAGTGGGAGCGCTGCCAGCTGCTGCGCAAGCTGGGGGACACGGCCCTGTTTATTGGCGCGGTGTTTCCGGAAAACTACGCCCGCAAGGGCATCGTGAGGGATTACTTCGTCGGTATGGGTGGCGGCGCCTATGACTATCTCGGCGACAACGCCCGCCAGTACCGGCACGTGTTTGCCGAGCTGGCAGCAAAATTCAGCCGGATGCTGGAACTGGTGGCCCGCGCCTGTGCCAGGCAGCGGGCCTACGATGCGGCGGATGTGATCAATCTCTACCAGCGCTGGCGCAACAGTGGCGATCCGCGCCTGGCCGCCGAGCTGCACGCCCTGGGTATCTCTCTTCCGGACTCTGACCTGCGCCACTGAGCCGGCGCAGGCAGCTGTGAAGAGCCCGGTCAGGCGGGATCAGTTCGGCAGGGGGCGGGTGTGGCCCTTGTCATCGATGGCGACAAACACGAACTCCCCTTCAGTCACCTTCACCTGTTCGCCCGAGCCAACCCGGGTCAGCCACACTTCCACCATGGTGCGAATCGAGGAGCGGCCTACTTCGATCGGCTCGGCGTAGCAGCTGACGGTGGAGCCCACGGGTACCGGGCGCAGGAACACCATATTGCCGGTGGCCACGGTGGTGACCCGACCGCGAGCAATAGTCTGGGCGAAAATGGCGCCGGCGAGGTCCATCTGGGACATCAGCCAGCCGGCGAATACATCCCCCTGTGGGTTGGTATCTCGGGGCATGGCCAGGGTTTGCAGGGTCAGGGTGCCGGAGGGTTGCGGCGCTTCATCTAGTGCTGCCATGGACTGCTACGAACTCTTAGACTTATTTTCTGGTTTGCCGCGAAAGCGGGTGGCGCATTGTAGCACAAGGTGCATAGAAATTAGCCACAGGTGACAAGGCCAAAACACGGGCCGGCGCCCGGTCTTCGGGGACTGGTGGCCCTTGCAGGCTTGCCCGATACCGGCGGGCCACCTAGAATCCCGCCATGCACCGCATTCTGACCCTGTTTCTGCTGCTGATGTTCAGCGCCCAGAGCCTCGCCTCTGCGGTGCAGCACGACTGTGGCGAAATGAGCGGCGCGGGTTCCATGTCCCATGCTGACATGGACATGCATCATGAGATGCCGGCTGATATGCCCTGTTGTGACGATGATGGGCAAGACACCACCGCAGCCTCGGATGTTGCCTCAGAAAAGGCGCGCCAGTGCCAGCTAAGTTGTGCGCTGGGTGCGTGCGCTTCGCCGGTTGCCGTGGTGGCGGTAGTCCAGCTTTTCGAGTTAAACCGCGCCCAGCCGTCTCAGGTCCCAGCACCCATCGACCGTCCCAATACCCCCTTCTCCAGTCTGTTCCGGCCCCCCATCGTCGCCTGATGCCCCGTTAACACGGTGCCCTTCGGCACCTGCGAGCCATCACACAGACAGGAATCTCCGATGTTATTCCCTCACAGGGCCGCGCAGCTTTGCGGCCTGTTTGCACTGTTGTCCGCCCTGTCGGCAGCACCAACGCAGGCATCCCTCGATTACCAGCAGGCAGTGCAGATTGCGCTGGAACTCGATCCGGAGAGCGCCGCCCAGCGGCTGGAGGCCGAGGCGCTGCAGGCCGGCGCCGTGGCCGACAGCCAGTGGGCGGACCCGATGGTCAAGTTCGGGGTCGCCAACCTGCCCACGGACAGCTTCGCCTTCGACGAGCAGCCCATGACCCAAAAGGTGGTGGGGATCAGCCAGCAGTTGCCGCGGGGCGACAGCGCCCGCCTGTCCGGCGAGCGCGGCCTGCTGCAGGCTGAGGCCAGCTTCGCCAATGCTGCCGATCGCGAGCTGCAGCTGGCGCTGGCGGTGAGCGATTCCTTCCTGCAGCTGTCCGCCCAGCTCGAGCGTCGTCGCCTGCTGCAGGAAAACCGCCTCTGGCTGGAGCAGCTGGTGGAGTACGACCGCAACCGCCTCGCTACCGGAGAAGTGCAGTCCCAGCGGATGCTGCAGACCCAGCTGGCATTGGCCCGTCTCGACGACCGGCTGCAGAGCATCGGAGGCGATATCGACCGCGCCCGCGGCGAACTCACCCGCTGGATCGGCGAGGCCGCCTGGCAGCCGGTGAACACTCGCTTGCCGGACTGGCCGGATACCGAGGCCTGGCTGCAGGCGCGGCAACTGCCGGTGCCGCCGGAGAGTATCGCCGGCCACCCGGCGCTGGAGGCGGCCGGGGCCATGGTCGAGGCGCAGTCGCGCAACGTGGCGCTGGCACACGAAGCCTACAAGCCGCAGTGGAAGTTGGAGCTGAGCTACGGCCAGCGACAGCCGACCCCCATGAGTGATGGCGCCGACTTTGCCAGCGCCCTGGTCTCCGTCGACCTGCCCCTGTTCCGCCACAACCGCCAGGACCAGCGCCTCGCCGCCGCCCGCGCGCGGGAGAGTGCCGGCATCCTGCAGCGCCAGAACCTGTTGCAGCGGCTCCACGGTGGCCTCAACAGCGCCGCGGCCTCGGCGGAAAGCCTGCAGTCGCGGCGCCACCTGTACCGGAACCAGCTGCTGCCGACGGCCGAAGCTACCGCCGATGCCCTTCTGCAGGGTTACGCCGCTAACACCGCCGACCTGGATGCGGTGATCTCGGCCCGCATGGAAGCCATCGAGGCGCAGATCGCGGCCCTGCAGTTGGATTACGACTACTTCCGCGCGCTGGCGCGGATTCGCTATTACCTCGCCGGCGCGGTGCCGGCGGACAGCAAGTGACGGGCTTGCCGGCAACAAGAATTGGCCCGCACTGCGGGCGGACTGGATAGGAATACGAAGATGCAGAAAGCTCCGATTGTGATTGCCGCCGCGGTACTGGTCGGCGCGGCGCTGGGCTGGTGGCTCGGTGCCGGTGACGGAGATTCGTCCGAACAGGCTGAGGGCGGAAAAAAGATCCTTTACTGGGTAGCGCCCATGGACCCCAATTACCGCCGCGACGGGCCGGGCAAGTCGCCCATGGGTATGGACCTGATCCCGGTGTATGAGGGCGAAGAGGAAAAAGAGGCCGCCGGCACGGTGCGTATCTCGCCGGTGGTGGAAAACAACCTGGGTGTGCGCACCGGCGTGGCCGAGCGTGGCCCGGTGTCAGCGAAGCTGAACACGGTGGGTATCGTGCGCCTCGACCAGGACCGCATCGAGCACCAGCACTCGCGCCTGAGCGGCTGGGTGCAGAAGAGCTGGGTCAAGGCCAAGGGGGACCGGGTGGAAAAAGGCCAGCCCCTTGTCGAGATCTATTCACCGGAGCTGGTCAAAGCCCAGCGGGAACTGCTCGGTGCCCTCAAGAGTGGCAACCGCGCCCTGATCAGCGCCTCGCGGGAACGCCTTCACAGTCTTGGTATTCCCGCGGAAGAGATTGCTCGCGTCGAGCGCGAGGGCAAGGCGAGTGAGGCGATCACCCTCTATGCACACGCCAGCGGCTATGTGGAAAACCTGGGCGTGCGCGATGGCATGTACATCACCCCACAGACCACCCTGGTAAGCGTGGGGCCGCTGGAGACGGTGTGGATCGAGGGCGAGGTATTTCCCCGCCAGGGCTACAAGGTGCAAACGGGGGACACCGCCACCGTGCGCGCCGACATCCGCCCGGGTCGCATCTGGCTGGGGGAGATTGCCAAGGTGCTGCCACAGCTGGATGAGCAGATGCGCACCCTGACTGTGCGCGTGCGGGTGGACAACCCGGACCGCACCCTGCGTCCGGGCATGTTCGTGCAGTTGCAGCTGGACGGCCCGCAACAGCAGGCACTGACGATCCCGCGGGAAGCACTGATCCGCACCGGCAGCATGGAGCGGGTGGTACTCGCCGAGGGTGACGGTCGCTTCCGTTCCATCAAAGTGCGTTCCGGGCGCGAATTCGGCGAGCGGGTGGAGATCCTCGAGGGGCTCGAAGCCGGTCAGCGGGTGGTGACCTCGGCCCAGTTCCTGCTGGATTCCGAATCCAGTGTCAGTGCCGGCCTCGAACGCCTGGATGCCGGGGACCAGCCCTGGGTAGGTGCCCGGGTGCTGACCATGCCCGATGACAACCACTACGCCCGCCTGGAGCACGACCCGGTACCGGCCTGGGACTGGCCGGGGATGGTCATGGGCTTTTACGTGGCCGACGATGCCGGCCAGGCGCTGCGGGAGGCGATGGAGAGCGATCGCCGGGTCGAGGTGCAGATTCGCGAACGGCCGGATGGCAAGTACGAGGTACTGGCGGTGCGACCGGCGGCGGGTCACCAGCACCACCAGCCGCAACAGGAGGAGAAGTCGGACTCCCACGATCACCACAACCACCATGACCAGGAGGGCGAGCACAAATGATCGCCCGCATTATCCACTGGTCGCTGCACAACCGCATTGTGGTGCTGCTCGGTGCCTTCGCCCTGCTACTCGGCGGCCTCTACAGCCTGCGCCACACCCCGGTGGACGCCCTGCCCGACCTGTCCGATGTGCAGGTGATCGTGAAGACTTCCTATCCGGGCCAGGCGCCGGAAGTGGTGGAGGACCAGGTCACCTACCCGCTCACCACCGCCATGCTGTCGGTGCCGGGTGCGGTCACGGTGCGGGGCTATTCGTTCTTCGGTGATTCCTATGTCTATGTGATCTTCGAGGACGACATGGACCTCTACTGGGCGCGCTCACGGGTGCTGGAGTACCTGAGCCAGGTGGCGCCCCGGCTGCCCGCCGGCGCCCAGCCGGAACTCGGGCCGGACGCCACCGGCGTGGGCTGGATCTACAGCTATGCCCTGGTGGATCGCAGCGGCCAGCACGACCTGGCCCAGCTGCGCTCGATCCAGGACTGGTTCCTGAAATACGAGCTGCAGACCATCGCCGGCGTGTCGGAGGTGGCGACTGTCGGCGGCATGGTGCGGCAATACCAGGTGGTGGTGGACCCGCTGCGCCTGCGCGCCTACGACCTGACCCTCGCCCAGGTGCGCAGTGCCATCGAGCGCGGCAACCGGGAGACCGGCGCCTCGGTGGTGGAAATGGCGGAGGCCGAGTACATGGTCCGCGCCAGCGGTTACATCCAGGGCGTCGACGACCTGCGCCAGATACCACTGCGGGTGGATGACAGCGGCACGCCGCTGTTGCTTGGTGACGTGGCGGACATCCGCGTGGGGCCGCAGATGCGCCGGGGTATTTCCGAGCTCGATGGCGAGGGGGAAGTGGTCGGTGGCGTGGTGGTGATGCGCTTTGGTGAAAACGCCCGCGCCGTGATCGAACGGGTGACCGAACGCCTCGACGAGCTGCAGCTGAGCCTGCCGGAGGGCGTGGAAATCGTGCCCACCTACGACCGCAGCGAACTGATCGACAGTGCGGTCAGCAACCTGGCCCACAAGCTGGTACAGGAGTTCCTCGTGGTAGCACTGGTCTGTGCCCTGTTCCTGTATCACCTGCGCTCGTCATTGGTGATTGCCCTCAGCCTGCCGCTGGGGATCCTCGGCGCGTTTATCGTCATGCACCTGCAGGGCATCAACGCCAATATCATGAGCCTGGGCGGCATTGCCATCGCCATCGGCGCCATGGTGGACGGTGCCATCGTCATGATCGAGAACCTGCACAAGCACATGGAGCGCACGCCGCTGACCGAGCGCAACCGCTGGCAGGTGGTGGCGGAAGCGGCCGGCGAGGTGGGGCCGCCGCTGTTCTTCAGCCTGTTGATCATCACCCTGAGCTTCCTGCCCGTCTTCGCCCTGGAGGGCCAGGAGGGGCGGCTGTTCAGCCCGCTCGCCTACACCAAAACCTATGCCATGGCCGTGGCCGCGGGGCTGGCCATTACTCTGGTGCCGGTATTGATGGGTTATTTCGTGCGCGGTCGGGTTAAGCCGGAACAGGCCAACCCGATCAATCGTGCCCTGAGCGCTGCCTATCGACCGGCGCTCGAGCTGGCGGTGCGCTTTCCGCGCGCGGTGCTGGTCGGCGCCCTAGTGCTACTGGCCAGTACTCTCTACCCGCTCGCCAAGACCGGCACCGAGTTTATGCCGCCACTGGACGAGGGCGACCTGATGTACATGCCCAGCACCCATCCGGGCATCTCCATCGGCAAGGCCCGCGAGCTGCTGCAGCAGACCGACAAGCTGATCAAGTCGGTGCCGGAGGTGGCGCAGGTGTGGGGCAAGATCGGCCGCGCAGACACTGCCACCGATCCGGCGCCGCTGACCATGATCGAGACCATCATCCGCTTCAAGCCCGAGGACGAGTGGCGGCCGGGCATGACCCCGGAAAAGCTGCGCGCGGAGCTCGACCGGGTGGTGCAGGTGCCCGGGGTCACCAACGCGTGGGTCATGCCGATCAAGACCCGCATCGACATGCTCGCCACCGGCATCAAGACGCCGGTGGGCATCAAGGTGGCAGGACCGGAACTGGCGCAGATCGAGCGAATTGGCACGCGGCTGGAGGCCATCCTTGGCGACCTTCCCGGCACGGCCTCCGTGTACGCGGAGCGGGTCGCCGGTGGCCGCTATATCGACGTGGATATCGACCGCACCGCCGCCGCCCGCTTTGGCCTCAATATCGCCGATGTGCAGTCGGTGGTGGACACCGCGATCGGCGGGCGCAATGTCACCGAGACGGTGGAGGGCCTGGAGCGCTACCCGGTCAACCTCCGCTACCCGCAGAGCTGGCGGGATTCCCCCGAGCAGATGCGGCTGCTACCGCTGGTGGCGCCGAACGGCAACCACCTGGCCCTGGGCGACGTGGCCCGCATCGAGGTGCGGGATGGTCCACCGATGATCAAGACCGAGAATGCGCGCCCCAACGGCTGGATCTATGTGGATATCGCCGATGTGGATCTCGGCAGCTGGGTCGCCGGCGCCAAACAGGCGGTGGCAGAGCAGTTGCAGCTGCCACCCGGCTACTCGCTGATCTGGTCCGGCCAGTATGAATACATGGAGCGGGCCTGGGAGCGGCTCGGTGTGCTGTTACCGCTGACCCTGGGCATCATCGTGCTGCTGCTCTACCTGAGCTTCCGCCATGTGGGCGAAGTGCTGGTGATCCTCGGCAGCCTGCCGCTAGCCCTGATCGGCGGCCTGTGGCTGCTCTACTGGCTCGACTACAACCTGTCGGTGGCGGTGGGGGTCGGCTTTATTGCCCTGGCCGGTGTGGCGGTGGAGATCGGCGTGATCATGCTGGTGTACCTGAACCAGGCCTGGAATCGAGTCCAGGACGATCGCGCACAGGCCGGCGGCGAGCTGACGCGGCAAGACCTGCAGCGGGCCATCCGCGAGGGCGCCGGCCAGCGCATGCGGCCAGTCTTGATGACCACTGCCACGGTCTTTATCGGCCTGGTGCCGGTGATGATCGGCAGCGGTGTTGGCTCCGAGGTAATGCAACGTATCGCTGCACCGATGGTGGGTGGCATGGTCAGTGCAATGGTGCTGACGCTACTGGTGATCCCGGCGATTTACCGGTTATGGAAGGGGCGTGGTTTAGCCGATGCTTCGTAGCTTCCGCCGTCGCGGAAAGTCACCAGCGGGGCTTTTAAAGACGCATGCCCCATAAAGGCTGTCGGCGCTGTCCTCGCGCCGACGGCTCTGGAATGCCCCGGCGATACCCTCCTTAGAAGCTGGCGCCATATTCTACACCGGCGTCTCTTTCGAAATATAAGGCGTGGCTATATCTGGCCATCTGTGGCTTTATTTGTCTCAGAATGGGTATATGTGCCCACATGGCCAGATATGACCATGCCTATGAATAAACTGTTATATTTAGGCCCGAAAAATGGCGACCTATATTTGGGATGAAAATCAGCAACGCTTAAAGGTCAAGCCTGGTAGTTATTGCTATAGATCTAAATGGGCGTGTTTTTCTTGTCGAAAATCCTTCACGCGTATGAGGGAGGGCAACAAACCGGGAATAGTGCATTGCCCTGATTGCAAAATGGCAGCAACTGATATGGGGCACCTTTTTGAACCACCACCAAAAAGAAGTGTTCGGCGCTGGCAAATAATGGAGCTCTTAGGTAAATACTCACTTGGGTTTTATACAGCTGGTAACGTCGCGTTTATCAACTACATGATTGCCGGCAATTTCAAGCTGCCGCCAAAAGAAGTAGAAAAAAACATTATCCAGTACTTATCAAAAAACCGTGGATTTAAACCCAGTGGCACATAAATATAACAAAGCAATCAACACCGACAGCTATTACTCCGGCCTTTCTGGTGCGGGTCGCTGCACTCCCAGTTTACACCAAAAATTCCTCCGCAATAGCTGCGGGTTATTGCGGTGTTAAGCGAATATGAAATCCGAGAACTCTTATATTGATCGTACACTCGCTTCACGAAATATGTCTAAGCAGCATGAATACGAAAATCTTCAATTCATGATGCTTGTCCAAGCTACGGTTGGTGGTATTCATCCTCTTATTAGAGCAATCAGGATGCGCTGCGTTGAAGAAGTGGTACATATATATTTCGAGATTGATGAAAAAGATGAAGATGTATTGGAGGCTTTGTGGGAAATAGAGGAAGAATGGTGCGCTTATCAAGTTACAAACGTACCTTTCGAACGTCATTTGCAAGTTAGCAAGGCCAACACTTTCCTCGGTGAGCAGCAAGCGAGATCTATATATGTCAGGTATGATAATTCCCACGCTTAACAAAGCAATGCAGCCGACGTCTTACTTTGTGTACCTTTTGCACGGTCGTTGCGCTCCCATTTTCGTGCAAAAAATGCACAAAGTAACCCGCGTCTGATTGCGGCGTTAAGTGAATATGATCGACCAGAGAATAGAGTCAAAAATTAAAGAATTTGAGCCGGACGATGGTTGCTGGTTACCTCTTGATGAGCTTCTAACTGAAGCGTTCAACTCTTCGGAACCGCAGAAGTTCTATGAAGCAATTTTTGAGTTATTTTGTAAATTCCCAGAAGAGGACGGTTCAGGCGTGTTCTGGACTGCGCTTCACGGAATGGAGTATTTTGGCGGCTATGAGTCAACGCTTAAAGAAATTCACCTAAAATCACCGAGTCTAATGTCAAAAATAATGCTCAAAAGACTAGCAAATTCGTAGGGGGCAAGGTGCAGTGCCTAGCTCACTTAACAAGCAGCGGCAGAGCGACAGCCAACGCTACGCACCTTTTGTGTTACTCGCTGGCGCTCAAACATTAACACAAAATGCGCTCCGCGCTGGCTGCGCCTGCGCTGGGCGTTAGATGGATCGTATGGATCGCGAATACCACAAGTTATGGTACAGGTTGGATGGAAGCGATTTCTACCTCATT
>NZ_JAJSAQ010000006.1 GCF_021729075.1 Microbulbifer guangxiensis
CCACACCGGTAACTTGTTCGTGGCAAGTTACGGGCCTCACCTTACCGGATTTTTAGGGAATTAGGTCATACAAGCGGTTGTAATCGCCGCGAAGACGCGACTGGGACGGCTTACGCTACACTCCAGCCGCCCCTAAACCGAGCGTTAGAGCCAGAAAAACATGGATGTGAAATCCTTAGCAGAAATTGGTGTACTTGAAGCCGCGTACGAAACCGGGGCTACTTCCCTGGGAACAGCAAAAGCGGCGCTTAAGGCGCGCTGGTCCGCCAATCTCCGAGACAATGAAACTTTCATTCGGCTTTTGTTTTTGAGTTGGTATTCGTGCAGCGAGCCGAACTGGCTAACCGGTTTAGAACCCTCCGAGGAAAATGAGTTCGATAATCTCGTAACAGAAGGAGGAGTCCTGGAGTCGGAGTCCAAGTTCATATTGGGTGTTCTCTCCAACTCATTTCCGTATTGCTGTGGCGAAGAAGGAAAATGGGAGCAGCGATCTCGCGTGCTGTTTCAAGAAGCAGAAGAGTCTGCTCCCTATAGTCTTGTTTTCCGAAATTGGGAGTATCTTCTGAGCCTTAGTGAAGAACCAAAAGATCCTCGAATTCATATCAAACCGGAGTTGTACGCGAGATTTCATGGTCGCGGGTACATGGGAACCTATTTGCTGCATATCCTCGGTCAGAGGGTGGGGCTCTAACAATGCGGTCAAGCCATTCATCGCTTTGCTCCTCACTCGGACGCTCAGCACTCCGCGGCTACTCGCGCATGCCTTCGACATTATTGCGCGATCAGTCGCTCCGAGCTGAGCGCCACTTACCTGGGCGTTCGGCCTCAAAAATCATACCACGCAACATGGAAGTTGCCCCCTCTGGAACGAGTAGAGTAATGAATACACAAACGAGAGCCACAACTAGGAAAAGCCAATGAAAAAGCTAATTCTGACCGCTCTGTTGCTCCCGACGCTCGCCTTTGCCGAGGACATCACGATCCAGAACCTCGTACGCGCCGAATCCGACACCATGTTCCGGTTGACCATGCAGGAAAGAAGCATCGGCATCGGCGAGCTCTTCCACGAGCGGGAGGTCGCCTCCGCCAACGCACAGCAGACGGTGATCCGGCCCAACCAGGACACGCTCTACTCCGCAGCGATCGTGGACCTGTCGAAGCCGGTGACGGTCACGCTGCCGAAAGGGGACGCGCGGTTTCAGTCGGTGCTGATCATCAGCCAGGACCACTACAGCTTCGCCTATGCTAAGCCCGGCGCGTATAAGTTGACCAAGGAGGAAGTTGGGACGCGTTTCGCGATGCTCCTGTTCCGCACCTTCGTCGATGCGGGCAATCCCGACGATGCTCCCCGCGCCCATGCCATGCAGGACGCGATCATCATCGAGGGCGGCGGAAAGGGACCGTTCGAAGCACCGAACTGGAACCTCGAAACCCTTGCCAAAGCACGGAAGGCAGTCAACGACCTCGCCGCAGCCGTCGGGCTTGATTCCAGCACGTCCTTCGGTCGCAAAGGCGAGATCGACCCGCTGGGCCACCTGATCGGGATCGCGGGCTGGGCGGGGCAGCCAGCAACGACGGCCCTCGGCATTGTCGATGCCGTCGACAAGAACGACGGCAAAACGCCCCATGTGGTCACGGTCCGTGACGTGCCGGTGGACGCCTTCTGGTCGATCACCGTTTACGACGCCGACGGTTTCCTTGCGCCCAACGATATCAATCGCAATAGCTACAACAACACATCGGCCACGCCGAACGATGATGGTTCCTACACGATCCATTTCGGCGGAGACCCTAAGGCCAAGAATTACCTGCCCATCACCGAAGGCTGGAACTACACGATCCGCCTCTACCAGCCGCGGGATGAGATTCTGGACGGCTCTTGGACTTTTCCCGCAATCAAGCCATTGACCGATCGCTGAACAGCGAGCCCAACAAGGCGCTTGTTAGGACGCCGCATCGCGGCGCCCCACAGCTTCAACGTTAGATTCAAGACTTACCCATGAAAAAAATTATCTACACATTATATTCTTCACTGATTATCACTTCCTGCAGCTCTTCTTACCACAACATCAATGAGAGAGGACCAAGTGCCTTAGGCGGCGGCTTTCAAGACCGAGAGGTGGAAACAGGGATGCACTTCATAATCGCCAAAACTAATTTTAAACCCTGGGTAGGTTTTGACGGCGCATACAAGACATTCAACCGCAGAGCAGCGGAATTATGCAGTGAAGAGAGCTACAAGGTATTAGAACAAGAAGAAGCCAGTTATCCGCATGCTTATTCACAGGGTGAACTCGATTACACGATCTCTCAAGTGAGCGGCTATGTTTTATGCACCTCAAGTCCTATCAATGACATAAAGGCAAAGGAAATCATTGTCTCTGACTCAAAGAATTTCTGGTTCACCGACTAGGCAAGTTTAAGCACCTCACAACAGGCGTGTGGATACCAGCAGTCGCAGTAACTTGTCTGCTCCGCGTCTAAAAATCCAAAATAGGAGAGTACATCGTGGTAGGGACGGTGGGACTCGAACCCACAACCTGCCGCTTATCTGGCGCTACGGGGTATAAACCCGCTGCTCTACCGTTGAGCTACGTCCCCAGCAGACTGAAACTGGTCTGCTGGGGATATTCGGAATTCGGGGAGATAGCGGCTTGCGGTGTTCATGCGTGCAATATTAGAAGCATGGGCCAATAGGGGCAAGGGAAAAATATCAAGAGGATCACCCCTGGCGCTCAAAGCATCGTTTCTCCACGGGAGTGTTCACTTGGCGAAAAAGAAAACTCCGGACTGCTATCACTACTTTTTTATTTGAGCTCAGCCCCAAATTAAAAAGCCACCAATGCTTCCGCATTGGTGGCTCCAGGCCAAACAGTAGCCAGAGGCTATACGTTACAGCAGCATATAAGCACGCATAGTCACCTGTTCGGTATGGCTACCTTCACTGCCTGCCATAACCACACGAAGGTGTACGAACTCTCCGGGAGCTGTGTCGTTAGGCACTGTGGCAACCCACTCTCCATCTACTGGCTTGACTTCAGCAGGTTCACCCGGCCGGGCGGTATCCATAGCGAACGAAGTTCAGTGGACATGGCGCATTATCACGATGTCCCGGCCCTGCTTTCGGTAGGTATCGAAGCGATCCAGAATTGCGCTGGGCTGGCCATCGGCGTCCACCTCCGCAAAGCCGAGCGACCGGTAAAACGGCACCAGGTGCCGGTAGGGAAAGGTAAACGTCTCCCCGTCAAACGCCTCTGCCATACTGTTCAGCAGCTGTCTGGCGACACCCTGACCCTGGAATTGCGGCGCGACGGCGACGCCGACAAGCAGTTTGGCACCGGTGAGTGGGCGCAGGCAGCCACAGGCTATGATGTGATTCTGCCCATCCCTGATTACTGCACAGGGCTCATGGCGTCGGGCTTTACCGCGGAACTTGTGGGTACGGTAGAATTTATTGGCCAGCGGCAGCTCCACGTCGGAGAGCCACTGGGCTGAAAACTCTTTGTTAACCGTCATCTATGCCGCGTCCAACCTGCCCGACCTGCCACCGCCCGCTGAAAGTCTGTTACTGCAGTGCGCTGGTCCATATACCCAATCAAATCCGGGTGTTGATCATACAGCACCCCCAGGAAGAGAAGCATCCATTCAACACCGGCCGCATCGCCCATCTCTGTCTCGACAACTGTGTACTGGTGATCGGGGAACAGTTTACCAAGGAGGACTGGGCAGAGATGCTGACACCCGGTTCTGCCCTGCTCTACCCGTCCCTCAGTTGGCTGCCGGATACTGACGCGGGGCAGTCAAAAGCAGCAAAGCCACGGAACGTAGATCAGCTGGTGGTGATCGATGCGACCTGGCGCAAATCCAAGAAGATCCTGCATCTCAACCCGGCCCTGCAGGCGCTGCCGCGCATCAGCCTGGAAGGCGATCTGCAGTCAAACTACCAGGTTCGCCGCTCTTCACTGCCCGACAGCCTGTCCACCGTGGAGAGTATTGCCATGGCAATGCAACAGCTGGAACCGCAACACGATTTCCAGCCCCTGCTGCGCCCGTTCGAGAAGATGATTGCGCTGCAGCAAGGCAGCGCTGCTGGCCGGGACTGCGGGGAGTGACGGGCCAGCACCTGTCCGCTGTACCCGCACCGCCCTGCCGCTGCATCAGAAGGTATAAGTGATCGCCGTAAAGCCCTTGATCACGTAGTCCTCGTCGACAATGGGGCTGTCGGTGATCTCGCTATCGAGGTTTTCCCAGGCGACGTTCAGCGCCACGCGCCAGTTCTCGGTCAGCTCCCACAGCGCGCCCACGCCGGCCTCCACGGTGATACTGCTGCCCACGTCATAAGCCGGCCTGCCCGGGAGGGCCGCCGATTGCGGTACGCCAAAATCGTAATCCGCCACGCTGCTGCTGGTCCAGTTGACCCCCAGGGCCGGGTTCAAGCGAATATTGCCGAACTGGAAGCCGCGGGAAACGCTGGCCGCTGCAATGCCACCGCCCCCGACATTGTCGAGCACATCATTCTGGTAGCCAAAATCCAGCTCAATGCCGTAAGGCCCCTCATAGATCACTCCCAGGCCGAGCATCACGGTGGAATCCCGATCGCCGAGTCCCTCGAGATTGGGGCTGTCATCCTCTTCATAAGCACCGACGCGATAAGAGGCAGTCACGGCAAGACGCAGCCGGTCACTGCCGGCGATGCCGTAACGGAGGTTGGGGCCGACCCACTGCAGCCGCTCACCAAAATAGGTGATGGCCGGAATCACCTGTACGACGTTGGTGTCGGAGCCCACATAGGGACTGCTGCGCCCCACTGCGCCCAGGCCGACACCCCACTGGCCGGCATCACCGAGCACGGAATAAAGCTCGATATCGACATAATTGGCCTGCCCCTCAGCCACGGGGAAACTCGCCCGCTGGAAACTCGGCGGCCCCTTGGGCTGGTAGTTGTTGGAGAGCCCCAGGGGTTCGCGGGGAATACCGATGAAACTCCGGTCCAGCGCACGGTTTTTGTTTTCATCCACGTAGGCCAGTACTGCCACCTGCCCGGCGGGTGCGTCGGGAATCACGTAAGCTTCACCGGGTTCACCGGGCTGGATCGCAAAGCGCATCTCGCGGGCCGGGCGGCGGAAATCCCCGAATGCATCCGCATTGTCATAAACCTGAATCACCAGATCCCCCTCGGGAGGCGGGTTCTGCAGCCGCACGGTAATGTCTGCGGCACTGGCAGGTGCAAACCTGAACAATGAGAGCAGTGCCACGACTACGAGCAGTGTTTTCATGGGTGTCAGTCTCCGCACTGAAAGATCAGTCGTCGAGGGTTCAATTTGATCGTTACGCCGGTCGAAACAAAACAGATGACAAAAAGGGCGCCCCATCATCGCTTGTCGCCCTCGAACTCTCTGCCCGCCGCGCCCTCTGGGCATATCGGCATCAGGGAAAACCCGAAGCAGGATTGCGACCTGAGCTTAACAGCCTAGCAGGATCGCTCCGGTTAACTTGCTCCCACGATGCCACTTTGGTTTACCCGGACCTGCGGTGCTGTCTGGTACTGGCTCTGGATCACCGCCAGGGAAAAGACTCTGCAAATAAAGGGGATTTTTCCACTCCCCGCAAACGGCTCATCCGTGACAACCCGGTGAGCGTAACTATTTCCCATAGCTTCCCATAGCGCTTATCCGCCCTGCGCCAGGATGACAATTGTGCCGGCTGACGGGTAAGCTGGGGCGCACAGAATTTCAGGCGACTTACCAGAGCGGGTGGGAGAAAACTTGAACTCAGTAATCTTGATGGCCAGTAGTTTCCGCCGGGGGGGCCTTCTGGGCATGGCCTTTATGATGCTCGGCACCCTGCCCGGTTGCGACAGCCGCGACCAGGCTGTAGGTAAAAACAAGAAAGACTGGGCACAGCCAGTGGTCATGGAGTCCGTCGACTGGAAGCCGCGCCAGGTGCGGATCGAAGCGGTGGGCACCTCCCGGGCGGCCAGGAGCGTGACCCTGTTCCCGGAGGTCACCGGCGAGGTAGTCGAAGTGACCCTGAAAGCGGGCGACCGGGTCAAGGCCGGGCAGACCATCGTGCAGCTGGACGACCGCGACCAGCGCCTGGCAGTCGAACTGGCACGGGTGGAGCTGCGGGATGCCGAACGGCGCTACGGGCGCTACCAGCGCACCCGCGAATCCGGCAGTGTCACCGAAAGTGCCCTCGACGATGCCCGCAGCGCGGTGGAGCGCGCGCGCATCAACCTGAACCGCGCCGAGGTGGCATTGGATTACCGTTCTATCGACGCCCCTTTCGATGGTCATATCGGCATTACGGATATCGACCCCGGTGCCCAGGTGGACCCCTCCACCGAAATCACCACCATCGATGACCGCAGCAACCTATTGGTATCGTTCCAGGTCCCCGAACTGTTTCTCGGCCAGATTACCGAAGGCCAGGCCATCGCGGTATCCACCTGGGCCAGTGGCAGCCCTCAGCACCAGGGTGAGGTGCTGGAAATCGACAGTCGCGTCAATCCGCAGACCCGCACCTTTACCGTGCGCGCGCAGGTGGACAACGCCGAAGACCGGTTGCGGCCGGGCATGAGCTTCCGCATTACCCTGGACCTGGCGGCGGGCCGCTACCCGGTGGTGCCGGAGGTCGCGCTGCAGTGGGGCAATGACGGCGCCTATGTGTGGGCCGTCGATGGTGGCACGGTCAGCCGCGTCCCCGTGACTGTGGTCCAGCGCCTGCAGGGCAGGATCCTGGTGGAATCCGATGCGCTGCCGGAAGGCATGTCGGTGGTAACGGAGGGTACCCAGCGGATGCGTGAGGGTCTGCCCGTTGCCAGCATCGCGGGGTTGTAAGCCATGACCGCCTCTGCCGACGACAAGCTCGCGAACGAACACTCCCGGAATGACCTGGCCGCCCTTGCCATCCGGCGCCCGGTACTGGTGCTGGTACTGAACCTGCTGATCGCCATCGCCGGTATCGCCGCCTTTACCGCGGTAGAAGTGCGCGAATTGCCGGATGTGGATGTTCCCGTGGTTTCAGTGCGGGGCGAGATGCGCGGTGCTTCACCGGAGACCATGGACGCCGAGGTCACCAGCATCGTCGAGGGCGCGATTGCACGGGTATCCGGTATCCGCACCATCGAGTCCTCCAGCGAAGAGAACAATTTCCGCATCCATGTGGAGTTCAACTCCAATGTCGACCTCGATACTGCCGCCGCCGATGTACGTGAGGCCGTCAGCCAGGCGCAGCGGGAGCTGCCCGATGACGTGGAGCGGCTGATGGTGGTCAAGGCCGCGGACCGGCCGGAACCGGTCATGCACCTGGCGGTGACCAGTGACCAGCTGCGCGACGAGGCCCTCACCTACATCATCGAGAAGGACATCGTCCCGGAGCTGATCTCGATTTCCGGCGTGGCCGATGTACCGATTTCCGGCCAGCGCCAGCGGGTACTGCGGGTAGTGCTGGATCCACTGCGGCTAACCAGCTTCGGGCTCTCTGTGAGCGATGTGGCTGCCGTGCTCGAGCAGGCGCCGCTGGATGTGCCCTCCGGTAGCTTCCGCTCCGAGGACCAGCAGTTACTGGTGCGCACCGACGCGTCGACGGTCACCGAGGAGCAGGTACGCAACATCATTATCAGCGGGCAGACCCGGGTGGGCGATGTCGCCCATGTGGCGTTCGGCCCCGAGGACGTACAGTCGCTGGTGTACCTGAACGACCGCCCGGTAATCGGGCTCGGTATCGTGCGCCAGGCACAGAGCAACACCATCGAGATCAGCGCCGCCGTAAGCCGGGCCGCCGAGCGACTGAACGAGCGCTTCGACAACCTGGATATCACCGTCACCGAGGACCGCGCCGTGTTCATCCGCGGCTCGGTGACCGAAGTGGTCATCAGCCTCTGTTACACCATCCTGATAGTGGTGGCGGCAATCTGGCTGTTCTTTGGCAATATCCGCACCACCTTGGTACCCAGCACCGCCATCCCGGTCGCCCTGGTCGGCACCCTGGCCGGTATCTGGCTGATGGGGTTCTCGATCAACATCCTCACCCTGCTGGCGATCGTGCTCGCCACCGGGCTGGTGGTGGATGACGCCATCGTGGTGCTGGAAAACATCCAGCGGCGCCGGGCCCAGGGCCTCGGTGCCCGGGCGGCCGCCGTGCTGGGTACGCGCCAGGTGATCTTTGCGGTGCTGGCCACCACAGCGGTGCTGGTGAGCGTCTTTATCCCCATTGCCCTGCTGCCGAGCACTGCCGGGCGCATGTTCCGCGAGTTCGGCCTGGTGCTGGCCACGGCGGTGGCGCTGTCTTCGGTGGTGGCGCTGACCCTGGTGCCCATGCTCACCGCCCGCCTTGCCGACAGCGATGGCGAGACCCGTACCCGGCCGCTCTACGATCGGCTGGCCCGGTTCGGCGAGCGTGTCGGTGCTGCCTACCAGCGCAGCCTGGTGCTGTGCCTGCGCCATGCCCGCCTGAGCTTTGCCATCGCGCTGCTGCTGGCCATCGGCGCCGGTGGCCTTTACCTGGTACTGGGCAAGGAATTGCTGCCGCCGGAGGACCGCGGTCTGATCCGTGTGGACGCCACCGGTCCGGATGGGGTCGGGCAGAATTACATCCGCCGCCAGGCTGAGCAGATTGAAGACGTGCTGCGGCCGCTGGTGCAGCGCGGCGATGCCACCGACATCCTCACGGAAATCGGCCGCTACGACCCCAACCGCGCCCGTGTCACCCTGCCGCTGGCGCCCTGGGATGCCCGGCAGACCTCGCAACAGGACCTCACAGGGGAAATCGCCGGCCCACTGGCAGAAATCCCCGGAGCGCGCATCCGTGTCAGCAGCCCCAACAGCCTGTCCCTGCGCGGCGGTGGTGGCGGCATCGAGGTAGCCCTGGTGGGCAACGATTACGACCGCATCTACCAGGCCTCTCGGGACATGGCCCGCGCCATCGAAGACCGCCTGCCGCACCTGGGCCAGCCTGATATCAGTTACCGGCCGACCCAGCCGCAGCTGTCGATCGAGATCGACCGCCGCCGCGCGGCGGACCTCGACGTCCCCCTGGAGAATATCGCCACTACGTTGCGCGCAGTGGTCGACGGCCTCGATGTGGTCGACCTGAACGTGGGCGACCAGGCGGTGCCGGTGATGCTCGAGGCCGCCAACACCACCGTCTCTTCACCGGAGGACCTGGTAAACCTGTACGTGAAGAGCCGCAACGGCGACCTGCTGCCGCTGTCGAGCATGGTCAGCCTGCGCGAGGAGAGTGTCGCCGCCGAGCTGGACCGCCTGGGCCAGCGCCGCGCCATCGAGATCGACCTGGGACTGGCTCCGGGCTACCCGCTGGCCAGTGCAGTGGACGAGCTGCGCGCGCTGGCAAAAGAGATACTGCCCGCTGACGTGGGCATCCTGTTCCTGGGTGAGGCCGAAACACTGGAAGAGAGCTCCCGGGAAGTGGCGATGACTTATGCCATTGCCGCCCTGGTGGTTTTCCTGGTGCTGTGTGCGCAGTTCGAGGGCTTCGGCAGTGCCGTGATCGTGATGACCACCGTGCCCTTCGGCCTGGCGGCAGCGGTCTACGCGCTGTTCTTCACCGGCACCACGGTCAATATCTTTTCGCAGATCGGGCTGGTGATGCTGATCGGGCTGATGGCCAAGAACGGCATCCTGCTGGTGGAGTTCGCCGACCAGTTGCGGGATCGTGGCCACAGTGTCTATGACGCCATTACCGAGGCGGCGCGGGTGCGCCTGCGCCCGATCGCAATGACCATGCTGTCGACGGTACTGGGCGGCCTGCCCCTAATCCTGAGCAGCGGCCCTGGGGCCGAGGCCCGCGCAGCCATCGGCTGGGTGATGTTCGGAGGTCTCGGCCTGGCAGCGCTGTTCACCCTCTACCTGACGCCGGTGGTCTACCTAACCCTGGGCCGTTTCCACAAGCCGCGCTCGGTGTAGTCCGCAAGGCTCGACGCGGAGTTGCAGGCGGCCCGCTGATCCATGCTCCGAGGCTCCCGCCGCTGACAACGGCGGTCGGGAGCAGCGGTGTGCCCTACCTGCACGGTGAAATGCCCCCAGGGATCCGGCTGCAACGGCTCTCGTTCCAGGCCCTCTTGTTCCAGTCGCGCCAGGTCCGCACGCAGGGCCCGGCCGAGCAGGGAAAAATACTCGCTGAAAGCGGCATTGATGCGCCGGCGGTGTTCGCCGCTCGGGTAGAGGCCCATCTTTGCCTCATCGGTGGCTTTGGTGCCGGCGACGAGGAAGTTGTTGCTGATACTGGCGTCCTGTACGAAGGCCTCGAAAGCCCGCGCACACAGCTCTGCCGGCTCGCTGTAGTAAACACAGCCATTGGCCCTGTCCACCCTGCTGGAAATCCGGAACAGCTCACTCGGCTCCTCACCCTCCTCATCCAGCATGATGGTGCGGAAGCAGGCGTACAGGCGGTCGTTGAGGGGATGAACGACCGGAGTGGCATCCCGCAGCCAGGCCTCGGAGGCAAACATGCGCTCCGGCGCATCCATAAAGGCCTTGCCGGCCAGGTAGTGGTCCAGCGCATGGAACCACTCATGGGCAATGGAGCCGGGGCCGGCATTTTTTGCCAGGGAGAAGCTCCGGGAGGCCGGCTCGTAGAAGGCGGAAATGCCCGGCCGGCCGCCGATACCGTACTGGAACGACAGGGTGCCGCGCAGCGAGATCAACAGCTCCGGCCCCTGCAGGATCGACATCAGGTCGATGAGGGCGTCATGGAAGAGCCCGGCCGCCCGGTCCCGCTCGGCCTGCGTCACCCAGCGGCCGATACTGATGGAGCGGAAGCCAAAGGTCCTGCGCACATCGGCAAAGGTCACCGGATGCCGGTGGCTCAGGCTCGGTCCGCGGCGATAGAACTGTCGGGATAACACGATAAGAGGCGCCGGCGTTCAGTGGTGAATGTGGGTGATTGTGGGTGGTTGGGTGGTTGTGGATTCCGACCTGTACATGGATACAACCCCATTGTGCAACAGTGGCCGGACAGTGGCCAGACGCCCATCACTCCTGCCGCTCCGCCCCGGAACCCCAGAAACGACTTAGCCCGGTCGAGAGGGCCTCGCCATCAGGGCACAGCTGCAGCTGCCAGTGCGCCGGGTAAAGGTTGCGGTAAAACGGGTCGGTAAAGCGGCTGTCGGCCAGGACCACCACGCCGCGGTCGGACTCGGTGCGGATGACCCGCCCGGCGGTCTGCAGGACCCGGGTCATGCCGGGGTAGCGGTAGGCGAAATCGAAGCCGCCGCCCCGCAGGTGATTACCATCGCTGTCGTAGGCCGCGCGCAAGAGTTCCTGCTCTTCGTTGAGCTGCGGCAAGCCCACCCCCACGACGATGGTGCCCACCAGCTGCTCCCCGACGTAGTCGACCCCCTCGCCGAAGACGCCCCCCATAATGGCAAAGCCCAGACTGTTGCGGGCCTCACTGAAGTGCGCGAGAAAGGCGACACGCTCCGCTTCGCTGGCCCCGGGCTTCTGCCGGACAACTTCATGCTGCGGAAACCGTGCGGCAAAGCGCTCGGCAACCTGTTGCAGAAAGCGATAGGAAGGGAAGAACACCAGGTAGTTGCCCGCCCGGCTGTGGTAAACACGGGCCACCATTTCCACCAGGGCATCGATGGCCCCATCCCGCGCCCGGTAGCGGGTGTCCACATAGGGACAGACAAAGACCCCCAGCTGCTGTGCATCGAATGGCGAAGGTAACTGAAGGTACGGCGCCCCCTGCTGCAGGCCCAGCTCCCGCGTCACATAGCTGGCGGGCCGCAGGGTGGCGGAAAAAGCGATCACCGCGTGGAACTGGCGGTAAACCTGGGCCAGCTGCCCGGCGGCATCCAGGCACAGCAGTTTCAGCTGCTGCTCCTGCCAGGGCGCGTCACGGTCATGCACCCGGGTCAGGCAACGATGGTGTTCCGACGCCAGCTGATCGATGGCGAGGTAGCGATAGAGCGCCTTCAGCCAGTCGGCAATCTCGTCGGGCGCGGACTGGCCCTGCTCCCACAACTGGCTCACCGCGGCCGCCACCTTGTCGGCGGCGCGGCTGACCGCTGCGGGGCGGGATTCCGTTTCGGTGAGCGATGTCACCCAGAGCTCTGCTCCTTCCGCCGGTCGCGCTGCCAACCCACTGCCTGCCTCCCGCCGCGTGACTACCCATTTGTCCAGCGCGCGCACCAGTGACTGGATACTCCGACCCAGGCCGACATGGGCACCCCGACAGGCCTTCGATGCACGGCGACTTTCCCTGCGGCTCAGTTCGGCGCTGAACATGGCACGCGCGCGGTCACCCAGGTTGTGCGCCTCATCGATCAACAGGCCGCGGCGCTGACTCTGATCCTGCAGGACATTCAGCCGCACCAGGGGATCGAACACGTAATTGAAGTCGCACACCACCAGGTCGGCCCAGGGCAGCATCTGCAGCGACAGTTCGAACGGGCACAGCTGCAACCGGTCGGCCACCCCTGCCACCACGTCCGCGGTCAGCAGAGGTTCCCCCAACAGCGTTTCCCGCGCCTCGGGCAGGCGGTCGAAAAAGCCCCGGGTGCGCGGACAGATCCCATCGGCGTCAAGGCTGCACAGGCCCAGCGAGCAGGCACAGGTTTTATCCCGCGCGCGGATTTCCAGCAGCGACAGCTGCAGACCCTGCTGCTGTAATCTCGACACAGTCTCGCGGACGACCCCGCGCCCGGAATTCTTTGCGGTCAGGTAAACCAGCTGATCCACATGGCCCTCCCCCACGGTCTTGATGGCCGGGAACAGGGTACTGACGGTCTTGCCGATGCCGGTGGGCGCCTCCACCACCAACTCACCGCCATCCCGCAGGCAGCGGTAGGCCGCCACCGCCAACTGCCGCTGGCCATCGCGATAATTCGCAAAGGGGAATGCCAACGTCCGCGCGGATTCACGCACCTGATCCCGGTGCTGCTGCCAGTGACGGTGCCAGCGCAGGTAGACCCCGAGGGCCTCATTGGTGAAAGCCTCCAGCTCGGGCCAGCCGAACTCCCGCAGCTCCGGATAAGTTTTCTTCTCTTTCAGGTTGTACCAGAGCATCTGCAGGGCGATGCGCCCGCCGTCGCCTGTCGCTTCGGTGCGCTGCTGCAACAGATAACAGAAACCGTAGACCTTCAGCTGCGCCCAGTGGAGCTGGCGGATCGCCTCCGGCAGTCGCTCCGGCGGGCAGTAGGTGGTTTTGATCTCCTCCAGCTGCACCGGCCGGTGCAGGTCAGTCTGCGGATGCTGGATATCGACGCGGCCGCGCAGAATGACGGTTTGCCCTTCGCACTGCCAGAACACCTGCAGCGGGTACTCGGCCTCGCTGCCGGGCGGGCGTTTCTTCTGCAGCTTCTGGTGTGCGCGGATGCCTTCCCGGGCAGAGGGGCCGCCGGGCCGTTCGCCCACCAGATCGCCGCGGCGGCAGGCGAAGGCCACCAGTGCCCCCACCGGGATCTCCAGGACAGGCAAGGCAATCTCTGCGGTCAAATCACACCCGGTCACCCCGGTCTCGCGCTCAGCCACGTCATCCATGGTCACGGCTGCTGCCACTCCACGTGCAGCACCCGGTGGGGAATGTGGTGGCGGGCGAAAAATGCCAGCCAGCGCAGCTGGTTCTGCTGCAGGCGGTCGCCGGGTCCCTTCACCTCCACCAGCTCATAGCTCCCCGCTGCCGGAAACAGGATCAGGTCGGGCAGACCATTGCGGTGGTGCTCGATATCGTTCAACAGGCGCCGAAACAGCAGCTGCCAGTGTTCAGCCGGTATGCGTTCCAGCGCCTGTGTCAGCAGCGGCTCCGACAGCACCTCCCAGGCCACCAGCGGGTTGGCGATGCCCCACTTCTCGTCATAGTTGGCCCGGACACGCCGTGACAGCGACCCGCTGTCAAGTTCGGCCAGGCGTCGCTCGAACGCTTGCCGGCGCATCCGGTAAAAATCGGGGCTGCGGAAATCACTGGGTGCGACCTGAAAGGGATTGAAGAAGGCGCCGGGAACGGGTGAGAACAGGATGTCCCACACATACAGGCCCAGCACGCCCTTGAACAGGCAGTTTTCCACGTAGAAACAGCTGTCCGCCTCACCCTGCAGGTAGGCTGCCGCCAGTCGTTCAACCCGCTCCGGTTCCGCTGGCAACGCGACCGTATCCGTGGGTGGCTGGTAACGGGTTGGCGCCTCCCAGTCAGCGAGGCGTTTGGCCCGTTTTGCTGTCCGGTAGCCGAAGCTCTCGGCAAACACCTGTTCGGCCTCGTTGTCCGGTGCCGAGAGGATCTCCGAGCAGAGCGCCAGGGCTGCGTCGAATTCACCGCACTGGGCCGCAATCCGCGCCCGGCGCTCCCGGGCCGGCGGCCGGCTGCACTGCCGGTACAGTTGATCGGCTTCTTCGAGGGCCTCCAGCCGCTCCAGCTGTCGCGCCAGGGTCAGGCGCAGCCGGTCCAGGCGCCGGTGGAGCGTCGCGTCCCCGCCGATCTCCTCCGGCAGCCGCTGTGCGAGAGACTGGATCGCCGCTGCGCCCCCATCCATGGCGGCGTCCAGCTCTCCCAGGCATTCGTAGTACTGCAGGTGCCGCTCGATCTGTGCCCGGCTCTGGAATGGCAGGTGCTGCTGGTCCAGTGGATAAGCCTCGAAGCGGTACAGACCGAGGTCCCGCAGCACGTAATCGGTGAGGTCCTGGCGGAGATTGCCAAAGAAACAGAGTTTGAAGGTTTCAAAGTGCTCGGCGCACTGCACGGCCAGGATCGTTTCATCGGCCAGCAGCAATTGCAGCAGGTCGCTCTCACTATCGCCGCCCTGATCCAGGAACGCCTGCTCCAGCGCCGGGCGTTTCAATGTCTTTGGCAGCGTAGCGGGACTGGCCGCCAGCAGCTCGGCTTTCGTAAACAGGGGCAGGAGTTCGGCGGCGGGCAATACCGGGTCACACGACAACAGTCCCGCTGAGGCCAGCTGCGCTGCCGCCGCGGCAAGGTCATCGATCTCTTCATAGGCGAGTTTGCCAAGGCGAAACAGCGCCCCGGCTGATGACGACACCCCCTTGCGGGACAAGAGGCGCACATACAGCCGCTGACTGTCACTGTCGAGCCCATGAAAAGCGCGGTAAAACCCCAGCTCCCCGCCAGACAAGAGCGGCTCATAGCGGGCGACCACAAAGTCCACCAGCGCGCAAAAATTGGTCAGGTAATAGTCTGGGGCCAGTTCGACGGAGGCGGACATTCTCGACTGCTCAGCGCTCGGGCTGCTATCTGGGCTGCGGACTCTGTAACAGGAGAAGACCCCAGCGGCACGGCCGGACCAGGATGCCCCCCTGAACGAGGAATTACTGCATATTTATACAGGAACCGCAGGACACGGACAAACCGGTGGGACGACTGCCCGGATACCCACGGTCGCAGGATCGACCGACGGTGAAACACCCCGGGGTGACCTCCACCCTTTCCGGGGATCCCCCATCCAGCGATCAAACTGTGCACTGCTTTCCCGCCTATCTTCGAATAAAGAACAGCTGAACGGGCATAACCGCCAGATCTTTTCGTTTGGGTGGAAAATTGCTGACCACGGTCAGCACTCGCCGCATCAAAATTTCCTGACCCGGCAATATGGCCGCAGGCAGCTTGCACACCATTCCATCGAGTGAACGGGTGTCCAGCGGAGATTGCCTGCCGATATTCACTCCCGACAGTCCAATAATAAAATCACCAGGAACGGAAATTCCGCCAGGTTCAGGCATTGACCACTTGACCGTTGAACTTCGCCCCCCGGAGAAATACCCTGAAATGTAGCTTCGCGTATGTTGAGGTGAGAAGCGACGGATCGACAAGTGCACCGACAACCAACCGAGGACCATGTTCGATGTCTTTACGCATCAATGACACCGCCCCAGACTTCAGTGCCGACAGCACCGCCGGCAAGATTTCCTTTCACGAATGGATCGGCGACAGCTACGCAATCCTGTTTTCCCACCCGAAGGACTTTACGCCGGTCTGCACCACGGAATTTGGTGCTGTTGCCCAGCTCGCGCCAGAGTTCGAGAAGCGCAACACCAAGGTGATGGGTGTCTCTGTGGACAGCGTTGAGGAACATCAGAAGTGGAAGCGCGACATCGAGAACTTTGCCGGCGCCCCGGCCAACTTCCCGATCATCGACGACACCTCGCTTAACGTTTCCAAGCTCTATGACATGCTGCCGGCGGATGCCTACCTCCCCGATGGCCGGACACCAGCCGATAGCGCCACAGTGCGCACAGTATTCATCATTGGTCCGGACAGGAAGATCCGCCTCACCATGTCCTACCCCATGTCAGTGGGGCGAAATTTTACCGAGATCCTGCGAGCGCTGGATGCCGTACAAGCCACTGATGGCGTACCAATCGCAACACCGGCGAACTGGGTACCCGGCCAGGACGTCATTGTCGCCCTGAGCCTGAATGATGCGCAGGCGAAAGAAAAATTCGGCAACATCGACATCAAGCTGCCCTACCTCCGCTATACCGCGGCACCGGCCAAGTAAGATCCAGGACCGGTCGGTGGCCGGCAGTGGGGCGTGGCGTGACCTGTCATACAGGTTCCGCGCCCCACCCGTACCTACCGATCGAAAGTGCCTGAATACTTTTCGTGGCTCCAGCTGACTTGCGGATGGGTCGAATGCCTCCAACGACGACAGCGCGCGCGCAACAGGGTGCACCCGATGCCTGGATATCCTTCCTTGCCCACTTCCTGTTTGTGCTCGCGGCCTGGTCCCTGTTTATCAAATATCTGTTCCCGATCGGCTTTTCCCTCGCCAATGCCGAGCCGTGGAACCGTTATATCTACTGGGATCTCTGGCCACTGATCCACCTGTGGCTCGGCTGGGCCCTGCTGGCACGTCCCCGTTATGTCTATCCACTGGCGGTCGCTGTCTCCGCCCTTGAGATCGTGATTATTGTCAGCTTTTTTGTCTGGTTTCTCTCTGATCCCGACTGGTCGATCTGGCGCACCAACTGGTTTATCAACAAGGTATTCGTCCTGGCATGTTTTGTACTGCTGCTGGGAACAGCTCTCCGACGCCCCGATACGATCCGCGGCAATGCCATTCCCCCGAGGATGCCATGACCCATCAATACAATCGCCGACATGCCCTGAAATTACTCGCTGCTGGCCTCACCGCACTCGCTTTGCCGAAGGCAGCGGTGCTTGCAGCGAGCACCGCCACGGTTAAAAAACCCATACCCGCCAGCGGTGAGCCGTTGCCGGTCATCGGGCTCGGCACCTGGCGCACGTTCAATGTCGGCAGTGATCCACAGCTGCTGGCCGAGCGCGCCCGGGTCGTCGATGCCTTCTTCCAGCATGGCGGTGGACTGATCGACTCATCGCCGATGTACGGTTCGGCGCCGGATGTCATCGGCTATGCCCTCAAGCGCCTGGGCAAGCCGGACACCCTGTTTTCTGCCGAGAAAGTCTGGAGCCCCGCCGGCGGCACGACACGGGAGCAGGTAGGGGAACTGGCCCGACGCTGGGGTGTGGAGACATTCGACCTGGTGCAGATTCACAACCTCACCGACTGGCGCGAGCACCTGGCAGCCCTGCGGGAGCTGAAGGCTGCCGGCAAGATCCGCTACATCGGCATCACCACTTCCCACGGCCGCCGCCACGCAGAGTTCGAACAGGTGATGGCCAGCGAGGAGATCGATTTTGCCCAGCTGACCTACAACATTACCCATCGTGAGGCAGAGCGGCGCCTGTTACCGTTAGCCAGAGAGCGGGGTATTGCCGTCATCGCCAACCGGCCCTATGACGGTGGTAACCTGATCAAGGGACTCAAACGGCGGGGAAAACAGGTGCCGCAGTGGGCGGTAGAAGAATGCGGCTGCAAAACCTGGGCCGACTTCCTGCTGAAATTCATCGTCAGTCACCCGGCCGTGCATTGCGCCATCCCCGCGACCACCCGGGTCGAACACCTCAATGAGAATATGCGTGCCGGGCACTCGCCGATGCCGTCCGCTGTCTGCAGGGAGCGGATGGCTAGAACTATCGAGACCCTATGAGTGACTGGTCCAGCTATCGTCTGCAGGACCTCATCCCTTTCACACAGGAGGTCTACCTGCGCCTGCTGCAGCGGGTCAGTGAAGACACCTGGCCACTGCAGATAGCCCTGCTGGTCCTCGGACTTGCCGCCTTTGCGCTGGCGCTTGCGCACCGCAACCGGCTTGCCCTGATCTTCCTCGCCCCTGCATGGATCTGCAGCGGGCTGGTTTTTCACCTGCAACACTATGCAGAACTCAACTGGGCAGCACCTTACCTCGGCCTGGCCTTTCTGGCCCAGGGCGTCATTCTGTCACTGCTCGGATTGACGGGAGTCGGAATAGATCGCCAGAAGAGCTTCGGCAACCTGCCCGCCCTGATCGGCTTGTCGAGTGTCTTGATCGGTGTGGTCGCTTATCCGCTGATCGCCCCACTTGCGGGTTTCTCATGGATGCAGGCGGAAAGCTTCGGTGTTCATGCCGATCCAACGGCCCTGACCACACTGGGCTTTTGCCTGGTCGTATTGAGACGGACGGCACTCTGGCTTGCCAGCATCATCCCTCTGTCAGGCGCCCTGCTTTCCGGGCTGACACTGCTGGCACTGGCACTGCCCTGGGCGTCTGCATTGTTAGGCATGCTCGGAGTGATCCTGACCGCACTGGTCTGGAAAACCGTCGCGAGCGCCCGCGGAGTCAGCGATGGATCGTAACGCGCTGTACCTGCTGGCGGCGGACCTGATCCTGGTCACCCACGTGCTGTTCGTTGCCTTTGTCGTATGCGGGCTACTGCTGATCCTGCTTGGCAGACTCCGCAAGTGGCACTGGGTCCGTAACCCCTGGTTCCGGCTTTTGCATGTCGTCGCCATTGGAGTGGTCGTGCTGCAATCGTGGCTCGGCGCCATCTGTCCGCTCACGATCTGGGAGATGGCGCTGCGGGAGCGCGCGGGAGAAGCGACTTATTCGGGCAGTTTTATCGCGTACTGGCTCGGCAGCCTCCTGTATTACCGCCTGCCGGACTGGGTCTTTGTGCTCTGCTATACCGTCTTCGGTGCCCTGGTTGCCGGCAGCTGGTTCTGGGTGCCCCCGCGCCCTTTCGGCCGGCGACACCACGACCATAACTAACAACAAAAAAAGAGCGACCGGTGGTCGCTCTCTTTGAAAGCTAATGGGCCTTCTGCTTCCGGGTGGGATTATCTCGCGGCAGTCTGCGACCCTTGGGACTGGGGCACATCGAAACGGTCCAGGTTCATGACCTTGACCCAGGCGCCCACGAAGTCATTGACGAACCGACCTTCACCGCCCTTGCTCGCGTAGGCCTCGGCCACCGCACGCAACTCGGAATTGGAACCAAAAATGAGGTCCACGGTGGTGGCCGTCCACTTTGATTTACCGGACTTGCGATCCTTGCCCTCGTAGACACCCTGGCCTTTCGACGATTTCTCCCACTGGGTGGACATGTCCAGCAGGTTGACAAAGAAATCATTGCTCAGGGTCCCCGGCTTGTCCGTCAACACGCCGTGCCTGGAGCCGCCGGTGTTGGCATTCAGCGCGCGCATGCCGCCGAGCAGCACGGTCATCTCAGGCACCGACAGCGACAACAGGTCGGCCCGGTCTACCAACGCCTCCGCCGGAGGCATGGTGCTGCTGCCCTCCATGTAGAAGTTGCGGAAACCATCGGCTTTGGGCTCCAGGAACTTGATGGATTCCACTTCCGTCATCTCCGCTGTGGCATCGGTCCGCCCCGGCGTGAACGGCACCTTGACGTTGTGACCACCCTTCTTGGCCGCCTCCTCAATTGCGGCAGAGCCAGCCAGCACAATCGTATCGGCAAGAGACACCTTTTTGCCACCGGAAAGGGACTTGTTGAAATCCTGCTGCACGCTTTGCAGCTTGCCCAGGACCTTGGCCAGTTCCTGCGGGTTGTTCACCGGCCAGCTCTTTTGTGGCTCCAGGCGGATGCGGGCACCGTTTGCGCCGCCGCGCAGATCACTCCTGCGGAAGGTCGAGGCGGAGGCCCAGGCGGTGCGCACCAGTTCAGGGATCGTCAATCCGGAAGCGAGGATCTTGGCCTTCAGTTTTTCCGCATCCGCATCCGTAATCAGCTTGTGATCCACCGGCGGTACCGGGTCCTGCCAGATCAGGTCCTCTTTCGGCACCTCGGGACCGAGATAGCGGGATTTCGGGCCCATATCACGGTGAGTCAGCTTGAACCACGCCTTGGCAAAGGCTTCCTCAAGCTCCTTCGGGTTGTCCTTGAATCGCTCGGATACCTTGCGGTAAGCGGGATCCATCTTCAACGACAGGTCCGTGGTCAGCATGACCGGTGCATGGCGCTTCTTCGGATCGAACGCATCCGGCACCAGGTTGGCGGCACTGGGATCCTTGGGGATCCACTGGATCGCACCGGCCGGGCTCTTCACCTGCTTCCACTCGAAGTTGTACAGGTTCTGCAGGTAATTGTTGCTCCACTGGATCGGGCTCACTGTCCAGGCGCCCTCCAGGCCACTGGTAAAGGTATCCGGCCCCTTGCCCTCGCCGCACTTGTTCTTCCAGCCGAAACCCTGCTCCTGAATCGGCGCGGCCGCGGGCTCCGGCCCGACACAGTCTGCCTTGACTGCACCGTGGTTCTTGCCAAAGGCATGGCCACCGGCAATCAGGGCCACGGTCTCCTCGTCATTCATGGCCATACGACCGAATGACAGGCGGATTTTTTCGGCGGCAGCCAGCGGGTCGCCACTGCTGTTGGGGCCTTCCGGGTTGACGTAAATAAGACCCATCACGGTAGCGGCCAGAGGGTTCTCCAGCTTGCCACCCTTGAAGCGTTTTTCCGCATCGAGCATTTTGGTCTCCGGCCCCCAATAGACCAGGTCCGGCTCCCAGTCATCCACCCGGCCACCGCCGAAACCAAAGGTCTTGAAGCCCATGGACTCCAGCGCCACGTTGCCGGTCAGCACCATCAGGTCGGCCCAGGACAGGGCCTCGCCATATTTCTGTTTCACTGGCCACAGCAGGCGGCGGGCCTTGTCGAGATTCGCGTTATCGGGCCAGCTGTTGAGCGGATCGAAACGCTGCTGGCCGCCGCCGGCACCACCACGCCCATCCGCTACCCGATAAGTACCGGCACTGTGCCAGGCCATACGGATCATCAGTGGACCATAGTGGCCGTAGTCCGCCGGCCACCAGTCCTGGGATGTCTTCAGGGTTGTCTCGATATCCTTTTTGACCGCCTTGAGGTCGAGGCTGTTGAAGGCCTTGGCGTAGTCAAAGTCGTCACCGAGCGGGTTGGATTCAGCGCCGTGATCCCGCAAGGGCGAAAGATCCAGCTGGTCGGGCCACCAGAATTGGTTGGACTTCGGTTGCCCTCCGCGCTGCATTTTTCCCCCGTCACCGGGATTGCCGGTGGCCTCCAGTGGAGGCTGCTCCTGAGCCTGGGTCAGGCCCGGCAGAAACAGCAGCGATGCTGATAGCGCCAGGGCGGCGCAAAGAGAATCTTTATTGTTAGGCATGTCAGTAGCTCCAGGAGATAGGGAACGCAGGATAAGCACAAAGATATAAGAGATTTTGCCCCGTGCAGCGCAGACGCGAAGAACGAGGCGACCCGTAGGAGTGCTGATGTGCCAATCTATCCCCAATTCAGCACAGGGGAATAATATTGGACCGAAAAGCTATATCGCGGGAGCAGGACGGGCTGGCAGCGTTAACCACCCGATCCTGCTACCATTGAACCCTGGTCCTATGCCGTTACCGCGGGATACCCTGGGGAAATGCGATCCATCCTGAAAAAAACTGCACTCGCCCTGTTTCTGTTGGGGGGCTTCACCGCCCTGCTGTTTGTCCTTTTCCCGGGCCTCAAGTACGAGGTCTATCGCAGGCTCTCCCCTGCCATGCGCTGGGATATCTCCTATGCCGTTGCCGACAAGTTTGTGGTTGGCATGATCTATTTCGTCGAGCGAGGCGACGAACTGCTCCTGGTGAAACACTCATATCAGGATAAGTGGGCGTTGCCCGGGGGCTGGCTCGACCGATACGAGTCCTTCGAGGAATCCGCACAGCGTGAATTACAGGAGGAACTGGGGATAGAGCTCGCGGACTTTGAAGTGCTGGAGGTAACCAAGGTGCCGCGATCAGAAATCATCAATGTTGCCATCCGCGGCCGGCTGGGCGGTGATCGGGTAGAAATACGGGATGCGGAAATCACCAGCTACCGATTCTTCCACCGGGACGCACTGCCGGAAGACATCCTCTACCCCCATAAACCCTATATCCGGCGTTACCTCAACCAGACTACCAGGGAAGACAGGTCTGTCGAGCCCTGAGGACCGTACTGAGTCCTTTGAGCGGGGACACAGGCAGCTGTTCTCTCACTGCGTTCGAATCATCGCTATTCCTGCATGACAGGTCCGGGACCCGTACCATGAAGCTTCTGTTTTCGATGCCCTTCTGGCTGTTTCTGCTCGTCCACCCCCTGTGCGCTGAAGACCGCGGAATGGAAAATCTCGATTCATTGCAATGGAAAAACCGCATACTGATCGTGCGTGCGCCAGTCGCAGGCAGCGACGCCGAGAAAACCCTGCGTGCTGCCGCAACGGAAATCTCCGAGCGCCATCTGGTCTGGTTCCTGATCACAGCCGAGGGTATGACCAGCAACTATACCGGCGCCATCGCCGGAGGATTCAGGGAAATGTTGCTGCAGCGCTATTTCACCGATGGGGCAACGAATGTCGTCCTGATCGGGAAAGACGGGGGCGTCAAGGCCCGGGAAGCCTCCCTGGATCTTGAAGCGATCTTCAAGCGCATCGACAGCATGCCCATGCGCCAGGAAGAAATGCGCCGCCAGTGAGTACGGGTTTCATCGACCACAACCAGGAACAATTGTTATCACCGGGCAGACTCAAACCATGACAAAGCAGGCCCTTATCATCGGTGCCAGCGGACTGGTCGGCTCGCACTTGACCGACCAGCTTGTTGACTCCCCCCACTTCAAGCAAATCGTTACCCTCGCCCGACGGCCACTCTCACACACGTCAGCAAAGGTGCAAAATGCCGTTGTGGACTTCGATCGGCTGGAGGATTCGGCGCCACTGTTCCAGGCCGACGTGTTTTTTTCCTGCCTGGGCACCACCCGGCGGCAGGCCGGTTCACTCGAGGCTCAGCGCAGGGTGGATGTGGAATACCAGCTTCGTGCAGCGAAACTCGCCGCACAGGCAGGAGTGCGACACTACCTGCTGGTCTCCTCCAGCGGTGCCAACCCCGATAGCCGCAGTGCTTACCTGAAGATGAAGGGAGAGCTGGAGCAGGAAGTGATGAAACTGCCTTTCGAACGCATCAGTATCCTGCGCCCTTCCCTGCTGCTGGGTGAGCGGGATCATTTGCGCGTGGGGGAGAAGCTCGGCAGCTGGATACTGCCCGCCGTCTGTGCCCTGCCGGGACTGCGCCGCTACCGGCCGATCGCCGGGCGGCAGGTCGCCCGGAAAATGGTGGAGCTGAGCGTCAGCGAAGGCTCGGGCCTGCAGATATTCACCCTGGACGAAGTATTCCCGCACTGAACGCACCGCTGCAACCGGGTGCTCCAACGCGCCCGCGGCCGGGTACTGCAGAGAAATGGCTAGACTTACGCAGACCGCGCCACCAGCCCGGCTGCGGTGCAGACACCATAACACCCGGTCACGGATGCCGATGCCCCGCACTGCCTGCCAGTTACTGGCACTGTTTTACAGGCCCCTCACCGCAGCACTTCTCGCGGTCACCATCACTGTGCCTTTCACCCAGGCGCAGGATCCCGGGACCGCGATTACCGTAGAGGGCGTGGCTGCCACCCAGCGACCGGTGGTGGAAACGATCCCCGTTACCGGCACCCTGACGCCCCCGCGCCAGGCAATGCTGTCGGTAGAAGTTGCCGGCATGGTGAACAAGCTGCACGTGGATGTGGGGGACCGCGTTGAAGCGGGCACTCCGCTGCTGGAACTTGACCGGGAACTGAATGGCATCGCTCGCGACGCAGCACTGGCCGGCGTGGAACAGGCCCGCGAAGCTCTGGCGGAGAGCCGCAGGCGGCTGGGTGAGGCGCAGGCCCTGGTCGGGGACAACTACATCTCGGAAACCGAGGTGCTGGCACTGACTTCCCAGGTGCGGATCCGCGAAGCGGAATTGCGTGCTGCCCAGATCGAGGCTGAGCGGCAGTCCGCCCTGCTGCGCCGCCACCGGGTCAAGGCGCCGTTCACCGGCGCCATTGCCCAGCGCATGGCGGAGCTCGGGGAGTGGGTGGAGCCCGGTGTGGCCCTGTTCGAGCTGGTCGATGCCCGTCGGCTGCGTGCGGATTTCGAGGTACCGCAGCGTTTCTATGGTCGTATCGGCGAGCAGACACCACTGCAGGTACAGTTCGATGCCAGTGGCACCCGCCGCTTCCCGGCCCAGGTACTGCACAAGGTGCCACTGAGCCGCAGCGGCGCACGTACTTTCCTGCTGCGCACGGAAATCACCGGCGAGCGTACCCCGGAACTGATCGCCGGTATGTCGGTGTCGGCGACCCTTCGCCTCGGCACCGAACGCACCGCGGTAGTCGTACCCCGGGATGCGGTCATCCGCTACCCGGACGGACGCGTCACCGTATGGATGGCCGCAGAGGCAAACTGGGGCGGGGAGACTCCGGTGCGGGAGCAGCCTGTCAAAACCGGGCTGGGATTCGACGGCCTGATAGAGATAGAGGAAGGCTTGGGACCTGGCACAGTTGTCGTGACCCGAGGCAATGAAGGTCTGCGCGACGGCCAGCGGGTCATCCTTCAGCGGGCAGCCGGGCAGGATCGTGAATCCACACCAGGCTGAAAACACCGGAGGCAATCACCGCTAGCATGTTCGAGCAGATCATCCGCAACGGTATCCTGGTCACGGTGACCGCGCTGATCATCGTGATCCTGGGCGTGGTGGCGGCGCTGCGTATTCCGGTGCAGATGATTCCCGACCTGGAGGTGCGCACAGTCACTATCCAGACCAGCTGGGCCGGCACCACACCGCAGGATATCGAGAAGGAAATCCTGATCGAGCAGGAGGAATACCTGCGCAACATTCCCTACCTGCAGGAACTGCAGGCTACCGCCGACCTGGGCAGCGCAGAAATCGAGCTGGAGTTTCCCTTCGGGGTAGATATCACCGAGACCCTGATCCGCGTCAACAATGCCCTCACCCAGGTGCCGCGCTATCCACTCAACGTGGACGAGCCGCGGGTCTACGCCACCTCGTTTTCCGCCAACGCTTTCATGTATTTCCGCATCTCGCCGTTGCCGGGCAATCCGCGCAGCCTGGATATGGACATGATGCGGGATTTCGTCGAGGACAATGTGCGCCCGCGCATGTCAGGCGTGCCCGGGGTAGCGCAGGTGGATGTCTGGGGTGGTGCCGAACGGCAGATCCAGATCCGCCTGATTCCCGAGCGCCTGGCGGAGCGCAACCTGACTCTGAACGATGTACGCCTGGCCATTACCCTGCGCAACCGCGACGTGTCCGGTGGTGAAGTGGAGAGTGGCAAACGCCGCTACCTGCTGCGCACCCTTGGGCGCTTCCAGGACCTGGATGACCTGCGCCAGATGGTGCTGCAGCGCAGCGGTGACGGCATCGTGCGGCTCGGTGACGTAGCGGAGGTGAGTCTCGACCACTTCAAGATCCGCAGCAGTTCCTATGTGGACGGTCTGCCGTCAATCGGCCTTTCGGTCCGGCGCGAGAGCGGCTCCAACGTCATCGCCATCAAGCGGGCGATGATGAAAGAGATGGAGCGTATCAACGCCGAGCTGCTGCATCCGGAGGGCATGGAACTGGCGCTCACGGCCGACGACGTAGGCTACGTGCAGGATTCCGTGTTCAACGTATGGAAGAACCTGCTGCTCGGTGCCCTGCTGGCAACCGCCATCATGTACCTGTTCCTGCGCTCGCCGCGAGCCACTGCGTTGGGTGTGGTGGGCATTCCCGTCTGTACCATTGCGGCATTTATTGGCCTGCTGGTCACCGGCCGCACCATCAATGTGATTTCGCTGGCCGGGGTGGCTTTCGCCATCGGCATGACCCTCGATAACAGCATCGTGGTACTGGAGAGCATCGAACTGGAGCGGCGCCGCGGGCTCGACCGCCTCAAGGCAGCGGTTGCAGGAGTGCAACGGGTGTGGCCGGCAGTGCTCGCCTCCACACTGACAACCGTGATGGTGTTCCTGCCAGTGGTGTTTATCGCCGAGGAAGCGGGCCAGCTTTATTCCGATATCGCCATCGCCATCTCCGCGGCCATTCTTACCTCCATGCTGGTGGCCATCACCGTGATTCCCACCGCCGCTGCGCGGCTCGGCTTCGGCGGTGACGATGCCCTCCGGCAACCGGATAGCACACTGAGAAATGCCGTGCTGGGTAAAATCGACTGGCTGATCGCGACCCCCATGCGACGACTCTACTGCATCGGTATCACAGTATTCACCAGCCTGGCCATCGTGTTGTTGCTGACACCGCCGGCGGAATACCTGCCCGAGGGCGAGGAAGCCAAGACCTTTGCCAGCATGAACGCCCCACCCGGGTACAACATGGACACCATGGAGGCCATTGCCCGCGAGTTGCACGAGTACTTCCTGCCCTTTGTGCAGGATGAACCGGCGGCATTTGACCGGGGTGAGACCGACGTGCCGGCCATGAAGTACGTCAACATGCGTGTCTCACCACAGAGTATCCGCATCATCTCCGAGACCAAGGACCCGCGCCATATCGACGAACTGATGGAAGCCATCGTCAAAAAATACGAGAGCTACCCCGGCATGCGCGCCTTTGCCACCCGCGGCTCCATCATCAGCAGCAACGACGGCGGCACCCGCAGCGTCAACCTGGATATCTCCGGACCGAACCTGGCCGATCTCTACAAGGTGGCACGGGCGGCCTATGCTCGCGCCGAGGAGATCTTCGACAACCCCAGCATCCAGACCCGCCCCTCCAGCCTTGCCCTCGCCCAGCCTCTGCTGCAGGTGCGCCCGCGCTGGGACCGCGCCGCGGAAGTGGGTATGACGGCGGAGGACATCGGCTTCACCGTTGCAGCACTCACCGACGGAGCCTTCGTCAACGAGTTCTTCCTCGACGACGACAAGATCGATATGTACCTGTACAACCGGGAAGGCCCGGCAGCCACCGTCGACACCCTGCAGAATATTTTCATCTACACACCGGTGGGTACCGTGCTGCCGCTGTCCGAGCTGGCGGAAACCGTCGAAACAGTGGACACAAGTACCGTGCGTCGGGTGGACGGCCGCCGCACCGTAACGCTGAACATCATCCCACCTCGATCGGTGGCACTGGAAACCGGTGTCGAGCGCGTGCGCAGTGAACTGGTGCAAACCCTCAAGGACACCGGTCAGGTGCCCGCCGGGGTGAGTCTCACCATCTCCGGTGCAGCAGACCAGCTGGATGCCACCCGCGAATCCCTGGGCAGCAATTACGTGGTGGCGCTGCTGATCGTCTACCTGTTGATGGTGGCGATCTTTTCCCACTGGGGTTATCCACTGCTCATCATGACCACCATCCCGCTGGGCATCGCCGGCGGCATTGCAGGCCTGGCCCTGATGAACCTGGTCGGGGGAATACTGCGTGGTATGGGCCTAGAGGGGTTTCACCAGCCCTTTGACATGATCTCCATGCTGGGCTTCCTGATCCTGATGGGCACGGTGGTCAACAACCCGATCCTGATCGTGCACCGGGCCATCAGCAACCTGAAGGAAGACGGCATGCCCCCGGTGGAGGCTGTACAGGAGGCCGTCAGTTCGCGGCTGAGGCCCATCGCCATCTCCAGCATTACCACCATCTGCGGGCTCGCGCCGCTGGTGTTCCTGCCCGGTGCCGGCACCGAACTGTATCGCGGCGTCGGCATCATCGTGATGAGCGGTATTATCGGCGCCACCTTGGTGACATTGACCATGCTGCCCGCCCTCACGGTGATCGCCCTCAACTGGCATGAGCGACTGCAGTCCCGGCAAGCGGCGCGCTCCAGCAGCTAACTCACCGGAGTTGAAATCTGCTGCCCTGACCTTCAGGGACTAAGGTTGAAAGGTAAAGTGCCCTGCTGGCCGTGCCCTGCCCCTCAAACAGCACAACCGAGGAGATCCGATGTTTGTCGAATCCATCAAGTCGCCCGGACTCGCCCAGCTCTCCTACCTGATCGGCGATGGCAGTGAAGCCGCCGTCATCGATCCCCGCCGCGACTGTGAAATTTACGCCCAGATGGCGCGGGAGCGCGGCTGCCGGATCACCCATATCTTTGAGACCCACCGCAACGAGGACCTGATCTCCGGCGCGCCGATCCTGGCCGAACTCACCGGTGCCGCGGTGCACCACGGTCCCAATCCCGCCGGCGAAGTCACCTACGCTGATACCGTGCGCGAGGGCGACGAGTTCAGCTTCGGCTCGATGCAGCTGAAAGTGCTGGAAACACCCGGTCATACCGATGACAGCCTCTCTTTTGCCATTTATGACGGGGACTTCGGCGACCAGGCCATCGGTGTTTTCACCGGCGATGCCCTGTTCGTCGGCGATGTCGGTCGCACGGATTTTTATCCGGATCGCAGCGAGGAGGTGGCCGGTCTGCTCTACGACAGCCTGCAGAAAATCCTCTCCCTGGGTGACCAGGCCATTCTCTACCCGGCCCATGGGGCCGGTTCGGTCTGCGGCGACAATATGGCCGACCGGGACTTTTCCACCCTCGGTTACGAGCGGGCCAACAATCCCATGCTGCAGATCGAAACCCGGGAAAAATTTGTCGCCAGGAAAGTGGCCGAGCACCACGAACAACCACCCTATTTCCGCCATATGGAGCAACTCAACCTGGATGGCAGTGCCCCGGCGGCCCGGGTAGTAACGCCGCAGGTGCTGGATGCCGATGACGTCTACCGGCTGCTGGAAAAAGCGGAAGTACTCGACGTGCGCGGCGTCAGCGCCTACCAGGGCGCCCACTTACCGGGCAGCCTCGCCATCCCCTGCGACATGATCCCCGCATTTGCCGGCTGGTACCTGGATGCAACGGATGAAATCATATTGGTCGCCGACAGTGCCGCGCAGGCAGAATCAGCGGCCCGCCACCTGGCCCGTATTGGTTTCGACCGGGTTCTGGGTTTCACGAATACCGCCCTGCCCGGCTGGGCCGCCGGCGGTCGACCGTTCAGCAACGTGCCCGTGGTGGATGTGGAAACCGTGAAAACCCGGGTGGAAGGCAATAAGGACGGCTGGCAGCTGCTGGATGTGCGCGGCGTGAAAGAAGTCGATGGGGGGATTATTCCAGGTGCTCAGTGTGTTTACGTGGGGCACCTGCCGGATCAACTGGAAAAGCTGTCGCAGAATACGCACTACACCGTCATGTGCGCCAGCGGCGCCCGCGCCACGATCGCTGCCTCCATCCTGCGGCGGAGCGGTTTTGACAACGTCGATATCTTTCTCGGTTCCATGGGAGCCTGGAAGGCCGGAGGCCATGACGTGGTCGCACGGAATTGAAGCGATTGGCTGACAGCCGTCACCGGCCAAAAAACCATTGAACCAGGCACGTGTACCAATGAAGCACCTCAAACTGTTTGCCCTTCTCCTGCCGGCGGCCGCGGGCGTCACCTGGGCTGCGCAACCGGATGACAGCATCCAGCAGGCGCGCCTGGCGGCAGCAGCCCTGGGCAAGACACTGAAACAGGAGCTGGTCTCGGCCATGCAGCAAGGAGGCCCCGTTGAGGCCATCGCAGTGTGCAACCTGAAGGCCATGCCGCTGGCAGCACAGGTTTCCGCAGAATCCGGCTGGCAGGTGGGCCGGACCAGCCTGAGGGTTCGAAACCCGGCCAACACGCCAGATGACTGGGAGCGCGCGCAGCTTGAGAAATTCCAGGCTGAACTGGATGCAGGGGAAGACCTGGCCTCTCTCGAGGCGACCACAACCGAAACCCGCAACGGGCAAAGGATCCAGCGTTATATGAAGGCCATCCCGGTGGAGGGACCATGCCTGGCCTGCCACGGCAGCGCGCTCGCCCCACCCGTACGAACGAAACTGGATGCACTGTATCCCGATGACCAGGCCCGGGGATATCAGCTCGGCGAATTGCGCGGCGCTTTCACGCTGGAAAAAACCCTGTCTCCTGATAACTGACAACGGCCAAAACCCGATTTGCGCCAGATGCCCCCCGGCACAGTAGAATGGTGACCCGGTTTCACAGACACGTCCTCTTATGCCCCAGGAATTTACCAGCTTGCAGCAGATGCTGGATCATATCGGCCGGGAAGCCGCCTCGCAGGAGCGGGTCACACTGGACCTGGTCATCCGGGCAGTGGGCAGGCGTTCGTTTGCACCGCTGCTGTTGCTCGTCGGATTGATTCTTTTCTCGCCCCTGAGCGGCATTCCTGGCGTGCCCACCATCATGGCCATCCTGGTGTTGCTGGTGGCAGTGCAGCTGTTGCTGGGGCGCCAGTATTTCTGGTTACCGCAGTGGCTGCTGCGGCGCTCCATTTCGGAGAAAAGCCTGCAGCGGGCATTGCACTTCCTGCAGCGACCGGCACAGTGGAGTGACCGCTGGCTGCGCCCCCGCTTCCGTTTGCTGGTGCATCGCACCGGTACTTATCTGATTGCCGCGATCTGTGTCGTTATTGCGCTGGCACTGCCGGTGATGGAAGTGGTGCCCTTCTCCGCCTCGCTGGCGGGTGTGGCACTCACCGCTTTCGGCCTGGCGCTGGTGGCCCACGACGGGTTACTGGCCATCATTGCGTTCGTGCTCACCGGCCTTACCGCCGGCCTGATCCTGTTCAGCCTGCTCTCAGGGTATTTTGCGGCTTGATACCCAGCAGGTGTGGATACCGGGCCAGCATCCCGATTGCCAGCAGGTCGTACAGGCCGTGCCAGACGATCACGCCCAGCATGCTGCCGGTCGACCAGTAAAACCAGCCCAATAACAGGCCCATGATGAGTGTCACGGTGAAATACAGCACCGAGGCAAAATGCAGCAGGGCAAACAGCACCGAGGCGGCGAACAGGCCCCACAGGGGGCTGACGGTCTCCATCAGCCAGCTCTGCAGGAAAACCCTGAAGAACAGTTCCTCACAGATACCCGCGGCTGCCGCCACCACGGCGATTTTCGGCCAGGAGAAGTCCGCAAACAGGGGGTGCAGCATGACACACAGGCGACGCAGGGAAGCGCCGAGAGTTCCGGGCAACCGGGTCAGGAAAACCGCCAGGGCATAAGTCGCTACACCAGCGACAGCCCCGGTAAACACCCAGGTGACCTCACTGCCGCGCGGCAGCGGTAATTCGAATGTCAACAGCCAGAGTCCCAGCAGCCCGAGTAACAGTATCACTCCCTGGGACAGCAGGGCCACGCGGAAAATGTGCGCCGGTGTCATTGTTTTTTCGGACAAAAGTATTCCCCATTCTGAATTGCTAAAGTTCAGTTTCGCTCTGGCAGCACCTCGGCCAACCGCGCCCTGCCGGACCCGGATACCCGCAGCACGGCCACGCCACCGTCGCGCAGCTCAGCCTCCAGTGCCAGCGCGCGCTCTTTGGGCGCAAAGAAAGCCTCGATGCCGTAGCGGATCCGGTAGACGTTGCCTTCGCTACGCCACCACTGGCCGCTGACCCGCCCCCGCAGGAAAACACCTTCGTCCGGTTTATCCAGGCTGACGCCGGCATAACGATAAAGCCCGTTTTTTCCCGGCACCAGCCGCACATAGACCTCCTCACCATTGCGCAGGGGCCTGTCAGTGTCGAACTGGTCCGCACCCAGTTCCGAGATCGCATATTGCAGGCGGGCATAGTTCCCGCGAAACAGCGAGCGGGGATCCACCGGTGTGGTCTCCATTTGGATCTCTTGCCCCGTCCACAGGGGGATCTGCGCCAGGACCACCATACCGAACAGGACCAGCGCCTGGAAAACGATGGCTGCAGCCAGTGCCAACAGCTGCCGGGCTGTACGTTCGCTCATGCCCCACCCTCCACTTTCGGATCACGCACCCGTTTCCAGAAGCGCGCCGCGAGCAGTAACAGCAATGCGAACAGGGTAAACAGCGCGGCGCCGCCGAGATAATCGCCGATCAGGTCGATATAGCGCAGGAATGCCGTGACCAGTATCGCCGTCACTCCGAGAAAGAAATAGTGTGAGATACCACTGCCGATACCGCGCACGATCAACCAGATGCCGGTGCCGAGCAGGGCGAAATTGGCCACCAGCTGGAAGGCGACCGCATGGCGGGGCTCGCCGTCGATAATGACCGCAAGCATCACGATGACCAGGGTGGCAAACAGCAGCGCAACGGAGGGCAGTCGCTGCGCGCGCCGGGCGAGCCACAGGCTTGCCGCGCCGAGCACAATCAGCATCAGCCACATGCCGAGCTGGTGCGGCCATTCGTAGTCCAGCAGCGCTCGCCACGGGCGGGCAAAACTCATCACCAGCATCAGTACCAGGGCAAAGCGCAGGCTCCAGATGGAGAGCAAAGCCGCGTAGTCCCGCGGCTTTGAATCCGGTCGCCTGGACAGCCAGTGGCTGAATGCAAACAGCAGCAGGAACAGGCCCGCGGCCACTACCAGGTTCTCGCCATGCATGTCGAACAGCAAGCCGCCTCTACCGTCATCCCACAGCCACGACAGCGCGTATTCCAGCCATAGTCCGACACTGCCCACCGCCACCAGCAACAGCAGCGCACTCTGCGGACCGCGCCAGAGGATGTAGCCAGACACCAGGAAGAACAGCGGGAACAGAGCCGGCAGGTAGCCGGTGAATACCTCGAGGAGAAACCACACCAGGGCCAGCAGGTTGGCCTGCAGCGCCAACCAGGGATTGCGGGTAATCAGGGCAAATGGCAGGCAGCCCAGCGCCCACCAGAAGATGCCATCCGGCATGTGCTCGCCCAGGTGGTAGATCTGGGCAATGAGGATGATCGAAGCCCCGAAAAACAGGTTCCCGAGCAACATGAGCCCGATACCGGCACTGCGGTCACTGCGAAGGTAGCGGTGGACTGCCAGCCCATGGGTGCCCAGGGTGAGCAGTACCAGCCCACCCATGCGCAGCCATCGGGGAATATCATCCCAGTTGGCCCCTAACAGGGTGATCAGTGCCAGTCCGAGGAACAGGTAGGCGAGTCCCACCAGTACGGTGTAACCCTGGGCGCGGCTGTTGGCGGCGTGGTAGTCCGCCCCGTAACGGCGGCAGATGCCCTCGGCCTGCGTCTCGCTGACCAGGCCCTCCTCGACCCATTCAGCCGCCTCCCGCGCCAGCTCTCCTTTCAGTAAGCGAATCAGTCGCATTCCCCTTCTCCCCCTTTGTTCGACCCCCTGTTTGGCAAGGGGCGGTTGCGAGCAGTATCCGTGCAGGTACCGGTGCATGCAATCATGGGGCGCCCCTCACTCAGCGCCCCCCTACGCAGCTGTAACCCAGCCGGTTTGATAACCGCTCTCAATCGGCGCCATTAAAATAGATTATTTAAATTAATTATGGCCAACCAATAGTATTTCACCCGTACCAGACAGCAACGCAATTCATGCACAACAAGGAGCACTTCTATGTCTCGTTATATTGGCAGCGAAATCAAACCCTTCCAGGCCAAGGCTTACCAGTCCGGTGACTTCTTCGACGTCAGCGACGCCGACCTCAAGGGCAAGTGGTCCGTGGTGTTCTTCTACCCGGCGGATTTTACCTTCGTCTGCCCGACTGAACTCGGTGACCTGGCTGACAACTATGAGGAATTTCAGAAGCTGGGCGTGGAGATCTACTCCGTTTCCACCGATACCCACTTCACCCACAAGGCCTGGCACGACACCTCTGAAACCATCGGCAAGATCCAGTTCCCGATGATTGGCGACCCGACAGGCACCATCACCCGCAACTTCGGTGTGATGATCGAGGAAGAAGGCATCGCGGACCGCGGCACCTTCGTCATCGACCCGGAAGGCCGTATCCAGATCGTCGAGATCAATGCCGGCGGTATCGGCCGCGATGCCCAGGACCTGCTGCGCAAGATCAAGGCGGCACAGTATGTGGCTGCGCACCCCGGTGAAGTCTGCCCCGCCAAGTGGAAAGAAGGCGAAGAGACGCTGGCGCCTTCCCTGGACCTGGTCGGCAAGATCTAAGCCGACACCGTCTCCCAAGACCATCCTTCTGGCCCACCCACGGGTGGGCCCTTTTTAACCCCCGAATACAGACAGGACACACCGATGTTGGATGCAAACCTGAAGAAACAACTGGACACTTATCTGCAGAATATCGTCAATCCGATTGAGATCCGTGTGTCCAGCGACAACAGCCCCAAGTCTGCAGAGCTGGAATCCCTCGCAGACGAGATTGCCGGACTGTCACAAAAAATTGAAACCCGCCAGGGCAGTGCCAGGCGCACGCCGAGCATGGCCATCGCCCCGGCAGGGGAAGAGCCGCGGGTGAGCTTTGCCGGCATTCCCCTCGGCCACGAATTTACCTCCCTGGTGCTGGCACTGCTGCAGAGCGGCGGCCATCCGTCCAAGGCCGACCCGGCAGTTCTCGACCAGATTCGTGCACTCGAGGGCGAGTACCATTTCGAGACTTATATTTCGCTGTCATGTCAGAACTGCCCGGATGTGGTGCAGGCACTGAACCTGATGGCAACCCTGAACCCGAACATCACCCACGAGATGATCGACGGTGCCCTGTTCCAGCAAGAGGTGGAGCAACGCAGTGTGATGGCGGTGCCGACCGTCTACCTGAACGGCGAACACTTTTCTCAGGGACGCATGACGCTGCAGGAGATCGTCGACAAACTGGATACCGGTGCCGCAGAACGCAAAGCGGCCGAACTCAACGAGCGTGAGCCCTACGACATGCTGGTGGTTGGTGGCGGGCCCGCCGGTGCAGCGGCTGCCATCTACGCTGCACGCAAGGGTATCCGCACCGGACTGGTGGCCGAACGTTTTGGTGGCCAGGTCATGGATACCGTGGGTATCGAGAACTTTATCTCCGTGCCCTACACCGAGGGCCCGAAACTCTCGGCGGGGCTGGAGCAGCACGTAAAAGAGTACGGTGTGGACATCATCACCGAGCAGCGCGCCGCCGCCATACTGCGCAACAGACTGATCGAGCTGGAACTGGAGAGCGGCGCTACACTGGCAAGCCGGGCCGTGGTACTCGCCACCGGTGCGCGCTGGCGCGAACTGGGCGTGCCCGGCGAGGCGGAATATCGCACCAGGGGCGTGGCTTACTGCCCTCACTGCGATGGCCCCTTCTTCAAGGGCAAGCATGTCGCGGTCATCGGTGGCGGTAATTCCGGTATCGAGGCGGCCATCGACCTAGCCGGTATCGTCAAGCATGTCACCGTGCTGGAATTCGCCGATAGCCTGCGCGCAGACGAGGTACTGGTGCGCAAGGCCCGCTCCATGGGCAACGTGGATATCATCACCAATGCCCAGACCACCGAGATTCTCGGTGACGGCAAGCGAGTCACCGGTCTGCGCTACACCAACCGCGTGAGCGGAGACAGCATCGATGTGGAACTGGCCGGTGTGTTCGTGCAGATCGGACTGGTGCCGAACACCGAGTTCCTGAAGGAAAGTGCCATCGAGCTGAACCGCATGGGTGAGATCGTCATCGATGAGCGCGGTGCCACCTCCCTGCCCGGCGTCTTCGCCGCAGGCGATGCCACCACTGTGCCATACAAGCAGATCGTCATCTCCATGGGGGCCGGCGCCACTGCGGCACTGGGGGCCTTCGACTACCTGATCCGCCACTCCGAAGACGTGGATCAGGAGCAGAAACCCGACCTGGCCAACATTGCCTGATCGGCCTCCCCGAAACCGCACCCGGCACTCTGCCGGGTGCGGTCTTTTATGTTGGAGAGACGCCCGCCCGTTTATGCATTAGCATGCACCCATAACACCGATAACACTGCACGAACGGAGGTTATTCGTGACCCGCTTGTCCCTGATTCCCGCGTTTTTCCTGGCCCTGGCCTCTTCCGCTCCCGCCCTGTCCCAACCCGCCACCAACGCGGCACTGCTCGAGCAGATCCGGCAGGATGTCTCCCCACAGCGCATTGAAGACGATATCCGCACACTGGTGGGTTTCGGTACCCGACATACCCTGTCGGAGACCGACTCCGAAACCCGCGGCATCGGTGCAGCGCGGCGCTGGGTCTACGAGGAATTCCAGCGTATCAGTGCCGCCTGTGGCGGCTGCCTGGAGGTCTCTTACCAGTCCGGCTTTGTCGAGGGGGAGAAACGGATTCCCGAGCGCACGGAAATCGTCAACGTGATCGCCATCCAGCGCGGCACGGAGGATCCCGGCCGTTACGTGATCATGTCCGGCGACATCGATTCGCGGGTCTCAGATGTGATGGATTACACCTCCGACGCCCCGGGGGCCAATGACAATGCGTCCGGCCTCGCCGGTGTTCTCGAGGCGGCGCGGGTGCTGAGCAAGCACAAGTTCGCCGGCTCCATCGCCTACGCCGCACTCTCTGGCGAGGAACAGGGGCTGTTCGGTGGCAGGATCATGGCCGCCCAGGCCAAAGAGGACGGCTGGCGGATCACCGGTGTGCTCAACAATGACATGATCGGCAATATCGAGGGCATCAACGGAGTGATCAACAACACCACCGCTCGGGTATTCATGGAAGGCACGCGTATGAATGAGACTGCGGGGGAAGCCCGTGCGCGTCGCTTTTACGGAGGCGAAGTGGACTCGCCCTCGCGCAACCTGGGCCGCTATGTGCACCGGATCGCCGAGGAGCATATCCCCAACCTCGACGTAATGATGGTGTACCGCCTGGACCGCTTCGGTCGCGGCGGCCATCACCGGCCATTCAATGACCTGGGGTACCCCGGTGTTCGCATCATGGAAACCAACGAAAACTACAACCGGCAACATCAGGACCTGCGCACCGAGAACGGCATCCGCTATGGTGATGTGATCGACGGGGTGAATTTCGATTATGCCGCCAAGCTGACCGGCCTCAACGCCCTGACCATGGCTGCCCTGTCCAGGGCGCCGGCTCCGCCGACGGACGTCACCATTGAGGGGGCAGTTTCTGCGGATACCACACTCAAGTGGAAACAACCCACCACGAGCGGAGACAAGTCCCTGGCTGGCTACAGGCTCTATTGGCGCCTTACCAGCGACCCCACGTGGACCAACAGTCGCTACGTGGGCAAGACCGACGAGTACACCCTCGAGAATATCGTGATCGACAACTACTTCTTCGGCGTTGCCGCGGTCAGTGACGATGGTTTTGAGAGCCCGGTCGTGTTTCCCGGCCCTGCGGGAGACTTTTATCCGCACCAGGAGAAGGCAGAATAACGCCCTTCCGCTGCCATTCGGGCAGCCGGCGCGGGGCCTCCAATGCCCCGACGCCGGCGTCAAAAGATGTGTTGACTTATTGACCAGCCTCTATAGACTGGCTGCAGCTAGAAAATCAGCTCCTGTTGACCACTCCGGTTTCGAACTTTTATTCATAATTTTCGTTCTGTAGCACCGCAATATCAGCCAATTTTCCGGCTTCCCCCGACTTCACGGGGCATCGACAATTTCTTTTTCAGGACTCAAATTATGTCTAATGCAGTTACCGGCACCGTCAAGTGGTTTGACGAATCCAAGGGCTTCGGCTTCATCGAGCAGCAATCCGGCCCGGACGTGTTTGCCCACTACAGCGCTATCTCCCAGCCGGGCTTCAAGACCCTTCTTGAAGGCCAGAAGGTCGAGTTCAGCGTTGCCAAGGGCCCGAAAGGCCTGCAGGCCGAGAACATCACCATTCTCTGAATGATGATCGGCTGCACATGCCCACGGGGCTGTGCAGCTGCATAAGCGCTCACAGCGCGTGAAAAAGCAAAGCAGTCGCTTTGCTTTTTTTATGCCCGGACTCTGTGCCCTTTCGGGGCTTCCGCCTGTCTTATTCCCACTCCCACCATCAGCACTGGCGTATCCGCGTGTATCCCCTGATGTGCCGGTTCCATGGTCTGCGGACGATAGCGCTTGTATCGATAATCCACGTAACCTGCCTCCCCTGCCTCGTATTGACAGCCCTGTACCTCCGCACATGGGGATCTATACTCCGGATCCAGGCAATCGTCCCTGGAGCCCGGCTGGGCCGCCGGTCGGAAAGGGATTGTCATTACCCTATCCTTACGCCTGCCGGCTGACGACTTCTATTGCAACCGTGCCGACCAGTAACGGCCCAACAGGACGGATGAACTCTCATGGTCAAGAAAGCCAATTGCAGCCCGCTGGGCCACCTACTCGCAGCCGCCCTGCTCCTGTCACTACCTTTCGCGGCCTCCGCGGACTGGATTCTCGACAGCAGCGCCTCTGAGATCACGTTTCTGACCGTCAAGAAAAGAACGGTGCCGGAGCTCAATCACTTCCGCGACCTCCAGGGCTCGGTGAACACCAAGGGCTGGGCTTCGATTTCGATTCCACTGGACAAGGTGGATACCAAAATCCCCGTACGCGATGAGCGTATGCGCACCCTGCTGTTTGAGACGGCCAAATTCTCGGAAGCGCGCATTACCGCACAGGTGGACGCAGAGAAACTGGAAGCGCTGGAACCCGGAGAGACCACCTTATTCGATACCCGCATTAGCCTGACACTGCGTGATGTAAAGCATGAAGAAGACGCACGACTGCAGGTCACGGCCCTGAAGGGTGGGCGCATCCTCGTCAGCACCGTGAAGCCTGTGGTGATCAACGCCAGTGATTACCAGTTGCTGGACGGCCTGGAGAAACTGCGGGAAATCGCGGGGCTCGACAGTATCAGTCCCATAGTACCGGTCACCGTCAAACTGTTATTCGAGGAAAAATGACCGCAGGAGATGTTGGCGGTCCCCTTCAAAAGACTGGCGTCTCTCTCCACATCGTATTGGTGCCTTTGATTGCCACAGGTGGCCGTATCCGCGTTAATACAGCCTGTGCCTGACCAGATTGAATGGTTATAACAACAAAAACACAGGGCGATTCTCTGCATAGCGCCCGGGAGAGCCTTCGATGCGCACCCGTCCCCTGCGATATCTGCTGGCCTACAGCCTGCCGGCTCTGGTCCTGCTGGGCTTCTGGCTACAGGGCTGGTGGCTTTTCGTGCCACTGCTCTACCTCTACGGCCTGTTGCCCCTGCTGGAACTGGCCCTGCCTGCCTCAAGGGCGAACCTGAGCCCGGCGCAGGAAGAGGCCATCCTGCAGACGCCCCTCTACGACTGGTTGCTGTATATGGCAGTACCAGTGCAATTCGGGGTGTTGTTCTGCTTCCTGTTGATTGTGCCCACAGTGCATGGGGCAGAACTGCTGGGCGCGGTGCTTTCCATGGGCCTCATGTGCGGCAGCTTCGGTATCAACATCGGCCACGAACTGGGGCACCGCAGCAGTCCCGCGGAGCGGTTGCTGGCCAAACTGCTGTTGCTGACATCGCTGAACATGCATTTCTTTATCGAACACAACCGCGGTCACCACCGGCGCGTCGCCACCGGGGAGGACCCGGCCAGTGCGCGGCTGGGGGAACCGCTGTATCTTTTCTGGTGGCGCTCGATACGGGACGGCTACCGCTCGGCCTGGCACCTGGAAGCCGAACGCCTGGAAAAGCGCGCGCAAAACCGGGTCAGCCTCCACAATGAAATGCTGGTTTTCCAGCTGGTACAGGCGGGGTTTGTCATCGGGATTGCTCTGGCGTTTGGACTGAAAGCTGCGCTGTGTTTTATCGCCGCGGCAGTGCTCGGCATCCTGCTGCTGGAGACAATCAACTACATCGAGCATTACGGCCTGCGTCGCCGGCGCCAGGAGGGTGGCCGTTACGAGCGGGTGATGCCGGCCCACTCCTGGAACTCGAACCATTTGATCGGACGCATGACGCTGTTCGAGCTTTCGCGACACTCCGATCACCACTTCCGCGCGAGCCGCAAATACCCGATCCTCCGCCACCACAACGACAGCCCGCAGATGCCCACCGGCTACCCCGGAATGATGCTGCTGGCCTGTGTGCCACCCCTCTGGTATCGAATCATGCACCCGCGGCTGGAAGCCCTGGCTGAAACCGCCCGGGGCGCGCAACAATCCAATTCCACCGCAGGCTAGCGACCAGCAGACAATCCCAACCGGGAGTCCGACAGAGCGAGGAACCGAAATATGGCGATCATCGAGCGCGAGGGAATACCGTTGCATTACACCGTCACGGGCAGCGGCCCGGCCATCATACTGGTGCACAGTTTCCTGGCCTCCAGCGCCATGTGGGCGGCCCAGGTTCCCGCCCTCAGTCGCGAGTACACCGTGATTGCGGTGGATCTTCGCGGCCACGGCAGCTCGGGCCCGATGGAGCGGGAGATCAGCATCGACGATCTGGTGGATGACGTGCTCGCAGTGCTGGACGCGGAAGGCATCGACAGCGCCGTGTGGGCCGGGCTGTCCATCGGCGGCATGATCACGCTGCGGGCTGCCCTCAAGGCATCGTCACGTGTATCTGCACTGGTACTGCTCGACACGCACGCGGGCGCCGAGCGACCACTGAAAAAACTCCGCTATCGCGCCATGGTGCTGGCCGCCAGGCTCTTTGGCATTCGCCCCCTGCTGCCCCAGGTGTTGAAGCTCATGTTCGGCCGTCACACGCTGGCCCATAACAAGGCGCTGGTGGACGAGTGGCGCAACCGTCTCGCCACCGTGCCCTTCCCCACCATTGCCCACGGTGTCTCTGCACTCGCCCGCAGGGAACCACTGCAATCACAGCTCGGTCGCATCGACCGCAAAGCACTGGTCGTCGTCGGCGACGAGGATATGGCGCTGCCGCCAGCCTGCTCCCGGGAAATTGCCCGGTTGCTGCCGCGGGCGTCACTGACAGAGATACCGCGCTGCGGGCACCTCTCGGCGCTGGAACAGCCTGAGACCGTCACCGCGGCCATGCTCTCCTTCCTGCGCGACTTGCAGTCGGCGCCGCAACCCAGGGTTGCGGCTACCTGACAGACTGCTGATCCGCCGCCTGTGCGCCGCGCGCCTCGTTGAACGCCTGGAACTGGGTCAGGTAGACCTTGCCCGTCAGGTGCTGCAGGAAACCGGTGCGCTGCAGGGAGTCCATCACCGGGCCTTTCACCTCGGAAAGATGCAGGGTGATACCCAGTTCGCCGAGGCGCTCATTCAATGCCTCGAGCACTTCCAGGGCACTCCAGTCGATTTCATTGATGGCACTGCACATGAGAATCACGTGACGCACCCGGTCGTTGCTGGCCAGGTCACCGTAGACACGCTCTTCCAGAAAAGCGGCATTGGAGAACATCAGGCTCTCATCCACACGGATGGTCAGTACCTCCGGCACCGTCAACACCTGGTGCCGCTTGATATTGCGGAAGTGCTCTGTGCCCTCGACCAGCCCTACCTCGGCGATATGCGGCTTTGACGTGCGGAACAGGAACAGGGCGATGGATGCCGCCACACCGCAGGTCACACCGGCCTCGACGCCGAACAACAGCGTAATCACAATGGTGATCATCACCGCAAAGAAATCACTGCGGGAAAAGCGCCAGGTTTTTTTCAGGATGGAGAAATCCACCAGCGAGAGCACGGCCACGATAATCGTCGCCGCCAGTGTCGCCTTGGGCAGATAGTAGAGGAATGGCGTCAGGAAAATGGACGCGAGCGCAATCCCGAACGCCGTAAATACGCTCGCCATCTGCGTTTCCGCACCCGCATCGAAATTCACCACTGAGCGGGAAAAGCCTCCCGTTACCGGAAAGGCGCCGGAAAAACCGGAACCGATATTGGCCACTCCCAGGCCGACCAGTTCCTGGTTCATGTCGATACGCTGGCGCCGCTTGGCCGCCAGGGTTTTCCCAACCGAGACAGACTCCACGTAGCCGATGATCGAGATCATGATCGCCGCCGGCAGCAACGCTTCAACCAGGGCCCAGTCGATACTCGGCAGGCGCAGGCTGGGTAACCCGGCCGGCACGGCACCGACCAGGTCCACGTCCCGGGACTCGAAATCCAACAATACGGCAGCAGCAATGGTGGCAATCACCCCCAGCACCGGTGCCGCCTTGGTCAGCATGGCGGCCGTGTGTTCGGGGACACTGAAGTTGCGCAGAAGGCGCGCAGCACCGCTGCGGGACCAGTAGAGAAATCCCATGACGGCGAGACCGGTCACCAGGGTATAGAGATTGAGTTCTGCCGCATTCTCAAGGAGCCCCGTCACCAGCTCCAACAGGGTGTCACCATGGGCGCCGACACCGAGGATATGTCGTACCTGGCTGAGCGCGATGAGAATTCCGGATGCAGTAATAAACCCGGAAATCACCGGGTGGGAGAGAAAGTTCGCCAGGAAACCCAGGCGCAGCACCCCCATCAACATCAGGAACAGGCCTGACAGCAGCGCCAGCAGTGCTGCTGCCACCAGGTAATCCGTCGTGCCCTGAATGGCCACCTCGCTCAGTGCCGCCGCACTCATCAGGGAAGCGACCGCTACCGGGCCGACGGAGAGGGTGCGGCTGGTACCGAACACCGCATACGCCAGCAGCGGAACGATACTCGCATACAGCCCCACCTCCGGCGGCACACCGGCCAGCAGGGCGTACGCCAGGGACTGCGGAATGAGCATGATGGTGACGATGGCCGCCGCCATCAGATCGCGGGTGAGGGCCACGCGATCGTAAACCCGCAACCAGGAAGTGATGGGAAAGAGATTAGCCAGCGATTGCATCATCCAGATCCGTTACCTCACCCCCGGACATTCCGGGGCTGCCAAAGAGCAGCCGACAATGCCGATGGCACTCACTTCGTGAATGCGACCACGACACCGCTGACATCAAAACCCGCAGCACGCGCACCGGTGACAATTTCGCCGGACTCGAGGCCCTGCAGGGAACGGGCACCCGCCCACATGTTGCAGGATCGGTTGCCCGTGCGGCAGAACGCGTGGATGCGCTTGCCCGAAGCGAGCAACCGGGCAAACTGCTCACAGTGCTCCCGAGTCATCTGGCCACGGGCAAAAGGAATCGAGACGAACTCCAGCCCCGCCCTGTCGGCAGCCGCCTGCATGGCTTCGTAGGTCGGTGCAGTGCACTCGGCTTCCGGCCGGTTGCAGACCAGTATCTCAACGCCGGAGTCTGCCAGGGCGTCAAACGCGTCGGTCTCCAGTTGTTCGGAAACACTGACCTGCTTGTCCAGATTTTGGATATTCATGTTTTACCCTCTTTCAATCTCTAGCGGCAATCCGTTGCCCGGTATAGATACACCACCCCGTGGATCAGAGTGCGTTGATCGGCACCTTCAGGTAGACGGTGCCATTGTCCTCTGCCGGCGGCATCTGACCCGCACGGATATTGACCTGGATGGAGGGGAGGATAAGGCGCGGCATCGGCAGTGTCGCATCCCGCTTGGAACGCATGGCCACGAACTCCTCTTCACTCACGCTGTCACGCAGGTGGATGTTGCTGCGCTTCTGCTCCGCGACTGTGGTTTCACACTGGTGCTCGCGCTTCCCGTTGGGGGGATAGTCATGACACATGAACATGCGGGTTGCATCCGGCAGTGACAGCAGCTTCCTGACCGAGCGGTACAGGGTCTTGGCATCCCCACCGGGGAAGTCACAACGGGCACTGCCCACATCCGGCAGAAACAGCGTGTCACCGACGAACAGCGCATCACCGATCAACCAGGCCATGTCTGCCGGGGTGTGCCCCGGGGAGTAAATGACCTGTCCTTCCAGCTCGCCGATGGTGAAGGTGTCGCCGTCGTGGAACAGGTGATCGAACTGGCTACCGTCTACCAGGAACTCTTTCTCCAGATTGAAGACATCGCGGAAAATGGTCTGTACCTGGCGGATATGATCGCCAATAGCGGTCTTGCCACCCAGTTGCTCGCGGATGAAGGGTGCCGCAGAGAGGTGATCGGCATGGGCATGGGTCTCCAGCACCCACTCCACGGTCAGGCCCTCGGACTTGACGAACGCGATGATTTTCTCGGCACCGTTGGTGCTGGTGCGGCCGGAAGCGGCATCGTAATCGAGTACCGGGTCGATGACTGCAGCGCTGCCACCGGAGCGGTCATAGACCACGTAGCTCCAGGTTTCGGTATCTTTGTCCAGGAAAGGCTGGACCAGCGGCTTCTGCTTGCTGACTGACATGGTTTGTCCTCCGCTATTCATGCTTGGCAACAATATACTTGCCGATAATATATAAATCAATATAATGTTTTCTTGTAAAACATCCCAACGATGGATACATGCATGCCCGATACGTCGGAAATCAGCCTGGAGAAGATGCGCGCCTCGGCGGACACTGCCTCGGCAATGCTGCGCTCACTCGGCAACCAGGACCGCCTGCTGCTGCTCTGTCAGCTGAGCCAGGAGGAGCTGTGTGTGAGCGAACTGGAGGAACGGCTGGATATCCGCCAGCCGAGCCTGTCCCAGCAGCTGGGGGTCCTGCGTCGCGAGGGACTGGTTGCTACCCGCCGCGAGGGCAAGCATGTCTACTACCGAGTTGCCGACCAGCGGGTGCTGGCGCTGCTACAAACCCTGTATGAACTCTACTGTGCGGAGTAAACCCAAACCATGACCATTGACTGGACTGCCTTTACCCCCTGGTCGGCGCTGGCCGGCGGGGCGATGATTGGACTGGCCTCAGCATTGCTGTTGCTGCTGAATGGCCGTATCGCCGGTATCTCCGGCATTCTCGGCGGACTGATCAGCCGCACCCCCGGGGAGACTGGCTGGCGCGCGGCATTTGCTGTCGGCCTGCTGATCGGCCCCGCCCTGTGGGCACTGTTCCACGCCCTGCCGCCCATTCGTATCGAGGCGGGCTATCCGATGCTGGTGGCCGCCGGCCTGCTGGTGGGTATCGGTACCCGCTATGGCTCCGGCTGCACCAGCGGTCACGGCGTATGTGGCCTGTCGCGCCTGTCGCCCCGCTCACTGGCAGCAACCCTGATTTTCATGGCCGGCGGTTTCGCAACCGTCTACGTCGTACGCCACCTGCTGGGAGTATGAAAATGAACAAATCAATCCTGTCCGCATTCGCTGCCGGCCTGATTTTCGGTCTCGGCCTGCTGGTTTCCGGCATGGCCAATCCGGAGAAAGTACTGGCCTTTCTCGACCTGTTTGGTAACTGGGATCCCTCCCTGGCGCTGGTAATGGTGGGCGCCATCGGCGTGGGACTGCCATTCTTCTACTTCGCCAAGGGCCGGGATGTGACCGTGCTGGGCAAGCAGATCCAGATGCCCAGCCGTCGCGACATCGACCGTCCGCTGGTTGTGGGCAGCCTGCTGTTCGGCATCGGCTGGGGCCTGGCCGGCTTCTGCCCCGGGCCCGCAGTGGTCGCCACTGGCGCCGGCGAGATCAAGGCCATCGTGTTCACCATCGCCATGCTGGCGGGGATGGGACTCTTCGCCCTGGTCAACCGCCCCGGCGCAGCCAGGGCCGCTTCCTGATCAGCGATTGAGGGCCGGCCGGCATAGCCGGCCCTCACCACCGAAAGCTCCGCTGCCTGCCCCTCCGGCAAGAAATTTTCCGCGGGCACACTGAAGTGCTTGTCACCGATGCAGCCGGAGCTTGCCATGCTCCATGCACAGCGCACCGTGCCCCTGTCCGGCTGCCCGGCGACCCGCCCCTTTCCTCCACAGCATTTCTCCTCCCTGTTCCGCATTGCTGCCTGCCCCCGCCGACGCCATCGGTCTGCGGAGACTATCTTCTTCCCTAGCGACCCGGTCCCGCGAGCCTACCCGCCAAGCTGGTAATATCGACGTAGGGATCCCCCAGCAGAATGATGGCAAGGATGCGCGCAAGCAATTTTCTCCCCAGTTGGCTGAAGCGCTACCGGGCCCAGTGGCTCGGCAGGGACGCTGTGGCTGCGCTGGTGGCCACCATGATGCTGGTGCCGCAGGCGCTGGCCTATGCTGCCCTCGCCGGACTGCCACCCCATCTCGGCCTCTATGCCAGCCTGTTGCCGCTGGTGGGTTATGCCATGTTCGGTTCCAGTTCGGCCCTGTCGGTGGGACCGGTGGCCGTGCTGGCGCTGATGACGGCCTCGGCCCTGTCGTCCATTGCCGCCCCGGGCACCGCCGATTACATCACTGGTGCGGTCATACTGGCCGCGCTCACCGGCGTTTTCTCTTTCGCCATGGGCTTGCTGCGCCTCGGCGCCCTCTCCAACCTGCTCAGCCACCCGGTCATCAACGGCTTTGTCTCCGGCGCCGCAACCCTGATCATCATCGGCCAGATCGGGCCCCTGCTCGGCGTCCCCACCGATGGCGATACCGCCTTTATCATCCTGCTGCATTCCGTCGAGGAGCTGCCGGAGTCGAGCCCCCTCACCAGCGCCATCGGGCTGACATCCCTGGCATTACTGCTCGGCGCCCGCCTTGGACTCGCCCCACTGCTGGTGCGGCTGGGTTCTTCCGCGGGCACTGCTCGGCTGCTGGCTCGGCTGGCGCCGATGCTGCTGGTGCTGGGCGCCATCGCCCTGACCTACTTCCTGGAATGGGACCGGAAGATCGACGTCGTGGGTGCCATCCCCTCCGGCCTGCCCGAATTCGGTCTGCCAACCTTCGAGTGGCGTCTCACCTTCCCGCTGCTGCTGCCAGCGCTGATCATCGCCCTGCTGGGCTTCGTGGAAAGCCTGTCCATTGCCCACGCCATCGCCCTGCGCCGCCGTGAGCGGCTGGACGCCAATGCGGAACTGCGTGGACTGGGCGCCGCCAACCTGTTCAGTGCCGTGTCCGGGGGCTTCACCGTCACCGGCAGCTTTGCCCGCACCGCCATCAACGAGGAAGCCGGGGCGAAATCGCCCATGAGTGGGATTTTCGCTGCCGGGCTGATGGTCCTGGTGCTGATCTTCCTGACCGGACTTTTCCAGCAATTGCCGCTGACGGTACTGGCCGCCACCATCATCGTGGCCTCCCTCAGCCTGATCGATGTGCGGGGCTTTATCCGCAACTGGCGCTACGACCGCACGGATGGCATTGCCATGGCCGGGACCTTCCTCGGGGTTTTGCTGTTTGGTGTGGAAGCAGGTATCGGCATCGGCATCGGGCTCTCTTTTGCCACCCTGATCTGGCGCAGCAGCAGACCCCACATCGCGGTGGTCGGGCGCCTGCCCGGCACAGAACAATTCCGCAATGTGCTGCGGCACACGGTCAAGACCCAGCCGGGCCTGCTGTTCCTGCGCATCGATGAGAGCCTGTTTTTCAGCAACATCAGCGCTGTGGAGGATCGCCTGCTGAGCGAGCTGAAGCGCCACCCGGATACCCGTGAGCTGGTGCTGATCCTGTCTTCCGTGAGCCGTATCGACGGCACCGCCCTGGAGCGCCTGCAGCAGATCAACCGGGACCTGGCCGAACGGGAGATCCGCCTGCACCTGGCCGAGGCCAAGGGGCCGGTACTGGATCGGCTGAGTCGTTCCAGGTTCCTGAGCGAGCTCACCGGCCGAGTGTTCCTGTCGTCCTATATTGCCGAACTGGCCCTGAGACACGAGGAGCAGGAAAACCGCAACCCGGGCCCAGCGGCGGGGCAGGCCTGAACCCCGGGATCCGGTTTGCAGTCCTGTACCCATGGGAGCGATACTGGCAAAATATACAGTATTTGAGCGACCCCCACGGACCATGGCCGAACTCACCCCCACACTCACCGATGAGCAGCAGGCAATCGCCGATCACCCCGGGGGACATGCCAAGATCATCGCCGTGGCCGGCTCAGGCAAGACCACGGCGCTGCTGCATTATGTGAAAAACCGGCTCGCCGCCGGAGTAGCGCCGCAACGCATACTGGTGCTGATGTATAACCGCAGCGCGCGGGAGGACTTTGCCCGACGGCTGGGCGCGCTGGTGGACGGCCCGGCACCCACGGTGCAGACATTCCACAGCCTCGGCTACCGGCTCTACCAGCGCATGATCGCCAACGGCCATATTGCACCAGCGAAGCTCTCACCCCTGCCCCAGTCCGTGATCCAGCTGCAGATATGGCGCGCCATCGAGGCCTGCGCACCGCCGGAGGAGCTGGAGGATATCCGCGCGCGCAAACAGTCCGAAGTGGAAGCAGCTGAGTTCTTCATCGACTACACCAAGACGATCCTGAGTGGCGACCTGAGCGCCTTTCAGGAATTGAAACTCGGCGACGAGTACCTGTACTTCCTCAAGGTCTTCCGCGCATTCGAGGACTGGCGGCGCAGCCAGCAGGCAGTGACCTACGCCGATCTGATTTACGACCCGGCCATCCTGCTGAGCCTGTGCCCCGACATTGCCGAACAGTACGGCAGTTACTTCGAGGACATCCTGGTGGACGAGTACCAGGACATCAATGCCATTCAGCATTTCCTGCTCCAGGTGATCTATGGCAAATCCGGCAATGTCATCGCCATCGGCGACCCGGACCAGACCATCTACGAATGGCGGGGCTCCAAACCGGCCTACCTGTTGCGCTACTTCGATGGGGATTTCCCACCTTCAAACGTATACCAGCTGAGCCGCACCTTTCGCTATGGCCACGAGCTCTCGCTCGCGGCCAACCACTTCATCCAGCACAACCGCGAGCGCGCGGACATTCTCTGCATTTCGCCCGAAAACGGGCCGGAGACCCGGGTGCAGTTACAGGCGACCGACAATGAGCCGCGCTGGCTGGTGGAACACCTGCGCCGCATTCAGAAACAGGGCGGCAAACTGGCAGGCGTCGCCATCCTGGTGCGGCTCTGGTCGGTGGCAGCCCCCATCGAACTGGCGCTGCTGGCGGCGAATATTCCCTACCATTCCGCCAACCGCAACACGGTACTGTCGCGCCGGGAGCTGCGGCCACTGTTCTGGAGCCTCAACATCGCCTCTGGCCGCTTCGCCGAATTGCCCCCGCAGCGCCGTCGCATCGGGCTATACGAGTGGCTCACAGCCCCACACATCCGCATTCCCCGCCGGGTGCTGGAACCCCTGTGCGAAACACTGGCCCGGCAGGACAGCGACTGGGGCCAGCGCCTCTATGAACTGGTCCCGGCGGACCTGAGCCAGGCCCAGGCCAAACGCCTCAAGCAGCGGGCGGCACTGCTGCGGGAGTGCGAGCGCTGGCGTGGTACCGCAGGGGAACTATTGCGCCGGCAACTGGGGGAGCTGGATTATATCAGCGGCATTGCCGACGACAGTTTCACGAGGCAGCAGGGGGAGGAACGCCAACAGACGGTGCTCGCCTTCTGCCAGTTTCTGGACCGGCTGCGGCAACCGCCGGCAGAGGCGCTGGCACACCTGCAGGAGTTACAGCGCCAGCACCGGGAGGGCGAACAGGGGGCAGCGGATGCAGTCCAGATCACCACCATGCACCAGGCCAAGGGGCTGGAGTGGGACCGGGTCATCCTTCCGTCCCTCAACCAGCACAACATGCCCTACCAACCCCAGCGGGATTTCTCCACCCCCGCCTCACTGGAGAGTGAGCGCCGCCTGCTCTACGTGGCCATGACCCGGGCCAGGCGGGAACTGCTGCTGCTCACGCCCGCCACAACCGCAAAACCTGCCAGTGAGGACGATGCCCAGCGGCCTTCCCTGTTTATCGGGGAGATGCAGTTACCGCTCTGCCGCAACCTGAGTTCAGCACTGGCAGAGCGGCCGGAAACCCTGCACAGCCAGGTACCTGTGAGCCGGCTCGGGCTGCGCTATCTGGAAACGCTGGGTTACTCACCGGAAGTAGAAGCTCCGATGGCCCAGGCGCGCCGGCCGGAGAGCGGAGAGAGCATCCGTCACCGCAAGCTGGGTCACGGGCGGGTGGTGAAATGGGAGGGCGAGCGGCTGGTGATCCTGTTCAGTGACAGTGTCACGCGGCGCTTTGACTGGGACCGCCTGCAGCCGTTTTTGATCTGAGTGCAGGCGGGTCGACTGATGCTGCCGGTTTACTCCAGCGAGGCACTCTCGTTTTCCACCGAGTGCGCAAACTGTTGGCTAACATTGAAAAACAGCGGGTACTCACTGCCGGATTCGGGGTCGCGCACCTGCATCTTGTCATAGACACCCTGCTGGTCGTAAACGATGGACTGCTCCAGCACTTCCAACCCCTTCAGGCGCACGAACGCCCGCAACTCGGAGGTGGTGATGGTGTGGTAGGCACTTTCCTGGGTGCGGCCGTCGCCACTGCGCTCGATGGAGTCCATCAGGCCTTCGACCATGTAGCGGTGAAGATCCTCGCGGTCGTGCGCTTCACTTCTGCCACTGCAGACCACACCGATCATATGCGCCTCGAGGCTCATGTAGTTGTTGGCCAGTACCTCATCCACGTAGCGCAGACAGCGTTCATAGTCCGACTGCTCCACCGACTGATAGGCTTCCGGCAGTCCGGTCAGCCGGATACCGCCGTGGGGGTTGTACTCTTCAGACTCACTGTAGGCCCTGCGCAGGGCATCAAAGTCCAGCGTAAAAGAGAGCGTCTGAGCCTCCGTTAGCAGGCGCCGGTACTCGCTTGCGGGCACAGGCGGCTGGCGATCGGCCACCGTGGATTCCGGTCCCCCTGTCGGTGCCCCGGCACAGGCAGTGAGCAGGACTGCCATGGCGATGATTGCGACCGGTTTAATGATTGGGGTCATGCGTTGTTATCTCCGTTGCCGGTTTTTTTCGGATGCCGAACAATCCTCTGCGCTCGGACTCCTGAATTTCCACTTGCGGACGCAGGAACTCACGCAGCCGGTTCTGTTCCCACATCGCATCCTGATACCCAAGTTCGATCAGTTCGCCCAGGAAAGGTTTCTCAAAAAGGAGGTAACTGGCCGCCGATGCACCGCCTCCGGCGGTTGTTGCACCCGTTGAGCGAAACAACCAGCGCACAGCCGGGGGCAGGTAGCGCACTTTTCGACCGGCCAGCCGATCGAGGCTCTGGGAGGGCTCGATCACCGCGGAATCCACCGCGCGCAGGGGGGACAAGCCAGCCAGCTCCTTCTCGTGTACCGAATCCAGCAGCAGGTTGACCCGATCCAGGTGCTCCAGGTCACCCTCAAGACTGTCGATAAAAGCGGCGTTGAACAGCTGCCCCGCGATCTGTGCCAGTGACGGCGAGTGCCGTGGCGCCTTGGAGCGTTTCTTGCCCCAGTGCACCGGTGAGCGGTTGTCCGACACCCCCACCACGAATACCCGGTTGGCGCCCAGGTGCAGGGCCGGACTGATGGGTGCCAGCTGGCGCACAGCGCCGTCCCCGAAGTAGTCGTCACCGATCTTGACCGTGGCGAACAGCGCCGGGATGGCCGAGGAGGCCATCAGATGGTCAGCGGTAATCTCCGCGCGGGTGCCATAGCGCCGGAAACGGCGCCATTCTTTCAGCTCCTGAGCGCCCTGGAAGAAGCTGACCGACTCCCCCTTGTTGTAGGACATGGCGTTGACACACACCGCGCGCAACCGCCCCTCGTCGATATTGCGCTGAACATTGGGAAACTTGATCGCCTCTTCAATCAATGCCCGCAGCGGCGAATTGTCCAGCAGGGCCAGCGGGCGCTGGCGGCTGACGCCCTGGTGAAACAGCGAGCGGCCGATGGTGAACATGTTGCCCAGCAGGCTGTGCCAGCTGCTGCGGTAGATACTGTCAACGGTCAGGTCCAGCCAGAGGCGGCACAGGGTATCCACCGCCTCTCGGAAAGTGCCGGGGTGGGAAGCGAGCAGCAGTGCATTGACGGCACCGGCCGAGGTGCCGCAGATGATCTGGAACGGGTTGGGGTTGGTTTCCGGGGTCAGCTCCGCCAGTGCCTTGAGCACACCGGCCTGATAAGCCGCACGCGCCCCTCCCCCGGAAAGGACCAGGGCGCTGGACTGATGGGTCAGCTTGGGAATTTCTTTCTCTGCGGTCAATGTTTCTTACCGGGAAGCGGCACCGGAGGGGCCAGGCCCTGTCCTCCAATGGTATCTTGCCCCTGCACTGTGACAAAGCCGTGCGGGGACCTCAAGGATAGCAGTCGAACGGCGCGGGCATCTGTCCGGCACCCTGCTCTCACCGGGCCATATCCACGACGTAGCGGCCGATACCGTGGCCCCGGTGCAGGCGCGCGAGGAATTCCGGCGCCTGTTCCAGGGCGATATCTTCGGCGATACGATCGAGCTGTTCACCGATATACCAGTCCCCTGCCAGTTTCTCCCACACTGCCGCCTTGCGCTCGAGGGGCAGCTCCACACTATCCACGCCCAGCAGGCTGATACCGCGCAGGATGAACGGGAACACATTGGCCTGGAACTGGGCCCCCGCGGCCATGCCACAGGCAGCCACCCCGCCGCCGTAGGCGAGGGACTTGATGACATTGAACAGGGTGTCGCCGCCAACGGTATCCACCGCCCAGGCCCACAGGGGTTTGGCCATGGCCTTGCTGGCAAATGGCGCCAGGGTCTCTCGATCCAGCACTTTCCAGGCCCCGAGCCCGGTGAGGAAGTCCGCCGATTCCAGTTTTCCGGTGACTGCCGCCACCCGGAATCCCAGTTGCGCCAGCAGGGCCACGGCAATCGAGCCTACGCCGCCGGTGGCACCGGTCACCAGGACTTCGCCATCCTCGGGCCGGGCACCCGCCTCCAGCAGTTTCTCCACACACAAGCCGGCGGTGAGTCCGGCAGTGCCGAGAATCATCGACTCCCGGGCAGTGAGCCCCTGTGGCAGCCGCAGGGCCCACTGGGCCGGAATCGCAATGCGCTCGGCCAGCCCACCGGCAGTATTCATCCCCAGGTCATAGCCGGTCACCAGCAGGATTTCGCCCGGGGCGAAAGTGCCGCTGCGATCCGCCACCACCGTGCCGACAGCATCGATACCGGGGGTGTGGGGGTATTCCCGGGTAATCGCCCGGTTGCCAAAGGCGGACAGGGCATCCTTGTAGTTGAGCGAGGAGTGGGAAACCGCCAGCATCAGAGGGTTGTCCGGCAGCTGTGCCACCGGCCGCTCGACAATCTGCTGGTCGAACTTGCCGGCTGCCACTTCCTCGACCCAGACTGCGCGAAATGTCTCTGCCATCATCCTGCTCCCTGTCCGGTCCCCTGCCCGACTCACAGTCGCTGCGGGTTTACTGCGCCTGGTGCCGCCAGGCCGCCAGCCGGGAGAAGAATCGCATCAGTGCCGACTCCACTCCGGCCTGGGCCGCGAGACCCATTTTCTTGGCAATATTCTTCCGTTCCTTGTACTCCACCTGGTACAAGTCCGCATCCACGGCACGGCTGGTGAGGTATTCGTCGGAAGTTTTCAGTTCGTCCACCAGCCCCAGTTCCACCGCGCGCTGGCCGAACCACACCTCACCGGTAGCAACTTTGGCGATATCCAGCTGCGGCCGGTACTCGGCGACGAAATGCTGGAACAGTGCATGGATTTCCTCCAGGTCGCTCTGGAATTTTTCCTTACCCTGCTCCGTGTTCTCCCCAAACATGGTTACCGTGCGCTTGTACTCACCCGCGGTGAACAGTTCGAAGTCCACATCGTGGCGCTTCAGGAAACGGTTGAAATTCGGCAGCTGTGCCAGCACACCGATGGAACCCAGCATGGCAAACGGGGCGGCAAGAATCCGGTCACCGACACAGGCCATCATGTAACCCCCGCTCGCGGCCACTTTGTCGACGGCGATGGTCAACTGGATACCCGCGTTGCGCACACGTGCCAATTGGCTCGCCGCCAGACCATAGTTCGCCACCATGCCGCCGGGACTCTCGATGCAGGCCACCACCTCGTCACCGGGTTCGGCCACCTGCAGGATCGCCGTGATCTCTTCCCGCAATTGCGCCAGGGCACTGGCCTTGATGTCACCGTCAAAATGTACGACGAACAGGCGCGCACGTTCGCCCTCCGGCTTCGCGGTAATGACGGCGTGCGAGTGGGTCTCCCCCGCCTCTGCATCGGCTTCACCCTGTTCCGGCACCGGCGTGTCGGTGGGCTCCAGGTCCTTGCGCTGCACTTTTTCCGCGGGCTTTTGCTTTTTCTCCGCTTTGTGTTTTTTTACCAGGGCTTTCTCCCGGGCTTTCTTCTCCTTCACCATCTGCTTCTGTCGATGGGCAAACTCGTGTTTGTCCATGACCGCCTGCAGCAGGGTCTCTTTCATCTGCTCATAACGATCGTTCAGGCTGGTGACGGTGATGTGCCCCTGGATACGCTCCTTGAGCTGCTCCCGGTTGGCGACCACGAAGCCCACAACCACCAGCAGCGCAACCACGATGGTGACAACCTTGGCGAGAAACAAGCCGTATTCAATAAGAAATTCCACTAAAGCTCCCTGTCTGTTTCTGGAGAGGTAAAAACGGTGCCGCCCGCGTCAGCGCCACTCCTCGAGAGCCGAGGTCGCCTGCTGGTTGAGAGGGCGGGCCAGCAGCCCAGTGTGACTGATGCGCACCTCGTAGACGGCACCATCTTCCATCGGCAGGAAAGTGGCACTGCCATAGACTGCATCGACAAACGGCAGGCGCTTGCTCACGTCCCGGAGTGATGCCCATACATCGACACCGTAATTGCTGCCGTTCAGCTGGTGCACCGTACGCTCCTGATTCCGCTCGTCCTGCAATGTCAGGTAACGGCCGCTGACCCGGTCAAGGCGATAGGCGGGCTGTATTCCCCAGCGCGCCAGAGGTCCTTTCCACTTCAGCAGGCGCGCGTCCAGCTGCCACTGGTCACCACGCAATTCAAAGGTCTGGGCAACCCCGGCATCATCGGCGAATTTGGCCTCAAAGTGCTGTTCATCCAGCTTGCGGAAAGAGAGAGTCCCGACGCTGTGCTCCTCGGCGAGGTTGCGGTAGCTGTATACGTCGGCCGCCACCAGCACGATCAGCAATGCGGCGCCCAGCAGAATCAGGCCGACGCTGCCGCGAATGAATCCGAGCAGCCAGTTGCCACCCACCAGCACGCGGCCACCCCAGAAAACCAGCAAGAGTGCCAGCACGGCAATCAGAAAGGTAATGGCGATGTACATGCAGATCTCCGGTTTATTATCACGTTTGCCGGCTGGCGCACTGCGCTGCAAAAGTACGGATCAGCTGGCCGGAAAGTGTCTGTGGGGGCGGGATCTCCGGCAAACGGTCGTACCGGAACCAGGCGGCCTCGGAGATTTCCTCCTCCTCCGGCGAAACCTCGCCCGCGGCCCAGTCGGCCAGATACCCCAGCATCAGCTGGCCGGGGAACGGCCACGGCTGGCTGCCCACATAGTGCGCTGCCCCGACCCGGACCCCCACCTCCTCGTGGACCTCCCTGGCCAGGGCTTCCTCTGCGCTCTCACCGGCTTCGATAAAGCCCGCCAGAGCAGTAAACAAGCCGTGACGGTGGCGAGTGTGCCGGGCCAGCAGGCACTCCTCTCCACGGGTGACCAGCATGATGACACAGGGGGAGATTCGCGGATACACCACGAACTGGCAACGGCTGCAGCAGCGGGCGCGCTCCCTGCCGTAAAATTCGGTGGGACCGCCGCAGCGGCCACAGTAGCGGTGATCGAGGTCCCAGTTGATCACCTGGACCGCGCGCCCGGCGAGGGAGAACTCCAGTTCACTGACCTGGCCCAACAGGCCGCGGAGACCGTGCCAGCCACATCCCGGCACGTCCAGCTGCCTGGACAGGAAGTGCACCCCGCAGGGGTCCCCACCCAGATCACCCAGATAATGACTGGCCGTCACACTGCCCCCCTCGACCGGAAGGCGCGGATGCAGCAATCCCTCGCCATGGAGCAGCAACATACCATCAGCGATCACAATATGGCGCCGCAGCGCCGGCAGCGGTCGCACGCCTGTGGCGGGTACAAACAGCTCGCTCAAGCCTCCCTCCGCCTCAGGTCGTTTCCACGGGATAGCCGAGGGCATCGAGGCTTTCTATGGCCAGGTCCAGGGACTGCTTATCGGCCTTGCGGTTGAGTTTCACCTCACCCAGGTAATACTCGAGGCTGATGATCGCGTCGGCGAAGGTATCGAGGGTCTGCTCGATGGCCGGCGCGGTGTCACGCTGCTCCATCACCGACTGCACAAAGGCCACCAGCCTCTCGACGACTGCCGCAGCGCGGCTCAGGTTCAGCACAATGAGCCCGCCACGGACCGAGTTGAGCGTTGTGGCGACATTGCGGATGTGGCCGTGGTCGAAATCCGACTCCGCGTAGGAAGCCAGTGCCCGCTTGATCAGCGCAAGTCCGGCCACCGCCTCTTTCAGGACAGCCAGCTCCGCCTCTGCCAGCTGGCTGCGCTCCAGGGCCAGGTCGGCGTGGCCGTGCTCGTCCACATCGATACTGGAAGTCTGGCGCAGAGCGCGTATGGTGCTGTCGACCATCAGGACCTGGCTGGTGAGTTTCTGCAGGGCCTCGGCTGCAGCCTGGCCACCGGCGCCGGCACTGGAGCGGAACTCGTGCACCGCCCTGCGCAGGCCGTCGGCCACGCGGCGGAAGTTCAGCAAGGTGAGGGTGCTGGCGATCCGCTGCAAGGTGCCGAGCAGCCCATCGTCTCCATCCAGGCCGGAAGCGCCGATCAGCTCGGCGTCGTCCAGCATACGGCGCACTCCGGTCAATTCCTCGTCCAGGGCAGTTGCCACAGCCGTGATCGCCGTGGCACCCGGCCCGCCGAGACTGGCACGCTCACGCTCGAGTTCAGCTTCGCTGTAACCGAGCGGCCTGGCCGAAAAGGCCTCCAGTATCGGGGTCGCCTGCTCCGAGGGCCCGGACAGTGCCAGCCAGTACAGGCACTCTTTTACCAGCACCGGCGGCGAGGGCTGCTCCAGGGCTATGTCACCCTGCGCCTGCAGCGTCCGCAGGCGCCGGTCCAGCATGCTGAACACCATCACCCTGGAACGATTACTGTGCATCTCCCGCGCGGCCATTCCGCCCAGAGCAGCGCCCGCTACAGCCCACAGGGTTCCCGAAGGGCGCCCGGCGGAAATGCTTGCAACACGCTGCAGTGCACGGGACATCATGGTAAAGGCCGGCCTGGCGGGCTTGCCCTTCAGCAGGGCCAGCAGGCCCACCTGGTACATATGCCGGAAGCGGCGTACGAAATTGCGCAGGTCCTCGGCCATCACCGCCGAAGAGACGGCTCCAGGCACGGTGCCATTCAGGCGGCAGCGGAAGAAGTGGCTCTCGGGCACTGGAGCCAGCCCCCGCGCAGTGCGGAGGTTGTTGATGTAGGGGATCAGCAGTTCGGGGCGCGCGAAGCCGCGGTTCTGGACGAAGTCCAGGTAGCGGGTCAGCACATAGAAGGCGGTACTGAGCGCCTCCATCAGCTCGTTCACCGGCTCCTGCCGCCCCTCCTGCAGATCCAGCAGGGCACTGGACATCTCCTGCCCCAGCAACTCGGCCGCCTGCAGCTGCACCATTTGCAGCACACCGGTGATCTGGCGCAGCAGGGCCAGGCACAGGTCCAGTGACTGCCGGTTGTTACGGTCCGCGGCATACTGATCCAGGTGCGCCGCCGCGGAATCCACGGAGGTCGTCAGCTCGGCCTTGATCAAGTTCACCGACGTAATGTTGATTTCGCGTAATTCAGTCACCGCCAACACCACCGCACACTGTTATTCATTATTCACTGTTCAAATATCAGGCAGGCCCGGTCGGCCGGCACCTGCCAAGGGCCAATGTATACCAAACCGGCAGAGAATCCATGGTTTCCGGGGACAATTCCATCGATCAATCGACAATTCCCGGGCCCACAGCAAAAGCACTTGAATTTTTCCACCGACGGAGTAGCGTTCTGCCAGCCCAGAATCCGGCCCAGGAAAAAATCCAGTGCCCCCCCAGGTGACCGGGCGAGATCTACCACTGCTGCACAGCCCGTGCCAGCTCCAGATTTTGGGCTGGCGCACACTCCCCAAGGATGTACATACGATGTCAAAGCATGGCCACAGCAAGATCGCCCCGGGCGGGATGGGCGGGGCGTTTTTTCACAATTTTCTTGGCGAAGCCCCGAACTGGTACAAAGTCACCATCACCCTCTTCCTGCTCGCAAACCCACTCCTGCTGCACCTGGCGGGTCCGTTTGTCACCGGCTGGATCCTGATTGGGGAGTTTATTTTCACCCTGGCAATGGCCCTGAAATGCTATCCGCTGCAGCCGGGGGGCCTGCTGGCAATCGAGGCGATCCTGCTGGGAATGACCAGCACAGAGGCCGTCTTCCACGAGGTCAGCGACAATATCGAAGTCATCCTGCTGCTGATCTTCATGGTGGCAGGCATCTACTTCATGAAGGATCTGCTGCTGACGCTGTTTACCCGCCTGTTGCTCCGGGTGCGCTCCAAGACCCTGCTGTCCCTGCTGTTCTGCGGCCTGGCCGCCGTGCTGTCCGCATTTCTAGATGCACTTACTGTCACCGCGGTACTGATTGCAGTGGCGGTGGGCTTTTACTCCGTCTACCACCGTGTGGCCAGCAACCAGCCGCACCACCATGTCGATCACGACCACTCCAGCGATGATCATGTGGTGGAATATCACCGCGAGGACCTGGACGAGTTCAGGGCTTTTTTGCGCAGCCTCGTCATGCACGGCGCCGTAGGCACGGCACTGGGTGGCGTTATGACCCTGGTCGGGGAACCACAAAACCTGCTGATCGCTGAAAAAGCGGGCTGGGATTTCGCCGAGTTCTTCCACATGATGGCCCCGGTGACGGTGCCGACTTTTTTTGCCGGTCTCGCCACCTGCGCCCTGCTGGAGAAAGTCCGCCGCTTCGGTTACGGGGCACAACTGCCGGCTGCAGTGCGCGAAGTGCTGGAAAACTTCGCCGCGGAGGAAGCGCGCAAGCGCCATGCCGGCCACCGGGCCGAGTTGTGGATCCAGGGTACAGTTGCGATCCTGCTGGTGTTGTCGCTGGCTTTCCACGTAGCTGAAGTCGGGCTCGTCGGACTCATGGTGATCGTCCTGCTGACCGCCTTCAATGGAGTCGTGCAGGAGGCCCGACTGGGACATGCGTTCGAGGAAGCCTTGCCGTTTACGGCGCTGCTGGTGGTGTTCTTCGCCATTGTCGCAGTCATCCACCAACAGCACCTGTTTACCCCGGTAACACACTTCGTTCTCGGGCTCGACCTGCAGCAGCAACCGGCGATGCTGTTTGTCGCCAACGGGCTGCTGTCGATGATCAGTGACAATGTGTTTGTGGCGACTGTCTACATCAATGAAGTGAAGGATGCGCTCAACGCAGGCGAAATCAGTCGTGAGCATTTCGAGAAACTGGCGATCGCCATCAACACGGGAACCAACCTGCCTAGCGTAGCGACCCCCAACGGCCAGGCGGCTTTCCTGTTCCTGCTGACATCGGTGCTGGCACCGCTGATCCGACTTTCCTATGGACGCATGGTGCTGATGGCACTGCCCTACACGCTGGTGCTGAGCGGTGTCGCCCTCTTCTGCGTGGTCAACGTCATTAGCTGAACGGGACCAACTCCGTGGCCCTGACTGCACAGGGCTTGCGGGGCACAGCCGGTACTCACCAGAAGTGCTTGCCCGCAGATTTCTCCAGCAGTTCCAACATTTCCCGGTGGGCCTCAAGCTCGGCGGCACTGGCCTGCTGAACCGGCAAGGGGGCGCGATCCGCAGAGAGGCGATAGATCGCGCCCGGGGATGCCTCCCCCTGCTGTCCCTCCCCGCGCTCTTCCGAGCGGCTGTCGCCGCCCTGGGCAAGGGCCAGGTCAGTCTGCCCACCGGTCATCATCAGGTAGACGTCGGCGAGGATCTCCGCATCCAGCAGGGCGCCGTGGAGGTCTCGCTGGGAGTTATCGACGAAATAGCGCTTGCATAGTGCGTCGAGGTTGTTTTTCTGGCCCGGGTGCTTTTCCCGTGCCAGCGCGAGCGTATCCAGAACACTGCAGTGCGCCGCAACGCTTTTCCAGCGCGGGCTGCCGAGCAACTTGAGCTCCCAGTCGATAAACCCCACGTCGAACGGCGCATTGTGAATGACGAGCTCGGCACCCTCACAGAAAGCCATGAATTCATCGGCAATCTGCGCAAAGACGGGCTTGTCCTGCAGGAATTCATTGGTGATGCCGTGCACTTCGATCGCGCCGTCATCCACCTCCCGCTGCGGGTTGATGTACTGGTGATAGTGCCGGCCGGTGAGTTTGCGGTTCACCAGCTCAACGCAACCGATCTCAATGATGCGGTGGCCGGTCTTCGGGTCAAGACCGGTAGTTTCCGTATCAAGAACAACCTGTCTCATAGTCAATTCTCCAGTTCATCGATGCCGCGATTGGCCAGCTCATCCGCGCGCTCGTTGCCCGGGTCACCCGCATGCCCCTTGACCCAGTGCCAGTGAACGTCGTGGTGGCCGATGGTTTCATCCAGCAGGCGCCAGAGGTCCGCATTTTTCACCGGCTTCTTGGCTGCAGTTTTCCAGCCATTGCGCTTCCAGTTATTGATCCAACCGGTTATGCCTTGGCGAAGGTACTGGGAATCGGTATGCAGGTCGACACGGCAGCGCTGGTTCAGCGCTTCGAGCGCCCGGATTGCCGCCAACAACTCCATACGGTTGTTGGTGGTATGGGCCTCGCCCCCGAACAACTCTTTCTCGCTCTCACCGTGGATAAGGAGTGCACCCCAGCCACCCGGGCCGGGATTACCCCGGCAGGCGCCGTCGGTATAGATTGTTACTTGCTTCAATGGACTGGTTATTTTCGTTACTTGAATCAGTACTTGACGCTCAACAGACCGCGCCGGGGATCAGGGCTTGTCATCATGCCGCCGCCGGGCCGCCACGCGGGGACTTGAGGGAACGGCGCCGAGGGCCGGCTTGCGGTTGCTGCGCCAGTCAATCTTGATGGTGCGCATACGCGCCACTTCTTTGCGCGCGACTATGATGTAAAAGCCACCCCAAGGCAAGCGCCAGCGGGCTCCGCGTCGCTCCATCCACAGGGTCTTGGCGAGTAACTCCCGGTGCTGTAACGGCAGGCGGAAAAAACCGCGCTCAACGGTATTGGCCTGCAGGTCGAGCAGGTTCATCCAGTCTTCCACCCGGGCCGCCCGCAACTGATTACCACGCTGGTGCGGTGCCCTGTCGAACAGCAATCGCGACAAACCGAGCATGGAAAAGGGATTGAAGCCGATCAACACGAGGTGCCCACCGGGAATCAGCACCCGGGAGGCCTCGCGCAAAACCTGATGGGGCTGGCCGGCGAAATCCAGCAGGTGATGCAGCACGGCCACATCGATGGACTCTGAGGGCAACGGCAACTGCCCGAAATCCACCTGAGCCGCCCCCTCCTGGAAAGCGCAGGGACTCAAGCGGAAACAGTGGTTGATCCGGCTGCAGGCAGCAAAATCCACCTTGTCCGTCATACCCGCCTGCAGCAGGTGATAGCCGAACAGGCGCTCGATCAACGGCTGCGCCAGCGCCATTTCCTGACTCAGGATTTCCTCACCCAGACCGGTAGAGAACCAGGGGGCCAGGTCCTTGCACGACTGCTCGAGACTCGGCTGCTCCCGCTTTTGTTCTGACTTTCTGGTCATTGGGGCTCCCATTGTGCTGGTGCCATCGATTTTACACCGGTCTTGCGCAACCACCGGCCCTTTCGCAGTTTTACCACGATGGGCAGCGACACTCTACGTGCGGGTCAGCATACGGCAGAGTAAAGAGCCGCCGTATTTTCACCGCGCTTCGGCCCCTTGTGCTTCAATGCCATGTGGTATGGTTCCACCATCTAGGGTAGCGGGTGATAAAAATGCTCACAATCTCGCCAATACCGGCTTTCAGCGACAACTATATCTGGCATCTGGAGCACGACGGTGAGCACTGGGTAGTCGATCCCGGAGATGCATCGCCGGTCATGGCAGCACTGGGCCAGAACCCTCTGAGCGGCATACTGATCACCCACCACCACCTGGATCACACCGGCGGTATCGACGCGCTTGTAGAGCGCTACCATTGTCCGGTCTATGGGCCTGCCTCAGTTGAGGGCGTGACCGAGCCCCTCGAGGACGGCGACGAATTCCATCTGCTGGGGGCAACTGTCCGCGTCATCGCCGTGCCCGGCCATACCCTGGACCACCTGGCACTGCTGCTGACGGAGCCCGGCAGCCGGGACTCCCCGCACCTGTTCTGCGGCGACACACTGTTTGCAGGCGGGTGTGGACGCCTGTTTGAGGGCACACCGACGCAGATGTACCACTCCCTGCGCCGTCTGTCGGACCTGCCGCCAGAGACACAAGTTTATTGCGCCCACGAGTACACCAGCGCCAATTTACGCTTTGCCAAGGCAGCAGAACCCGGCAATGCGGTGCTGCAGAATCGGCTCAGCCAGGTGGACAACCTGCGTGCCGAGGGCAAGCCGACTCTGCCGTCGACGATCGGCGAGGAGCTGGCAACCAATCCCTTTCTGCGCTGTCATATTCCCGCGGTGGCCAGGCGGGCCGCCAGTCACGGGGCAGAAGACAATTCCGATGAGGTGGAGGTTTTCGCCAGTTTGCGAAAGTGGAAGGATAATTTTTGAACAAAAGAGAGAGAATGGACTGTCCGCAACAGATGTTGATTTGAGCAACAATCTGACCAATAAATAGCCATTTGCCGTTGACCAGTCCCGGTACCTCTCTTTAGAATCAGTCAATTACAGATAAAAGCTCAGGTTTGACTCCAAGAATTACAAACCTGGCGCCAACGCAGCAGTAGAAACCCAAGCTATAAGCATCGCGGGCACCAGCATGGTTCATAAAAGATTTGCCGTTGCAGTACTGGCAGCGGCCGTGGGGGCTTGCGCGCAAGTGGAAAAACAGCCCATTGCGCAGCAGGACGAGTTGTACCACGACAGAAAGGTTGTAGCCTCTCCCAGTATGGAGAAAGCCACTTCGGCCAAGCCGGAGGCGGCACTGCCTCCCGTTGACATCTGGGATCGGCTCCGCCGTGGCTTCCACCTGGAGCGCCGGCTGGACAACCCCAAAGTCCGGGATTACGTGGCCTATTTCTCGAAGAATGAAGGCTATATGTCCCGGGTGACTGAGCGTTCCCGGCGCTATATCTTCCACGTAGCGGACAAGCTCGAGCAGGCAAACCTGCCGATGGAGCTGGCGCTGCTGCCGATCGTCGAGAGCGCCTACGACCCCTTCGCCTACTCCCACGCCCGCGCCTCGGGCATGTGGCAGTTCATCCCCGCCACCGGCCGCGCCTTCGGCCTGCACCAGAACTGGTGGTATGACGGCCGCCGGGACGTGGATGCCTCCACCGACGCGGCGATCGCCTATTTTCAGTACCTGTCCGAGCGCTTCGATGGCGACTGGGAGCTTGTCCTCGCGGCCTACAACGCCGGAGAGGGCACCGTGCGGCGCGCGAGGCAGCGGAATGAGCGCCGCGGCCTCGGTACCACTTTCTGGGACCTGAAACTGCCAAGGGAGACACAGCGCTACGTCCCACAGCTGCTGGCACTGGCAGAGGTCGTGTCCAGACCGGACTACTACCGGGTGCCCCTGCACGACGTGGCCAACGAACCCTATTACACCAAGGTGAATGTGGGTAGCCAGATCGATCTTGCACAGGCAGCCGATCTGGCGGGTATCGAAGTCGAAGAGCTCTACCTGCTCAATCCCGGCTTCAATCGCTGGGCCACCGACCCGAATGGCAATCATGAACTCCTGATTCCGACAGCCAGCGAAAGAGTCTTCCACGCTGCACTGAGCGAACTGCCCGTCGACCAGCGCGTCAGCTGGCAACGCTATAAGATCTCCCGCGGTGACACGCTCTCCACCATCGCGCGTCGCTATGAAACCACCGTCGCAGCCATTCGCGAAGCCAACAAGCTGCGTGGCAACACGATCCGCGCCGGCCAGACACTCCTGATCCCCAGCGCTTCCGGACCTGCCGGGCAATACGCCTACGCACTGGATGAGCGCGTCCGCCGGCAGCAGTCGTCCGGTCAGGGCAGCAAAACCACCTATACCGTACGGCCGGGAGATACGCTCTGGGGCATTGCCCGTTCCATGGATGTCGGCGTGCGGGATCTCGCCAAATGGAACAGCATGGCTCCCGGCGACACCCTCCGGCCTGGCCGGAAACTGGTCGCCTACAACGGTGGCGACAGTAACAGCCGCACGACCCGCAAGCTCTCGTACCGGGTGCGCAATGGCGATTCCCTGTACCGCATTGCCCGCAAGTTCAGCATCGAGATCAACGATATCCTGCGCTGGAACAAGATCAGCAAATCCACCTATCTACAGCCGGGTCAGCGCCTGACCCTGTTCGTGGACACCGCGGCAAGCGGTTGAAGCCGATACAGCTGACAGCAGACATGAAAAAGCCCGCTTATGCGGGCTTAGTGTGCTGATAAACCCCACCATTTGCTTAAAGCTGGCTCAGGGGCGACAGAGCGCTAGGACCCACATTTCGAAAACGCACAAGTACGTCCGTGTAGCTCCGTCGGGTACGTCCTGTACCCGACGGTTTCGAAATGTGAGCCCTATCACTCTGCCTTAAATTCCCGCAGGGGGACTTTGTCAGCAGGCTCAGCCCGCTTTAAGCGGGCTTTTTCATGTCTGGACGTCCGCCGCCTGTCGGCATGGTACAGTCAAGGCCCGCCTTTTCGGGACGGGCCTCTCTCACCATCAGCGGTTGATTTCCACATCCGCTTCAGTTTTCAGGTACTGCTGCACTGCCGCCAGCTCAGAGGTCCCGGTCATGGAGGCGAGCTGCTGCATCAGCGCTTCCCGCTGTTCCTTGCTCTGGCGGGACAGCTCGCCCGGACGGACTTCGCGGAGCTGAAGCACAACCCGATCTCCACTGTCTGTGGCGAATGCGCTCAGCAGGCTGTCACCCGACTGCGGTGCCGGCAGATGGAAGGCCTGCTCCACGATCTCGCCGCGCTGGCCCATGCCGCCGCGGCGGGTACCATCACTCGTCTCCAGGGTCAGGTCCTTCTGCTCTGCCAGGGCGGCAAACTGGGCGCCCCCTTCCAGCTGCTTTTTCAATGCCTCGGCATCCTGAGCCAGTTGCTCGCTCGCCTTCTCACGCTTCAGGCGCTCGGCAATCTGCTCCCTTACCTCATCCAGCGGATAGGTACCCTCGGGCTTGTGCTCCAGTACCCTCAGGACCAGAGAGTGCTCATTGCTCAGGTTGAGTACGTCAGACGTATTGCCATCCAGCATGACTTCCGGCGCAAAGGCCGCATCAATCACCTGGCTATTGCCGGCAATGCCGACTCCACCCTGACGACCAAAGAGTCCGGTCGTCTGTACCTTCACACCGAGCTCTTGCGCCGGGCCGGCGAGACTGTCGGCGTTGTATGCCAGGTCAGCCAACCGGGACAGCGCGCCGACAAACTCGCGTTCAGCTTCCGCATTCTGCAGCTGCTTGCGAATCGCATCCGCGCGCTCTTCAAAGGTCGGCGGCTCGGAACCAGCCACTTCCACCAGCTTGATCAGGTGCGTACCACTTTCGGTCTGCACCGGCGCAGACACCTGCCCCACCTCGAGTGCAGCCAGTGCGTCTTCAAACGCCTCGGGGAATACATCCCCGGAGGTAAAGCCGAGATCACCCCCCTGATCGCGTGAACCGAAGTCGTCGGAATAGCTCTTGGCCAGTTCAGCGAAATCCTCGCCCGCGGCGAGCTTACCCTGAATCTCTTCGATAACTTCCGGGGTCGGCTCTTCGAGCAGGATATGGGCAGCGCGACGGCGCTCACTGGCCTCGAAACCCTTTACTTCCTGTTCATACTGGGCGCGCACATCCTGGTCCGAAACTTCGATATTCGCAGCAAACATTTCCGGCTTCAGCTCGATGTACTCGATGGCCACCTGCTCCGGCCGCGCAAAGGCATTCTGATTGGCATCGTAGTACTGTTGGATTTCCTCGTCGGAAACCTGTACCTCAGAAAGCAGCGGCTCAACCGGAATTACCACGTAATCGAAATCCCGCTCCTCCATGGAGATTGCCACGATTTCTTCGGCATTGGCTCGGGTGGTGAAGGCGCTGTCGGTCACGGCATCGGCGTACTGCTGCAGGACCAGGTCACGTTCCATGATCTGGCGGAAACCCGCCATAGTGAAACGGTTCTGTGCCAGCCACATGTTCAACGTCTGCTTATCGTACTGGCCATTCACCTGGAATCCGGGAATCTGGACGATTTCACGATCGACAGCGGCAGTGCTCATCGCCATACCGCCCTCTTCTGCAGCCTGGCGCATCACCGCGCTATTGACCAGCTGCTGCAACACCGGCTCACGCAGCTGCTCATCGCTCAGAAGGTCTGCCGGTACGTTTTCCCCATATTGATTCATGATCATGGCACGGCGATTCTGGATAGCGCGCTGCAAGTCCAGGTTGGTAATTTTCTCACCGTTAACTTCAGCCACCGCATCCGCGGAGCCCCCGCTGGCACCGGTGAAAAAATCGATACCGCCAATCACCATAATGAAACCGAAAAAGGCAGCAACGATAATCGCCGCCGTGCCCTTGAGGTTGTCTCGCATGGACTGAAGCATGCTCAGCTCCGAAATTTAACTCTGATCACAAACAAAAAAGGCGCATCCAGTCGATACGCCTCCTTGAAGCTTTAACTGCTTGGGGTTAAGGCTTCTTAATTTACCGCGTCTTTCAGGGCTTTGCCGGCCTTGAAATTCGGAATCTTGGCGGCGGCGATTTCGATCGGGTCGCCGGTGCGCGGGTTGCGGCCGGTGCGGGCAGCGCGCTCTTTTACAGCGAAGGTACCGAAACCTACCAGTGCAACCTGGTCGCCTTTTTTCAGGGCCTCAGTGATGCTATCTACCATTGCGTCCAGTGCGCGGCCAGCAGCTGCTTTCGGAATATCTGCAGATTCGGCAATCGCTTCAATCAGTTCGGACTTATTCACGCTTAATCCCTCTGTTCTTTTCTAGGTATGTTTTGGCGCCCGCCTTGGACGCCTTTGCGTTCGAGCCTTGAGTCACCGGCAATTTTGGCGCCGGCCAATAAGCCACGTGTTATACCAACTGCCTGATAGCGGGTCAAGGAACGACGGGGCTTTCAGGGCAGTTGGACGTTTTTACAGCAACCTTGCGGCGAGCTCAGATTATTTTTTGATCTTTACAGTAAAAGGGCCACCCTGCGGGTGGCCCTGACTGGTCAATGGGTATGCACGGACCGCTGCGACCGCTCCTCGGCCTGCTTCTGCAGCGCGGAGTACTCTTCATCTGACAGCGACTGTGGCTTGTGTTCGAGCGCGTACTCGAGCACCTGATCGATCCACTTGACCGGCTTGATCACGAGATCCTGCTGGATGTTTTCCGGAATATCCCTCAGGTCCCGCTCGTTGTCGGCGGGAATCAGCACCGTCTTGATGCCACCGCGGTGGGCTGCCAGCAATTTCTCCTTGAGCCCCCCGATCCGCAGCACCTCGCCCCGCAGCGTGATCTCACCGGTCATGGCCACATCGGCCCGTACCGGGATATTGGTCAACACGGAAGCCAGCGCGGTGCACATGGCGATACCCGCGGAGGGACCATCCTTCGGGGTAGCTCCTTCCGGCACGTGAATATGGATATCCCGGGTCTCGTTGAAGTCCGGCGCAATCCCCAGCACCTGGGAGCGGGCACGGACCACGGTCAACGCGGCCTGAATGGACTCCTGCATCACATCGCCCAGAGAACCAGTCTTGATGACCCGGCCCTTGCCGGGCACCGCTGACGACTCGATGGTGAGCAGCTCGCCACCCACTTCGGTCCAGGCAAGGCCGGTAACCTGACCGATCTTGTTGTCCTCTTCAGCGCGCCCGAAATCGTACTTGCGAACACCCAGCAGGTCCTCGAGCTGGTTGGGCTCAACAACGGCCTTGCGGCTGCTGGCGTCGCGCACATGCTCGGTAACCACTTTGCGGCAGATCTTGGCGATTTCACGGTCCAGGCCGCGGACACCCGCTTCGCGGGTATAGAAGCGCACGATGTCGCGAACGGTATCGTCCTTGAGCACCAGCTCATTGTCCTTGAGGCCATTGGCCTTGCGCTGCTTGGGTACCAGGTAGCGCTGGGCAATGTTCAGTTTTTCATCCTCGGTGTAACCCGGAATGCGGATGACCTCCATCCGGTCCAGGAGCGGCCCCGGAATGTTCATGGAGTTCGAAGTGCATACGAACATCACATCAGACAGGTCGTAATCCACTTCCAGGTAGTGGTCGTTGAAGCTTTTGTTCTGCTCCGGGTCGAGCACTTCCAGCAGTGCCGATGCCGGATCCCCGCGATGGTCCATGCCCATCTTGTCCACCTCATCGAGAAGGAACAGTGGGTTCTTGACGCCGACCTTGGAAATCTTCTGTATCAGCTTGCCCGGCAATGAGCCGATATAAGTCCGGCGATGGCCGCGAATTTCAGCCTCGTCGCGCACACCGCCAAGCGCCATGCGTACATACTTGCGGTTGGTGGCACGGGCAATCGATTGGCCGAGGGATGTCTTACCCACCCCGGGCGGGCCAACCAGACACAGGATCGGCCCTTTAACTTTCTTCACCCGTTTCTGCACGGCGAGATACTCGAGGATCCGCTCTTTCACTTCCTCGAGGCCGTAGTGATCTTTCTCGAGAATCTCTTCGGCTTTCTTCAGGTCGTGACGAACGCGACTCGCTTTCTTCCACGGCACACTGAGCATCCAGTCGATATAACTGCGCAGCACAGAAGCTTCCGCAGACATCGGCGACATCATTTTCAGCTTGGCCAGTTCCGCGCGGGTTTTCTTCTCTGCTTCCGCACTCATGCCGGATTCGGCAATCTTCTTCTCGAGCTCCTCAACCTCGTTGGGCTCTTCGGTAATATCACCCAGCTCCTTCTGAATGGCCTTCATCTGCTCATTCAGGTAGTACTCACGCTGGCTCTTCTCCATCTGTTTCTTGACCCGCCCGCGGATGCGCTTTTCCACCTGGATCAGGTCAATCTCGGAATCCATCAGACCCAGTAACTGCTCCAGGCGTTCCTTGACGCTCACGGTTTCGAGCAGCTCCTGCTTCTGCGGCAGTTCGAGAGACATATGTGCGGCGATGGTGTCTGCCAGCCGGCCCGGCTCATCGATGCCCGACAGGGAGGTGATCACCTCATTCGGTACTTTTTTGCTGACGGACACATACTGCTCGAATTGCGACATGGCCGAGCGGACCAGCGCCTCGGACTCCGCCTCCGGCAGCTCCTCGCTCTCCATCTCTTCCACGGTGGCGCGGTAATGCCCCTCTCCCTCGATCACATCGAGCACCTTCACCCGGCGGCTGCCTTCCACCAGAACTTTCACGGTACCGTCCGGGAGCTTGAGGAGCTGCAATACGCTGGCGACCGTCCCTACCCGGTAGATGTCGTCCTTGCCCGGGTCATCCTCGGAGGCCTGGCGCTGCGCGACCAGCAATACCTGCTTATCGTCGCGCATGGCTTCCTCGAGGGCGTCGATGGACTTTTCCCTGCCCACAAACAGCGGAATCACCATATGCGGATAAACGACCACATCTCGCAGCGGCAGCAGCGGATACTCTTGTTTGGTGTCGGATTGCTGATCCATAGAACTCCTCTCGGCCCGATCACTGGGGTACTGTGGCGCGGTATTCTGGGCAATGGCTAATGTGATTTCCCCGCTCCGGCCACCACTTCTGTAAGGCAGAGATGGGGGGTAGTCACTGGAATACAAGTCTAATCTAAGCGCAATTGGCTGCCGACAAAGAAATTATCCCACCCTCCCGGAGTCACTCCGGATAGCCGGCACCTGGAGAAGGTACTGCCGGGGCATGGGAGCGGATTGCATCCGGACACAAAAAAAGCCCCGGATGGGGCTTTTTTGTACAGCACTTGCTGGCAGAGTTACCACCGGGGTCCACACCCGGCTATCCGGTTCACTCCTCCGGCGCCGCCTTCTGCTGCGGGGACTCGTTACTGGCGTAGACCAGCAACGGCGCCGACTCGCCCTTGATGACCGCTTCGTCGATCACCACCTTGGCCACATTATCCATGGACGGAATGTCGTACATGGTTTCCAGCAGCACGGACTCCATGATCGAGCGCAGGCCACGGGCACCGGTCTTGCGCTCCATTGCCTTGGCCGCAACCGCGTCCAGCGCGTCGGGACGGAAGTCCAGCTCCACACCCTCCATGTCGAAGAGCTTTGCATACTGCTTGGTGAGAGCATTCTTTGGCTCGGTCAGGATCTGCACCAGCGCCTCGCGATCCAGCTCTTCCAGCGTCGCCGTGACCGGCAGACGGCCGACAAACTCCGGGATCAGCCCGTAACGCACCAGGTCTTCGGGTTCCAGGTCGCGCAGGATCTCGCCAAAGTTGCTGTTACCGTCCTTGGACTTCACCTCAGCACTGAAGCCGATACCACCCTTTTCAGAGCGGTCCCGGATCACCTTGTCGAGGCCGGCAAAGGCGCCGCCACAGATGAACAGGATATTGGACGTATCCACCTGCAGGAACTCCTGCTGCGGATGCTTGCGCCCACCCTGGGGCGGAACCGAGGCAACAGTGCCTTCGATCAGTTTCAGCAGCGCCTGCTGTACACCCTCGCCGGACACGTCACGGGTGATGGAGGGGTTGTCAGACTTGCGGGAAATCTTGTCGATTTCATCGATATAGACGATGCCCTGCTGCGCCTTGTCGACGTCGTAGTCACACTTCTGCAGCAGTTTCTGAATGATGTTTTCCACGTCCTCGCCGACGTAACCGGCCTCGGTCAGGGTCGTCGCATCGGCAATGGTGAACGGCACATTGAGCAGGCGCGCCAGCGTCTCGGCCAGAAGTGTCTTACCGCTACCGGTCGGACCCACCAGCAGGATGTTGGACTTGCTCAGCTCAACGTCGTCCTTGCCCTTGGCACCGGTCTTGGTGCGCAGGCGCTTGTAGTGGTTGTATACCGCCACCGCCAGTACACGCTTGGCGCGCTCCTGGCCGATCACGTACTGGTCAAGGATCTCGGTAATTTCCTTCGGCGTGGGCAGGCGGCCCTCCTGACCATCGGAAGATTCCTGAACCTCTTCGCGGATGATATCGGTACAAAGCTCGACGCACTCGTCACAGATAAACACGGACGGGCCGGCAATCAGCTTGCGTACTTCCTGCTGGCTCTTGCCGCAAAAGGAACAGTACAGCAGCTTGCCGTTGTCTTCTCCGCTGTTCTGGTCGGTCATCAATCTACTCCGTGGTCTCTGGCCCGCCGTCAGCCGGCTGCCCATTAGTCTTCTCTAGCAAGATGCTGCCTTTTGGCGGCTTTTTCAAGCCCTTTGTAACAGCCGTGGGCGCAAGGCCTGTCAGCAAAAACAGAAGCCGAGGAAATTCATCCTCCAACAGGGGCCTGAGCGGTCAATCGATCTTAAATCGCTTACTTTTCTAGTACCTGGCGACGGGTCAGCACGTCGTCAACCAGGCCATATTCCTTCGCTTCATCCGCGCTGAGGAAGTGATCGCGCTCTGTATCGCGCTCTATGTCACTCATGTCGCGCCCGGTATGGTGGGCCATCAACTCGTTCAGGCGCTTGCGGATCTTCAGGATTTCCTGGGCATGGATATGAATATCGCTCGCCTGCCCCTGGGCACCGCCACTCGGCTGGTGAATCATCACCCGCGAGTTGGGCGTCGCGTAACGCTTGCCCTCCGCACCGGCAGCCAGCAGGAAGGCGCCCATGCTGCATGCCTGGCCGATGCACATGGTGCTGACATTCGGCTTGATGAACTGCATGGTGTCGTAGATGGACATGCCGGCAGTTACCGAGCCACCCGGGGAGTTGATGTAGAGGTGAATATCCTTGTCGGGGTTCTCGGCCTCGAGAAACAGCAACTGGGCGACGACCAGGTTTGCCATGTGGTCCTCTACCTGTCCGACGAGGAAGATGACGCGCTCTTTCAGCAGGCGCGAGTAGATGTCGAACGAGCGTTCGCCGCGTGCAGTCTGCTCTACCACCATCGGCACCAGGCCGGTAGCTTGAGGATCGAAGGCCAGGGGATGATCAAAACGTGCCATAAATACCGTAGCTTCCTTTTGTGGCGTATCAGGCGAGAGTACCCGGATCATTGAGATCGGGACTGGAAATTTGGACTTTCTGAGCTTAACCGGTCGAAGGCGAGAAAGCCAGCCGGCCTGGGGGAGGAGGGAAAGGTATCGGCGACTGCCGGTGGCAGCCGCCGATGGTCAGCGCATCAGCCCTGCTGCTGCGGCTTGATGACGTCGTCGTAGGAGCTCTTGACGTCCTTGACCTTGGCGCTGTCGAGCACGAAGTCGACAACCTGGTCTTCGAGAACGACGGACTCGACACCGGAGAGCAGCTCGCGGTTGCTGTAGTAGTACTCGACTACTTCTTCCGGCTGCTGGTAGGTGGAAGCCAGTTCCTCGACCTTGGATTTCACGCGATCGGCATCGACATCCAGCTTGTTCTGCTTGACGATTTCACCGACCACCAGGCCCAGAACCACGCGGCGCTTCGCCTGATCTTCAAACATGGCGTCCGGCAGCATCTTCTCCGCATCTTCCGCTTTGATCTGGCCACCGAACTGCTGAATCATCTGACCGCGCAGGGTGCGGACTTCACCCGCCACCAGTGCAGCCGGAATCTCCACCTCGTGCTTCTCGAACAGCTGATCCATGACCTGGGTCTTGACCTTGTTCAGGGCTGCATTCTTCAGCTCGCGCTCCATGTTGTTGCGCACTTCCTCACGGAACTTATCCTCACCGCCGTCTTCGACGCCGTAGGCCTTGAAGAACTCTTCATCCAGCTCCGGCAGCTCGGGCTTCTCGGAAGATTTGACCTTGATGGTGAAGGTAGCCTCTTTGCCCTTCAGGTTTTCAGCCTGATAGTCCTCGGGGAAGGTGACCTGGATGTCCTGCTCTTCACCCGGCTTCATGCCGAGGATGCCATCCTCAAAGCCCGGGATCATCTGGCCGGAGCCGAGAACCAGCTGCTGGTCTTCAGCCTTGCCACCTTCGAACTCCTCGCCGTCGACACGGCCAACGAAGTCGATGGTCACGCGATCGCCCTTCTGGGCCTTGCGCTTGGTTTCCTTCCAGGAGGACTGCTGCTTGCGCAGCACGTCGATCATATTGTCGACGTCTTTGTCAGTGACTTCAGCAACCGGGCGCTCGACTTCGACGCTGGCCAGGTCGATCAGCTCAACTTCCGGGTAAACCTCGAAAGTGGCAACGTATTCCAGGTTCTTGCCCGGAGCGGTTTCCTTTGCCTCGATGCTCGGCTGACCGGCAGGCTTGACCTGCTCTTTCTGCACGGCTTCGTAGAAAGAGCGGCTCATTACCTCACCCAGCACTTCCTGGCGCACACCGGCACCAAAACGCTGGCGAACCACCTTCATGGGCACCTTGCCCTTGCGGAAGCCGTTCAGGCGCACATTCTTGGCCGCCTGCTGGAGACGCTTATCTACTTCTTTATCGACGACTTCCGCCGGCAAGTTAACCGTGAGGCGACGCTCCAGGCCGGAAGTTGTTTCGATGGAAACCTGCATGTTGATCCTCGTGAGATTCTCTCTTATTCACGTCACGGCGCGATCTGCCGCGCCGCTCTGACTGCGCCGGAGCGCCAACGCCTGTATTCGGCCACCAGCCCTGCCATCAAGCCGCCAGGCCAGGACCTGCGCGCGGCACCGGGAGGGAAACCGGCTGCTACCAAATACAAACAGCCCGCACCTCACCGGTCACGGCGGGCATCACGGGCTGTTCAATTCCTTAAACTTGGTGGGGACGGGGAGACTTGAACTCCCACACCTTGCGGCACCAGAACCTAAATCTGGCGTGTCTACCAATTCCACCACGTCCCCAAACCTGCACCCCGACGCTAACTCATTGATATTTATGCATTTTAGGGCACAAACACCAGGGGCCCGGCGACGAGGGCAGCAGATTGTGCCACAGCGGCCGGGGTGCTTCAACAAATTGCCCGGCCATACAGCGACAGCAGACAAACAGAAGGGGCGCCCTCAGGCGCCCCTTCTGCAATGCAAATTGCGTGAGACCGGCCGCGACGGATACCCGCCCCGGTCGGGCTACCGGTCAGACCCGCTCGACGATGGTGGTGATGCCCTGGCCGAGACCGATACACATGGTGGACACACCCAGGTTGCCACCTTCGTTCTGCATCACCGACAGCAGCGTGCCGGTGATCCGCACACCGGAACAACCGAAGGGGTGACCCAGGGCGATGGCGCCGCCATAGAGGTTGACCTTCTGGTCCATTACATCCAGCAGGTTGAGGTCCTTCAGAACCGGTAGCGCCTGCGCCGCAAAGGCCTCGTTCAACTCGACCTTGTCGATATCCTCGATGGTGAGGCCGGCATTTTTCAGCGCTTTCTGGGTCGAGGGTACGGGACCATAGCCCATGATCGACGGATCCACGCCAGCCAGCGCCATCTCCCGCACCCTGGCGATGGGCTCCAGGCCCAGGGCCCTGGCCCGCTCGGCGGACATGACCAGCATCACTGAAGCGCCATCGGTAATCTGGGAAGAAGTACCGGCGGTGACCTGACCGTGCTTGGGGTCGAATGCAGGCTTCAGCTGGGACAGGCCCTCAACGGTAGTATCGGGACGAATGGTCTGGTCGGTCTCCACCAGCATCGGCACACCATTCTCATCATGCCCCTCAATGGCGATGATTTCCTTGTTGAACTTGCCCTCTTTGGTGGCTGCCGCAGCGCGCTGGTGGGACCGCGCACCGAACTCATCCATCTGCTGACGCTGGATGCCGTGCATCATTGCCAGGTATTCAGCTGTCATACCCATGGACCCGGCGGCCTTGGCCATATGACGACCCAGCATCGGGTTGGGGCTGACATGCTCCATCATATTGAGATGGCCCATATGCTCGACGCCGCCCACCACGTAGACATCGCCAAGGCCTGCGCGGATATTGGCCGCTGCAGTGTGCAGAGAGGACATGGACGAGCCACACAGGCGGTTCACTGTCTGCGCCGGAATGGTGTGCGGCAGACCTGCCCGCAGCAGAATGAAGCGCGCTACGTTGAAGCCCTGCTCATCGCGCTGCATGACACAGCCCCAGATCAGGTCATCGATTTCAGCCGGGTCCAGCTTGTCGTTGCGCTGCAGGAATTTCTTCAGCAACTCTGCGGACATGTCGTCGGCGCGCACGTTGCGGTACACACCATTTTTGGAGCGCCCCATGGCCGTGCGGGCGTAGTCGACAATAACGGCATCTCTGGGATTCAAACTCATCGAAATTCTCCTTGCTGGTCGCCGCCGGCCCCGGCAATCGTGGGACCGGCCCGGCACGGAATGTGCCAGCGCGGCCGCAGCCGCGGGAGCGGTTCGGGCCATGCCCTCCCCGCATCATTTCACTCCGGGCGCCCTGCTCAGGCTCCCCGGAATGAAGACTCGGTTAATAGTAGGTTTTGCCCTCGGCAGCCATCTTGCGCATCTGCTCGGTAGGCTTGTAAAGCTCGCCCAGCTCTGCGTACTTGTCTGCCATCTTCACGAATGCATCCATGCCGATCTTGTCCAGCCAGGCAAAGATGCCGCCGCGGAAGGGAGGGAAGCCGATGCCGTAGATCAGCGCCATATCCGCTTCAGCCGGCGAATCCACAATATCCTCTTCCAGGCAGCGGGCCAGTTCGGTGGCCATCGGCACCATCATGCGCTCGACGATTTCGTCCTTGTCGAACTCGCGCCGCTCGGCAACGTGGGGCTTGAGCAACTCGTAAGACTCCTCGGAGGCCACTTTCTTCGGCTTGCCCTTCTTGTCTTCCTCGTAGTTGTAGAAACCCTTGCCGTTCTTCTGGCCGTAGCGTTCCGCTTCGTACATGACATCGGAAGCCGCCTTGAAGGATTTACCCATACGCTCCGGGAAACCCTCCGCCATGACTTTCTCGGCGTGTACGCCGGTATCGATACCCACCACGTCCATCAGGTAGGCGGGGCCCATGGGCCAGCCCCAGCGCTCCATGACCTTGTCGATTTCCTGGAAGTCGGCGCCGTCGCGCACCAGCATGGAGAAGCCGGCGAAATACGGGAACAGGACGCGGTTGACCAGGAAGCCGGGGCAGTCGCGGACAACGATCGGCTTCTTGCCCATTTTGTTGGCATAGGCAACCACACGAGCCACCGCGTTGTCTGAGGTTTTCTCCCCTCGAATCACCTCCACCAGCGGCATCTTGTGCACCGGATTGAAGAAGTGCATACCGAGGAAATTCTGAGGGCGCTTGAGAGGCTCAGCCAGGGAGTCGATGGAAATGGTGGAAGTATTCGAGGCGATGATCGTGTCCTCGGTCACCTTGTCTTCCACTTCGGTCAGCACTGAGTGTTTGACCTTCTTGTTTTCCACCACCGCTTCGACGATGACGTCGACCTTGTCGAACCCGTCGTAGCTCAGGGTCGGCTCGATACGGTTCAGGGTTTCCCCCATTTTCTCCGGCGTCATCCGACCGCGATCCACGAGTTTGGTCAGCAGCTTGTTGGCTTCCTTCAGGCCCAGGTCAATGCCCTTCTGGTCGATATCCTTCATCTTGATGGGCGTGCCCTTATAGGCAGACTGGTAGGCGATGCCACCGCCCATGATGCCGGCACCCAGTACCGCGGCGCGCTCGATTTTCTTGTCGGCTTTCTTCTCCCAGGATTTGGCCACCTTGCCAATCTTCTGGTCGTTCAGGAATAGACCAACGAGGGACTCTGCGGTATCCGTCTGGGCGCACTCGATAAACTTCTGTTGCTCGATCTTCAGGGCTTCATCGCGATCGACTTTATAGCCCTGCTCGATGGATTCCACCGCCTTCACCGGCGACGGATAATTGCGCCCCGCCTGGGCGCCGACAAAGGCCTTGGTGGTGAAAAAGGCCATCAGCGCTTCGGTGTCGTTCAGCGGGATCGGGGACTTCTTGATCTCACGGCGCGCCTTGTAATCGAGCTCGCCATCAATGGCGCGCTGCAGCAGGCTCAGCGCAGCCTCTTTCAGCTTGTCATTTGGCACGACGGCGTCGACGGCATGTGCGGTCAGGGCAGCCTGGGGCTTCTGCTCCTTGCCGGCCGCGATCCACTCTGCAGCCACATCCACACCGCAAATACGCGGCAGGCGCACTGTGCCACCCCAGCCCGGGATCAGGCCCAGCTTCACTTCCGGCAGCCCCACCTTGGCGGCCTCCCCCATCACGCGATAGTCACAACCGAGGCAGACCTCGAAACCACCACCGAGGGCATAGCCATTGATGGCGACAACGCTGGGGCACGGCAGGTCCTCCAGGCGATTGATGTTCTCGTTGTTCTTGTTCATCAGTTCCGCTACGCCCTCGGGCCCTGCGGAGAAAGCGTCGCCAAACTCGGTGATATCGGCACCGACGATAAAGACACCCTTGCCACTGGTGAGCAGCACACCCTTGACGCCCTCTGCGGCCTCGATCGCATCAAGCGCCTCGGAAAATTCGGAAACGGTGAGCCGGTTGAACTTGTTGACGGACTCATCCTTTAGATCGAAGTTGAGCTCGGCGATGCCGTTGTCCAGCATCTGCACCGTTAGCGCTTTGCCACTAAATAACATTGAATGACCTCTTTTGCTCTGGGCTGGAAGTGCCCGGGGTCGGAGTTGTATTCACCACTGACTGCGCCGGGTTCCGGCGAAGCCCGGATACTGCCTCGGCAGATCCCGCCTGGTGGCGCTGCTTCTGGCCGGGGTAAACGGCCTATTCGCTCCCGGCGAATAACCAGCTGCGGGCCACCAGCACGGGCATCCGTTCAACGGATGACGAAATTAACGCCGGCGGTCAGCAATGCACTAGTATAGCCAGATTCAAACGTGTGTTTGAATACCATTTCTTACAAATCAGGTGGCGGCGCACACTCTGCCGTTCAATTATTGATCGGAGGAGTCGAAACCGGATCGAATGACGCAGCGGCAACAGTCTACATCCTGCTGGCGGGAGCCAGCATCCGGCTGGCGCTCGCGTTGCCTTCTATGATCGTTTTCCGATTGCGGGCCAGTCGCCGGGCTCCGACCTGGCACTCACCTGCACACAGTCGACTTCGCCGGGGTTGCGCAAACGATGCGGGCGGCAACTGCTGAAAAAATAGCCATCACCCGGCCCGAGAAGCGCCACTTCCCCCCCCACCGTCACCTCCAGCAAGCCGGAAATAACAATGCCGCCCTTATCCCCCTCACAAGTCAGGAGCTGCGGACCCGAATCGGCACCGGGCGGATAGGTTTCGTGAAGTAAGGACAGGCTACGCTCGTCGCTGAGCGGGCCGACAAGGAGCTGACGAACAGCATCGGTGCCCAGATTGGGCATCTCTTTCGCGCGGAAAAAAACCTGGGGGTTGCCCTCGAGCGGCAGGGTAAAAAACCCGGCGAGGGACATGGGAATTCCGTCGAGCACTTTTTTCAGGGAGCCGACGGAGGGGCTGACGCGCCCCTGCTCGATGAGGGAGATGGTGGCATGGGTCACACCTGCGCGGCTGGCCAGCTGCCGCTGGGACCAACCGTACAGTTTGCGCACAGCCTTCAGGCGTGCTCCGACGGTATCGACATCATCGCTGTCGTCAGCGCCCTGCCCTGTGGGCTGAACCGGCAAATCCCTGCCCGCCATAATCACTCCCCAATCCCGAGAAGCCTACAGTCTACGCGAAGCGCCCCTAACGGGAAACGCGCCCCGACAGCGGAATCAGACCATGTCCCCGAAGGGGTTTTCTGCAGGCAGGTCGACTTCCGGGTAGCCGGGCAATGCCACCTGCCGGTCCGACAGTCGGATCTCCGCCTCGTCCACCAGTCCCTCGCCGAAGCGATAAATGGCATTGAGGTCACCGCGCTTGACCCGGGCATCGTAGCTCAGGGCCTGCTCGCGCACCGACTCGTTCAGGGCGGCGTGATCGTTTATCGCCCTCTCTCCGTGACGCTTCGCCAGCATGTTGCGCACTACATGGGGCGAAAACACGCTGGCAGTGGCATTGTTGCCGCCGAAGCCTTTCGAGTTCAGGAAGGCCACATCGAGGGACTCGGGATCCCGCTCGCGATGCTCCAGCGCGATATCCAGGCTGGAGTGATGCACGTCATCGGCAATGCTGTCGATGGTGGTGATTCCCGGCAGAATACCGCGATCAAAAATGCCGAGACTGGTAATCAGCTGATCACCACTGGCGGCGGCCACCGTGTGGCCCAGGTAAGCCTTGACCGCACAAACCGGCCAGCTCTCGATGCCGAAAGCGTTCGCGAGGCGATCGAAGATAGCGGACTCGGTGACCCGGTTCTGCGGCGTGCTCGAACCGTGCGCCTGCACGAAACTCCGGTGGCGCAGACTCTCTTCACCGAGAATGGCCCGGGTTTCCGCCATGGCACGGGCAACCGTCAGGTAATTGCCGGGGCCGGGAGCGGAAATGGATTTCTTGGTGCCGTCGGCATTGACGAACACATTGGCCACCGCACCATGAATGTTTGCGCCCAGCTCCAACGCCAGCGCATCGTCCATCAGAATCGCCCACTGGGTGCCCTCACCCAGGGTGAAACCGCAGTTATCGCCAAATGGCCGGCTGGCACGGCGGTAGTCGATCTCCCCGGGGAACAGCTTGCGCAGGCCGTCGATACTGGCCAGCGCGCCCATGGTCGTGTATCCATCCACCACCTCGGGCACCAGTGGAGCCTCTGCCGCACCGACCACTGCGACCCGGGCCCGTCCGCAACGGATATCTTCCACGGCCGCACGGAGGTTATAGAGATATGTGGCGCAGGCACCGGCAACGGCACCGGTGGTGCCGACGCTGCCGAGGACATAGGCGTTGACGAAATCTGCCGGCATGCTGGTGAGGCCCAGCGCCAGCTGTTTCGAGCTTACCCGATTGCCGCGCAGTCGCGATTGCAGGAGCCCACCATTGCCGTAGGGGTCCAGCTGGCTCATGGCCGAACTGGCGTATACGGAGATCGCCTCAGGGCCCACCGTTGAAACGATTTTGTCCCAATCGAGTCCCAGTGACTGCACCGCATCGGAAGCGCCGAGGATGGCGAGCTGCAGCCCGCGGGGATGAAAGCGGGAGTTGTAATGGTCACCGGGCTCAAAGCCGGTGGGCAGCTGTCCCGCAGAAGCGACGGCAATCTCCCGGTAGCTGTCGAGCATCACAGACAGGCTGCGACAGTGCACCCGGACACGCCCCTCACCCAGGGACTCCACCTGCCAGTCCTCCGGCAGTGGCTCCGGCAGCTGGCGGGCGGCCATCTCGAAGGTCATGCCACCGGCACTGCTCAGGTCCGCCGGCTGGTGAAAATGGCACTTGCGGTAGTCGTAGAAGCGCGTTTCCAGCTCGCGCACCAGCGTGGACTCAAGCACCTTGCGCTCAGTGGCTTCATCCAGCGGGGCATCCACCTGGGCGCCACTGCGCAGCCCCATGAGAGAGGCCAGGTCAGCGAGCACGTCGGCGCGCTCGGCAGCGCCGAGTTTATCCATCACCAGGCGCTTGTAGCCGCGGTGAAAGGAACTCCGCCCTGCGGGGTTGAAGCCACCAAAAGCGGTGATAACGGGAAGGCGCTGCATCCTGACCTCCAGCAAAAGCTGACAAAATTTCGACCAAATTTGAGCGGAAGTCAGTTTAGGGGGTGGCGATTCGGCCGGGTTATGGACATACTGGCCAGCAAAATTGAGTATCTGGCCAAATGGGCCTCGCATGCTGGAGAAGTAATGCGCACAGTCACTTTTTTCCTGATCGACGAGATGCTGACCACAGGCACCATGCTGCCCCTCGAGATGCTGCGCGGCGCCGAGAGCCGTGCCCGGGTGGAGGGACAAAAAGAGCCCCTGCGTCTCGTCACGGCGAGCCTGGATGGCAAGGCGGTTTCAACCCGCTCGGGCTTTCCCCTGCAACCGGAGGTGTCACTGGCCGAGGCGCCGGACAGCGACATCATCTACCTCCCCACCCTGTGGAGAAATCCCCGCCCCGCCCTGCGTCGCAGCGCACCCCTGCTCACCTGGCTCCAGCAGCAGGCCGAAAGGGGCGCCGCGATCTGTGCCGTGGGTACCGGCGTGTGTTTTCTCGCGGAGGCCGGCCTGCTCGACGGCAAACCGGCGACTACCCACTGGCACTATTTCGAGCGTTTCAGCCGCGACTATCCGCAGATCAAGCTGAAGCGACAGTATTTCATTACCCAGGCTGACAAGCTGTTCTGTGCCGCCAGCGTGAATTCCCTGGCCGATGTGACCGTCTATCTGATCCGGCAGCTCTATGGTTCGTCGGTGGCGAGCCACGTAGAGCGCAATTTCTCCCACGAGATCCGCCGCCCGTTCGAGGAAATAGCCTACTCGGAAGGGGCGGTCCACCTGCACCCGGACGAGGAAATCGTCGAAGCCCAGACCTGGTTGCGGCAACACTGCGCGGAAGAGGTGCGCCTGAGCGAGGTGGCCCAGCAATTCGATATGAGCGTGCGCTCTTTCAACCGCCGCTTCAAGCTGGCGACAGGACAGACACCGCTGCAATACCTGCAGAACGTGCGGGTGGACATGGCCCGCGAGCTGCTGCAGTCCAGCAACCTGTCGGTCAATGAAATCGCTGAAAAAGTGGGTTACCAGGACATGGGCCACTTTACCGCCCTGTTCAAGAAATTCCTGTCGACCACACCGAGCGAGTACCGGACCACTGTGCGCGCCAAGCTATTCCGGGTCAACACCTGACTTGTGCAGAAAAGCCACGTCGGGGCCAGCCAGCTCCAACCGGCCGCGAAGGTGCCCGGCCAACCAGTGAAAGGTTGTGTCACTGAAAAAACAGATATGGGTAGGATCCCGGGTGTAGTGCCAACCGGCAAATCGTTCCGGCGAGATCACCCGCTTGGTCATCACTGCCAGCAGGCCCCGCGGACGCAGAAGCCGCCACAGGGCCTCGAGTTCGGGTCCCGGGGCAGAAAGGTGCTCGACCACTTCAGTGGTCACGATGAAATCGTAGCGGCGCTGCAATGCGGTTTCGTCCGGCGCATAGAAGGGGTCATATACCCGCATCGGGTGGCCGCCTTCCTCCAGAAGTTGGGCCAGTAATGGCGCTGGACCGCAACCGAAGTCCAGGCCCTCGGCATACTCATCCAGCCGCTCCATCAGCGGCCCGGCACAGCGGTTCAGGAAACGGCGATAACCCGCATCGCCCAGGCCGTTCTCGTGCAAGTCATAGTAGGCTCGCTCCTCTTCACGGGAGAGGTGAAACCCGGACGGAACGAACACCAGTGCGCAGTGTGCGCACTGGAGGTATTCGCGGCTGTTATCGCGGTGGTAGGGATGTGCCGCCAAATGGCGGCACAGCGGGCAATGCAAGGTCAACTCAGGCTGCTTCGGACTCGGCCTTGGACTTTACTTTTCCGTCGTCGGCCTTGCCGTGCTGCAACAGGTTGCCCTGGCTGATTTCGATTTTCCGCGGCTTCATTGCTTCGGGAATTTCCCGGACCAACTCGATGTGCAGCAGGCCATTGGCCAGCTGGGCATTGGTCACCCGCACGTGATCCGCAAGCTGGAAGCGACGCTCGAAATTACGTGCGGCAATGCCGCGATGTAGGAAGTTCCGCTGCTCGGATTCCTCGGGCTTTTTACCCGCGACGGTGAGGCGGTTCTGCTCCACCTGAATGTCGAGCTCGGACTGCTCAAACCCGGCCACCGCCATGGTGATTCGGTAGCTGTCGTCGCCGGTCAGCTCGATGTTGTAGGGCGGATAAGCCGGCTGATTCTGTTCATTGCTGGTCATGGTGTCCAGCAGGCTGGCCATGCGGTCAAAGCCGATGGCAGAACGGTACAGGGGAGAAAAATCAAAGTTACGCATTGTCATATCCTCAATTCAGAGCAATATTCATAGTTCGCCCGTCCTGAGACCGGGCACGCCGGGGAGACACCTCTATGGAGCCTGCCTCCCACACTATCTAGATAGGGGTGGGTGGATGTTTTTCAAGAGCGGGAAAGGCAAAAAAGGAAAACTATGGGGAGCAATCACAGGGGAGAGGGCGTAGCTGACCCGCGCCTGTTTATCGGGGTCCGCCCCACGGCCGACACGCAGGTGTTTCTCGACGGTCTGGTCAATCACTGCCGGCAACAGCTCGGCCAGTCTGCGGAGCGGGCCATCCGCTGGACCAGCCATGCCAACCGCCACCTCACCCTCGCATTCCTGGGGGAGACCCCGGCGGAACTGCTGCCGGCCCTGGAAGCCGGAATAGTGGATATTGCGGACAGGGCCCGTGCCTGTGAGGCGCGGGTAGTCTCACTACAGCCCTTTCCGCGTAACCGATCGCGCCTGCTCGCGGCAGAACTGTTGCCAAACCCGGAGCTGGACACCCTGCACCGACTTTGCCGGGAGCTGATGATTCAGCTGGGCCTCGAACCCGAGAGCGCCACCTATCGCCCCCATTTCACCCTGGGCCGCAATCGCCGCGGCTTCTCCCGCCTGCCGCCACTGGAGCTGGACAGGATCGTGACGCTGGACAATATCGTGCTGTACCAGAGCCGTATGACCCCCGGCGGCAGCCAGTACCACCCACTGCTGGAAGCCGAGTTACCGGGCGGGGCCTAGCACGACGCCCGCGATAGCCGGCAGCAGTGCAGAGGCTGACAGGACGAAGAGGGCCCGCCAGTGGCGGGCCCTCTTCGTCCTGTCAGGCAGGCCTGTACGGGGTTACTGTTCCCCACTCTCCAGCGACTCCAGCGCATACTCCGGGTACATGACCAGGCGCGGACGGGACAAGCGCCGGGCGTCGAAGATAAACACATAGGGAACGCCGGAATCGTCCGCAGGTATCGTGCGGCGGAACCGCCAGGTATTGACCTTGTAGGTCTGGCGACCGGCCTCTACCGGCGCCACCACGCGGTACTGGTTGTGACCGAGAAACTCGAAGGGCACCGAGTCCCCGCGGGTCGGCTCGAGATCCAGATGGCGGAACGTATGCTTGCCCTCATCGCCATCGGCCAGTAGTTTTTCCAGGCGCTGACGCTCGCGGCGCACGTAGTCGAGCAACTCTTCATCGACTTCCCGCAGTGGCTCTGCAGCCTCTGCCGGCGCAGATTCTTCCCCGGCCGGCGCACCGGGCACTCCGGAGGCACTCGCATCCGCCACGGAGGGCGCAGGCACCTCTGGCTTACTGACCGGCGCCGCGGCTTTGGCGACAGCTGCCTCACGGCGCTCCTTTTCCGCCTTGGCCAGCAGGGCGGCGACCAGGTTTTCGATTTTTTCTTGCTGCTGGCTGATGCGACGCTCGCCGGCTGCAATCGCCGTGCGGATTTCCTCGATCTGGCCGTTCAGCTCATCGTAATTGGACTGGAGAAACTCGACCCGACGCGTACGGCTGTCCACCCCCCGCTCCGCCATGGCAAAGCCGTGTTCAGCCTTGCGCAGCTGGCGCTCAGTGTCGGAGCTGGAATTGAGCTGGTGGTCGCGCTTGGCCTGCTGAAGTTCACGGCGGCTGACCTCGTAGTTGCGGCGAGCTTTCTGGAGCGACTCCTTGGCGCGCCCCAGCTTGTAATCGTATGACACGAGTTCGTTCTCGATGTCCTCGATTTCAACCTGGCGGTTCTCCTGGGACTGTTCCATGCGAGCCAGCCGGTTTTTTTCCGCTGTCAGGGAGGCCTCGGTCTGACCGACCGCGGACTGCGCCCCAACTACCACAAGGCCCGCCATAATCAGCGAGCAGTACCGCGATACCGCCATATCTAAGAACCTGTTACCTGTTTTTATCGAATCAGATAGAACAGAAGTACCCCGTACACTTTTCAGCCAGAAAGGGTTACTTGTCCATTCCGTGCAATTTTACGCAGTCACCCCACCCCGGGGCAATGACCCGAGTAAGCAGACCGGTTCACAGATTCGCTTGCGTCCTGACGGGCAGTTTGCCCCCGATCAAAGCCCGTGTTCAAGAGGGCGCAAAATTTGTGACATTTTTGCGATTTGAATGCTTGATTTTTTTTTGCGCGAAAGCATTATGGGTTACAGGGAAAGAGTTAACGAACTCAGTACAAGACCGGACCGGGCGTAAAACACCCATCGCTGCTCAGACAGCAAACACTCGTTGCGACCTCAGTGTTCCGGCCTTTACATGCAGTTGTCACCTTCCCTATAGGGCGCCCTACCTTATACAGCAAACCGCACCAGCGGCCTGCAAGGTTTCTATTAACCGGAGGTAATGCCCATGAAATCTGCGCCTTACGATAACATCGTGTTCCGCGACATCGACAAGTCCGCCGCCCTGGCAGACACCGTCTCCAAAAAACTCGACAAGCTGGAACGTTATTGTGGCGACATTATCAGTAGCCGGGTGGTACTCGAGGCCCCTCACCAACACAAGCATAAAGGCAAGCAGTTCAAGGCCTCTGTTGAACTGGCTCTGAGTGGCAATCCCCTGACCATCAGCAACGAGGATGAGTCCATTCACCGCGCCGTCAACGCAGCCTTTGCCTCGGCCGAGCGCTGCCTCAAAGAGCGCGGCGACCGCCGCAAGGCGATGCGATATCAGAGTGTGGCGATTCCCGAAACCGAAGAATAAGGCCGAAGGCCGTCTCAGGGGGCCAACGCCCCCCGGGAAGACGGCCCTCTATCAACGAACAATTACAGACATGCAAAAGGCGATGCTTGCGCATCGCCTTTTTCGTTTGTCCTGCCCGGCCCTGGAGACTAACTGGCGGGCGTGCGCATGGTGACGAATTCCTCGGCTGCCGTCGGGTGAATACCGATCGTCTGATCAAACGTCTCCTTGGTGGCACCGGCCTTGATCGCAATCGCGATGCCCTGAATGATCTCCCCGGCCTCCGGACCCACCATATGGGCACCAATGACTTTGTCAGTGCGGGAGTCCACCACCAGTTTCATCAGTGTGCGCTCATCACGGCCGCTGACGGTATTACGCATGGGGCGGAATTCAGACTTGAAGACGGTGACCGCGATACCCGAGTCCCGCGCCTCCTCCTCCGAAAGACCAACGGTACCGATATTTGGCTGGCAGAACACCGCCGTAGGGATGTTGTTGTAATCGATCTCTGCGGTTTCGCCGGTCTGCCAGTGTTTCACCAGGGCCATCGCCTCGGCCAGCGCAACCGGCGTCAGTTGTGGTTCACCGGTGACATCACCGAGTGCATAAATCGAGTGGACACTGGTGCGAAAATTGTCATCGACGGAGACGGTGCCGTCACGGTGCATGACGATGCCGAGCTGTTCCAGTCCCAGCCCCCGCGTATTGGCCACCCGGCCGGTGGCGTAGAGCACCGCGTCGACCGCCAGGGGCGAGCCCCCGGCGGAATGCACCAGCAGGGAACCATCATCCTGTTTTTCGATCGCCTCCACCTGCTGGTTGAAGTGCAGGTGCACCCCCTTCTTGCCCATCTCGTCGCGGACAAAGGTGCGAATATCACGGTCAAACCCGCGCAGAAAAAGATCGCGTCGATAGGAGAGGTGTGTCTCCGCCCCGAGGCCGGCGAAAATGCCGGCAAATTCCACGGCGATATAGCCCCCGCCCACCACCAGCACTCTGCGGGGAAACTCGTCCATGGAGAAAACCTCGTTGGAGGTCAGGACATGGTCGCGGCCGGGAATATCTGGCACGAACGGCCAGCTACCGGTGGCGACCAGGATTCGTTCGGTGGTGAAACGCTGCTCACCGATGACCACGGTGTGTCGATCCTCGATATGGGCGCGGCCGTCGATCACCGTAACGCCGGCATTGGCAAGCAGGTTGCGGTAAATGCCGTTCAGCCGGGTGATCTCAGTGGCGTTGTTGTCCCTCAGGGTGGGCCAGTCAAACTCCGGCCCGTCATTTTGCCAGCCATAGGCCCTGGCATCGCCAAAAGCCTCACTGTAGCCACTGGCATAGACAAACAGCTTCTTCGGAACACAGCCGACGTTGACGCAGGTACCACCCATGTAGCGGTCCTCTGCCACCGCCACCCGCATACCCGAAGCAGCGGCCATTCGCGATGCCCTGACACCACCGGAACCCGCTCCAATGACGAATAAATCGAACTCAAAGTCGGCCAAAATTGACTCCTAAACCGTTGACTAAATCCCGACCGGGGCTGACAGATAGTGTAAAAAATTCCGTCAGGATGTCGAGAAATCACTAAATATCGTAAAAAAATAGAATCTTTATCAGGGAATTGGCACGTATGAGACAATTGTCACAAAACGCAGATTGACACTGATTTGGCGTTTCGATATTCATGTGAAGTCATTCACAAAAATTGCCTGCTAGCGACAACAACAAACATAGGCACACGAAAATGAACGCCCTCTCCTTCTCATTGTCCCAGCGAGTCCTGTGTTTCCTCTGCCTGCTGTTTATCTGCAGCAGTAGTAATGCCAAAACCCACGCCTCTTACCTGACACCAGCCTACTGCGAGGGCCTTGTCGAGCAGTTTGTCGACTCCGGCATGCGCAGCCTCGGCACCTACGTCAATGAGCACTTCAACCCGGAGTATCGCGGTGGTATCCGCAACACCATCCACTTCCTGGACCAGCGCTCAGAGTGGCTCAGCGAGTGCAATGACTTCCTGCGCGACACCAACAGCAGCACGGTCTTTTACAGCGAGCAGCTCACCCAGGACATTTTTGCCGCAATTGCATCACTCTCAAGGGAATTGCAGCACGTCCGCCAGGGGGTGGAGTACCCGGATGACACCGGTGCAAACAACCCTGCGCCCTTCATCAAGGAGCGCTATACCGAGCTTGCCAAGCTGGTGGATCAGCACCATACCCGCGTGTTGATGAAAAAGCAGTTCGAGTAACCGCCACTTCACTGCGGCGGAGAAATCCGCCGCAGTGCCGAGCGGGTCAGTCCCGCTCAAGAAACGCTTTCAGGCTCTTCAGCTGTTCCCCCAGGACCTGCTCCACCGGCCCGGCCAGAGGTTCCAGATTGGCCCCGGGCGCTCCCCAGACCTGATAGTCCCATGTCAGGATACTGCCGCCCGATTCAGCCGGCGTAATCCGCCACTGCATCAACCCGTTGACCGGCAGGCTCTGCAAGGGTCCGAGCCCGCCGCGGAGGCGCACCTCACGATCCTGAAGCGCGAATACCACCCGCAGGTGTTCTACCGATGAGTCGTTCCAGCGCTCGCAAAAGCAGCCACCAGCGCGCAGCTCCATCGACAGGTTTGCGGTATCCCCCGAATAAGTATGATCCCGGCTCCACCACTCGGGCAGCCTGCCAAGCGCCCGGTAAACTTCCGTGTTGTTGCGGGGAATACTCTCCTCGAACCGAATCGAGAAAGACGCCCCCGCGCTGTGCACAACCTCCGCCCGGGGACCGCCAAGAGGCAACAGCGCCAGAGCGGCCAGCGACATCAACCAGCCTGACTTTAGGAGTGGAATTCCCATAGTGATCTCCTCCGGTGCAGGCCGCCGAATCCGGCATCGCTGCAGCGATCAATCCTTGTCCTTATTGATGTCGACCCGCTCGCCCTGCCTCATCGCTGCGCGCAGGTCTGCGGCGCGATTCGGGTCCCGCCCCAGCAATCGCTCCTTGAGGCTGCGGGCGACACGCCTGGTGACGGTGCTGAGGCGAGGCCGCTGCTTTTCTGAAAAAGGCACGGGCCGGCAACTGTGCATGGTCGCAAGGCCGATGCGGGACATGAACAGGCTGGCCCCCATACCCTGGCCCAACCGCGCGGATACGCTGCTCAGCATGCTGTCACCGACCAGCTCCGGCCACAGCTCGCTAACGGCGTATTCGCTGGCACCGCTGTAGGCAACCAGTGCCAGTACTTTCTTGAACAACCGCCAGCGCACCACCACGGAGGGACGCACACCATAGATCTGTGCGACATCGTCGATCATCCGCAGCGACTGCCGCAGGGCCACCAGGATATCCAGCGTTGCAAACGGACTGAGGCCGACCAGCGCGCCGGTGGTACTGGCCTGGCGCACCACGCGACGCAACGCCTCCTGATCCAGGGCCTCGAGGAAAGTGAGCTCTACGTGCTGAAGCAGCTCGCTGCCGTCATAGTAATCGGGGGCTTCGTCCAGGACACGGCTGAGCAGCGCTCCCTGGGGCTTCCCGTCAAAATGTTCCGTCAGCTCCTGCCGGAAAGGACCCACTTTCTCCATCGAACGGCAGTCCCGCAGCTCCTCGGCCAGCTCACGGGTATTTTCCAGTTTGCGCAGCGGCAGCCCGGCGCGGAAATATTCCCACACGCCACTGGCAATCGTGAGCGCCAGCGCACCGATCACCGTCCCGGCGAGCACCCCCAGTATCCAGTGCCGTTCCATCGCCCAGGAAAACAGTTGGTGCAACTCCCAGGCCACCGCGCCGGCGGCCAGCCCCAGGGCGGCGAAAAATGCCGGCTTCCACCACCTTAACCGAAAGGTCGGCAAACGCAGCTCCGAAAAGGCAATCCGGTCTGGCAGGGACTCGCCGGTGGTGATGGAACGGGGAAGGCTCCCGGGCTCCTCCGTCAGTGTCTCTACCCGGGTTGCTCCCCGGTCAGTGCGTTTCTCCCCGGGTTCATTCAGACTTTCAATCCTGGTCTGGCGGCGCCCTGTCCGATCATCACTGTCCATCAGAGCTTGTCTCCCAGCAGCAGGTTGAGAAGGGCATCGACACGGATATGGGGAATACACTGGCCAGCCGCCATTCCCGCCGGTGGGCGCAGCTGTGGCGGTGCGGCACCATCGTAGTGCTGCCAGGCATCCCCCTCACCGGGCAGCTGGGCGAAAATCTCCGCGTTTTCGAATCCGAGGTAGCGGCCGTCCAGATCGTGCCCCACCAGCATTCGTCGGCCATCGCGGACGGTTTCGTTCGAGCATCGCACAGCAGAAATCGCCTCGCAGAAAAGGGGCAGGCCCTGATGCCGGGCACCGCTAAAGGCCTGCTGCATCTGGCTGCCGAGTAACTGCCGCAGGGCATCGTGATCGGCGGCCAGTACCTGGTCCACCTTGGTGGCGGCAAAGATGAGACGATCGATCCGCGGACGCCACAATTTGCGCAGCAGGTTGGAGCCGCCGTACTGGAAGGTGTCGGCAATGTGACCAAATGCCAGCCGCATATCGTCCAGCGCCTGCTCTCCCGCGTAAAGGGTGCCGATCATGTCCACCAGCACCAGCTGGCGATCGAGGTAACGGAAGTGGCTCTCTACAAAGGGGGCGACCAGGTCTTCGACGTAGCGACGGTAAAGCCGTGACAGATACTGGTAATTGCTGTCCTCCGGCAACGCCTCCAGGGCCGCGTTGCTCTGCCCGCGCAAATCCAGCAGGGGCAGCAGGCTGTGATTTTCCCGGTCGAGCAGTGCCCTGCCCGGCTGCAGGTAGCTCAGCCTGCGCCTGGCACGGCAGTCGTGGAGAAAGCTGCGGTATTTGTCCCACAGCACGCTTAGCCTATCTGGTTCGGCAGTGGCCGAAGGCGACAGAGCCGCCAGCTCGGACATCAGGTCCGGGGCCAGTCCGGCACGGGCGTCGCCATCGATGATGTGATGCTGGTGCCGACACCAGTCCGCATAGGTCATCCCCAGCAACGGCAGGTCCATGAGCCACTCACCGGGGTAATCCCGCAATTCCACCACCACGGTGCGACGACCACTCCGGCCAAAGCGACGGGTGCGCAGGTGGATATGAAGCTCCATGGCGGAGAGTTCGCGCGTGCTCTCTGGCCAGCGGGGAGGCTGGCCGAGCAGTGCCTGCAGGCACTGCTGATAATCGAACATGGGCAGTTCGGTATCCAGCGCGGGCTTCAACTCTGCTCCGAGCAGGTCGCCATTCAGCGCCGGCCCAAACCCCGGCAACTGGGCTTTCTGGGGATGGCTCAGCTGGTAGATGAGACTGGTCAGCAGAGTGGACTTTCCGGCGCCACTCAGGCCGGTGATGCCGATGCAGATACGGCGATCCAGGAGTCGCTCAGCAGCCCAGTGGGACTTGTCCCTGGCACCGCGACGCAACCGTCGCCACTGCTCCCTGAATTTCCCTCTCTTACTAGAGCCGCTGTTGCCGGCTCCCGGCTCATCCTCTGCCATAGACCATTCCGATTGGATCCGGTGGTGCCCATCACCACCTGCAGGAAGTCAGGATAACAGGTCGGACGGGGAATCAGCATCCCGCCAGGCTGGCCCGTCCTGTAGATTTCTGGTGCAAGTGCGCGCCGCAAACGCAGCGCGGCGGCCCAGGGGCCGCCGCGGTTGAGTGGTATGCGTTGTTGCCTGGGGAGACAATCAGTCCACCAGCGCAATGTCCCCTGAACCCATCACCGAGAAGGAGTCCGACCCGGGGCGACGCAGCACGATGTCTCCGGACCCCATGACCGCACCTTCGCCCCGGTCGGCCTGCAGGTTGCGACCGAGGAAATCCCCGGAGCCCATGATATTGACCCGCACGGTCCCCACGCGGCCATTGACCACGATATCACCGGAGCCCTTGATATCCGCTTCCAGCATCTCTCCGGCAAAGCTCTCAAAACTCAGATCGCCGGAGCCGCGGATTGCCATCTCACCACGCACTGACAGCACGGTGCCCAGGGCCAGGTCGCCGGAACCTGTCACCGAAGCCTGCAGGGACTCTGCAGCAACCTTCGCCACCCGCAGGTCACCAGACCCGGTCACCGCCAGTACAAGCGACTCACTCTCCAGGGTTTCAGCAGTGGCCTCACCGGAGCCGGTCACTGCCACCGCATCGATGGCCGGCAGCGACACCCGGTACTTCACCGACTGGCCGTTACTGACAGTGATAAACCCAAAGAAGCGCTTGTGGTTGGGTTCCACCCACAGTTTGAGGGTATCGCCCCTCACTTCGGCCCGCGCGAGGGCCACCGCTTCCGGCTTGCCGCTGGCAACCACAGAAAAGCTTTCACCCTGCACGATCTCCAGATAGGAGCTCCCCTCCAGATCGATACGGGTGAAACCAGACAGGTCAAATGCCTGCTCGATCGTTTCCCGCGCCAGTGCGGGGGAGCTCAGCACAGACAGCATCAGGGTTACAGCCGCCAGGGCGGCATTGAGGCGGGATAAAAAGGTCATGGATGTTTCTCTCACGTTCAGTTCCTCGATACACCAATGACGCAACCAGTGGGCGGTTCGGATGCACCGGGAAAAAGATTTCTCGCAAATCAGCCGCAATCTGCCTCGCTGAAGCCCGCATCGGTCAGTGCGGCGCGGAGCTTGCGGGCCTCCCCGGCCAGCTCTTCGACACTGGCGGGCTTCTGCTTTGAAAAGTCCAGGTCACCAAGCTCCTCGACGGGGATCAGGTGGATGTGGGTATGAGGCACTTCCAGGCCGGCCACCATCACCCCCACACGCTTCGGGCTGTAAACGGCTTTCAATCCCTTTGCGACCCGCTGCGCCACGTGCATCAGGTGGGCAGACAAATCCCCCGGGACGTCGTCCCAGTGATCGATTTCCTCGACCGGAATGACCAGGCAGTGCCCGGGCTTGATGGGGGCGATGGTCATGATCGCCACAGCCCTGTCATCCCGCCAGATGAAGTGGCCGGGCAGGTCACCGTTCATGATCTGGGTAAACACGCTCGCCATGATGCTGGGTTCTCCTTGTCTCCACGCAAAATTGTCCGCCGGCCGGGCCCTCGCCAGCCCCTCCGGCACACCGAATGAGACTACGCAGTCTACCAGTTTCGCCCACCGACGCAGCTGTTGTTTTGGGGCGCCATGGGGCGCGGCAGGCGCAAGGAGAGGTTTGGCGCCGGCAACTGTTCAGTGACCGCCCAGCCACAGCTGGTAAACACTTAACCCGAGGAAGCAGGTGACAATTTTTTGACAGTCCATTGGCAGTTACCGGCACTTGCCCTAGTCTGCCTGCCTATCGAGAGAGCGCAGTCGCCGAAAGGCTCCCGGCCACAGACCGCCCGTGCGGACACAGCCCTGGGGCACCGGCACAAAAGCGCCAGATGAGGTACTTCAATTCGCGGAAATCGATTGTATCCAGGGACGGGTAAGAAACAGCAGCGGACTTGGTCGCGAGGTCACAGGGAAGATGACCGGTGCGATCACGGCAACAGACCGCGCTCGAACCTATTTGGGGGAATCAAGAGATGACGACGCTATTAGACCGTGTGGGCGGCACCCGCTTCGTAAACGATACGGTTGCAGAGTTTTACACAGCCATCGGTCGCCACCTGTCAGACCAGGACCGCTGCGACCATCACAAGCAACAGAGCCGCCAGGCCCAGTTCCTGAACCACGCTCTCTCAGAACCACCCGAACCAGTCCGTTCCAGCCGCGCCAGCTTCCTCGCCCGGGGCCTGAATCCGACCCTGTTCGAGGCACTGCTGGAGTTCCTCGAAGCACGGCTCACCGAACTGGGATTTTCCTGCCAACTGAGCTCCGCGCTGATGGAAAGCGCCAGCAATCTCTATAGCGACTGCGATCCGGAACTGGCCATCGCCTGCTGATCCCTCCGGTTGCGACATGGCGGAGCGCTCAATACAATGGCGCTTCGCAGCCTTTATTCCCCGTATGCCCCTCTGCATTCGGTAAGCGCTACTCAATACACCCTTCATTCCAGAGAATTCCCCATGAAGATTGTCAACCACTCCGTAGTGGAGATGCACTACACCCTGAAAGACGCTGAAGGCACAGTCATCGACTCGTCCTCCGGCGGTGAGCCGCTGAAGTACCTGCAGGGTGTCGGCAACATCATCCCCGGACTGGAGCGCGAAATGCTCGACAAGAGCGCAGGCGACAAGTTTACCGCTGTCATTCAGCCGGAAGAGGCCTATGGCCCCCAGAACCCGGAGCTGATCCAGACCCTGCCCCGCAGTGCTTTCGGCGGTGTCGAAGAGCTCAAGGTAGGCATGGCGTTCCGCGCGCAGAGCACCGAGGGTCAACCCATCGAAGTGGAAATCATCGACATCGACGGTGACAACGTCACCATCAACGGCAACCATCCGCTGGCGGGTGTCGAGCTGCACTTCGATATCGAAGTCGTGTCCGTGCGCGAGGCGACTCCGGAAGAGATCGACCACGGCCACGTGCACTGATCTCCCGGGCGGCGGCCGCGGCCGCCGCCTCCTCTCCCCCTCCCTGCCCACTTGATGACTGCCCTTCCCGCGCATTTTGCGCCCTCCGCGACCTGCCGCTACCATTCGCTCAACACACCGTCACGGAACCAGCATGCCCCGCTCGCTGCCCGACCGGATCATCCTGTTTGATAGCCTCTGCAACCTGTGCAACGGCTGGGTACGGCTGGTCCTGCGCCATGATCACAGGGCACTGTTCACCCTGTGCCGTGTACAATCCGCCGCCGGCCAGCAGCTGCTGGAAGAACTGGGCCGCCCGCGGGACACCTTTGATACGGTGCTCTACCTGGAGCGGGACGACACCGGTCGCCAGCGGGTCTATGAGAGAAGCACCGCGGCACTGCGTGTCCTCGGGCAACTGCCGGCGCCCTGGAAAGCGCTGGCGATACTCCGGTTAGTGCCGAGTGCGATCCGCGACTGGATCTATGACCGGGTGGCGCAAAACCGCTATCGCCTGTTCGGGCGTAGCGAGCAGTGCCGACTGCCCGGCGCAGAGGAAAAACCGAGATTTCTTGAAGAACTGGAAGAGAATGAAGCTGACTGAGCAATATCGACAGCGCTTTGGCGGCATCGGCCGGCTCTACGGAGAAGCCGCGCTGGAAACACTGCACGCGGCCCACTTCATCGTGATCGGCATCGGCGGTGTCGGCAGCTGGACTGCCGAGGCCCTGGCGCGCTCGGGGGTCGGCAGCCTCACCCTGATCGACCTCGACGATGTCTGTATCACCAATACCAATCGCCAGAGCCATGCGCTGCAGAGCACCATCGGCCAGATCAAAGTCGACGTGACTGCGGAGCGCCTGCGTCAGGTCAACCCGGAGATCCAGATCGAAACCGTGGAAGACTTTGCGGCTTCCGACAACCTGGCGGAGCTGCTGGATCCGACTCTGCGCCCCATCGATATCGTCATCGATGCCATCGATGCGGCCCGGGTCAAAGCGGCAATCGTGGCCTACTGCAAGGCGCGCAAATTGCGCCTGGTCACCGTGGGCTCCGCCGGGGGCAAAAGGGATCCGGCGCAGGTCACCAGCGCCGACCTGGGACGCACCACCAACGACCCGATGCTGGCCAAGGTGCGTCAGCACCTGTACCGGTTCCACAATTTCCAGAAATCCCGCAAGCGGCAGTTCGGGGTCGATGCGATCTTCTCTCCCGAGCCCATGGTCTATCCCCAGCCGGATGGCCAGGTCTGCCAGCAGAAATCCACCATGCAGGATGGGGTCAAACTGGACTGCAGCGGCGGCTTCGGCGCCGCCACCATGGTCACCGGCACGTTTGGCTTCGCCGCCGCCAGTCGGGGTATCGAGCGGCTGCTGCAGAAAACACAGTGACAGGCGGCATACTGGCCACACCGGCTCCGCGCATCACTGCGCGGATTCGACAAACTGCAGTGCCTGGCGCAACAGCGCGTAAAAGCCGTTGCTGCGCGACTGGCTCAAGTGCTGACGAAGGCCGAGATCTGCAAACAGGCGATCGAAATCTGCAGCGGCAATCTGACTGCCCGTACGGCCATCAATCTGCGACAACAGCAATGCCGCCAGTCCCCTGACCACCCGGCTGTCGCTGTCCACGGCAAAATAATGCCGACCCTCCTGCTGCCGGTGCACGAGCCATGCCTCCGACTCACAACCCTGCACCAGGTTTTGGGCCGAGCGGATCCCCGGCTTGGTGGTGATCGACTTGCTCCAGCGCATCAGTTCCCGGTAGCGATCCTGCCAATTCCGCTGGGATGCGAGCCGCTCCAGGCGCAGGGCGGAAAGGTCGTCAGCCAGCCAGTCGTCCCCGGCCGCGGCCGCGGCCGCGGCAGCACTGTCCACCGGCTCTGTGACCCGTTGGAAATCCCGCACCGCTTCCAGAAACGCCTCGCAATCCTGCCAGGTCGTGTAACCTGCCACAGACGCCCGCACGGTGGCACCCTCCCCCGAAGCCCGGATCAGCGGCTGTGCGCAGTGATGGCCGACCCGCACGGCAATGTCCCTCCCATCCAGCCACAGGGCCAGATCGGCCGGGGCCGCGTCCACCGGCGCAAAGGCGACGATGCCGAGATTGTGCTGGGGCTGGCTGAGCAACCGCAGGTGCGGGAGCTGCGACAGTTCCCGGTGCAGCCACTGCAGCAGTGCCTGCTCGTGTGCCGCCATGGCACCCCGGTCCTGCTGCGCCAGGAAATCGAATGCCGCACCCAGCCCCGCCAGCCCGGCCAGCGGCGATGTGCCGGCTTCAAACTTGTGGGGAAGATCCGCGTAGACACTGTGGAGCAAACCCACCTCCGCGATCATTTCTCCCCCGCCCTGCCAGGGCGGCATCGCTTGCAAAAGCGCCTCGCGACCGTATAGCAGGCCCACACCCGTTGGTCCGTAAAATTTGTGCGCCGAGCAGACGAAAAAGTCACAGCCCAGTGCCTGCACGTCCACCACTTCATGGGCCGCCAACTGGGAGCCATCCACGACCCAGTGCAAGTGCCGGCCCCGGAGTTTTTCGGCGATCGCAGCCAGGTCCGGCCTCAGGCCCAGGGCATTGGAACCGCCCGTCAGGGAAACGATACGGGTGCGATTCCCAAGCATCTCATCCAAGCGGTCGAACTGTGGCACTCCGGCGGTGTGGGGCACGTAGCGCAGCTGCAAATGATAGCGCTCTGCCATCATCTGCCAGGGAACAAGGTTGGCGTGATGCTCGATGGTGGACAGCACAATTTCATCCCCGGGCTCAAGGCCGGCGCACAGGCTGTAGGCCAGCAGGTTGAGCGCCTCGGTGGCACCGCGGCAGAAAACGATCTCCCGGCTCGAACGGGCATTCAGGAACGCCGCCGCGCGCTGGCGCGTCTGCTCCACCATCTCCGTGGCCTGTCGCGCGAGCCGATGGCTGGAGCGATGGGTGTTGGCATTGGAGTGCCGGTAAAAATCCGCGACGGCATCGATCACCATAGCGGGGCGCTGGGTGGTGGCGGCATTGTCCAGATAGACAAGGTTGCGGTTTTCCGGCTGTGCAAAGAGGGGAAACTGGCTGCGGAAAGTCTCTGCAGAATGTTCGCTGTTTTTCTCGTGGTGGGTCATAAGGCAAAGAGTCGCTCGGTATTCTCCCGGGTTTGCCGCGCAACGTCCTCGATGGTCGTGGAGCGCAATTCTGCCAGCGCCGCGGCGATATCCGGCAAGAGTTCAGGACTGTTGCGCTGCCCCTGCCGGCCACTGAGTGGCATATCCGGCGCATCGCTTTCCAGCAACAGGCATTCCACCGGTACCGCGGCCACCGTCCGGCGCGTCTTCGCGGCCCGCTCATAAGTGATGGTGCCGCCGATACCGAGGAGGAAACCCAGCTGCCAGTATTCCCGGGCGATTTCCTCGCTGCCGCTGAACGCGTGAATCACACCGCCCCTGGGCGGCCGCAATTCCTTGATCAGCCGCAGGGCTTCCGCGTGATAACGGTGTACATGAACGATCACCGGCAAATCCAGTTCACAGGCCACCGCCAGCTGTAAACGGAACACCGCCTCCTGCCGCTCCAGCGGCACATCGATCGCCTTGTCGAGTCCACACTCCCCGATCGCCACACACCCCTCGCGGTTCGCCTGCCCGAGGAGTTGCCGCTGCAATTCATCGTCCGCCACATCCAGGTCCCGGATCCACCAGGGGTGCAAGCCCGCGGCACCGTACCACCCCTCCTGCCCGTGAATCAGCTGGAACAGGTTGTCCCACTGCTCGATACTGACACCGGGAATAATCATGCCTGTCACGCCGCGGGCGCGGCATCTCTCCCACACCGTGTCACGGTCAGGGGCAAAATCGTCGAAGTCGAAGTGGCAATGACTATCAAACAGTTCCAAAGCAGCTCCGTATCCAGTCGGGCAATCACCCCGGAAGTTTAACACCTGTACCTCGGGCAGACCCGGCGCGTCGCTCGCGGTAGAATGCCCGCGTAGTTTTCCGGAGAGTTACCCGTGCTAGAAGCAGTCCTGCCGCTGGTGCTGTTTGTCTTTGCCACCAGCATCACACCCGGCCCCAACAATATGATGATCATGGCCTCCGGGTTGAACCACGGCGTAGTACGCTCGCTGCCGCATTTCATGGGAATATGCCTCGGCTTTCCAGCCATGATCATGGCCATCGGGCTGGGGCTCGGCACTGTCTTCGAGCAATTCCCCCTGTTGCACCACCTGATTCGCTGGGCGGGCATTGCCTACCTGCTCTACCTGGCCTGGGTTATCGCAAGCACCCGTTCGGTGGACGGGAAAGACAGCTATTCGCCGTTTACCTTCTGGCAGGCCGCCGCTTTTCAATGGGTCAACCCCAAGGGTTGGGTCATGGCTGTCGGCGCGCTGGCTGCATTCTCCACTCCGGGGGGGAGTACCTGGCTGGATGCGGGCCAGATCGCCCTCACCTTCATTTTTGTCGGAGGCCCGTGCATTACCATCTGGATGCTGTTCGGTGTTGGCATGCAGCGCATCCTGCAAGAACCCCTGCAGCTGCGGCGATTCAATATCGCCATGGCAATACTGCTTGTCGTCAGCGTGATTCCCATGGCGCTGGACTGACAGGGTCGTCAATTACCCTATCTCGTCTTCCACGACCGACAGGACCGACCGCGGGGCAGGCATTTCCACTGGGTTCACACAATCCCCCCTTGAATCCCCTCACGTTCATCCCAAGCCTCTTGAATACAGGCGGGGCAAGATGCCCTTTGAATCCGTCTACTCGCAATATGGAGGTCGCTATGGACATGAAGAAACTCGCACCATGGAACTGGTTGAAGGAAGAAGAGGCTTCACACGCTTCCGGCATGCACCCGGACACCGAGCCCCAGCGACACGCATCGGCCATGGCCCGGATGTATGACCGTCTCGACCAGATGTTCGACGAGCTGTTCCACAGCTCCAGTCACGGCAACGCAGGGAAACAGGGTGCGCCGTCCGACATCCGCGCCGAAACCCTGCTGCTCAAGCCAAAGGTCGACATCGCCGCGACGGAACAGGCTTACACCATCACCGTGGAAACGCCAGGTGTGCAGGAAAAGGATATCCAGCTCGAGTTGCTGGGTTCCACGCTGACCATCAGCGGCGAGAAAAAGCGCTCACACCGCGAGGGTGAAGAGCCGCACTTTTACCGGATCGAGCGCAGTTTTGGCACATTCCAGCGCATCCTCTCTGTGCCGAGGGATGCAGAGCTGGATGGTATCGAAGCCAACTTTGCCAACGGCCTGCTGGAGATCCGCTTGCCCAGGGTGATGGAAGAGCAACAGAGGGGCAAAAGGATCGATATCGCCACTGCGGCCTGACGACCAGGCAAACCGCGGTAACCGCACCCATCATCGCAGCGGCCAGCCCCAGCGGGCGGCCGCTCTCACCGTAAAGAAATAACAGGAGAAATCCAACGGGAGGCAATCATGCAACTCTGGAAAATACTGACCGTGTTCGCCGCCCTCAGCCTGATCACTTCCCAGGGCTCTGCGGCCATTACTGGCGTGAAGGAAACGGGAAACATCCGCTATGTATCCGGCGGTGTCGGTGAAGCGGCACGCAACGAATTCGAGCGCGCAGCCGAAGCTTTCGACGTGAAACTGGAACTGGCCACGGCTTCCGGTGCATATCTCGCCAGTACAAACGTGTGGGTTTTCGGCCCGGGCGGGCAACAGCTGCTCGCCACAACCACGAGCGGGCCACTACTGCTGCTGGACCTGCCTGCGGGCAGTTATCGCATTGAAGCAGAGCACGACGGCCGCAGGCAGGGAGCCCGGGTGACAGTGGCCGAAGGTGAGAAAGTAAAGCCACTGACCCTGTCCTGGGCCCAATAGGGCAAGGGTACTAAAGTGGCCCGGATGGGCCACCAACAAAAAGGCTCCCCCGTTCAGCCCTCCTGAGTGGAGGGCTGGATACCCGAGCGGCCCTCGCCTCAGGAGGGCTGAGCGCCGGAGCGGGCCTCGCGCTCTGCCCGGCCCACCTCCAGCTCCACCCGGAAATTCTTCACCATCTGCCGCAGGAAAAGCCGCGGCGCGAGCTTGTAGAGGTAGGCCCCGAGCAGCGACTTGTCACGGGGGAAGAGCCGCTCCTTGCCACTTTCCAGAGCATCGACGATGCGCTCCGCCATCCACTCCGGCGTGCGCACCTGGCCGATGGTGCTCTGCTTGTGTTTGGCGCGGCCGCCATCGCCGGAGAGGGCATTGTGCTCGATGTTGGTGGCAACAAAGCTCGGATAAACCATCAGAACACGGATACCCTCTTCCCGCACTTCCTCGCGAAAGGTTTCAAAATACTGGTGCAGGGCGCTTTTCGCCGCACAGTATCCTGCACGCCCGAGAACCGGCATCCAGCCGGCCATGGAGCTGATATTGGCCACGCAACCCCCTGCGCGGCGGAGCGGTTCCAGCAACCCCTGCGCCAGCTCTACCGGGGCGTGGTAGTCCACCGCCATCACCCGGCGAATCACACGATTGCTGGTCAGCGTAGAGAGGCTGCGGTGGGTGATGCCGGCGTTATTTACCAACAGGTCGACCCGGTCAAAGGCCTGCCTCAATTCTCCCACCAGCGCGGCGACCGCCTCCTCGTCTGAGAGATCGGCGACAAACACCTGCGCCTCCAGGCCGCGCTGGCGCAGGCTTTCTGCCCGCTCCTCCAGAGCGTCCCGGTCGATATCGATCAGGGCAAAGCGGGCCTGCTCGCGCGCAGCCAGCGCCTCCACAGTGGCCCAGCCCAGACCGCCAGCGGCTCCGGTGACAATGAAAACTTTTCCGGTACCCGCCGCTGCAGCGCTCATGCCGAGCCCTCCAGCGCCGGCGTCCCGGCCGCACTGACATCAATACCCAGCGCTTCCCGGGCAAAATAGGTGAATGCCTCGGCGGAAGTCTTCTCGGGCACGAATCCCAGTTCTTCTTTCAGTTTGCGATTCAGCAGCACCGGGCGGTACTGCAGGAACATCACCTGTCCCGGCTGGTTGTCGGTCAGGTGCAGGCCATATCCGATACCCAGCAGCGCCTTTACCAGCCAAACCGGCGGACGGCGCAAGGGCTTGCCCAGTAGCCGCGCGATCTCTTCCGGCGTCAGGGCGCCATCACCGGCCAGGTTGTAGATACCTGCCGCATCGCGGGTTACCCCGTACTCGATCGCGCGGATGACATCCTGGTCCCAGATAAAGACAAACGGGGAATTGTGGCCGCCCGGGTCGACGATGGCGCTGCTGGAAAACAGCTTGGCGATCTTGTTGCTGGTATTGGCACCGACAATGGAACAGGGCCTGAACACCAGCTGCCGGAGTTTGGGGTAACGGCTGCGGTAGGCCGCCAGCATTTCCTCCACCAAACGCTTGTGGTCGGAATAGGCAAATTCGCGATTGCCCCGCAGGCGATGGTGTTCTTCCAGCCATTCGGGATTGTCCGCATGGTACCCATAAGCCGCACCGCTGCTGGTTACGGTAATATGTTTGACCCCAGCATGGACGCAGGCCTTGAGCACGTTTTCCGTGCCCTCCACGTCAATTCGGTACTCTTTCTCCCGATCGCGCCCCGACGACATCACCGATGCCAGGTGCACCACATGGGTGATGGACTCCGCGCGCATCAGCTCGCCGAGGGCAGGATCACAGATATCGAGAGTAAAAATCGGGAACTTTGCCCGGCGCGAGCGGATATCCACCCCGACCACGGACATCTCCCTCGCCAGTAATTCTCCCAGCTGCAGGCCTACATACCCGGCCGCGCCGGTAATCAGCACTTTCTTTTCACTCATAAATGTCTACTTTTTTCTTATCGGTTTTGCAGTTCAGGCACACCGGCGGCAGCGCTGCTATGCAGTGTCCGGTTTTTCCGTTCCCCGTAATTCCAGATTCCAGCCAGCGCGAGGCCGGCTACCAGGTGCCAGACACCCCAGAAACCGGCCACCACCAGCATTTCACCGGCGGACGGGTAAAAAGTGAAGAGGATGGCGAGTGCCAGCCCGGAATTCTGGATTCCCACCTCCATCGTCACCGCACGCCGGTCGCCCACCGGCAGGCGCATGGCGCGGCTGCTCATGTCGCCGATCCAGAACGCCAGGGCGTTGTGGGCAATCACCAGCAACAGCACGGCGCCGGCAACCTGCAGGGCGGTCTCCCAGTGTTTGGAAAAAGAAATCACCACGAACAGCAGGAAAACCAGCAACGAAGCGGTGCGGAAATAGCGCTCACTGGCACGCACGAAGCCCGGGAAGCGTGCGCCGACCACCATGCCCACCAGCATCGGCAATGCCAGCACCAGCAGCACCAGGGTAATCATGTTCTCCGCCGGCAGGGCAATCTCCTGCAAAAGGCTGCGGGTGTGGGGATTGAGACTCCCGTAGAGGGCGAAATTGAGCGGGGTCATCACCACCGCGGCCAGGCTCGACACCGCCGTCATACTCACGGAAGTGGCGACGTTGGCGCGCCCGATCCAGGTCATCACATTGGAGAAAGTTCCGCCGGGACAACAGGATACGAGGATCATGCCCAGCGCCAGCCCAGGCCGTACATTCAACACATAGGTGGCGAGGCAGGTCAGGGCCGGCAGGAGCAGGAACTGGGCGATCAGGCCTGTCACCGGCGCTACCGGCCGGCGCAGCACCGCGGCGAAGTCCGCCGGGCGCAGGCCCAGGGAGACGCCGAACATCATGAAAGCCAGTACCGCGTTCAGCAGCAACAGTGCCGCCGGCGACATCTGGAAACTGCTGACCGCCGACAGGGTATCGTCCACTATGCTGCTCCCGCGCTGGTTACCAATTGCTCAGTATCCCGCGGTGACAGATCCCGCTTCAAGTCTGCGGTGTGACTGCGCAGTGCCTTCAGGTAACTATCCTTGTGCACGTAATAGGCCATGCGCTCCAGATCCAGGTAGTTCATACCCCCATCCGCACGCACCAGGGCCTTCTCGCGCTTCACCTGGCGCAGTGCCTCCGCAGAACTGGCACCATAGGACAGCTGGCGGATGTAGAGGGCTACCAGTTCTGCCTGCTCGTTGCGCCCTTCCCAGCCGAGACCGGCCGCCTCCACCATGCCCATCAGGAACAGGTTGTCGTACTCCGGGTGGAACACGTTGAGGTACAGGCGCGGCGCGAAGCCCTGCCAGTTCAGCTCCGCCTGATCGATAAACGGATAGTGAAGCTTGTAACCGGTGGCCAGCATCACCATGTCGTAGTCGGCACTGAAGCCGTCCTTGAAGGTCACGGTGTGTCCGTCGATGGAAGCGATATCTTTGCGCGGATGGATATCGCCATGGCCGATATGGTGCAGGACCAGCGAGTTCACCACCGGGTGCGATTCGAACATCTTGTAGTCGGGCTCCGGCAGGCCGTACTGGCTCGGGCGCCCCAGCATCAGCTTGCTGATCGCCGCGCTGATCCGCTGCTGCAGCCAGCGTGGCAGCTTGATCTTGCCACCCACGGCATCAGTGGGCTTGCCGCCGATGAACTTGGGCAGGAAGTAATACCCCCGGCGCAGGCTGAGGTCGACACTCTTGGCCCGATGCGCGGCATCCACGGCGATATCGGCACCACTGTTGCCACAGCCGACCAGCAGCACCCGCTTGCCATCGAAAATGGCCGGATCGCGGTAATCCTTTGAATGCAGCAGCTCGCCGGCAAACTCACCGGGCAACTCTGGCACATTCGGGTGATGCAGGGTGCCGTTGGCGATCAGCAGGCCACCGAAAATCCGGGTCTGCTCCTCGCCGTTGCAGCGGGTGGTGATCTTCCAGTCGTCGCCTCTGCGCTCGCAGCGGACCACCTCGGTATTGAACTCGTAGTAGTCGTACAGGCCGAATTCCTGCGCATAATCGCGGAAATACTGCTTCAGTTCGGCGTGATGGGGAAACTGGGCCACCGAGTCCTTCATCGGGAACTCGGCGAATTCCGTCATCTTCTTCGAGGAAATCAGGTGCGCCGACTCGTACATGGTGCTGGTGGGACTGTCGATATCCCACAGACCACCCACATCACTGTGGATTTCAAACCCGACACAGGGAATGCCGTACTTGCTCAGGTTGCGTACTGTACAGAGGCCCATGGGGCCCGCGCCGATCACCGCATAGGGCTTCATTGTTCTTCTCCGGTGGCACTGTTCGTCTTGCCCGGCAATATACCGTGACAACCCCCGGGCAGGTCGTCATAATCGGGCAACCATTGGTTAATTCCGGACAGCAGCAGTGACACCGGCCGACAGCAGAACCGTTACTCTCAGCTATACAAGGGCAATTCTGGCGGCCCTGAATAGCCTTGAGCTCGAAATCCCCGAAGCAGCCGCTCCGATCCTGTCCGGGATAGACGAAAATGACCGTGTCCCCATGGAGATCCAGGAACAGTTCTGGAGCGCCCTCGCCGAGGCCCATCCGGATCCCCTGCTGGGCATCCGCATCGGCCAGGCGATGCACCCGACCCAGATGGGGCTGGTCGGCTACCTGCTGATGACCCAGCGCACCCTGGGGGAGGCCATCAACCAGCTGCTGACCTACCATCCGCTGGTGGGCGAAGGCGGCCAGTTTGAACTGCGCCGCGGCGCCCACCACGCCGACCTCTGCTACCAGCCCAATTACCTGCGCTGCGCGCGCCTGCGCGTCGAGACCGTACTGTCCGCCTGTTTAAACCAGACCCGCAGCATGACCGGTAACCAGTTCAGGCCCCAGAGCCTGCTGCTCGCCTACCCGGCCCCCTCCCTGGCACTGCAGCAACAATACCAGAACCTGCTGCAGGCGCCGGTACAGTTCAACGCCCCGGTGTCCGCCATACGCCTGCGGCCACAGGACCTGGACACTCCCCTCGTCGCCGCAGACCAGCAGGTGATGGCGCGCCTCAAGCCCGAGGCCGATGCGCTGCTCAAGTCCCTGAAACACAAGAGCCTGCAACTGCGTGTCGCCCACCTGTTGCAGCAGGAACCCCAGCTGACCCGCGAACAGGTGGCCAGCCGCCTGTGCATCAGCCCCCGCCACCTGGGACGTAAACTTCAGGAAGAAGAAGCGAGCTTTCGCGCGATTCAGGATGAAGTGAGAAGCCATTACGCCTGCCAGTGGCTGCGCCAGAAGGACCGCAACAATGCGGAAATCGCTGCGGCACTCGGCTACTGCGACGAGAGCGCCTTCGGCAAGGCCTTCCGGCGCTGGACCGGGTTGTCCCCAAAGAACTACCGCAATCAGTACACGGCGGACTGAGCGCTGGCGAGAAATGCCTGCAGCCTCGGCAACAGCGGGGCGAGGGATTTGTAGCGTGACTCATCGGGGGACATGCCCTTGACCGCTTCCGCCAGCGCCGCAACGGCACCGGGGACGGCGTGCAGGTCAGCCAGGGGATTCAATGAAACCCGGATGGTGAACACCACCGCACCCGTCTGTGGCAGGCGACGCAGTGACTGGCGCTCGACCCGCAGATAAAGGGGTCCGTCCGCCGCAGCCACATTGCCGCGTTGCAACAACTCCGGGGAACTCACCACCGACCAGTTGCTGCGCCAGACGGGGTAGTCCGCCAGCAGGTGATCGAAGAAGCGCCCTACCTGTGCGGAGAGCTTATTCGCAAAGCCGGGCACCGGCTTGTGGATCTGGTCCAGAGGTCGACCGATCTTGTCCTCCAGCCGCCAGTAGCTGGGTGCCGCCAGCGAGGCGGCGGTGAGTTCATAGCCGCTGTCACCCGGCTGCAAAAGACAGAGGTCATCTGCTACCCACAGGCTCGCCCCCCACAGGGGGTGCCCGGCATCGGCCATGGACCAGCGCAGCACCGCCCCACCCTGCCGCCACTGCAGTGCATTGGCGGAGCGACGGTATTGCGGGGCATGGTCCCGGCAGAGATGTTGCAACAACAGCCCCCGCAGCTCTTCCTGCGCCTCTTGCGAGCGCGGTAACGCAGCAAAGACGCGCTCGCCAAGGGCCCGCCGGGCATTCAGCTTGTTGTGGTGGTAGTGATGCAGGTTCTGGCAGGGCTGGATCCAGCAGGCCGGATCCAGGCGCTGCAGGCCCATATGCACCAGTTCCCGGTGCTGCATGAACGGCAGCAGGAACGGTTCAGGCTGTGCATAGCGCCTGTCAGCGACAGGGTGCGGCAGAACCGCACCGGGTTTGCTCATGGGAGATCAGAGGGATGCCGTGGCCTGGGCAGATGCCGCGCGCAGGGCAGCGAGATCCTCGAGCCACACGATATCGGCGGGCACCACTTTCTGGCCGGTGGCACCGGACAGGGTGGCGCTCAGCTGGCGCAGCTGCTCGGCCTTGGCGATGCCCTCCTCGAGCGGCATTTCGACCCACAGCTGACCTTCCTGGTCGATGACGGTGCGGACGTCTTCGCCGTCCGCCTCAGTCAGGTGACGATCGATCGCGGAAGAACCGCCGGCCGGCAGGTAGATGGTGCCGTTGGTGAAATCGACCGCGAAAGCCACGATCCCCGGCAGGATACCGAACAGCAGGGCCGCACCATCCAGGATCACGACCACCGGATCCACGCGTCCGCCGGTCTGGCCCTTGCGCTCCGGGTACAGGAAGTAGCCACAGGCAGTCAGGTTCATCGCCATGGTCAGCAGGCAAGTGGCAGCGATGCTGCGCTTCACGGTCTTGTGCATTTCGTTTCTCTCGTTCGTCAGAGGATAAGGACCGGGCGGCTGGGATAGCACCACGGCTTCCAGCCGCCGCCCAGAGGAAAGTGGCCAAGCTTACCGAAACGCCGTTCCTGCGGAAAGTAGCGCCACCCCGGCGGTATGTGGCACAGGTCGCAAAGCCACGAGGAAACAGTCGAGCGAAACGCGCGCCTCTGGTTAAATCAGACCATAAAACCAAACAAGGAGAGCGTCATGCAGGCATTCGCACGCCTACCGTCCACACTGAAGACCCTGGCCACCCTGCTTATTGCCACCCTGGTGGTGAGCGCCTGCGCCGCCCCCGGCCAGACCCGCCAGGACCAGCGCCAGCATATCGACCGCACCGAGCAGGCAGTCCTGAATGAACTGTTCCAGCTCAAGCCCGACCTGCAGGGTGACCTGGCCCGCGCTCCGGGCTATGCAGTATTCAGCAACGTCAATGTCAACCTGCTGCTGGCCAGCGCATCCACAGGCTACGGCGTTGCGGTGGACAACCAGACCCGCCAGCGCACCTATATGAAGATGGGTGAGCTGGGCGTGGGGCTCGGCTTCGGGGTGAAAGACTTTCGGGCCCTGTTCCTGTTCGACTCCCCCGAGGTTATGGACCGCTTCGTGAACCGCGGCTGGTCTTTCGGCGGCCATGCCGATGCCGCTGTCAAAGCCCAGGACAAGGGCGCCGCGGTCGGCGGGGAAGTGGTTGCGGACGGCATGCGCGTATACCAGCTGACCGAGAGCGGTATTGCCCTGCAGGCCACTTTGAAAGGCACCAAGTTCTGGAAGGATAGCGAGCTGAACTGAGGCCCACCTGCAGTTGCGCGGCACGGTTCCCGCCATCGACGCAATGCCGGTGCCACCGGGACCAGCGCCGCGCAATCGAGCAAAACTTGACCAATCTGGCGCCAATTCCGGAACCCCGGGCGCGCACATCCCGGACACTGCCTAAACTTTAAACAGCGCCAGCTGCGGAATGTTAGGGAGCAGTAACCGATTTCTGAAAGTGCTGGATCTCGCACTTGTGATCTGGCCCGGGCAGTCAGCAGTCGCCAAGGTTTTGACACCGGAAATTCCAGGGAGCAGTAGTCGCAGCAGGTGCCGCCAGGGAATGGCAGAAGCACGGTATCGTTCGCGGTGCCGTGCTTTTTATTTGTGCCCGCCCGCTCCGCTCCCGTCCCGCCTCCCCCGACCCGCCACCTGCAAAGATCCTCGCTTGCCTGTATGCTTGCCCGATTCATCGAACGGGAGTCCACTCAATGCATATCACCTGCGCTTTCGACAGCGGCAATATCGAGATCGTCAACGCTGACAGCAATCCCATCGAACTGGCCATCCGGCAGGACAACAATTCCGATTTTTACCAGTGGTTCCACTTCCGCCTTGAGGGAGAACCCGGCAAGCAGTATCCGCTGCGTATCACCAATGCCGGTAAGGCCGCCTACCCGGAGGGCTGGGAGAACTACCGGGTATGCGCTTCCTATGATCGCCAGAACTGGTTCCGTATCGGTGCCGAATACGACGGCAAGGTCCTCGATTTCACCGTCGAGCTGGACCAGCCGGCGATCTACCTGGCCTACTTCGCGCCCTTTTCCTGGGAGCGACACCTGGACATGATCGCCTGGGCACAGGGCAGTGACCTCGTCACACAGGAAACCCTCGGCCAGACCCTGGACGGGCGCGACATGACCCTGCTCACCATTGGCGATGCCAGTAGCGCCAAGCACCGTGTGTGGATGATCGCGCGGCAGCACCCTGGCGAGACCATGGCGGAGTGGTTCGTGGAAGGCTTCCTCGACGCACTGCTGGACGATGCCAACCCGGCCGCGCGCACTCTGCTGCAGGATACGGTCTTCCACGTGGTCCCCAATATGAACCCCGATGGCAGCGTGCGCGGCCACCTGCGTACCAACGCGGTCGGCGCCAACCTGAACCGGGAGTGGCTCGAGCCGAGCATGGAGCGCAGCCCTGAGGTTTACCTGGTGCGGGAGAAAATGCTCGAACTGGGTGGCGACATCTTCCTGGATATCCACGGCGATGAGGCCCTGCCCTTCAATTTCGTTGCCGGTTGCGAGGGCATCCCCGGTTACGACGAACGCCACGCAACGCTCGAGGACACCTTCAAGCGGGCCTTTGTCGCGGTCAACCCGGACTTCCAGACCGAGCGCGGCTATGAGAAGAACAAGCCGGGCGAGGCCAACATGACCGTGGGCACCAACTGGTGTGGCCACCAGTTCCGCACCCTGGCCCTGACCCTGGAGATGCCCTTCAAGGACAATGACAACCTGCCCGACCCCATCGAGGGATGGTCCCCCGCGCGCTGCCAGCAGCTGGCCCGCGACATCCTGTTCCCGATCCGGGAAACCCTCAAGAAACTGTGATCCCATACGCGGCAGCCACTGTGGCTGCCGCACAAAAGATAAGATCCTCTGCCGGCGGCCGGATATTCAGCACAGAATCATTCGGCCGCCAGCGCCGTTTTTGGTAACTTATCCGCCGATAAAAAAAGACAGGTAGAAATCCATGCAAATTTCCTCGTTTTGGCGCGGCATAGGCCTGACTGCGGCCATCGCCGGCGTCACCGCCTGCGGCAAGGACGCGACAGCGCCCGCCGACACCACTCAGACCGCTGACCCGATCAAGGTCATGGCGGAAGAACTGCACGAGCACATCGCCATCCTGGCCTCCGACAAGTTCCAGGGCCGGGCCCCCGCCACCGCGGGTGAAGAGCTGACCGTCAACTATCTGGCAGAGCAATTCGCCGCCCTCGGTTTGGAGCCGGGCACCACCGACGATCACGGTGAACCCAGCTGGTTCCAGCAGGTGCCGGTGGTCGAGATGCAGATCAAGTCCAGCCCCATGAGCATTTCCGGCCAGGGCTTCGAGAAAGAGCTGCAGCCACTCACTGACATGGTGGCCTTCACCCAGCGCCAGACCGAAGCGTCCGCCATCGACGCCAGCGAACTGGTGTACGTCGGCTACGGCATCGTGGCCCCGGAAAACGACTGGAACGACTATGCCGGCCTCGATATGACCGGTAAGACTGCGGTAATCCTGGTCAATGACCCGGGCTACGCCACCAAGGACGCGGACTTCTTCAACGGCAACGCCATGACCTATTACGGTCGCTGGAGCTACAAATTTGAAGAAGCGGCCCGCCAGGGTGCCGACGGCGCCATCATCATTCACGAGACCGGCGCAGCCGGCTACCCGTGGGAAGTGGTCAGCGGCAGCTGGTCCGGCGCCCAGATCAGCCTGGCAGCGGAGGACAAGAATGCGGACCGGGTGGCGATCGAATCCTGGATCACCCAGGACGTTGCGCGCGAGTTGTTCGAAGCTGCCGGCCTGGACCTCGACAGCGAAGTCGCGGCTGCCCACCAGCGCGGTTTCAAGGCCAAGCCGCTGGGGCTGAAAGCCAGCGTCGCACTGGAAAACAGCCTGCGCACTTCCGACTCCCGCAATGTGGTCGCGAAACTGCCAGGCAAGAAATACCCGGACGAAGCAATCATCTACACCGCCCACTGGGACCACCTGGGTGTCAATGACCACGCCGAGGGCGAAGACCACATCTTCAACGGCGCAAAGGACAATGCCACCGGCACCGCCGGCCTGATCGCCATGGCCCGCCAGGCGGCGGCAATGGAAGAGCGTCCGGACCGCTCCTTGCTCTTCGTCGCGGTCACCGCCGAGGAATCCGGCCTGCTGGGTTCCAAGTACTACGCCGCCAACCCGGTTGTACCGCTGGAGAAAACCGTGGCAGGCATCAACTTCGACGCCCTGGGCGTGCTCGGGCCGATGCGTGACGTGGTGGTCGTGGGCTACGGCAACAGCGAACTGGAAGAAATGCTGGAGACTGCGGCCAAGGGTCAGGAGCGCTACCTGGCGCCCGAGGAACACCCGGAGCGCGGTTACTTCTACCGCTCGGATCACTTCAGCCTGGCCAAGAAAGGCGTGCCGATGCTGTACTTCAAGTCCGGCACCGACTCCTTCGAACACGGCCGCGAGTGGGCCCAGGCTCAGGACCAGGAATACCTCTCCCACGCCTACCACAAGCCCGCTGACGAGTATGATCCGAACTGGAACCTGGAAGGTACTGCCATGGATCTGCAGCTGGGCCTGGAACTGGGCCTGAAACTGGCCAACAGCCGCGACTGGCCCAACTGGTACGAGGGCAACGAATTCCGCGCGGCCCGTGACGCCAGCGCAGAAGCCCGCCAGTAATCAGCGGCATTTGTCCCAAAAAAGCCCGGCTTTGCCGGGCTTTTTTCGTTCTTCCGGGGCATCAGGAATTCCTCACCCGGAATTTTTTCTGAGGCACTCGCCCCTTATCCCCCTCCCTGATCCCCTCAGCTTTTCTTCGCCACCAGCCAGTACGCAATTCCGAGTGCAACCGCCGCTGCGGCGATAGCGAACACATACAGCGCCTCGGTATCCGTCAGGTCCAGCACGATCACCTTCCTCGCAATCGCCATCAGCGCTGTCGCCAGCACCAGCTGGATGGGAATCACATTGGAGCCGAGATAGAGGCGGATGTTGATGAAAATCTCGATGGCGATCAGCACCGGCATAAAGGCGCCGAAGACATCAAACAGGTCGTTGTGGTCCAGTAACCATAGCGGTTCTTTCGTCAGCCGCTCGTAGATGGTATGGACTACATCGGCCACTGACCACATGATCACCAGTGCCATCAGCACCGCCAGCAGCCGCACCGAATTCCGGATTGCCCCGTGCAGGATACGAATCAGGGGATCCTCGTGCTCCTTCGGCAGCTCCTCGTGCACCAGTTGACTGTGCTCGTCAGTATCCGCCATCTCATCCTCCAGCCAAGTGTTGCGCACAACAGTTATAGCGCAGCTTGCCCATACAGCCTTCGGCGAGAGGTGAGCAGCAGATCCGGAGCCTGCCCTCTCCACTCCTCCCCGTCAGGACAAAACGGAGATACAAAAAAACCCCGCTGTTGCCAGCGGGGTTTTAGATGACGAATCAATCGCGGATAAAGATCCTCGACATCAGGCGTTTTCGAGCGCCCCGATCTTCTTCATTTCCTCGTCGCGCAGCTCGCGACGCAGAATCTTGCCGACATTGGTCTTCGGCAGTTCGTCACGGAACTCTACCTGCTTCGGCACCTTGTACGCGGTCATGTTATCCCGGCAGAAGGCGATCAGTTCTTCTTCGGTGAGCGAGTCATCGGCTTTCACCACGAAAAGCTTCACCATCTCCCCGCTCTTCTCGTCGGGGATACCGATGGCGGCGGCCTCAGTGACTTTGTCGTGGGCGCTGACAACGTCTTCAATCTCGTTCGGATACACATTGAAACCGGAGACGATGATCATGTCTTTCTTGCGATCGACGATTTTGATATAGCCGTCGTCCTGGATGACCGCCATATCACCAGTGCGCAGCCAGCCTTCACTGTCGATCGTCTCGGCAGTGGCCTCTTCGCGCTGCCAGTAACCCTTCATCACCTGGGGACCGCGTACGCACAATTCGCCCGGGGTGTTGTTCGGCAGGTCGTTGCCGTTTTCGTCGATGACCTTCACTTCGGTGGCCGGCACCGGCTTGCCCACGGTACCCAGCTGTACGGCCTCGGCCGGATTGAATGACACCACCGGCGAGGTCTCGGTCATGCCGTAGCCCTCGGTCACCACGCAACCGGTCATCTCCTCCCAGCGCTTGGCCGTGTCACGGGTCAGGGCCATGCCACCCGATGCGGTGGTGTGCAGCTTGCTGAAGTCGAGCTCGGCGAAGTCCGGGTTGCGCATCAGGCCATTGAACAGGGTGTTCAGACCGACGAAACCGGTGAAACGGATACCCTTCAGGGTCTTCACGAATGCAGGGATATCCCGCGGGTTCGGGATCAGGATCGAATGGTTGCCGGTGGCAAACAGGGACATGCAGTGAATGGTGAAGGCATAGATGTGGTAGAGCGGCAGCGGGGCGATGTAGATCTCTTCGCCTTCCTTGATGGAATCCCCCAGCGCTTCACGTACCTGCTCCATGTTGGCCACCAGGTTGCGGTTGGTCAGCATGGCCCCCTTTGCGACACCTGTGGTACCGCCGGTGTACTGCAGCACGGCTACGTCTTCCGGGCCCCGCTCGACGTCCTGATGTGGCTGCTTGCCCCCCAGGTTCATGGCATCGCGGAAATTGACCTGATTGCGGAAGGAAAACTCCGGAACCATCTTCTTGACGTATTTGGCAACACTGTTGATCAGGGTGCGCTTCAGCGGGCTGTGCAGATCAGCGATTTCACTGACGATAACGGTCTCTACACCGGTCTCCCCGATTACCTGGGACGCGGTATCGGCAATATTGGCCAGCACCACCAGCGCCTTGGCACCGGAATCATTGAGCTGGTGTTTCAGCTCCCGGCGGGTATAGAGCGGGTTGGTGTTCACCACCACTAGGCCGGCGCGCATCGCACCAAACACCACCACCGGGTATTGCAAAACATTCGGCAGCTGTACGGCGATCCGGTCGCCAGGCTTCAGGTTGGTATGGTTTTGCAGGTAGGAGGCAAAGCGGCCGCTCAACTTGTCGATGTCGGAAATTGACAGGGTATGCCCGAGACAAGTAAATGCGGGCCTGTCACCGAACTTGGCGCAGGCGTCTGAAAATACGTCGATAATGCTGCGGTCGAGGTCCAACTTTCTTCTCCCAATCCTGTTGTTGTTTTCTCTCAGTCCGTTTATAGCCGAATCCCGGCTCAACGGATCCGTTAATTATTGTTCATCCGCTGCCTGGCGTTTAATTCATTATGGAGTCGCCCGGCAACTGTAAAGCCTGTGTGCCGCTTTCGCAGCCTTATGATGCCCTCTCTCAGGCCGCCGGAAAAAGGTCGGCCAGCGCGGCGGCCAGATCCCGGTCGCCGGTATAACAAAGGTCGCCGAGCAGGAATGCATGGCGCGCGCTCAGGGTGCCTCCGAGGATGGCTTCGAGGGTCCGCTCCGACATCTCCAGCACCAGGCGCGGGGACTCAGTCTCTCCAAACCGGGAAATCACCGCCACATTTTCGCCACAGGGCGGCAATATCACGTAAAAATCGCTGGCATCCGGCAGCCGGAACTGTACCCGAGTGAGTGGGTGCAAACAAGAGAGCCTCTGCAGGCGCTCGATGATGGGGGCCGGCAACTGCATACTGCGGTCCTACTACCAGAGCGAAAACAGCGAGCCCACCCCGCCGCGGGGCATGTTGGGCTCGGCATAAAAAAACCGCCGGCTAGGCCGGCGGTATCGACAGGTGCCCGGACTCAGAAGGCGAAGTGCTCTGCGTCCAGCTCCATCAGGTTGGCCGCACCGCTCTTCATGGCTGCGGCATGGGTTGCGGTGCGCGGCAGGATGCGGTCGAAATAAAAGCGCGCAGTCGCCAGCTTGGCGCGATAGAAGTCGGCATCGCCTTCCCCTGCCGCCAGCTTGTCGTTGGCCACCTTGGCGGCACGAGCCCACAGGAAGCCCAGAGCCACGTAACCCGAGTACATCAGGTAATCGACGGAAGCAGCACCCACTTCTTCCGGATTCTCCATCGCCTTGGCACCGACGTGCATGGTGACATCGCCCCACTCCTTGTTGAGCTCCTGCAGCTTGCTGACGAACGGAGCCAGTGCTTCTGTATCGACTTCTGCCTGGCAGAATTTGTGCACCTGCTTGGTGAACTTGCGCAGCAGCTCACCCTGGCTCATCAGCACCTTGCGGCCCAACAGGTCCAGCGCCTGGATTCCGGTGGTGCCCTCATAAATGGTCGAGATACGGGCGTCGCGAACGTTCTGCTCCATGCCCCACTCGGCGATGTAGCCGTGGCCACCGAAGCACTGCAGGCCCAGGTTCGCCGACTCGAACCCGGCCTCGGTGAGGAATGCCTTGGCGATCGGGGTCAGGAAGGCGAGCAGGTCTTCGGCTTCCTTTTTCTCCTCATCGGATCCCTTGTGCGTGCGGTCCACCTGCTGCGCACACAGCATGATCAGCATGCGGCCGCCCTCGGCGAAGGCCTTCTGGGTCAGCAGCATACGGCGTACGTCCGGGTGCACGATGATCGGGTCGGCGGCACCTTCCGGGTTCTTCGGACCGGAAAGGGAGCGCATCTGCAGACGGTCACGGGCATAGGCCAGGGATTTCTGGAAGCCCGCCTCAGCGTGGGCCAGGCCCTGCAGGGCAGTACCCAGGCGCGCGGTGTTCATGAAGGTGAACATGCAGTTCAACCCCTTGTTCGGCGGGCCGATCAGGAAACCCTTGGCGCCGTCGAAGTTCAGCACCGCGGTGGCATTGCCGTGGATACCCATCTTGTGCTCGAGGGAGCCACAGACCACACCGTTGCGCTCCCCCGCGGAACCGTCCTCATTGGGCAGAAACTTGGGCACGATGAACAGGGAGATGCCCTTGGTGCCGGCCGGCGCATCCGGCAGGCGCGCCAGAACGATATGGACGATGTTTTCCGCCATGTCGTGCTCACCGGCGGAGATAAAGATCTTGGTACCGGTGATGGCATAGGAGCCATCCGCGTTGGGCTCGGCCTTGGTGCGCAGAATCCCCAGGTCGGTACCGCAGTGCGGCTCGGTCAGGCACATGGTGCCGGTCCAGGAGCCCTCGACCAGCTTGGTCAGGTAGGTGGCCTTCTGTTCGTCGGTGCCGTGCGCCTGAAGGGTATTCATGGCACCGTGGGAGAGGCCCGGATACATACCCCAGGACCAGTTGGTGGTACCCACCATCTCGCTCATGATGGTACCGAGGGACGGTGGCAGACCCTGGCCACCGTGCTCCGGGTCATGGGCCAGGGAAGGCCAGCCGGCCTCCACGAACTGCTGGTAGGCTTCCTTGAAACCTTCCGGTGTGGTGACTTCGCCATCTTTCCAGGTACAACCCTGCTGGTCGCCGACGGCGTTCAGCGGTGCCAGGACGTTTTCACAGAACTTGGCGCCCTCTTCCAGGATGGCATCCACCAGGTCCGGTGATGCTTCGTCATATCCCAGGGAGGCGTAGTGCTGGTCCCAGTCCAGCAGCTCGCGCATGGCAAAACGCATGTCACGCAGTGGAATCTTGATATCGGTCATCCTGCTACCCTCAGTTCGCTGTTTTTTCTCCGACCCGGCCGAAACCGTCCGGTCAGTTTTGTGACTAGTATCTAGGTTTCGTTCATCATAGTAGTAACGGACAAATTCGCTCTATGGCGAAATCCGTCCAAAGCAATGACAAATAGAGGCGTGACCAAATGGTTGCGCAGACAGTGAGCAGCGCCAGGGGGATTGGCACGGCAGTGGGTGGATCATCCCGCCTTGCGGCTGCGATATTCCCCCGGCGTGATACCGGTCCATTTCTTGAAAGCGCGGAAAAAAGCGCTGGATTCATCGAACCCAAGCATCTCCGCAATCTGGGCATTGGAGAGATCCGGGCAGCTCAGGTAGTGGAAGGCGGCCTCCATACGGCACTCGTCCTTCAGCTTCTGGTAGGAGGTGCCCTCCTGCTGCAGGCGGCGCCGCAGGGTGGTGACCGACATATTGAGACGCTCAGCCACCACTTCCGCCGCGGGCATGGACTCGCTCACATCGCGGTTGAGAATGGTTTTGACCTTGGTCTTGATGCTGTTGGCGCTGCCATCACTGATCACCAGATGATAGGGAGCGGTGCGGATAAAGTCCTCGACGGTCTGTGGATTCTGCACTACCGGATAGTCGAGATAGCGGCTGTCGTATTCCAGGGCATTGCAGGGCTGCTCGAACAGCAGCTCCCCCGCCTCGCTCTGTGCCAGGGTCTGGAATTCCTCCGGACAGGGAAAGGAAAAGTGCAGCCTCGCCAGGGGAATTTCACGGCCCACCAGCCAGCAGTAGAAGCGATGCCAGACGGCCAGAGTGGTACGGATAACACTGGGCGTGGTATCGGCGATCAGCCCTTCAAATTCGCCCTCTTCCAGTAAGCTGATACCACGGATCGCCACGCGTTCACGGCCATCGCCGACGGGCTCCAGTACCGGCTTGACCTTGAAGCCGCGGCAGATTTCCATGAATTCGGCACTCAGAGTGATCGCCTGCCTGACCGTCGCACAATTGACCACCGTCAGGCACAGCAGGCGAAAGGAGCCGGAACGCACCCGGCCGCCACTCAGCATACCGAACCACTCGTCCTGCACTTGCCACATGACGCGCTGGTAGAGGCGCCCGTACTTGAGCGCGGAAAAGGCCGCGGCACCAACGAGTTCGTCCTCGGTGATGTCCACCGCAGCAAGCAGCTCTTCCCGGCGACAACCATGCCGCCCGGCCTCATCGAGCAGGCGCTCGAGGTAGGCAATGGGGATGCGAATATCCTTATCCGGCTCGGCCATCTACTTTTTGCGTCCGCGCAGCCAGTTCAGCAGGGCACCGAATCCGAAAGCGGCGGCGATGATGACGGCGAGAAAGACCAGCAACAACACCAGATAAGAAAGAACATCCCGCACCGGCAGATCCCAGCTCCAGATCGCAGCTGCGACGAAGGCGGCACAGGCGAGAACGCTGGTCACAAACGAACGTCGACTTTTCTTTGCCATGGTCTCGCCCCACTGCCGGATTGAATGTGAACACTTGGTCGCATCTTGGTCGCGACACTAAACTCAGAGTATCGAGGAAGATACCCGTGCGGCGCGGCATCGTGATGCATCGAGCTGATACTGTCAACGCCGGAGGAGGCAAGCATGGCCAAGAGACTTCTTTATCGCAGCGACGACCGCCTGGCCCTGCGGCGGCTCTTCCGCGTTTGCGAAGTGCTGACCGCGGTCATTGCCACCATCATCGTCGGCCTGCTGGTGCTGACCTGATTGCCGACCTCCCGCTTGCGCCGCCGACAGCAGCCTACATGCTAGCCTTTTCCACTCCCATCCCCAATCAGGCCACCGGCGGCGAGCCGGGCGGGATCAAGCAGGGTCCTCAGCTTTTCCTCATCAAGATCGGTCATCTCTTTCGCTACTTCGATGACTGGCCTGCCCGTGCGATAGGCCTCCTTGGCGATTTCGGCCGCTTTTGCATAACCGATAACCGGATTGAGGGATGTCACGAGAATCGGATTGCGGGACAAAGCCCTGTCGATATTGCCTTTATTCACTGAGAAAGTGGCAACTGCCTTGTCCGCCAGCAACCCGGTGCTGCTGGTCAGTAAACGGATACTTTCCAGCAGGGTGTACGCGATCACCGGCAACATGACATTGAGCTGGAAATTGCCGCTTTGCCCCGCCACGCCGATGGTCGCATCATTGCCCATCACCCGGGCGGAAACCATCGCCACAGCTTCCGCAATCACCGGATTGACCTTGCCAGGCATGATACTGCTGCCCGGCTGCAACGCCTGCAGTTCAATTTCCCCCAAACCGGCCAGCGGACCGCTATTCATCCAGCGCAGATCGTTGGCAATTTTCATCAGTGCTACTGCCAGCACACGCAACTGCCCGGAGAGCTCCACCGCCGTATCCTGACTCGCGATGGCTGCGAAGTGGTTGTCGGCAGGGGCAAACTGGTGGGTGGTGTTCGCGCTGAGCTTCTGTGCAAACAGCGCGGCGAATCTGGGGTGGGCATTGAGTCCCGTGCCGATTGCCGTACCGCCCTGTGCCAGTTGCGCGAGCCTCGGCAACGTCCCGCGGATTCGTTCCCGGCACTGCTCGATCTGCGCCGCCCACGCCTCTACTTCCTGGGTCAGGGTGAGTGGCAGTGCATCCATCAGGTGTGTACGGCCGGTCTTGACCACCCCGTTGACGGACATGGCCTTTTCGTGGAGGACACTGTGCAGATGGCGCATGGCAGGAAGCAGCCCGTCGCGCACCCCAAGCAGTGCAGAAACATGGATCGCCGTCGGGATTACATCGTTACTACTCTGGCCCATGTTGACATGGTCGTTGGGGCTGATCTCCAGGCCGCTGTCGCACCGGGCAATGTGCGCGAGCACCTCGTTCACGTTCATGTTGGTGCTGGTGCCGGAGCCGGTCTGGTAGACATCGACGGGAAACTGGCGCTGGTAGTCCTCCTCAGTCAGGCTGTCACAGGCCTCGACAATGGCCGTCACCATTTCCTCGGACAGCTGTCCGAGATCACCATTGGCCTGTGCCGCCGACTTCTTGATCAGTACCACGGCGCGGATGAACTCCAGCGGCAGCCCCTGCCCACTGACCGGGAAATTGTCGACCGCCCTCTGCGTTTGTGCACCATAAAGTGCGGAGTCTGGTACCCGGATCTCTCCCAGGCTGTCTTTCTCTGTGCGGAATGTTTCGCTCATAAATTGAGTGAGCCTTGTTGGTAGAAGAAGTAAAAGACTAGCAAGCAAAAGCCAGAAATCAGAAAACCCGCATGATAAAGCGGACTTCTGGTACCCATGGCGAGAAGGCTTCCAACGATGAAAAACAGATTGAAATATACATAAAGGCTACCCAAGGCGATCAGGTAGTTCCCGCCCTTCAGCAGGGTATCACCAAAATCGATGACGAATACCAGCGCCAGCACCGCAAAAAACCACTTTCTCCTCAGGTAAAACAGCACAAAGTAGTCCTTGGGATCGCTGCTCTTCTCAGGAAAAAGAAGCGCACAGAGCACATAGAGCAGAGAGGCGTAGCTGATCAGGTACAGATAGGTGCCCAGGCCAATTTCACTGGTTTTCGTGAAGCGGAACTCCCACCACCAGAACTGAAGCAAATAAAACAGGACAAAAGCCACCCAGCCAAGATGAACCCAATACACACGGTCAGACCTCGGCTCTTCGACAACTTTGACGAGATTCCGCAGCAGGTGCGTCAGGCCAAGCCCCACCACAATGCCGAGGATGACCCGGATGTGCATGTACAGGGCGGCGTAATTGACATTGCCGGTAGCGAGGGATGGGGCTGAGTCCAAGCGATTCTGCTCCTCAAGCCATCAGAAGAAAGTTCGACAGTTGGCGGCCGAAGATAGCTAAAGCATAGCAGGAGGAAAATAATGCCAGGTGGTGGGAAAAGATTCGGAAGGGTACTCGATAGCCGCTTCTCCGGGCAGTAAACCCGGTTCAGGCGCAGATCAAATACTGACCCTTCCCTCCTGGGTCCACTCGCAACGAACCTGCATATCACCGCAGCCGGGCTCGTGGTAGAGGCCGGGGGCCTCCCAGGTAAAGGAATGGGTTCCGGAGAGTTCGGTTTCCAGGTGCACCGTTGCAGACACCCAGTACATTTTCTGTAGCAGCTCCTCGAACTTCTGGATCCAGTGACGCCACTCATACTCCACCGCGCGGTAGGAAGCGCCGAAGTGGATCACATCGGTCTGGTACTGGGATTGTTTCAGCTTGATGGTAGGGATAGAGAACATATCCCGGCACAGGAATGGCCATTCATCGGCGCTGGGCAGGGACAGCACCGCCTCGCGATTGACGCGCCGACGGTCGGCACCGCCCGCAAGACTGTTACTGTCTTTGATGCATCCGTAGACAATGGATTCCTGATCGCCCACCTGTTCCTTCCTCAGCACCGCTCGACCGGACAAAAAATATCCGGTCAAAATTCTCAGGAGCATCCACTTTAACGGGGCAGCGACAATAAAGCTACAACCGGCATCGCACAGCGGAGAGATTGCCGACGCGCTTCAGATTTCCACGCCCCGCTCACGCAGGAAGTCCAGGAACTGGTCCTCGTCCATCACAGGAATATCCAGCTCCCGCGCCTTGTTGAGCTTGGAACCTGCACCGGGCCCGGCTACCACTGTATCGGTGTTGGCAGAAACACTGCCAGCCACCTTTGCCCCCAGCCGCTGCAGGTAATCCTTGCCCTCACTGCGGGACAGGGTTTCCAGCTTGCCGGTCAACACCCAGGTCTGGCCGGCCAGCGGCTGCGACTCACCTCCGGTCTCCTCCGGCTGCCAGTGCACCCCGGCCTGGCGCAGCGCCTCGATCTCTTCCTGGGCATGGGTTTGCTGGAAAAACTCGGCGACAAAGTGCGCCACCACAGGCCCGACATCCTCGACCTCCTGCAGGGCCTCTTCACCGGCCTGCATCAGCGGCTCCAGGTCACCGAAGTGACGCGCCAGGTTGCGCGCAGTGGCCTCGCCTACTTCACGGATACCAAGGGCATAGAGGAATTTTGGCAGGGTCGTATCTTTACTGCGCTCCAGGGCATCGAGCAGGTTCTGCGCAGACTTCTCCCCCATGCGCTCGAGTCCGGCCACCTGGTCTTTTGTCAGGTGATAGAGCCCGGAAACCGAATGGAGCAGTCCCTCGTCCACCAGCTGCTCCACCAGCTTGTCACCGAGACCATCGATATCCATCGCCTTGCGCGAGGCAAAGTGCTTGATCGCCTGCTTGCGCTGGGCGCTACAGATCAGGCCACCGGAGCAGCGGGCCACGGCTTCGCCCGGGGTGGACTCAACCGGGGAACCACAGACCGGGCAATGATCCGGGAACACAATCTCGCGTGCATCGGCCGGACGTTTGTTCTCCACCACAGAGACCACCTGGGGAATCACATCCCCCGCCCTGCGCACCACGACGGTATCGCCGATCTTGACGCCGAGGCGATGGATTTCGTCGCGGTTATGCAGCGTGGCGTTGGACACGGTCACGCCGCCGACGAAGACCGGCTTCAGCCGCGCCACGGGTGTCACGGCGCCCGTGCGTCCCACCTGGAACTCCACATCCTGCAGTTCCGTCATCTCTTCCTGGGCAGGGAACTTGTAGGCCATTGCCCAGCGCGGGGCACGGGCCACAAAGCCCAGGCGACGCTGCAGGGGAATACTGTTGACCTTGAATACGATGCCGTCGATATCGTAAGCGAGCCCCTCGCGTTTCTCGCCCAACTGGCGGTGGTACTCGATACAGGCCTCGATATCCGGCGCAACGAGCATTTCGCTGTTGATACGGAAACCCCAGAGGTTCAGCTGCTTGAGGATTTCCGTGTGCCGGTCCGGCAGTTCAGCGCCCTCGACGAGCCCCACCCCATAGGCACAGAGTTCCAGCGGGCGCTGGGCAGTCACGCGGGAATCCAGCTGCCGCAGGCTGCCCGCAGCCGCATTGCGCGGGTTGACGAAGGTTTTCTCTCCCGCTTTGCGGGCCTTCTCGTTCAACTCAGCAAAGCCGGCCCTGGGCATGTAGATCTCGCCGCGCACCTCCAGCACCGCCGGCACATCTTTCTCCCGCAGCCGCAGGGGCACTGAGCCGATAGTGCGGACGTTCTGGGTGATATCCTCTCCGGTGGTTCCGTCGCCGCGTGTTGCAGCGCGCTCCAGCACGCCATCCCGATACAACAGGCTGATGGCGATCCCGTCGAGCTTCGGCTCACAGGCATACTCCACCGCACCAGGGCTGTTGAGCCGGTCGTGCACGCGGCGATCAAATTCCCGCAGTTCGTCATCATCGAATGCGTTGTCGAGGGAAAGCATTGGCACCTGGTGCCGTACTTCAGCGAATTCCGTCAGCGGCGCCGCCCCGACCCGCTGGGTAGGGGAGTCGGCGGAAACCAGCTCCGGGTACTCCGCCTCAAGGTCCTGCAATTCCCGCATGCGGCGGTCATACTCCGCATCCGGAAGCTCCGGTGCATCGAGCACATAATATTGATAGTTGGCACGCTGCAGCAGGTCGTGCAGTTCCTGCGCACGCTCACGTTTCTCTACGGGGACTTTCTTATTGGTCATCGTGTCTCGGCAAAACAGGAGTATCTGGCAGGGAGCGCCGGCCCGTCAGGAATTGGGCCGGCACCGGCCTGAACCGGCAGGGGTTTCAGGCAAGCGCGCGGGCGAGGGCCTTGCGGCGCCGGAATTCGACCACGCGCTGACGGTAATGCTCGGCGGTCTGGGCAGTGAAAACACTGCGGTTTTCATCCTTGAGCTCTCCGCCCAGCTGGGTGGCGATTTCACGGGAGACCGACAGCATCAACTCGAACGCCCGGATCGCTTCCATCTCCACCGGCAGCGCCAGGAACAGGCTCACACCCGGAGTAGTGAAATCTTCCATCTGCCCCAGGTCGAAGACGCCCGGCACCACCATATTGGCCAGGCTGAAGACCACCGGCCCATCATCACTGCCATTTTCGTGGTAGTGGAAAATGTTCATTTCGCCAAAGCGCATCCCTGAAGACAGCAGGACCCGGAGCAGATCGTTGCCCTCGAAATGATCGCCTTCCGGCGCCATGATATTGATGATCAGGACTTCTTCCACGTGGCTGCGCTCGCGACGGGTGGTTTTGGGCTTTTTGCGTGGCTCCGGGCGCGGAGCAGGCTCAGGCTCCTCGGCGGGTTCCTGGTGCGGCTCCGCCACGGCCTGCCGGGCTTTTGGTTCAGTGGTCTCAGCCTGCTCAACGGAATCACCGGATTCGACCGTGCTCTCCAGCACACCGAGGCTCGCGGATTCGTCCAGCTCCGGCTCGCGACGGCCCTCATCCACTGGCACTGAATCCATCAATGTCGGCACCTGGTCATCCAGGTTGAGGGACGCCTGTTCCGGTGCCTCCCGCTGCGGGCGACTGCCGGCCAGGGGTTTGCGTGAGGACTGGAAACTCTCCTGCACCTGCCGGTTGACGTTGAACGCCTCTTCCAGCGCGCGGCGCTGTACTACCCGCACGCGGCCGGGCAGCTCGGCGGCAATCTGCTGGCGCCGTGCTTCCTCCTCCGGGTCAACGAAATCGTCCGCCTCCGGCTCTACACTCCGCGCCGGCGACAGCACGTCCTCGTCATCATCGTATGCATCCTGGCGCATGGCCCGGGAAAGGTCGTCCGATTCCCGCAGCGACGCACGGTGACGCAGGTAGGCCCTGCGCGCGCCGTCCAGCACGGCCAGCAGCAGAATCAGAGCCAAAATTGTGATCAGCCAGTTGCCCATGATCGCGTCTCTCCCTTACGCGTCCTCAAGCCGAAGCCAGCTCGGCGGCCTCTTCCACGTTGACGGATACCAGTCGGGATACACCCGGCTCGTGCATGGTCACCCCCAGCAGCTGGTCCGCCATCTCCATGGCGATCTTGTTGTGGGTGATGTAAATGAACTGCACGTGCTGGGACATTTCCTGCACCATGCGCGCATAGCGACCCACGTTGGCGTCATCCAGCGGTGCGTCCACCTCATCGAGCATACAGAACGGGGCCGGATTCAGGCGGAAGATGGAGAATACCAGCGCGATCGCGGTCAGCGCCTTTTCCCCGCCGGACAGCAGGTGAATGGTACTGTTCCGCTTGCCGGGGGGCCTGGCCATGATCGCAATACCGGTATCCAGCAGGTCCTCGCCGGTGAGTTCCAGATAGGCATGGCCGCCGCCGAACACTTTCGGGAACAGTTCCTGCAACCCGGTATTCACCTGGTCGAAGGTCTCTTTAAAGCGGGTACGGGTCTCGCGGTCGATCTTCCGGATCGCATTTTCCAGCGTCTCCAGCGCGTCGGTCAGGTCGCCGTACTGGCGATCCAGGTAGTGCTTGCGCTCGGCTTCCTGCTTGTATTCATCAATGGCCGCCAGGTTGATGGCACCAAGGCGTGAGATACGGGCAGCGACTAGCTCCAGGTTCTCCTGCAGCTGGGCAATGGTCAGGTCGTCCGGCAATTCTTCGAGCAGCTGCTCCACGTCGTGATCGCTTTCCCGCAATTGCTCCACCAGCCCATTGCGCTGCACTTCCAGGGTCTGGGCACCCAGGCGCTCCTGCTCCAGCTGGGCACGAACGCCCTGCAGTGCAGACTCCACCTTGTGGCGCTCCTGTTCCTGCTCGCGCAGGCCGCTCTCCACCTCTTCCAGTTTCTTGCGGGCGTCGGCCAGCTCTGCCTCCACATCGAGGCGGGTGGCCAGTTTTTCTTCCAGCTCGGCCTGGTAGTCCTGGGACGGATCCTGGGCTTCAGACATCTGCTCCTGCAGCAGCTCGCGGCGGCTGCTCAGGCGTTCCACCTGCTCGCGCATCACCTGCAGGGTGCGCTCGAGGGAAATTTTCTGGGTGCGGACCGACTGCTCGCGCATGGCAAGCTCGTGGGCCCGGTCCTTGTCCTCGCGGGCGCGCTGGCGGGCCCCATCGAGAGCTTCCCGCAGCTCGTCACGGCGGGCCAGCATGGTCTCCCGGCGATCCGTATCCTCGCTCATCGCCTCGACCGCTTCCTGCAGCAACAGGCGGGCCTCCGAGAGGGATTCCGCCTCCAGCTCCAGCTGCTCACGCACCTCTGCCAGCTCCTGATCGATGCGGGTGCGGCGCTCATTCATCTGTTCGGCGCGGGCACGGCGGGCGGACAACTGGCTGCGCAGCTCTGCCTCGCGGCGGCTGAACTGCTCCACCTCAGAACGGGCCTGCTCGATCGCCTCATCCAGCTCCGCCAACTTGCCGCGTACCTCTTCCCGTTCGCCGGCAAGTTTCTCGATCTGATCCTCGCAGCTGGCAATCGCCTGCTCCAGCTCTTCCAGCTCCTGCTTGCGCGCCAGCACGCCGGCTTCCGCATCGCTGGCGCGGCTCACCCGCAGCCAGTTGGGGCCCAGCCACAGACCGTCACGGGTAACGATGGATTCGTGGGCTTTCAGCTGGCTGCGCATGCCCAGCGCCGCGTTCAGATCCTCGGCGGTATAGATTCCGGCAAGCACACCCGAGAGCGCCGCGGGACCATCCACCACCTCGGCCAGTTTCGGCAGGGAACCGGCTTCGGACGGGCTGACCGCAGCGCCGTCCACAAACACTGCCTGACCACTTTCCAGGCTGGCCAGGCTGTCAGAGAGGCTGTCCAGCTGATCGACGCAGATGGCCTGTAGCTGGGAGCCGAGCACGGTTTCCACCGCTTTCTCCCAGCCGGCACGGGCACTGATCTGGTCGGCAAGGCGCGGCTTGTCCGCCAGCGCCTGCTGCTGCAGCCAGTTCTCCACTGCCTTGCCCTGCCCCAGCGCCGCCTGCTGCAGCGCCTCCAGTGAAGCCTGGCGACCGCGGGAGGTCTGCAGTTGCAGCCGCAGCTGGTCCAGCTCGCCGCCCAGTTCGCGATCGCGGGTGCGCAACTCGCTCAGCTGTTCGTTTTTCTCGGCAACGGACTCGCGGCGCTCCAGCGCCTGCAGCTCCAGCTCCGCCAGCTGCTCACTGAGCTGCTCGGACTCGCTGTCGTCGCCACTGTCCTGCAGGCCGGACTGTTCCGCCTGCAGCTTGTTGATACGTTCCTGCAGGCGCTGGCGCGAAGTTTCCAGGTGCTGGATACGGGACTGCTGCACCTCCGCCTTCTGGCGGGAGCCGGAGGCACCCTGGTTGAACTGGTCCCACTCGTTCTGCCACTCGCGCATCTGCTCTTCGGCAGCCAGCAGGGCCTCGGCGGACTCCTCCTCCGCTGCCTGGACCATTTCCAGGTCCGGCAGGATGACTTCCAGTTCCGCCTCGAACTGTTCGGCCTTCTCCCGGTCTGCCTCGAGGCCGGTCTCCGCCTCGCGGAACTCCTGCTCGGTCTGCTGCAGGTCGGACTGCAATCGGGTATTGCGCTCGCGGGCGTGGGCGATGCTCTGCTCGATACGGGCAATATCGGCCCCCACGGCGTAGAAACGCCCCTGGACCTCGTTGAAGCTGTCGGACAGCTCGTGGTAGCCCACGCGCTTCTGCTCGATCTCGGAATCACAGGTCACCTGGCGGGTGACCAGCTCTTCCACGGTCAGTTCCAGCTCACCGATCTGCTGCTCTTTGGTCTTGGCCTGCTCGTTCAGGTCGCGGTACTTGAGCGCCTGCAGGTGCGCCTTGTGAGAGCGCTCTTCCTCTTTGAAGCGGCTGTACTTCTCCGCCGCGGCGGCCTGGCGCTCGAGTCGCGCCAGCTGGCGATCCAGCTCGTCACGGATATCGGTCAGGCGCTCCAGGTTCTCTTTGGTGCGGCGCATGCGGTTTTCGGTATCGCGGCGGCGCTCCTTGTACTTGGAGATACCGGCTGCCTCTTCGATATAGACCCGCAGCTCCTCGGGCTTGGCCTCGATCAGCTTGGAGATCATCCCCTGCTCGATGATGGCGTAGCTGCGCGGACCGAGGCCGGTACCCAGAAACAGGTCGGTCACATCGCGGCGGCGGCACTTCTCACCGTTCAGGAAATAGGTGTTCTGGCCGTCGCGGGTCACGCGACGCTTGACGGAGATCTCGGAGAAAGCGGCGTAGGCGCCGGTCAACTTACCCTCGGAGTTGTCGAACACCAGCTCGATGGAGGCCTGGCCCACCGGCTTGCGGCCGCTGGAACCGTTGAAGATCACATCGGTCATGGAGTCGCCGCGCAGGTTCTTCGCGGAGGACTCCCCCATCACCCAGCGCACGGCATCGATGGTGTTGGACTTGCCACAGCCGTTGGGGCCCACCACGGCACTGAGGTTGGACGGAAAATGGACAGTGGTCGGGTCAACAAAGGATTTGAAACCCGCAAGCTTGATGCACTTCAGACGCATGTATTCTGTAACTCGGTATTTGTTTTATGCCGGCGAGCTGTGGCCACACCAACGGCTGATTGTACATGGGGGCGCCGGCGGTTTCAGCGCAAATTTACCGCCGGCTGCGGGGTCCTGCCCCGGCTTCCCGCTACAGTTCGTGATCGATGCGGATGGCCTGCGGCTCTCCCCAGCGCGCCTCCGGCAAAATCTCGATCATGCCCTGCCAGTCTCCCGGTGCCGGCCGCGCGTCGCCGTGCAATGCCAGGCGAGCCACCAGCTGCACGGAATCCACCGTGGCGAGGGAGCGGCCGGGCATCATCGCCCGCGACTCGTCCAGCACCACTTCTGCCGGCAACTGCCCCGCCTGCAGGCGCACGATCGCCAGCGGCATGGGGCTCTCCGCAGAGCGGGCGTAGACAAATACCGGCGTATCCGCGGCCGCAGAAACGCTGTCTGCCAGACTGACACTGACCCGTATTGCCGGCCCCTGATCGGCAACTGCTGCCGCGGTTGCCGCCGGCTTCGCACTCGACTCACCGCCGGCTTCGGCCAGGGAGCGCTCTGCACGAGCGACACCGGCAGCCAGAGCCTGCGCGGCCATGGAGTCCGGACTCAACTGGCGCAGGGCGAGTTGCCAGTGGTCGCGGGCCGCACGGTAATCGCCATCTTCAAACGCCGCGATACCGGCCAACCCCAGTGCGGTGCCGTTATTGGGCTGCACCGACAGGGACTCTTTCACCAGGCTGCGCACTTCATCGGTAATCTTTGAGTTGGCCGCAAAGAACAGGGCCTGGGCCAGCTGCGCCTTCACGTCGGCGGCCTGGGGCTCACGTTCGGCCACATAGCGGTAGGCCGCAACGGCACCCGGCAGGTCGCCGGTCGCCATCAGGCGCTGGGCAAGCACAAAGCGGCTGGTCAGGTCATCCGGGTTGGCCTCAGTCCACACCTGCAACTGTCTGGTCAGCTGCTTCTCCGCAGCGGCATCCATCCCCCCCTGCTGGCTGACCAGCAGGCTCTGGTGCAACCGGAGGCCCTCATAGTGCCCTGAAACCAGGTACAGCCCGCCTGCCGCCAGCGGCAGTACCAGCGCCAGGCCGATCAGGAGTCCGCGTCCGCTGGCGCGACCGGAGACGCGACCAGAGTCGCCTTCTGCAGCCAGCAGGTTGCGGGCCATTTCCGCCTCGAGCGTTTCGAACTGGTCCCGGTCAATAGCACCAGACTCCAGTGAGGCCCGCAGCTCCGTGTGCTGCTCGTGGTACAGGGCAGCCAGCGCCTCGCGCCTGGCCGCCGCCCGCGCAGTGCCGGCTCCGCGAAGCGCAGGCCACAGAACAACGAATGCCAGCGGCAGCGCCAGCAGCGCCAGGCCCAACCACAGCTCAGTCATTGCGATTCTTCTCTTCTTTTGTGTTCAGTTCTTCCGCATCCGCGCCCAGCAGCTGCTGGAGGCGCCGGCGCTCCTCATCGGTGAGCCCGGGGCTCGCATCCGCCTGAGCGGCACCGCGGCCACTGCGTGAACGCACCACGATCACCACCAGGGCCAACAGGCCCAGCGCGGCAAACACACCCGGCGCCAGCCAGAGTGCCACCGTATTGCGTTGCAGCGGCGGCCGGTAAAGGACGAAATCCCCGTACCTGGCCACCATGTATTCGGTGATCTCCGCATCGCTGAACCCCTCCTCCAGCAACCGGCGGATTTCACGCCGCAGGTCGTTGGCCACCGGGGAGTCCGACCCCGCCAGGTTCTGGTTCTGGCACTTGGGGCAACGCATCTCCTCGATCAGTACCTTGTAGCGCGCCTCGAGTTCTGGCGTCGACAGGGGTTCGGCATCCACGGCGGCGGCCGCAGACAGGGACAGGCACAGGGCGACGAACGCCGTGAACATCAGGGCTGGCCAGCGGATTGGCATCAAGGGGGCCTCCCTCTCTGGGGTTGCGGTGGAAATTTGCGCGATTATAGCAGTGCCGCCGCGGCCGTCCCATGCCCAGATAACCATGGAAAACAACGCAAGCCCTTGAAAGACAAAAAAATTTTCACACAAGCCGTTGACGCGCCGGAAAATATCATTACTATACGCAGCTCCTGACGCGGGGTGGTTAGCTCAGTTGGGAGAGCGACGGCCTTACAAGCCGTAGGTCACAGGTTCGACCCCTGTACCACCCACCACTTCCCTCCTCCTGCCCGGCAGGAAGAAACAAGGGAAGCAAGGAATGCGGACCGGTAGTTCAGTTGGTTAGAATGCCGGCCTGTCACGCCGGAGGTCGCGGGTTCGAGTCCCGTCCGGTCCGCCATATACGAAAAAGGCCCACACGAAAGTGTGGGCCTTTTTTGTATGTGTTGGATCGGCGTGACAGAAGCCCAGTTCGACAAATCGGCAGGACAGCCGATTTGGACAATGCCGCACAGCGGCGTTGCCCGAAGGGCGAGGGACAGGGATGGCCCGAGTCACTAATTTGCCCAAGGTAATTTTGGACGCCGAACCCCCGCGACGGCACCCGAAGGGTGAGCGGCAAAGCCGCGAATCAACCCCGTCCGGCCCACCCCAAATCCTCCTATGTGCTTCTCAGCCCCTCACCAAATTGAGGCTTCTGCCACATGAAGCGGCCCAAGAAATCTCACGGGAATACGGTAACTACCCCTCAGCGCCCCCAAACACCTGCCCAATCAAAATACTCCCCCGCGCCACGGGATCTTTGCGAATCAATGCCTCTTCTTCACCAATACGACTAAACAACTTCGCCATACTCTGATCGATCACGTAACGCTCCAGGTCCAGCTCCGGCTTGCCGGCCACAGGGAGCTTCTCATAGGCCGCCAACAGGCTTTTGTACTCACTGTAAAACCCGGTCTGACGCAGGTTCGACTCCACGATCGGCTGGTATCGCATCCGCAGCGCGCTCTCGGTCTGCCGACGGAAGTACTCTGTCGCCGCTGTCTCGCTGCCACGGACAATGCCCAGCGCATCATCGATCGTCATCTCCGCAATCGCCTGCTTGAATACCGGCGCGGCTTCTACCGCAGCCTGCTCGGCACCGCGATTCATGGCATTTTGCAGCTGGTCGACGTAACTGCCGAGCCCGAACTGACGCAGCCCATCCGCCACCGGCTGCGCGCTGGCGGGCAGCGGCAGGTTGAATGCACCGGCTTGAGACAGGCCATTGCCCGCACGATCGGTACTGGTGGAAAGCATCTCCTTGATTCCCCGCGCGAGCCTGGAGTCGGTGTCATAACCGGCATTCTTCGCCACCTGATTACCCAGATCGACCCAGGGAGACGCGGCATCCATATTCTGGCATCCCGCCAGCATTACCAAACTGGCCAACACGCTCATCAATTCCCGCCACTGCTTCATGAACAATCTCCTCAACTGAAAGCAAGCCGATGTTACCTCATAGCCGCGACGTGTCAGTGACCGCTTGCAACTTCCTGATGCACGGACGCCCACAGGAAAGCGCTTCCGCCCCTTGCCTCTGCCCACATTTACCATCTCGATCTTTTTGATCCGGAAATATTGACTCGAAAAATTTTGGCAGTAAGATACGCAGCCCTTCACGGGTGGTTAGCTCAGTTGGGAGAGCGACGGCCTTACAAGCCGTAGGTCACAGGTTCGACCCCTGTACCACCCACCACTTCCCTCCTCCTGCCCGGCAGGAAGAAACAAGGGAAGCAAGGAATGCGGACCGGTAGTTCAGTTGGTTAGAATGCCGGCCTGTCACGCCGGAGGTCGCGGGTTCGAGTCCCGTCCGGTCCGCCATATACGAATAAGGCCCACACGAAAGTGTGGGCCTTATTCGTATATGGGGGATCGGCGGACGAGAGCCCCAGTTCGACAAATCGGCAGGAGAGCCGATTTGGACAATGCCGCACAGCGGCGTTGCCCGAAGGGTGGGCGCCAGGGACGGCGCCCATCAGTCCCACCTCGATGCCACCCATGCACCCGCTAACCCCCACTCGCAAAAGTGGGGCTTTTTTGTATGTGTTGGATCGGTGTGCGAGAGCCCTAGTTCGACAAAATTGCCAGAGGCAATTTTGGACGCCGGAGCCACGCGACGGCGCCCGCAGGGTGAGGGCCAGCACGGGCCGAATCAGTACCCCCCGTTCGACAAATCGGCAGGACAGCCGATTCGGACAATGCCAAACCAACCTATTCCGACGAAATCACCACCTCCAGAGATACTTCTCCAGAAAGCGACGCCGTCACCAGACAGTGGGACTCGGCTTTCTCAACCAGCCGTCGGGCCTTGTCTGGATCCTCACCTTCGGGAATCACCAGTTCAGCATGGACGTTGAACGCCGTAAATTTCACGCCGTCCGAGCCTTTGTCCAGAATACCGTCCACATCACATACAAGACGCCGCCATTCCAGTTTGGAATGACGGGCGATGGCTCGGAACGTCAGCACCAGGCAATCGGCGATGGCACCCACAAGGAGATCCTCAGGGGACCAGCGATCTCCGGGTCCGTCGAATTGTTTGGGCGGGGCACTGATGATGGGCTCCAGCCCTTCGGCTGTCACCTCAACATCGCCATCGCTGTCCGCGCTGGCGGCGACACGATAATGGTGGGGAAATTCCTGCATGGCACATACCCGGCAAACTGTCTGACGCAGCTTAGGACCGGCGTGACACCATCACAAGATACTTTTCAGGTAGCCCTAAACTCAGGCAAGGGGACAGCGGTCATTGACTCAGGTGGCAACCTAGCGGGCTGACAACAGGGTAACCACCGCATCGAATAACCCGCGCTCCAGCTCGGCATCCCGGAGGTGATTGCCCTGCAGGTCGAAGTTGTCATGGAACTTGGAGATCGAGAGACTGGCAAGCACCTCGGCACCAAAGTGCGGTGCAGAGGATTCCGCTGCAGCCAGCACCCGTTTGGCTCCACCGGGGCCAGGGGAAGCTGCCAGATACACCGCGGGCTTACCCTGGAACACCCTCTGGTCGATACGGGAAACCCAATCGTAGAGATTCTTCCACGCCGCGGTATAAGAGCCGTTGTGCTCGGCAAAGGAAATCAGCAGGGCATCGGCAGCGCCGATCTTGTCGAAAAAGCGTTGTGCCGCCGGCGGGTGGCCCAGCTCCTGCTCCCGGTCCACGCTGAAAAGAGGTAACTCGAAGTCGTTGAGATCAAGGATCTCAACCTCGACACCCTCGAGGAGCCCCGCGGCATAGGTTACCAGGGCCTTGTTGATGGATTGCTGGCTGGAGCTGGCGGCAAAGGCAAGTATCTTCACGGAATTCCCCGGCTGTGAAAGTTCGATTGCGCCCAGGGCGCTACTGATTATGGTTCACGTGAGACATACGAAACCAGAGCAAGGGCAGATTAATCCTGCTCGTCGGAAAGGCCAAAGCCCTCCGCCTGCAACTGCGCTTTCAACTCTGGCCAGCGATCTGCCGGCAGGCTGAGCGTTACACTAACCCCGCTGCTGTAAGTGGCCTCCTTACAGAGTCCTCCAACCTGCCCCACGAGGAAACGCAGGCGGGCCTCCTGGGCGAAATCACAACTTACAGAAACATCGATGGAGGCAATGAATGGCCTGAGCTCTGCAACCTGCAGCGCGGCACCCACGGCGCCCCGGTAAGCCCGCATCAGGCCACCGACACCGAGCTTGGTACCGCCGAAGTAACGGGTGACGATTGCCCCCACATTCCCGACTTCCTGCTTCAGCAACAGTTCGAGCATCGGCCGCCCTGCGCTGCCGCCGGGCTCACCATCGTCGTCGGAGATCATCACATCAGGATTGGAAGGATTGCCGATCACCAGCGCAGTGCAGTGATGGCTCGCATCGGGATACTGGTTGCGTACCGCCTCCAGTTGCTGAAGAAATGCCGCCCTGTCCTCTACCGGGCCCAGCCAGCAGATAAAGCGGCTTTTCTTTTCTTCAGTTTCACTGACAACGGGAGAGCAGGGAATCCGATAACTCACCGGAAAATTCGCCCCAGGTCTGGTTTTGCAGTTTTTCGTAGAGCGGCTGCAGCTTGGTCTGCCAGACACGGTCATCGACCACACCGACGTGCTTGCAGCGAATCACGCCCTGCGCATCCACAAGGAAAGTTTCGGGTGCACCGAAGACACCGAGATCCAGCGCCAGCTTGCCCTCGCGGTCTGCAACACTGAACAGGTAGGGATTATGGAACTGCTCCAGCCAGCGCCGCGCCTCCACATCGTCATCTTTCAGGTTCACGCCGACGATGGGGACACCCTGCTCTGCCAGCTGGTTCAGGTAGGGGTGCTCCACCCGGCAGGCAATGCACCAGGTGGCCCAGACATTCATCAGCAGCGGCTTTGCCGGCAGGTCCGACTTCTGCGCCAGGGTTTTACCGTCGGAGACTTTCGGCAGTGAAAATTCCGGCACCGGCTTGTTCAGCAATGCGGAGGGCATATCCTGCGGATTGAGTGACAGCCCCCGCCAGAACAGCACTGCCAGCGCGGCAAAGATAATCAGCGGCAGAAAGAGTTTCAGTCGCGCCATGGTTCCCTCCCCAGTTCGATTGATCAGGCTGCCGCCGGTATCCCGTCCACCGCAGCGGCTCGGGCCGCTTTCACCTTGCGATAGCGCTTGTCCGCCACCGCAATGCCGCCGCCGAGGGCCATCAGCACCGAGCCCAGCCAGATCCACACCACGAAAGCCTTGTACTGCAGCCGCACCGCCCAGTCCCCGTTGGGGTTGGCCTTGTCGAGCGGCTCACCCAGGGCCACATAGAGATCCCGAAACAGGCCGGTATCGATGGCGGCCTCGGTCATGGTGTTACCACCGGAGAGGTAGTTGCGCTTCTGCGGGTGCAGCTCCGCCACCGGCTTGCCATCACGGCTCGCGAACAGCACGCCCTCGATTGCACGGTAATTGGGCCCCTGTACCTGGCGAACACCGCCGAAACGGAAATCAAAGCCCGCTACCTGGTGTGTATCGCCGGGAGACATCCGCACATCCTTCTCGACGCTGTACACGGAGGTCAGTGCCACACCGAGGACGGAAACTGCCAGACCAATATGGGCCAGGTGCATCCCGAAGTAACTGGCCCGCTGGCGGCGCAGGCCCGCCACCAGGCTGGGCGCATTGCGACTCTTAATCAGAATGTCCGCCGCGCTCGCCGCGGTGACCCAGACACCGACAAATACACCCAGCGCCGCACCCCAGTGGAAGCCACCGAGTACAAAGGGCAACACCAGGCCCGCTACGACGGCCACCACCAGCGGCAACTGCCACACCGAGAGCAGCCGGTCCCAGCGGGTGTCTTTCCAGTTGGCGTGAATGCCGAGGCCCAGCAGCAGGCAAAGCACTGCCATCAGGGGCACGAAGAACAGGTTGAAGAACGGCGGGCCCACGCTGATCTTGCCCCAGTTGAGCGCATCCGCCAGCAGCGGGTACAGGGTGCCGGTCAGCACCATCCCCATGATCAGAACCAGCAGGATGTTGTTGCCCAGCAGGAAGGTTTCCCGGGAGCGGAAGGAAAACACACTGCCCGCGCTCACCGCCGGCGCCCGCAGGGCGAAGATCAGCAGTGACAGCCCGACCACGATGGCCAGGAAACCCAGGATAAAGCCGCCGCGCAGCGGATCCGTGGCAAACGCGTGCACAGAGGTCAGCACACCGGAGCGCACCAGGAAGGTACCCAGCAGGCTCAGGCTGAACGAAAAGATCGCCAGCAGGATGGTCCAGCTCTTGAACAGGCCTCGCTTTTCCGTCACCGCCAGGGAGTGCATCAGCGCCGTACCGACCAGCCAGGGCATAAAGGAGGCGTTCTCGACCGGATCCCAGAACCACCAGCCGCCCCAGCCGAGCTCGTAGTAGGCCCACCAGCTGCCCAGTGCGATACCCAGGGTCAGGAAGGACCAGGCCACCGCGGTCCACGGCCGCGCCCAGCGCGCCCAGGCCGAATCCAGCTGGCCACCCAGCAGCGCTGCTATGGCGAAGGCAAAGGCCACCGAGAAGCCCACGTAGCCCATGTAGAGCAACGGGGGATGGATGATCATGCCCGGATCCTGCAGCAGAGGATTCAGGTCATTACCCTCTGCGGGCGGGAATGGCAGCAGTCGGTCGAAGGGATTCGACGTAAGCAGGATAAACAGGAAGAAGCCCACCAGCACCACACCGAGCACCGACAGCACCCGCGCGACCAGCTCTGCCGGCAACTGGCGGCTGAAGAGGGCCACTGCCGCCGCCCAGCCGGCCTGGATCAGCAGCCACAGCAGGATCGAGCCCTCGTGGCCACCCCACACAGCGGTGATCTTGTAGTAGACCGGCAGAATACTGTTGGAGTTGTGGGCCACGTAGGCCACGGTGAAATCGCTCTGGATGAACACCACGGTCAGGCACACATAGGCCAGGGCGGTAAAGCCGAGCACCCCCAGCGCCAGCGGCCGGCCCGCCGCCATCCATAATGGGCGGGCGGCATAACTGCCAGCCATCGGCACCACGGTCAGGGCCAGTGACAGCAACAGACCAATCAGTAGCGAGAAGTGCCCGAGCTCAGCAATCATATCTTGGCTCCGCCAGCGCAGCTCGCCTCCGCCGCCATGGACTCGGCCACTTCCGGCGGGGTGTAGTTTTCATCGTGCTTGGCCAGCACCTGGTCCGCACGCACCCGGCCATCCTGCAGCAGGCGCCCGGTCACGACGGCGGCCTCACCTTCGGCAAAGAGGTCAGGCAGGATCTTGTCGAAGACCACTTCCAGCTCTGCCTTGCCATCGGTCAACGCGAAGCGAACGTCGAGACTGTCACCGGCCCGCACCACGCTGCCCGGCACTACGCAGCCACCGGCGCGGATGCGTTTTTCAAACGGCACCTCACCGGCGGCAAAGGCGCTGGGGGCATAGAAATAGTTCATGTTGTTGCGCATGGCATAGGTGACCAGCGCCACCGCGGCGGAAGAGAGGCCCACCAGGACCAGAACCAGAATCAGGCGCTGTTTGCGAACGGGATGCATCGTTATCTACAAACTCCGGGTAAAAATAGAAATCCTTGCCGACGGGATCGCCGGGACCAGCATCAGGCCGGCTCTGCCGCCCTGGACCGCTGTGCCTCCACCGAACGGCGTCGGGCCTCGATCCGCTGCTGCCGTTCGAGCTCCCGCTTCAGTCGGCGGCGTTGCAGCCGCGGCTGGAACGCGAGGGCGGCCAGCGCAACAAAAGTCACGGCATACGCAGCCCAGACAAAGGGCCCGTGGCCGTCCATGTGCAGAAAAGCCGCCAGGCTTTCGAACTGAAACTGCATCGCCCTACCCCGCCTTGCTCTCGGTCATGGATTTGCCGCGCATCAACTGCTGTACCCAGCTGGTACGCCACTCCCGCTGCAGTATCTTCTCCCGGGTGTGGGCCATCAGGGTCCAGGCGTACAGACAGTAAAAGCCGATAATCATGGTCAGCAGCGGGTAGAACATGCTCGGGTCGATACTGCTCTTTTCGGTGAACTTGATGGTGGCCGGCTGGTGCAATGTGAACCACCAGTCCACCGACTTGTAGATGATCGGGATGTTGACCGTTCCCACCAGGGCCAGCAGGGCGCAGGCCTTGTCCGCAACCTGTTCACGACTGAACGCCCTCGCCAGGGCGATGACACCGATATAGAGGAACAGCAGGATCAGCATCGAAGTGATCCGGGCGTCCCAGACCCAGTAGGTTCCCCAGGTGGGCTTGCCCCAGACCGCGCCGGTGAAGAGGGCAATAAAGGTGAGAACCGCACCGATCGGTGCCGCCGCACGCATCACCACAAAAGACAGCTTCATCTTCCAGATCAGGCCGATAGCACCGCTGATGGCCATGATGTAGTAGCCCGCCAGAGCCAGGAAGGCGGCAGGCACATGGATATAGATGATGCGGTAACTGTTGCCCTGCTTGGCGTCTTCAGGCGCAAAGCCGAGCCCCCACACGGAACCCGCGCCGATCAGCAGAACACTGGCCAGCGCCAGCCACGGCATCCAGGCGCTGGTCTTCTGATAGAACCAGCGGGGTGAACCCAAGCGGTGAAACCATTGCCAGGCCAAAGGGCGTACCTCCAGGTTAATTGTCTAGGCTGATGCGGATCGCACCCGCAGCCGCCAGCGGTGCCAGGGCCGTTCCCCCGGCGAGCAGCGCCGCGAGGATGGCCAGTTGCGGGCCGTAAGCATAGCCGTCGACCGCCGCCTGCACGGCGCCGGTGCCGAAGATTAACACGGGCACATACAGCGGCATAACGATCAACGCCAGCAGCAGGCCCGCCCGCCGCAGCGCCACAGTCAGTGCGGCGCCGACAGCACCGATCAGGCTCAGGCTCGCCGTCCCCAGCAACAGGGACAGCAACAGTGACAGATAGCCACCCTCGGGCAGGTTCAGCATCATGCCCAGCAGCGGCGACAGCAGCGCCAGCGGCAGCCCGGTGACCAGCCAGTGCACAGCCACCTTGGCCAGCACGGCGAAATACAGCGGCTGCGGCGTGAGCGCCAGCTGCTCCAGGGAGCCATCCTCGAAATCCGCGCGGAACAGGCTCTCCTGGGACAACAGGGTCGCCAGCAGCGCCACGACCCAGATCATCCCCGGGGCCAGGCGCGCCAGCAGCTCGGGTTCCGGGCCGACACCGAGCGGCAGCAGGGCCAGCACGGTGACAAAAAACAGCAGAGGGTTGGCAATATCGGCGCGGCGGCGCAGGGCCAGCAGCAGCTCACTGCGGAACAGCGGCATGAACCCCGGCACGGCGCGGGCAGCGGGCGTGAAGGAATGGGCTGCGGTTTCAGGCGAGGACATCGATAGTCTCCTCAGCAAAACCTGCAGGTTCCGGACTCGCGAACTCACTCAGGTTCAGCGTGCGCAACCCGGCCAGTGCTACCGGCTGGTGGGAAGTAAACAGGATGCTGCCGCCGCGGCTCAGGTGACAGGCCATCTGCCCCTGCAACCCGGAAACTCCGGCGATGTCCAGCGCGGCCAGTGGCTCATCGAGAATCCACAGTGGCGGTGCACCGGCCAGAAACAGGCGCGCCAGCGCCACGCGGCGATTCTGTCCTGCTGACAGCTGCTGACAAAGGCTGTCCTCAAACCCGAACAGGTCCACCTGTTCCAGTGCCCGCAGTGCCTCGTCGCGAGCGGCACCATACCAGGCCAGGTTCTCCAGTGGTGTCAGACCGCGCCGGACCCCGGCCCCGTGACCAATATAGAGAAGGTGAGCACGCAGCTCCGGCAGTGCTGCCGGGAAGGCACGGCCATTCCAGAGGATTTCACCGTCAAAATCACCCGCACTGCCGATCAGGGTGCGCAGCAGGGTAGTCTTGCCGGCACCATTGGCCCCCTCGATCTGCAGCGCCTGACCGGGCCCCAGGTCGAAGTCGAGCCCAGCGAACAATACGCGACCGTCCCGCTCACAAGAGAGCTGGCGGACCCGCAGCAACTGGGAAGGTGAAGCCTGTAGAGCCATCATGAAGGCGTGCCGGATTGATGAAAAACTGAGCGACATTATACCGGCTATGGCGGCAAATGCATTGATTTGAGGGCGTCAGGCGGGATTTTCCGCTGCCTGTATCCCGCGATCGACGGGCCGCCCCCAATCGATCAGGGCCCGGACGCGACTGCTGCCATATTGCAACTCCAGAGTCCGGCAAACCGACCGCAGCAATGGCAGGCCCCGTCCGGCATAGCTCCCGCTCCGTGACCAGCTGGCCGGAAAGCCGGGACCACTGTCATCCACCACCACTTCCAGCACCCCACCCGATCCCCGTCCGTGGCACTTCACGGCGACCTGTATCCAGCCCTCCCGCAGGGCGCGCCGCCGACGGTGCAACTCGTGGTAATACTCGGCAAACCCCTGCTCTGAGGACTTGATGCTGCTGTCGAGACCGATCACACCATGCTCCAGCGCGTTGCGGAACAGCTCGCCCAGCACGATTGTCAGCGTGTCGCGGAACCAGGCCGCACCGGGCGCCTGGGCCAACACGTCCAGCAATGGCGGCAGCGGATCTGCATCGCGGAGCTCTCCCGGGCCCAGGGTGAACCGGGCAGACCATTCCCCCACCCGGTAGTCGGGCAACCGCGTTCTGACCGGTGCCCGCGAGGTCGCCTCCGCGACTGCCCGATCGAGGTCCAGCTCTACCAGCGAGAGGTCGTCGGCCTGACACGCAGCAAACCGAAAAGCCTCGTCGAGAACACCATCGAAGCGCCCCTGCCCCTCTTTGATGCGGGTAATTACCTCCACGATTCGCCGCTGCCCAAACGGCTCACCGCCAGAAGAGTACAGCTCTGCCAAGCCGTCGCTCCACAGGTACAGCGCATCGCCCTTCTCTACAGGCACATGGACGATGGCCGGTGCCACATCCAGTTCCGCCAGCACGCCGAGCGGCAACTGGCGGGACTCGAACTGCCGGACACGGCCAGAGGCCCTGCGCAGGCATGCGCCCGGCATCCCGCCATTGAAGATGCGCAGTCGGCGCTTGTGCGTATCCAGTTCCAGCAACAACACGCAGCAGAACATGTTGGCCGGCAGCAGCCGGTGCAGCTTGCTGTTCAGCTCCTGCAGAATGCGGGGCAAAGCAAAGCCCTTGGGAACCATCGAATAAAACGCAGCGGTGAGAGGCACCGTGCCGACAGCAGCTGCCAGTCCGTGACCAGTGAAATCCCCAAGCAGCATGATCAGCTTGCCACCGGGCCCCCAGGCAGCTGCGGCAACGTCACCATTCAGTAGCGCCTGCGGGGAAAGGTGATGACGAATTGCGGAGCTCTCGTTGAGACAGCTTTCACGGCTCAGGTTACCGAACATTCGTCGCACCGATGCCTGCTCACCCAGCAGGCCGTCATGACTCTGGCGAATCCGGTCCCGCTGGCCCAGAAGCGATGCACCGAATCGTGCAAGCCTTGCCAGTGCACACAGCTTGAGGTGGACTTCCCTCAAGTCATAGGGCGCAGCGAGGGTCTCATCCGCTCCCAGCGCCAGCGCGCGGTCCAGCAGCTCATCCCGGTCCCCTCCTGCGAGAATGGTGGGAATCGGCTCCATACCGGCGAGCGCCCGCAGTCGATCCAGGTCACTGGGTACAACATCCGCCGCGGCACCCGGACCGATCAGCACCAGATTGGGTTTACTCGTGGCAAAAGTGGTCAGGGCGGCTGACATGGAGCGCTCAGAGACAATGGCCATTGTTGGCAGATGGGGGGAATCTTCCGAAACCGTGCGCAGCATACTGGCGAGCAGGTCGGCCTCGCTCTCAGCGGGCTCCACGACCATCAGGCTGAGCATGGCAAGCGCGCTCAGCGGATGTCGAACAGCTGGTCGAAATTGGAAACTTCGAGAATCGTCGCTACGTGCTCATTGGCATTGAGAAGAGTGACCGCGTCCGAAGGGACTTCCACCTCTGCACCAAAGCAATGATCGCGAAGCAGCAGGAGCATGCCCAGGGCGGCGCTGTCCAGATGTGTTGCCTCAGCGAGATCGATGCTGAAACGGGTCGGTGGCTGCGGGAGGCTGCTGTAGCTATCGAGAAAATCCCGATGCAAATTGAAGTTAAACGGGCCGTATACCCGGATTGTCAGGTGGCTCCCGCAAGCGGAGAGTTCCGAGGTGACCCTCGAAGTATCTGATCTGAGATTCGCCATCCGGAAGTTCCCTTTCCCAGGCCGTTTCACTCTTGAGCTTTACATTATTGTTATTTTGGGCGGGCACCGTCTCTGCCAGGAATGGGCCGATAAGACCACAATCCCTCCGGATCTACACCGTCTACCCGGGCCACCCGGCCAAAGGCCTGCGATGCCCATGAAGCAATGCCAGATCCACTGCAGCTGCCGGTAAAGCACCCACCATACTCATAGAACGAATGGGAAAAGGAACCCCTCAAGTCTCCAAACGACAAAAAGATTTTGCCGGCTGGAAAAGATAAGGGGGTACCGTCTCCGGCACCCCCTGCTCTCTCATCAAAACTCGAAGTCGTAGTCCATCAACTCGCGCCGCAGGCGCATTTCTTCCAGCTTGTCCTCAACCATCCGGCGGGCATCCGTGGGTGGTTGGGAAGTTGCCTGACGAAGGATCTCGTTGGCAATCTGGGGGATGTCATCGTGATCAAAATCAAAGTCTTTTTCGCTAACGTTGCCGCTCATACGAAACTCCACAATCTCGATCTGCAAAAAGCAGAAACACCCTTGTCGTTTTTGTTGTTCCACTGCAGATTAATCAGCTCCGCGAGGCCCGGTCAAGAAAAATTTTCGACTAGGAAACAACTTTTTTTGCCCCCGGAAAGCACGTCAAGAAGGCGGGAAAAACTTCCTCATTCCAACGCCCCGTCTGGCGCCAAAATAGCGCTATTCCGTGACGAAATGGCGACAGTTTCTCTGCTTCGGCGTGAAGAATCGGAGTCTGTGCATGCGTTACCCTTCTGCCCCAGCTGTTACCACGAGTTACACCAGCCGAGAGAGGCACCCGCCCATCCGAACTTCTCCGGCAAAGAGTCCCCGAACACCTACCACACCCCCAACCCTTTGAGCCCCATGACACGGGCAGCGGGTGACGCTAGAATGTACCCCCTCCGCGACCCCGGGCACCGCCGCCTTGTCGCCAAAAGCCAGTCTTCGCCCCCGTCGGTTAACGGGATAAACCACGGACCTCCTAAGTCCGGACTGCAGGTTCGAGTCCTGCCGGGGGCGCCAAATTCCTCCCCAGTCAGCCAAAGTCGCTTTTTTCTTCTGCCAGCCCAACCCAGTCACCCAAAGGCAAGCCACAGTGCATTGACACAACAACAGCGCCATCCTTAGGATTCCTTAGTTGAAAAAAATCGAAATGTAAGCTCCTCCGGCAGAGGTAGGTGGTAACGGGGTTTATCCGGTCCGCTTGCGTAACTCTGATACAGGGGCGCCATGTACTCCCATCATTTCTATCTCCGTCCAGCCTCCCGATACTACCGGCTAGCCAGTCCCGTTTTAGCCCTCCTACTCCTGAGCGGCTGCGGCGCTGAAGAGGGCGATGCCCGCCAAGCACTAACCGACAGCGCTCTTCCCTCACCTGACCCTCGCCAGGAATTGGTCATCGGCAACTACGCCGAACCCACCTCTCTGGACCCGCATTTCGTTGCCGGTTTCACGGATCTGGCCCCACTCAACGATCTATTGGAAGGCCTGGTTCTACATGGTGCCGATGGAAAACTGATCCCCGGGGTGGCGGAGCGTTGGGAATCGAGGGACTCGCGTAACTATACGTTTCACTTGAGGCGTAACGCCCGCTGGTCCAATGGCGAACCGGTGACCGCTGGAGACTTCGTCTACGCTTGGCGCCGCGCGGTGGATCCGGCCACAGGCTCAGGTTGTGCCGAAGCACTGGCGGATTCCGGGGTTGCCAACGCGACCGCGATAATAGCTGGCGAACGCCCACCAGAGGCCCTGGGGATTCACGCGGCAGGTCCACACACAGTGGAAATTACTCTTGAGCAACCCCTGAGCTTCTTCACCAGCCTGCTGATTACTCCGTGCTACCTACCCCTATATGCCCCGGCAATCGAACAGCACGGGGAAGCATGGACGCGCCCGGGGCACTATATCGGCAATGGCGCCTTCACTCTTAGGGCATGGACAGTCAATGAATCACTGGTGCTCGCTCGTAGCCCGTCCTATCGGGCCGCAGAAGAAGTCGGCCTGCAACAGGTCAGATACCTGCCCATAGCCTCAACGCACGCTGAACTGCGTCGCTATCTGGCTGGCGAAATCGATATAACCTTCACAGCGCCATCCGAGCACCTCGACAGTCTACGCACCGAGCGATCGGGCGAGCTACTCGAACTGCTGGAACCAATGACCTTCGGGATAGAAATCAACCAGGGTAAGCCACCATTCGATAACAAGGATCTACGTCGTGCGTTGGCGCTCGCGCTCGACCGAGAGCTACTGGTAGACAAGGTACTCCAGATCGGTGAACCCGCTTATCACCTCACGCCTGTTGCGATTCGCATAGATGCCAACATTGATCCTTCTTGGGCAAGCCAAACACAGGCCGAACGTGAGGCATTAGCCCGGGAACTCTATAACCGCGCTGGCTATTCCCGGGAAAATCCGTTGCGCTTTCGCATCTTCCATAAAAACAACGACAATACCCACAAGATGCTCCTCGCCGCAGCCGCCATGTGGAGACAGGTACTCGGCGCCGAGGCGAGCGTACAGGGCTTTGAGCTAAAAAGCCTGGTTCCCTTGGTACAGGAGGGAAACTATGATCTGGCCACTCGCGGACGCACAGCTGTTTATCCTGATTCATCCGCCACCCTGTCGGGGATGCGCAGCGGCACTCCCTACGCCAACGGCTATGCGAACCCGGCCGTCGACGACCTACTCGATCAGGCCCGGGCAGAGCTGGACCCACACCTCCGCATGCAGTTGTATGCTCGCGTCGAGCAGTTACTCGCCGAAGACATGCCCTTCATACCCCTCTATAACCGGGGTGTTGCCAGACTGATTAAACCCCATGTTATGGGCTACCGTCCCAGCCCACTGGGCTACCGCTATAGCAGGGATTTGGCAATTCAAACGGACGTGCAGCCGCCATTGGAATAGCAATTGGCGACATAAAAGTTTTTTGGAAGTGCCTTTCGCAGAGGAATTGCGGGTGCTCCATGATGAGCAGCTTGAATGGCAACCCGAAATGGCGGCAAAAGCCACACCTGATGACCTCACCCGCCCACGAACCCTCGCTGTCACTAAGCGCCAAAACCATCCCGTTGACATCAGGACAGAAGCATCTTTACGATTCACTAATCCAAAGTATTTGAAAAGTGAGCTCCTCCGGCAGAGGTAGGTGGTAACGGGGTTTATCCGGGCCGCTTACATCACTCTGCACAGAGGCGCTATGTACTCCCACCGCTATTATTCCCATAAAGCCTGCTTGGGCATTCCCCTATTTGGAATCCCACTAACCGCCCTATTGCTTGCTAGCTGCGGGAATGAACAAAATGATTCCCGTCACGCATTCGCGACGAACGCACTAGCAACGCTTCCCACCCGTCAGGAAGTGATCATCGGCAACTACCACGAGCCCGTCTCTCTGGACCCTCACCACAGCAGCAGCTCGAATGACACAGTAGTGATCCGTGACCTATTGGAAGGCCTGGTACTGCATGGTGCGGACGGCGAGCTGATCCCAGCGGTGGCAGAGCGCTGGGTGACAGCAGATGCTCAGCGTTACACATTCCACCTGAGGCGAGATGCCAAATGGTCGAATGGTGATCCAGTAACGTCTGCGGACTTTGTTTACGCCTGGCGCCGAGCGGTCAATCCTGTAACAGCCTCCCGCTGTGCCGAGGAGCTCGTGGATACCAAGGTCGCGAATGCGAAGAGCATTGTTGAGGGAAAACTTCCGCCGGAACAAATTGGCGTCCGGGCAACCAACGCGTATACCCTGGAGGTTACGCTAGAACAGCCGGTTGGTTACTTCGTCGAGGCGCTAATCAGCCGCTGTTTCCTGCCCCTGCACTTGCCCACCATCGAGCAATACGGCTCGAGCTGGACAGGACCTGAACACTTCGTTGGCAACGGCGCTTTCTTACTGGAATCCTGGTCGGTCAACGAATCGCTGATTCTCAAGCGCAATCCACTATACCGGGAGGCTGACAAGGTACACCTGGAGAAGATTACTTACCTTCCCATCGCCTCAGCCCACACAGAGCTGCGTCGCTATCTCGCAGATGAAATCGATATTACCTATAGCGCTCCGTCCGAACAGATTGAGAATCTACGCCGCAAACGGCCAGACGAGCTGCTTGAGCTGGTGCAGCCGAGCACCTTTGGAATCGAGATCAACCACACAAAGCCGCCCTTTGGCAACCCGGATGTAAGGAGGGCACTGGCACTTGCTCTCGACCGCGAGCTGCTGGTTCATAAAGTGCTAAAAACCGGCAGTCCGGCCTATCGCCTAACGCCAGCTGCAATTCATGCAGAGACCGGCCAGGACCATCCCTGGTTGAGGCAATCCCAAACCGAAAGGGAGAGGCTGGCCCGCGAACTCTATACCAAAGCTGGATACTCCCTGAAAAACCCCCTTCGCTTCCGCGTATTTCACAAGAACAACGACGACACCCATAAGATGCTGCTCGCCGCTGCCGCCATGTGGAAAGAGGTACTTGGGGCAGAAGCTACGGTACAAAGTTTTGAACTGAAGAGCCTTATCCCGCTGATAGAACAGCGTGACTTCGATCTCTCTACCCGTGGTCTCGGGGCTAGCTATCCGGATTCATCTGATGTCTTGAGCCGAATGTTAACCGGTCGGCCAACTACGAACGGTTACAGTAATCCCCGGTTTGATGAATTACTGGAACAGGCCATCAGCGAACAAGATAAATCTGTCCGGGCGGAGCTTTATGCCGAGGCAGAGTACCTGCTCGCCGAAGACATGCCCTTCATCCCCCTTTACAACCGAGGTCTCGCCAGGCTCGTAAAACCCCATGTGCGCGGCTACCAACCTAGCCCCCTTGGATACCAGTACAGCAAGGATTTGTGGATCAACACCGAGGGCAACACCCCCGGTAAACCACAGGAAGAAGCTGCCAGGCAGGGAGCACAGTTGTGAACAATCTCAGAATCCCGGTGGCACTTGGCCTCACTCTAATCCTCCTAAGTTCCGGGTGTTCAAAGAGGGACGAACAGGCGGCAGCTCCCGGTGACACATCCGCACAGGCGCAGACACCAATACAGCCCATGCAAGCTTTAGTGCGGGCCAATGACGCGGAGCCCCAGAGCCTCGATCCACACAAGATGGGTATCGCCTATGAAGCGACCATCATCCAGGACCTGCTGGAAGGCCTGGTAACAATGAGCGCGGATGGCAGCGTGGTACCTGCCACCGCCGACCGCTGGGAACACGATGACGGCCTGGCTTACCGCTTTTACCTCCGCACAGACGCACGCTGGTCCAATGGCGATCCTGTGACTGCATGGGACTTTGTCTACGCCTGGCAGCGTGCCGCAGACCCGCAGACGGCCAGTTATTGCGCTGAAGGATTCAGGAACACAGGCATCCAATACGCAGCATCGATTATTCGCGGAGACATACCACCAGCTCAACTGGGGGTAGTGGCCATCGACGCACACACACTGCAGGTGCGCCTTGAAAAACCCTTGCCCTACTTCCCAAAGCTGCTGCATTCACCCTGCTTCGCCCCGCTCCATAAGGAGACCATAGAGGCTCACGGCGAACAATGGGCAAGGCCTGAAAGCTATGTGGGTAACGGTCCGTTTGTACTGGCAGAGTGGAGCGTGAACGAAAAAGTCGTGCTCAGCCGCAATCGGCACTACTGGGACAATGCCAACGTCCGGCTTGAAAATGTCACCTTCCTGCCCATCACCTCCGACAAGGTAGAACTGGACCGCTACCGTGCCGGTGAGGTGGACGTTACCTCAGGCATCCCCGATGCGGCACTGCCCGAACTCATGAGGCAGGCGAGTAATGAAGTAGTAGTTCACCCACGCCTCACAACCCTGGGCATTGAATTCAACACCCACAAACCACCTCTCACAAGCCCCCTGCTACGCCAGGCCCTGTCCTACGCGCTCGATCGGGACGTCATTGCGAACAAGGTATATGGTATCGGCAACCGGCCAGCATACAGCTTTAACTCGGCGGAGCTTCCCGACTTTATCCCCCCCACAGTGCCAAGTACTGACCTGGCCCAGGAACAGCGTGAGCAGTATGCCCGCAAGCTGCTCCAGGAGGCACTGAGCGAGCAACCGGCGTCCAACCTGCGGCTGATCTACATCAACGCCGATACCAATGCAAAGTTCGCGCTATCCGCAGCGGCGATGTGGAAGAAGATCTTGGGGCTCGAGGTCGAGCTGCAGGGTCTGGAGTGGAAGGCATTTGATTCGGAAAGCGCCTCAGATAAGTTCGACATGCGCATCATGGGCTACAACGCCTGGTACAGCGACCCGTCTGCTGTTCTAAGCCAGTTCATCGCCGAACAGACCGCGCGTTCTGGCTACCACAGTGAGCAGATTCGATCCCTGATGGAGAGCGCTCGCTCAATGCAAGAGAGCGCTGAGCGCGCGGTAGTCTATACCGAAATCGAGCGGATACTGGCTGAGGATGCCCCTTTCATCCCCGTGGTGCACCGGGCCTACCCCAGGCTGGTGAAGCCCCATGTGCGCGGGTTTACCCCAAGCCCCTTTGGCCAACCGTATAGCAAGGATTTGTGGATCGCGACAAACACGCCACTTACCGAGCAAGAGGCCCGACCTGATGAATAGACATCATGCTCATGAATCTTCGATACAGCGCTATTGGCTGGCACTGGCCTGCTCGCTCGCGCTACTGTCAGGATGTGAACGAAACGATCCCTCGTCGCTGGACCAGCCACATAATACTGCTGAACCAGACCAGCCGAAAAATCGTCAAGAACTGGTGAGAGGCAATTACTCCGGACCCTTTTCCCTGGACCCGCATCATGCCATAGGCATGGATCCAAATATTATCAGAGATCTCTTCGAGGGCCTGGTAGCCGCAGCACCTGGAGGGGGAATTCGCGCAGCCGCCGCATCCAACTGGGAAATGCCGGACAGTAAAACCTATGTATTCCATCTACGGCCAACGGCCAGATGGTCAAATGGCGATCAAGTTACCGCCAATGACTTTGTCTACAGTTGGCAAAGATTAGTCGACCCCGCTACCGCCTCACCCCACGGAAGCTACCTATCCGACATCAAGGTGCTCAATGCAGCGAGAATCAGTAGGGGTGAGTTACCCGTAGAGAATCTTGGTATCCGCGCGATCGATAGCCATACCCTGGAGATATCACTGGAAAGCCCCGTTTCTTACTTCCTGCAGACACTGGTCGATAGCGCAACCTACCCAGTCCACGAAGAAACAATATCAAGATATGGTGAAAGCTGGACTTCGGCGGGCAATCTTGTGGGGAATGGTGCCTTTACTCTCGATATTTGGCGAATCAACGAACGGGTTGAACTTGCTCGAAATCCCTTATACTGGGATTTTTCAAATGTTCGCCTAAATAGAGTTACCTTCCTTCCTATCGCCTCGGAGAGCGCGGAACTGAATCGTTATCTCGCTGGTGAAATCGACATAACCGCAGGAATTCCCACCTCAATGATTTCATCATTACGTCAAGAGCGTCATGAGGAGATTGTTATGTATCCTACCCTGCAAACAAAGATCCTCGAGATAAATACTGCCAAAAAGCCCCTAGATAACGTCAAGGTTAGAAGAGCTCTGGCTCTAGCTATCGATCGGGATTTGATCACAGAGAAACTTTGGCAACGGGGGGATATACCCGCATACAGTCTGGTGCCGCCGAACGCCAGCCGAAGGAGACTATTCACACCCGACTGGTCTGAATGGCCTCAGAGTCGACGAGAGGAAGAGTCCCGGAATCTATTGACTGAAGCCGGCTACTCAAAAGACTCCCCCTTACGTTTTTCCTTTAGCTATATCTCCAGCAGTCATAACAAGAAAATGGCACTAGCACTCGCGGCCATGTGGCAAAAGGCTCTTCCTGTTGAAGTCGACTTTAAGAACACCGATGGAAAAGCGTTGATGGAAGATATCAAAAATGGGGATTTCAATCTTTTCAGTTCAGGACTCCATGCCACATACAACGAGCCTTCAGGCATGCTAAACGGATTCTTGAGTACTGCAGGGCTAAATCTCACCGGCTTCAACAACCCAGACTATGACCGGGTGTTGCAGCTAAGCACAGGCAAACAGGACACAAACGATCGACAAGCCCAATATGCTATGGCGGAGCAAATACTTTCCGAAGATATGCCAGCAATTCCCCTTTATCACAAAACTGAAGCAGTGCTTGTCAAGCCCCATGTGCGAGGATATGAGCCGAACATGATCGGCCATGTTTACAGTCGCGATTTGTGGGTTGAACCCCGCCAGCACTGAAACATTCATACAGACACATAGAGAAACGACTATGCCCGCCCAATCACGCACGATGTTGTATTTACAATATCTTTGTCTGACGGCAGCTTTTAGCTACCTTGTTGGCTGCAGCGAGTCCAAAAATCAAGATATACATCCTGAACAGGTCTCGAGCGCACCAGTGGATAGTCAGATAAAGGAGTTGGTACGCGGTATTGTTCTCGAACCGGACTCGCTGGACCCGCACAAAGCCATGCTGCAATCAGAAGCATTGGAAGACCTGTTAGAAGGACTGGTAGTACCAACGCAGGACGGAGGCATGGCTGTGGGGGTCTCCCAGTCCTGGATTACCGATGACGGGCTGACCTATCATTTCAAGCTACGCCAAGATGCTAAATGGTCCAATGGAGACCCAGTCACTGCCCAAGATTTCATTTACGCCTGGCGGCGCGCTGTCGACCCAAGAACTGCCTCATCCTGTATTAAGTACTTTACCGATTCTGGGATAGGCAATGCAGGCTCAATCGCCAATGGAGAAGTCGATTCACAGACTCTGGCTGTCGAGGCAAAAGGCCCCTACTCCCTCTCCGTCACTCTCGAACGGCCCATGGGCTACTTCCTTCAATTACTGACGCACAAATGCTTTCTACCGCTACACGAGGAAACCATAGAAAAACACGCTGATGCATGGACACGCCCGGAGTTTTTTGTAGGTAATGGTGCCTTCAGCCTCTCAGAGAGGAAAATCGGTGAGCGGATCGCCCTGGCTCGAAATCCCACCTACTGGAATGCCGGCAATGTGCGGCTGGACATGGTGACCTACCTCAGCGGAAGTAATACCGCGCTACTGACGCGCTACATCGCCGGTGACGTGCACATTACCGCAAGTCTACCAGACGACCACTTTCCCCAGATACAGGCGGAGTTGCCTGACGAGATCGCATGGGTAAGGCCCAACGGCGTCTTTGGCTTCCAGGTCAATTCGCAGAAACCACCGCTTGACAGCCCACTCGTCCGCCGGGCGCTAGCTTATGCGCTAGACAGGCACACGATCAACAGCCGGCTCTTCAACGTCCGTAAACCGGATGCCTACACGCTCTCACCACCAGAGTTACTTGAACTACCAACAGGAAAGCCAGAATGGCAGCAATGGTCTCAAGCACACCGGGAAGATCGTGCCCGCCAGCTGCTCTCCGAGGCTGGCTACTCTCGTGAAAATCCCCTTCGAGTTCAGCTGAGCTATACCCGATCCGAAAACAACACCAAGCTGGCATTGGCTGCCAGCGCAATGTGGAGAGAGATTCTAGGGGCTGAAGTGACAATTCAGCAGCAGGAATTCAAAGCCATGGTCGAACGCTTCCAAAATGCTGACTTTGAACTGATCCACTGGGGGCATGGTACCCAGCTCAAGGAGCCTGCCGAAATCTATGCTTCCTGCTGCATCAGTAATGATCATTACAGCAGCGACAATCTTGCGGATTTGATCCACAGCGCCAGAAGTGCGCAAGACGAACATAACCGCCGAGAATACTATATCGAGGCGGAGTCCCTCCTCGCTCAGGAAATGCCCTTTATCCCAATCAGCCATGTCAGGAAGCCAAAACTAATCAAACCACACGTTAATGGTGTAGAGGCCAATCACACCCGTTTGCCATTGAGCAAGGACCTTTGGCTGGCTGAGAAATAACGCTACATCGATGGAAAAGGAAAATTCTACATGGCGTATCAATGGATTCGAGCCCTGTCTATCACAGCTGCTTGCACCGTAATCACGAACTGCAGTGATGTTGGTGATAATGCCGCACTAAAGGATAGATCACCGGCTGAACGCACCAGTCAACACCTGGTTCGCGGCAATGCTGTCGAGCCGGGCACGCTGGACCCCCACCGCGCTCACGCAAACTTCGAAGGCAATATTATGCGTGACCTGTTGGAGGGGCTGGTGATTATCTCACCAGCGGGCAAGGCGGAGCCCGCGGTGGCCGAACACTGGGCCTCCGAAGACAACCGCGTTTTTACCTTCCACCTGCGGGACGACGCCCGCTGGTCCAACGGAGATCCGGTATTGGCCAGCGACTTCGTGTACAGCTGGCAGCGACTCGCCGCCCCAGGCACCGGCTCCACTTGCGCCAGCTTTTTGACGGAGGCCGGGATCGAGCATGCGCGAGCCATCCAGTTGGGCAACGAGCCACTGGTAAATCTCGGGGTAAAGGCGCTGGATAGCCATACTCTGGAGGTTACGCTGGAGGTACCGAATGCGCTGTTTGTCTCCATGCTGGGTCGTACCTGTGCGCTGCCGCTGCACCCCGCGACCGTGGAGCAGTACACGGCTTACTGGACAAAGCCCGGACGCTTTGTGGGCAATGGAGCCTTCATTCTTGATAAGTGGACCGTCAATGAGCGCGTCGAGTTACGCCGCAACCCCCACTACTGGAACGCCGAAAAGGTCAAGCTCGACCGAGTGACCTACTTGCCCACCTCCCCCACGAGCGGCGAACTGAATCGCTACCTGGCCGGTGAAATAGACATCACCAGTAGCGTCGCGAATGACCAGTTGTCCCGGTTAATGGCCGAGTACCCAGACCAACTCACCATCATCCCGACACTGGTGACCTCTGGATGGACTGTCAATACACTGCGGCCACCTTTCACTGATGAACGACTACGCAGGGCATTATCTTACGCAATCGACCGGGACGTCATGGCAGACAAGGTTGCGGGACTCTCGGCGCGAGCCGCGTATACCCTTTCACCGCAAATGGGCGCCGATAACGTCTTAAGAAACTCTGAGTGGCAGCGCTGGCCGCAATCAGAACGTGAAGCGCATGCTCAGGCCCTCTATAAAGAGGCTGGATATGGTCCGGAGAATCCGCTGGAAGTTCGGATGCAGGTTCTGAAGGATGGTGGCAGTGAGCGCTATGCACTTGCCACCGCCGCCATGTGGGAAGAAGTGCTGGGCGCCAAGGTTGCGCTGGAGCGCTATGACTGGAAGACCCTGGTCGAGCGCCTGCAACAACAGGACTTCGACATCTCGATTTATGTCTACGAGGCACACCACAGTGAGCCGCTAGCATTTCTCGCTGGTCTGGTCTCAACAGCCCCGGACCCCAGTGCCTACTCCAACCCTGAGTATGACGACCTGATCGAGACAGCTCGGGAGGCCGTGGCGCCCGAGCATCGCAACGCTCTTTATCGGCAGGCGGAGCTATTACTGGCCGAAGACATGCCGTTTATCCCGTTGCTACAGGGCGCCCTCACGCGCATGGTCAAGCCCCATGTGCAAGGCTACAAGCCGAATCCGCTGAGCTATGTATACAGCAAAGACCTCTGGGTTGCAGATGATGGGCAAACCAGCGATCAGGGAGGCACATAGACCATGAAAAGCATACTCCTCCTTTGGCCTCACATAGCACCCGTCTATGCCCTTATCGCGACAGTGTGTCTTTCGGGAGCTGCCGTGCTTTTTACAGTAAAGACAACCAGGTAAGCATACTGACGAGAGTATTAGCTCTATGGAATGGAAATTGTCATTGGGAGAGCGCTGGTGCAATGGTTTCGCATTACTGGCCGCGCTTTTGATTTTCACCGCTTGCTCCCGCTCTGGATCCTCCGGCGAACCCCCTGAGCCAGCAGTGCCCCCTAATGCAGAACAGCAAGTGCTGACCCGAAGCCTGTTTTCGGAGCCGGCCTCACTGGATCCGCATGTAGTCAATAATTCAGGCATCCACGTCATTCTCGATACATATGAGGGCCTTCTGTCCTATAACCGGGAAGGTGATCTGATCCCCGCGGTTGCCGAGCGCTGGGAATCCGAGGATGGCCGTGTTTATACCTTTTACCTCAGGATGGACGCGCTCTGGTCCAATGGCGACCCGCTGACCGCGAGCGACTTTGTCTACAGCTGGCGCCGGTTAATGGATCCTTCGACGGGCTCCCCCCACGTAACGCAATTCATCAATGTAGGGGTTTTAAATGCGGCAGACATCGTGCGCGGCGTCAGGCCACCTGAAAGCCTGGGGGTCGAAGCCCTCGACCCGCATACTCTTCGTGTCACACTGGACAGCCCCTCAGCCTATTTCCCGCACCTGCTCGCTAAAAGCATGACGTTTCCAGTTCACCGAAGCTCTATAGAGAAACATGGCAACAACTGGACTAGCGCAGAGCATAGCGTCAGCAATGGACCTTTTAAGCTCCAAGAATGGTTGATCAACGAGAAGATAGTCTTGGCCAAAAATGAGAATTATTCTGCCAGCGAAGATACGGTTTTGTCGCAGGTAATCTACCTGTTGATTCCATCATCAAATACGGAGACTAAACGCTATCTCGCCGATGAACTGAATATTTCCTACCAGATCCCTATGGCACAGGTCGACAGGATCAGAGAAATTCATAACGAAGAATTCTTCTCAAGCGAGAGGCTTGCCACGAGGGTGCTGGAGTTCAATATCACGCGGCCACCGTTTGATAACGCGAAGCTTCGCAAAGCGCTGGCCTATGCCGTAGACAGAACGATACTGACCCAGTCACGCAGAAGGCTGGGTGAGCGCCCGCTTTTTCATTTCACTCCCTCGGGTTTGCATGGTTTTACACCGGAAATGCTGCGCTGGGCCGAGTGGAGCCAGGCAGAGCGTGAGGCGCGCGCGCGGGAATTATATGCAAGTGCAGGGTACTCGGAAGACAATCCGCTGGAAGTCACCCTGCTCACCCCCGCCAGCGGGGATTACCCGAAGGAGGCCCTCGCCATAGTGAGCATGTGGAGGAATGTGCTTGGCGCCCGTGCGCGGGTCGACGTTAGGGAGATGCAGGCCATCTACGTTGCAGGAGAACAGGGTGACTATGAAGTGAATCTCGGCAGTTTCGGCGCTGACTATCTCGATGCATCGGCCATGATCGGCAGGCTCGTCTCCGGGAGCGGCGATAGCTGGAGCGGTTTCGCGAATGCGCGCTTTGATGCGCTGGTAGCAGAGGGCAATAGGACGCTCGACAGCGAGCGTCGAAGCACACTGTATAACCGGGCCGAGCGCATCCTCGCAGAGGAAATGCCAGTCGTGCCGCTATACCAGACCGCGTCTGCGCGCTTGGTCAAGCCCCGTGTGAGCGGCTATTGGCAGTCACCCTTCGACACTATTCCAAGCAAGGATATCAGTATTGGGGAACCAAAATGATGCGCCACTCAAAAAACACATCTGTGCTTTCTCTTATTGTCATACTGGGTTTTCAATCCCTCCTGACCGGCTGCGAACCCCAGAATCCGGATATCGCGGGCCCATCAACAGGGAACATGTCATCAATTGATCAGGAGCTAGTACGCGGCAGCTACGACGAACCGACATCGCTCGACCCGCAGATCGGGATGGGCAACGAGATCTACATCCACCGCGACCTGCTCGAGGGCCTAGTGAGTGTCGACGCTGACGGAGAGCTGGCACCCGCTGTGGCAGAGCGATGGGAAACAGCAGACGGGCTCACCTATACCTTCACCCTACGGCGCGATGCGCGCTGGTCCAACGGCGACCCGGTGACCGCACATGACTTCGTCTTCAGCTGGCAGCGGCTGGTGGACCCGGCAACGGCCTCGCCCTATGGCTGGTATCTGGGGGCTGCGGGCATTGCGCACGCCGCGGCGATCAACCGCGGAGAGGTACAACCAGAGTCACTGGGGGTCGCCGCGCTGGATGACCATACCCTGCAGGTCACTCTGTCAGAGCCCACAGGCTACTTCGTGGACATGCTGACTCACACCAGCACATTCCCGCTCCCCGCGCGCACCGTGCGTAAACACGGCAATGGTTGGGCCCGCCCCGGCAAACACGTGGGCAATGGCCCCTTCCAGCTTGCGGAATGGGTCGTCAATGAGCGCATTGTGCTGGAATCCAACCCGTATTACTGGGACCGGGAGTCCGTGAAACTGCAAAAGGTCACATTCCTGCCGATTCGAGATGCAGCTGCCGAACTCAAGCGCTACCTTGCCGGCGAACTCGACATTACCTACCAGATTCCCGAGAGTCAGATATCACGGCTACGCGAGGAATTCCCAGACCATCTCCACCTCGAACCCTTTCTGGGTACAAGGTTTATCTGGTTCAACACCCGTCATCAGCCCCTCAATGACCCGCGTGTGCGCAAGGCCCTAGCTTATGCCATTGATCGTAAAACTATCACGCAACAGGTTATGGGAACCGGTGAGGTGCCGAGCTTCACGCTGACGCCCCCGGGGTACCTTGGGAACTCGGATTTCGAAGCTGGCTGGGGTCAGTGGACGCAGGTAGAGCGTGAAGAGCGCGCGCGCGAACTCTATGAGCAAGCCGGATATTCAGCCGACAATCCACTACACATTGAAATGATCGGCAACGGCAGGATCTCCATCGCCCTGGCAGCAATGTGGAAGCGCGTACTCGGGGTCGAAGCAACACTGGGCGCTGCCCAGGAGTTCAAGGTCTATCTGAAAAACCTGGACGAAGGCAACTTCCAGGTGGCCACCGGCACCTGGTGGGGCGACTACATCGAACCCTCGACCATGCTCAACCTGATGCTCACAGGAGCGGGAACCAACTCAAGCGGCTACGCCAACAGGACATTTGATGCGCTGATGAACGCAAGCAAGCATGAGCAAGACGAAAAGAAACGCATGGCACTTTATCAGCAGGCGGAAGAAATCCTCGCCGAGGATATGCCCATCGCGCCCCTATTCCAGTTCACCAGTGCGCGCCTGGCCAAACCCTATGTCGCAGGCTATCGCGCACATCCGCTGAACCATCTGAGCAGCAAGTCGCTCTGGATTCAGGGCAGCAAAGAGCAATATCCAGACTGAAACGATGTCCGCCGAGGTATCACGCGGGATGCGGGAGATACGATGAAACTAATTAAAACCAGAAGGCTTACAGAACAGTCTCTTACGGTGGTATTGCTTGCCACAGGAGCCATCTTCCTCGCCGCCTGTGGCGATGCGGTGAACGGAAGGGGCAAGCAGGACAGCAATATTCCCGGCCCTGATTCGATCTCGAATAGTCGGACACTCGTTCGCGGTAACTCTGCCAGCCCGACATCCCTTGACCCCCAGCACCCGGGTGGGCTGCCGCAACAGCTGGTCATACGGGATCTCTTTGAAGGGTTGACTGTACCGGCTCAGGACGGCGGTGTGATACCCGGCGTCGCTGCTCGCTGGGAGAGCAAGGACGGGCTGGTGTACCGGTTCCATCTGCGTGAAGATGCACGATGGTCTAATGGTGATCCGGTGACCGCACATGACTTTGTCTTCAGCTGGGGACGGCTGGCAGCAGCGGACAGGGATCACCCGGAGTCCAGTCTCAGCCGGATTTTGCCAGTAAAAAATGCACGAGAGATAGAGGCGGGAGAGCTGCCATTGGATCGGCTCGGCATCCAGGCAATCAATGACCTGACGCTGGAAGTTGAGCTATCGGAACCCTTATATAACTTTGTAAGGGCGACCTCCTGGACCTCACTGGTTCCGGTTCACCGCCCAAGCATTGCCAGGCATGGCAAGGCATGGGCAAAGCCCGGCAATCTGATCAGCAACGGTGCTTTTACCCTGTCGAAATGGGTAGTGAACGGGCGAATCGAAGCAGAAAGAAACGCAGAGTACTGGGATCACGACAATGTCCAGCTGGACCGGGTCGTGTATTTGCCCGTTACTTCCCGCAAGCAGGAGCTGGATCGCTTCCGTACCGGGGAGCTGCACATCACCTATGGCGTCGCCCCGGAAGGGGTTCCGGAGCTTGAGCAGCAATTTCCGCAGGCAATGCAGGAGATCCTTGTCGATGGCATTGTCGGCCTCAGCGTGAACACTACGAAACCGCCCCTTGATGATCCCCGTGTTCGTCGCGCACTGGCCTATGCGCTCGATCGGGAGGTAATGGCAACGGGCGTTGCGGGCAGGCCCTCCAGACCAGCTTACAGCTATGGGATCGGTGTCGTGCCACTAGGGTCCAACCAAGAGGCGCAGTGGCACCTGCTGCCGGAGCAGGAGCGGGAGCAGTGGGCGAAGGAGCTGTACGGCCAGGCTGGGTACAGCAAGTCATACCCGCTAAAAATCTCGATTCTTTTTAGTGCCAGCGATGAAAATAAAAATATCGCCATGGCGGCAGCGGCGATGTGGAAGAAGGTTCTCGGTGCTGAGATTAATCTCGACGGCGTCGAATGGCAGGTCCGGAACCAGCGATTGTTGGCGGGGCAGTTCGATGTAGCCATCTTCAAGCAACAACAGGGCCCGGAACCCGCGAACCAGTATCAGCAACTATCCGAGCGCGGCTTCCAGAATTTTGGGGACTTCCGTCATGCCGAGTATGAGGCGTTGGCGGCCATGACCACCTCCACGCTGGATGCTGGCGCACGGCAGGCGATCTACTCCCAGCTAGAGGCGATCCTCGCCGAGCAAATGCCCTTCATTCCTATTTATCAGATGGGTCAATACCGGCTGGTGAGTCCGGAAATCCAGGGATACGAGACGACGCAATTGACCATACCTGCGAGCAAGTTCCTGTCCTTCGGGAAGTAAGGCGGGCCAGACAACCAATGCGGGCGTGGAAATGGGAGCTTCAAGTTGATGCTGTCCTTTTACCATTCCCATCGAGGATATTACCCATGTTTGAAAGAAGACTACCCTTGCAATATGTCCTCATTTGGATATTGGCACTCTCGGCCTGTTCAGACTCGGGCCAGCCTGAAGTCGATCATGTCGAGAAGGGCGATCGACGCGAACAAACGCCTGAAAGAGCACTGGTGCGCGGTAACTACATGGAGCCGGTGTCCCTGGATCCGCACAAGGTCCAGGCTTATGAAATCTACATTTTGCTCGACCTGCACGAGGGCCTGGTCAACCTCTCGCCCAGCGGTGAGATAGTGCCCGGCGTGGCGGAGCGCTGGGAGACAGAGGATAACCGGGTTTACCGCTTTTACCTGCGGCCCGATGCCCGCTGGTCCAACGGCGACCCGGTGACCGCGGGGGACTTTGTCTACAGCTGGCGCCGGCTGGTGACACCCGCCGTGGCATCGCCCTATGCATCCTACCTGGAGGATGCGCGCATCCAGAACGCCGCCGCGGTGATTTCCGGCAAGCTGCCACCGGAGCAGCTTGGCATCAAGGCATTGGACGATCACACCCTGGAAGTATCCCTTGACCAGCCACTCGGATATTTCGTAGAGATGCTTACGCTTCATGTGACCTTTCCGGTACACCGCCCTACCGTCGAAACGTTCGGGGACGAGTGGACCCGCCCGGAGCATCATGTCAGCAACGGCGCCTTCCGTTTACTCGAATCGCAAGCAAACTCCCATGTGACCCTGGTAGCCTCCCCGAGTTACTGGGATGCAGACAATGTCCAGCTGCAGAAAGTCACCTTTCTCCCCATCGAATCGCCACAGGCGGAAATGAACCGCTACCTGGCAGGTGACATGGACATCACGGCCCAGGTTCCGTCCAATCACCTTGAGAGACTGGGCGACCAGCGCCCGCGAGAGCTGCAAGTCTTTCCATTGGCGGGAATGCAGTACCTGACGTTCAATACTCGACAACCCCCGTTTGACAACACAGCGCTGCGCAAGGCACTCAGCTACGCCATCGACCGCGAGATTCTTGCGGAAAAGATCGTGGGCCTCGAAGAGCTCGCGAGTTATACCTATACGCCTGCGAGCCTGCTGCCGACTTTACGAGACGAGATCCCGCTCGCCACCATGGGGCAGGCGGCGCGTGAGGCCCAGGCCAGGGCCCTGTATGCACAGGCGGGGTACAGTGCAGAGAACCCGCTCAAGTTCGAGGTTCTGTTCCCTTCGGGGGATAACAAGCGAAAGGAGGCGCTTGCCGTGGCTGCGATGTGGAAGCGCGTCCTCGGCGCTGAGGTGACTTTGCGCAGTCTCAGAGCCAAGGATCGGCTTCAGCAGGTACAGAGTGGCAATTTCCAGGTGAGCTTCTCGGTCTGGCTGGCGGATTATCAGGACGGGGCCAGCATGCTGGGCCAGTTACACTCCGATTCGAGCCTGAACCTGTCGGGTTACAACAGCCCAAGATTTGACCAGCTGCTAGAAACGAGTGCAGGTCTCAGCGATGCCGATGCCCGCAAACTGGGTTACCTGGAGGCCGAGCGGGTTCTGGCAGAAGACGTCCCGGTCACCCCCCTGTACCAGTATGCCGCCATCCAGCTGGTCAGTGAGCGCGTTGGGGGATATGCGTTCTCGCCAACTTTCCTGATGTACAGCAAAAACCTCTGGATCAAGGATGAGGCTCTGAGCGAATGAACTTCACACGTGCCCGGAGCCACCCTGCAATCTCTGGCGCAGGCGTGTTTCTTGCAGTGGCCAGCTTTCTCCTCGGCTGCTCTGACCACACCCCTGATACGGAGCAGGCACCGGGCAGCGCTAAAGGTCCCGTCGCGCAGGTTTCGGATACGATCTTGGTCCGCTCTATCGATGGCGAGCCAGAAACTCTTGACCCGCACCTCTCCGCGGGTGTCGTCGAGTGGAACGTGCTGGTGGACCTGTTCGAGGGGCTGGTGGAAATCGACTGGGATGGCGATATCAAGCCAGCGGTTGCGCGGGATTGGTCCTCCGTAGACGGCCAGACTTACCTGTTCAATCTGCGCGAAGATGCGCACTGGTGCAATGGTGACCCGGTCACCGCGCACGACTTCGTATTTTCCTGGCGCCGGCTGGTGGATCCGCAGACAGCGTCCAAGTATGCCAGCTACCTGACCACCGCTGGCGTTTTGAACGCGGCAAAGGTCTCTAGCGGGGCGATGCCCACGGAAGCGCTTGGCATCGAGGCGGTTTCCAATACCACACTGCGGGTCCAACTGGAGCGACCTTCCTACATGTTCCCGGCGATGCTCGACCACTTTGCGGTCTTTCCGGTACACGCAGCCACGCTGAAGGCACATGGCGAACAGTGGTCCCGGCCTGGCATCCATATTGGCAACGGTGCCTACTGCCTGGAGGAACGAGTTCTCCGTGAGAAGATCGAGTTGCGGCGCAACCCCCACTACTGGGATGCCGACGCCACCCGGATTGAACGGGTAACCCACCTGTCGATGCCTTCGAGTGCCAGTGACCTGCAGCGCTACCTCGCCGGTGAGGTTGACATCACCTATGACCTGCCACCCGATCGGGTGAAGGACCTCAGCGAATCAGTAAAAGGAGCCATACACGCCGAGGTGCTGCCTCTCGCCGCGCGTTACTACAACATCTACACCCAGAGGCCGCCCTTCAACGACCCGCGTGTCCGGCGGGCGCTGGCGTATGCCATCGACCGGCGTGTGATTGCCCAGAGGATCTATGGTCGCGGTGAGCGCCCTGCCTTTTCGCTCATACCGCTGGACGACCTGCCAGATATCGACTCCGCCGGGCACTGGTCCAGCTGGGCGCAGTCGGAGCGTGAGTCCCGTGCGCGACAGCTTCTGAAAGAAGCCGGCTTTTCAGCAGAGGCGCCGCTCCATGTACGCCTGCTGCATTCCGACAAAGACCTCAGCAAGCGCGAGGCAGTGGCCGTCGCATCCATGTGGAAGCGTGTGCTCGGGGCCGAGGTCGAATTACAGCAAAATGAGTGGAAGGCCTTTGTCGACTTGCAGGCAAGCGGCAACTATGACGTGTCCATCACCGGCTGGTGGGCGGACTATTATGAGCCTTCGAGCCTGCTGCGCCCCCTGTCCTCCCGGGATTCCTATAACCACCCACGCTACGCCAACGAACGCTTCGATCGGATACTGGAGCGGGCCTTGACCGAGCAAGACGCACAGAAAAGGGCCAAGCTCTACACCGACGCCGAGTTGCTGCTGGCTCAGGACATGCCGGTAATTCCGGTATTCCACTATGCCGTAAGCCGGCTTGTGAACCCGCGCGTGGGCGGCTATCGGGCTCATGTCCTGGACACCATAAGGAGCAAGCACCTGTGGATAGAGTCACCTCAAGATATGTAAAGAACCATCAACGAGCGGGTGCGTCACGCTACGCCCGCCTCGGTAACTATTGCCCTGCCCCTTTAGCTGTGTGCAGGCCGCCGTTACCGGAAAAATACGCGCTGGCCCAATGGCAACCCGGTTGGTCCCCTATGACGGCAGGCACCCTCAGCTTGGTTAGGGCTGAAGACCCCAACTACCCACTCCAGCTACATGCTTCTTATGGCTTTTTGACCCACAGTACGCGGGCCACAGCCAGATTTTAGAGATCATTTGCAGCCCAAAGAACAATGGATCGAAGATACGCTCAACAATGAAGACCACAGCAACCCAAGGAAGTTACATCAAAGCTTTGCTAACAGCACCAGCACTGGCTTTGCTAATGCTCATGATGTCATGTTCGGAGAAAAATTCTCCCCCAGTGCAGTCTGTTAACAAGCATACGCAGTATGAAATGAATGGGATACCAACACTTACCCGCTCCAACCCAGGAGAGCCGGCATCACTCGATCCACATCTTGGTGCAGGTGTTACTGACGGTGAGATTCAGCGTGACCTTTTTGAAGGACTGGTAAACATCGGTCCAGATGGCACCCCCGTACCTGGCGTTGCTGAATCCTGGAGTTCAAATGAGGGTATGGAATATGTCTTTCACCTGCATGAAGATGCACACTGGTCCAATGGCGACCCCGTGACAGCTCAGGACTTTGTATTTTCCTGGCGCAGATTGGTTAATCCGGCTACAGCTTCACCCTTCGCATGGCTACTGGAGGCTGCATCGGTCACAAACGCTGGCGATATTATTGCAGGGAAGAGATCCCCAGAGACACTGGGTGTATGGGCGAAGGACGAACATACACTGGTGGTCACAGTGGAGCGGCCAGTGAGCCACTTTTTATCCATGCTTGTTACCACAGCGCTCTCCCCACTGCATCAAAAGACTCTGGAAATGCACGGAGATCGCTGGACGCGTCCGGGAAATCTGGTCGGTAACGGAGCATTCGTCCTGGCTGACTGGACAGTGGGAGAGAGCATTGAACTCGAAAAGAACCAGCATTATTGGGCAAAAGACAGCGTAAGACTGCAACGTGTGAAATTCCTCCCACTCTCCAATGCTAAGGCCGCTTTAAGTCGCTATCTGACGGGAGAAATTGACCTGCTCTTTGAACTGCCAGCGGATAATATAGATTCCCTCCGGAATGAGCGCCCCAAAGAATTCGTTGGCGACCCGATTCTCTCGACACGCTATTACTATATCCAGACGAAAAAGGAACCGCTCGATAATCCAAAATTGAGGCAAGCTCTGGCCTATGCCATCGATCGTGAAGTGATCGCAAACAAGGTTTATCGTGATGACAAAGTACCCGCATATAGCGTTGTCCCACCAAATCTACCCGGTGCAACGAGCACACATTACCGAACAGAATGGTCAACACTATCGCAGGCAGAGCGAGAAAGACGCGCCAAATTACTGTATGCCGAAGCAGGCTTCAGCCCAGAAAAGCCGATCACAATCCGACTTCTACACACGGACTCGGATCTGAGTGCCAGAGAGTCCATTGCGGTAGCCAGTATGTGGAAGCGGGTATTGGGCGTTGAATCCATTCTTGAACAGCGAGAATGGAAGTCATTCTGGGAAAAGTTGACAAGTGGGGATTATGAGATAGCGATGTCTGGCTATACCGGTGATTACAATGCACCGTCAACTATGCTGTTACCGCAGACCAGCGGCAATCCCTCTAACTACGCACATTATAGCAATATCGAATTTGACCGATTAATCAACGAAGCTTCAATCACATATGATAAAGTCCAACAGGAAAAACTTTATCTTTCCGGTGAAGAAATTCTTTCCCAGGACATGCCGTTGATACCTATTTTCCATTACTCCAATTTACGATTAGTAAAACCCTATATACGTGGATACCGGACAAATGCATTAGATAAAATGTATAGCAAGGACCTCTGGATCGAGAAATGATGAGAATAACCAAAGATAACAATGAAAAGTAAACAGAATGACACTGCTTTTCCATACTTCAACATGCCATCATTGCAGAGGCCAATCTGTCAATTGCTTATTACAGAACGGTGATTCCGATGTCGCAAGGGACAGCTGATTCCAACAGGCTCATATGCGCCGGTACTACCCACGTACTGACACCGAGAAGAGAAAGGACCTATGGGTAAAGTTGCCCTCAGGCAGCGATACAGCCACCCGTGGCTCTGTCTGGGCCGCGCTCTCAAATGCCTCGGGAGCATCGCCCTGCTTCTCTGCCTTTCTGCATGCAGCGACCCACCGATGAATAGCGCCAACCGGCCTTCAATTGATAACCCCCAGGGAAAGAGCACTAACAGGCTGCTCCTACGAGGCAACTACGCGGAACCCAATTCGCTAGACCCGGCGGCTCAACCCGGAGAGGGAATCTTTATTCTTTGGGACATGTACGAGGGACTGGTCCGCTCGGGGCCAGACGGACAGGTTCAACCCGGTGTAGCCCAGCGTTGGGAATCCGAAGATAACCAGGTCTATACCTTTTACCTGCGCGAAGATGCCCGTTGGTCAAATGGTGACCCGGTCACTGCGCAGGATTTTGCCTATAGCTGGCGCAGATTAGCTTCCCCGCTTTCCCCGGAGCGTCAAGGCTGGTACCTGGATAGTATCAAGGTCAAAAATGCGAAACGCATCAATTCCGGGGATCTGTCACCGGAACAACTCGGCGTGGCAGCACTTGATCCGTATATTTTTCAGGTCCAACTGGAGCAGCCATCGGCATTCTTCATTAAATCCTTGACCCACTACTCGCTGTTACCCGTGCACCGAGAAACCGTCGAGAAATACCCGGACCATTGGACACGCCCCGGCTATCATGTCAGCAATGGCGCCTTTCAGTTGGATCGCTGGTCTGTCAATGAGCGAGTAGAGCTGGTACCTAACGAGTATTACTGGGACAGAAGCAAAGTTAAGCTGGACAGGGTTGCCTTCTTACCCATCAGCTCGCCGAGTGCCGAACTTAATCGCTATCGGGCCGGCGACCTTCATATCACTCGATCCATTCCACCGGCACAGTTTATCCAGCTTCGAGAAACCACTCCTACAGAGCTCAAGGCACCGTTGGTGGCTGCCACCTTTATGTTGGACTTCAATGGGAAAAAAGCTCCACTAGATAACGCCGACCTGCGCAAGGCCCTTGCTTACGCGATTGATCGGGAAACACTCGCCTACAAAGTCCTTGGCCGAGGCGAGCGCCCTGCCTACACGCTTACGCCAGCCAGCATGCAGGAGTATCCGTTCCCGCGCAGCCACTGGTCGCAATGGAGCCAAACAGAAAGAGAGAGGGAGGCGCTGCGGCTATACCAGAGGGCTGGTTATTCCACGAGTAAACCACTGAGAATTGAGCTGAAGTACCCGGCTAACGAGGCCGATCGCGCCAAGGCCGTAGCAATAGCCGCCATGTGGAAACGTATACTGGACGTTGATACCGAGCTCACCCATCTGGAGGACAATGTTCTTGGCGACCATATCCGTAGTAGCAACTACCAGATTGCGGTCTGGAACCTATGGGCTGAGTTCAATGATCCCTATTCCACATTGTCAGTCATGCTCAGTGAGTCTGCGGGTCCAGTAAATGGATACCGGGATGACGAATATGATCAGTTATTGGCTCAGGCAATGCGAACAGCAGAAGAGTCTTCGCGCAACGCTATCTACATGCTGGCGGAAATGCACTTCGCGAAAGATATGCGCTCAACACCGGTATACCAATTGACGGACAGGAAACTGGTCAAGCCCATTGTCAGCGGGTATTCTGATCACTTGCTCGGCTTTATCTATAGCAAGGATTTATCTTTTGATGACCAACGGTTGGAATAGAGTGGTCGACATGGAGTTCACCCAAGAATAAGAGCCCCGACAGCCATGCTGAGCTTTATCCTGCGCAGGATTCTGGAAGCGATTCCCACCCTGCTCGTTCTGATTACCATTTCGTTTTTCCTGATCCGCTTCGCGCCGGGCAGCCCGTTTACCAGCGAGCGGAAGATGCCCCCCGAAGTACTTGCCAACATCGAGGCCAAGTACGGGTTCGACAAGCCACTGTATCAACAGTATTGGTCCTATCTGTCGGGGCTGGCCCGTGGTGATCTCGGTCCGTCATTCGTTTACAAGGACTATTCGGTGAGCGAACTGGTGGGCAAAGCATTCCCAGTATCACTGAAAATCGGCCTGACCGTATTCGTTGTCTCAGTTACGCTGGGTATTCTCCTCGGAATTCTCGCAGCCCTTTACCAGAATACCTGGGCCGATTACACGATCATGTCCTTCTCTGTAGCGGGCATCGTGATACCCACCTACGTCATCGCTCCACTGCTCGTCCTCTTCTTTGCCATCCACCTCAAATGGCTTCCAGCCGGGGGCTGGAACGATGGTGGCTGGCAGTACATGTTGCTGCCGGTGGCAGCCATGGCCAAGGGTTTCACCGGTTATATCGCCAGGATCATGCGCGGCAGCATGATTGAAGTGCTGAACCAGGACTTTATCCGTACCGCTCGCGCAAAGGGTTTACCGACACGCACGATCATGCTGCGCCACGCCCTGCGCCCCGCGATGCTGCCTCTCGCCTCAGTACTCGGGCCAGCAATGGTTGGCATTATTACCGGCTCTGTTGTGATCGAGAATATTTTTGGCATTCCCGGCATGGGCCAGTTGTTCGTCAACGGTGCGCTGAATCGGGACTACTCCATGGTGCTTGGCCTGACAGTTCTTGTGGGGGCTCTCACCATCGCCTTCAATGCCATCGTCGATATCGCTTATGCCTATATCGACCCGAAGATTCGCTATTCCTGAGGAGGGTGACCATGCTCGCCACAGCAAGGAAGGGGCTCATCGAGAGCCTGCAGGACAATGTGGAGGTTAGAGGACGGAGCCTCTGGGAGGACGCATGGCAGCGCTTCCTGGGCAACCGTGCGGCGATTGTCAGCCTGTTCGTGCTCGCCTTTATTGCTCTGTTCGTCATGGTCGCACCAATGCTCAGTAGCTACGCCTATGATGAGCCGGACTGGGGTGCCATGCATGCTCCGCCGTCATGGGAAAGCGGGCACTATTTTGGCACCGATGCACTGGGACGCGACCTGTTTGTGAGGGCGGCGTTGGGTGGGCGCATTTCACTGCTGGTAGGTATCCTCGGTACGTTAGTGGCAGTGCTGATCGGCACAGCCTATGGTGCCATCGCAGGGTTCATCGGCGGCCGCCTGGATCGGCTGATGATGCGCTGGGTAGAGATCCTCGATTCCATGCCGTTCATGTTCTTCGTGATCGTGCTGGTAACCATCTTCGGCCGCAATTTCCTGCTGATCTTTGTCGCAATTGGCGCGGTCAGCTGGACCGGCATGGCCAGGGTGGTACGGGGCCAGACTTTGAGCCTCAAGAACAAGGAGTTCATCGAGGCAACGCATATCTACGGTCTGCCGCGATTGCTGATCATTTCACGACACATTGTGCCCAATGTGCTGGGGCTGGTTGCCGTTTATGCGACGCTGCTGGTACCGGGCATGATCCTGTTCGAGTCCTTCCTCAGCTTCCTGGGCTTGGGCGTGCAGGAACCCATGACGTCGTGGGGTGCCCTGCTGAACGAGGGTGCACAGACCATGGAGGTGGCAGTATGGCAGCTGGTGGTGCCCGCCATGCTGATGGTTTCCACCCTGTTCTGCTTCAACTTTATCGGTGACGGCCTGCGCGATGCGCTCGACCCCAAGGACCGCTAGAAGGAGGTTGTCCAGATGGACCTGCTGGAAGTCAGAAACCTGCATGTACAGTTCGATACCCCTGACGGTACTGTCGTTGCGGTGAATGGGCTGAATTTCTCTATTGCCGCAGGTGAGACACTCGGTATCGTCGGAGAGTCCGGTTCCGGCAAGAGCCAGACCGCCTTCTCCCTGCTGGGTCTACTGGCACGCAATGGCCGGGCATCAGGCAGTGCCCGCTTCGAAGGCAATGAGATCCTGAACCTCCCAGAAAAACAGCTGAACCAGATCCGTGCGCGAGCGATCGCAATGATCTTCCAGGATCCGATGACCTCTCTGAACCCCTACCGCAAAATCGGACCACAGCTATACGAGGTGCTGGTGCACCATATGGGCAATACCCAAAAAGAGGCGCGTATCCAAGCACTGGCGATGCTTGATGCTGTGAAGATTCCCGAAGCAAAAAAGCGCCTGGAGAGCTACCCGCACGAACTCTCTGGCGGCATGCGCCAGCGCGTGATGATTGCCATGGCCCTGCTCTGCCAGCCGAAACTGCTGATTGCAGACGAGCCGACCACCGCGCTGGACGTCACCGTGCAGGCGCAGATCCTCAAGTTGCTTGACGAGCTCAAGCGGGAATTCAATACAGCCATCGTCCTCATCACCCATGACCTGGGGGTAGTGGCAGGTCTGTGCGACAGGGTGCTGGTGATGTACGCAGGGCGAACCATGGAGTATGGACCGGTGGAGGACATTTTCTACCGGGCCAGCCACCCATATACCCGCGGCTTACTACATGCGGTGCCCCGCCTCGACAGCCCCGGGGCAACGCTGGCGACGATACCGGGAAATCCCCCGAATCTGCTACAACTGCCACCGGGTTGCCCATTCTGGCAACGCTGCACATCAGCCACCGAGCAGTGTCAGGCTGAGGCGCCTCCACTGCGACCGATCGGAGACAACCGCCTGCGCGCCTGTCACCTGGAGATTCCTGAACTTTCGGAGGTGGTGTGATGAACATGCCTGCCGATGCCGAGCCTCTCCTCGACGTTTCTGACCTCACGGTGCAGTTCGAGATCAAGAGACAGGGCGCCCTGCCCTGGCGTGGATCAGACTCCCTGAAGGCTGTTGATAGGGTCAACTTGCAGCTGCACGCGTGCGAAACGCTGGGAGTAGTAGGAGAGTCGGGCTGCGGCAAGTCCACACTTGCACGCGCATTGATGGGGCTCGTCAGCACAGCTGCGGGGCACATAACCTGGCTCGGGAGGGACCTTCTGAGGCTTTCACCGGCAGAGCTGCGTCGCTCACGGCGAGACATGCAGATGATCTTTCAGGATCCCATCGCCTCCCTCAACCCACGGATGACCATCGGGAATAGCATAGCGGAGCCTTTACGCAGCCTTTGCCCGGAACTATCCAGGGATGAAATCCGGATGCGTGTCAAAGCGATGATGGAGCGCGTGGGCCTGCTACCAAACCTCATCAATCGCTATCCGCATGAATTTTCCGGTGGACAGTGCCAGCGTATCGGGATTGCCCGCGCACTGATTCTGGAGCCAAAGCTTGTGATCTGTGACGAGCCAGTATCGGCTTTGGACGTATCGATTCAGGCCCAGATAGTCAACCTTCTACAGGAGCTGCAGCGGGAGATGGGTCTGGCACTGATATTCATCGCCCACGACCTTTCCGTAGTACGGCATATCGCCGACCAGGTTCTGGTGATGTACCTGGGCAATGTGGTGGAACATGGTGGTACCGAGTCCGTATTCAGCAATCCGCGTCACCCCTACACACGCGCGCTGTTGTCAGCAGTACCGGTGCCAGACCCGCAAGTCGAACGTACAAAAAAAATACAATTACTCGAAGGTGATCTGCCCTCCCCCATCAACCCACCAAGCGGTTGTGTCTTCCGGACTCGATGCCCGGAGGCCACAGAGCTCTGTGCAGAACAGAAACCCAGCCTGGGGGCCTCCAACCCACATCGGGCCGCCTGTCTCTACCATCAGTGATTCCGATGCAAGGTACTTCCATGCTAACCAGTTCCGTGCGCGCAGGCTGTCTCATTACGGTGTGCTTCTTTGCAGTAGGCACGCAAGCCGATACCTTCCCCCGACCTGAGGATGTAGCGACAATTGATGGGATCATGAAAGCTTACTACGAAGTCATCTCTGGTCCTGCGGGAGGTATGGACGACTACGAGCGGGATAAATCACTCCACCACCCAAACGCGCGAATAACCATCTTATCCAGTGATAAGGACGGCCGGACAAAACTGGAGATTAAGGTACTAGAAGACTTCCACACCCCCCGAGAACCCAGGAGCAAGGATTTCTGGGAGTGGGAGACTGAACGTCATGTTGATCGGCATAAGAATATTGCCCATATCTGGAGTCACTACAAAGCCGGCCCTGTTAAAGGTGGAAGAGCAGATTCGGAAGGCGTAAATAGCGTTAAGCTATTCTGGGATGGGAAACGATGGTGGATCATGAGCTGGATGACAGATTATTCTGCTCAATTCACCACAACCGCTAAATGATCCCCGCGATCCCGAAAATAGCAAAAAGAAACTAAATTCGGAGAATTCAATGCGCACTTTTCTGGCCACCATCTTGGCCATCGTAGGATCCTTCTATGCCACCTATACGATCGGCATGGAAGATTCGGCTTTTGAGCAAGCCTTTAGCAACCTTCCAAAAAACGATAATCCAAATTACATTAGCGCCATACAGGATCTTCGTCTCCGCTGGATTCTCGAAAGTCACCCAGAGGCAGCCACGTTTTCCGGCCAACCCGGGCCGGTGCATGCCTGGACCGATTACTCACTAACTGCAATCGAACGGCGCCAGTCTCAGCTCAGGAGAATGCTTGGATTGATACGCAATCTGGACCCAAGCACGCTGTCGTCGGATCAGCGCATCGACTACCAATTGCTATACCATGACCTTCGAACTGAGGTTCAAGGATTTGAATTCCCCAACCATCTCATGCCGCTCAATAAAATGGAGGGCATCTACCGCGATGTGCCACGGGTATTCGGTGCGATGCCCAGGCGTAATACCCAGGATTTTGAAACGATCCTTCAGCGACTCGAGGCCTTGCCGAACCTTATCCAGCAGGTCGAAGCCCTAATAAGGGAAGGTCTGTCCCAAGGTATCACACCTCCACAAGTCACTCTGCATGGGCTACCGGAGCAGATCCGTGGCTTAATACCGCAAGAACGCTCAGAGAGTCCTCTTTTGGCGCCATTTCGCGATATGCCAGATACCATCGCACAATCCGAGCAGGAGCGTTTACGAAAGCGTGCGAATGCAATTTATGCTGAGTCCGTGGCGCCGGCCTGGCGCGCATTGTCTGATGTGATCGAGCAGGAATACATTCCCAATGCCCGAGTCGAGACGCCATTTACCAGCCTCCCTAATGGAAAGCGCTGGTATGCCCATAAGATTTTTGAAAACACTACAACGAGCCTTGGTGCCGAAGAAATACACAGGATCGGTCTTTCGGAGGTTAGTCGTATACGTGACAAGATGGATTCCATAATTGCGCGAACGAATTTCAAGGGCAATTTTCTTGAGTTTACTGAGTTTCTCCGTAACGACCCACGCTTTTACTATACGCGTGAGGAGGAGCTGCTCCGAGGTTTCCGAGATATCGCCAAACGTATCGATGGTGAACTTCCAAAGCTGTTCGGTACACTTCCCCGGCTTTCCTACGGAGTAAAGCCAATGCCAGCCTACCGAGCGAAAGCCGAAACTAGTGCACGCTACTTATCAGGCTCACTCGAAAATGGTCGCGCCGGGTTGTTTTGGGTCAATACTTATGACCTCCCTAGCCGTCCTAAATGGGGTATGGAGTCACTGACAATTCATGAGGCTGTACCCGGTCACCATTTGCAGATCGCGATCGCCAATGAACTACCACTACACCCCTTACGCCGCTGGGGTCAATACACTGCCTTCACTGAGGGCTGGGCTCTTTACGCTGAGAGCTTGGGATATGACCTGGGCCTTTACACCGACCCTTACAGCGAATTCGGAGCCCTCACAGATGAGATGATGCGTGCAGTGCGTTTAGTGGTGGATACCGGGATGCATCAGTTGGGATGGAGCCGAGAGCAAGCCAGGGAGTACTTTCTCGCCAACACTTCGAAACCTGTGCACGAGGTGTCGGTAGAAATCGACCGTTATTTAGTGTGGCCGGGACAGGCTCTCAGTTACAAGCTGGGCCAGCTCCAGATTAAAGCGTTACGCGCCCAGGCTGAGGCACAGCTTGGTGGAGACTTTGATATTCGCGCCTTCCATGACCACCTGCTGAGCGCAGGGCCACTGCCACTTAAAGTATTGGAAGCCCGCATGGCCAAATGGTTAATAGTCGAATCTGAGCGACGTGGAATAGACACCTAAAGCATCTGATTGACACCCAACTTTCCCCTTACCGACGAAGACCAATAGTGCGTGGAGCAGCGCACTTCCATCAACATTATGTTTGTTGGGGCCTTACGCAACCAAAACCAACCAATATAGGCCCCAACGCTAGCTCTTTGGCGCCTGCCCGGGGCGCCAATTCAACTCCTCTCACCCGTTGTGGCTCCCTAATCCCCACAGATCCCCGTAGCGTCTTCTATCCTGTTCAAGCCCCTCCATCCGCCCGGAACGCGGGTCTGCCCCTCTGTGCAGGGACCAGTTCGATGGCAGCAACTACGGAGGGGAAAACAGCGAAAGGACTTCGATCATGGCTTTACGGTTTCGGGGAATGGGCGCCCTGTTCGCCCTCACTCTCTCGTTCTCAGGCACTTCCCTGACGCAGGAGCAGGACTCCGGGGACTACTTGTTCCACGACTCCCATTTTCACCTGACCAACTATGTGCAGAAAGGCACGCCGATCGAGAAGTATCTGGAGATCATGGGCGACAAAGTTGGGCGCTCGACATTGTTCGGCATCCCGTTGCAGCAGACCTGGTCCTACGAGAATTCCGGGGATTTCGCACCGACCTATTACCTGCATACCGATGCCCCGCTGTATTACTACTCCTTCACCGACGCTTTTATTGCCAATGCTTACCTGTCCCTGCCGGAAGAGCAGCGAACGCGCCTGGACCCGATGATTACCGGCTTCAACCCGGCGGACATGTATGCGGTCGACCATATCCGCCGCGTACTGGAAACCTATCCGGGCGTTTTCAGCGGCATCGGTGAATTCACGATTCACAAGGAATTTGTCTCTCCCAAGGTCGCCGGTGATGTCGCCAGCCTCACCGATCCGGCACTGGATCGGGTATTCGACTTTGCAGGTGAAGTGGGCCTGGTGGTCATTCTTCACAATGACATCGACATTCCGTTCGCAAAGGAGGGGGCGACACCTGTCTATCTGGAACAGATCAAGGAGACTCTCAGGGACCACCCGGAAACCTCCATCATCTGGGCCCACACCGGGCTGGGACGGGTTGTCCACCCGGCCCAAGCCTCGGCCAGTGCCACCGAGCGCAGCCCGCGCCACCTGGAAATCATCGAAGGCATGCTACGGGACCCGAAGCTCAAGCATGTGAACTTTGACATCTCCTGGGATGAAGTCGCGAAGTATGCCATCGCATCCCCGGAAGCCATTGAGCGCACCGCACGGATGCTCAACAAGTACCCCGATCGCTTCCTCTTCGGCACCGACAATGTGGCTCCGGCCGACCAGGAAACCCAGCTGAAAGTTTTCCATATGTGGGATCCGGTTTTTGCCAAACTGTCTCCTGAGGCGAAAGAGAAGATCCTCAAAGGCAACTATGAGCGCCTGTTCGATGAAGCCCGTAAAAAAGTACGCGCCTGGGAAGCCAAGAACGTCAAGCAGAAAGGAAGCAACTGATTCGCTGCAGCAGGGAGTGCTTATGCGACGCAAAACCCGATCACCCGCACTGTTGCTCGCGATCCTCACAATCGCAGGCACCCATACATGGGCTGCTCAAGAGCAGCGCCAGGATCAGGAGACAGAGGACCGGCTAAGGGAACTTGAAGCCCGGCAGCAGCAACTCGAAGTTGAGGTTCGACGGCGCGATGTGCGCATCGAGCAGCTGGAGCACGAGGCGGCGCATCGCGGCAACACGACGCCCGCCCAACCTCGAGCATCACAAATCAGCTACGAAGAGCCGGAGCAGAAAACCTGGGGCGCCTATGAGCCCGGCAAGGGCTTTGTTCTGGTGCGCTCCGACCTGGGCGAGGTGAATTTCTCCCTCTTTTCCTATGTCCGCTACCTGGACCAGGACGATCTCGAGGACGAGTATACCGACACCTTCGGTCGCACGTTCGATGTGAGCATCCTCAACCAGATGCAGGTACAGAAGGTCAACCTGACTTTCAAGGGATGGCTGTTCGACCCGAAGTTCCAGTACCGTTTTTACACCTGGACCAGTAACTCCAACCAGGGGGAATCCGCCCAGGTGGTGGTGGCCGGCAAATTGTCTTATCTGTTTGATGAGCACTTCAATTTTGGCGCGGGTATTGATGCGCTCCCCACCACCCGCACCACTAACGGCACCTTCCCCACCTGGTTCCGCACCGACCACCGCACCATTGCCGATGAATTCTTCCGGGGCTCCTACACCACAGGCTTGTTTGCCTGGGGGGATATCACCGAGAAGTCTGACTACCGCATCATGCTCGGCAACAATCTGAGCCAACTCGGTGTCAGCGCCAACGAATTGGATGATGACTTCGGCACTGTATCCGCTGCTGCCTGGTGGATGCCCACAACCGGCGAGTACGGACCGGGTAACGGGTTTGGCGACTACGAGTTCCATACCGAGCCCGCCACGCTGTTCGGAATTCATTACACCCGCAGCCGCGAGGACGCCCAGGGCCAGCCGGAGGTCAACAGTTTCGACAACAGCCAGATCCGGCTATCGGATGGCACCCGGATCTTCTCCCCCGACCCTTTCGATATTGGTGTCAATATCCGGCGCGCCACCTACCAGATGGCAGCCCTCAATGCGGGCGTAAAGTTCTGTGGCTACTCCCTGGACGTGGAATACTACTACCGCGAAGTTGATCGCTTCACCACCGTTCTACTGCCCAATGCGGACACCGATGCAACTCTGCCGGTGCAAAGACTGACCGACCAGGGCTTGCAGGTTCAGGCATCTACAATGCTCGTCCCCAGAACACTGCAGATGTACCTCTCCGGCTCCAAGATCAATGGGGAGTATGGCGACCCGTGGGATATGGCCTTTGGCTTCAAGTACTACCCGTTCAAACGGCGCGAAGTGCGCTGGACCACACAACTCCTGTATCTCGATGACTCACCGGTGGGTTACAACAGCGTGCCCTTTGCCTTTGGCGGAAATGGCGTTGTGCTGAATACGGAATTCGAAGTGGCCTTCTGAGTTACGCCTGGTAAGCGACACGCCACCGACAGATCACGAGTCGCGCCCCAGATGCCCAAAACATAGCCAACAAGGCTGCGCCCGGCCGGGTCGCAAAAGACCGGCCGCGGATTTGACGGGCCTCTGTCCTCAGGCCCGACCTCAGGCCCGACCTCAGGCCATGGCGATGTACATCAGTAACACGGCGGCCAGGCCAACGAGAAAGACCCAGCCCCAGAACTGGCGCAGGGAGCGTTCGATCTGGCGGGGAGACTTACGCGACTTCTTGCTCGAAGCTTTCATACCCAAACCCTTCTGTTGAAAAATCCGGTACTCAACAACACCGCCTGAGCGGCCATTACTCTTTATCGAAGATACCAACATACAGAGGCTTGTCACTGGAGCGACTGGCCCGGTACATGCCCGGCGTATTGAACGTCAGGGCAATGTTGCCGGCTGCGTCCATCACGATGACACCGCCGGTGCCGCCAACCGGGAGCAACACCTGATTGATGACCGCATCCGCTGCCTCTGCGACAGATTTGCCCTGGTACTGGACCCGCGCACAGATATCTGCAGCCACATTGAAGCGGATGAAATATTCGCCATGGCCGGTGGCCGAAACCGCACAGGAGTCGTTATCAGCGAAAGTACCGGCACCGATAACGGGTGAATCACCAATCCGCCCATAGCGCTTGGCGGTCATGCCCCCGGTTGAGGTGCCCGCCGCCAGGTTGCCCGACTTGTCCAGAGCCACGGCACCGACAGTGCCCATGCGAAACGCCACCGGAAGCGCATTCACGGCGGCCTGCTCATTGCCCTTCTGACGTGTTTCGTCCTCGATTTTCTTCTTTGCCTTTTCCAGCTGCTGGCGACGACGCTCGGTATCAAACAGACTATTCTCCACCCTCTTTACACCGCGGGAGTCGGCAAACTGCTCTGCGCCGGGACCCGCCAGCATTACATGGGGGGAATCCTCCATCACCATTCGCGCCAGGTCGATCGGGTTGCGCACAGTAGTCACCCCCGCCACGGCACCGGCACGGCGCGTCGCACCTTCCATGATGGAAGCATCCAGTTCATGGCGACCCTCATAGGTGTAAACAGCGCCGATGCCGGCATTGAACAGGGGCGAATCCTCCAGGATCCGTATCGCTGTCGTCACCGCATCCAGGCTGTCGCCGCCCTCTTCCAGTACCCGGTAACCGGCATTAACCGCTTCCGCAAGCTTCTCCCGGTAAGCACGCTCCTGATCCGCTGTCATTTTGCTCTTCTCGATGGTACCGGCGCCACCGTGGATGGCCATGGCGACCGGCCTCTCATCCGCCAGCACTGACGGGGCTGACAGCAAGGCGGCCATCAGGACGATATTCAGGGAACGAAACAGTTTCATATCATTGATATCTCTTATTATCGAATTCGGTGTCTGTTTTGGACGATATTAGTAGCACTTTGTGCCCGTTGGAGAAAGCCGGTTGCGTGCGACTGAGAGCTCGACTGTGGCCGGCTGGGGATTGGCCATTTTAATCGCCGTGATCGAAAGATTAAATTTCACGAATTTTTCCTGCGACACTACCATGGCGTCCAGCTGGCCAGAACTCCATGATGAACTCTGGTCAAAAGTAAACTTAGTCACTCCGTTTTCAACTACGCCTCTGGAGGTTGCATGAAAGTCCTGATGGTCCTGACATCTCACGATCAACTCGGCGATACCGGGAATAAGACCGGCTTCTGGCTCGAGGAGTTTGCCTCTCCCTATTATGTGTTCCGGGATGCCGGCGCCGAGATTACCCTTGCCTCTCCCGAGGGTGGCCAGCCGCCCCTGGACCCGAAGAGCGACGAGCCCGATTTCCAGACCGCGGCAACGGAGCGATTCAAGCAGGATACTGCGGCGCAACAGGCACTGGCCAATACCGTGCGCCTGAGTGAAGTGCGTGCCGATGACTTCGACGCGGTGTTCTATCCCGGTGGCCATGGTCCACTCTGGGACCTGGCCGAGAGCCAGGACTCCCGGTCGCTGATCGAAGCATTCTTTAAGGCCGGCAAACCGGTGGGTGCCGTCTGTCATGCCCCGGCTGTCTTCCGCCATACCCAGGGCGCCGACGGTAAACCGCTGGTGGCTGGCAAGCAGGTGACCGGCTTCAGCAACTCTGAAGAGGACGCGGTGGGCCTGACGGACGTGGTGCCGTTTCTGGTGGAGGAAATGCTCAAGGAAAAAGGGGGCAATTACTCCAAGGGCGATGACTGGACAAGCCACGTGGTCAAGGACGGATTACTGATCACCGGCCAGAACCCGGCGTCTTCCGATGCCACTGCGGAAGCGCTGCTGCAGATGCTGAAGTAGTAGACCGGGCCTGGCCCGGCTCCAGCGGTTGCGCCCGCGCCCCTAGCCGCAGGCAGCCCGCACAAACGGATTGTGGTTGCCCTGCACGGCAGCGATGCGCCGATCCCGCTCGCACTCGGCGGGATCGACCGGGTCGCGCTTGTCCCAGACCTCAAACAGCCGCAGTTGCGCGCCGGATATGGCGAGGCCGTAGGTGTCGGCCATATAAAAATAGGTGCGTGCGATATCACCACGCCGGTGACGGGGCGGCTCCACCGCGCGCTGCTTGAAATCCACCCGGAATTCCACCGCGCCATATTGCCCGGAGGGATACCCTCCGCCACTGCCGAACTCGGTAAAGCGGTAATTGCTGCGATCTCCGTTCAGCTCGCCAATGGTCGGCACCAGGTTGTGCATATCGGCCTCGGCCATGGCAAAAAGCGGATCATTGCGTGTGCATTCGCGGCGTCCGCCACTCTGCCAGCACTGACGCTGGTGGCCGATGACCCAGGCCGGCACCACATGCTCCCACTCAATGCGGCTCGCGCGGTTGGCATTCTTGCGCGGGCGGTAGCCACAGGTAGTCCACTCGGGCACCAGCTTTTTCCCCTGGGCGTGGAAACGGCAATTGGAATAAAAGCCGTAATGTGTTTCGGGGGATTCATACACCGTCTCGCGCAGAACCCGCTTCGCCTGACGGAAGCTGGTGATCGCTTTCCTGCTGCTGCCTGCTCCCCCCCGGGGAGGCGCCACTGCCGTTACAGCGGTACTGGCGTTACGGTGACAGTGATACTCCCCCCGCGCCCGATCATTGTGGCAACCGCTGGCATCCAGCCCGCCACCATGGGCAAAGGCAAGAAACGGCAGAAGCAGCAGAACAACAAGAAGCAGCGGCATCCTGTATCCAAAAATATTCGACTAAGATATTTAAGGATTTTGCCGCCATAACCGTGGGACCGCCAGCGCCGGAATTCACATTTGATAAAAATTTTTCGGCTAGCGCTCAAGAAATCAACATCATTGGGGACTATCGTACCCATTACTGACGCCCAAGTAATTAGGCATATGGACTATAAGAAATATTGCTGCAATAGCCGTGCACTATGTATTGCATCCCAGATTTCTTCCGTTACAAACGTGGAACTTGTCACAAAAAAGCTTTTGTTCCACGTGGAGCCGTTGTAATTCGAGCCAATTTTGTGCTGCAGGCAGCCGTGCAACTTTGCGAGCTGATATATCAAGACTGGTCCTGGGTCAAGCAAAAGGCTGTATATCCATACAGCCTTTTGCTTGACGGTGACTTGGCGCACCCCGTCCGGGTGGCGCGGAACAACCTGATGCAAAGATGGGATGCGATGTGCTCTATCGGGCTATTTCAGAGGTGGGAATAACTGAGCATTTTGCTTTCATTTCGGCGATTTAAGCTATGCGCTGGACGCATAGCCTGTTTTTTTTGCCCAGGTATTGGCTTTATTTATATGCAGATTTAAACAGGAAAAGGCTTAAAAGCGCATCGCCAGGCCCAGCCCAGAAAAACTGGCATTTACATACTGCGCCTCAAACTCCTGTGACCGCCGGGCATGGTAGATGGCCCACTGATAACGCCCGAGTCCAAACGCGAGCCCGAACCGCCACTCCCCCACACGGGGCTCCTTGTCGACGCTGTGACTTTCTTTATGAGTATTGCCGTCGAGAAAGATATCCCGATCGATAAATCGTTGCTGGTTTTCAACAAAGAAATACCAGTCGCCCCCCTGCATCCCGGGAGTAAAGGCTGGCGCGGAGATGGCCGGGGGCGCCCTATGGATACCGACCGTGGAATACAGATTGCGACCGACACGAACCCCCGCCCCGGCAATCAACTGGGTCGTCACATTACCGACACTGCCGCCAGCAGTTGCGGAGAACTCCCAGTTCAGATCCGAACTGCCGAACTCGCGAATGTACGCCCACTTCCTCAGGTAGCTGGCGACAAATGCCGGCTCATCCTGCAGCTGGTTGTGCCAGCCATTCACCTCGTACGTATCGACCAACTCATGAGTCCAGCGCTGCACCGTGTCTGCACCAGATGAGGGACCGATGATCCCGGCGCTGACATCAAAGCGCTCGACGATTTTCAGCTGACTCTCCGGCACAAAGCGCTCAGCAGCTATCGCCATCCCCAGGTAAAGCCAGCCGGCGTAGGGGCGGTCATCCTCGATCAGTTCCGTCTTGGCAATTTCGTAGGGAGTGAAGATGGCCTGGCCGAGGAAATAGCGGGGCTGGACTTCCTTCCCCGCAAAAATCCATGGCAGGTACTGTGCGGGCCAGAGGAGAGGTTTTTCCGGGGCGTAGGACAGCTGCAGGCCCTGGCTGTAGTAGGCATCGCTGGCGCCATCGAAGGAGTCATTTTCCAATTCAAGGGATAGTGAACTTCCATTCACGAGAGGGGATTGACCGGCCAACAGGAGCATCGTGCAGGCAGCCAGCAGAGTAACTCTTATTCTAAAATTTTTATTCACCCGGAAAGGGTAGGACAGCGGAATCATCCCGTGCGCAATACAGGACCATACACGCGCCAATTAACGCCGAGTCATCTCTCCCCTCCGATGCCGAAGACATGGTGTGCCGATCATGCGAGCGTGGCCCCGGAGCGGGTCCAACCGGTGAACAGGCCGCAAGCCCACGTGTCAGGCTAGGCCGTCCTCGCCACCGGCAACTGGCGGAAGTCAGTCGTATAAGCCGGGGACAGATACTCCCGCTTCATTTGCCACTCGTCCGACAGCCTGGCGCTGGCCAGCACCGCCCCACCCCGCCCGAAGCGACGATTGATGTCCGTCAGGCAGGCTGAAAGACGATCACTGCCTTCCGCGACCACACCAAAAAGGTCGTCCTGCTGTTCTCGAGCCTGCTCCAGGGCCGAGAAGCAGACAGCAGCGCGCCGGTATTCCAGCCCGGCCACGAACACCTCTTCGAGCGCGCGTCGGGCGGAGGCGGTCAGGGTCCGCACCTCCTTTGTCGCCGGGCGAAACTCTGTGTGCGCGGATAGGTGGCGCCATTCTCCCCCGGGCTCCCTGGCCTGTACGGTGACGGTAAGACGACCGGTAACGCCATCCTGCGCAGCGAGCTTCTCGCCCGCCAGTTGTATATGGTTGGCCACCGCGGCCATCACATCATCAAACTGTGTGAGCAACCGCCCGAACATCCGGCCGGAGACGATCTCCCGCTTGGCCTGATCCAGCGGCGCCAGTTCAATGCAGGAGACCCCCTGCAGTTCCCGCACCGTGCGCTCCAGCGTCACCCCAAAGGCCTTGCGAATCGTCGGTACGTGGGCCGAGGCCAGGTCCCAGGCAGTATGGATATCCAGCATGGCCAGTCTTTTCGACAGCCGGCGGCCGACACCCCACACCTCACCAGCGGGCATCTGCCGGAGCAATTGCTGTCGATGGTATTCGCTGCTGATCTGCAATACGCCGCCGGGTACCCCCAGGGTTTTCGCAAAGTGGTTGGCCGCCTTGGCGAGCGTACGGGTAGGTGCGATCCCGGCACAGCATGGCATCGAGGTCCATTTGTGCACCGCGGCAATCAGCCGCTGGCAGTGTTCCGAGAGCTGTTCACCGAAACCGTGAAAGTGCAGGAAGCTCTCATCGATACTGTACTGCTCCACCTCCGGGCAGAACTGCTCCAGTGAGGTGACAAAGCGGGTGGACATATCGTGGTACAGCTCATAGTTACTGCTGCGGGCCACCACGCCCCGGGCCCGGAACAACTGGCGCACCTCAAATACCGGCACGCCCATTTTCACCCCCATGGCCTTCACTTCCGCACAGCGGGCGATGACACAGCCATCGTTGTTGGAATACACCGCTACGGGTTTGTGCCGGATAGCGGGGTCGAAGGCCCGCTCGGAAGACACATAGAAATTGTTCACATCCACCAACGCAATCTGTGTCGGATGCAGATCCCAACGCTTCACGATGCCCCCCTGAACCGGCTGAGGCTGGCAATCACCACTCCGTCCAGGTCGTACTGCGGCGCCCGTTCGAGGACGATATCCGGGTAATCACTATTACCGGCCACCAGCCGCGCTGGACGGGTACGGTACTGCTTCACAAGGAAGCCCTCGATACAGCCGGCAATGACGATATCACCGTCGTGCAGGTCACAGCTGCGGTCCACCACCAGCAGGCTGCCGTGATGGATACCGTGGGCGATCATGGATCGCCCCTCTGCCCTGACCAGGTAGGTGGCATGGGGCCGGCGCACCAGCCAGTCATGGATCGAGTCGGGACTATGGCCGGGGTCCGGGCGACGACGGAACAGCTGGATGGAGGCGGATATGACGAGACCCGTCAGATCGCCGGATACCTGCCGGTGCGACTCTGCGGACCACTGCAACAGGGGCTCACCCTCACCCGTCCACAGCCAATCTCCCACCACAGGTTGCAAGGACTGGTCCAGCACCAGGTAGCGGCGGCGGTCACCCTCGTCCTGCACCAGCTGGCAACTGGCACGGCTGGGCCACAGCCAGTCATCCAGCACCAGTGATTTGGCCGCATAGGCCGCCGCCGGGGAGGGAAACCCGGCGGAGACAGCCACAGGCAACAATGGGACGGGAACTGGAACTACTGTATGCATAGCCAGCATTCTGCATCCAGTCTTACGCGACGGTCAAGCTAGACCGACGCATCAGAGACTGCCTTTCGGAGGTCAAGAGTTGGCCAGATGAGTCCTCCCTGACTCATGTGTTATGGAAAGAACATGCCCCCCTCACGAAGCGCCGGCCTCAGAGCCGTCCACTGGCCCTCTTCTCGCCTCCACCAGGCAAGTGAGCGACTGAATAGCTGCCATGCCCCTGCCCCGGTAAAGCCAGACATGGTGATGCCATGGGCCACTATGGAAGGCACGGGCAAGGGCCTGTCCTGCTCCAAAGTCAGATTGACATGGCGGGTGTAGGGAACTGCAGTATTGAGACAATCCGATAGCCGGCTGCTACGCATCGCACATCTCGCGCCCGGTACCATCTTGAGAGGGTGACCAGCACTGATCAGATAGGTCCGGGGGGGCTAACGGCAAGGTTCACGACTGATAAGTCCACAATGGCCTTTACCCTCTCTCCTCACTATCCTGAAGCGGGGTCTACGGCACTCAGGGCAATGGTTAAGGATCAACAAGCGGGATTCAGGCACATCAAAATGAAGGTGCAGCTGTCGCAACTTACCCAGCCACTGAAGGATCCCTCATGTCATTCGCACCGTAAAGATTGAGGGCGCTTCTTGAGCGCGGGAAGGATCATCATTTACAGCAGTTGGCGTGCCCCCTATTGGTTGGCACTCTGCTGTATGAGGTTCAAGAAGTCTCGGAACACAGGCGACTGAGATAAGATCTCCTCCCCGGCCAGAATCAAGCGATCCACCTCTTCATCCGTCAACACAAAGGACGTGCCGATATTGTTCAGAAACATCCGCTCCTCTATATCGGGTACTCGACTAAAACTCACGTCGACGAAGTGAAAAGTCACAGGCCGTTCAGGGGTGGATTTTTCCTCAACCCAGCGCTCGAACGTCTTGCGAGTAATCAGTATGGTGTCATCGCTATAGTGACTAATCTGACTGCCACTGACACTCCCGGCCACCTCAATCAACGGTGGGGATTTCTGTTCCAGTGCCCATTCACGATGTGGGTGTGAATTAGCATTCACCAGTACTACCAACACATGTTTGGCATTGAGGTGCGGCAACAAGTTCGACGGCCGGGATAGATCTTCGGTCAGTGTCAGTGCACGGTAGAAACTGCGCAAACCAAGGTTGTCCGAAATCCCACCATCCACCAGATGCAGCCACGGCCGGAGCTCCCGGTCAAGATACCCTTCAATGTTACGGGCTACGATCTTCTGCGAGGTCAACTGCTCGCTTGCCAGCGCTTCGTTGACCCAACCGGGGGGACGGAACCCGCAACTGCCGGAATAGTTCTGTACCGCTATCGGGGAAAAGATAAGGGGCACCCCAGAGGAGGCAGCAACGGCACGGGAAACGGGATACTCACCGATATCGACGCACAACAGATCGAACATCTCCTGCACAAAGGGGATGCGGACTCCCGTAGTCAGGTCAGTGCTGTTAATGACTACACGGGGCGCGCCGGGACGCTCCATTGCCGACAATGGGGCATCGCTGAACAATATACGGTCGTAATACTCTGCGGCCAGATCTCCCCGACCGAAGGTGGGGCTTGCAAGCCGACGCCAGTTGGAGGGGCTTATGGTTAACCTCAGTAACGAGCCTTGAACGTCGCTGCGGAGGAAGCGGGCCTCAAATTCTTCAAAGATCTGATGCCCATAAAGACCATAGTATGCCGCTGTAAAGCTGCCCCCGGACACCGAGGAGATCATGTCGACTTCCGTCAACATCGACCGGTCGCCTCGCGATGTATGAATCACAGTGCGATCCAGCTCTTTCAACACACCATAGGAAAATGCTGCAGCACGGGTGCCTCCCCCGGAGAAGGCCAGCAGCACAGCAATATCCTCCAAACGACCTGCCGACATCATCTCGCGTACCTCGGCATTACGTTCAGGATTCCAGCGTGCCAGGGGCTTCACTTCTGGCGCCATATAGCTACAGGCGGTGCTAACAAGCGTGAGGATGACCGCCAGATAACGAATCACGTAGCCTGAGGCCAACTCTCGCGCCCCCATATCACCCTCCTTTTTCTATTGGCTTAGATCAGCCCGGGCCATGCTATACACCTATATGGATACCCAAAATGTGCATCCAAGGGTACGCGTCTCATATCATGGTTTCGGTCATCCGCGCCCTGTCTGGAAAAGTACTGTGCTCGGCAATCGGTAGTAAAAGAACTCAGCGGAAACGCCGCAGATTACTAGTCTCCGGAACCCTTCCCGTCGTAAACACGCTGCACTGCAGCTATGACTACTGCCGTGGTCCAGCCAAATATAATGATGCCATTAGCGGCCTGGAAGGAGGCGAGCAGTCGCCAATTCTCTTCCAAGACCAGATCACCGTAACCAAGAGTGGTAAATGTCACCATGGAAAAATACATAGCCGGCTCCAGAGCCTCGAATAGCCCCAACAGCATGTAGGCCACAGCCCAGATCATCACCTCAAGCACCGACACCAGAAACATCAGCAAAACCACCGCAGAGATACGCATGGGCCTGTGGTAAAGAAACAGCGGATGATCAACCTTCAGCTTCCATAGCGAACGAGCGATCTCGATGGCAGCAACCATACCAATCGCATGCACTGCCGTAGTGACGATGATCAGCAGAGAGGCCACGAGGATCGTTACCAGCATTTAACCGCCTACCTTCTGAGTTAATTTTGGCTGATTTAACTACCCTAGGGAATTATCCGATCCCAGTAATGCGTACGTTCGCGCATCTCTTCTTTCACTTCCCATGGAAGCAACTCGACAGGCCCTCGCCCTTCACGGATTTCCCAGCCACCGCCCAGGGCCAGGTAAACCTCTACAAGACTGGCGGCCACATCACCACGAGCGACGGCCAGCAAGTCCTGCTGCTGCAGATCGGCGGTCAGCGTCGATAACACCGTATTGAAGTCGATCTGCCCGTTGCGGTACTGGGCTGTCGAGATCCGTACAGACTCCTGCGACGATCTCGCAGCCTGCTGGTAGTAAGCCAGCTGCTCTTGCGATTTGAGGTAGGCGACAATGGCATTCTCCACTTCAGCCTGCGCTTGCAGTACGGTTTCGCGGTAATCGGCAAGCAATTGCTGGAAGCGCGCATCCTGCAAGCGAACGTTGCTACGGAGACGCCCATAGTTGAAAAGCTTCCACTGAAAGTCACCAAACAGGTCCCAGGTTTCACTGGGCCCCTCAAATAGATCACCTATTTCCGCAGCCTTCGAGCCAATCGAACCGCCAATGGAGAATTCCGGGTACAGCTCCGCCCTGGCCACACCGATCTGTTCTCCCTGTGCCGCCAGCACCCTTTCCGCCGCGCGCACATCCGGCCGCTGGCGCAATAGATCCTGCGGCATGCCGACAGCCACGCCCCCCGGAGCTGAGGGAATATCTCCGAAAGTGCCCAATCGATGGTCTAGGTAGTGTGGAGGTTGCCCAAGCAGCACTGCGAGGCCATTCTTCAGTTGCTGCAGCTCACTCTCCAATGCGGGCACACTGGCCTTGGTGTTGCTGAGGAGGGTCGCCGCCTGCTCCATATCCAGAGCGCTCTTTTCACCTGCTTCAAACTTCGCCCGAGCAATCCGCAGGCTCTCCGCCTGGTAATCAATATTGTTTTTCGCGACCTCCAGGCGTTGCTGGGTTGTGCGAATCAGGATGTATGTCCGAGCAACCTGCGCCACCAACGACACCAGAACGCCATCATATTCTGCTACAGTAGCGTCCAGGCTGGCAGAGGCAGACAACACCTGACGCCGCAGACGCCCCCACATATCCAGCTCCCAACCGAGGTTCAGACCTACTTCATACTGTTCAGTGATGAGCTCGGACAGGATCGCCCCCTTGGCGCGAGAGGCAGAGCCACTCAATTGCTGCTCTTGCGGAAATTGATTGCCAATGGCAATGGCTAGTTGCTGCTGCGCTTGAAGCATTCTCAACGTTGCCGAGCGCAGCTGTAGGTTCTGGTCCAGTGCTGCGATGACTAACTCGTCCAGCAGGGGATCAGAAAACGCATTACTCCACCACAAGGGGTCGACTGCCTGTGTGGTGTCGATACTTTGATCTCCGCTGTAAATCCATGCCTCTTCAAGCGGTACCGCCGGAGGCTGATAATCCGGTCCCAGCATGCAGCCTGCATTGGTGATACAGGTAAATGACAACGCAGCAATTACCCGTCTCAGAGGTCTGGTAGTCCGCTCAGGGAGTAGGTGCCGGTGCATCTTTCGATCTTTCAGCAGAACCACTTTTTATCAAGACCGATCCGGTGATGCCGACACGCAGGATAATTTCTTCCGGTACATCCTCCAGTTGAATACGGACCGGTACTCGCTGGGCAAGGCGAATCCACTCGAATGTGGGGCTCACATTTGGCAAAAGATCTGTGCCGGCCGCACCATTTTGCTGAGAAATACCCCAGCCGATACTCTCGACATAACCTTGGATTGGCTGATCCGGATAGGCCATGAGCGTTACGATCGCCCGATCCCCGGCCGTAATTTTGGACAGGAAGGTCTCCCGAAAGAAAGCGTCCACCCAGTAACTCTCGGTATTCACCATCGCCATCTCTGCGTGGTTGGCGACCGCCTGATCCCCCAGGCGCAAGTCGACATTAGTGACATACCCCGAGACGGGTGCGGTTACCGAGGTATATTCGAGATTCAGCTCAGCCTGCTGCACAGCCGCACGAGCAGCGCGAATGCTCGGGTTTTGGGCGCCGAGTGCACCAAGTGCTGCGGTCACCTCTTCAAAGCCCGCCTCGGCTTGCTCTTGCGCCGCCAGAGCCTCTGCCACTTGCGCCTCTGCCCCCTTCTTTTGTTGCGTTGCATATTCAAAGGATGCTTTCGCCGCCTCCAGCAGCCGACGTGAGGTGGCTCGCTGCGGCAAAAGTTGCCGCTGCCGTTCAAGCTCTGCCGCGGCCTTCACGATTTCCGCATCCAGCGCCCGCACGGCGCTCCTGGCTTGCTGTACCGCCGCCCGAGCCTCCCTCACCTGCGCCTCGGCCGCCCGCACCTTTTTCTCTTCCGCGAGATAGCTGTCCCCGGTGGCGTCCAGCTGCGCCCGTGCTTGCGCAAGAGCTGCCTCAAAGGACCGCGGATCGATCTGGAAAAGCAAGTCGCCCTTTGTCACCAGCTGGTTGTTCTTGACTGCCAACTGCACCACTTGGCCAGAAACCCTGGGGGTAATCTGCACTACATCGGCGCGCACCTGGCCATCACGAGTCCAGGGATTTACCAGGTAGTGACGGAATTTAAGTACCACCAACAACATCGCAATAAGAATGACGGCTGCAGAAGTCAGATGTTTTTTAGAGATGACCACCTGTCAGATGCCCACAAATAATATTCCGATGAGAACCGTGTAAATTACGCCCATCGCCAGCATAACTGCGGGAGGGTTAGCGAAATATCGGGACAGCCGATAACGATCAAGAACATGTGCAGTACCCATTGCTGCCGTCATTCCCAAAACTGAGGCCAGCAACAGCGGCGGAAAATATATACCAGCTAATGACAGCTCGTGGGGCAACGGCAACATGAGGCTCTCAATGCGTAAACCTGGATTCCAGAAATCTATCCCAATCTACCTGATCCATGACGTCGGAAAATTCCACCAGATAACCACTGAGATGCCGTGCTTCATTAAGGATGTTCATGGACAGGGCTCTGCCCGAGAGTATAGACAACTGTATTTCTTTCCCCCGCAAGCTATGCTGAATCCCTCCCTCGATACATTCCAAGGCCTCACGCTGGGTCCTCCGTAATTCGTCAAATCCTCCGCCCGCACTCCTTCCAGACTGTGGCGCCATGCCTGTTGCGGGCTCGGCACCTGAGGGTACCGAAGAAAAAGTATCCGCCAAATCACGCATTGCCGTCTGGACCGAACCATGCCAACCGGTTAATGCGTCTTTCAGCTCTTCCGATAGCGTTCCAGTTGGCGTTTCAATCTTGTTATTATCCAGCGCCAATACTTGATCGCCAATTAACCGGATCAGATTCACCATATACATTAACTGATGCTTGCTCACACCCGGCACCTGCATCAGCAGCACATTTCTGGCACCTGTAGACAGCTGTCTCGGCATCCTATTGACTACTCGTCGGTGGTACAGCCTTCTCCAACCCGCCATCCAACGGACCCACCCTGTCTGTACACCTGGACGTCTAGACATAAGGTAGGCACTGCTACGAAAAAACTGTCGAATTTGCCTCGTAAATACGTATTCCGCTTTCTTTGAGAACGGAATATTCTCAAAAACAGACACAAATAAAAGAGCGATCATACACGCCATAAATAGTGTCAAGAAACTGGTAAAGCTGTAGGGCTGTTCATTTTGAATGCCGATGACTACCTGGCTAAAAAGAAGAATTATCACCCTTACGGGCTGTAACCTTGGTGTTGACAGCAAATAATAAATCGAAAATGTCCACCCAAATATCACAAACGCTAACCCATAAAAACTATTCAGCTTGATAATGATAAAAAAGTAGATGAAAGCTGCGAAAATCATTGCCAAGGAAAAAAAAGCGGCAATGATCGTGATAGGAACAGGCGGAAGCATGGCCAGAAAGATGAACAGGATGGCCGCCACCACCACGGTCACCTCTCCCCCAGGGAATCCTGGCAAATACAAATAGGCGAGATAGGCACCCCAGAGCCCTATTAAGATACGAGCCACATTGACCAACCTCTCCGGATCCGGCACAAATATTTCTGCGCTTCGCCCAACATCACAGTCAGAATCGAGCTGATTGGAGAAATCAGGATTCTCGATATTCCGGATACATGCGATCAGCTGTCGTGTATGAATTTCGACATCGAGAAGCTTCGATCGGATGTCGGAGAGAGCCGAGGCCTTAAAGGCGCTCAAATCCTTTGATGCTGAGGTTGAGATCAGCAACCTAGCCTGAGCGGGAACCTCGATGCCCTGCTCTCCAGCCAGCATTTTTCTTGATGAGATAAGGCGACGTTCTATCTCTGCCGTAAATTCCGGCAGATCAGGTAAAAGCTCCTGAACATCCAATCCACTCACCGATTCCAGACTATCGCTCAGGCGCAGGAGAGCGCTGGTAACCGCCGAAGTTTCCCTGCCGTATCGTCCCCACTGCTGACGGCGCTCCCAGACCTCAAAACTGTCGACGCGGGCGTCCCGAAGCAGCCCGTCCAGTTTGACACCTGCCTCCAGCACGGCAACCTTTAGCGTGCCCAGTGAGGATTTCTCGGATGGTCTTTGTAGCTGTGAAAAGCAAGCTGCGCCCAGGTTTTGCTGAGCATTGGCAAGATCAACCGCGGCATCATCGAGCGCAGGCCGGCTACGGACAGGCCAAATCAACAGGGCGATGAGACTGTAGACGACCACACCAAGTGTGGTTTCCAGGGCACGCTCAACTCCTTTGTCAAATGACGCCGAGAAGTCAGCTCCTGAAGAGGACCAGATAACAAGGCTGCTGAGTGCCGCTACCTGCCAGAAATATTGGTGCTCGGATTGCTGCATCAGGTAAGCATTCAACCCAATCCAAAGGGAAAGGCTGACCATGAAAATCCAGCGATCCTGTGGAAAGAGCACGAACAAGATCCAGACCACGAAAACGCCAAGCACGGTGCCCATCACACGCAAGGCCCCACGCGTTAGCGATTGACCCAGGTTGACCTGACTGGCGACAACCACCGCGATACCTGCCCAAAGCGGCTTCTCCCATCCAGCAGACAACGCGATTGCATAGGTAAGCGTCAACGCCAAGGCAAGCTTGATCCCCTCTCTGGCAGTGAGAGAGAGCATCACTGGTACACCCGGCAGGATATATTCGCGCGGATAGCCTGAATAAAGTGAGAGCGGATAAAGGCTACACAGTTGCTGACCGGAAGGCTCACCGTGCCCGCTCCCCACCCCCGAGCCGGCTCGCCAAAGGATTTGCCGTCAGGCCATGGGCGATCACACTAAGCAGGATCGTGATACCAACCGTCAGTGAGATTGTGTCGCCACCAGGTAGCTTCTCTCCAAGGACAATCACACCAAAGACAATACTCGCCAGGCCACGTGGCCCGAACCAGCCCATAAATAGCTTTTCGGATTTGCTTGCAATGGTTCCATGCAGGCACAGGTAGACCGGCAGCATACGCACAATAGTCAGGCTCAATACGGCATATAGCACCACCTGCCAGTTGAGCGCGTTGAGGTAGGGACCTATCACACCAGCGCCGAATGCAACCCAGGTAATGAGAGCCAGTACATCGCCAGTACTCTCCGCCTCAGCCAGAAGTCCATGCTTGTCATTGGAAATAAGCCTGCCAAATAGAAGTCCACCACTGAATGCGGCGATGAAACCACTACCACCGAGCCACTGCGCGGCACCGAAGCAACCGAGCGCCATGGCAATCACCGGAATCTGGCGCCAATCTTTGAGAATCCAGCCGCGATGCATGGCGGCACGGAGCAGATACGTCAGAGTTGCTGTCAACACTACGCCTACCAGCAAGCCGATGCCGAGCTCCTCCAGAACCAGCTTTAAGGCCAAACCACCGCTCTGATGCGCGGTCGCTTCACCGGTTGCCAGAGCGAGAAACACAAACAGAATTGGCACACAAATTCCGTCGTTGAGACCGCTTTCGGCGTTTAACCCCTGACGAATATAGGCTGGAACGATAGGATTGGAGACGACGGCTTTGCCGAGTGCGGCATCAGTCGGTGCCAGTATTGTCGCCAGTACCGCCACCTCAAAGAATGAAAGCGATGGGAACAGGATTGTGCCCACAAGGATTCCCAGGCCAATGGTCATGGGGAGCCCGATCAACAGCAGACGACGGGGCACAGCAATGGTCTGTTTCAGGACACTCAGGTCAGCCTTCGCAGCATCGGAGAATAAGACAAGCGCCAGTGTCAGCTCAGCGATGGTGCGCAGTCCGCCCGAATCAACCTCGGAGCCGAGCAGGCCCAGCCCATAAGACCCAACGGCCAAGCCAAACAGGGTGTAGACCAGTGCGCCGTTGATCGGTGTGCGATCAACACGTCCACTGATGGCACAGTACACAAATACAAAGAGTGCGAGGATGGTGAGATCGGCATAATTCATTGGGTTGATTTCTCAATCTCTCACTTCTCGGTGAGCACCTCATGGAAGGTATTACTCGATGTCAGTTTAGGCGAGAGACTGAATACCGTGATGGAGACAGTCTGGCGCTCTGACGCAGCGTGGATTATTCAGCCAAGGCACAAAGCTAAGCGGCCTAGCACGGATGAATTAGCCGTCGCCCCTCCAGATCGGCGGGAATTAGCCTGACATGAATGGCCGCGCCCAAATGAAAAAGGGGTGGCCATCTGGCCCCCCCTTTTTCACTGGCTGCATTAATGATGCAGCATGCGACTTCTTGCCGATCAGGACTGCTTCAGGTCGAAACGGTCCAGGGTCATCACCTTGGTCCAGGCCTGGACGAAGTCCTGCACGAACTTCTCCTTGTTGTCATCAGTGGCGTAGACCTCGGCCACGGCGCGCAGCTCGGAGTTGGAGCCGAAGATCAGGTCGACCGGGGTGGCGGTCCACTTCTCCTTGCCCGTGTCGCGGTCATAACCAATGTACAGGCCATTCTCCTCCGGGCTCTTGGCCCACTTGGTGGACATGTCCAGCAGGTTGACGAAGAAGTCGTTGGTCAGGGTTCCCGGACGATCGGTGAACACGCCGTGTTTTGCATCGTCATGGTTGGCCCCCAGGGCGCGCATACCACCGACCAGCACAGTCATCTCCGGCACGCTCAGTGTCAGCAGGTTGGCGCGATCCACCAGCATATCCACCGGCGTGTAGTGTGCCTCGCTGCTGTAGTAGTTGCGGAAGCCGTCAGCCTTGCGCTCCATGAAGCTGAAGGACTGCACATCGGTCTGCGCTTGGGTGGCGTCGTTGCGACCGGGCTGGAAAGGTACCCGGACATCGTGGCCGGCTTCTTTGGCCGCCTGCTCGATGGCAGCCGCACCGCCGAGAACGATCAGGTCAGCCAGGGAGACCTGCTTGCCGCCGCGCGCTTTGCGGTTGAAGTCCTTCTGGATGCCCTCCAGACGATCCAGGACCTTGTCCAGTTCCTGCGGATCATTGACTGCCCACTCGTTCTGCGGCGCCAGGCGAATGCGCGCACCATTGGCACCACCGCGCATATCGGTGCCGCGGTAGCTGGACGCGGAGGCCCAGGCAGTGCGAACCAGCTCCGGTACGGTCAGGCCGCTGTCGAGCACCTGCGCCTTGAGCGCCTTGATGTCGCGATCATTAATCAGCTTGTAATCCACCGCAGGGATCGGGTCCTGCCACACCAGCACCTCTTCCGGCACCTCGTCACCCAGGTAGCGGGCACGCGGGCCGAGGTCGCGGTGAGTGAGCTTGAACCAGGCTTTGGCGAAGGCCTGCTGGAACTCCTCCGGGTTTTTCTGGAAACGCTCGGCGATCTTGCGGTATTCCGGGTCGAAGCGCAGCGACAGGTCGGTGGTGAACATCATCGGCGCATGGCGCTTGTTCTTCACGTGTGCGTCCGGCACAAACTTCGCCTGCTCGGCATTCTCCGGCTCCCACTGGGTGGCACCGGCCGGGCTCTTGGTCTTGACCCACTCGAAACCGAACAGGTTATCCAGGAACTGGGTGCTCCAGGCGATCGGATTGGCCGACCAGGCACCTTCCAGGCCGCTGGTCACCGTATCCTCCGCATTGCCCTTGCCGCACTTGTTCTTCCAGCCGAAGCCCTGCTCTTCCATACCGGAACCGCCAGGGGCCTCTTCCAGGCAATCGCCCTTGTGGGCACCGTGGGCCTTGCCGAAAGTGTGGCCGCCGGCGATCAGCGCCACGGTTTCTTCATCGTTCATGGCCATGCGGCCGAAGGTTTCACGGATACGCTCGGCAGCCGCCTTCGGGTCCGGGTTGCCGTTGGGGCCTTCCGGGTTTACGTAGATCAGGCCCATGCGGTCGGCGGCCAGCGGCTTCTCCAGCTTATCGGCCTTGAAGCGCTTGTCGTTGCCCAGCCACTCGCGTTCGGAGCCCCAGTAGACCACGTCCGCTTCCCAGTCGTCCTCACGGCCACCGGCAAAACCGAAAGTCTCGAAACCCATGGACTCAAGGGAGACGTTACCGGCCAGCACCATCAGGTCGGCCCAGGAGATGCGGTTGCCGTACTTCTGCTTCACCGGCCACAGCAGGCGACGCGCCTTGTCCAGGTTGACATTGTCCGGCCAGCTGTTCAGCGGCTCGAAGCGCTGCTGACCACCACCGGCACCCCCACGCCCATCGTAGACACGATAGGTACCGGCACTGTGCCAGGCCATGCGGATAAAGAAGGGACCGTAGTGGCCGTAGTCGGCTGGCCACCAGTCCTGGGAGGTGGTCAGGACTTTCTCGATGTCCTGCTTGACCGCATCCAGGTCCAGTTTGCTGAAGGCTTCTGCGTAATCGAAATCCTCGTCCATGGGATTGGACTTGGCCGCATGGAGGCGCAGCGGCGCCAGATCCAGCTTGTTGGGCCACCAGTCCTGGTTGGACATGGCCGCCGCTGACGGGGATTCAGCATTGACGTTGACTGAAATGGCGGCAGCCAGGGCAACCGCCAAAGGAAGGGCTTTCTTGAACATGAGTTGCATTCCTTATAGTTAGTCTCGATCTCACTATCGAACGAGAACAGCCTATAGGGCCACGCAATCACGATGAAATTAGCCGTAGTTATCGGCCTGATAGCAGAAGCCAATCCTTTGTACAGGGGTCTCAGTTAGAATGGATCAAGCGCAGTCCCCAAACGGGAACCTTCCCACTCCGGCAGCCGGAACCTCAGGGCCTGCGGACTGCCCTGGGCTGCATTGAGTGGCGTTAAATTCCCTTTCCGGCTCTGCTGCTGTTAAACCCTTCCACAAAATTTCAGCCAAGCGCATCCAAAGTCGCCCCCCACCTCGTCCATAGACCGAACGGCAAAAAAGGCATCCGTCGCTGATCCGGCTCACTCCGGCTTCGGGCCATAGCCAACCTTGCGTAATCCGTGATCTGATCGATCCCAATTCGCGCCAATAGGAAATTGGTGAACATCTCAACTCAGGCAAGATGAGAGCAATGAAGAAGAAATACTTGAAGGCAGTGGCACCGGTCATGGTGCTGGCGCTGGGCTTTACCGCTGTACAACTAATGAGCGCCGCCAAGCCCGCTCCGGAGAAAAAGGAAGACGAAGAGCGCCGGGTTTCCCTGCTCTACGCCGAGGCCCGCGAAGACTCGGTACACCTTGCCGTGACCACCCAGGGGGAAGTGCGTCCGCACACAGAGATCGATCTGACCCCACAGGTTGCCGGGCGCATCGTCTCCATCTCCGAGCGCTTCGCTGAGGGCGCCGGGTTCGAGACCGGCGAGACCCTGATCCAGCTGGATGACGCCGACTACCGTCTGGCACTGGCCCGGGCGGAAGCGGGCGTGGCCCAGGCCGAGGTCCTGCTGCTGCAGGCAAAGGCCGCTGCGGATGTGAAGCGCAAGCAGTGGTTGTCCATCAACCCGAATAAACAACCCACCCCCCTGCAGGTCAACCAACCCCAGGTCGAGGAAGCCGAGGCGCGCCTGCGCTCCGCCAGGGCCGAACTCGCCGACGCCAAACTCAACCTGGCCCGCACACGGATCCAGCTGCCCTTTCGCGGTCGGGTGATCAGTCGCGAGGTGGGGATTGGCCAGTATGTCACCGCCAATACGCCACTGGGCCGCGTATTCGCCACCGACCGGGTGCAGGTGCGCCTGCCGCTGACCGATTCGCAACTGCAGGAACTGGACCTGCCCATGGGCTTTGTCGCCACCGCGGACAACCCCGGGCCCACCGTCACCCTGTCTGCGCAGGTCGGCCGCGAGCTGCATGAGTGGCAGGGCCGTATCGTGCGGACCCAGGCCGCCATCGACCAGCAGACCCGCCTGATTTATGCCGTGGCTGAAGTCAACGATCCGTACGGCGAGGGCGCCAGCGACGGCGTCCCCCTGGCGGTGGGTCTCTTCGTCACCGCCCAGGCAGAGGGCGTGCAGGAACACCGCGCACTGGTGCTGCCGCGCAATGCCCTGCGCAATGCGGACAAGGTGTACGTGATCGACGAAGAGAATCGCCTCGATATCCGCACCGTAGAGGTGTTGTCCACCTCCGAGCACCGGGTGGTGGTCGCTTCCGGTGTCAGTGATGGCGAGCGCGTGGTGACCTCTACCATCGCCAATGCGGTCGACGGCATGGAAGTGCAGCCCATTACCCAACTGGCCCGGAAGTAAGAGAGCGCGCACATGAATAAACTGATTGAATGGTGGGCGCGCAACAGCGTCGCTGCCAACCTGGCCATGGTGGGTATTTTCGTCGCCGGTATTCTCGGCTTCGGCATGATGGAACGGGAAATGGAACCGCAGGTTCGCTTCCCCGGCCTGGAAATCCGGGTTTCCTGGCCCGGCGCCGCGCCGCAAGAAGTGGAAGAACAGATCGCTGCCCGTATCGAGGAAGCGGTCAGTGACCTGGACAACATCGAGTGGATCCGTTCGACGTCATCCGAGGGGTTCGGCGAGGTCTACATCCTGGCGGAAACCAACGTGGATTTCGCCCGCTTCATGAATGACATCAAGATCCGTGTCGACGGTATTTCCTCATTCCCGCGTGACATCGATCCGCCCCAGGTACACCAGTGGGTAAACCGCAATGAATTCATTCGCGTCGCGGTGCACGGTGATCTGAGCGAGCGCGAACTGAAACGGCTGGCGGAGCAGCTGCGGCGCGAAGCCGCCACGCTACCTGCCATCTCGGTGGTCAACCTGTTCGGCACCCGCATGGAAGAAGTTTCCATCGAGGTCAGCGAAGCCGCGCTGCGCCGTTATGGCCTGACCTTCCAGGAGGTGGCGGATGCCATTCGTGCGAACTCCATCAACCAGTCCGCCGGCACCGTGCGCACTGAGGTAGGTGCCTACCAGCTGAAAGTGCGCAACCAGGCCGACAGCGAGCAGGAATTTGCCAACATCATCGTGCGCCAGACAGAAGACGGCGGCACCATCCGTGTCGGTGATGTGGCCAACGTCGTGGACGGGTTCGAGGACAACGAGATCCTCGCCACCCTGAACGGCGAGCCGGCGGTGCTGCTGCAGGTGATGACCACCGAGACCATGGACATCCTCACCGCCTCGGAATCCATTCGCAAATGGATCGCCGAGCGCCAGGACTCACTGCCCACCGGCGCCAGGCTGACGCTGTGGACCGATAACGCCGAGGAATTCAAGGGCCGGCTGGATACCATCGGCAACTCTGCCTTCCAGGGCCTGCTGCTGGTACTGCTGGTGCTGGTACTGAGCCTGCGCCCGAAAGTGGCCTTCTGGGTCGCCATCGGTATCGCCACTGCCTACGCCGGTGCCTTCGTATTGCTGCCGAGTGTGGGCGTGTCCCTGAACATGCTCTCCACCTTTGCCTTCCTGCTGGTGCTGGGGATCGTGGTGGACGATGCCATTGTGGTGGGCGAAAGTATCCATACCCAGTCCCACAACCCGGAATTCCAGCATGAGGGCGGCGGCCTGAAAGCAGCGGTGCTGGGTACGCAGCTGGTGGCCAAGCCGGTGATCTTTGCGGTCATCACCACTATCCTTGCCTTCCTACCGTGGATATTCATCAGCGGTTCCACCAGCGAGTTCACCCGTCACATCACCTGGGTGGTGATCCTGGCGCTGGTATTCTCCCTGATCGAGTCCCTGTTCATCCTGCCCGCGCACCTGCGCAAGCTGAAGCCACGCACGGAGCTGGGTCGTTTCGGCCGTATCCAGAAGGGCATCGCCGATCGCATCATCTACTTTGCCCAGAACCATTACCGCCGCATCGGCCAGTGGGCCGTGGATCATCGCTACCTGACGCTGAGCATCTTTCTCGCCACTCTGATGATCGGTTTCGGCATGTTCGGCAGTGGCTGGGTGAAGAAAAGCTTTATGCCGGAAATCGAGTCCGACGAGGTGATCGTCAATGTGGTCATGCCGGAGGGGGCGCCCTATAGCCGCGCCCTGGAAGTGCTGGCACAGCTGCAGGATGCGGAAAAGCGTCTCGAGCATGAGGTCAACGAGCGCACCGACGGTGAGGGCATGCTGATCGAGAACTGGTACACCCGCTCACAGCGCGACAGCGTGCTGGCCATCGTCAAACTGGCACCACCGGAGGTGCGCGACATGTCCGCCAAAGACGCCGCCCTGCGCCTGCGGGAACTGCTCGGCGATATCCCGGATGCGAAGGAAGTCTCGGTGCAGTATTCCATGGGCAACAACGGGCCCGGCTTCGAGCTGTCCATCCGCCACCCGGACCTCGACGTGCTGCGCGCGGCCACCGCTGACCTGGAAACCCAGCTGCGCACTTACGAGAGCCTGTACGACGTGCGCAACAACCTGGAGGGCGCGTCGGAGGAAATCCGCATCGATCTCAAACCCGGTGCCGCCAAACTGGGACTGACCCTGGCCGAGGTCAATCGCCAGGTGCGCCAGGCGTACTTCGGCGAAGAAGTCCAGCGCCTGCCCCGCGCCGGCCAGGATGTGAAGGTGATGGTGCGCTACCCACTGGAATCCCGCCGCTCCATCGAGAGCCTGAAGGATTTCCGCGTGCGCACCGCCGATGGCCGCGAGGTGCCCCTGCTGGCCGTGGCTGACTTGGAATACGCACCGGGCATCAAGCGTATCCAGCGCTGGAATGGCAATCGCGCGGCACGGGTCATGGCGGACCTGAAAGACGATGTGCGCAGTGAAATCATGGACGACCTCAACGAGAACTTCTTCCCCGCGTGGGAAAAGCGCTACCCCGGCATCATCCGCGGCGCCATCGGCCAGGCCGAAGGTGAAAAGCGTTTCGTCCAGGAAGTCCTCGGGCTCTACACCATGGCTTTCTTCGCCATGTACAGCCTGCTGGCCGTGGCATTCCGCAGCTACTTCCAGCCGATCCTGATCCTGATCGCCATCCCGTTTGCCTTTGTCGGCGCCATCTTCGGCCACGCCGTCACGGGCATGACCATGGCCATTTTCAGCTACTTCGGCATCGCCGCGGCGGCCGGGGTGGTGGTCAACGACAACCTGGTATTGATGGACCACAGCAACCGCCTGCGCGACCAGGGCATGGCGCCCATGAAAGCGGTCGTGGAAGCCGGTGTGGCCCGTTTCCGCCCCATCCTGCTGACCACCGTCACCACCATCGTGGGCCTGATGCCAATGATGATGGAGCGCAGCATCCAGGCCGCCTTCCTGCAGCCCATCGTGGTAGCGCTGGCATTCGGGGTTTTCGTAGCCTTCTTTGTCACCCTGCTGCTGGTCCCCGCACTCTATGGCATCGGCCTGGATCTCAGTGCCGGCGGCGCGCGGGTAAAGCAATCGCTGAAGCGTGGCTTGATGTCGGCAACCGGGCAGGTACCTGCCAACAGCTGACCGATTTTCAAAAACCGATGACTGATGAACGATGGCCGGGGCCCGCAGGGGCCCCGGCCATTTTTTTGCAGTCCAACCCGGCGGACAGCACCCCTTCCCTACTCGCCCTGATAGGGTTCCATCAGGTAACCGAGGGAATCCTCGCGGGCCACATCACCGTCCGTGGTAAACATCGAGGGAATCAGGTCCTGCCGGGCAATCACCTTACCATCTTCAAAACCCAGGTATTTTTCCGTCACCAGCCTGTCGCGGTTGTCCAGCACCGCGAGCTGCGGTCCGTCGCGGCGGGTATAGGCGAGCACCGTGCCCCGCGGCACGCACTGAAAGTTGAAGTGGTCGAAGTGGCGGATGAATGAGAAATCCCGGCTACTTTTCGAGTCAAAGGCAAAATCGAAGCGGCAGTAGTAAGGGACTTTCAGCCGCGCCACCGTGTGATAAATGCGGCCCTCATCCGCCGCTCTGCCCTTATCGCCCACCGTGTGCAGCAGGTGCTCCAGGTACCGGTACAGGTGCTCAATGCCCTCCGGTATACCGGGCAGCCCACATTCAAGCGTTACCGACGGACAGAACTTGGCGAATGCATTCGAGTTGACCTCGTGGGGCTCGGTGAAATAAATCACGATCTCGGTGAAGCCGTTCGCCAGCCGCAGGAAATCCTCAGAGGTGCGATTGACACAGGCGTAGTAGGGATTGCGGCCGGTGGTGTTGTGGATATCGATATTGGCGATCACCCGCCTACCGCGCGCATAGGTAAGCACCTCCCGCGCCATGCGCGCTTCCGCTCCCTCACCGCCACCCCAGATACGGTTGAAATCCGGTTGGCCCGGCAAGTGTCTGACGCCCTGCGCGGCGGCCTCCACGTTGCCAAAGAAAATCAGCAGTGAGCGAGGCAAGCCATCACGGTAATGACGCAGCAGACGCTGCAGCGCGAAGAAACCGGTCGTCTCATTGCCGTGCAGCAATGTGCTGATCATCAGCGGCTCAGCGGCGGCGCCCTCGAGAGAGACCAGCGTCGGCCCACCGAATAGCTCGAGCAGCCGGCTCGGATGATCGATCTCGAAAAAAGCGTCCGGCAACGCCTCGAGGAAATTAAGCTTCACATTTCCACTCATGCACCGGAATATCCCGCTTCTGGTACTCGTAATATTCCTCCAGCAAGCGCTGGAAGTCCGGGCCATGGGTATTGATGTAGGCGCGCTGCCAGTTGGAGCCGTTCTGGCCGGTCAGTACCCGCGGACGAATGATCCTTGTTACGTACTGGTAGATATCATCCCGGTCGACACCGAGGCTCTCGAGCGCCTCTTCCGCCGGACCGATCAACTCATCCAGCACCAGCCGCTGCAGGTTCCAGAGCTTACCGTCGATCCACTCGATCTCGGCATTGAGCCCGTACTTACAGGCCTGGAAGAAGTTTCGCTTCACCGCGTCGAAACCGAGCCGGTCCTCCGGCGCCTCCGGCATGCGGGCGAGGTAGGTCGCCAGCCCAAGGAAAAATGCCGTATTCGCTACAACATCCGGCATGGAGGGGCCAGATGACGGCACCCGGTGCTCGATGCGCAGATGCGGGATGCCGTCACTGCCGATGCCGATCAGCGGCCGGTTCCAGCGCCAGATGGTGCCGTTATGCAGGCGCAGGTGACAGAGTTCCTCCGGTGTACGGTCGTGGTTGTCCGGCAGCAGGACCGGGTAACCATCCAGGTTTTCCAGGAACAACTCCAGCAGCGACTCGCGGACGTAGCCATTCCCCAGGGAAACCCGCTTGGCTACCGAGCCATCCAGATTGCGGAAGCTACCGAGGTTGACCGCCTGCTCGAAGATCGGGATACGGGTCTCACTCCACAGCGCCTTGCCATAGAGGAAAGGTGAATTGGCCGCAACCGCGGCCATGAACGGCGAAGCAATGGTCGAGGCATTGAAGAACCGCTTGCCCTCCGCAAGCGCCACCTGCAGGTGCACCTGCACCGACGTCGCAGCCGCCTCGAGCATGATGTCCGGGTGGCTGGCGCGCAGCACTTCCTTGCCCTCCAGGGAAAACACCGTCGGCTGATTGCGGCGTAGCTCCATTACCCGGTTGTTCAGGGCAAAGTAACGCTTGCTGGGATAGATGTGCTCCAGCGTAAGCATGTTGGCACGGATGGTAGGCAGTGAGCCGATGGCGATGGCGCGAAGGCCCATGGACTCCGCGTGATCTGCGCAACGTCGCCAGAGCCCCGACAGGCTGCGGTTGAGATCGCTGAAAACCCGCTTTTCGATTGGCGCCGGAATACTGTTCAGCTCGAAGTTGAATCGCGAGATCTCTGGCACCACCAGTTCATCGCCGACCTCAGTCAGAAAGGTCTCGCTTTCCGGCGCCGGCACGAAATCCCCATCCGTCAGCCAGCCCTCCAGCTCGATCCCGCACATGGGTGTCTCAGGCACCTCAAACCGCTCCTGCTGAAACCAGCGGTTGAGAATATTGGTTTCTGCACGCAAGCGGCGCCGGAATTCCTGTTCGTCCGCATCGGTGAATTCAGTGGTGGCAATTTCCTGGCCCATGGCAAGCTCCCGGGAGCGGCTGATCGCGCTTCAGACATTTATAGAGCCAGCATACTGCAAAGGTGAAGGGGCGAGAGCCTTCAGCCTCAGCAGATGTCGTGTAAATAGCCTGTTCCTGATCTGGATCAAGCACCAGCGCAGGCTGAATCTTGGCTCAGGAGCTCAACTATAAGGTCCTGACGGCAAACTTCTGGCATGTCACCCTCTCCCGCCGGATATGCTAGTTTTTGGAAAATCTGGAACGGAGCAGATCGAATGGACGTCAGAATTTTGGCCTGCGTAGTCCCGTTGGCGCCTTTCATTTTGGTGGGGACCTTAATGTTCGCGGGTCTTTTTACTCACTCATTGAGTCCTTCAATGTATCTGGGAATAGCGGGTTACTGCATCGGATTGCTCGGCATCGCCGGCATTGTTATGGCCAGCATGGAAAGCACTTACAGCGACGCGAGAAAAGCGAGGATTGCCATTCTTTTATTGCTTTGTGGGATTGCTGCAGCAGCCATTGGTGCAATTGTCCTCATGTCGTCTCGAACAACATCATGGTGGCGGTAGGCGTTCTGGCGAACCTGCTTTGTCCCGTTATAGTTGGATTGGACTCAATCAGAAGGCTTAGGCTGGCCCTGGATGCCGACTCTGGGGTAAGTGCTGCCTGACAGATGGAAAGGAGCTGGCTGATAGATGCCCGAAACAACGAAGGGCCCCAAGATCAAGCCACTTTCCGGGGTAACAAATGTGGTCACATTGCTACAGTGCGGTATCGCTTGGCCACAAGAAAAACGAATTTCTGGAATTGGCTGCCAGGCAGAGAGGAGCTCAAAGCACGCTTTTGCGTGTTTGCCCCTGCGGGCTCGGCTTTACCTCGGTCTCAACTCGCAACAAGAGGTGATCGAACCGCGAGGGCTCTCACCCGTCCGCAGCACCGCTAAACGAAAAAGCCCGGCATGTAGCCGGGCTTTTTCGTTTAGTGGCGGTGAGGGAGTCCGCTTTCTTCCAACTTCAGACTGTCCCAGCCAGTCTCATCCAGACTCACAAATCCTTATTTTTCAATAGCTTATCATATTTCCTTGTCTCACCCCACCTTGCCACCTACAATACAATCTTAAATTTTATGTTGGGTTTATCGTTGGGTAAATCCTAGATCTCGAGACCCCAAATCAGGAGGGGCAATGCCAAAACGAGCCCGAGAGCTGACCGCCTTGGAAGTACGCCGCATTACTAACCCTGGACTTCACGCTGTTGGGGGAGTCCCAGGTCTCCAGCTTCAGGTACAGGCCAGCGGGGCAGCCAGCTGGATATTGAGAACCACTGTTGGCACTAAGCGGCGTGACATCGGGCTTGGTCCCTTCCCGGAGGTCACCTTGGCAGCCGCGAGAGAGGAAGCCCGCAAGCATCGAAAAGCCATCAGGGAGGGGCGAGACCCTGTCGAAGAACGCAAGGAGGTCCGCGAGCGACTAATAGCTTCTCAAGCAAAACCAATCACATTCCGGGAGGCTGCGCTCGCCTGCCACGCGATCAAAGTACATGAATTTCGCAACGCAAAGCACGGCAAGCAGTGGCTGCGCACCCTCGAGAATCATGTGTTTGACGCAATCGGCGAACGTCCAGTGGCCGACATCGGCCACGACGAACTGGTGGCCATTCTGGGCCCCATCTGGACCACAAAAACGGAGACAGCCAGTCGCGTCAGACAGCGCATGGAAAACGTTTTCGACTACGCGATAGCCGCCAACTTGCGGCAGGCGGAAAATCCAGCGCGGAATAAACTGCTGAAACCACTACTTCCAAAAGCAGATAAACTTAAGAAAAAGACAGGCAGAGCCCACCACCCTGCATTGGCAATAGATGACATGCCCCGATTTATGGCTGCCATTGCAAGACAACAGGGTCGAGCAGCACGCGCATTAGAATTTGCAATCTTGACCGCGGCACGACCGTCAGAGGTCATAGGCTCAAAAGTCGACCGGAAGCCAGGCGCCAGCTGGTGTGAAATAGACACTGAAAAAGCCCTCTGGACGATCCCTGGAACGCGGATGAAAGCGGGGCTAGACCACAGTGTTCCCCTCTCCCCTCTCGCGCTCCAGCTGCTTCAGGATCGGCATGGTACAGGCGAACAGGTATTCCCTGGCAGCCGCGGTGGAACGATGAGCAATGCTTCGATGGGCGCGGTGATCCGGCGAGCCCACGAGGCAGACATTGCCGCTGGAGGTACGGGCTTCCTCGACAAAAAGCAAGGGCGCATCGCCACGCCTCATGGATTCCGCAGTACCTTTAAGGACTGGGCTTTGCAAGATGACCGTTACCCTGATCATTGGTCAGAAATAGCACTAGCACACGTGAATGATGACAAAACTCGTGCCGCATATGCGCGCGGTGAACTCGTTAAGGAGCGCAGAAAAATGATGGAAGAGTGGGCGAATTTTTGCTGTAAGAAATTTATGTAACTGATGGATTGAGAGTAACTCATGGAGACGGAACCTCGGCAGTACCTCAGACCAGGTCGGCCCCCAGTTCTTTCTACACCAGAATAACCGGTAAAGCCTCCATCAGGTTCCCCGGCCTGATCGAGTAGGGCGCCAATGCCAGAGGATATTAGGCCTGTCGTCCCTCTAGTCCCTATTAAAGTAGCTATAGTGGCTTTTTCTTTCGTGCCCCTTGGAGTACAAGCAAAACTCCCGTTTCAAGTTATTTATTCAGGAGCAGCCATACCACGACTGGCAAAAGCCTTACTATGAGCGCAGGGCAGGTAATTCATCATGACCTACCCTTCATATCTAACCATAAGATTCAATATACCTTCCAATCTCTTCAACTCCACCAACTAAACAGCGGGTATCTCTTTCTCCGTAAAGGCCTTTTTTTATCGTTTTAGCAATTGAATCTGCACTCCTTGTCATTGGCGAAAACCCATATTTCATTGCAAATGAACGCGACAACTCATTGACCGACTCAATTCCCAAATGGGATATATTAAATTCCAGAGCCTTGGAAACTAGAAATTTAAGAAAAGATTTTCCATTACCCTTTCTCGTCTCAACAAAACCTAACCTGGCGATTACCAATGTATCCTTCGGCCAAAATTTTGATTCTGGCTTATAACGCAAATAAATATCAAATTTCGCTCTATCGGCTATTACAGAAAAACCAAGTCCAGCTCTAGCCGGCGGTGTTTTATAATTAAATCTGTTCAATAAATACTTATTTACATCAACAATAAACGCATCCATTTCACATTTCTTTATTCTTTCTAAATCACCTGCTTCCCGCTCAACAATCATTGACCTATCCTTTATTACGTCCAAGTGCAGAGGATATAAAAAAAACCCGATGGACATGTTTTATTTAAACCAATACAGCGCATAAATTCGAAATATTCAGGCTCATCAATCAAACAACACTTAACTAGTTTGATCACGACCAAACATGCAGTGTCAAGAAAAAAATAAAAAAACATGAAAATAATCAACCAGCGGTTGTCAATACTCCTAACTTTCAACCTGTGGTTGAGAAAAATGGAGTGATGGAACCTCTATTGAGCCAATGAATCTTTAAGAAAATTGATAGCTAACGATCAATCGATGTACACGCGCAAATTTTCCGAAAATCGAATATTCGTAACGCACTAAACTCAGTAGCATCAAAGGTTGTATAACATCATTGTGTTCACACCTATAAGAATCAATTGAAGTGATCTAAGCCTTAACAACCCCCGCCGACTGGCGAAAGGAGCGGTCAAAAAGCTAAGGAATTTCCGCCAATTCGCCAATCCGCCACCCCAGGCACCGACAGAATCTGCACTCTTGAACTGCGCCAGCCGGGTGCCACCACGTCGCTATCTGTGTACTTTTTCTCCACTGCGAGTACTGTAGTTGCCGGCCTATAGAACCTCCATGAAGAGCTCAATCAATCATCCACTGAAGGAATTTTTGGGCTCCGAAGATGCATTAGATTGTGAGAGCCCCTTACACACCAACGGCTATAGAACATTATGGAAAGGCCAAGAATTACGCAGCTTCACTACATTCAACGTATCATTGAAAATATTGATACCGGCGGAATTCAGGCGAAACCCTACACGTGTATATTACAGTCAACATCGCGCCCTCGCGTAGGAATAACGGCAGAGCCAGAGGCGCCGCCCACCGATAGTGACGGGGGCTTTTCGATCCTATGGGATCGAAAACGGGGGCCGGAAGGCGACCCCCCAGCACCCCCTGCGGCGCAGGGCGGGGGGTACACAACAAGTGTCCCGTTCACAAAATTACGACCCTAACGCCCCTAAAGGCGATCAAAAAATGAGCAATAAGCTCCAAGACCAAATGCAAGCCTCTGGCGCCAAAGCCTCTGGCGCCCGCGCCTCTGGCCAGAAAGCCGACATCAAGCGCACCACTCAGTCCAAGAAGCTGGATGCCCCGAAGACCACCAAGGCCAAGTCCAACATCGGCCATGGCTACCAGGACGACCCGAACCGTCCCCGCGCCAAGAAGTGATTCCCATGGGCAAGATGTACCTCACCACCGATGTCGTTCAGCACCTTGAGCGCATGGACAAGCAGCTGGCCGAGCAGGGCGAGGTTCTGGAAAAGGCCAACGCCAAGATCCGCATCCTGACCAATGTCCTGACCGCGACCCGCAAGGACTGCTCTCTGAGCATCGCTAAACTCGCCGAGCGCATGACCCGCTTGGAGCAGACTGTCACCGATCTTGCCGAGCGCCTTACGGCTCTGGATGGCTACCTATCCCCAGAGCAGCCCTGCCCCCGCTGACTTCGAGGAAGAGGTCAGCGTCCACACCGAGTCCTACGAGCGTGAATTCGATGCAGGCGTAGCCGAGGGCTATGTAGCTGGCCTACGCAAGGCCTACGACGACAAGCCCGAACAGGCTCCGCTCCGCGAGCGCTTGGAAATTAAGCTCGATGACCTAGTGGGCCGCACCACCAACACTGACGTTGAGCGCGGTGAGGTTTATGTCTACGAGAACAGCGACAGGTTCTACTGAGAAGGGTCGCTCTCTAGATCCCATTCATGGCTCCCAGCACAAATGAGATCTAAGCCAGGATCCACTAACGCAAGCGGATGGCGCAGAAGAGCAAGGCCAGGGGCGCGTGTGAATCCGGTCTGCAGTCGTCAAGAGGGCTTCGATAAGCCCGTCACCATCGACGTGGTTCCGGTGTGTGGCAAGAGCTTCACTCATCGGGATATGTCGAGCTACAGCTACTGTCTAAAGCTCATCCAAGATGGCCTCGTGAAAGCTGGAATAATCGCCGATGACACCCAGCGTCGTGTCCTCAAGCTGACCATTCACTCCGCCCCCTCATGGCCCCGGCCGATTCCCCACCGTTTAGCAGATGGTCTCTAGATCACCGGCCAACACACAACACAACAATAACTGGCGCGAAAATATAAGTAAGGAGTTGCAAAAATATCCCTATCATCTGTACTTGAGGATATCCATATACAAACGGTCGTAGATAATCATCAAAAAATCACCTGTAAATCAGCGATTTTTAGGTATCGCCTAACCTGAATTGAATTGACACATTAATCTGCTGGCGTGATTTTTCAATTAAGGTCAACTTGCCATGCCCCTTTTAATTAAACGTTTCCTAGGTAAGAAGGCCAAGATCCTGTAAACAGAGAGAGGTTAGTAGTGAAAAAAAATTCTGATTTATACAAAGATATCGAGCGCGAAATAGATTTGTACCAAAAAGACTACCAATATGAAACGATCGACCAGGCCTTTACTTTCTGGTTTATAAATGCTCAATCAACTGATGATCTCGCCGTCTGCGAGAGAGCAATAACTGAGATACACAATGATGGTGGCGCTGACGCAATATTAATCGACGACTCCGCAGAGACAGTCACCATATTCCAGACAAAATTTCGAGCGACAAGAAATAAGTTACGTTCTGAGAAAAAAGATGATGTTTTAGGGTTCTTTGATATCGAGAATGAGCTATTTCAGCAGGATGACGACGACTTCAGAGAGTGGCTAAAACCCTTGTCAAACCGCTCAAAAAAATTATTAAAAGATGCTAGAAATCGCGTGACCACCAAGAAATATAAATTAATATTGGTTTATGTGACAACTGCCAACGTATCAAGCGCGATATTGGCTGCAGTTAGCAGGAGAAAAAAGAATAAACAAGGATGCAAAATAGAGCGAATGGTCTATACGCATGAAGATATCACCAGAATCTATCAGGATTTTGTGACTGGAGTTGCTCCCCCCGTCCCAGAAGTAGAGCTAAAGCTCGATCATCAGCCTAGAGTACTGAACCGAGGCAATCTACATCGAACCGACAACAAGAATAATAGGGACACCTATGTTGTAGTAATATCAGGAAGAGATTTAGGTGAAATTTATAATAAATATGGCAATCGTCTATTTTCAAGGAATGTAAGGGGGTATATTGGTAAAAACACTGAAGTATATGCCGCAATCAAGGAAACACTGGACACCGAGCCTGATAACTTTTTCTATTTCAATAATGGTGTAACCATTATTGGAGAAGATGCTTCATTCACCTCAAAAGATAAAGAAGATGTCATAAGAATACTTAATCCCCAGGTAGTTAATGGGCAGCAAACAATCCGAGCTCTTAACAACTATCTATCTAGCGCGGAACGCTCCAGCGTTTTAGTCAGAATAATAAAAGTCACGAGATCAGCACACGAAAAAAAGGAAGACTTAAAGCAGTTCCTCCAAGGACTGGTGGCAGGAACAAATAGACAAAGCTCTATCACCAATGCCGATCTAGTTTCAAATGATGAAATACAGATAAGATTGGAGAGGGAGCTCAAGAAATACAACTATTTGTATATCAGAAAACGTCAAACAATGAAGGAGGCAAGGGAGGGGATTTTATTCACCCCAAAATTCAATATTAAAAAAGAGGATCTCGCCAAAGCTGTTGCAGGCTGCGAATTGGACCCCACCGTGGCTCGATCTGGCATCAAAGCGCTTTTCAATGAAGTCAATTATCCAGAAGTTTTCCCCCAGAAAGACTCTCTCTATTTTCTTGTAAGATATTGGACATTCAGGCGCGTGACAGATTGCTCGAAAGGTAGTCCTGAGTGGGGATATGCTAAATGGGTCGTACTTAGCTTTGTTTGGAAAAGCATAAAGAATTTTGTTGACCTTAAAGAGAATCGCAACGCCTATAGAAAAATCTGTGAAAATAATGATAAAGATATAGAAATTTTTAAGCGTGCAATCAAAATGGTATTTACGTCCACAATGGGATACTTTAGAGAGAATCGAGGAAAAGGAACCAGCGCCCAGGATATATCAAATTTTTTCCGATCGAAACAAGGAAGGCAATTGGAGTTTGCAAAATATTGGAGAACTCTTGACAAATCTCACCATGAAAAATTCAACAAGAATATTAAACATATTTCAAACCGAGTGAAAGAGCTAAAAAAATCAATGCTGAACAAATATTGACAGAAAACGGATCTCATGAAGCTCAAAAATAAATACGCAAATAAATAGATCCCGTTTGAATCGACATTATTCTCTACGACCACAACCACTTGTGTAAATTAACTCCAAAATTAGAGACAACTCAATTCTTATTATGATGTAAAACCGTAATCATCTAATAAGAAGGTCACCCCAACAGTTGATATCTAATTCTATGTTGGAAAGTAGCTTCCTATGCTCCTTGACTTTCACTATTCTCTTCGGCCGATTAATTCACCGAAGTAACTACCCGGCTTTTAGTTAAGCTCAAACATAGGGAAATTTCATACTTAGGACCTCCTGCAGCTTCTCACCTAGCTCGTGTGTTAAGAGGCCAAGACCAAAGAATCTGAGTACTGCATGCATATGTTCGGGCGAGCCATATCGCAATTCATTGGAAACCAGCCCATTGGCTACACGCAGGATCTCACTTGGCGGGATCTCATCAAAATTTCTTGATCCTTTGTCCCGCACAGATACTGGTTCGGAGCCCTTTTCTCGAACGATTGTATAAAGAAGACCACCCTTACCCCATTCGTCTTCCTTCAGAACATGACCACTGTTCACAAGACGCTGAAGCGCCTTGTTCATTATCTTTCTAGCCGCAATTGATAACCGCATAGCTTCAAAATTTTGAAGATAAATCTCATATGCGCGTTTAGCCAACATCGGGCCTTCCACGCGTATAATCTCCATTAGGCCTTCCGCAACTTTCTCTACATCAACGTTTGCACTACGAGGGTCAGCGCTTAAAGAGCCTCTGTATTCTCGGTACGGATGCGTAGCTGCGGAGCCGCCCTGGTCACTAGCATCTACTACCAGCTCATCAGGATTGACATATTCCCGTGTTGACTTTGAGCTCCCACCATGCACGCTGCGTACATGTGGGGATAGATCTTCAGGGCCATTCAAAGAATTTAGAGAGTCTGACTTTTTCGTCAATTCCGCCGATTCCGCCGATTGCGCCGATTGCGCCGATTGCGCCGTTTCCGCCGTTTCCGCCGTTTCCGCCGTTTCCGCCGCTTCCGCTGTTTCCGCTGTTTCCGCCGTTTCCGCCGTTTCCGCCGTTTCTGCCGCTTCCAGAGTTTTCGAAGTTTCTGAGGTCCCCGGAGAGTCCAGAGTACCAGGGGAACCAGACGGATCTCCTATTTTACGATCTACAGGTTTACGACTCAGATTCTTGGGCTCTTTGGTCCCTGCATTCTCAACTACTCCCAGCCCACTTGCTTCTAATCGATCAGCAGGAGGCGGTGGCGTCGCAGCAGTTGAATCAAGGCCTCCAGGTCGAATGCCAAGCCTATCTAACTCATCCCAGACTACCTGCATGGCAGTTTCTGGGTCGCGATAAAAATCACCACCCCTAATGCGAACAAACTGCCAGCCAGCACGTTCAAGGTCACGCTGACGAGCCATATCTTGCTCGTAACGGTCCGGTCCATGCCATTGATCACCATCACACTCTACAGCCAACCTGCCCTGCATACCCTCAACAACTAAGTCAATTCGATAACGATGATTTGTTGGATTACCCACACAAACCTGGGTCCGAACAAAAAAACCCCTTGCTGTAATGAGCTGGTAAACAGAACGTTCAAACTCTGAATCAAAACGTTGTCCAGGCTCTGGTGTAGTCTCCCTTTTTGGCTCTAGCATATATTTAAGCAAACGATAACGCATACACTGCGTACTAAGCACATCCAATGTTGCAGTATGGAATAACCATAATTGGTCCTGAGCCCTGCTTACTGCGACATTAAATCTCTGTCGCGCCGAACTTGTTGAAAGGACACCGATTCTAGATTCCCCTGGCGCCGCTACCATACTGAGGAATATGATATTGCGCTCATCGCCCTGAAATGCGTAGGCATCACCACATATCAGTTGACGCTCCTCGATTTCCTCTGGCTCTAATTTCTCAAGCATTATCTTTTCAATTAGCTTTGCCTGCGTCTCACCTTGAAGACTGATAACACCCATGGTCTTCCCTTGGTAGCGGGGATCTGAAATACAGCCAATTATTTGCGCAACCACGGCTTCGGCTTCTGGAACATTCTGGGCATGCTGCGAGCCTCCACTACGGTAACCATCGGGAACATGGCGCAATACAAGGGGTTCTAGCCGATTTGCGGGGTATGCTCGCATAGGATCAAGCGGCGTCCCATTACTCGCATAACAAAGATCGTTAGAAAACTGGATAATTTCTGGCATACACCGGAAATGCTCTCGGAGCACGATATTTTGACTAAATCGAATTTTCGCATTCGCATATAGACTACTTTGTGGCGAGAGTGCGTGATGGTGGGGGATACCTTCTAAATAATGCTCTTGAATCCCAACAATTGCATCATCAGAAATACCGATTCCATAAGGACTAATTTGCTGATCATCGCCAACCACAACCATTTTCTTAGCTATATAGAAAAGAAATAGGCTCTCAATACCTAGCTGACTAGCCTCATCGACAATAACAAGGTCGTAACGACCTGGAGTTGGATCTGTCATTTCTGCGACTAGGTAACGAGGCATCACCCAGATTGGAATAGCATCACGGCAAGCATTCATATATTGTCTTGCTTGACTTCTCAGACGTGCCATTTTTGCTGACTTTCCGGTGCCTTTACCCATGGCTTTGACGGCTTCGCGCCAGCTCCTTAATGCCGCAGATTCTTTCGGCGTAAGACGATTGAAAAAATGCGCCCAGGCACGAAGACTAGCAACTTCTGCGATCAACTCTCCCAAACTCGACTCTATATTTTGCCGTCGCATCCAGAGTTTTTGCTGATAACCAAGATTCGATCGCTTCTCTAGCCAATTATTTGCTAATGCCCAATTCCAAGCTGAAACCCAATCGGATAGCCGATTTCTCCAATCGATGTCATCGATGCTCTTAGAAATCTCGTCGAGCAGGTAGGGTGCAAACTCCCTCAATCGGCATTCAATACTTTCCCGAATTTTCTGCTCTTCTCGGAGACGTTCAATTTTTGTAACTTGGGAATAGCAACAACTGTAAGCAGTAATATCCCTTAGCTGAACCGCCTGCAAAATTTCAGATGTCACTTCATGCGCATCATGAAGATCTACAATAGACATGAGCATCTTGGCACAGCTGTTAACCTCCTCTTTAGCAGCAGTATAGTCAGACTCTTTTTCGGCTATATCGATCAACTCTATCCATTTAGTGGCTTCACCACTTATCCAATCAGGCTCTGGGATACGATGCACTAAAGAAGCCATTCTATGTGCGGTGTCTTGACAACTTGTCGCTAGGGCAATGCAACCTGAGAGGTCAGCACACTGCTCTTCAAGATCGGCGAGCAGAAGATCTCGATTGACATTTGGCGAGAGGGGCCCCAACTGCGACCATATAGACTGAAGCTCAGTTAAAATGCTGCGCAGTCTCAGCTCATTACACAAAGACTGTAACTGCTCAATACTTTCAGCCCCACTACCCTGAACCAGGACATCAGTCTTGAGATAAAGCAGGGGCTTGAGTACAGAAGGAGTGATAAAGCCAAAACGATTCCACCCCCCCCCCTTCTTTAGATATTCGATCGCTTTCTGAGAATCTGCCTTGCATTTAACCTCATTTACGTTTGGGGGAAGAAAAATTTCAATTCCGGCAAGGCCAGCACTTAACTCGCGTGCCTCCGAGAGGAGCTCCTTTGTGCGAAGCTGCATTGCCTCCCAACGAGCAAACCTACCAGAGAACAAATCCTTAAAGACCCGTTCTAACCATTCAGGCGATGAGCGAACTAGTGAGGCACGATTTTCCTCTAAAACTCTAAGCCTCTCACGTAGCGATATTCTCTTTTCTTGAGAAAGCATACGGATCCCTAAATATGCAGGGTGAGAGCGCATGGATTTCTGCTCATCAATATTTTTCAGTGCTGTTGCTTCGGCGGCAACCATCTTGGAAAAAACTGAAGGTTCTGGAAGATCTGAAGATTCCGGTAGCCTTTTGTGCCCTTCGGAAATATCGTCTGCTTTATAGCGTGTTAAAATATCAAACCACGTTAATATTTCTTCGCCATTTATAGGGGGCTGTACACTGGCGTCAAAGGGTATCCGGAGCCAATCAAACTTATTTGATTCTCGAGAGACTCGCTCCGCGATAGCTGATGCTGTACCTTGATATTCCCCATTGGCAATTTGGTGAGGACAAGTTTCATCTTCACGCAGACTGCGGATCTCATTATCGATCTCAGCCAGTTTTCTTCGTTGGATGTCGATTTCGGCATCAATCTCTGCAATTCTTGGCGAATAGGAACCTGGCGTATATGCAGCTTGTCGGGTAGTGATTCCCTGAACTGCCGCATTCAATTCTGCAAAAGCATCACCACCCTGACCTAAGAGGCTAACGCATAGTGGCTGAATATCTTCCGGCAACTTCCCTTTTAGCACCTGCAGAGCACGTGCGGTTTCAGCAGTGATAAGAACTCGCTTGCCGGATGCCAAGAGATGGCAGATCAGATTGGCAATGGTATGGCTTTTTCCTGTCCCTGGTGGGCCTTGGACGAGCACACCACGCTGACGATCTATGGCTCTTACAATTTCTCTCTGTTCTTTGTTTGCAGGGAGTGGAAAATAGATCTCTTGACTCTTAACACCTTCAGCAACAGTCGAGTCTAAGATTTCACCATCTGGAGTACGTTGATCCTGAGGAGGATCCCCGATATCTTCAATCAGGCCAAGCCAACCTTCGGGCACGTCTTCCGGCTGATGAGAAAGATAGTCAATCATCTCGTCATAAATACGAATCATCCCCGTTTGATTACGCTTACGTAGAATCAGGGCAGGAGCAAAGCTAATCACAGGTTTTTTGGGGTGAGAAGAAAGGCAGCGCAAATCATCCGACCAAATTGCATCTGCATTTAATGCACCAGCCCAATGCTTTAATGCACCATACATCAGTGCTTTGTCCCAGATTTCGTCACCCATACTATCGAGCTGTAGCTTTACAGCATTATATTGCGAGCGATCTGGACGGATTTCTGCTTCGAGCATATCGTCTTCAATTTTTACTCGAGCTCCATCACCCGGCGGGACTAGTCTTATCACGCCTCTACTTGCTTCGAATTTCAATTCTACGCTCGCCGTTACTACATGACGGCGGATAGGGACCACTTTCGCTCCAACTTGCGCGCCCCAGTCAAGTAGCCCCAACCCAATAGCTAGCTCAAACAACTCACCCTGCTTTATAATTTGTGTATGCAATCTAAATAGACGAGCGTACAGGTCTTGTATTTTTTGTTTACGCCGATATTCGCTAGACCAAGCCTCCCATCGTGGACGATATCGATCATAGGCTGCCTGTACTTCCGGATGATCTCTTAGGGAGATTTCAACCAGCTGTGGTGACTCATCTACATCCAAATCGGCAGATCCATCGGGTATCCAAATAGTGTTTTTAAGTGCAGGAATCTCTTCACTGGCACGCCTTAGAGCATTAGGTTCAATCCAGGGAAGAATTTCTTCTGGGGGGCTGGGTGCTTCATCGAATTTTTGCTTTTTCACCTCGAGCCAGGGTTCGCCAGGATCAAAGCTGTCAAGCCAAGCAGGGCTACTACAATCCGCTTCTTGTGGCATATCACCAAACCAGATTACTTCTTCGTACTTGGTAACATCACGGACTGTTGTAGTTCGTAAACCAACAAATTCTTTAAGATATTGCGCTAGTCGCAAAGGGGCTGGGAAGGTTTGCGCCTGATTCATAACCAATTAGTCTCTAAGTCTTTAATCCGTCAGTAGGCGGATTAGAAACTGCTATTAATCCAACGAAAAGAACAGCAGATTTCAGCTTCTGGGTCAGCCCCTAGCCAATATCACATGACATAAACGGCTGAAATTAATAAATAGTCATTTTTGACCATAAATACTGGCCAAATTATGATCAGCTCGATGGTTTTTTGATTACCCGGACTTGTCAAATTTTGAGACTCGCCTCACGCTTCTACAGGCATTCAATCTACACAAGCATTGTAAATTTGTCATCGGACCAACTTGGTAGCCTAGTCGTTTTGAGGCTAACATTACGGTCCTGGGCTGACCTGATTGGGATCCCCACAACGCAATAGTGGCCTCAGTGGGTTCGCGTAATTAACTGCCACAAATTCAGACGCCTCATATCTGCCAGATTGCGAGCAGTGGCCAACCCCAGCCTTGGACTTGCGACAATAACAACCAGTGTTTCGGCTCGTGAAATCGCTACATTCAGGCGATGCTTGTCCAGTAGAAAAGCGAGGCCCCGCGATGATTCCTCCGGGTCACTGGCACACATACTGAGAAAGATCACGGGCGCCTCCTGCCCCTGAAACTTGTCAACACTGCCGACCCTGGCCTCTGAGCCGAGAGCCTGCTGCAGTTTGTTGACCTGGTGGTTATACGGAGCAACAAAGAGAATATCCGCGAGGGCAAGCTCCCTAATACTGCCCTCCTTATCGTAGTAAGTACGGCCAACCAGCTCCCTGGCATTTATAGTAATTGCCGCAACCTCTTCGTCGCTAGCCTGTGTATTGCCTTCATGCTCGACCGGCAGGTAGACGACTCCCGCCTCACAATCCAGCAGACCGCCATAGTCGCTTGGCACTTCTATCACCTGTCTGGCATTGTCTGGATCCGCCTGCAGCCGCCCACCATAAAAAGCCTCGGAGACCACCTCATTGACTGCGGGATGCATGCGGTAAGTCGTACCGAGAAACACCCCGAAGCTGTCGTCAATAGTCTCTTTCTCCCCCAGCAGATAGTCGAGCACGGACAGACCTGCAAGCCCTGGGTGACTTCCCTGAATGGGCTGGCCCAGCTGCATCTGATCGCCCAGCAAGACAAGATTTTTTGCAGCGCCGCTGATGGCAACCAGATTAGCCAGGCTGACTTGTCCTGCCTCATCCACGAACAGGTAATCAAAGCAGCCTTGTAACTCTTCCCGGGCGAAGCCCCAAGCAGTGGTACCAATCACGGCCCCGGGCTGAATAACCGAATCGAGCTTGTTGTTAGTCGTTACCGAAATTTCCAGCTGTTCTAGTCGCGGATCAGTGTTCTTCGTACAGGCAAACGATGCTTCCACCCCTTGTTTGCGGCAGTACTCCGCTGTGCCGATCAACAAGTTATTGATGGCCTTGTGACTATTGGAACAAATGCCGACTGTCCTTCCCTGCCGTACCAACTCGGAGATGACATGCTTACCGGTGTAGGTCTTGCCTGCGCCCGGGGGCCCCTGAATAGTCAGATAACTGTTCTGCAGATTGGAGACCGCCTGGATGATCTGCGCCAGCGGCGAAACTGATGACTTATCATTTACGATCTGAGCGCCGGACGTATGCCCGGCAATCCGTGGCATCGCCCGCGTCAGGAAATCACCAATAGCGCATTCACTCCATTCGCCGCGCTCATATGCAGCGATCTGGCGGTCCAGCGCTGATTCAATCGGGCCAGGGTTTACATATTCATCCGGTATGAGCGTGACCGTATTCGGTGGCTCTTGTGTACTGGAAATAACGATCAGTCCTGCCTGCAAATCGCTCGCCGATTTCTCATAGTTCACCCGCACGGGCTTGCCCTTTTCGCTCTCTTCCCCAGCAAGATAAAAAGTCTTGGCCGCGCCCTTGAACTCCTGACGTGGGTCGAAGCGGTACTCGTAGGCCTGCTTGCGGGCATTGGGCTTTGGCTTGAATGGTGGACGCTCAGTCCGCTCACAGAGAGCGAGACAATCGATATCATCCACCAACTCCTCGTCGGAGAGCCCGAGACGGTCAAACAGTCGCCAGAACACGGGCTTGGCCTCACGACGATGAAACTCCAGCAACCAGGCTAGGGTTTCCGTAACTACAGACTGCGGTACTACCGGTGCCACGATCGACTCGGCAGTCTCTGTGTCCAATTGGCCCTCGTCTTCGCGTTGCTGCTCTGCCTGCGCCAGCAAGCGATCTCGGCGCTGGGTGCGCTCCGTCACTTCCTCGCTTGGCTCCACCTCCAGAAGCTCGGAAGTGCCGACATACGCGATAGCGTGCGCACGTTGCTCTTCGCGCAGCCAGTCCACCAGCTCCTGGGTCGAGTCGCAGTCATCGATGTTGTAGTCGCGAATACTGTTCAGAATCTGCGAGGTCTGCCAGGTATCGCCATCGCGCCTCTGGCGCCACTGCTCGTACACCACCACTGAGTCTCCGCCTGTGCCGACCTCCGTTTGCCGCTTGCTGCGGTAAAGATGCTCGACACTTTTAATGGAATAATTGCGCTCCCCCAGAAGCAGGCCATGACGCACAATCTTGTACAGGTCAACAAAAACCTCATTGCGCAGTAGCTGATCCACCTCATGCTCACACACCCCATAGCGCCCCATCAGGCGTCGGCAGGCCGCAATTTCATAGTTGGCATAATGATAAATATGCATGCGCGGATCCCGCTGCCAACGTTCGTAGACCCAGCGTATAAAGCCCTCAAAGGCGCGCTTCTCCTGCTCGGCATCATGGGCCCAGAAGTCCCTGAAGCAGCGCACATTATGGTCATCAAAATAGGTCGCGCCCCACAGATACTCGAGCCCCCCCTCCTCCAGTGGAAAGCCTTCGATATCGAAGAACACGTCCAACGGAGACGCCGGTGGCAATAGGGCGAGACCTAGAGGCTGATTGGCCGGCGGAAAGAGGATCTCGAACTTAGGGGTCTCACAACCCTCACTGGCCCGCTGTATCCGTGCCTGAGCCTGGAGGCGCAAAAGCACTCCATCGGCAATGCCTGATACGCGGGAAAGGGAGGAATCTGCCAGCGCCGACAGAGTATATATACCTGCCGCTTGCAACTTATTGACCTGAGCCCGGGTGATATTGGCTATCCGGCTTAGATGATCCTGCTGCTCGAGAACGGACTCCGCATAGCCGACCCATCGGCCCCAACTGAAAGAGTCTGCCGGATCGGGCATTGCGTCGACACAGAAGTTTGCCTCCGCCGACAGGAATTGCGCTTTTTGTGCCTGGTAATAATGGAAGCATTCGCCAATAGGAAAGCTCTGCGGCTCACCGGAACCCGGGGCTACGGATACACACTCCGGCAAGCGTTTTTGCCAGACAGTCAACATATCGGCGTAGGCACACAGTTGAATCAGGTGAGACGGTTTCACCGTGCCGGAGAGTTTGGCGTCCCACACGGTGTAGTGATAATTCCCCAACGCAGAAGCCCCGTCGACCCGAACCAGGAAATCGGCATATCCGCGAAAAGGCCTTTTCTGCAGGGCTGCCTGGTAAATTACATCCGCACCGCCCTCCATCGCGGCCTTTGTCTGTGCCAGCTGTTCGGCAAACGTCTGGGCTTGGGAGATGACGGTGATGCGCCTTCCACTATCCATCAATGCGTGAAAACAGGCTGCTTCATGCTCCCTTCCTCGATGCTCCAGTACCGTAAACAGTGGATCTGAGCCGTCTGGTTCAATTCCACACCCCGGATTTTCGACAATCAGCCGCTCCATCCAGGCCGCAAATGGGGAGTCGATAAAGCGGCACAGATCAGAGGGCGAATAGATCAGAGTGTCATTGTCTCTATACATTCCACAGCTCCCCCAGCTAGTTCGATGACAGGAATCTTGAGGTGCATTGGGGCAAGGTCTGCACCCTCTTGCACACCGGGTCGTCATAGCCACCCCGACAAAGATGGCAATGAAGACCACGGCGATTAGATAACCCAACAGCACTAGAGCCCAAAGCCAGCCATGACCTGATCAAGCTTCTCTGAACTCAACAGAATCGGAGAGTTATCCTGCAGTGCCCGTAATCTTTCGACTGCTGTAATGGACTCCACGGTTTTTGGACGAGCCTGAATCAAGCGTATTAATATTGTCGCGAACAATTGCTCTTCGGATAATTGGCCTTTGGCTTGGCTGAACAACAGAAGCATTTCCAAGCGCAACCCGTGTCCAAGTCGCAGTGCCTCCCCGAAGTCTTGAAGAATCTCGATAACGCCCTGCTCACTGGGTTCCGCAGCCAACCTCTCAATCAGATCGTCAATTGGTAAGTTGGCGGGGTCGATCTGGAACCTTCCCTGATCTTGGCTCCGAGAATAAGAGCGAGAGAAAAGCGAACGATCTACCCCAGAAGGGGCTATCCGTTTGTGTCGTCCTGATATTTCCATCGACTGATACTCTCTCACACAGAACATTTCGAGAGCGGGCGCTATGCTGCTACGGACAGTCGACAGTCCACCCCAACCAGCTGCCCGCATCTGCGGCACTTCACGCAGCACCGGCACAGATCCCGCCTTATCCGCGGCCGCGCGACTATCGACAGCCACAACACTGGTCCAGGGTGTGAGCAGCTGATAGTCCAGTGCGATGGGCAGACCGTGCTCACGGCGGTCGATGGTGTCGAGTTTACGGGCCGCGGCGAAGCGGGCCAGCGTCGCGGGCACATTGGTAACCGCCACGTCGACCTTTGTTCCAATCGCCGCTTCGACCTCCTCAATCGTCCCGCCCTTGCCTTCGAGCGCAACCCGCACGGTTCCTTGTGGCTGTTGGTCAAACCAGTAATACAGGCTCACCGTATCGCCGTCATAGAGTGGCTGAGTCAGGGGTAGGGATTCGAGTGGAGACTGCGGCCAGTGCACTGTGATCTCGTTGGCGCGGCCGGAGCGAATCCGCTCAAAATGTCGGGTAATCCGCTCTGGCATGTCTTCATTGGGGGTCACAAATTCCGCGGAGCCACCGGTTACGGTGGAGAGACTTCTCAGCACCCCCTCGGACACCGCACTGCCGACGCCAACACAGAAAACCCGATGGGGAATGTCCCTGGCCGGCTCAACGATGGCGTCTTCAGCGTAGACTTCGCCATCTGTAATCAACAGCACATCACCCGGACCAATATCCGCGAGCGACTCGTATGCCGCCTGCAGTGCCGATGCCAACTCCGTTCCGCCCAGATCGGCCTGCAGTGAGCGCCCCAACCGCCGAATGCGGTTCTTTACCTTAGCATCCACCGCCACCTGCCCGGGAAACAACAGCTCGTAGTGGCTGCCAAACAGGATGATGTTGATGTGATCCTCGGGGTGCAGCGCCTTGCCGATATTCGACAGGGCAATGCCCGCCTGGCGAATGGAGTCGCCACCCATCGAGCCGGAGCAGTCCACGACAATGGCAAGGTTACGTGAAATCGCGGTTTTTTCGATAGGAATGGATGGTCGGTAATTCAGCATCGCCACATAACCATCACCATCGCGCGCTACCGTGGCGGCACATCGGCGGTCACTGTGCTGGCGAAAGGTCACTACCAGGTCCCGGTCCATATCTGCGGCGCCGTCTTGCAGACCGATCTGCAGGCCGGCCGCCTCCATGCGGGTGGTAATGTCGTGGGTGGGCGAGGTCACCGCGGCATCAGCAAGCAATCCTGCGACTACTATCGATAGTTGGAACTGACAGCGGTAAGTAGAATCGGCATCCAGTGTCTGATGCGGCTGCATTCCGAGCGCATTAGGATCGCCGTACTTGGGCGCAATCGTGGTGGGTAGACGCAGATCGACCCGATCATCGTTCCAGCGCAATGCTAGAGCATAGCGGTAGGTGATACGGGCATTCTCGCCAGACTGCAGGTTGCCCAGCGACAGGGAGTAGAGCCCTGCACGGAGCTGTTGCAGCAGGATGGCCGAGTCTCCGTCGGCAATGGCATCCTCATAGCGGCTCTCTGCCTCCGTACTCTCCGCCACCATTCCGGAGATCTCTCGATCGCCGATCCTGGCCTCCACGCCCATGAGCACGGCTTCCGCCGGCACTGGGAAGGTATAGGAAACCTCAATATCCGCCACTTCCCGGTTGGCATAATCCTGAGCGATGACCACCTCAGCCAACAGCCCCTGAATATCTACCGCGACCTCTACAGCCTGCAGGGGTACCGGTTTACCATCACGGGCTACAAGCCCCTGGGCATGCCCATCTATGTTTGGCCACTGATTCATTTCACGTCCTCCAGGTTTGCCACCGCGTCCATGACGTACTCCGTCAACTTCCTTATTTGCGCCGGGGAAAGTCCGGCCAGAACCGGGTTGATCCGCAACTCCACCCCATCGGCCAAGAGGATGTGGCTCCAGACTTCCACATCGCCAGGCTTGCGTTTCGGAGGGGGAGGCTCCACCCCGGCATCGCCGGCCAGCAACTCAGCAATCCGCTCGAGAGACAGACCGGCGGCCTGCCACTTACGGATCTCGAGTAGCTGCTCAAGATGTCGCTGAAGGTAATGAGCACCTCGCTTCTCACCCATGGGGCGTTCCAGTAACCCGCGCTGGATGTAGTAGCGCACTGTGCGTTTGGGCGTGTCGGTCAGAGCTGACAGCTCATCCAATGTGAATATGCGGGTCTCGTTCATGTCTTATTTATAGCACCACTTTTATAACACCACCAATGTCAGTAAAATCTGATCTCGGATTGCTGGTAGGGTACCGCCGAAGAGGGTTTCTGGAATATGAATGGAACTGTATGAAGGAGGACAAACGCGCCAAAAGGTCAACTAGCTGATCGATTCAAGCAGCAGGACGCTTAGGAGCCACCAAAACCGCTGCCCCAAACCTCATAGGGCGCTCATCAACCATAGAGAACGTTGTACCAGGTACTAGCAAAAATTGTGGATATTTCAATAGGAGCAGATTGATAACTTGGAAAGACTGAGGCCTTGCGCCTAAAGCCTCCAACATAGAAGTATCGAAGATTATCCAATGGAGCCTCGGTAAAACACCACTTTTAGCAATGCGCATGCATAGCCCTTTCTCCGCGGATCACCCAGTAATTTGACTATCCCTACTAGAAAAAACAAAAAGTCATATCAAACTCAGACACAGATTTTTGCTAAGCCAAACCGCTGATGATAAACCTGATCTACCCACCCTCGATGGGAGGACGATCTCGAAAAGTTGAGCTGGATGAGTTTTTCATGGATACATGAAAGAAAAATAAAACAGAAAAAAAAATGCGTAAGAGCATTGAGTCTCAATGGACTCGAAAGGCTTCCTTATTACTAATATTTTCGGTATATCGGCAAGATGGATACGAAGAGCAACCCAAAAAACTAGCGCCTGACGCAGCGGATCTTTGCACCAAATGAGACTTTCTACAGTCCGGGCACGGCCTCAAAGGCTCACCTGAAGCTGTCTCGAATCTTAGGCTGTTACTTGCAATCTCTACAAGATTTCCGATAAAAAGTGATGGCCTTTTCTCATTTGTTAATAAAAAAGCTCCCCTACTCGCACGAGTTAACGCAACATAAAACAGCCGCCTTTCCTCCGCAAAGGGATAATTCTCAGGATCCTTAAATACCAATTTCACAAGCTCATCATCCTCGATACGACTTGGAAAGCCATACGTGCCCTCAGATATATCGAGAAGAATACAATAGTCTGCTTCGAGACCTTTGGCGCGATGAAATGTTAAATGAGTAACAGAAATATGACTATATGTGGGAGAGTAGCCCTTGAAAGGATCACTATGATTGTAACGGAATAAAACGAGAACACTTAGCTTCTCTGCCCCTTTACCCCTCCACTTATTTTCATTTCTCATTGCAAAGCGGTTCAAACGTTCGAGAACCTGCCGGCAGCTCTCCGCCATTAGCAACCGCTGATTATCGTAACCAACAGGCACCACTCGAATTGAACTAGGAATTGCCTCTCGAGAAGATTTAACTACCTTCTTGACTTGCTCAGGGTTTTTTTGAACAAAAGCAGCTGCCGCATCGGCTATCGCCTGATTACACCTATATGTTTTTTGAAGCTTACCTATCCATCCTGATCCAAAATATTTTTCAAACTGAGTAAAAATTTTGATATCGGACCCAGCGAATCTGTAAATTGACTGCCAATCATCACCAACAGCGAACAACTTGCAACTAGCATCTTGCGATCTTAGAGCCGAAAGTAACTTTGCTCGCGATGCGGAAATATCCTGAAACTCATCAACCAAGATCAATTTATATGGACTCAAATATCGACGCTTACTAACGAACTCTATCGCATCGACAATCATAGACTCGAAATCTATCTGCCCACTAACATTTAACTTTTTTCTGTAAGCCTCCACTATTGGCCATAGAACTTCCACAAAACGTCTGGCACGCTCAGCGTCGGCCACCAACTTAGCGCGCGCCTTTAAATCACCAAGAGAGATATCACCGGAACGAACATGCTTCACACAAACTGACATTAGAGTCTGAAACTTGCCTATAATTACAGGCCCCAATTTTTTTTCGACTTCTTCAATACTTCTCATCTTATAGCTCAACCCACGAAGATTAAGCTCGGCCTTTAGCACGTCAATAAGTGAGTCACTTTCAGCCATAGCGCTAGTCGTTTCAAAATATTTCAGACCGGCCCTTTTATAGCACCCTCTTTTCAGGTTCGCATTTCTTACATAATTTTTGAAAAATTTTGGAGCATTTCCGTTTTTATCTATCGCAAGATGCTCATGCCAAGTATCGATGTCAGGATAATAAAAGTCCGGATGAAGAGTCTTAAAATCACCATTATCATCCTTAACCTGAACGGATCGCTCATATTCGAAATTAATCGAATTCATCCACAACCAATTCGCGATCTTTTGCTCCTGAAGTGAGCGGACAAATACACCAGAAAGCGTAGCTACACATCGATCATTTGCATTTGAGCTGTCAGAAATATAATCTTGGTATTCTTGAAACGAACTAAATGTAGCCACCGGTCGATCAGCCTTAGGGTATAGCGCAAGTAAATCTGCCCAGGCTGCTTGAAAAGACTGACTTTCTTTACATTTAAGCGATATTAATTCCCCGATCACTTGACGAGCGCCGTATGCGTGGCGACTCCAATTTGCCACCTGAGGAGCCCGACCTCGAACATCAGTAATGATTCTCCTGCCCAAGCTATGAAAGGTCATTACTTGGCGGTCCAATCCATCGCCCTTTATATTCAGCTCATTCTGGATTCTCTCAGAAAGTTCTTGGGCGGCTTTTTTGTTAAACGCCAAAACCAAAATTTGATCAAGTGAATATATTCCTTTCTCAATTACATAGGCTATCTTGCCTACTATTGTCGCTGTTTTTCCTGAGCCAGCGGCAGCAATTAATAAATTATTGTCATCCATCCTCACGCATGCTTCACGCTGCTCATCTGACAAACCAAAATCTGATATTTTTGCAAAGAGATTGGAGTACTGAGAAATCTCATTTTTTACAAACCGATCATTTAAACGTGCAAGAGATTCAGAATCATCTACCAAGAGAAGAGAATCAACAATGATTTTTTGCAAACGCTCACTCAGCATTTCCAGCCTAAATAGGGGGTGGCGAATTGCCATCCGAGCACCCGATGGAATTGCCTTTAATTCAGCCTCTATATCTGATCGAGCTATATAACAAGAAACACCGGATCTAATTAAAGAGAGTCTAGACCTTAATTCGAGTAAAGCACCGATTGCTAACTCAAACTCACTTGCAAGATAATCATTAACAAATTGGGTTAGGTCGTTTTTAAAATCAACTGCCAATCTACTGTCTTTCAAGTTTATTTCTTCATAACTATTTCCAGTGAAAATAATTATTGAAACCGAACGTGAAATTACGACCCTGGAAATATCTTTACAATATATCCTCTTGATACCCTTTCGCCACAAAACAATATAGCTAGGCTTACCTGGATCGATGGTGACCGAGACCTCGTTAAAAGTCCCAAACAAAAGGTCAAAAAAACCATCCCTTGGCTTATATACCCTCTTCAATCCTGTCATTATTTATTATAATCTTGATTTATTTCGACTCAGCGTACTTTTAATTGCCAACAAAAAATATTTAAGATATTAAATTCGATTCCAGTCTTTAGGCCTTATTCTTCCTGTCTGAAGATAAGTCGAAACCAGATCGATATACTCTTTAAAGTCTTCATTTTCTATCAATATTCTATTGACAGATTGCCAGTCTATTTCATCTCTAGGTCTAGCGGGCAAGATCATGTCACTTTCGCTAGGGTTCTCTGGATTGAGCAGGATAATGCCGATACCATGCAGTGCCGATAACATCCGAAGCTCTTGCTCTACACCCTGACCAGAAATTGAAGTAGCAACTAGATATCCCTCATTGGCCCAACTTGAGTTACTAACGGCCTGAAAAAATGACTTTCTTGCATTGGAGCCAGACAGTTCTTTTTTTACTTCAAAAGACCAAAGTCGGACGCTCTGCCCAGCTCCTTGTTTGACACAGCTGCGAACAATTTCATCCCACTCTTTGTCAACTGGCTGCATCGCAACGATATCAGGATGCAGCCATTGATTACCGCCCGCACCTCTACTATTTCTTGATCGTTTTTCATCAATACGCTGGCAATAGAGGCCCAGCTCTGAATTTAGATAATCAACTAATACTGGATAAAGCCTCTGCTCAGTATAAGGATTATCATCCGTAAACTGAAAGCCCCTTTCATCTGCACCATTGCCTTCTGATACTTTAACTTTTGCACCCACATCAAAATCGGGGTCGTACCAATATACACGGGGGCGGGGTTTATCCTGCCAGCAGACATGTTTGTCCGCACCAAGTATTTGAGTCTTCTGAGATCCTATCTCCGCAACCAGCTGCTTAATAAATTCTTCATCGTCTGAAAATCGCGGGTTATTTCTTTTTTTCTGGTAATCTTCGCGATACTTTTCGTAAAGCTTAAAAGCAATCTCTCTAGCGGTTAGCTTCTGTCTAGGAAACTCTCGCAATATAGAAACAACTTTCTTTGACTGGGATGATTTAGCCATTTATTTAACTTAGTTTAATAATTTTAAACTCTGACATCACAAAATTAATTACCCCAAAATTTTGGATTCTATTGAAACTATCTTTTTCTTAAGTTTTTCATTTATATCTACACCGCGAACTCCATTATGAATATTTCTATGGCAATTTGGACATATTGCCGCTACACCCTCAGGAGAATCTGGTCCACCATCAGAAACCCGATGCAAGTGATGAACCTCCAAGTAAGGATCATTAGTTTTTGTCATGAAGGGGGCGTCCTTCTCACAGCACTCGCAAACACCTTCAGCACGCATTAGCGCATAACGCTTCACAGCTTGATTTCGAACAAATAAGCGAGCTCTTACAGATTTTGACCGTACTGAGTCCGATGATCCAGATTTAGCAAGACTCCGCAGCTCTTGCAAAGATATATTTCTTGGGATAGTTATTGGTTTTTTTGTAGTATCTTCCTCACTTATAGGTAAGGTCTTTATTAACTCCAGTGGCTCAGGGGCCAGCTCAAAAATAATGGCCTCCCGGTTATAGCCTTCGCGATCTGGACGAGTAGAGAAATGATGACCGATATACGAAAACTCGCCTCTATATCGACAAAATCCTTTACGTGCTTGCTCAAAAAGTAACACATGCCTTTCCTCCTCCAGATGATTTCGGAGAGCAAGATTCCCTCTTGTAAAGGTCATATTTCCCACCTGCCCCTCTCCTGTGTATAAGAAACGTCCATCCCTGGTAAATTCATCAGCATATCCATGTTGCTCTCCTCCGGGACCAGTAAAGAGGAACATAATCGGATAGGCAGCACACTTGCACATTCCTCCCTGTCGATTGCCTCCAAATTGATCATGCAGATCTCGGCGACGGTTATATTCTTCACCAATCACATATGGAATCTTCACTGATAGTCCTCCAGATGGATCACAAACTCCTGGTCGGAAGGAGCAAGCGACAACTCATTCATTTCTTCTAGGGAACAAAAACGGATTGCTGCATGTTCATGGAGTACTGGATTGCCTCTTGTTTCCACTCCTATGAAATTTATGCGGAATGGCGAATCTCGCTCCTGGGCTGTAAACAATGTTTCACCAATGAAAGTGACTTCAAGCTCCAATTCCTCAAGGAGCTCCCGGCGAATCGCACTAGCAAAATCTTCACCTGGGTCAACCTTTCCCCCCGGGAACTCCCAGAAACCACCATGTTGCTTGCCATCTGGACGCAGGCATATCAAGTAGCGGCCCTCCTTAACAACTACTGCGGCCACAACCTCTATGATCAAATTTTCACCGGTCATAGTCTGGAATTTATTTAACATTATTATTGAGACTACCATACTGGATATTTTTCGATCCATCACAAAATTTCACAAGGTACATCACTGATATACTGATCTGGACCTTGCTAAGATTTAAAACTCATTCCGCTTTTGGTGCTCATCATCGTGGGGCACTGTAGAGGTTTTTATGTATGCGCAAGCTCTCTGGACTACCTTCCCGTAAGGCTTGGGAAAGATAGACTGAACCACGCATTTGCTTCACGACGGCCCGCTTGCTGCTTCTTATGATCTACCGCTTCGCCCTCCATACCCTGTAGCCAAGCATCTCTATAGCCTATCAATGCATCATGCCTGGCTCTTCCATTTGGCCATTGGAAAGGAAGACGCTGCTTAAGTAGCTCCAGGTCCTCTTTTAGTAGTTCTAGTCCGAAGGCGTGCAAATCATCCACGGAGGACAGCACTCTTTCTGAATCTCTGGAGTCTGTCTCACCCCTTTCCCGCACTAGGTTTGGTGGTCTCCATGCTTCGGCAGAGAGATGTTCGCAAGCTGATTCTGCGACATTTAATTTAAGCATTTCTGAAATCTCTTTAGCGTCTTGGTTCGATGGCGGATTTGGCGGAGTCGCGGAAAGTCGCATCGAGAGTAATGCTACCCAAGAATCGCACTGGCGGATCGTGGCGGATTTCCTACATTGTCGTGAACGCAATTAAGGCTCAATTACCCTTTACGGCTTGGTTTTTCTAACACTCCGCCGATTCCGCCAATTCCGCCGATCATTCCTTCCTAACGGCAGGAGAAAGCGCATAGATTTTTGGATTATTCTTCCTATTAACAGCGGCAACAGTAAGGATTCCATTTTTCACCAATACCTCGAATGACTGCCTCACTTGCCTAACACTCTTCCGCAGTCCAAGGGTTCTAGGGCTCAACCGCTGAATAGTATCGACATCAACTTCTCCTCCCTGCTGTGAAATCCAATCAATGACGTCTGTCAACCACTTCTGGTGTTTATTAGCAGCCCCGATTTGTGCAATTCTGAGTGACTGACGCAAATAAAATTGCCCCAGAACGATGGAACCTCTTATGCATGTTTCGTCAATTTTCTCCCACCCATTAAATACGGAAATCACTCCGGCAATACGCGCAACATTCTCAGCAATTTTTGCTGCAAATGGCTTTATCTGTTCAAGATCCCTCCCTGGGGCTAGCATTCGTTCTACCTCATTATAAAATTGACCCCAAATCTCGAACGCAGCGGTATTAAACTCGATTGTATCTAGCTCTAGGCCTCCGCATTCATCGACCTTGAGGGGCTGCTCAAGGAGCCCCTTTACACGCAGCTGAAACTTCTTAATTGCCGGATCTTCTGACTCGCCGCTTACCAAAATCCCAGGATCTAAAAGTCTAGTTCCAGCTAATGACCGGACTTCAGCAACTAAAAACCTTGCTAAGATTCCCTGCTCCTGGAGTAACGGGTCAGACAATGTGCCCTTGGCGACAATCGGCTGGGTCTGCAGATGAATCGAAAGGCGGCGGTTGTAGAGGGTAAAAGTTTCGCCTAATCCGCCGCGCGTCCTTACAATCGGAGCACCATCCCAGAATTTCGACAAACCAGCTATTGTCTTCGTAGCGTTTTCTTTGTTCATCGCATAACCGCCGAAGAACTGCCCACCTTCATCATTAAACATGCCCATCGATGGCCGTCCTTCATGAAAGGCTTTTTGAAGCCCTTCAAGGGTAGGCTCCTGGCAAATAATGTCTGGGGACAGCGGCTTTTTGGGCATTTTGATTTGTTTCAGGGCAGAAGCGAGCTCACTCTGGTCCTTTATTTTACTAATGGCCTTTTTTTTAAGGCTTTCATACACTTCTAGCTCGTCGGAATACTCCTGCAATCTTTCGCGATAGACTTTCTGTATTTCCTGGTGCCACTCAGTTATGGGTTTCAAAGCAACGCGGTCACAAGAACTTTTCCTGTCTCCGCTCTCCGCGACGGTAAGACAGAATAGAGATAGAGGCACTTCAGAGCCAAGGTGCTTTAAATTTGATTTCTCTTGGCATACGCTCGCGGCAACGGACAGTACGCTTTGCGCTGCGATCGCCTTCGGAGCCTGGCTTCTCTCGGCTATTGCTCTGGCTGCGTCACCCAAAAGAGGACCAAGTCCATCAAGCGGATAATCAGCAAGCGGCTCAATTTCGGGAATAGTGACAATCCCCTCAAGGGACTCACTACACTCATACCCAAAAGTTAGATTATTTTTTCTGGTGTTCTCAGGACGACAGCGGGGATGTGCCATACCAGAGGAAACGGCACTATGAAGTGTCTTCTCCACCTCTGGTTCTTTGAGCCCCGAAGAGAGTGCTGCAGACCGCATTAAGGTGACGGCATTCTCATGCTTGACTTCTCCGCCAGCGATGAGCTGCCCGATACTGAACGCTTCACGATTTAGCGTTTCATTGCGCTCGCCTGCTGAGGCCGACGCGATCTTCTCGCAGGCATCATTGATAGCCGACTCACCGTACTTCGAAACAGCCTGAGCGATAGCTTGCGCCTCCATCACCATGGCGGTGTTAGACTGCTTCCTCGTGACTGGGACAATCAGGTCGATCAACCAGCCCGGCGGAGTCGGCAGCGGCCCCTCACTCGCCACTTTCACCTGGTACCTCGCCCCGGATGGGTGGATACTCGGAGGTGCCACTATATAACCACCTTCAGCCTTTATATCAAAACAGCCCGCGATCCCAGTCCGGCCTTTGATTTGCATCCCAGGTGGACAGGCAAAATAGTAGTGACGACCTCTTCCTGTAAGGATTACAGGACACTCTGGCAGAGTACCGTTTTCAACTACTAACCGATCGAACACCTCAACATTGTCGACGTCGACAACAAAGAATTTTGCTCCCGTACGCAACCCAATGTTGTAATTAGGGTTTTGGGCCCACCACTCTGAGATTTGTTGAGTGTCAGTTGTGGCATCTTTAAAGCCGTGGCTGGTTACAGGTTTCTTGCCGCAAGGCGCTAGCGGGAAAATAGAGAAGCCACGCTGCGCGAGGTCGTGTGCAGCGTCGGCAAGATTTTCTGGCTTCTCAGCCATCCCCAAGAAAGAAGCCTGAACAATTTCCGTCCCGGTCACTTCTTCTGCCCCCCTCGCCGCTCATCAATGAAGAGGAGAATGTCCTCCACTCGCCAGGCCGCCACTTGGGGCCCCAGCTTGATTGGAGCTGGAGCCCACCCCTCAGCGACCCATCGCCACCATGTGGAGCGAGAGATCCCGAGATGGGCGGCGACCTGCTTATCGCGGAGAAAGCCGGAATCCGGCATGGAGTCTATACAAGCCATAATGCCTCCTGAGGCGCGTTGAATTAGGCTTGTATTGAACCGGACGCCGGGTCCATGCGGTCCTAATTAGCACAGCTGACGTGCTAATTAGGATGTAAAGGCAACTACGTGGTTAAGACTGCAGCGCGCTCAAGATATTTGGCGATTGTTTCAGACCCCACAGGAAGCTCGACACCAGCAGCTGCGGCAGCTTCGACAAGCAAGCCTGCATCTTTATAAGGTTTCCCAGTCAAGCCTTTCAGGCCTATTTCAGAGATGGCGGCAACCAGTTTCAACAGGTTGTTGCGCTCCCTGGTGCTGACGGAGTCAATGGCCTTTTCGGTACCATCATCCCCTTCCGTCATGACTTCTTCTTCATGCTCCCAATCTTCTTGAGGATCATGGATAGTAGGCTCAGCCAAATTCGGAGTATCGTGTCGCTGATCATCCCTATCAGCCGATTGCACCTGTGGAAGTAATTGAGACATACTTTCCCAATCGATCCTGGTGCGATCAAGAAATTCCCAAAGCTCACGCCTCCGCGCAGCTTCCCAATCCGAGCCAAACTGCCCGATTTCACTTGACCGCGAGAAGCTCCCATAAAGCGCGGGCTGTGGACTAGAACCGAGCAGCTCCGCCGCTGCCAGGCTTTGGGAAGAGTGACTACTACAAGGCAGGTAGCGAGAGCGCTGAGCAGAGCATGAAGGACAACGAGTATCGGAGTGGGTGAACATTGAATAAAAACCTCTTATTTGTTCACTGCGGAATAAATAGATCTGGGATAGCCAGCTGTTAGGAGAAAAAGTGGCCACGCGCCTATGAAGGCCCTCTTTTAGGTTCCGCGCAAAGGATTAAGGCACAATGCCCTACGGGGCTGTCGCAGGCCGACTTATTTCGTCCCATCAAAGGAGATCATGGTTGGCATGGATATGGGACATCAACCCCCAAAACAAACTTATCTTGCAGAAAGTGTGACCGCTGAGCCCACAGGGAGGGGAGCCAGAGAGTGACACCAATTGGCACACAGTTGGGAGCTGAACGCTTGAGAATTGGCTACAGGCACAAAAAAACCCAACCACTCTCACGAATGTTGGGTTTTTTGTTGGGTAGATCGATTTTATGCTCGTAAGCTATTGATTCTACTCATGGTTTGGCGGTGAGGGAGGGATTCGAACCCTCGATGCCTTGCGACATACACACTTTCCAGGCGTGCTCCTTCGACCACTCGGACACCTCACCGAAACTGATTGTCACGTTTTGGGCTCTCTCAGGGGACCCGGCACGTCTGCCTCTGCATTCCCGCTCGGGGAAAATTGCTTTGCTAATCAGGAACATACGTCCCGTTCAGCGAGGGCGCACTTTACAGAAAGCCGGCCCCGGGCGCAACCCTTAGGGGGCCTTCCAGTGTGAAAAAAAGTCGCTGGTGGCCAGTTCCCGGGCCTGGCGGGGGGACTTGGCGGGGGTGCCAAGGTAGATGAAGCCGTCGATGTGCTCGTTTTCGGCCAGCCCCAGTCCTTCAGCCACCACCGGATTGTAGGCAAGCGGCCCTGTGCGCCAGTAGGCCCCGATGCCCTGGGCGAAGGCAGCGGTCAGCATGGCCTGTACTGCCCCGGCGGTAGAGAGGTGCTGTTCGATATGAGGCACCTTGGGGTGGTCCTGAAGGCGGGTAATGGCGACGAGGATCAGGGGGGCACGCAGTGGCATGGCCAGGGTCTTGTCCCGCTTGGCGTCTCCCAGAGGGCCGTTGTTCTCAGCCTCAGCAGCCCGCAGGAATAGCTGGCCCAGCTTGTGGAGTTCCTCCCCCTCCACCTGCAGGAAACGCCACGGGCGCAGTGCACCGTGGTCAGCGGTGCGCAAAGCGGCACGGAAGATGTTTTCCCGCTGTGCCTCACTGGGCGCCGGGTCGGTCAGCTTGCCCACGGATACGCGGTTGTGAAGGGCCTCAAGAGCGTCCATGTATCTCCCCTTAAACTAAGCGTCAGCCTGTCATATTGGAACCGCATTCTACTGCAAGGGCACAATGACCTCACATATCTGTCCGCTTTTGACCAAAGACGACACGCCTGTCGCATTATGATCTTGCCCGGAGTAAACTTGGGCCACCGTCTGACAGAGGCGGAAACACAAGAATAAATCCGGGGCTTGTCCCCATCGGCGGTGCCAGCCGTCGACCACCTTCTGCACATATCGGATAAAGACAACCCAATGCAGGACCGGCCAGAGGCAGTAACCGGGCGGAACATCGATGCCCGCTACCCGTTCTATTTCCGCAGTCTGATCTGTTTTGCCGCGGCGGGCACACTCGTAAATGCGGTGAACTGGTCCGCGCCGTGGGGCCTGGACAAAGCGCTCACGCTGGGCATGGCAGCCATACTGCTTCTCTATATCCCCCTCGCCTACCGGATCGCCAGCCGCGCACCTGTGGAGCGGAGCACCAATGTACAGCGCTGGCTGTCGTTTACCGATGCTGCGCTGATTGGTATCGCAATTGCCCTGACCAACTTCAGCCTGCTGCCGACCCTGCTCTTTATCACCATGGTGCAGTTCAACGCGTTGACGGCCGGGGGCGGACGACGCTGGTTCGAGCACAATACCGGCCTGCTGCTGGGTGTAGGGACCGGCTACCTGATCCACAAGCCGGCCATGGTGGTGAATGCCGACCTGACCATCAGTGCCGCGAGCCTGATCGGGGTATTCACTTACTTCTGCGCTTATGCTTTCTACACCCATAAGCAGATCGCAGCCCTGAAAAGGGAAAACCAGGCCCTGGCTGCGGATCAGCATGTCAGCAAGATGCGCACTTACAAGCTGTCCAAGTACCTGCCACAGCGCCTGTGGCGCGCAGTGACCAACGGCAAGGAGAGTGAACTGGTCACCGAGCGCAAGCTACTGACCATCTTTTTCTCGGACATCAAGGACTTCAGCCAGCTGACCGAGGAACTGGAAGCGGAAACCTTTACCGAGCTGCTCAACGGCTACCTGTCAGAAATGGCCCGTATTGCCGGGCAGTACGGCGGCACTATCGACAAGTTCATCGGCGATGCGGTGATGGTGGTGTTCGGGGATAACGAGAGCAAGGGCCCGAAGTCGGACGCCCTGCGCTGTGTCGCCATGGCGCTGGCGATGCGCAAGCGCGTGCGGGAAATGAAGCAGGAGTGGTACAACAAGGGCATCTCCCGCCCCCTACAGGTGCGCATGGGCATCAATACCGGCTACTGCACCGTGGGCATATTCGGCACGGCCAACCACCAGTCCTATACGGTCATGGGCACCCACGTGAACCTTGCTGCCCGCCTGGAGGGTGCGGCCCAGCCGGGTGAGATACTGATCAGTCACGAGACCTGGGCACTGATCAAGCAGTCGGTCATGTGCCGCGACCGCGGGCTGGTGGAAGTGAAAGGCTTCAGCACGCCGGTGAAGGTGTATCAGGTCACGGACCTGCGCAAGAACCTGGGCGGCCAGCAGAGCTACCTCGAGGAGCATGCGCCTGGCTTTTCCATGCACATGGATCTGGACAAGATCCGTAATTATGACCGGGAGAAGGTGCTGCGTTCACTGGAGAAGGCGGCCGACTCCATCAAGAAGAAAGTCATTCTCTGACCCCGGCAGACTGGCCTCCCGCCGGGACTAGCACCACCCTGCCCCAAGATCCGTCACCTGAACCCGCCTGCGTTTACTGGCGGGCGAAACGGGGAGGAAGGGCTTTGCCCGGGAGCGTGCTGCGCAGCGGATTGATGTCCAGCCCACCGCGACGGGTGTAGCGCGCGCACACGGTCAACTCTTCGAATGCCGCCAGGTTCTGCAGGTCACAGAAGATCCGCTCCACACAGTGTTCGTGGAAATCCTGGTGCTCACGGAAGGAAATGATGTAGGCCAGCAGCGCCTCCCGGTCCAGCGCCGGGCCGCGGTAGTCGATGCAGACAGTGGCCCAGTCTGGCTGTCCCGTGACCGGGCAGTTGCTGCGCAACAGGTGGCTGTAGAGGGTTTCACTCACGGCTCCGCGTCCCGCATCCAGCCTGAGCAGTGACGCCTCCGGCTGGTAGCGACGCGTCTCGATGTCGAGCTGATCGAGGCAGAAACCCTCCGGCTTCTCCACCGCCAGCGTGGCGTCCTCGACCCCAAAAAGTTCGACCGTCACGTCAGCGCCCGAAGCCGCGCCAAGGTCCCTGCTCAACGTATCGCGCACTTCCTCCCAGCTCGCAAACTCGCTCTGGTTGAGTGAATTCAGGTACAGCTTGAACGACTTGGATTCGATCATCGCCGCCGAGTCGTGGGGGAAAGTGAACCTGCTCACGGCAACCTGTGGCACTCCCTTGGGGTTGAGCCAGGACAGTTCGAAACCCCACCATTCATCGACGCCGGAAAATGGCAGCGTGTCGCCCCTGAGCCCCAGGTGCGCACGGGAAATCCCCCGGTCGATGGGGTGCAGCAGGCCCGGGTTGTAGCGGGATTCATATTGGGTCTCACGCCCCAATGGCAGGCCTTTCCAGTCTTCGCGTTCCATAGACATTCCCGCTCAGTGTCGCAGTCGCTTGCCGTGGCTCATCAGGTGCAGGCCCCAGCCAAACAGCAGGGCGATAAAGACAACGACGCCCACGAAAGCCCAGGCTACATTGATGTCGGAAACACCGAGCACACCGTAACGGAAGGCGTTCACCATGTAGAGCACAGGATTGAGCTTTGACAGCCCCTGCCAGAAGGGTGACAGCAGCCCGATGGAGTAAAACACCCCACCCAGATAGGTCAGCGGCGTCAGCACAAAGGTGGGAATGATGGAGATATCGTCGAAGCTGTTGGCAAAAATGGCGTTGATGAACCCGGCCAGTGAAAACAGCACCGCCGTGAGGAATACGATTGCCACCGTAATTCCCACGTGCTGCACGCTGAGGTCGGTGAAGAACAGGGCGATCAGAGTAACCACAAAACCCACGATCAGGCCGCGGGCCACGCCGCCCAGTACATAGCCCGCCATCACCACCCAGTTGGGCGTGGGAGAAACCAGCAGTTCTTCTACACTGCGCTGGAATTTGGCGCTGTAGAAAGACGACACCACGTTCGAGTAAGAGTTGGTGATCACCGCCATCATGATGAGGCCGGGCACCACGAATTCCATATAGGTGAAGCCACCCATCTCGCCGATGCGGCTGCCGATCAACGCGCCGAAGATGACGAAGTAGAGCGACATGGTGATGACCGGCGGCACCAGGGTCTGCGGCCAGATACGGGTAAAACGCCTGACTTCCCGCCGGAAAATGGTGACGAAAGAGATCCAGATAGCATTGCTGGTCACGACTTTTCCCCCTCGGTTTTTTGCCCTTCCGCCAGCAGGGAGACGAAAAGCTCTTCCAGCCGGTTGGCCCGGTTGCGCATACTGACCACGGCGACACCCTGCTCCCCGAGGCGGCTGAACAGTGCATTCAGCGATTGGCCCTTCTCGATGGTGACCTCGAGACTGTGCTCGTCCCGCAGGCGGCCGTCGAAGTCACCCAGGTCCGGGCAGTCACTCAACGGATCGCGCACATCGAGGATAAAGACCTCCTTGTTGAGGGTTTTCAGCAGCGACTTGATGGAGGTGTTCTCGACAATCTCGCCCTTATCGATGATGGCGATATTGCGACAGAGGCTTTCTGCCTCCTCCAGGTAATGGGTAGTCAGGATAATGGTGGTGCCCTGGCGGTTGATCTCCTCCAGGAAGGTCCACATGGAGCGGCGAAGCTCGATATCCACCCCGGCGGTGGGCTCGTCGAGAATCAGCAGTTTCGGTTCATGAATCAGGGCGCGGGCGATCATCAGGCGCCGTTTCATGCCCCCTGACAACATCCGCGCCTGCGTGCTGCGCTTGTCCCACAGCCCCAGCTGCTTGAGGTACTTCTCGGTGCGCTCTTCCGCCAGCGCGCGGGGCATACCGTAGAAGCCACCCTGAGTACAGACGATGTCGTACACCTTCTCGAACTGGCTGAAATTGAATTCCTGCGGCACCACACCCAGCATCTGCTTGGCGGCAGGGAAGTCCTTGTCGATATCGATGCCGAAAATCGAGACACTGCCACCGGTCTTGCGCACCAGCGAGCAGATGATGCCAATCGTGGTCGACTTGCCGGCGCCGTTGGGGCCCAGCAGGGCGAAGAAGTCCCCCGGCTGGACATCAAAACTGATGCCCTTCAGGGCCTGGAAGCCGTTGTCGTAGGTTTTCTGCAGATTGCTTATGGAGAGCGCAGCGGTCATCTCTTCCTCCCGGAGTTGAGGGCGCATATTCAACGCGCTTGCCCCGCATATTGCAACCAGACAGGTCGTGGGGACATCTCCGCCTGAGGGAGGCCGCTCTGAAGCCTCCCTACCCAAGCCGCCCGGCGGACGGGTAACAACAAGCCCCCAAAACCTCACCACTTGTGCGCCGGTAACCGCGCCCGGGGCACTCGGAAAAGAATAGATTTGAGGCGATTAAGTATAGGTTGGCACCGGGTGCTGCCGGTGAAGCCTGCAAATTGGCCCACACCATGAATGAACTGAGCCTGCAGCCCCCCCCGCAGCAGTCACAGCGGCGGGCTGAAGGAAAGCTTGAGTAGTAGTGAGAGCAGTAGAAACAGAAAAGCCGCTCGATTGAGCGGCTTTCTGATTTGGAGCGGGAAACCAGGTTCGAACTGGCGACCTCAACCTTGGCAAGGTTGCGCTCTACCAACTGAGCTATTCCCGCGAATTCCTTCTATCGGCCATCAGGAAAATCACTGTTTCCGATGCCCTGCCCGAGCGCCTCTTTACCTTGCGCTCTTCCGGTCGCCAATCACAGATTGGCGCCGTTCGGCTGCGAGCTTCGCTCAGCCACGAAGCAAACTCTTGCCTCACCCAACTGAGCTATTCCCGCGATCCTTTGTCGCGAAGCTGCCTCAGCAACCCCACTACATTGGCATCCCCAAGGGGAGTCGAACCCCTGTTACCGCCGTGAAAGGGCGGTGTCCTAGGCCTCTAGACGATGGGGACAGAAAACTTGCACTGACCTCTCGATCAGGTGCTGCCACACTGCCGTGGCATATTACCGGGATTACTCTCCGGCACTTAGTGTCGAGCCAACAGAGGGCTCGCACTAAAAAAGCCGCTCGATCGAGCGGCTTTCGATTTGGAGCGGGAAACCGGGTTCGAACCGGCGACCTCAACCTTGGCAAGGTTGCGCTCTACCAACTGAGCTATTCCCGCGAATTCTTTCTATCGGGCATCTGGAGAACCATTGTTTCCGATGCCCTGCCCGAGCGCCTCTCTACCTTGCGCTCTTCCGGTCCCCAATCACAGATTGGCGCCGTTCGGCTGCGAGCTTCGCTCAGCCGCGAAGCAAACTCTTGCCTCACCCAACTGAGCTATTCCCGCGATTCTGTGTCGCGGGGCTGCCGGAGCAACCCCGCTGCATTGGCATCCCCAAGGGGAGTCGAACCCCTGTTACCGCCGTGAAAGGGCGGTGTCCTAGGCCTCTAGACGATGGGGACAGAAAACTTGCACTGATCTCTCGATCAGGTGCTGCCACACTGCCGTGGCATTGCCTCGGGCTAACCCTTGGCGCTCGTATCGAACCGGAAGGCTGCCGGATCGTCACGAAGAAAACTGGAGCGGGAAACCGGGTTCGAACCGGCGACCTCAACCTTGGCAAGGTTGCGCTCTACCAACTGAGCTATTCCCGCAGTGGCGTCCCCTAGGGGAGTCGAACCCCTGTTACCGCCGTGAAAGGGCGGTGTCCTAGGCCTCTAGACGAAGGGGACCCAGACTAACTTCTTCGACATCGCATGGCGTCTTAAAGATCCGCTCTGCGTCAGAAGTGGGGCGCATTCTATGTAGCACCCGGGGTACTGTCAACACCTGCAACTCAACTTTTTAGTTATTTTTTTCTTTTATAGTCAGGCACTTACCCGATTCCCCACTATCGTCGCAAGCACTGCAGCAGCGCCAGCACCAGCCCTTTACCCCGCCTGCTTCGCCAGCGCCTCAAGGTCGGAAAGAAACTCGCGAATACGCTCGGCATTCTTGCCCAGGTCACTCTTGCCGACCCGGGAGCTGGAACGAACATCGACCCGCGAGCCACCCTCAGCCGCCGTGACCCGCACGACCACATCGTCACTGAATCCGAGCAGCAGCGTGCGGTCCACCGCCTCCAGGTGACCGGCCTTGTCGTTGCGGTCCACGATCCGCCAACCCAGCTCTTCGGCGGCCTGTGCAGCCAGAGCCGTGACCTGCTCTACCGGCAGCGCCACTAGCAAAGGCTGGATATCGGCGTAGATGTCCGCCTCCCGCTGCTGTTTCGCCACCTCCTCACCATCGTACTCGGCACTGTTGTCGCCCGGTTCCCTCAAGGAGAGCACCGCGCGGTACTCTGGTGGGTTGTTGAGGTCGGTCGAGATATCGTGGATCGGCGGCACATTGAAATTGTCCGGCCCTACAGTGAGCAGTGGCACGGCCACCGGTAACAACCCCAACAACGTGCCCCACATGGCCGCACGACGGGCATCGGCATGGCGCTTTACCAGCCCCCAGATAAAGACCAGGATACTGACCAGGGCCACGCCGATGGCTGCCAGGCCGGCATACTGGAAGATCTGGAAAACGGTACGGAAATGCAGGAGCTCGAGTCGCAGGGCCACCGCGGCCAGAAAGATGACCGTAAGCAGCAGCCACTGCACCCGGTAGAGCCAACGGCTCCAGTGCCTGTTTCTCATCCCTCTTCTCCCTTGCTCTTATCCTGATCCAGTTTCACTGACAGCGAATTGACGCAGTAGCGCAATCCGGTCACCGTGGGCCCATCCGGGAATACATGCCCAAGGTGGCAGCCGCACTTGGCACAGAGTATCTCGGTACGATGCATACCGAGACTGTCGTCCGGCCGCTCGGCGACGACACCCGGACTCGCCTCGGCGTCAAAACTCGGCCAGCCACAACCCGCGTCAAATTTGGCGTCGGAACTGAACAGCGGTTCGCCGCAGCAACGACAGCGGTAGGTACCGTCCTCGAAGCAGTCCCAGTATTCACCAGAAAACGGGCGCTCTGTGCCGGCCTCGCGGCATACATGAAATTCTTCCGGGCTCAGCTTGTCGCGCCAGTAGTTATCGTCTTTTTCTTTTGACATACTCCATCCTCCAAATCGCTAAGCTGTAGGAGCCACCTTCGGCCAACCCCGCAGTTCCAGTCCCCGAGGGTTATCGCCATACCATGAAGGACATTCACAAGTCGGAAAAGCTTCACGGTGTCTGCTACGAGATACGCGGCCCTGTCATGGAGCAGGCCTGCCGTATGGAAGAAGAAGGCCACCGTATCTTGAAGCTCAATATCGGTAATCCCGCCCCGTTTGGCTTCAATGCGCCGGACGAGATCATCCAGGACGTTATTCACAATCTGGCTGAGGCGCAGGGCTATGTCGAGTCCAAGGGCCTGTTTGCCGCACGTAAGGCCATTATGCAGGAATGCCAGATGCTGGGCATCGAAGGGGTGGATATCGACGATATCTACCTGGGCAACGGCGTTTCCGAGCTGATCACCATGGCCACCCAGGCGCTGCTGAACACCGGGGACGAACTGCTATTGCCCATGCCCAACTATCCGCTTTGGATGGCGGCCACCAACCTGACCGGCGCCAGGCCGGTACTCTACCGCTGCGACGAGCAGGCGGACTGGCTGCCCGACATCGACGACATCAAGTCGAAAATCACGCCACGCACCCGTGGCATCGTGATAATCAACCCCAACAATCCCACCGGCGCCGTCTACCCCCGGGAGTTGCTGGAGCAGATTGTAGAACTGGCCCGGCAAAACGACCTGGTGATCTTTGCCGACGAGATTTATAGCAAGATCCTCTACGACGACGCGGAATTCATCCCCATGGGTCGGTTGGCCAAGGACGTGCTCTGCCTGAGTTTCAACGGCCTGTCCAAGTCCTATCGCCTGGCGGGATTCCGCTCCGGGTGGATGGTGATCAGCGGAGCCAAACAGCGCGCAAAAGGCTTTATCGAGGGGATGGAGATCCTCGCCTCCATGCGCCTGTGCGGCAACGTGCCCGCCATGTTTGCGGTGCAGACCGCGCTCGGCGGCTACCAGAGCATCCGCGACCTGGTGCTGCCCGGTGGCCGCCTGCGCCAGCAGCGTGACCTGGCGCACCGTATGCTGAACGAAATTCCGGGAGTCAGCTGCGTCAAGCCGGAGGGGGCCATCTACCTGTTCCCGCGCCTGCACCTGGACCGGCACAAGATCAGCGACGACGAACAGCTGGTACTGGACTTCCTGCGCGAGGAGAAGATCCTGCTGGTACAGGGTACCGCCTTCCACTGGGACGCACCGGACCACCTGCGCATCGTCTTTCTTCCGCGGGCCGACGAACTGTCCCACTCCATCGAACGACTGGGCGCTTTTCTCGAGCGCTACTCCGCCTGAACCGACGGAACACCATGCTGGACGATTTACATATTCACGATTTTTACCGCGACGCCGGACGAATCCTGCTGGCCCTGTTCGGCAGTTTCCCGGCGCCGACCGCCGTGTACGTGGAGGATATCGCCGGGCCGGACACGCCGGACGAATTCGGCCTGCACTCCCCGCGTCACCTGGCCTGCCTGGGTGCCATGACCTGGTTACGGCAGGCCGGTTATATTCAGTTTTCACAACTGGTGCGCCAGGAGGCCGTTGAAGAAGCTGCCCTCACCCACCACAGCTTTCTGCTACTGGTGAGCCGGGACAGTGACGGCATCAGCAATGCCCGCCGCCTCAATGAGGCCGTCAGGAACGGTTCATCCCCGCAACTGGAAGCATTGATGGTCGAACTGATGAAACAGGCCAGCGTCGACCGGCAGCCTGCATAGGCAACTGACCAAGCGGCCGGATCTGCCCCCCCCTGAGTCCGAACTCACCGCGAGACGGGCCTGAGACGCGCACGCATTCGAAAATGCGTATCTGTCACCCCCTTCATATCATCAATGTCCCCTCTCACCGGGGTCGTGCGTGCGCCCTCAAATACTGGGCAGGCGAGCCAGACAAGAAGTATTGATGGGATAAGCATGCCGATTATTGAATGATAAATGTGCGGCCAGAAATCCTGGATGACAGCCAAAATGATCCAGCCCCTCAATAACGTAACAATCCTCAGAGGCACGATTGTGAATAGGTGGCGCCTCCATCCTCACGATCTCCACCACGAACCTACCAACAAAGCAAAACAAAGCTTTCTACGCCAATCGGTCTAATAGAATCGACAGCATTGAGAAAGAAGTATTCAATAAACTGACCCTACAGTTCTGGATGTGCATTGCACAGCAGAGCCTTACGAGAAGTTTCAAAAGCCGCCGGGGATAGCCGTTGCCCCCGGCAGCGATCCAGACCTGAAAAATGAGAAAAGATATGAACTTCTCAAAAATCCGCTCCTTGGCCATAGCAGCATCATGGCTGACATTTCTTCACGGCTGCGCGCAACCGACTTCCTTCGTGAGTATTCCCGAGCCGGAAAGCTCTCAGGTGGTTCAGGAGCTGTATGGTGTACCGACCCTTTTTTCGGAATCAGACAACCTGGTTGCCCTGGCCTCCGAGGGAACCACTTTTGACGCAGAGCAAGAGATTCTCTTTCTGCGCCTCTGGGTCTACAACGGCACTGGGGAGGCGTTGCTGATTTCTTCGGACGGGATTACCGCGGAACTCGAGGCGTCTCGCGGTCGCCAAGCCATCCCGACTCTCCAGCAAGCCGAAGTGGAGGCATGGCGACAGGAAAACATGAAGAGAGAGGTCGTCAGCCGATCGAGCCACTCCCGCTCCGGCCCTGGTGGTTCACCCAGCTATGTAGAAGTTTACCCGGATAATCCACGTAGCGATCCGGGTGTCCGTGCCGGAAAGATATCAAAGCTTGTTCGCGTAGGCCCACTCATCGGCTCAACCTGGACCAGACAGTCCATCTTTTACAAAAAAGAGCTTCCTCAATATCGTTCAGTAGCCTCTGAGCATACGCTGCTCCCGGGTGCCACTTATGCAGGCAGCGTCGCATTGGATATGCGCGGCATTGTTTTGTCCGACAGCGACACAATCCAGATAACCGTTGATCTCGCGGGCGAACGCCACCAGCTCAAAATGCGGCAGGCATCCCTGCTTTGACGTCCTGTTGAAGTGGAGAGAGATTCAAACTGACTGCCTTCGCGGGAGAGAGTCAATGAAACAAATATTACGAAATTTAATGCAAGTAATGCTGCTTGGCACCCTGCCGTTGATGGCCATTGCGGAGGTTTCCCGTGAGGCGCAGGACACAGCTGACTATGCGGTACGGGCTTATGAACAGTCCATGACAGATACGCTGGCGGAGCTGGTGGCTTACCGAACCGTAGTCGATCAGGAGCAGCCACTGGCCCAGAACCCCGAGTTCATCGGCTTCAAGCTCGCCCTAGAGAAAAGGGCGAAAAAACTCGGCCTCCAGTTCGAGGACCACGGCTCTTTGGTTATCGTAGCCATCGGCAATGGTCCGGAGAAAGTGGGGATTCTTACCCATGGCGACGTGATGCCAGCCAACCCGCTTAAATGGGAGAAAAGCCCGTTTGTGCTCGATACCGAAAGCGAACCGGGCAAGTTGATAGCCCGCGGGAGTGAGGACAACAAGGGGCCAATTGCCACCGCACTCTATGCGATGAAAGCGATTCAGGACCGTGAGGTTCCCCTGAAGCGTCGCGTTGAACTGCTGGTATATCTGGCAGAGGAATCCGACTGGGGCCCGCTGAGGGCGTTTCTGAAAACATACCCGGTTCCCCAGTACAACATCACCATTGATGCCATGTACCCGGTAGTGACAGCTGAAAAAGCCTGGGGTGAAGTGCAGGTGACGACTGTAGACGCCGAACCCGCCCCCGAAGGTATCCCCTACCTTGCCGAGTTTTACGGGGGCTATATTCGAGCCCAGGTACCAGACGAAGCACATGCCACTGTAGTCAATGCCGACTCAAAACTTCAGGCGGCGATTCGTGCCCGCGCCGCCACACAGACACAGGTGCAGTACGAATTCCGCCAGAAGGGAGAGCAGTGGCTTGTCACGGCACGCGGCAAGGCGGCACACAGCTCCCAACCCCAATATGGTATCAACGCGATTGCCTATCTGGCAGACGCACTGAGCGTACATCGATGGCCAGATAACGCCGCCGGGGCCACCGTGCACTATCTCAATAGCCTGGTAGGGACCGGTTTCAAAGCGGAAAAGTTTGGCCACATCGCCTACAGCCACGACTTCATGGGCCCCCTGACAGCTGTCGTGGCGATGGTCGAGCCCAGCGACAAAGGGCTCACGACCTACCTCAATCTCCGGCGGCCAGCTGGCAAGGCTACCCAACAGTTAGAAAGCGAGATCTATGCGGCACTTGAAAGCTGGCAGGAGCGCAGCGGCATTCGTCTGCACGCTACTTTCGTCGACCTGGAAGAGGAGCCGCACATCGTTGACACTGCCGCTCACGTAGAGCCACTGTTAAACGTGTTTCGACATTTTACCGGCATGACAAATGCTGAGCCGGTGGCCATTGGTGGCTCCAGCAACGCAAAACTGCTCCCGAACGCGATTAGTTTTGGTCCCTCGATGCCGGGGCAAGTCTACACCGGGCATACGGAGCATGAGTTCATCACCGCTGAACAGCTTCGCCTGAATCTGAAAATGTATACCGCGATGATGATAGAGATCGGCAACCTTTGATTCTTACAGAATGCTCAATCCCAGTAGCATTGCCTCTTCCCCTCGTGGGCACGCAGAGGCAAGCGGCAGACATGGTAAGTGTGGCTCAGCTAAAGGCTGAAACTGAGACCTGAAACGCTGGGCTCCCCGTGTTTCAATGGGTTTAAAACCAGCTTTCGGCTTACGTATCTTCTCCGAAGCGCACATGCAGCATTTTCAAAGCCGCATCCGGATCGCGATCCGGGAAATCAGGGCTCTGCGGTAAACGCTCAATCACCCGGTAGCGGCTATCCGCCTTTTCGATCACCGCGCGGAAATGCTCCTCGCTGTGACGCGGGGAGTTCAGCACCATCAACAGGTCAGCGCCAGGGGCCAGGCAGGTCGGTAACAGCTGCAGCAATTTCTCGTAATTTTCGCCAACGTCGAAACGTCCCTTCTGGCGTGTGGGTGGATCCACCACCACCAGCTGGAACGGGCCGCGGCGATCGAAGCGGTTGAATTCCCTCAGGGCATCCAGTTGCAAAAACTTGATACCCTTCAACGGCAGGTTGTTGGACAGGTGGTTTTCACGGCCACGGTTCAGTACGCCGCGGTTCACATCGATGTTCACCACCTCCAATTCACCGGCCGCCCGGGCCACGACAGAAAAGGCACAGGTGAACGCGAACAAGTTGAGCATCTTCAGCGGTTCATCCGAGCCCAAGCGGGCCTGCACCTGCTCCTCCAGCCAGCGACGACCGGGCTCGATGTCGAGGAAGAAGCCCACGTTCTGGCGGGCAAAGGTCAGAGGGAATTTCAATTCGCCACGGCGGGCAATGGGGGCGGGCACCGGTTTACCGGCCTCCCACTCCACCGGCGCGCCCTGCAGGTAGCGGCGCTGGACGGCTACCCCCGTGTAACCGGCGGGCTCGGCCATCGCCCAGAGTTGCTGACAGAGTTCGCCCTCACCCTCGTGGGGTTCGAACAAAGTCACCAGCATCGCCGGGAAAAAGCTGTCCACGCAGACCTGTTCCAGCCCCTCGTAGCAACGACCGCGACCGTGAAACAAACGACGACTGTCAGTGCTGCCCTCGGCGAGTTTCTTCTCAACCTGCTCAAGCAGGGCCTTCCAGTTCATGACATCTCCCAATACCAAACTGCTACAAATCGCCGTTGCTCAGCGGATAGAGGATCGCATCCCGGTAGCCGGTGATCACGGGGATAAAGCCGCTCCAGTCGCGATCCAGGTCGGGATCACCACTGTCCACCAGCAACGGCCTGCCCCCGAGCTCGGTAATTTTGGTCTTGGTCGCCACCACGATCAGGTTTTCACGTCCGACCGCATGCAGCACGGCCGGAGAGAACTGCTGGTTGCCACGACCGATCAGATGCCCCTGGCCGCCAATGGCGGTGAGGATGATTTTTGCCGGCCCATCGTGGTTCGCCAGCGCGGCCTCGATGTCGCGGGCACCGATATCCCGCGCAATGAGTTCGCCATCGAGGAGCAGGTCCACCCCCAGCAGGGTGCCCTCACAGCCCAGCTCGTCCAGCACCGCCAGCGTGGTGGAACCCGGCCCTACCACGTAGAGGGTCTCCGGCTCGATATCTTCCACCACCTCGGCAGCGATATCGGCCACTGCCAGCTCCTCCACCTCGCGTCCCGCATTTTTGACCGCCTGCACGAAGTGACCCTCTTCCGGCACCAGCAGCTCCCCGTAGTAGCGGGTACTCACCCGCCCTTCGCGGAAGGACTTCTCGTCGATGTCGCGCACCTCGTGCTCACGCAGGTCCACCAGCTCACCGGCCAACAGGCGCCGCAACACTTCCCCCGCCGCTTTGGGGGAAATGGCAAAACAGGCGGAGTGCATCTTCACCCCTGCGGGAATTCCGAGCACCGGAAACTCTGCGCCTAGGGCGTTGACCATATTGCGGGCGGTGCCATCACCACCGACGAAAACGATCAGGTCCGCTCCGGCGGTGCGGATCTCACGGGCGGCGCGCTCGCTGTCGGCGGGTGTCGAGGGATCACTCTCGGCCTCGCCGACAACGGTCACAGTAAAGCCACTGGAGCGGGCCAGATCCTCGCCCATATTGCCGGCGAAGCAGAGAATCTCCACCCGGTCCCTGAATTCGTGCAGGGCCTGCAGTGCAACATCCGCCCGCTGCTGTGCGCGGGGCTCAACGCCCGCCTCCAGCGCCTCGCGCACGGTGTCCTCACCATCACTGCCCTTCAGGCCCGCCGGCCCGCCGATACCGGCCCAGGGGTTGATGATCAGTCCGAGCTTCTTCAGTTCCATTTGAGCCCCAGTATTTCCAGTTGCCGGCGGGATTCCGCATCGAGTGCCGTTTCGCCGCCACGATAGTGGGAAAACTCCAGCCGCCGCGGGTAATCCTTCCGCAGACGGTCGAAGCCCTGTGCCAGCGGCAGCTCTGCGCTGGCGGCGTCCCGCAGGCGGCGATCATCGGTGCGGGGGTCGTACATCTGTAGCAGCAAACCCGCCATTGCCTGGAAGTCGCCGGCGCTGTTTCTGCTCCCCTCCGGCGCAGACAGACTGCGTACGGGATCGCGGTCCCCGGGGTCTGCCGGTACCGATGGCAACCCCAGCGCGCGGGACAGTGCCTCGCGCACCATGCGTGTGCCGGCAAGCTTGCCGTCGTGGCTATAGCCGGCAATATGCGGCGTGCCGATATCCACCCGGCCCAGCAGTGCCTGATCGATATCCGGCTCGTTCTCCCACACATCCAGCACCGTGGTGAGGGACTTGCCGCCCTCGAGCAGTGCCAGTAACGCCTGGTTATCCACTACTGCGCCGCGGCCGGCGCTGATCAGCACCGCGCCGTCTTTCATTGCCGCCAGACGACTGGCGTCGATCATATGCAGGCTCGGATGGAGGCCGCCCTTGACCAGCGGCGCATGCAGGCAGACCACATCCTGTGCCATGACTTCCTCCAGGGCAGCCGCATCCGGGTTGTCCGGGAGCCAGGGATCGTAAACCCGGCACTGAATACCGAGCCCGTGCAGGCGCCGCTGTAGCAGGCCACCCACGTTCCCGCAGCCGACGATTCCGAAGTTCAGCCCGCGCCAGTCGCGGCCGAGGGCGGCCAGGGCGCAGAACACGTACTCCACTACGGAATTGGCATTGCAGCCCGGCGCCGCACTCCAGGGGACCGTCTGTCGGTCCAGCCAGGCGGTATCCAGATGATCGGTGCCGATGGTACAGCTGCCAACAAAGGCCACCGGGGTGCCCTCCAGCAACTCGCGGTCCACCTGGGTCACGGACCGCACCAGCAGGACATCCGCATCCAGCAGCTGCTCCCGGGTCATGGTGCGCCCGGGCAGCCGCCGGATACTGCCCAGGTCACCAAAATACTGCTCGACTGCGGGAATATTCTCGTCGGCGACAATCCTGATCCTGCCTTCTCTCACGCTCCCTCCACCGGCCCTGCCGCGCCATGCGTCAATGTTCGTAGGATTTTAGGCTTCAGCCCGCCAATGCCGAACTCATCGGCGAGAGCCTGCGCCATCGCCGGCTCCGGCAACACCAGACGCAACGCTTCCGGGACCACTCCGAGAGGGACCGCCTCCTCGAGGCTGGCCAGTCGCTTGGCCAGCGCGATCTGGTCCGCAAAATCCTCGAGTTTGCGCGCAAGCCCCCTGGCGCCGCGGATGGCCAGGTCCGCGACCCCGGCCGGATTGGCGAGTAACGCCTCCACAGACTCGAAGTGCTGCAGCAGTGCGGCAGCGGTTTTTGGCCCGACACCAGGCACACCGGGAATGTCATCACTGCTGTCGCCCACCAGAGCCAGGAAGTCGGCGATCTGGCGGGGCGCCACACCAAAGCGGGCACGCACGCCGTCGCGATCCAGATGGCGGTCGGCAGCAAAATCCCACAGCGAGCCGGCGCCCCGGTCCAGAAGCTGCCCCAGATCCTTGTCACGGCTGATGATCACGGGCTGGTCTTCATTCAACAGCTTGGTCAGTGTTGCGAGAATATCGTCGGCCTCGAAGCGCTCGCTGGCAAAACTGGCGATACCCAGCGCTTCGGCCATGGACCGGCAGGCGGCGAGCTGGAAGGCCAGGGCCTCGTCGGGCAGGACGCGGCTGCACTTGTAGTCGGGGTAGAGTTCATTGCGGAAGCAGCTGCCGAGGGACTCATCAAAGGCGCAGGCAATGTGGGACGGGCGCCGCTGCAGCAGGTCGAGCAGGAAGTTGGTAAACCCGTAAACCGCCTCGGTCGGGTAGCCGCCGCGGCTCTCCCAGTTGGGAGGCAGGGCGAAGTAGTAGCGGAAGATATAGACCGACGCATCCACCAGGAATGGCGGTGCTGCCTGCCCTGCAGGCGCCGCGGAAGTCACGAAAGATCCGCCAGCTGATAGAGCCGCCCACAGAACGGCTGCGGCCGGCCGAATTCACTCGCCAGTGCCGTGGCGAACTGCCCGGCCCGATCTGGCAGGCCCCGGCGGCAGTAATCCCGTACCTGCTCGAAGATGGCAGTCCTGAAGGCGTCGCTCGGCCCCAACCCCTGCGCCAGGTTGTCGGCACTGACGCGGAATCTCAGTCCGCAGGCCCGGGAGAAGATCCACTCCAATGCCTGGGGCTTGACCTCGACCCGCTCGAACAGCCGCTGCTGCTCCGCCGTGCGACCATCCGGGGCGTACCAGTAGCCGTAATCCGGCTGCTGGCGGCGCGCTGCGCCAGCCACACACCAGTGGGCGGCCTCGTGCAGCGCGCTGGCGGGGTAATCGAGGGTGAATTCGACCCGGTGATAGGCACAGGCCTGCCCCGCCGGCCGGTAGAAGGGCTCCGGATGACCACCACAGAGGCGCGTGTTCAGCCCCTCCCGGGCGGAAAAGCACCGATCGAAGACGGAACAGATCCGCGCTGCGATCTCGCTCTCGGTTTCGGTTTCGGTCGCCAATTCAGCGGCACTGGACAGGCTGGACAAACGGGACTCCGGGGCTGCTAGCGGTTCTTACATTCGGGGAAGGCGCGAACTATAACAATGGCCTCCGGGAGTGCAACCAGGCGCCCGCCGAATTACTGAGCAACCGGCCACCAGGGGGCCAACGAGCCTCGAAATCCTTTGTTGTATTTCGAGGGGCCAACATATACCTTTAGTGGCAGGGACGCCGGAAAAGGGCCCCTGCCCTGCAACCGGGTTCCCCAGGGGGGAATAAGCAGTCCAATGCCCTCCTGCACCACAACCGGCCCTGCAAGGAGGTGCTCCATGACCGACCACCGCTACAGCAATGTGGTTGACCTCTTCACCGGCGAGCCGATCGAAACTTCAGCGAGCAGACGCTTCATTCGCCTGTCGCCGGAGCTAGATGGCTTGGAAATGCTCTACTCCAATAGCTCCAGCGGAAACGATCTCTACAGCCTCAAGGTGCTGTGCTGGGGCCTGCGTGCCAATGGCGAGGTTGTAGGACTCGTCCCGTGGCTCAACTCCATTGTCCCCTGCCCGGAAATCAAAGACCCTCTCGACGGGCGTTTCGAGGGCTATTACGACCCGGGTATCGAGGAGATATTCCAGGAACCCCCTATCCACAAGATCGTCGAGCTGGAGACTGCGGCGGAGTACTTCGAGTACGAGAGCAGCAAGGCCGAGGAAGTGCTGCAGGAGATTCCGGATACCATCGGCACCCACGCGGTGTTCATGGACGAAGGCCGGGAAAACCTGACCCTGACCGAGGTGGTGAGCTGGCGGTTGTATGCCAGCGGTGAGATCCACGGCATGCTGATCGATCACGACCATGTCGAGACCACGCCGGTGCTACCGGGTGACCTGTGCCTGTATGCGGCCCAGGAAGCGCAGGAGTTCCGCTACTTCTTCCAGCATCACATCGCCAACAAGATAAAGTCAGAGGATCCGGAAGCCCTCGCCGCGATCGCCGCGCTGGTTACCGCACCCTGACCTGCAGACCAGACCAATCGTTGCGGGCGGGGTTTCTCCGCCCGCGAACAGCCCGCCCGCCAACAGGCCGTCAGGAATCCGCCTTCCTGATCCAGTAGACAAACTTGCTGTCCTGTTCCCGGTGTTCCACCAGTTCGTAGCCGAGAAACTGACAGAATTTCGGCACGTCGCGCTGCGTCGAGGGATCCGTAGCCAGCATCTGCAGCACCTCCCCCGGTGCGACTTTGCGCACGGCGGCGTGTAACATCATGACGGGCTCCGGGCACAGCAGGCCGCGGGCATCGAGCGTGTGATCTGACTTCATGGCGCTATTTTCGGGTAATTGCCATCAATCGTCACCTGCAAATTTCCCTGACCGCACGGCCAATTCCCCCATCACCTGATGGAAACTACGCGCTAGAATCGGGTCATTGAATGACTGAAGAGCAGAAAATGATTTACGTTTTGATTGAACGGGAAATCGCTCCCGACATGCAGTCCAACTATGAGCAGGCGGCGCGCAAATTACTGAACCACGCCTACCGCACCGTGGGCTTCATCGAGGGGCAGACATACACCGCCAAAGAGAATCCGCTGCGCCGCTTTACCCTGTCCAAGTGGCAGTCGGACCTGCACTGGGAACACTGGTATACCAGCGAGGAACGCCGCGGTCAGATGGCCCTGCTGAAGCCCATGCTCAAGGAAGACGAGCGCATCACGATTCTCGAAGCTGCTCCCGAATAAAGCCGGCGACCCGCTCTGCGGCAGCCTGCCAGTGAGCTTCGCGGGTGAAACCGCTGACCTTGCGGGGCTTGAAGTCGTGATCCCCGTCTTCGAGCCACCCCAGGGCGATCTGCCCTGACAGGGAATAGCCGGCCACCTCCCCGGCACTCCCCAGGGGATCCCTGGTGCCCTGCACGATCAGTGTCGGGCACTGCAGCTCCTCCAGGTGTTCGGTGCGCAACCGCTCCGGCTTGCCCTGCGGGTGAAACGGGTAGCCGAGGCAGACCAGCCCCCGTATCTGGCCTTTGGCAAAACAGGCATCCGCCATCAGGCTGGCCACCCTTCCGCCCATGGATTTGCCACCGATAAAAAGCGGCAAACCATCCTCCTTCTCCAGCCAGTGATCGACCTGGGCCAGAAAAGCTTCCTGCAGCTGTGGCATGGGATTCGGCGGGCGGCGTTTGCCCGACTCGCGCCGTTCCACCATATAGGGGAACTCGAAACGAACCACTTCGATACCATGGCCACAGAGCGCGCCGCTGAGCGCATCCATGAAGTCACTGTCCATTGGCGCGCCGGCCCCGTGGGCAAAGAGGAAGCGCGCCAGTGGCTTCCCAGCGGGACGATCGACCAGCCAATCATTCATGGCCGCGCAAGTCCTCCGCCAATACCAGGTTGACGGACTCCTCCCCCGGCTCGAACCAGATCACCACCTCACCGGACTGCAGCTGGCGCCGCAGGCTGGCGACCTTGTCACTGAGATTCACCTCGCGCTCGCCGTAATCGGTTCCGTCGCGGGTGGCGTACTCTTCCAGCAGGTTCTGCAGGGTATCGGGATCGAGCTGTTGATGGGGGATGCGCATCGGGACTACTGCTCCGGCTGGCCTTGAGTCAGAAAACGCTATTCTAACCGCTGGCCAGCCGGGCCTCATCCCTGTCAGTCGGCGCTGCCTGCCTCGTCCGGCTTGCGGAAGCGCAGGGTCATGCGGTCGCTTTCGCCGATGGCGAGATACTTGTCCTTGTCCTCATCGCCGAGGCGGAGTGAGGGCGGCAGGGTCCAGACACCCTTGGGATGATCTGCGGTGTCCTTCGGGTTGGCATTGATCTCGCTGGCTTCCTCCAGCTCGAAGCCCGCCTGCTGGGCAACCTCGATCACATGATCCTGGGTCACATAGCCGCTGCTGATCATGTCCTCGCGGCTGGTTCCCGGCTTGGCGCGGTGCTCGACCACACCCAGGACACCACCGGGCTTCAGCGCCGCAAAGAAGCTGTCGAAAGCCTGCTTCTCGTTTTCGCCGCGCATCCAGTTGTGCACATTGCGGAAGGTGACCACCACATCCGCGCTGCCCGCCGGTGCGATTTCACTGCCGGCCGCGGGATCAAATTCCGTGAGGATGACCTTGCCGTAATTCTCCTGGTCCGCTGCCAGCTTTTCCTTGAACGCTTTCAGGGAGCGCTGGTAGTAGCTGGATTCACTGTTCTCGGGAAAATGGGCAGCATAAAAAGTCCCCCCCTGTTTCAGGTAAGGAGCGAGAATTTCGGTGTACCAGCCACCGCCCGGGGCGATCTCAACCACAGTCATGTCCGGCTCGATACCGATGAAGCGCAGCGTTTCCGCCGGGTGACGGAACTGGTCACGGGCAGCGTATTCCGGGGTGCGGTGGTCACCGGCAATCACGGTCGCGAGCGTGTCAGACCCGGCCTCAGCACTACCTTCGGCAACCTCAGCGGTTTCACTGCCGGTAGCATCAGCGCCATTTTGCATCTGGGCATCTTCAACCGCGGGCGCCTGCGCTCCGGCATCCTCTTTTTCAGCACAACCGGCCGCGGCCAGTACGAGCGCCACGGACGCCAGGCCAATGGTTACGTTTTTCAGCTTCATAGTACCCCCCCTCCTGAGAGTTTGTGGTTATTGATCCAGTTTCGATTCTACGCTGTCGATTTTATCCTGAAGAGACTGCGCACGATCTGTTCGAGTTCCCAACTTGAGCGTTGTAGTGATACGCGGCGCACCAAGTGCATGCACGCGCTCGTGACACTGTTTGATTGCCGCCATGACCTCGTCCCACTCGCCCTCGATATTGGTTCCGTAGGCATGCAACTGGTGCGAGAGCCCTGCTTCACGCAACACCCGCTGGCACTCCACTATATATTCACCCAACGACACCCCTACACCCAGGGGAATTACACACAGATCCACATGCACCTTCATGACTAATACCCTCCTCGCCAGCGTCTTAATGTCCGCAAAGCCTCACCGCCATCCTGCGTTCATGAAAGGTAACGTGCAGTGCAGCTCCGGCATTCCGAGGCCCAGGTACATACTTCTCACGCGCCCAGGCGGATCTTTCTGCGGGCCAGAATCAGCTGTTATCAGCAGCAGCGGCAATGGCTACAATGCAAGGCAGTGTAACCCTGTTCTGCAGCCAAGGAATATCACATGCAACAGCATCTCGTCATTTCACTGATCAGCGACGACAAACCCGGTGTGGTAGAGAAACTCTCCGCCGTGATCGCCGAAAACGGCGGCAACTGGGAGGACAGTCGCATGGCGCACTTTGCCGGCAAGTTTGCCGGGATCCTGCGCGTCAGTGTCGCCGGTGAGAGTGCCCAGGGCCTGAAAGACGGACTGGATGCGCTGCGCACCCAGGGCTACAAGCTGCAGGTCGAGGACGCCAGCGCAGTGGCCGCAGGCAAGCTGCAGACCGTCAAACTGAAATTGATCGGTAACGATCGCCCGGGCATCGTAAGGGAGATCTCCCGCGCACTGGCGGCGCGCCAGCTCAACCTGGAGCAACTCGACACCGGTTACGACAGTACCCCCTGGAGTGGCGAACCGCTGTTCACAGCCAACTGCACCATCAGTGTTGCCGAAAACATGGACCTGGAGGGGCTGCAGGAAGAGCTGGACGCCATTGCCGACGAACTCGGTGTGGAGATCGACTGCGAGGAAATCGCTTCCACCACCTGATTGTGGAATAATCCGCGCCGCATCCGGGGGCGCCACCGCGCCCCCCCCTTAGATGACCCGACCGGGCAACCCTGCGGACGGTATGTTCAAGATCGTACTCTACCAACCGGAAATCGCGCCCAATACCGGCAATATCATCCGGCTGTGTGCCAATACCGGTGCCGAACTGCACCTGATCGAGCCCCTCGGGTTTGCCATGGACGACAAGCGCCTGCGGCGAGCCGGGCTCGATTACGCGGAATACAGTCCGGTCAGACGCCACCGGGACTGGGCCGCCTTCGTCGAGGCCGAGCAACCCCAGCGGGTACTGGCACTATCCACCCGCGGCACGCGCAGCCATGCCGCCGTCACCTACCATCCGGGCGACGCCATTGTCTTCGGTCCGGAAACCCGCGGGCTGCCACAGGAATTTCTCGACCTGCTGGGCAAGGAACACACCCTGCGCATTCCCATGCGCCCGGACAGCCGCAGCATGAACCTCTCCAACGCCGTGGCAGTGGTCGTCTATGAAGCCTGGCGCCAGCTGGACTTTGCCGGTGCCAAACCCCAGTAACCCCGGACAATGATCTGTTATCTGAAGTTATGCTCGCACCCATCGGACTTTTTTACGGCTCCAGCACCTGCTACACCGAAATGGCAGCGGAAAAGATCCGCGATCGCATTGGCCATGAGTGGGTCGACCTCCACAATGTGGCGGACGATGATATTGCCCTCGCCCAGCAATACGACTTCCTGATTTTCGGCATTCCTACCTGGGACTATGGCGAGCTCCAGGAGGACTGGGAAAACATCTGGGACCAGCTCGCCGAGCTGGACCTGTCCGGCAAGACGGTGGCTCTCTATGGCCTCGGTGACCAGGAAGGCTACCCGCAGTGGTTCCAGGATGCCCTCGGCTACCTGCACGCCCAGCTCGTCGCCCTCGGTGCCCGCGCCGTCGGTTACTGGCCTGCCGAGGGCTACCAGTTTGAAGCCTCCAAGGGACTAACCGAAGATGGCAGCCAGTTTGTCGGCCTGGCCCTGGATGAAGAGAACGAGTTTGACCTCAGCGACCAGCGCCTCGACACCTGGTGCGAACAGGTGATGCGCGAATTCGGCCTGCGGGAGTAGCGGGCCGGGCGCATGGGTAACGAACACCCCCACGCGGATATCCACTGGCGCGACGACGGACAACCGCTGTCCCGTGCCTTCGACGACGTCTATTTCTCCCGCGAGTCCGGTCTCGAAGAAACCCGCTACGTCTTTCTCGAACAGAACCACCTGGCCCGGCGCTGGACGGCACTCGCCACCGGAGAACGCTTCACCATCGGCGAGACCGGCTTCGGCACCGGACTCAATTTCCTCGCCGCCTGGCACCTGTGGCTGCAGACAGCGCCGGCCGATGCGCACCTGCATTTCATCTCGGTGGAAAAGTACCCACTGCGCCGCGCCGACCTCCGCCGTGCCCTGGCACTCTGGCCGGAACTGGAGCCGCTGGCCAACCAGCTGCTGCTGGCCTACCCGCCCCTGCTCGCCGGCGGCGTGCATCGGTTGCAATTCGGACAGGTGGCACTGACCCTCGTGATCGGTGAAGCGAGCGAGGGTTTTGCCACACTCCGGCTCGGTGACGACACCATTGATCGCCAGGTCGACGCCTGGTTCCTGGACGGGTTCGCGCCCGCGAAGAACCCGGCCATGTGGAGCGAAGCACTGTTTCGGAACATCGCAGCGCTGAGCCGCAGTGAAGCCACTTTCGCCACTTTCACCTGTGCCGGGCTGGTCAAGCGCGGACTCAGGGAGGCCGGTTTTGCCCTAGAAAAGGTGCGAGGATTCGGGCGCAAGCGGGAGATGCTGCGCGGCCAACTCTTACAGGAAAAATCATCAGCGGTAGTAACCACGCCCTGGCACCTGCCCAGGCGCCCAAGCCGGCTGGCCCGGCGCTCCCAAATCGCCGTGATCGGCGCCGGTATCGCCGGAGCCACCACAGCCCGGGCACTGGCGGAGCGCGGGTATCGGGTATCCGTATTCGAAGCGGGCAGCGCACCGGGCAGTGGCGGCTCGGGCAATGCGCAGGGCATTCTCTACGCGAAGCTCTCCCACCGTCCGGGCCCCAACGGCGATTTCAATCTGCACGCGCTACTGTTTGCCCTGCGCTATTACCCGACGCTGTGCCCTGAACACTTCCACGCCTGCGGCCTGCTGCAACTGGCACAGGGAGAAAAAGAACGGGAATTACAGGCGCAGCTACGCCAGTGGTTGGCAGCCCGTGACGCCGCAGAACTGGCCCTGCCGGTGGATCCCGCACAGGCGTCTGAACTGGCCGGAACTTCCCTGCACCACGCAGGGATATTCTTCCCCCGGGCAGGCTGGCTGGAACCCGCCAGCGTCTGCGCGACACTGCTCCGCCACCCGAATATCCACCTCTACTGCGGGACCAGCGTCGACCACCTGAGCCAACAGGGCCCAAAGTGGCAACTGGGCACCGCCGCCGCACAGCACGAGGCCGATGCAGTGGTGATCTGCTGTGCCCACCGGACAGCGGGCTTTACACAGAGTGCGGAACTGCCGCTGCGGCCCATCCGCGGCCAGGTCTCCATCGCCCGGACCACGGAACACTCTGCCCGGTTGCGGGTGGCACTCTGCGGCGATGGCTACATAGCCCCGCCCTTCCAGAGCCAGCAAAGCTTTGGTGCCACCTTCAAGCTGAAGGAGACCGGAGCGGAGGTGCGGGAAGAGGAGCACCGGGAAAACCTGCAGACCCTGGCAGAAGTGATGCCGGACGCGGCGCAGGACTTTGCGGGCCAGTCACTGTCCGGCCGTGCCGCGGTCCGTGCCGCCTCACCGGACTACCTGCCCATGACCGGCCCCCTGCCGGACTGGGATTCCCTGCGCGGCACCTACGATTTCCTGCGTCGCAACCGTAAGGCGCTTATTGCGGAGCGCTGCCACTACCCACCCGGCCTGTATACCCTGGCAGGTCTCGGCTCCCGCGGGTTTACCTATGCACCGCTGGCCGCGGAAGTACTGGCCAGCTGGATCAGCGGCGAGCCCATGCCGGTTACCGGGGAACTGGCCCGGGCCCTGCATCCGGCGCGCTTCGCCATCCGTGACCTGGGCAAGAATCGCCAGCGCTGACGCCGGCGGGTCAGTTCACCGCAGGCTCTTGGGACGGCTCCGCCAGCAGCCGCCCACTGCCACTGCCGCAGGCGACGATGGATTTCATCGCCGCCTCCACGGTGACATGGGGCAGGATCTCCACACAGTCGGCAGTGACGTGGTACACGAAGCCGGAGGTGGGTACTGGTGCCGTGGGCACGTAAACGGTGAAATCCCCATTATCGTGTCGCGAGGTCACGATCGCCGTGACGGTGAGTGGGTTGTCTGTGCCGAGAATACGGACCCGGGCCACGGGCCCCGACAGCACACCCTCTCCGGCACCGCCGCCGATAAACTGCAGCACCAGTTCCTTGATGGTGTTGTAGCCCGGTGCCAGCCGGCCGAGCCAGTGATCCATATGGCGGTGCAGCCAGCCACCGACACTGGTCTTCACCAGCAGGCCGATCAGGAAGCAGCCGCCCAGGATCAGGGCTATCACCGCCAGGCGGGCAACGGTATTCTTGAACCCGGTATAGGCCTCGAACCAGTGTACGGCCGGCGCCACCAGCTCACTGACCTGGGCGAACAGCCACTGGAACAGCAGGATGAAAATGGCGATGGGCAACACCACCGCCAGCCCCCCGAGCAGGGTCAAGGTCACAAATGTTTTTACTCTGGTCATAAGGCCTGAAATGTCTGTTATGGAATTCTGTCGTCGCGCCCGCCTGGCTGTCGCCGCACTGCTGCTGGGGCTCCCCGCCCTGGTCATCGCTGGCCCTGTGCCCCCGATCGGTTTTGACCTGATCGAACAGCGGGACCGGCCCGGGGACCATTTCACCCAGGGACTCTTTTTCGACGGCGAGCGCTGGTGGGAGAGCAGCGGCCAGTATGGCCGCTCCTGGCTGGCCGAGTATACCGATCCGACCGCCCGCCCGGTAAGGCGCAAGTGGCTGGCGGAGGACCGGTTTGCCGAGGGAATGACGGTGCTGGGTGACCGAATCTACCTGCTGACCTACAAGGCGGGGGAGTTACAGCTGTACGGGCGAAAGGACATGAAACCGCTGGGCAAGCGTTTTTATGCGGGCGAGGGGTGGGGCCTGACCAGTGATGGCCGGCACCTGATCATGAGCAACGGCAGCGACACTCTAACCTTCCGCGATCCGGACACCTTCGCCATTCTGCGCGAGCTGCAGGTCCACGGTGACGGTGAACAGTGGTGGCTGCTGAATGAGCTGGAATACGCCCAGGGTCTGGTCTGGGCCAATATCTTTCAGGACACGCGCATCATCGCCATCGACCCGGAGAGCGGCGAGGTGCGCGGCGTGATGGATATCGAGGAGCTGGAGCCGGGATCCGATCACCCGGATGTGGTGGCCAATGGCATTGCCTGGGACCGCGAGCGCAACGGTCTCTGGGTTACCGGCAAGTTCTGGCCGCGCCTCTACCTGATCCGGCCCCGGGGGCTCGGCTTTGACGAGCCCGACAGCAGCGATCAGCCGCGGTAAAAGTCCACGACTGTCAGTAATCCGCCTACGCGGATCCGGTCCAGCGCCGCACCTTCGATGTGCAGGATGAAACCGCGCCGTCGCTCCTCGAGCCTCACGCCCGGCTCACCGGAACCACCCGAGAAGAGCATGGCCTTGTCGCCGTCATCCCCGCGCCACTGTACCCCCTCGACCCGCTGCATGCCGGGGAGCTCCAGACTCACCCTGTTGAGGTTGTCCGGCAACCGGTCGAGCACCAAGCGGGCAATACCGCTGGCGGTGGCGACCGAATAGGCCAACTGGTTTTCGGGGGCGGGCTGCCAGCCCAGGTGAGTATCGGCGCGGTCCGGCTGCAGCAGGTTTTGCGGCGTACCGGTCGCGCATCCCGCGAGACCAAACACCAGCAGCCACGACATTGTCCTTATCAGCGCACGCATAGCCTTATCCTTGTCTATGTTCGCGGTGGCTGGATTATAGACGCAAGGGCCGCCATCGGGGTTACCGCGATCGAAAACAGGCGCCCCAATTGTCCTGCCCGGTCACTCTTCCCTGCCGACCAGCGCCCACCTGAAAGGCCGCAGCAGGTATACTGCTGCGCCATGACTTCCCCACAATCGATTCTCGAACACACCTTCGGCTATACCCGGTTTCGCGGCCCTCAGCGAGAGGTCATCGATACCCTGATGGCCGGCGGAGACGCCCTGGTACTGATGCCCACCGGTGGCGGCAAGTCCCTCTGCTACCAGATTCCCGCCCTCGCCCGCGAGGGCTGCGGCGTGGTGATTTCCCCCTTGATCGCCCTGATGCAGGACCAGGTAGAGGCGCTTTGTGCCGCGGGTGTGCGGGCTGCCTTCCTCAACTCCTCACTGCCCCCGGAGCAGGCGCAGCAGATCAAGGCCGAGCTTGTGGCCGGCGAGCTGGACCTGCTGTACCTGGCTCCGGAGCGGCTGCTGCAGCCGCGTACCCTGGCCATGCTGCGCCGTGTGTCCCTTTCCCTGTTTGCCATCGACGAGGCCCACTGTGTGTCCCAGTGGGGGCACGATTTCCGCGCCGACTACCTGCAGCTGAACTGCCTGCACGAGCAGTTTCCCGCCGTGCCACGGATCGCGCTGACTGCCACCGCCGACCGGCGCACCCGGGCAGAGATCGCCGAACGCCTGGACCTGGCCGATGCACGCCATTTTGTCAGCAGTTTCGATCGCCCGAACATCCGCTACCGCATTGCCCAGAAAGACAATCCCCGCCGCCAGCTGCTGGACTTCCTCCGCAGTGAACAGGCCGGTCACTCCGGCATTGTCTACTGCCTGTCCCGCAGTAAGGTGGAGAGTACCGCCGACTGGCTGGTGCAACAGGGCTTTACCGCCCTGCCCTACCACGCCGGGCTGCCCGCCGCCTTGCGTGCAGAACACCAGCGGCGCTTTCTCCGCGAAGACGGCGTGATCGTGGTGGCGACCATCGCCTTCGGTATGGGTATCGACAAGCCGGATGTGCGCTTTGTCGCCCACCTGGACCTGCCGAAAAGCATCGAGGCTTATTACCAGGAAACCGGTCGCGCCGGCCGTGACGGCGAACCGGCCACCGCGCTGCTGCTCTACGGGCTGGAGGACGTGGTCAAGCTGGGACAGATGGCGGCCAATTCCGAGGGCAGCGAGGAGCACCGGCGCCAGGAGCGCAATCGCCTCAATGCCATGCTCGGCCTGTGCGAAATCACCAGTTGCCGCCGCCAGGCGCTGTTGCGTTACTTTGCCGAGGAACTGGAACAACCCTGCGGCAACTGCGATACCTGCCTCGAGCCGCCGCAGACCTGGGACGGTACGGAGGCTGCCACCAAGCTGCTGTCCTGTGTCTACCGCACCGGCCAGCGTTTCGGGGCCGCCCACGTAATCGATGTACTGCGGGGCAGCACCAGCGAAAAAGTGCTGAAGTTCGGCCACGATCAGGTCTCCACCTACGGCATCGGCACCGACCTGAGCAGCACAGAATGGCGCGGTGTGGTGCGCCAGCTGGTAGTGCGCGGCTATCTGGAGGTCAACGGGGAGGCTTTCGGAGCGCTGCAGCTCACCGAGGCCTGCCGTCCCTTGCTGCGGGGCGAGGAAAAAGTCCAGTTGCGCAAGCTGCCGGCCCGGGTTCGACGGCCAGAGAGCAGTGGGCGCCGCAGCGTGGAAGAGGTCGATCCCGCCGACCAGCCTCTCTGGGAGGCGCTGCGGAATTGCCGACGGGAGATCGCCGAGGCCAGGGGCGTCCCTCCCTATGTGGTGTTCCATGATGCCACCCTGCGCGAGATGCTAGCGACCAGGCCCCAGACACCGGAAGCCCTGCTGGCCATTTCCGGTGTGGGCGACAGCAAACTGCAGCGCTTCGGGGACGCCTTTCTCGCTGTCCTGCGCGACTTCCCACCACAATGACCGGTACGCGCGCCGTGGGGCCGGCACTGTGCGCAGACTGAACGCACCCTGGCCGGCCCTCCCTTGTCGATCAGCGCATCCTGAGGCTATCTCTCCAGGGATCTTCCGTAGACCGTCGGTCCCCTGCCGTGACGAACATCAACCGGGAGCCTACTATCTCAGTACTGTGTGACTGCGCTGACACAGAAATCATTTCAAGGGCCGACTCAAAGGCCTGAAAGCCGCTAGCGGGCCATTGTTCCTGCGGTTTTTGCGGTAACCCCGCAACGGAATAAAAAGGAAGGCCTGCGTCGCAGGCAACATGGAGGAGCCAACCATGCATACCATCGGGCACCTGATCAACGGTGAGATCGTCACCGAGGGGGCGCGATTCCGGGAGATCGCCAACCCGTCCACCAACGAGGTCGAGGCAAGGGTTGCCCTGGCCAACAAAGCCACGGTCGAAAAAGCCATTGCCGAAGCCGCAGCCGCCTATCCGGAGTGGCGCTCGGTGCCGCCGATCAAGCGCACCCGCATCATGTTCCGCCTCAAGGACCTGCTGGAGCAGAATGCCGACAAGATCTGCCAGCTACTCACCCGCGAGCACGGCAAGGTCTTGAATGACGCCATGGGAGAACTCCAGCGCGGCATCGAAAACGTGGAGTACGTGTGTGCCCTGCCGGAGCTGCTCAAGGGCGAGCACAGCCGGGATGTCGGCCCTGGAATCGACTCCTGGAGCGAATTCCAGCCTCTCGGGGTCTGTACCGGGATCACGCCTTTCAACTTCCCCGCCATGGTACCCCTGTGGATGTGGCCGATGGCCGTGGCCTGCGGCAATACGTTTGTGCTGAAACCGTCCGAGCGGGATCCCAGTGCTGCCCTGTACATCGCGCAACTGGGCCTGGAGGCCGGCATTCCGCCGGGAGTCCTGAACGTGGTCAACGGCGACAAGGAAGCCGTGGATACCCTGCTTACCGACAGGCGGGTCCAGGCCGTCAGTTTCGTCGGATCAACACCGGTGGCCGAGTATATCTACACCACCGGCACCGCATCCGGAAAGCGGGTGCAGGCCTTTGGCGGCGCCAAGAACCACGCTCTCGTCATGCCCGATGCCGACCTGGATAACGCCGCCAGCGCACTGATGGGCGCCGCCTACGGTTCCTGTGGCGAGCGCTGCATGGCCATTTCGGTGGTGGTTGCTGTTGGCGATACCACGGCCGATGCGCTGGTCGAAAAACTCAAGGCACAGATTGCAACGCTGAAAGTGGGCGACGGCCTCGACAACGCCAATGACATGGGCCCGCTGGTCACCCGTCCGCACCTGGAAAAAGTCACCGGCTATATCGCCAAAGGCGTGGAGGAAGGCGCGGAACTGGTGATTGATGGCCGCGGCCTTCAGGTGCAAGGTTTCGAGAACGGCAACTACCTGGGCGCCTGCCTGTTCGACAAGGTAAAGCCGGGCATGGTGATTCATTCCGAGGAAATTTTCGGCCCGGTACTGTGTGTCATGCGTGCTGACACTATGCAGGAAGCCATGCAGATTATCGATGAACATGAGTACGGTAACGGCACCTGTATTTTTACCCGCGACGGCGAGGCTGCCCGTTACTTTGCGGACAATATCAAGATTGGCATGGTCGGTATCAACGTGCCCCTGCCGGTTCCGGTGGCCTACCACAGCTTTGGCGGCTGGAAACATTCCCTGTTTGGGGACCTGCACGCCTACGGGCCGGACTCGGTGCGCTTCTACACCAAGCGCAAGACCATCACCCAGCGCTGGCCAGCAAGCGACCTCCGTGAGGGGGCGCAGTTTTCATTCCCCAGCAATCGATAGTGGCCGGACCTTTCGGAAGAATATGGGACAACGCCCAGAGGGTTTTCCGCAGGCACGAAAAAAGGCGCCGAAGCGCCTTTTTCCCCATCCTTGGTAGAGTGGGCTATCAGAATTTGTAGCCCACACCAACAGTCCATACCCACGGATCCGGATCAAATTCGGATCTGACCGAGTTCAGGAAGGTCCGGGTTTCCTGGGGATCGTCTTGGGTGAGACCTTCAACGGCATATGTCAAGGACGAATCCAGATCTACGTCGTCGTAGCGCACGGCGGCGTTCACCAGCCAATTGCTCTCACGGCCGAGGATGATGTCGACACCTACCTGACCGGTCCAGCCCCAGCTATCGCTGATGCTGTAGCGGGCAGGCCCGATGGCATCGGCATTGTCTGCCAGGAACTCATTGATGACCTCACTGGTATTCACACTGTCAAAATCCGTATAGACAGCGCCGAATCCAACATACGGTTGGATCCAGGACTCTTTGCATACCGGGAACCAGTTCAAGGTCAGCAACTGAGTCGTTCTATCGAGATCCTTGTTGTCGATCTTGCGACGAAGCACTTCTTCGCCAAACTGATTGAAGGTGATGTCATGGCTGTGACCGGACTCGCCGTCATACTGGTACTCGATACCGAAGTGATCGATCGGCATGACCATGGCACTGAATTGCCACGACCACTCAGAGTCGAGATCAACCGACAGCCCCTGGAATTCCGGAAAAATATCCGGATTCCGCAGGTTAACCGAGGTGTCATCCGGATCCACATAGGCACCACCCAAGCGGAACACAACAGTGCCTGCTTCATAGATGGGGGCCGGACCCGAGGGCATTGGCGGTGCATAACCCGAAGGTCCAGCAAGTGCCTGCTGCGCTCCAACCATGGCGGATACAGCAAGGGCCAGAGGTGTCAGAATGCGCGTCATTTTCATAGGTGATACTCCATTGATATTCGGCAAATTGAACAGCAATTAACCCAATCACTTTCAGCATAGACACGAAAAAAAACAGCTGTAGAAAAAACACCCAACTTCACTGCCCCATCGTGGAACTTTTGCGTAGCAATGGCACCCATTCATCTTTTTTGGCGCGCTATTTATTTTTTTGTCGCATTTTTTACTTATTAATTCAGCTGACAGACAGGAAAAAAAGGCACCTAATTCATTAAAAACCGAGGCTGAGCTGTCACCCCATTAGTGATTTGCCAGCAATATCTACCGCTTGCAGCGAAATTGCCCATGTCAGATCGATGCGCGCTCATCGCTACGAAATGAACTTTTGCGAAGGGACTTGCCAGAGCGAAGAGGAGAGAAGACACACTCTGCGGGAGACGACAGATAAGCCAATTTTGGCGTCAGACAGGAATTCGGTCAGGGCCGGTTTGCCGCGGGAAGATTGAGACTTCCCGCGACAAAGACAAAAAGGAAAAGAGTCAGGACTTCTTTTCACCACCCAGGCATTGCGGGCTTTCCGGCGCCTGCCCCTGCCACTCTTCCGGACTGAAGATATGCAAGGCCAGGGCGTGAATGGGGCCCGCCATTTCTTCGGCCAGCACGCCATACACTTTCTGATGGCGCTGTACTTTTCTCAATTGATCGAACTGCTCAGAAACCAGTACCACACGAAAATGCATTTCAGAGCCCGCCGGCACATTATGTAGATGGCTCTCACACTGCACATCGATATGCACAGGGGCAAACTCTGCCACGAGCTTTTCCTCAATCTGTTTTGCAAGGCTCATGCTGCTCTCTCACGCTACTTCTTTGGTCTGCGAATTTTGCCGGACAGCCTGCCCGGCTTCATTGGAAACTTGATCGTCAGGCGGTCTCGGAGGCCGCAGAGCGTTTGCGCGCGGCTACGATCGTCTCGTAGGCCACGGTCACGCTCTTCATCTGATCCTCTGCATGACGCAGGAACTCGTCCGGCAGCCCCTTGGAGGCGATCTTGTCCGGGTGGAACTCTGCGGCTTTGCGGCGGTAGGCGAGTTTCAGCTCCCGATCACTCACATCCGGTGAGCAGCCGAGTACCGCGTAGTGCTGCTCCAGACTGACCGCGGAACTGGCGCCGCGGTTTCCAAACTCGCCGGCCATCGCGGAAAAGATGGATTCATGCAGGCCCAGGTAGGTGGGAATCCGGCGCAGGATCTCCTCCTCCGCACGGTGAAGCTGCCCGTCTGCATGGGCAACGGCGAACAAGAGGCGGTATACAACCTCACGCATCGCCTGGTTGCGCACCAGCTGCCGGTATTGCTTGGCGTAATCGTAAATGCTGTAGGAGTCGGTTTTGGCGTTCTGGAAGATACGGATCGCTTCCGCACGCTCCTCCTCACCGAGGCGCAGATTGTTCTTGATGAAATCGTCGATCAGATCGACTTCGGCTTTCGACACCTGCCCGTCGGCCTTGGCCATCTTGGCCAGCATGGAGAACAGCGTGACAATAAACACCGCCTGCGCGCCATCTCGATTGAGCTTGGCAGTATCACCGACATTGCGCAGCCCCGAACCAAACGAACTACCGATCCAGGCGCCGAGCGCCGCGCCGATAGGGCCGCCGAACACCATGCCGATACCGGCGCCAATCCCCGCTCCCAACCAGGACATTACCTCTCCTCCGGGCAGCCGCTGGCGCCCCAGTGAACAAAAACGCGCCCATCATACCACGGCTACGTCAGTCCACTGATACCCGGTCGACCAGCAGGTCAGCGCCCGGCAACTGCTGCAGAACGCAGGCAACAAAAAAGCGGGCCAAAGCCCGCTCTTTACACATTCAGATTGCCGGATCAGCCTGTCATCGCCCGCACCATGGTGATCATCACGCCGGCGGCAACGGCAGAGCCGATCACCCCCGCCACATTGGGGCCCATGGCGTGCATCAACAGGAAGTTGTGTGGGTTGGCCTCGAGGCCCAGCTTATTGGAGACTCGCGCCGCCATCGGCACTGCCGATACACCAGCGGAGCCGATCAGCGGATTGACCTTGTGTTTGCTCACCAGGTTCAGGAGCTTAGCCATCAGCACGCCGGCGGCGGTACCGATCGCAAATGCCACGATTCCCAGCGCCAGGATGCCCAGGGTCTTCGGGTCCAGGAACTTGTCCGCCGCCAGCTTCGAGCCCACAGACAGCCCGAGGAAAATGGTGGTGATATTGATCAGCGCGTTCTGCGCTGTGTCTGACAGACGAGAGACCACGCCGCACTCACGCATCAGGTTACCGAAGCAGAACATACCGAGCAGCGGTGCGGCATCCGGCAGGAACAACGCCACCAGAATCAGTAGCAGTAGTGGAAAGGTGATTTTCTCGCGCTTGGTGACATGGCGCAGTTGCACCATTTCAATACGCCGCTCTTCCGGGGTGGTGAGAGCGCGCATAATCGGTGGCTGAATCAGCGGTACCAGTGCCATATAGGAGTACGCGGCAACGGCAATGGCACCGAGCAGATCCGGCGCCAGCAGGCTGGACACGTAAATCGCCGTGGGCCCATCCGCACCGCCGATGATACCGATCGCCGCCGCGTCGGCGATGGAGAAATCCATAATCCCCGCCGCAGAAAGCCCCACCGCCCCGAGGACCGTAGCAAAAATGCCGAACTGCGCGGCGGCGCCGAGAAACAGGGTACGCGGGTTGGCAAGCAGCGGACCGAAATCCGTCATGGCGCCGACCCCCATGAAAATCACCAGCGGTGCAACGCCGGAGGCAATAGCCACGCTATAGAAGTTATACAGCATGCCATTGTTGTAGCCGGCATCCTGCGCAAACACAGCAGCCTGCGCCTGCACCGAGGCCGGCGCATTGCCGAGGGCCTCTTTCATGGCCGTGGTGGAAGCCAGGTTTTCCAGCCCCAGCAACTGGGCCAGCTGCAGGAGCACACCACTATCCCCGGCCACAACGGCAGTCTCAGCCGCAGACAGCGCCAAGTGGGCGCCGGGAATATTGGCCAGGATACCGCCGAAGCCGATCGGCACCAGCAGCAGGGGTTCAAAGTTTTTGCGGATGGCCAGGAACAGCAGTCCCAGGCACACCAGAATCATGACGAACTGGCCCGACGCCATTTGATAGGCGCCGGAGGATAGCCAGAGGTTTAACAGATTATCCACGAGCGACTCCTTTCAAGGCCTTCACGCGATCGACAGCAGGTCATCGCCCACCGCCACGGAGTCGCCCTCTTTGACCGACACGGTAGTAACGCTTCCGGCACGGGGGGCGCTCACTGCGGTTTCCATTTTCATGGCCTCCAGCACGACGATCGTCTGCCCCTCGGTGACCTGATCACCGGGCTTAACCAGCACCTTGAAGATGTTTCCGGCAAGAGGGGCCGAGACCGGCTCACCGCCACTGCCGGGCGCCGGAGCAGCGCCTGCTGCCGGGGCAGCGGATGCCGGGGCCATATTGGTCACATCGCCGCCATCATTCACGGTCACGCTATAGGTCTTACCTTCAACGGTGACGGTATAAACTCCTTCACCCTTGTCATTGGTGACGGCGTGCTCGGCCGCGCCCGTGGGCACTGGCTCGAAAGCATCCGGGTTATCGCGATTTTTCAAGAACTTGAGACCAATCTGCGGGAAGAGTGCATAGGTGAGCACATCATCGATCTGGCGCTCACCCTCTTCCAGGGCAATATCATCGGCGCCAGCTTTTTCGCGCAGTTCTTCGCTGAGCTTGTCGAGTTCCGGGGACAGTAAATCGGCCGGGCGGCAGGTCACTGGTTCGGCACCCTCGAGGACCCGGGCCTGCAGCTCTTTATTCACGTCTGCAGGTGTAGCACCATACTCGCCCTTGAGTACCGCGGCGGTTTCCTTGGAGATCGACTTGTAGCGCTCGCCGGTAAGGACATTCAATACCGCCTGGGTACCGACGATCTGGGAGGTGGGAGTCACCAGCGGAATGAAGCCGAGGTCCTCGCGTACGCGTGGAATCTCCTCCAGTACCTCATCGAGACGATCCGCGGCGCCCTGCTCACGCAACTGGTTTTCCATATTGGTGAGCATGCCGCCGGGCACCTGCGCCACCAGGATGCGAGAGTCGACTCCACGCAGCGAGCCCTCGAACTTCGCATACTTCTTGCGCACCTCGCGGAAATACGCCGCGATTTCCTCCAGCAGATGAATATCCAGTCCGGTGTCGCGGTCGGTACCCTCGAGAATGGCCACCAGGGTCTCGGTCGGACTGTGACCGTAGGTCATGGACATGGAGGAGATGGCAGTATCCACGTTGTCGATACCCGCCTCAATGCATTTGAGCGCTGTCGCAGTGGAGAGGCCGGTGGTGGCATGGCACTGCATGTGAATGGGAATATCCACAGCCGCCTTCAGGCGCTTGACCAGCTCATAGCCCTCGTAGGGTCGCAGCAGACCGGCCATGTCCTTGATCGCAATGGAGTCCGCGCCCATGTCCTCGAGCTGCCGCCCCAGGTCCACCCACAGGTCCATGGTATGTACCGGGCTTACGGTGTAGGAAATGGTGCCCTGAGCATGTTTGCCCTGCTTTTTCACCGCCTGCAACGCTGTCTGCAGGTTGCGCATATCGTTCATGGCGTCGAATACGCGGAAAACATCTACGCCGTTCTCCGCTGCGCGCTCGACAAATTTTTCCACCACGTCATCGGCGTAGTGGCGGTAACCGAGAATATTCTGGCCGCGGAACAGCATCTGCTGCGGCGTATTCGGCATGGCCTTTTTCAGCTCGCGAATACGTTCCCAGGGATCTTCCCCCAGATAGCGGATACAGGCATCAAAGGTGGCGCCGCCCCAGGACTCGAGGGACCAGAATCCCACCTGGTCGAGCTTTTCTGCGATTGGCAGCATATCGTCCAGTCGCATGCGGGTGGCCAGAAGTGACTGATGCGCGTCGCGCAGGACCACATCGGTAATCCCCAAGGGTTGTTTTACCTCAGTCATGGGTTATCTCTCTCGGTAATTATTCTGAAAGGCTGCGTCTTTTCCGATGCTTACTACTTGCGCTTGCGGTGTTGCTCGATTGCCGCTTTGGCGATGGCACGCAGCCGCGCCTCGTCACCCAGTCCACTGGGACGTGTTGAGGGAATGGATTCAGGCTCGGGAAAATTTCGAACAATGATGCGGGACATGATGCCGGTACCGATGACCAGCAGAAGCAGAAAGGAGAAGACAACTCCCATACCGAAGAGTGTGATGTCCAATCCCTGTTGTAGTAGCGTCTCTTGCACTATTTTCCCCTATATCCGCAAAGGCGGCCGCTATTATCAATACAACAACCTTTTGAAATCAAACACTTATTAGTTTCAGCCGCAACGATAAAAAGCTTTTATCGATAGCGTCATAACCATCGAAACCAGATCCCGATTCGGCAATGAAGCATATTACGACCGGGCCGCCTTCAGTGTTAAAATAATCGCCCTAATGCCCCTACCCCGCAATGGCCATCCCGTTAAATTATGACCCGCGAGACACAGAACCTGATTCCCCGCATTTACCAGGCACCCATGGAAGGAGTCATCGACCACCATGTGCGCGCCCTGCTGTCCGCGATCGGCGGTATCGACATCTGCGTCACCGAGTTCGTGCGGGTCACCCATACACGCCTGCCGCGCCGGGTCTTCCAGCGACTGTGCCCCGAGCTGGACGCAGGGGCGGAGACACCCGCCGGAGTACCCGTGCGCCTGCAGCTCCTCGGCGGCAATCCCGAGGCCATGGCCGTCAATGCCGCGCGAGCGGTGGCCGCTGGGGCGAAAGCGATCGACCTCAACTTCGGCTGCCCCGCCAAGTCCGTCAATAACAGCGATGGCGGCGCCTGCCTGCTGCAGAGTCCCCATCGGGTGGAGGCCATTGTGGGTGCCGTGCGCAGCGCCGTACCCGCTGAAATCCCGGTCACTGCCAAGATCCGCCTCGGCTACCAGGACCGATCCAGCTATATGGACAATGCCCGCGCCGCTGAAAATGGCGGAGCCAGTGAATTGGCCGTGCACGCGCGCTCCAAGGTAGATGGCTACCGCCCCCCCGCCTACTGGGAGTACATCGGCGAGATCCGCGAGGCACTGGCCATTCCCGTGGTAGCCAATGGCGACATCTGGACCGTGGAGGAATTCCGGCGCTGTCGCGCCGTCACCGGCTGTGACGCCTTCATGTTCGGCCGCAGCCTGCTCGCCCGACCCGACCTGCCCCTGCAGATCCGGGCCTTCTGTGCAGGAGAGGCCTATGAGCCCATGACGTGGCAGCAGGTGGCCGCAGTGCTGTGGGATTACTACTGCACCACCCGCGAGGAGTACCCGGCGAAATACCTGGGCAACCGGATCAAGCAGTGGCTGGCCTACCTGAAGCTCGGCTATCCGGAGGCACAGCGCTTTTTCGAGGAGATCAAACGCCACCGGGAAGCAGCCCCCATCGAGGCCGCTTTTGCGCGCCAGCTGTCGGGAACCTCTGACACGATCGCTGCCTGAACCATCCCTCACAACCGGCAAACCGGGCCTGGACCTGACACCGGCCTCGGGCCACCCCTTCTTCCTATACTGCACCGGCTACCTCGCGCCTTTACACGGAGAGAGCCTGTCGCCATGCCGGTACACAACAGCGAAATTGCCGATCGGTTCGATCGTCTCGCCGACCTGCTGGAAATCGAGGGCGCCAACCCTTTCCGGGTTCGCGCCTATCGCAATGCCGCCCGCACCGTGCGCGGATATCCCCGCAGCATGGCAGACCTGCTTGCCGAAGATGTCGACCTCACCGAGCTGCCGGATATTGGCGACGACCTAGCCGAAAAGATCCGGGTCCTGGTCGCCAGTGGGGAACTGCCGCTGCTGGATGAAGTCGAGGAGCGGACTCCCCCGGCCCTCAGTGAACTGATGAAAATCCAGGGGCTCGGCGCAAAGCGCGTGAAGGCCCTGCATGAGGCACTGGGCATCGACAGCCTTGAAGAACTGCAGGAAGCCGTTGACAGCGGCAAGGTGCAGGAGGTGGAGGGTTTCGGCGAAAAAAGCGAGGAAAAGATCCGCCGGCGGTTGAAAAAATTCTCGGGCTCGGAACATCGCACCAAGCTCGTTGTAGCCGAGCAGATCGCCACGCCGCTGGTGAAATACCTGCATAAAGCCAGAGGAGTGAAAGACATCGTCATCGCCGGCAGCTACCGGCGACGCAAGGAAACCGTCGGTGACCTCGATATTCTGGTCACCGCAGGGAGCGACAATGACGTTATGGCACACTTTACGAAATATGACGAGGTGGAAGAGATCGCCTCGCAGGGCGAGACCCGTTCCACCGTGTATTTGCGCTCCGGTATGCAGGTCGACTTGCGGGTAGTACCGCAGGTCAGTTTCGGCTCAGCTCAGCATTACTTCACCGGCTCCAGGGACCACAATATTGCCGTGCGCAAACTTGGCCAGAAGATGGGCTACAAGATCAACGAGTACGGTGTATTCGACGGCGACAAGCGCATTGCCGGCAAAACGGAAAACTCCGTGTACAAGGCCGTTGGCCTTCCACTCATCCCGCCCGAGCTGCGGGAGAACCACGGCGAGCTGGAGGCAGCCCGGGACGGTCGCCTCCCCGACCTTGTGACACTGAAGGACCTGCGGGGCAACCTGCACACCCATACGGATGCCACCGATGGTCACGACAACCTCCGCGCCATGGCCAAGGCGGCTCAGGAGGCGGGACTCCAGTACCTCGCCATCACCGACCATTCTAAGCACCTGAGGGTGGCCAACGGCCTGGATGAAAAGCGCCTGCGCAAGCAGTTGACCGCCATTGACCAGCTGAATGACCAGCTCAGCGGGCTGAGGTTGCTGAAATCCATTGAGGTGGAGATCCGCGAGGACGGCAAACTCGACCTGCCCGACAGCGTGCTGGAAGAACTCGACTTCACCCTCTGCGCCGTACACCACAAGTTCGACCTGTCCCGCAAAAAGCAGACGGAGCGGATCCTGCGCGCCATGGACAGCCCCCACTGCCATATCCTCGCCCACCCCAGCGGAAGGCTCATCAATCGCCGTGAAGCCTATGACATCGACCTGGAGAGAATTCTGCAGGCAGCCGCAGAGCGCGGCTGCGCAGTGGAGCTCAACGCACAACCGGAACGACTGGATCTCACCGACGAGGGCTGCCGCATGGCCCGCGACCTGGGCGTCAAAGTCTCCATCGCTGCGGACGCCCACAGCACCCGCGGCTTCGACAACCTGCGCTTCGGCATAGACCAGGCCCGCCGTGGCTGGCTGGAGACCGATGATGTCCTCAATACCCGGTCACTCAGAGCGCTACTGCACTTCTTTAACCGCTGAAAGCCACTGGAGAAGGGGCTTGAGCGCTCGGCAGAGCCGGCCAGAGGTCCTCTCTGGTCGCCGTAAAAGCCATGAGCCAGAGAGTCCGTAAGTTTTTGAAATTAGGGCTTGCAAAGCCCGCAAACCCGAGGCAGAATGCGCGCCCTATCGAGGTCGAAGGCCCTCCCCGAGGGAGGCACTGAAACCCGGTAACTTGCGGATTTTTAAGGACTTTTTTCGCCAAAAGACTTAAAAAAAGAGTTGACTACACCAAGACAACTCACTATAGTTCGCAACCACAACGACGCGCTCGTAGCTCAGCTGGATAGAGTACCTGGCTACGAACCAGGCGGTCGGAGGTTCGAATCCTCCCGAGCGCGCCATACAAAGAAAGGCCCCTTCCGAAAGGATGGGGCCTTTTTTGTATGGCAAGTTCGGGCGGTGGACGCACCTCCCCTGGTTCGATCAACTCGCGCAGCGAGTTGAGACCGAGCGGCGCAGCCGCGCGCCCGCAGGGGCCAAAAACGCCATAGCGTTTTTGGAGTCCATCCTCCCCCGTACCAAACCCCACCGGCCACAACCAGCATTTTTGTTTGGCCCGGGCTGTGGACTAACCTCCCCAGACCCGATCAACTCGCGCCAGCGAGTTGAGACCGAGCGGCCCCGCCCCCAGACCAGATTCAGTCCCAGCACTCCACCGGCGTCTTGGTACCGGCCGGATGGACATACTGGATAGGGTTACAATCCGTATCGGCCACCTGGCTGCCTGTGGGGACAGCCGTGAGGGTATATCCATTCCCGCTAGCCGCCGTCACCGAAATATCGTAAAAGCCATTCTCACTGACACCGCTGAAGCTCAAACTGCTGCTTGCGGCATCAGTGCCACAGCTGGCCGCGCTATCCAACGATCCCGCGTAAAACCGGCAATTAGCACGAAACTTTTCCTGTTCCAGCTGCAACTTCAACAGTGCCGAAATCGCATCTGAGCGACGCGACTTCCTGACCGAATCCTGATAAGACGGAATCGCAACCGCGGCCAATATCGCCACGATCGCGACTGTGATCAGAACCTCAATCAGGGTAAAGCCTCTTGACTTCATTGTGTAACCCGCAGCGGTAATCGATTCGAATCCGGAGCCTCAGGGGTTCAACCCGGACACTGGTTGAGCCTGTTTTGAATTTGAATATCCAGCTGGTTGTAGCCGGTGATTTTCACGGCCACCGCCTCCGCACTGCCGGAACCACTGGACAGCGTCAGGCTTCCGTCATTACCAGTGCCCGCTGTCGCGCAAATGGCACCACCGCTCAGCTCAAAAGTCAGGGTGCCATCCCAGCCACTATCGTAAGCTGCTGTCACACACTCATAAGACAGACCGGACTTGCTTACAGTACAGCTGCCATCCGCAATGGAGACAGTAGAAAGAACCTTGTTCTGGTCGACGGTGCTCACCCTGCCGGAAATCAAGGCGTAACTATCCACGGCACAATCTATATCCTGGCCATCGCTGTCACCAGACACAGTCGTCAGTGACATGGGACTTGGTGAACAGGTGAGTTTTGTTTCATTGCCGGCTGCGGCAGTATAAATGGCCCCATTCCAGCCCGAGCCCCAGTCGTATACATCACAGGCAAAGACCGCCTTATATGAAGAACCCTCCGGACCAAAGGGTTCCAACTGGCAGTTGCCGGGTCCATCGGAAGTATCGACAGTAATCGATGCGAGGATATCGTCGGAAAAGATCGTATCATCCCGGACAGCAACTGAGACCTGCCCGCTGATCACGTGGCGCTCTACCGGTGGATTGGTCGGATCATAGGGACAGGTGGTCTCATGACCATATTTAGTGTCGTCGTAAAGATCTAGCATGCCATCATTCAGGCAGACAAAGTCATCCGGATTGCCCGCGAAGAGATCACCCGGCACACCATTGACCGCGGCATCGGCGCGCACCATCACAGCCTGCGAAATACAGTTGGCCCCATCGGTGCTGCCGGCCGACATCGCAGAAATCACGAAATCGTGTGTGTGATCCTTTGAATCCGGATCCGGCAAAATGATGCCGTCGGCGATACCGTAGGAGGTATAGACGTAATCACCGCTGGCCGTGGTCATTGGCGCTCCGGTGCTGTCCTTTCCATAGATCATGCCACGGTATGCTCGACGAACCGCAATTACCGGTGACGCCCACTCATTCCTGGAAACCGGGTCTCCCAAACAGATTTTATCTTTCTGCTTGATGCCGCCGGCAAGCAAGACTCCGATGTTGCCGTGCCAACCCCCTCCGAGGTAACAGGTGTAATGGAAAAAGCGGTAATCCCCGGTCTGCGTCAACAGGTCACTGCTACTGGCACTATCGATCGTCTGAGCTTCACCGCTGGAGTCAACATAGTAACGGGTGCAGAAAGCTGCATCTGACGCCTGCAGATGGATATCCTGGGGAGAGAGCGATTTCTGCGTGGCATTATCGATATAAACCTTACCCTTGATCTGGACGAAGTTCTCGCAGGCCCCTTCCGCACTAACACAGGCATCCTCCAGGGTAAGGACGATTTTATCTCCCGACACCAGGTTTCGATCCCCATCGGCGAGATACATCTTTGTGCCATCGTTATTTGGTGTTGTCTCCGCCCCCTCCGGCAAAGTGCCACGCCCCAGCCTTGCCCTGCCGGTGGGTGAAGGCACGAGGGGCCCTTCTGGCACAACCGAGAGAACAGCCGGGGCCCCCGGTGCAATGAATGCAAGTTCAGTGTCCAGCAGAACACTCTGGGTTTCCCCCCGGGCATCCTGCCATTCAACATTGACCGTAACAGTGCGAAGGTCTCCCTTTGCAGCAATCGATTCGGTTCTGCGGAAGCTCGCATTCACACCGTCAATAAGCTGGCCATTGGCATCAACACCAACAGGATAAAGCGCATTGAATTCTGCCAGCGTGTTGGCGGCATGCATATAGTTCCTCATGTCCTCCAGGCGACCCTGTGCGATAGCCAATGCTTCGGCCCTGGCTTTATTGGTGGCACTGATACCGAGGAAATCACCATGCACTCTCCCGAGAGCTAGCACACCCACCGCCAGCACAAACATGGCGATCAACACTTCGATCAGGCCAATGCCCCTTGCCTTCTGCGGGGGAGACAGTGGCAGCTTCCTATCCATCATTTGACCCCTGATTCTTAGACACTCGGTCATTAGAAGTCCTTCCAGGTCCCAGCCACGCCGAACCGATTTCCAGCATTAACAAGATCCGCCAGCACAGCAGAGTTGTAAAATACATCCATACTACCGCCGGCATCGCTGGAGAGTTCCCCGGCGATGATGATCGACCCCACCACTGTCATGTTACCGGTGATGCTGGCATTACCGGTGACAAAGACCATACCGTGGAAGTTGGGTGTACCCTCAAATGATGCATTACCGTCAATAATCAGTATCGACGGTTCAGTCTCCGCAGCACTGCAGAGATTATTCCCCTGCATAGCCACCGAACATCCGACAGAAGTGTTATTGGTGAATGACACATCTCCATCCACCCAGATCACCTGGTGGGTCGCCAGTTGCACGTCGGCATTGGCATCAGCCGGCGTGGTCTCCATGGTTACCAGGCCAGAGTTACGATAATTCTCGGGTGTCATGCCGAAGAAATTCTGGAAAAGCTCAGAGGGAGTGAGATTACCGATACTGGTATCGCTCTCGATCACATCCAGGCCAATACTCAGTTTATTGGATGAAGACACCGTACTGCAGGTCATTGGCGTATCCATACATAGCGGGTAGCCGGAGTCCCCCATATCTGGCACTTCCGTCGCCGTCGCGTTATTGGACCCAAGGTCAACCTCCCCGCCACTCCAGATCGTGCTGTGGCCCTCCTGGTTGTGTACGGTTGCCGAGCCGTTGATCTCCACTTTTCCCTTGGCAATCATCGGGTTCGACGGGTCGTTGGGCAACGGATCGGTCACGGAAAGGCGCTGGCTGACAACATGGGTTGCAGACCGATCATCACTGAAACCGATAGCGGTTACCGCAATCTGCCCACCAGCTTCAGCCGTGGCCACTTCTACAGTGGCCGTACCGACAGCAGCGCGATTACTATCCCCGACACCATCGCTGTCGGTGTCGAATACCGGATCGATAACATCGTCATTATCGCGGTCCGCCCCCTGGCCAAGATATGCGAGCGCTTCTGCCAGGCCCGCTTCAGCCGCTTCAAATGCCTGGCGCGCGCGCCCGTCATTATTAGAGAGAACTTGCTCCTGGCGGACAAAGTCGAATGTGGTCAGGCTCACGATCGCCGTAAGGGCTAAGACAAGCACTGCGAAGATCAGCGTAGAAACCCCTCGTTGATGGCACGGGGAACAGATCGGGGTACGGATAGCGCGCATTATCTTTTCCTCACCAGGTCATTCCTCACCCTGACCCGCTGATTGAGGGAAACCCTCACCGCACTATCATTAACCAACTCACCTTCGATACTGATCAATATTTGACGCGTTTCTACTGTGATATTTCCAGTGTCAGCCGCAGTGTCGTAGCAGTCATATTCCCTATCATCATCGACTCCACTACCTCCACCATTGTCCAGTCCGTCGGGCTCACGCGTATTCAGGCAGGTGGAGGGTGCAGTAGAGTCCTGTGTATCAAAGGTAAGATTGGTGACCCTCACCAAATTCGGGTCTGTCACCGGCTGCCAGTCGTCTCCGACATTGCTGCAGTAGTCATGGCGAACGTTGGTATTCAGGCCGCCCAGTCGCATTTCCACAACCCCATTATTGAGGCGGAATCCAAACAGGTTTTCACTATCGAGGCTGCCACTGTCATTGGAGTCATAGGCGTAGAGCACACACTGGCCAGACGATCCCACGCCAGTGGGATCGGCAACGGATGGCCTCACCGCGAGGGCCGTGACATCCGCGGTGTTGAAGGGATTCTGTATCGGGTTTGATGCCGCATCACGCCAGTAGCCAGCGCGGCGGATATCCTGCACCATGACACTCATCAGTGTCCCCAGCTCCTGGTTGAGACGGCTGGCAGAAATCGATGCGCCACTATTGACGACAGTAGTCACATAAACGGAGGCGGCTGCGCCGAGGATGATCAGGCCAATGGTGAGGGATATCAGCAGTTCAATCAGAGTGAAGCCCCGCTGTGACCTCAGCCTATCTTCAGCACGCCGCATCATCGCCCGGTACTCCATCAACGTAACCTGTAACGCTGCCGTCCGGTGAACAGATCCTAACCTGCCCCAGCAGTCCGACCCTGATCATCAACTGATGCCCACTCCTGGACTCAAACAGGATTTCACCGAAACTGGGGATACCAGTGGCTTCTCTGGCTGTGCCCCGAAGCGGCTCGAAGACGATCCGGGTACCGTTCTCGAAATTACGGAGTGTCACCGCGACATCCTCGTGCTCGGCACTGGTAAAAGTCATGAGCACCCTGTCATTCCAATCGGATGCCCCGTCGATACCGTCGACTATGCCGTCACCATCGTCGATGGCCAGAGTACAGGCAGTATCCAGTGAGATATCTGTTTCGGCGGTATCACAGGTGCCGCTATTTTTGTCACTGAGGCCATAGGACCAGATTTCACTGCCATCGGCGCTGAAGTTGACTCCGACTTCCACCTTGCGGGTAATCGCCTCGGAGCGTGCACGCTGAATACGGGAGTAGACCTGTTCGGCGGCACCCTTCAAATTCTGTCTCTCAAAGAAATCCCTGAAACTGGGGACACCAATGGTTAGCAAAATGGAGGCAATCGCAATCGCGATCATCAACTCCAGAAGGGTGAACCCCCGGATATTTTTCATTTCAGTCTTAAACCCCACCGCAAGACGTTCCCTCGATTGGTGTTGACAGGTATCGGAGTGAGAAGACGAATCGACAGATGACAGAGAGTCCCTTTAGATCATCGCAGACATTAATAACTTCTTTTTCGCGAGAAGGCGTGTCAGACAACAAAGACACACGGACACAGGCCTGAAATACTGGTTATATTTCACTCAAAATGCTTTTACGTTTTCCGCTGCCCTGAACTCCATGAGTTTGACCCGAAAACTCTCCTGGAAAACAAACGCGGAAAAGTACTCATACCCCGCCCTAATCTAGACCAAATACGCCGTCCCACAAGTCCGGTGGCGCCTTCCCCACCCTCATTTTTATGGTGGATATTCACTGACAGGATGTTTGCAATAATCGGCTGCCGGGTACTGACAGTAGCGACTGGACTCATGGGCGGAACAGCTTTACCGTTACCCACAGGAAAATTAGCTACAACCGGGAAGGAAGTCATAGCAGAACCTGCCAGGTCAGCTTTCTTCCTCATCCTGCGGCGCAGAAAAATATTCTGGATTCACCAATCAAAGACTGAACTCGCTTTATGTGCAGCCTTTTCGACACGGACGACCACGCTGGCATCGAGCGATTTCTCGAACAGGTGGGAGTGCGACACCGGGAGCGGATGCGATATGGGCAACGTCACCGCCCCACCTCCCGCGTCAGCATCGTCACTAACCGCCATGGCGAGGCCGAAGTGGAGGATGCTATCTGGCACCTTTACCTGCAGAGAGACGGCGACAACTATCGTCCCCACAAGAAGTACTGGTCGATCAACAGCAACTGGCGTAAGTTACCCCAACGCCCGGAATATCGGCACAGCCGTTGCCTGATTCCTGCCACTGCCTGGGTGGAGAGTCAGCATGGCGAGCGACCGGTCGAGTTCAACTTTGGACTGCCATTATTTTTCTGCGGGCTCTATAAAACCTGGGATGATGGACGGCTGCTCAGCTGCTCCATCATTACCCTGTCCGCCCATGAGCGTACAGCCCGCTATCACGAAAAGAGCTTTCCCATGATCGCGCCGGCGAGCCGGGATTTCTGCCACCACTGGCTCAGCAACGACCCGGACACCACGGTGTTCGCCCCCTATCTCACACCGCGGATACAATACGCGGGAAGGACGCTGACCGTGGCACCATTGAAGCAGGCGACAGCTACCGAGACTCTCGGTGCTCCACAAACGGTCGGCGAAGAAGCGGAGCCGGGCCAATGAAACCGACCCGGGTCGCCAACTAACACATTGCCGGAGGGGAAGCCCGCTTGAAGATGTTTCTCGCCATCGTGGCGGTAGCCTTGCTGGTCTGGGTCGTGCCCTATCTCTGGGGAAGATGGCGCTTGCGTTACCTGCGCTCGCGCCCGCTCAGTAGTCTGCAGAAGCGTCTGCTCACACATGCTCTGCCGCTCTACCGGCACCTCTCCCGCCAACAGCAATCCGAGCTGGAGAGCAATGTCAGCCTGTTTCTTCACGACAAGGAGTTTGTCGGTTGCGAAGGGCTGACCATTACCGAGGAGATACGCGTGACCATCAGCGCGTTTGCCGGGCTATTGCTGCTCCAGCGTGAGCACCGAGGCTACCCCGATCTGCGCACGGTGCTGGTGTATCCCGGCACCTATGTTGCCCGGGAAACCCATGTAGAGGGCTACATCGAGACCACCAGTGACAGCGCCCGCGAGGGGGAAGCCCACTATCTGGGTCCTGTGGTGATTTCCTGGTCCGATCTACAGGAGGATATGGGACATCCGGAGCACGGCCGCAATGTGGCATTGCATGAGTTTGCCCACAAACTGGACGAGGAAGATGGGGCCTTCGACGGCCGGCCAGTTTTCTCTGGTGCCGGCGAAGGCCGTAACTGGGCGGCCGTACTGGGCAGGGAGTATCAGCGACTACAGGCCATCAGTGCCGGCCTTTCCGACGACGAGGAAACACCCGGTGTGCTGGACCTGTATGGCGCCGTATCACCGGCGGAGTTTTTTGCCGTCGCCACTGAAGCGTTCTTCGTCACTCCCCATGCGCTGCGACACTATCATGCGGCTCTGTATGGTGAATTGCGGGGCTTCTATCGGCTGGACCCAGCTGAATTGCTGCCTGAAAATCTGCAGGTGAGTTGATCGAACGGATGATCGAAGTATCGCTCACAGTCTGGTAACGAACCGCCCCGGCATGGCGCCGCAGCAGCTTTTTCAGGCCGTGACGGACCGACAGGGTTGGCAGCAGTGAAAAGAAATCTGCCCCGATAGCCACCAGCTCACCCGGCTCACCGAGACAGGCCGGCACCGTAAGCCTGTCACGCCAACACTGCTGCAGCAGTTCGCGCAGGGTCTCCGGTCGCAGCTGGGGCAGATCTGCAGGCACCACAGCGATCACATCCAGTGCCGGCTCACCCTCGAGTAGCGCAGCAGCTCCCGCCGCGATGCTCGCACCAATCCCGATCGGCCAGCCAGGTGCATGCACTACAGCCACTCCGCGCTGTGCAAGAAGGTGCTCAACCAGTGGATCCCGGGCACGAATCACGACCTTGAGGGTAGTGCCGGGGAACTCTTCCAGGGCGTCCTGCACAACGTCCAGCGTTGCCAGTAACATCGGCTTACCGTTTATGCTGGCCAGTCGCTTGTCGCTGCGAAAGCGCCGGGAAAAGCCCCCGGCCAGCAAGAGAAGACCATAGTTCATCGGTTTTGGGTTCCTGCCCCTGAAACAGTCAGGCTCCTGATCTGGTTTCAGAGTTTAATAGTCCCTCTTCCATTGCAACTCCACACTGCCGGCGCCGCTTTCACTTTCATCAGCCGATTTGAACTGCAGGTTCAGGCTGCGACGCAATTCGATCTGCATCTTTGCCTCCCATGGATTGAGAGGGTCGGTACTCCGCTGAAGTTCGATGTAAATGCGATTGGTAATGTATTTGCCGAGACTGAGCGCATACTGGTCGCCCTCGTCGGTTTCCTCCGTCTGCACGTCAAGGGTATCCACCCCCAGCAGTTCGCGGGTCTTGGCCACCGGGTCAAAAGCCGCCGCCCCGCCACCCTGCAGTGTCCGCACGACGCTGACCAGTCGCACGGCCTGCAGCGGGGAGATATCAGCCAGCTGCTTTCCGAACAGCAGCTGCGCAAAAATTTCATCCTGCGCTGCTGGTGGCGTCGAGGTGAACGAGATATCAATATCATCACCACTGCCGGAAATCTCAGCGATGATTTCACCATCGGCATACTGGTGCCGCCCCTTCACAAAGACAGCAGCGACATTGTTTTCAAACTGGATCTGCCCCTCCTGCAGTTCAAAGCGCTTGCCCAGCAGGTCGAAGTTGCCGCGGACGATACGCAGCGCCCCAGCGGCCCGGGGTTTGGCGGCAGTGCCCTCCACGTCCACAGTGCCAACCAGCTCGGAATCAAGGCCGAGGCCGCGGACGTAGGACTGCTGATCCAGCACGATCTGCACCGCCAGCTGGATGCTGTCCAGGAACGGCCGCGATCGCTCCACCGGTGGGCCATCCACCTCCACTTCCACCACATCGATCTCCGGCACACTGCTGCCGATCAGCTGCTCGAACTGCACAGTGAGGGGGCGCAGTTTCAATGACCCTTCCAAAAGGGAAGCTTCGGTTGTACCGGTCAGTGAGAGATTGCCGGATACGGCACCGCGCACAGCCGGCGTATTGAGCAGCTGCGCGCGCTCGGCGCGCAGGCGGAAATCCAGCTCCGGTGTGCTTTCACCAGCGAAACGAACTTCACCACCGAGATTGATACTGCCGCTCTCCCCGTCTTCAGCCCGGGCCCGCTCGATCACCCAACGCTGCGGGGTAAAGCGGGCGAGGAAGTCGATCTTGCGCAGGCGGGTGTTGGTCGGCCGGTGCTCGTAGGAGCCCCCCTGCAGCTCGACACGCCCATCCAGGCTCGGGTCGGCAAAGCTGCCACTGGCGTCGAGGGCAAAGTTGAGTTGCCCCTTGAGGGCGTGAATGTCCGGATCGATAAAAGCCGCCACTACAGACAGATCCGCACTGCCATTGCTCTGCAGGTTCAGTGGCAATGGCGGGGCCGCTTCACCCTCTTCCCGCGGCGTAGTCATCTGCCGCAGCAGGGGAGTCACTTCGAGCACTGCGGCAGCCTGCACAGCCTGTCGGTCGCCATGACTGGCGCCAAGGGAAAGCTCCAGATTGTCAGCGCGCGTCTGCCACTGCAGCACCAGGCCCAGAGGTTGCCCACCGCCGCGTACCGCCGGGGCCCGCTGGCTGTCGACGCGGACTTCGCCGGCCAGCTCCGGCTTCTCAGGGCTGCCCGACGCGGTCGCCCACAGTTCCACGCTGCCGTTTTCACGGATATCGGCCGGCAGGTCCAGCGGCAGGTCAGCGAGCCGGCCACGCCCGCGCAGGTCGAGCTGAAGGGTCTTGCTGTCGATGCTCCCCGCCGCCGAAAGCTGATTCTCGTCTGCCCACACCAGTTCGACGGCGGAAAGCTGCAAGGCCCCCGACGAATAGCCGATATTGCCCTGCAGATGCCAGGCTTCCCCCCGGAAAAGACCGACAGCCAGTATATTCACAGTGCCCACAGGCCGGGCAAATGGCCCATGGAGCTCCCCGTCAAGGCTGACTTCCCCCTCCAGTGAGGGCGGCAACTCGACACCGGCAAGCTGGGCCAGCGACACGGGTATATTACGGCCCGAGATGGCGAGATCCGCCCGGGCCTTGCGCGGCTCGATGACACCGTCCACTTCCAGCCAGGCTGAACCGGAGCGCCCGAGCCGCTCCGATTCGGCTGCCAGTCCCGCCACGATGTCCGGGGGATAGCCACCTTTCACCGGCTCGTTATCGCGCAGGATCAGGGACTGGGGACCGCGCAGGCTCAATGGCTCGGTCTCGGTGGACGCATCAGTGAACAGCTCGAGACGCATCTTATCCAGTTCGACCCGGTCCAGATTGCCGGCAGCGGCACCTTCCAGCCGGTAACGATACTGCTGATAACGCCCGGAGGAATCCAGGTTGCTGGCGATACGCAGCTTTTTCCACGGGCCACTGACGACAGCGGAAGCATCGAGATTCAGTACCAGGCCCTCTGTGGCGGCAATGCCCAGGGTCTCCGCCGGACGGAACTGATCGGCTGCCACCTGCACCTTGAGGTCCAGGGACTGGGTGTCGATGCCGACTTTGCCGGCGCCCTGAATCGAAATGCCCTCTCCCACCAGGTTCAATCTGGAGATGGTCACCGACTTCAAATCCCCCTCGGCAACCGCATTCAGGCTGGCGGTAAAGGATTCATAGGCTGGCTGCGCCCGGAGCTCCGCAGTGAAGCGAGGATTTTTCCAGGGGCCGGCGGCGGTGACCCTGAGTTGTTCGATATCGCCATAAAGCGCCGGGGGCAGTGGCGCCGAATCGGTAAACGCACTCACCAGCTCATTCAGCTCGGCTACTGTCAGCCCCTCTAACAGGCCCTCCAGATCGATGGTCTCACGTCCGATGTCCACCTGACCGCTGGCATCAAGGCTGGCATCGGCGTAGTCGATGGTCGCCGAGTGCAGAGTGACGACTTTCTCTTCAGTTTCCAGCCGCCCCTGCAGACGCAAAGGTCGCTGGCGGAAATGTGAATTCAGGTCAATCACACCCGAGACTTCCGGTAGAGACAGAGGACCACGCAGAGTCAGGTCCGCCGACAACCACCCTCCCTGCAGAACATCCTGCCAGGGCCGCGAAACCGAAAGCGGGAACCGGTTCAGCTGCAGTTCGGCATCGACGCCCTCTTCCCCGACACTGCCGGAAAGTCCATGCCGGGTTTCATCCACACTGAGGGCGAGGCCACTGGTCACCACCTGCCAGGGAGAGAGAGCCAGCTCCACTTCTCCGGCCAGTGCGAAACGGTGCTCTACCAGTGGCAAGCTGAATGTATCGATGTCCACCCGCCACACGCCCTCATCGGCCTCCGCCAGATTGAAACGCGCCTCCGCATCAAGGGCCTGGTCCTCGGGTAGCATGAGCAGTCGTCCCAGGAATCCCCGGGCATCTTCCGACACGGCCAGTTGCACGGCTATAACACCGGACTCACCTTCGCTGGCGGATAGATCCAGGTGCAGCTGACTGCCATTGAGTTCGCGGGCGCTCAGGTCCAGGCCCGCCGGAACGTCGGGCCACTGGAGTGAACCAGTGGCATCGACCTGCAAGACAGGCAGCCCCTGCAGGCGCTCATCGAGCACTTCGAGTCGCCCGATACTGAGCTCGCCCAACCGCACAGAAGGCAGGGAAAAAGGTTCAGCCACCGGCGGCGGCTCGGCTTCCTCCCCCAGGGCTTCCAGCAGCTCTGACAGGGTGTCGTTGTCGAGGCGCAGGCTATCCGCCCGGACATGGTCGATGTCGATTCGCCCGCGAAGCAGTGCCTGCACGTCAACCGCCAGGGAGAGGTTCTCCGCCTGTGCCAGGTTGCCGTCTTCGTAATCCACTCGCAGGCGCTGAAAGCCCCAGCTTCCCAGTGCAGGACTGGACAGCGTCCCGGTTTCAATCTCAAGCCCCGACACGACTTCCTCGGCGGTCATCAACGCCATGCGGGTCAGGGCAATGCGGCCGGGCTCGGTCCCGAGCAGGAAAAGCACAGCCAGCAGCAGCACGAAGAACAGGCTGAACAGCAGGGAGCCACGGCCACTGATGCCCTGCCAGAGGCTGCGTAAAAACACCCCCAGTGCACGCAGGTAGCCGGAGATCAGGGATCGGAGCGACTGCCACATCTCAGAATGCCTGCCCCAGGCTCACGTACACCTGAAAGTCGTCATCGAGGTCGTCGCGCTTGTCCAGGGGAAAGGCCACATCGAACCTCAATGGCGCAAAGGAGGTGATGTAGCGAACGCCAATGCCTGCCCCCCAATACAGATCGGAAAAGTTGGGATCCGGGTTCGCGTAGGCATTGCCACCATCCACAAAAAGCACGCCACCCCAGGTTTCCGAGAAACGCAGGCGCCCTTCGAGGGATATTTCACTCAGCGCCCGGCCCCCGATGGGATCACCCAGTTTAAAGGTGCCATCCGGCTCTTCGACCAGTGGTCGCGGACCCAGAGACTGATAGGCATAACCGCGGACTGAGCCACCGCCACCGGCATAGAAACGCTCGTCCGCCGGCAGCTCGAAATTATTCAGCCCGGAAATGACCCCCGCCTTTATCCTCACGGACAGCGTGGGGTCAAATCGCATCGCTTCCGCCGTCCTGTAGCCGGTCAGCACCAGGGTTGTTTTCAGAAACCTCGTGTCAGTGTCACCCATGTCCACGTATGGCTTGAGCTCCAGCGCAGCCGTGGCGCCTCGGCGAGCATCCAGGATGTTGTCCGTGGTATCCAGCTTGAGGCCAAGGGGAAAAGACAACAGTTGGTAATTCTCACTGCCCGTCTGCTCTTCTTCCTCCACCTGGCTGAACTTGAGTTCACTGCCCAGGCTGGCGGTGCGGTGCTTGCTCAGAGTGCGGAAGACAGTTGCCCCGACAGTGAGGGATTCGGCGGTGTAAGAGTCACGCTCTTCATTGGACAGTTCAGCTTTGCCCGCCAGGTTCTGATCCTCTCGCAGGAACTGCGGCACGGTAAGCTGGGCCTTGAGGGTCTGCTGTACCGGATTGACTTTGCTTTCAATCTCGATTTTCTCACCGCGCCTGAAAATATTGCGATGCTCCCAGCCAGCCGATACACCGGCCCCCTCACTGGAGTAGTATCCCAAGCCGAGACGCAAAGTACGATGACGTCGCTCCTTGACCACGAAGGTGACATTCACCTGGCCGGCATAAGGCTCGGAAACGCGAGTGTTAATACTGCTGATGAGGTTCGTGCGCAGCAGTTTCAATCGCGCTGCGTCCAACTTCTGCCTGCTGAAACAGTCGCCGGGGACGATCTGCAGTTTGTCGCGCAGGAATTCTTCATCGACGGTGCTGAGTCCCTCGATGCTGACCTGACCCACTGCCACCTCCGGACTTGCTGCAACACGGTAGGTCAGCTTTGCACGCGCTTCACTGCGGATGATCGTGGCACGATAACTTACGTCCACATTGAGCAGACAGGCATTCTGTTGCAGGTATGTCTCGATTGCTTTGACACCACCGAGGACGCTTTCGGCCTCCAGTGGATCCCCTTCTGACAGCGGCAGGCCGCTGAAGCCCTGTCGCAGGCGACCTGGCATATCGATGGAAATACTCTTGATCAGGTACTGCGGCCCGGGATTGACCCGATAGGTAATCTTGTCGTTGGCGACAGAGTGGCGGACGATGGCATCGTAATAACCACGGGAGCGCAGCAGCTTCTGCAAGTTGCCCTGCTCGTAACGGGCTACATCGCGGGGATCTTCGTAGGTCTTGAGGACGCTGCTTCCCTTGCGCAATTTCTCCAGCTCATCCTGCAGCCAGTCCTGCAACTCCCGGTCCCCTTCGACGCGGACCTTGAAATCCGGCAGCTGGTCAAAAAAGGGGATGGCCTCCAGGCGCTGCGAGGGCAAGGCGAAGCACAGGGTGATCAAGAAAAGAGCGAAAATACGTCGCAAGGGATCCTTCCGCAGGAGTTGCTCTGATGCTCGGCATCCAGGCCATTTAACATTATTTGTTCAATCGCGGGGCACCCGGCCCCTCGAGAGAAAAGCTCTGTACTCGTTCAGACTTCGATTGCGGGGAAAAGTGCCTCTAAGGGGCAGTGGTACCGCCCTTCAGGGGGTTGCAATTGCGGATAAGCACACGGCCCTCCAGCAAATTACCCTTTGAGTATTCGGAAAAAATACAGGTATTGGTCTTGGGGTCATAATTCTGGATCCAGAGGTTGTCCTCTTTCCAGGTGGCACCGATGTGCTGCTGACCATCCGGCACGGTAATACGCATGACGCCACCAAAGCGCTTCACGAAAACTTGCTCGTAATGGAAGAAATAGGCCAGCCAGCCAATCAGGAAAATGATACCCGCCACAATGGCGCCTTTGCCCAGGCTGCCAAGGCGGCTTCCGACAAAAAGCGCAAGTATGACCAGGGCGATCACTGCCGCCCAGTAGAGGTAGGTGACCATGGGTGTATTCCCTTACTGTTATTGATGCTTTGTGTGGCAAGGGTAGCGCAGATTGGCGGGTAACTGAATGACGCCCGCTATCAGGAAGGGAGAGAGATGAATGGCCCGCGACAGCCAGCTGGCAGAGCCGCGGGCCACCGGCGGGTTTGACCCGCCGGTGGGTTACGGCTTAATCCTGCGCCAGTTCCGGCAGGTTTTCGAACAACTTCAGCGCCTGCGGGTTGGCCAGGGCCTCCTGGTTCTTGACCGGTTTTCCGTGCACCACATTGCGCACCGCCAGCTCGACGATTTTGCCGCTGATGGTCCGCGGGATATCCGCCACCTGAATGACTTTAGCCGGCACATGGCGGGGCGTGGTATTGGCGCGAATGGTGGTGCGGATCTTCTGGACCAGCGCATCGTCAAGCTCGATTCCCTCGCGCAGGACAACAAAGAGCACCACGCGGACATCATCGTTCCATTCCTGACCGATACAGATACTGTCCAGCACCTCCTCCACTTTTTCCACCTGACGGTAGATTTCCGCCGTGCCGATACGGACACCACCCGGGTTGAGCACCGCATCAGAGCGCCCGTAGATCACGACACCGCCGTGCTCGGTGATCTCCGCATAGTCGCCGTGGGCCCAGACACCGGGCCAGTTCTCGAAATACGCGCCGCGATACTTGGAGCCATCCTCATCGTTCCAGAATCCGATGGGCATACAGGGGAAGGACCGGGTACAGACCAGTTCCCCTTTTTCCTGCACCACCGGCGCGCCATTGTCGTTCCACACTTCCACCGCCATACCCAGGCCACGGCACTGGAGCTCTCCGGCGTACACCGGCAGCACCGGGTTGCCGAGGGCAAAACAGGAGATGATATCGGTGCCGCCAGAAATAGATGAAAGGCACACATCTTCCTTGATATCCCGGTAGACGTAGCGGAACCCTTCGTGCGCCAGCGGTGAACCAGTCGACAATACCGCCCGCAGTCGCTCCAGTTTGTGGCTCTCACGCGGTTTGCAGCCCGCTTTTTCCAGTGCGGCAATGTATTTGGCACTGGTACCAAACACACTGACACTTTCTTCATCCGCCATGTCCCACAGGGTTTCGGCAGCCGGATAGAAAGGGGAGCCATCGTACAGTACCAGGGTGGCACCACAGGCGAGACCACTCGCCAGCCAGTTCCACATCATCCAACCACAGGTGGTGAAGTAGAACAGGGCATCATCCCGGCCCAGGTCGCAGTGCAGGCGGTGCTCCTTCAGGTGCTGCAACAAGGTTCCGCCGACACCATGTACGATGCACTTGGGCACTCCGGTGGTGCCTGAGGAGTACATGATATAGAGCGGATGATCGAACGCGGTCTGTTCAAAGCTGAGCGGATCCTGCGGGGCGGCATCGACAAAGTCCGACAGGCAGATACTTCTGTCCATGTCTGCCACCGCCGAGCGCGTCTCCTCTTCGGTCCGGGCTACCGGCACAACCACCAGCTTCTGGACGGACTCGATGCGGGCGAGGATTTCCTGCAGGCGCGGCAGAGAATCGATGGTCTTGCCGTTATAGAAATAGCCCTCGCAGGCCACCAGTACCTTCGGCGCCACCTGGCCAAAGCGATCCAGAACGCCATTGATACCGAAATCCGGTGAGCAGGACGTCCAGATGGCGCCGATGCTGGTGGTGGCGAGCATGGCCACAACGGTATCAATGATGTTGGGCATGAAGCCGGCGACACGGTCGCCCTTTACCACACCCTCCTGCCGCAGGGCAGCGGCAAACCGCTCCACACGTTCAAACAGCTCGGCATAGCTGAGGCTGCGGCGACGCCCATTCTCCAACCGCTCAACGAGGGCGGTCTTGTCGTCCCGGTAGCGCAGCAGGTTTTCTGCGAAATTGAGCCGCGCGTCCGGAAACCACTCCGCCCCCGGCATGGTGTCCTTACCGAGCACCCGCTCGCCCCGGGATTCGGCGATGACCTCGCCGAAATCCCATAGCGTGTTCCAGAAGTCCTGCCGCTCGGTCACAGACCACTGGTAGAGGGCGTCATAATCGGCCAGTTCCAGGCCGAAACGTTCATTGACCTGGCGGCGGAATTGATCCATCTGGGTGGCGGCGATGGCCTCGGGCGTCGGCGCCCAGAGGGGGGTGCTGTTGTTGCTCATCTCGACTGACCTCATCGGTTCCTTATTGTGGAATGCGCCCAGCGTAGGCCGCATTGGCAAGGGCGACAATCATGCCTTGGTCTAACACTTAAATATAATTTAAACTTTTAAACATCTATTAATATTATTTAAACATTAAACGATCAGACTGCCCGATGAATGCCACGATCAAACAACTGCGGGCCTTTGTCGCCGTTGCCAAGACCCGCAGCCTCGCCAGTGCGAGCGCCCAGCTGCATGTTTCCCAACCGGCGCTGTCCATTGCCATCCGCAACCTGGAAACCAGTGCCGGCGGACCGCTGTTCAGCCGTGACAGCCGCCAGTTGGCGCTGACGCCGGAAGGAGTGGAATTCCTCGGGCGGGCAGAGCAATTGCTGCGCAGCTGGGACCAGTCGTTTGATGCCCTGCAGCAGCGTTTCCAGCTGCAGCGCGGCCAATTGGCCCTGGCGGTGATCCCGGCATTTGCCCTCAACCGCTTGCCGCCCCTGTTGGCGGCATTCCACCGCGAGCACCCGCAGATCAACCTCGTGCTGGAGGACGTAGTCATGGAGCGGGTGGTACAGTCCCTGCAGGAAGGTCGCGCCGAGCTGGGGATCACTTTCCGCCCGGAGGCCCTGAGTGGCCTCGAATTCATCCCATTCTCCCGGGACCGGTTCGTGGCCGTGATGCCCGAGGATCACCCTCTGGCTGCAGAGGCTTCCGTGTCCTGGGCCGACCTTGCCACATCGCCCTTTATCGCCATGAACCGCGGTTCCGCAATCCGACGCTGGACCGACCGTGCATTCAGCGAATCCGGCTGTGACATGCAGCTTTTCTGTGAAGCGAGCCAGTTGAGCACCATCGGACAGATGGTCAGGGAGGGGCTGGGCGTCAGCGTCGTCCCCAGCCTGTGCCGATCACAGATGGAGGGCTACGGGCTCGCTGTCACAGCACTTGAGGGGCCGGAGATTAGCCAGGAGGTGGGGGCACTGATACGAAACAGGGGCGGTTTATCCGCCCCTGCCCGCGCGTTTCTACAGTTACTGCAGTCGGAATCAGGAAGACTTTGAGGTCGCCCGCAGCATCCACGCTGTCTTCTCGTGCACGCTCATGCGATCCCCCACCAGTGCCACGGTGGATTCGTCTTCACCTTCCTGGGCAGCCTTCAACACATCGCGGCAGGTTTTCACCACCTGCTCATGGCCCTTGGTCAGGATTTCCACCATTTTCTCCGCCGTCGGCACTTCTACTACCTCCTCCACGGAGGTCAGGCTGGCAAAGGCCTTGTAGGTGCCCGGGGCGTAAACATCGAGAGTACGAATACGCTCGGCAATGTCGTCCACGGCTTCCGCCAGCTCGGTGTACTGCTCCTCGAACATCAGGTGCAGTTCGCGAAACATGGGACCGGTCACGTTCCAGTGGAAATAGTGCGTCTGCAAGTACAGCGTGTAGCTATCTGCCAAAAGCCTCTTCAGGCCATCCGCGATATGCTCCCGATCCTTCGCGCCAATACCAATATCGATCTTGGTCATGCTGAATATCTCCTTTCTCTTGGAAATTGCGGAAGTCTGCCGACCTCGTTGGCGAACATACTAACGTGATGCAGTTTGATTGGAAATTTATATCTGGAATCCAGTCAATAAGGAAAAACTATAGGTTCAGTTCATCCTTTTCCGGAAACACTGGGGATTTACCGTAGTAAAGCCCAGAAATTCCCGGCTGCCGGAAAATTCATGCCAATCGCCGCGGCCAGGTCGCCGATCCGGGAGTTCTCACTGCCTAGTTGGCTGATTCCGCCATCAGCCGGATCAGGGCGCCGTATTCCTCGTCCGAGCAATCGAAGCACAGCCCACGTGGGGGCATAGCTTGGTAACCATCGCGTGCATTGCGGACTAGGACCTCCATGCCCTTATCCATGCGTGTTGCCCAGGCCTGCTGATCACCGGTACGCGGTGCGCCGTTGATACCGGTGCTATGGCAACTGAAACAGGTCCTCTGGTACAAGGCTGCGGTCTCCCGCGCTGCAGGGGCAGGCGCGTCTGAATCGGTATTATTGGATGCGGTCAGCTCGGGATCCTGTGGGGAGCAGCCCGCGCAGACCACCAACGCCATCACGCAGAGAGTGCGGAAAGTGAAACCTCTGCGGCGAAATTCCTGATCAATAGCGCCCACGGGCAACCTCCTGTCGGGTTGTTATTTTTATGCTAGGGAGCACGAGCCTTAGCGAAGCCCATTCAGAATTTGCCCTGAGGCGAATCCGGTGCTGGCTGGAATTATCACCACAGGCAGGGCAAGGCCGCAAGCGCGGCCCGATACAAACGATCAATGGAGGGATGGGGCTGGTGGCCACCGGTTTCGATAGCGGGGCCATCAGCAAAAAGCGCAGAAATTTCCGGTAGAGGACTATATCACCAGGGTTTTCTGGTAGCTCATCTCCCTGATCGCATAGCGCACGCCCTCGCGACCGACACCACTCTCCTTCACGCCACCAAACGGAAAGTGCTCGGCGCGGAAGCCCGGGCCATCATTGACCGCGAGCAACCCCACATCGAGGCGATTGAAAAGCATTTTCGCCAGCGAGAGGTTCTGGGTGAACACACCAGCCTGCAGGCCGAAGGCACAGTCATTCACCAGTGATACCACTTCCTCCACATCGTCAAAGCGGCGCAGGGGCATCACAGGGCCGAAGGTTTCCTCCGCCACCAGCGCCGCATCATCCGGGACATTTTCCAATACGGTGGGCCAGAGGACATTGCCCTCCCGTTTGTGTCCCGCCAGCACCCGGGCCCCTGCGGCAACCGCCGCAGAGATGCGCTGTTCCACTTCGTCCGCTGCCGCGGTATGAATCAGCGGTCCGACGAAAGTGTCCTCCTCGCTGGGATCACCGACTTTCAATGCCTCGGTGGCTGCCACCAGCTTACGGGCAAAAGCGTCATACACCCCTGCATGGACAAACAGGCGCTTGGCGGCTGTACAACGCTGGCCCGCCGTGGCAAACCGCTGGTTGATCGCTGCTGCCACCGCTGCATCCAAGTCCGCATCCTCCATCACGATCAGTGGATCATTGCCACCGAGCTCGAACAGCAACTTCTTGTAGCCTGCACGGGTAGCGATGGCATTGGCAGCGGCGGTGCCACCGGTGAAGTTCACTGCATGCACCTCCGGGTGCGCCACGGCGTAGCTGGTGGCATCGATATCCGGGATCAGCATCTGCAGGACCGACTCGTCCATGCCTGCGTCATAGCAGAGCTGGACCAGCAGTTCCGCCGAGCGTTTGTTCTGCGGACCGGGCTTGAACAGGATGGTGTTCCCCGCGGCAAACGCGGGGCCAATCTTGTGCATGGCAATGTTGATGGGGAAGTTAAACGGTGTGATGCAGAGGACCGTCCCCAGTGGTTTCCACAATACAACCCCAACCCGCTCCCGCTGTGGCGGGAAGGCATCGGAATCCAACGCTTCACCGTGGATATTCCGGGCCTCCATGGCACTGGCGAGGGCAGTGTTATAAGCGCGGTCGACCTCTACCCGGCTGTCGGAGATGGTCTTGCCGGTCTCCTCGGTAATCGCCCGGGCCAGTTCTTCCTTGCGCTCCAGCAGCAGGTTCGCCAGCCGCAGCAGGATATCGGAGCGGGCAAATGCCGGCGTCCCGGCCTGACGCTCGCGCCCCTGGACCAGCAGTGCCAGGGCGCGATCGACATCCTCTCGCCCCGCGAGGGCGTACTCCTCGATCAGATCTCCGGAAAACGGATTGATGATTTGATAGTCGCTCATTGGAATTACCCCACCGTCAGCTGGTAGACAAGGCGCACACCGGCAAGCAGCAGTGCGACGCGCATCAATTTGAAAAAGAGCTCGGTATCGAGCGTGTTCAGTAGTGCCACCCCGATACGGGTCCCCACCACCGCCGCCACGGCCAGGACGAGAATCAGCCCCAGGTGGTCGGAAAATGCAAAACCGAGGTAGATGAAAGCAGGAATCTTGAGGGCGTGGCACCAGGCCTGCATCACAGACTTACTGGCCACAATCTCCCTGGGGGTAAGATCCCGACGCACGAAAAAAGGAGCCAGCAGCGGGTCTACCGCACCGGCGAGAATTCCAAAGCTGCCTGTCACCAGCCCGAGCCAGCCGAATTGACGGGGTGCCAGGCGGATCTCCGGGAGCCGCTTCGGTTTGAACACAGTGTAGAAAATCAGCACTGCCAATAAGACGAGCGGCAGTTCCTGCCAGTCCAGCCGGGCCAGGCCCAGGGTCATCAGGACAGCGCCGAGGGTACAGCCGACAAAGAACGGTAAACAGAAGTCCCAGCGGATATCGCGGCGGACGTAATAGATCCGCGCCACGTTGTTGATCAGCTGCACCGCGCCATGTATCGGTACCAGGAGACGCAGCGGGATGGCCACGTTCAACGCCGCAAACATCAGGATACCGCCGGCCCCGCCGGTCACAGCAGAGACAAAAGCACTGATCACGCAGGCAAGGAGCAACAGGGCTAACGTCAGGTTGGAAAGCTCTGCCAGTTCCACCGGAGGCCTCGCTTATGGGTTTTGGGTCGGCGGAGTGTACCCAGCTGCCCGGTCTTGACCCAGTATTCAACGGCCCCGAAGGGGTTAAAAGAGGACATGGGTACTACCTGTTTTGTCCTCGGCCCCCGTCGGATGGTCACCGGATCAGTCCACCGGTCCTCATTGGCTGCCCCGGCCCGCGCCGTCCACTCATCACAGGAGCCTCTGGCACCAGTTCGCCAGACGATGGGATAGCGGCTTGAGCCACCCCCTGCCCCGCCCCAAGTCCAGTCGCTCTTCCCAGGCAAAGACGGCATTGATGCCCCGGTAGGCCAGCCAGGGCAATGGCTCCGGCTCCCATCGCTGCAGGACTTTCCGGACCGGTTGCGAGTGTGCCCAGGGCATCGATGACAGCTCGGTGTCACGCTGCAGGATCAAGTCTGCCAACGTGCGCCCAAACAGGTTGGAGGCACCAACACCCTCACCGCCATATCCACCGAGCACGGCCAGTCCCGACTTGTGATCGCACACAGCCACCGGCGCCATCCGTCTGGCAAAGCCCAGATTGCCGCACCAGGCATGGGTCAGGGAGACGTTGGAGAGGGAGGGAAAGAAGTCCTGCAGGTAGGCCCGGTGGGAGGCGACTTCCCTGTCAGTGAGAGCGGTTTCTAGGCGCGGCTTGCCGTCAAAACGGTAACTACCCCGCGCACCAAAAATCAGCCGGTCATCCCGCGAGCGCTGCACATAAGATACGAGCCGACTGCAATCGGAAAATACCGGCCTCTTGGCAAACCCGATCGTTGCCCACTGTGTTTTTGACAGAGGCTCTGTGGCCACCACCCGGCTGACAACCGGTAGAATCCGGCCGCTCAGGGCTGAATCGGTGCTGTTGCTATAACCTTCCAGGCCACTGACCACCACTTCCGCCCGGACTACACCGCGGTCAGTTTGCACCTGCTTACCGCTCACTTCCCTACAGTTGGTCTGTTCGTAGATCACAACACCCAGCCGCTCAACCGCCTCCGCCAAACCCTGCACGAGTTTAGCCGGATGAAGGGCAGCCACATGTTGCGCATAGACCGCACCCAGTGGACTGCGCACATTGACCAACTGCCCTGTCTCTCGTGCGTCCAGCCAGTGAAACGCATCCTCGCCAAAGCCCATACCCCGATAGGACTCGAGTGCGGATTTCGCCCTGCTTAACTGCTCCGGGAAGCGCGCTGCTGCGTAAATCCCCCCGCTGTATACGAGATCGCAGTCAATACGCTCAAGCTCGCAGACACTGGCGACCTCCGAGACGATGCCCGTTATCAGTGCGCGCGCTGCCCTGGAGCGATCCCCGTCGAGCTTCTGGAGATAGCTTTCCATATGAGAAAACTCCCCCATCAGCCAGCCACCATTGCGGCCTGAAGCACCGTAGCCGACTCGCTGCTGCTCGAGAACCACAATGTTCAGGGCCGGGTCCAGCCGCTTCAGGTAGTAGGCCGCCCAGAGCCCCGAGTAACCGCCCCCGACGATGGCAATATCCACATCCAGACTGTGTGGAAGCGGCTCCCGCGGTAACCGGGAATCGGAAACACTATCCAGCCAGAATACGTCTTTTGGGAACGAACTCACCTTGTTTTACCGGGTTATACCGTCAAATGGTTAATGGCCTATGGTACTAGGCCGGTGACCATCAAAACTAATTTTTGTGGGGCTGACAAAGTTCTGCAGCCAGAACTTAAGGCAGAGTGCCCACGCAGAAGGAATAGCGGGGTTTATCACCACTCTTGGGCCAGCGATAAGTGGTCCCTTCTTTTATTTGAATTGGCCTGGCGCTCCAGCCTGAGAAACGGCAACGCCGTTTGGACTGCCGCAGGCAGCCCGAAGGGTGAGGGCTGCAGGTCCGAATCACCATGACCCTTTCGCACAGCGAAAGTAGCGGAACGCCGCCCGGGTCATCGGCAGGCTGGCTTGAAATGGGCTCACAAGCATGCCGTTTATAGGTGTTGGAGGTTTGGAAGGCTCCCTAGACCTACACTGGGTGGCGAGCGGTGCTCGCCATCGCGTCGCGACGCCTTCGGCGCCCCAAGCTGGCACCTGCGGTGCATCGCTTGTCACATGGCAGCGCGTTGCGCTGCAGGGTAGTCGACAGTAATTCATCGTATCCAAAATAAAAAAAGGGCCACCCGATTGGGTGGCCCTTTTTTTATTTAGAAGCCTGACGATGACCTACTCTCACATGGGGAAACCCCACACTACCATCGGCGATGTTGCGTTTCAC
>NZ_JAJSAQ010000007.1 GCF_021729075.1 Microbulbifer guangxiensis
GCTTTTGTGATGTTCGCTGCGCTCACATTTTTACACAAAAGCTCTGCTCCGCTATGTCGCGCTGAGCCAGGCGTTATTGTTCTGGAGAAGTAAATGCCATTTGAGTTACCTGAAGATCAACTTGAAATTACTGAGAATGAGCTTGGGGCAAGGCTTCCTGCGGCTTATCGATCTTCTATGCTGAAGTCGAATGGCGGCCATGCATATCTTGGTGAAGATGATTGGGATTTCTATCCTATAAAAGATGTGTCGGATAAAAAGCGAATCTCTCGCACGTGTAACCACATACTTAGCGAAACAGAATCATGTAGAGAGTTTGGCTACTTTCCAGAGGGGGCAATTGCTATAGCTGGTAATGGCTGCGGAGATCAATTAATTCTCCTTAGAGAGGCAGGTGTAATTCTCGATAAAGTCAGCGTTTGGTCGCATGAAGATGGTTCGGTTTCTGAGGTTGCCCCGGACTTCAGTGCTATCGAAAAACAATAACAAGGCCGGGCAATTTGCTCCGGGCCTGTGGCCCTCCGCGGGACAGCTTACCTTGTGCACGTTTTGCGCGGGTCGCTGCGCTCCCATTTTCGCGCAAAAAGCGCACAAGGTAAGCTGCCCCTGCCGGCGGCGTTATGTGAGCAGCGTGAAAGATCCGCAATTTGACACTTGGATAGATTGGCTCAATAGCTCTAACTGGAGAACCTTTGAGGATGGGTTTCAATGCCTCATGCAATCGATTGATCAGCATGTTGAATTCATCGTGCCCTTAATGCTAAAAGAAGAAAGCCCTGATATGCGGGCTAAGTATATTGAGCTAATTGGCTACGCATCAGGTAAAAAATACATACCTTTACTTGCGGATGAACTGAAAAGTACGCACAGAGACGTTAGAGCTTGGGCATATGTGATGCTTCACGATAAAGAGTTCGTTGAGGCTAAAGCAATCGTAGCCAGCTTTGAATTAGAGCATCCAAACGAAGATTTCTTGGTTGGCTAGTACACACATAACAATCACAGGCAGCGAGGCTACGGCCCTTCGGGCTTCCGCGTGACGGCTTACCTTATGCACGTTTTGCGCGGTCGCTCCGCTCCCATTTTTGCGCAAAACGCGCATAAGGTAATCCGCCCCTGCTGTGGGCGTTATGCTCCTTTCCAGCATAGGACCAAGCAAAACTCATGTTAAATAGAGGACGAAGTAAAAATGAAGAAGTATTTTTTAGTTGTATTGGTATTCCTGTTCAGCACGCTTGCTTGGTCGGGAGATCTCTCAAAGGTGAATGTACTTGATGGGAAGGCCTCTATTCTCACACCTGCAGGCTTTGAGCCAATGCCCAAAGATCTTTTGGCAATGAAATACCGTTCTTCAAGAAGGCCAACCGAAGTTCTAAGTGATGAAACGGGTGGTGTGACTTTGGCTTTTAATCATACTAATAATGCTATGAATCCATCGCAGGTCCGGGAAGCGCATAGCACCATTTCTGACATGTTTCACAATATGTATCCTTCTGCAAAATGGATAAGAGATGAAGTGATTGAGCAAAACGGGAGCACTTTCATGGTTATGGAGCTAGTAACGCCGGCGAGGGATACGAAAATCCACAACATTATATACGGGACGTCTGTTGATGGACGCTTTTTGCTTGCTGCTTTTAATACCACAGTGCAACAAGCAGAAGAATGGTTACCAGTTGGCAGAGAAATAATGTCTTCTCTATCCGTGGACCAGAACTAAACATAACCAGGGGCTGCAGCGGACCGCTTTTCCGGCGCGGTGCGCCTCCAAATCGGCCGCTGAGCCCGGGCGTTAGGTACAAGAGCATGTCAGTAATATCAAAACTAATGGAAGCTACGGAAGCTGATACCGATGTGCTTCGGAGCTTGGATAGTAATGGGGATGACTTCAGCAAATTTAGAGAAGTCGATTTCACATTCAAGTGTCCTAGTAAGGAAAAAGCCGATACGGTCGCTGGCTTTCTGCAAGATTTCCAGTATGGAAGAGCGAGCGTGATCCTTGAAGAGGATCAGTACATGGTGCAAGTTCTGATCGACATGCCGGTAACACAAAATATTTTGCTTTGCGTTTCCGGTTTTATGACCTGTATCGCAGAGTTATACGGTATCGAAATTGATGGCTGGGGCTGCATTGCACAAAATGGTACCTAACAAAGCCGGGCAATTTGCTCCGGGCCTGCGTCCCTCCGCGGGACAGCCTACCTTGTGCACCTTTTGCGCAGGTCGCTCTGCTCCCATTTTTGCGCAAAATGCGCACAAGGTAAGCAGCCCCTGCCGGCGGCGTTAAATGCAAGACTTACCCACGTTTAGTAGAGACTACTTGATTTTTAAATGATCCGAACTGCTAACAAGGCTGATGCTGTCGCTATTGCCAAAATCTACAACCATTATGTAGAAAACACCACAGTGACATTTGAAGTCATGCCAGTTTCCATTGGGGATATGGCATCGCGTATAGACCATTGCCTGGCGAACAGCCTGCCCTGGCTAGTGGCAGAGGATTCGGAAGGCGTTTTGGGCTATTGCTACGCTACGAAGTGGAAAGAGCGCGCGGCTTATCAGCATTCGGTTGAGGCTTCGGTCTACGTGGAGCCAGCGTCGATGGGCAAGGGCTGGGGAACCCGGCTCTACAGGCAGCTACTCTCCGAGCTCAGGCGCCTGGAAGTGCATGCGGTCATGTGCGGCATTACATTGCCCAATGAAGGCAGCGTGGCACTGCATGAAAAACTTGGCATGGTCAAAGTCGCGCACTTCAAGGAAGTCGGGCGAAAGTTTGATACGTGGATCGATGTCGGATACTGGCAGTATCTGCTTCCTGACAAGTGCGAACGGTGATCTGGAGGCAAGTGTTGGCTTCCACAAGGTGTAGTATGCCTGCCGAGCAATACTTGAAAGTTACTGGTGGGATGTCTTTATGGAATTGATCATTCTCCTTATCATCATCGTCGCTGTCCTGGTACTACCGCTGAAAATGGCAGCAGCAATGATCGGGGCGCGTAATACAGGCACGTTCTATTGTCTGTTTGCCTTGCTGTTGGCTGTGGTCATTCAGCGGGTTGCCGGCGGCATGATCCCCGGGGTGACTCAGGAACTTGGTTTCCTGATCAGTATTCCCCTGGCGGCCCTCGCTTATATGCTGGTACTGGGCACCGGCTTCCTGAAGGGGATTGCAATTGCCTTGGTGCAGGGGTTGATCACGGTTGCCGCTGTGCTGCTGCTGGGCTCGACATTGGCAGCGATTTAACGAGTCCGGTTGGGGCTTTGCCTGCAAGTGCCCTAGCAGTCAGATTTTATTTGGTGGCCGCTTGTTTGACGTCAAGTGGAGCGGTACCACGAATGATGGTCAGGACGATTTCGCCTACAGGGATGCCAAACTTGGTTAGCTTGGATTCGTTAATCAAGACCCGGTCAGATACCAGGTACATGCGGTCATCCACATTAACCTCGATCGTATCACCGTTGTAGGGCACTTCGAGCACGTAGCGGATAAACATCGCGTTACCGCTGACCCGCACCTCGGCATCGCCAATCACATCTTCGGCGCGGCCGATAAAGGTACGCACTGAGGGTGCTGATACGCGCTCAGTAGGTATCAGTTGCCAGTTGCGAAACTGCACTTCGCCGTCATCAAACACAAAGCGCTCAGCCAACAACCCCACGCCGCCGTCCCAGCTACCCTGCAATTCGGCATTGAAGCGGCGGGTCACCTTGCCACTGCGGTTTTTGAGCACGCCGTGGGCACTGAGGGGGCCGTTAAAGAACTGTTCGGGGACCAATTGGGGCTGATTGCCCTGGTACTCCTCGATGCCAACTGAGCTGCAGGCAGCCAGTAACAGGGACATGGCTACCAACAGCAGGCCTCTGGTGATGGGGGGCATGGGCGCGGGGCTCCTTGTCTGGTTTTCCGGGGAGTCTACGCAGCCAATATGCGTGCAGACCACCAGTCATCTCCATCTGTGCTCAGCCTAATCCATTCTGCTTCGACGGTAGCTGATATCACGCCGGATTGGCGTCACATTATTCGAGAGCGATCCCCGCCGCCTCCAGACGCTGTTTGAGGGGGCTGAGTTGCTCGGCAAACATCTGCCAGCGACCGACGGAGAGGCTGTGCATGGGCTGGCGTACCTGGGCGGCACTGGCAGTGGCTGTCGCACTCGAAGTGCGGTGAAACTCCAGGCAGTCAGTCTCGAACGGCAGGCCCAGGCTCTCCAGCAGTAGCCGGGTCTGTGGCTCCTGCTCCCGGACCAGCTGATCGTAATTGACCTCGATAAGGCGATCGCCGAGTAGTCGGCGCCAGTGCGCCATCAGCCGGTGATAACCGATGTAGTAGTCCGCCAGCTCCCCGAGGGTGTAGGAGAAAGGGTAGGCGTCTGCAAACAGTTGCTTGTACATGGCGAAGCAGCTGTCCAGCGGGTTGCGGTAGACATGCACCAGTCGCCCCTGTGGAAAGGCCCTGGCAAGTAGTGGGAGATACAGGAAGTTGGCCGGCAGCTTGTCGGTAAATAGCGCGCTGCCGTCCTGCAAGTAGGCGATTTCCTCGCGGTACTGGGTAGCGGCGCGCTGCAAATCCACGGTATCGGCCCGCGCGGCAATTGCCGGCTGGAATAATCCGGGCTGACGGATGTTGCTGAGCCTCTTCACTGCCAGAGGCCATTGTGCAAGCTCGCCGAGGGACTGAACCTGGCTGTGACTGGCTATGATGCGCTCTACCAGTGTGCTGCCCGATCGCGGCAGGCCGAGGATGAAAATGGGCTCGGATGTATGGGCCCTGGGTGTTGGCGGTGTGGCTGTGAGCCAGCGCTCATCCAGGCGGGCAAGCAATGTATCAAACAGGGCCTGATCCTCGCTGGCCTGGTACTGCAGGCGCTGTCGCTGTTTGTCCGCGCCCTGCTGGTAATGTTTCCAGGCCTGGTCCCAGCGCTCCAGATCCTCATATTCCTTACCCAGCGCGTAATGGAGGTACACCGGGGCTTCGCCGCTCGCATGCTGTTGTGCCAGCAGTGCTTCCATTTCCTGGCAGTGATCGCTATCCCGGGCCTTGCGTGCCTTGGACAGCTGCCAGTGGCTGCGGGCATGGGCGGGATCGAGCTGCAGTGCATGTTCCAGTGTTGCGGCTGCCTCACGGTTGGAGCCCAGAAAAAGCTGTATGGCGGCGGCGTTAGAGAGAATGCTGATGTCCTGCGGTGCCAGTTCGGCGGCACGCTGAATGAGAGGACCGGCCCTTTCCTGTTTACCGATATGGCTGAAAACGGTGGCGAGCAGGTCCAGTAGCTTGGGGTTGTGTTCGGCAGGCTCGATGCATTGCAGTGCCTCCTGCTCGGCTGCTGCGGGTCGTCCGGCCTGAACCAGGCACCGTGCTTTCTGAATGCGGGCATCGAAGCGGGCTGGATCGATTTTCAGCACGGTATCGAATGCTCGCAGGGCCATATCGATCTTGCCGCCCTCGGCGGCGGCGAGGCCCAGAACCAGGTGCGCGTCAGCCTGTCGGGGATCCTGCTTCAGGATCTCGATACAGAGTGCGGTCGCCGTTCGCCAGTCCCTGGCGGACACTGCGTCGCGTACCCGCCCGAGTTTTCCGCTGATGTCTGTCTGGCTCATGGGTACCTCCGTAATACTGGCCATGGCGTCTGCCGCGCTTCGCCGAAGCTGCATTATAGAGCGCGGAAACAAAAAAGGCGGGGCCGGGCCCCGCCTAACGATCCTGTGAGAGGAGTCGGATCAGAACTCGTAGGAAACGTTCACGCCGAGAGTGCGGGGCTGACCTACATAGTAGAACTGGCCGCGCTCTCCATAGCGCTTCTCACTACGTACACCGGAGAAGTAATACTCATTGGTGACGTTATCGGCGAACAGCGAGGCGCGCCACTGGTCAAGGCGATAGTCGGCAGACAGGTTCGCCACGACGTAGGAGTCCAGGGTCTCGTTGTCGAAGTTGTCACCAAGGCTGTTCAGGCGGGTCTGCACCTCATCCTTGTAGTAGGCGTTACCACGCAGGGTGAGCTCACCGGTGGGGACATCGATGGCATAGTCGAACGCCACGTTCGCCTGCAGGTTGGGTACACCCGGGAAGCTGTCACCATCGAAACCATCGATCTCGGGCGCGTCGCCTTTCAGTGCATGATCGTAGTAGGTGATCCAGCCGCTCAGGGTCAGGTTGTCAGACACGGCTGCCTGGGTGGAGAGTTCCAGACCGGTGATCTCACCCTGGTTGGCGTTGCCGGTGATGTTAATAGCCTGAGCTTCTGACTTGGTTGGTACCTGAAGATCCTTCCAGTCGATCATGAACACGGCACCGTTAAAGATCACAGCGCCCTGCGCGAGGGTGGTATGCCAGCCCAGCTCGTAGTTGACGGCGGTATCTGATTTAAATGCCTTCTCGCTGTCGAGCAGCTGGGGCCCGATATTGGTGCCGCCGCGGCGGAAGCCTTCTGCAACAGTCGCGTAAAGCATTACGTCATCGCTGAAGTTATAGGCCGTATTGAACTTGAATACGGTGTCATCGATGTCCCCGGAACCGGCGTCACACTCGGCTTCAACGGTATCGCGTGACCAGTACCACCAGACTGGCAGCAGTGTGCAGTCGTAAGCGAAGGACTCTTCCTGTTGGAAGTAACGGGCGCCCAGCGTCACCTGCAGCTGATCATTGGCGTGGAAGGTGGCTTCACCGTAAACCGCGCGCTCTTCAAAGGTGCTATCGCTGTAATGCCAGTATTCCAGCTCGCCGTAACCGGTATCGATACCGGCCCAGTCCTGGTAGCCGGGTGTGTACTCGCGCGCATCCAGCAGTGTCTCGGTTTCCTCATAGTAGACACCGGCGATCCAGTCGAGCCAGTCCGGGGAGTTGGCGTCGGTGGATAGGAAGCGGGTCTCGTGAACCAGTGACTCTGACTGGTTGTCATCCACAGTAAAGCCAGAGAACTCCGGGAAGTCACAGTATCCCGGCCAGATGTCAACGCACAGCAGGTCGGTCTGGTCGCGGTTGCCAATGCCTTCGTACTCAGCCAGCGAGGTGGTGGAGAAGATCTCGATGGCGTCGCTGTTCCAGCCGAATTCCACGTTGAACAGGGTGTCCTTGTTCTCGCGCACTTCTTCATAGCGCAGCGCGGAGGCGAAGTCCTCACCGGTGAATGCCGGGTTCACAGCCTGGCGACCACCGGCCTTGGAGTCCTGCACGTAGTAGTTACCCTGCGCGAAAAACTCCTCGGTGGGTTCCCAGCGCAGGGAAACGCGGGCGGAGTTGGTCTCTTCGGTATTGGCATCATCGATGGTGCGCTCGGCATTGCTCACGCCGGGCTCTACCAGCACGTTCTTGTAGTCCACGAAGCCGGCATCATCGACCCGGGTGCCGGAGAAGCGCAGGGCCAGCGTGTCGGACAGGGGCAGGTTGAAGACGCCGCTCACCTCGCTGGAAATACCGTCGCTCTCGCTGTTCTGATAGATCTCGGTGCTGATGGAGCCCTCGGTCAGCTCCGTGGTCGGCTTGTTGAGGATGTAGCGCAAGGTGCCTGCCATGGCGCCGCGCCCATAAAGGGTGCCCTGGGGGCCGCGCAGGACTTCAACACGCTCGATGTCTACCAGTTTGAAGTCGATCAGCAGGGGAGTGTCGTTGACGTAGCGGGAAATGATGTCCTTACCGCCCTGGTTTTCGGACGCTTCCAGGCCGCCGACATTCATACCGCGCAGGGTCACAAGACCGGTACTGCGGGGGCCAGCGTCGATCATCTGCATACCAGGTATGAACTGCACCATCTTGGTCAGGTCATTGGCGCCAACATTTTCCAGCGCTTCACCGGTGACCGCTGTGATGTTGTAGGGAATATCCTGAATAGATTCGGAGCGGCGGCTGGCCGTTACAACGACTTCCTCCAGGGCCTGAAACTGCTGCCCGCTTTCCTGGGCCTGCACAGCCAGCGGAACGGCGTTACTGGCAGCGATCGCCAGGGCGATGAGCTTTTTGTTGTACTTGGTCATAAGGGTACCTTTGACTTCTCGTTGCTTTCTTTAATCGTTGTTGTGTTTATGTCCGGAAAGTTGTGTCCGGTTAAGACAGCTCTGTTGCCCGCGGGGTATGGCCGGCACCGGCTGTTTCATGCTGCTGCACTGATATTGCATAGCAAAACTTGTGCCACGGGATGCGGCGGCTGGGCGTGAAAGAGCCAAAAAAAGAGAGATAAAACTGAAACACGGAAACCTGCCATAAGTGGATGAACTACGGAGAGATCAGGCAGGCTGAGATGAAATCGATCGGCCGCCCGCTACCCAACGGTGGTAGCGGAAGTCAATTGTTGAACCATTCACTCAGGTGGTAATCGCAGCAGCGCCGGCAGAGCGGATCGCCTGTTGCGATGGTGTTGTGGTGCATGCCGGTATTCTTATATGAGTCTTAAACTGGGTTTTACTGCAATCCAGATCAGCGCGCAACCGAGCGATGCCGCTCCGAAGCTCTGGGGCAAAGATAGGCAAGTTTTTCCGGGAAAAGACAGTTTAGGCAGGTGGCCGGCCGGGGATAGAAGTCGCCCGGCCGAGAGTGGGGGGATGATGCTCCGCTCAACCGTAAGCTTCGAGCGCCGGCTTGCCATCCCCGGGCAGCGGTAACTGGGGCAGGTCTGCCACCGCCTGCATGAGGCCCTCCTTGTACAGTTCCGCTGCGGCCTCTTTTTCCCCCAGTGCATACAGCAGGCGCGCAAGCTCGGCAGAGGTGGCGGGGTCTGAGCGCAACAGCAGGCTCTTCTCGAAGATCTGCCTGGCCTTGCCCCAGAGTTCGTTGCGCAGGCAAAGGCGCCCGATACAGGTGAGCAGGTCGCCATTCTCGCCGTATTCCTTCATCCAGCCCTCGGCGACGGTCAGCTGTTCGGTGGCATCGGCACCGGTGAGACAGCCATACAGACGGGCCAGTTCCGGTCGCCACTCACGGTTCAGTACCCAGCGCAGGTGCTTTTCCGCTTCTTCATCGCGGCCGATTTCATGCAGCAGCTCCCCGTAGAGGCTGCGCAGGGCCATGTGACGCTGCCAGCGACCGCTGAGTCCCTGCCAGATTTCACTGAGCTTTTCCGGGTCGCGGCGGCTGGCGGCATCGCGCAGCTGGTGCTGGTAAATTTCCAGCTCCAGTTGTTCCATCTGGTCGTCGGGCATGTTCGCGTGTTTTTCCAGCTCCGGTAGCAGGTCGCGCAGGTGCTTCCAGTCGCCGAGCCGGTAGTAGGCTTCTTTCAGCAGCTGCAGCACGGCCGGATGTTTGGGTTCCACCTGCTTGGCCCGCTCGAGGGAAGCAATGCATTGCTCGTAGTGCTTGTCGAGCAGCTGCATGCGCGCCTGGCTGAGGGCGACTGCCAGGCGGGTGTCGTCACCGCTGGCCTCGGCCTTGGCCAGCAGTTCATTGGCCTCGTCCCGGTAGCCGAGTTCATAGGCGCTGCGCGCGGCGGCAAGGTAGTTGATCAGCGGTGCGTCAGAGCGCGGGGCACTTTTGAGCAGCTGGCGCCGGGCGCGGGCCCAGTTGCCCTCCATAAATTCCACCAGCCCGTTGGTCAGGCGGCGGCGGGCGACGCGGGTGCGACCGAAGCGGATACGGCTGACACTGCCCTCGACTCCACGCAGCAGGCTGCGCAGCAGCCAGAAGGCGAGAAAAATCAACAGCAGGGCCAGTGCAAGCGCACCGACGGCGACCCACAGGTTCATCTCGATGCGCTTGCCGCCGACAGCCAGCAGCAGGTAACCGGGATAGCTGCGGATCATTTCCGCGAGAAAGGCCCCGAACAAGAGGAAGGCGAGGCCCGAAAACAGGAAGCGTTTCATGGTGTCTCCCCCTCGCGCTCGACCGGCTCCACGCTCTCTGTCTTGTGCAGCTGCTCGATGTAGTTGTGCAGGGCACTCTGGGAGGCGGCGAGGCTCGGGAGTTCTACCTCGATATCGAGTTGGGAAAGTTTCTGCAGCTCGCCTGCCAGCACCTCACGCTGATGGCTGGGAATGCCGTAATCGAGCAGCAGCTTTCTGGCCCGCAGCAGGGAATCGCGGAACACCGTGCCGTTTTCCCGCAGCAGCGCCAGCTCGGCCTGTTCCATATTCAGGCGCAGGCTCTGGCGGAAGCGGGCCTCACTCTGGGGCGACAGCAGTACCGGGTCGATATCGCCGTCGCGTATGCGCACCGACTCCTGCATGAATCGCAGGAAATTGTCCCAGCTGCGCTCGACCGGGCCCTGTTCGCCACTGGCCTCACCGGCAACCAGTTCCGAGGTGTCCCGGGTCGCCAGGTCGAACTCCGGCTGGATGTCAGTGCGCAGCAACTGCTCCTCCAGGGCCCGCAGGCGCAGGAAAATTCCCTCGCGGTCGATATTGTCCACCAGTTTGAGGGCAGTGAGATCCCGGGCCAGTTGCTGGCGCACGGCATAGAGGTCCGGGAGGTCAACACGGCGCAGGATGGTGTCCACCTCTTCGAGCAGGCCCAGTGCGGCACGACTGTCCCGCTCGAGCAGCAATCGCTGGTTGGCGAGGCGCAGCAGGTAGTCGGCCTCTGCCAGTTGCCAGTCCTGGCGGCTGACATTGCCCAGTTCACTGAGTCTGCCGGCCTGGGCATTCAGGGCCCGTTGCATGCGTGCCAATTGCTGCTGCAGCTCGGCGATCACCTGATCCTGGCGCTCCACTTCCTGGGCAAGCGCAGCGGCTGCCTGCTCTACTCGCTCCTGGCGGGCATTGCCTGTCGGGGTGGACGGTTGCGTGGTGGTTAACGGTTCCCGGGTGCCGGGAGCAGCGGGCGCGGGGTCCGGGGGTGGGGTAGTGGGCGCTGCGGTGTCGCCTCGCTCCGCTGGCGTGACAGTGGGCGCTTGCTCCGGCGCAGCGGACGCCTGGCTGCCCGTTCCATTCGCTGCCTGGTCGTTGCGGTCGGGCTGGTCGCCGCCGGGCAGGCGTGCACGCAACTCCGCGAACCCCTGCTGTACCTGTGGCACGTTGTACCAGGCCCAGGCGCCGCCCCCGCCGAGGATCAGCACGGTGAGCAGCAGCCACAGCCAGCCGAGCCCCCCTTTTTTGGGCGGTGCGCTCTTCTTTGCTGACGGCTTGCTGCCCCGATCCTGCTTGGCCTTGGCAAAATTGCTCTTGGGTTCGGCCTTTTCCGTCACTGTTGGCACATCCTTGCCGGAAGCCGGATTGGTTTCGGGTTTGGCGGATTTTTTATCAGTCATGGCGGCCGCAAAGAGGTGGAAAATGTCGTCAAATTATAGCGACTTGCGACACACCATAGTCAAAGGGTGGCGTGCAATTAAAAAAATGTACTGAATCGGGGCGGGGGAAACGGCTCACTGGCCCCGCAGGGTACGGCTGAGAGCTTCCAGCATGGCATCGTCACCGGCATTGGTGGCTGCGATAGTGCGGTCGAAACCCAGTTCTGCGCCCATGGCCGCCACCCGCCCACTGGGGCAGACCAGCAGGGCGTGGCGAAGGTCGGTGCGGCCGGTAGTTTCGATACAGCGGGCCAGGTTCTGCAGTGTCTCGCCGCTGTGCACGGCGATGGCATCGGGCTGCTCCTGATAGCCGGCCAGCATGGCCGCAGCTTCGGCGGGCAGCTTGCGGTGATAAAGCTCGCAGTAGTCGACCCGGGCGCCCCGATTGCGCAGCGTCTCGCCGATCAATGGCCGGCCGCCGCGTCCGCGGAATATCAGCACCTTCTCGTCGCGGGGTTTGCGCAGCGCCGGCAACGCCAGCAGGGCTTCCGAGTCCATGCTGTCTCCGGCGCTCTGGCAGTGGACACCTGCCTGCGCCAGTGCCGCTGCGGTTGCCGCGCCGATGGCATAGTAACGGGGGCCCACCGGCAGCTGTGGCCAGTAGCTGTCGAGCCACTCAAAGCCGTAGTGCACCGCGTTGCGGGAGACGAAGATGGCGTGATCCGTCTGGTCGAAATCCAGCACCCGCTGTTTGATGGCCAGGCAGCCCTCCGCGTCGCTGACCGGTTCGATGGCCAGCATGGGGATGCAGTCTGAGTCCGCTCCAGCCTCCTGCAGTCGGCGGCACCAGCCGGCGGCCTGTGCGGTCGGCCGGATGACGAGGATGCGCCGGCCCAGCAGGGGCTGCCCCATGGCGATCAGACCGCCTGGAGGATCTTGTCAGCACCGTTGGCGAGCAGCTCTTCGGCCACGGCGATGCCCATCGCCTCGCCATCGGTGACCGGCCCACGGCGTTCGGCGCGCACCATCTGGTCGCCGTCCGGACTGCCAACCAGGCCCCGTAACCAGAGTTCGTCGCCCTCCAGTACGGCAAAGCCGCCAATCGGTACCTGGCAGCTGCCATTGAGCCGGCGCACGAGGGCGCGTTCGGCCACCAGCCGGGCACTGGTGTCGGCATGGTGCAGCGGGCGCAGGAGAGCTTCCAGCTCGGGATCCTGGCGGCACTCGATACCGACGGCGCCCTGGCCACCGGCGGGCAGCAGGATCTCGGGGGCGAGGAAATCACGGATGCGGTCGTGCATTTCCAGCCGCAACAGGCCGGCGGCCGCGAGAATAATGGCGTCAAAGTCTCCGGCATCCAGTTTGGCGAGCCGGGTATTCACATTGCCGCGCAGGAATTTCACCTGCAGGTCCGGGCGACGCGCCAGCAGCTGGCACTGGCGCCGAAGGCTTGAAGTGCCAACCACGGCACCCTTTGGCAGCGCGTCGATACCGGCGAAGTGATTGCTCACAAAGGCGTCGCGGGGATCTTCGCGCTCGCAGATCACCGGCAAGTGCAGCCCCTCGGGAAATTCCATCGGCACATCCTTCATGGAGTGCACGGCGATGTCGGCACGCCCGTCCAGCATGGCCTTTTCCAGCTCCTTCACGAACAGCCCCTTGCCGCCGACCTTGGCCAGCGGGATATCGAGCAGCTGGTCGCCGCGACTCGTCAGGGGAAGGAGCTCCACGGTGAGATCGGGATGGTGCCTCTCCAGTTCGGCGCGGACAAACTCGGCCTGCCAGAGTGCCAGGGCGCTCTCACGGGTGGCGATACGGATTCGGGAGATGGACATGCTCGGCTATCGTTCGCTTGAGAAATGGCCGGCAATTCTAGCAGAGACAAAGGCACGTTGTGCCCGGTCGGAGAATCAGCTGCCGTGTGCCCGCAGCCAGTCTTCGAGGATGATGCGCGCGGCGATGGAGTCCACCGGGTCCCGGGCGTAGTTGCCCCGGTGCCCGCGTTCGAAGGCCTCTTCCTTGGCGGCGCGGGTGCTGAGCCGCTCGTCAGCGAATTCCACCGGCAGCCCGGTGCGGCCATGCAGGCGGTTGCCAAATTTGCGCGCCCGCTGGCTGAGTTCGCTTTCGCTGCCATCCATGTTCAGAGGCAGGCCGACCAGCAGCAACTTGGGCTGCCACTCGTCGATCAGGCGCTGCACCTGGTTCCAGTCCGGCTGTCCCTCCTTTGCCGGCAGCGGTGGCAGCTCGCGGGCGCTGGCGGTCAGGGTCTGGCCGTAAGCAGTGCCGATGGAGCGGGTGCCGAAGTCGAAGGCGAGGGCGGTGAGGGGTTTCATAGTGACTGCTGCGATGTTTATGGCGTGGGTGGCTGCACCGTCGGGTGTCGGACTGCCGGTGCGCCTGGCCGGTCAGGCGTGCCCGGCCTGGGAGCCGATGCCGCTGAGGTCGATGCCATGGCGGGCGGCGGCCGCCTGCCAGCGTTTCTCCGTGGGGGTGGCAAACAGGATCTCCGGCTCTGCCGGCAGGGTCAGCCAGGCATTCTCCAGCAGCTCCTGTTCCAGCTGCCCGCCTTCCCAGCCGGCATAACCCAGGGCCACGAGCACGTCGTCGGGGCCGCGCCCGGCGGCGAGGGATTCAAGGATATCCTTGGAAGCCGTCAGGCTGATGTCCTCGTTGACCTCGACGGTGGAGTCAAAGCGCATGCCGGTGCCATGCAGCACAAAGCCCTGCTCCGGGGACAGCGGGCCGCCCAGCAGCACCGGTTCCTCGCCGCGCTGGCTGTGGTCGTCGAGGGACAGCTGGCGGAAGACCTCGTGCCACTGCACTTTGCTGGGCACATTGACCACGATCGCCATGGCGCCTTCGGGGCTGTGCTCACAGACGAAGGCAATGGTCTGCTTGAAGCGCGAGTCTTCCATGCCGGGCATGGCAAGCAGGAACTGGCCGCGCAGGCTGTTGTGGGTGAGGTCGCTGTCGATATTGTGGTGGTGCATAGATTCAGTCTAGTGCGGACCGGGACAGTGGTGCTCAACCGCGCGGCTTGCCAGCGCCCGCGGCGGTGGAAAAGCCGGTCATCTCAAAGCGCCAGGTGCGGATAATTTCCAGGCGATCGGCCTCTTTGCGGATCTCGGCCGGGAATGGCGCAAACGGGGCCGACAGGCGCACGATCTGCTGGGCGGCGTCGTCCAGGATCGTTTCGCCGGAGGACTCGAGGATGCGGACTTCCTCCACGGCGCCGCTGGGCAGAAGGCGCACCATCATGCGCAGGCTGCCGGTGATCTGCCGCTGCAGCGCCTCCTCGGGGAAGTTGTCATTGCCGACGGCCTCGACCCGCTGGCGCCATGCGTGCAGGTATTCGGCATCCTCGGAGGCGCGGGTGGCCACGGAAGTGAGCCGTCGCACGCGCGGGCGCTGGGCGATGGTCTGGCGGATCTTGTCCAGCCGCGCCTGCAGGCTGGCGATCTCCGGGTTGGAGAGTGGCAGGTCGTTGGGCGCATTGCCCTGTTGCTCCTCCGACGGTTGGTCCTCGGCGGGGAGTTCCGGGGCCTGTTGGGGGCTCTCGCCGATGGTGGTGACCAGCTGGCGACGCTGTTCCGCCGGGCGTGAGGCGCGCTGTTGGGGTAGTGGGTTGACCTCGCGGACAGCAGTGTCGGCCATCTCAGCGCGCCGGTTGCTCGAAAGCTCGCGCGGATCCTCCGCCGTGCCGCTGGCTTCCTGGTTGTGCTGGGCCAGGTAGTCGGCATCCTTCGGAGCGGCGACGGTGTGGTGCTGGGCCAGGGTAACCTCCAGTGTGGGCGGTGCCTGACGGCCCTCTGGCGCACTGAATGCCACGCCGAATATCACCAGCGCGTGGAACGCACCGGCGAGAAAAAGCGCAAACACGAAGCGATCGTGCTGGGCAGCCTGAAGCTGGTTCGGTTTGGCGGTGGAAGTCATTATTGGTGTTTTGATTACTGCTCGGGTTACCGCGATCGGCCCTACTGGCCAGTCAGCATACGAGTTTACCCTTTTTGTGCCAGCCGGTCTGTGATGGCGCGCATCAGCAGGCCACCGATATCCGTGCCGTAGGCGCTGTCGATTTCCCGCACGCAGGTGGGGCTGGTGACATTGATTTCGGTCAGGTAGTCGCCAATCACGTCGAGGCCGACGAACAGCAGGCCCTTTTCTTTCAGGGTGGGTGCCACCTGTTCCACGATCCAGCGGTCCCGATCGGTCAGCGGCCGGGCTTCGCCCCGTCCGCCGGCGGCCAGGTTGCCGCGGGTTTCGCCGGCCTCGGGGATGCGGGCCAGGCAGTAAGGCACGGCCTCGCCATCCACGACCAGGATGCGCTTGTCACCCTGCTTGATCTCGGGGATGTAACGCTGGCCCATGATCTGCCGGCGGCCATGTGCCGTCAGCATTTCCAGAATCGCGCCCAGATTGGCACCATCCGGCTTGCAGTGGAAGACGCCACTGCCGCCCATGCCGTCGAGGGGTTTGAAGATGACGTCCTTGTGGCTGGCATGGAAGGCGCGCAGCCTCGCCATGTCGCGGCTGACGATCAGGGGTGGGCAGCACTGGGGGAAACGGGTGGCGTAGATCTTCTCGTTGCAGTCCCGCAGTGACTGGGGCTTGTTCACGACGAGGGTGCCCTCGAGTTCAGCGGCCTCGAGGATGTAAGTGGAGTATACGTACTCGTTGTCGAAGGGCGGATCCACCCGCATCAGGATGGTGTCGAGCTCGCCCAGGGGCATCGGTGCCGGTTCGCCCAGTGCAAACCAGCGTTGTGCATCGTCGAATACCTGCAGGGGCCGACCGACACCCATCGCGCGACCGCCGTCCAGGTAGAGGTCAGATTGCTCGAAGTAATACAGGGTGAAGTTACTGCGTTGGGCGGCCTGGAGCAGGGCGAGCGTTGTATCTTTCTTGAAGCTGATATTGGCGATGGGGTCCATCACCACGCCTAGGGTCTGGCTCATAATGTGTTCCGTGCAGGCTAAAAAATCGACAGGCGACGGCGCCGGGTGAAGATAAGGTAAGAGTTGCCCGCTACCGGCGCAACCGTTTGCGGCGCTGGCGTCGGGGCGCAGCGGGATCGAGACGCAGGCAGTTCAGTCGCGTGTCAGGTAGATTCACCGGTGCTTCTGTGATAAAAGTTGCCACTGTTGTGCGACCTTGGCGAAGGTGTCCCCTGCACGGTAGGTGGGCAGTCGCTGGCAAAAACCTGTCGACAAGGCGCCCAGACCCCGAAACGCGGTAAACAATATAAGGGTCCGCGGCAATTGCGGACGCGGGGCCCGAAAATAAGTAATCAGGGGATTCAAGAATATTATGGAGCTCAACTGGGAAAGCCTGACGGTCATGGTGATCGACGACAGCAAGACGATCCGCCGTACCGCTGAAACCCTGCTGCAAAAAGCCGGATGTACCGTCGTCACTGCAACAGATGGTTTCGATGCGCTGGCAAAAATTGCAGACTCGCGCCCCGATATCATCTTTGTGGACATCATGATGCCGCGCCTCGACGGTTATCAGACCTGTGCCCTGATCAAGAACAACAGTGAGTTCCGGTCCACGCCGGTGGTCATGCTGTCGAGTAAGGACGGCCTCTTCGACAAGGCCAAGGGGCGGGTCGTTGGCTGTGATCAATATCTGACCAAGCCGTTCAGCAAGAGCGAGCTGTTGGGGGCGATTTCCGCCCACGCCAAGCCGCATCACGCCGCCTGATTTTACTGCGGCCATGCGGCTGGCAGGACCTGTGCGCTATCTCTGCGTAGAATAGGTCCCCGGATCCGGGCGCGAGTGGGTGCGTCGGGTCGCGCTACCGGTGCACGATTGGGCATCGGTGGTTTGATAACAAGAAAGAAAAAGGAAGTGCGGGCAGCTGGTCCCGGTCGAGGGATGCAGGCCTGTAAATAACGACAACACAAAACTGCTGTGCCCTGCCGGGTACAGCGGGCCATCAATGTTGCGGGGAACCAATGGCACGAGTACTCATCGTCGACGACTCTCCTACCGAAACTCACAAGCTCACCACCATTCTGGAAAAAAATGGCCATGCCGTCATTGCGGCGACCAATGGCGAGAATGGTGTGGACGTGGCGCGGCAGCAGCGCCCGGACGTCATCCTCATGGATATCGTCATGCCGGGCCTCAACGGCTTTCAGGCCACGCGCCAGTTGAGCAAGGACGGAAATACCAGCGGGATTCCGATCATCATCGTGACCACCAAAGACCAGGATACCGACCGGGTGTGGGGAATGCGCCAGGGTGCGCGTGCCTACCTGACCAAGCCGGTGGACGAGGGCAAGCTGCTGGGCACCATCGAGGAGGTGTTGGCCTAGGCCAGCCGCAATAACCTGTGCAGTCAAAGAAGACTCCCTATCTCGCGCTGGTCGAAATGGCCAGCCGCGCCAAGTCCCAGGCCGCTGGCCTGCCCGGCCGCCAGGAGGTCAAGCCCTACTGGAGCGGTATCGGCTTTTCCCTGCTGGGTCACAAGTTCGTTGCGCCGATGGAAGACGTGGCGGAATTGCTGGAAGTGCCGCAGCATACGTTCATTCCCGGGGTGCAGTCGTGGGTGCGCGGGGTCGCCAATGTGCGTGGTCGCCTGCTGCCGCTGTTTGACCTGGCGGCTTTCTTTGGTGGCCACCTGCAGGGTGCGCGCCAGCAGCGCCGTGTACTGGTGATCGAGCGGGGCAAGACATACGCGGGCCTGATTGTGGATGAGCTGCACGGTATGCAGCATCTGGCCCTGGAATATGCGGACCATGCCCCGGGTGACCTGATGGAGTCGTTCGCACCGATGGTCAATGGTCAATTCAAACTGCAGCAGGGTCGCTGGCTCGTTTTTGATATTCCCGCACTGCTCAACGACTCTCAGTTTATGGATGTCGCGGTTCACTGACGGCATCAGCCCGGCTGCTCCCGCCGGGTTTCGATCAAGGGAGAGCAGGTGCCGACAGTCAGCCGCAACAATGAAGGCGGCTTCTGAGGGCCTCTGCCTGTAATGCGTTAAACACACAGTGGTGACAAAAAGAATTGGCCTGAGCAACAGGTCCGCCAGGAGTAAACTATGAAAACAGGCTCCCAGAGTTCCTTCTCCGCGCTGCGCAGTAATCCCGCCGCGTTGTTTATGGGTCTGCTGGTACTCGCCACGCTGGCGGGACTGATTGTCAGTATGTATCTGGTCCAGACCCGGGGTGACCGGGACAAGGAATACCTGCAGCAGGTGGCGGAACTCCGCGCCCTTTCCTATCAGGTGGTGTCCTACGCCCCTGCGGCGACTGCCGGGGATGAGCAGGCCTTCGCCGAGCTGGAGCAGGTAGTGCAGCAGATGAACTCCACCTGGAGTGAATTGCAGCAGGCCGATGAGGGCACCCGTGAGGCACTGCAGTCGGAACTGGCAAGCTACAACCAGATCTGGCGCCAGGTGCGGGAGCAGGCCGATACTATCATCGGTAACAAGGACTCGATCATCTTCCTGAATGATGTGGCGAGTACCCTGAACGACTCGCTGCCCGAGCTGCAGGCCGAGCACAACAACATCGTGGAAATCCTCCTGGCCAACAACGCCCCGGCCAACCAGGTCGAGCAGGCGCAGCTGCAGGTATGGCGTGCAGAGCGTATCGGCCGGAACATCGACAAGATGCTGCAGGGCGGCGATGACGCAGAGGACGCAGCGGACCAGTTCAATACCGATGCCAGCCTGTTCGGTAAGGTGGTTGAGGGCATGAAGAGTGGTGACGTGGTCATGGGTATTTCCCGTGTGACCGACGCCGAGGCTCGCCAGTCGCTCGAAGAGATTACCGAGCTGTTCGAGTTCGTAAGCTCTTCCGTTCGGGAAATCTTCGAAGCCACCCCGGCACTGTTCGCGACCCGCCAGGCTGCAGACGGCATCATCACTTCCTCGCCGGAGCTGCTGGAAGCGCTGAGTACCCTGAACGACCGCATCGTCAACCTGTCCAGTGAGCGCCAGCCGAACAACCAGACGATTGCGATCATCGCAGCGGTATTCGTGCTGCTGATCTTCGGCATGATGATCGCGGCCTTCTCCGGTACCCGCCGCAGCCTGCGCGAGGAGTCGGAAACCAACGAGCGCAACCAGCAGGCCATTATGCAGCTGCTGGATGAGCTGGCTGACCTCGCTGACGGTGACTTGACCACGACGGCCACGGTAACCGAGGCCTTTACCGGCGCGATTGCCGACTCCATCAACTACACCATCGACCAGCTCCGTGTGCTGGTGTCGCGAATCAACAATGCGGCCCAGGAAGTATCCACCCTGTCCCAGGAAACCCAGCAGACCGCACTGCACCTGGCCGAGGCCTCCGAGCACCAGGCCCAGGAAATTGCCGGCGCATCCGCTGCGGTGAACGAAATGGCGGTGACCATCGACCAGGTATCCGCGAACGCCGCGGAGTCGGCCCAGGTGGCCGAGCGCTCGGTACAGATCGCGAGCAACGGCGCCAAGGTGGTACAGAACACCATCAAGGGCATGGATACCATCCGCGAGCAGATTCAGGATACCTCCAAGCGGATCAAGCGCCTGGGTGAGTCTTCCCAGGAGATTGGCGATATCGTGAGCCTGATTAACGACATTGCCGACCAGACCAACATCCTCGCCCTGAACGCCGCCATCCAGGCGAGCATGGCCGGTGATGCCGGCCGCGGCTTCGCGGTGGTTGCGGACGAGGTACAGCGACTTGCGGAGCGCTCCGCCGCTGCGACCAAGCAGATCGAGGGCCTGGTAAAAGCGATTCAGTCCGACACCAACGAAGCGGTGGTCTCCATGGAGCAGACCACCACTGAGGTGGTACGTGGTGCCCGACTGGCCCAGGACGCGGGTGTTGCGCTGGAAGAGATTGAGGGTGTATCCACCAACCTGGCCGCACTGATCCAGAACATTTCCAACGCGGCACGCCAGCAGGCCTCTTCCGCGGGCCATATTTCCAACACGATGAACGTGATTCAGGAAATTACCTCGCAGACATCCGCTGGTACCCAGGCTACCGCCCAGTCCATTGGTAACCTTGCCGAAACCGCCAACGCACTGCGTGAATCCGTTGCCGGCTTCAAACTGCCGAGCGAGAACTCCGGCGTTGAGAGCGGTGACCTGTACGATGTAGAGCTGCCCGACATGGGCGAGGACGAGTTCCCGATGCTCGAGGGTGAGAGCGCGGAGGCAGAGCACGGCCGCGAAGAGCGGGCTCTGGCCTGATCGGACGGCGCAGGCGCGGCACTGCCCCGCCTGTGTGGCCACCGGACGGGCGCATGGTGCCGGCCAGCGCACCTTGCGCGTCGAGCCGCAAACCCGCGTACAGACAGATTTACTGAGGACTTGGCGTGAGTCACGACAATCCCAATTTCCAGGCCCTGGATTGGCTGACCGGTGAAATTAACGAGACGCTGGCGCAGGCGCGCCAGCATCTGGAGCATTTTGCCGCGGATGCGGATGCCGACACCGGCCTGCTGCAAAGCTGCCTCACGCTGATTCATCAGGTCCACGGCAGCCTCCATATGGCCGAGCTGACCGGTGCTGCCATGCTCGCCGAGGAGATGGAGCAGCTGGTCCAGGCCCTGGCTTCCGGTGGTGTGGAAAACAGCGAAGAGACCCGTGAATTCCTCATGCGGGCATTGCTGGAATTGCCGCTCTACCTGGAAAAAGTCTCTTTCCAGCGCCGGGACAATCCGGTGCTGTTGCTCCCCCTGTTAAATGACCTGCGCGCGGTCAGGCGCGAGCGTCTGATTACTGAGGGGGCGCTCTTCGCCCCGGATCTCTCCCCCCTGGATCTCGCCAGCGGCAAGCGCCAGCCGATCATCGCTGACAGCAGCCGGTTGCAGGAACTGCTGGGCAAGTTGCGCAAGATGTACCACGTGGCGGCGGCCGGATTGATTCGGGATGTGAACAGTGGCGATAACCTCGCCTACCTGAAGAAGGTCAGCGAAAAAATGGCGCTGCTCTACAGCGGCAGCGTGCGCCAGCCCCTGTGGCAGATCCTGGGCGGGATATTCGAGGGTATCGAATCCCACCATCTCAGTGTCATGCCCGCCCTGCGTCAGTTGTTGCGGCGGGTCGATGTGGAATTTCGACTGCTGCAGGGCCGCGGGGCCACTGTCCTGGATGCGCGCCTGGATCCGGACCTCGTCCGCAACCTGCTTTTCTATGTCTACCTGAGTGGTCCCAATGGCCCCCAGCGGGAGTCGCTTTACCGCGCTTTCGCACTGGATCGGGCTGTACCGGGTACGCCGCGGCCGGATACCGGGGATGCGCTGGCCATGGGGCCGGAGGCGCTCGGCACAGCGATCGTAGCCCTGAGAGAGGAGCTACGAACTCTGCGTGAGGGTCTGGAACCCGAGATGGCCGGCAGTGAGCGCTCACCACTATCCGAGAGCGCGGCCGTCGCGAAGCGCATCGCGGATACCCTGGGTGTGCTGGGCCTGGAGGCGCAGCGGACCCGCGCCCGGTCTGTCTACGAGTCGCTCCGGGATGCGTCCCGCACGGAGGACCCGGAAGAGCTGCTGATGGAGGCTGCCGGTGAATTGGTGCAGCTGGATTCCGCGCTGCAGTCCGCATTCAGCCGCAACAAGGCCGATGACAACGCCCAGCCCCTGATGGGGGATGCGACCGAGTCGGTATTGCGGGAAGCGCGTGCCGGTCTCGAGCAGGTCAAAGAGGCGGTGGTCGAATATATCGCCAGCCACTGGGATGCCGGCTACCTGCAGCAGGTACCGGAACGTCTGCAGGAAGTCTGCGGCGGCCTGGATATGGTGGGTTACCGCCGTGCCGGGGAGATCGTCAGTGCCTGTCGCCGCTATATCAGTGAACAGCTGATCAGTGCCGCTGCCCAGCCAGACTGGAAGCTGCTCGATACTCTCGCCGATGCCATTACCAGCGTTGAGTACTACCTGGAACGCCGTGCGGAGGGCATTGAAGATGCCGATATGCTGCTGGCGCTGGCAGAGGACAGCGTGGCCACGCTCGGCTTTGCGGTTTCCGGCGTTGAAGATCCGGTCCTGACGAGCACCGATGCAGCATTCGAAAAGAACACGGACCAGGCCGAGGAAGACGACGCGCTCGACGGCTTCGAGCTGGAGTTGGAAACAGCGGCCGACACCGACTCTGATTCCGGCGAGGAGAGCAGCTGGTTTGCCGCCGGGAGCCCGTCAGAATCCGGGGAACCGGAGCAGGCTCAGCAGGGCAATCAGGGTCAGCCGGCCGCTCCCGGGGGCGCGGCGCCCAGCGAATCGGCTCCGGCGACTGGCGTTTTGGCAGACACCTCCAGCGAAGACGCCGATGAGAGCCTGATCGACGATGAAATCATCGAGATCTTCCTCGAGGAAGCGACAGAAGTACTGGAGACCATCGCCGAATATTTCCCGCGCTGGGCAGCAAATTTCTCCGATGAGGAAGCCCTGGTTGAATTCCGCCGAGGCTTCCACACCCTGAAAGGCTCCGGGCGCATGGTTGAGGCCGCGGATATCGGCGAGCTGGCCTGGGCGGTCGAGAACATGCTCAACCGCATCATCGATGAAACGGTGAAGCCCCAGCAGGCCCATGCCAGCCTGGTCGATCAGGTGCGCCAGAAGCTGCCCTCGATGATCGAGGCTTTCCGCAAGCGCGAAGCCGATCCGGATCCCACGTTGACGTCCCGCCTGGAGGGTTGGGCGCAGCAGCTTTCGCGCGGTGAAATCCCCTCCGAGCTCGACGGTGAGAGCACCGTGTCTGCGCAAGAGGCGGCCTCGGAGCGGGAAGCAGCCGATGAGCATGATCAGCTGTGGGAAATTTTCGCCCAGGAGGCGGAGACCCATCTGGCCGTGGTGGCGGAGTTCCTCGACGAGATGCGCCAGTGCGCTCCCATATACGGGGTCCCGTCCGACCCGCTGCACCGGGCACTGCACACCCTGAAAGGCTCCGCCCATATGGCAGAGGTGAAGCCGGTTGCCCAGTTGATTGCACCCCTGGAACGGTTTGCCAAGGAGCTGCGTACCTATCAGGTGGCGATCGACGAAGATGTTTTCGAGCTGATCAGTGACGGCGCCGACTATGTCCGCACGGCCCTGGAACAGATCCGCAGCGGCCAGGAACTGCAGATCGATAGAACCGAGCAGTACCTCGCCCGTGTAGCCGAGTTGCAGGAACGCGCAGTTGGCCACCTGATCCGAGAACGCGAGGCGAATGAGCCACGCGCGGTGGACCCCCAGCTGCTGGCTGTGATCATGGCCGACGGTATGAAGGTACTGCTGGACGCCGATCAGATGCTGGGCCAGTGGCGTGCCAATCCCGAGGACACAGCACTACTGCACCCGGTGGCTGAGGAGCTGCAGGTGCTGCAGGAAGCGGCCAATCGGGCCCAGCTGCCGACCCTGGCAGAGCTGTCCCAGCTGTTGCTGGCGGTTTACCGCAAGGTGATCGAGGGCAGCCTGGAGGCGGAGCCTGCGCTTTGGGCATCTCTCGAGCAGGGGCACAACGAATTGCTGGACCTGGTGGATGCTGTGGCGGCTGCCCAGGATCTGCCAGAAGTGAGCGAAGCGGTGGAGGAAGCGCTGCGCTACCTGGTTCAGGGCGAAGGCACAGCCGTCGATGATGACGATTTCGACCTGGCCGAGCTGGGCATCGACAGCGCGGACCTCCCGACAACGGGCGACTCCGGTCGCTGGTCGGAAGCCGGCGACCCCGAGCAACAGGAACATCCGGAGGCCGCGGGCCGGGATGACGACCTGCTCGACGGGCTGTCGATACTCGGGGATATGGGCAACAGCGTTGCCCCTGCCGACGACAGTGGCGTCAACACCGAGGGTGATCTAGCCGGTCTTGAGGAAACCCCGTTTGATGATCTCAGCTTTGATGATCTTCTGTCTGCCGAGGCGGCCAGCGAGGATGACAGGTCGGAGCTGCCGCCGCTAACGGACATCGGAGCCCCTGCCAGCCCGGGATCCGATGATCAGTGTGCGCCGCCTCCCGCGGCGGAAACCGAGGTGTCCGGCGAAGCATCTCGCCAAGCCTTGGACGAACTGGATGACTGGGATGACCTGCTTGTAGAAAGCGAGGGGGCAACTGCTGATCGCTCCGGTGATACCCCGTCAGTGACCCGGGACTCCGGCACCGAGTCGGAGCTTGGCGCCCTGCTGGCCGAGATCGACCCCGATGTGGTGGATGTCTTCATGGAGGAGGCCAGCGACCTCGTGGATGAGCTGGAAGAGCTCATCCAGGGCTGGGAGCAGGCACCCTCAGACAGCAGCCTTGCGGAGGCGCTGAAGCGGGTGTTGCACACCTTCAAGGGCGGTGCGCGCATGGCCGGCCTGATGGGCCTGGGTGAAGTGGCGCACCGCTTCGAAACCGTCATTGAGGGCATGCAGGGCAGGGCTGAGCCCTCGGCTGAATTCTTTGCCGATGCCCATGCGATCTACGACCGCCTCGCTGGTGGCGTGGAAACCGTGCGGGCCTGGATGAAGGGCGAGGAGCAGGAGGCGTTTGGGCTGTTGCTGTCCGCGTCCTGGGCCGACGGACAGCTGTCCGAGCATGCCGATCCGGTGGATTACGGCATCGATGTGCCGGAAACCGAGTCCGAGCGGGCCGGTTCCGCGTCGCGGACGCCTGTGGCAGAGGAGGCCGAGGCGGAAAGTTCCGGGGACCGGAACCCGCTGGAGCCGGAATCCCGCGGCAGCGATCAACCTGCTCCTGCCTCCGGTGAGCTGCTGCCATCCAGCCGCGGCAACAACATCCTGCCTTTCGTGCGCAAGGATGGCCGCGTGCAGCAGCGCGAGGCCAATACACCGAACCGCGGTCAGCCGCAGGAAATGGTCCGGGTAGCTGCGGAGCTGCTGGAAGAGCTGGTTAACCTGGCCGGTGAGACCTCCATCTCTCGCGGTCGCCTGGAAGAGCAGGTGAGTGAGTTCGGCCTGGCACTGGACGAAATGGATATGACCCTGCAGCGGCTCAACGAGCAGCTGCGCCGCCTCGACCTGGAGACCGAGGCGCAGATCCTCTTCCGCCAGGAACAGTTGGCTGAGAAAGACGATGACTTCGACCCGCTGGAAATGGATCGCTACTCGTCCATCCAGCAGTTGTCCCGCTCCCTGATGGAGTCCACCTCTGACCTGCTGGAGTTGCGCGCAACCCTGGGCAACAAGACCCGGGACACGGAGACACTGTTGCTGCAGCAGTCGCGGGTGAACACGGAGCTGCAGGAAGGGCTGATGCGCAGCCGCATGGTGCCCTTCTCGCGGCTGGTGCCCCGCCTGCGCCGTATCGTGCGGCAGGTCAGTGCCGAGCTGGGCAAACAGGTGGAGCTAGTGTTCTCCAACGTAGAGGGCGAGCTGGACCGCTCCATGCTGGAGCGGATGGTGGCACCGCTGGAGCACATGCTCCGCAACGCGGTGGACCATGGTATCGAGATGCCCGCGGAGCGGACTGCCAGCGGCAAGCCCGAGAAGGGGCGTATCACCGTGGCGCTGGAGCGCGAGGGCAGTGAGGTGGTGCTCACTATCAGTGATGATGGTGGCGGCATCAACCTGATGAAAGTGCGCCAGCGGGCGGTCGATTCCGGCCTGATGCGACCGGATGCCGAACTATCCAACAATGAGATCCTACAGTTCATCCTGCAGGCGGGCTTCAGTACCGCGGAGAAAGTGACACAGATTTCCGGGCGCGGCGTGGGGCTGGATGTGGTCAGTGCCGAGATCAAGCAGATCGGCGGTTCCGTTCATATCAATTCGCAACTCGGTAGCGGAACTGAATTCGTCGTACGCCTGCCGTTTACCGTGTCGGTGAACCGAGCGTTGATGGTGCGCATCGGCGAGGACCTGTTCGCCATGCCCCTGAACACCATCGAGGGTATCGTGCGCCTCAGTCCCTTCGAGCTGGAGCACTACTACCGGTCTGCGGAAGCCCGCTTCGAATATGCCGGCGAACCCTACCAGGTGAGTTACTTTGGTGCGCTGCTGCAGTCAGAGGCGCAGCCCAAGCTGAGTGTCGAAGATACGCAGCTACCGGTCCTGCTGGTGCGCTCTGAGGGGCATGCCATGGCCCTGCAGGTGGATGCGATCTTGGGCAGCCGCGAAATCGTGGTGAAGAGCCTGGGCCCGCAGTTCGCCAGTGTGCAGGGTGTTTCCGGGGCCACGGTCACCGGTGACGGTACGGTCGTGGTGATTCTGGATGCCCACGCCCTGTTGCGCCGCCAGGCCGCACAACTGGCGCGGCCGGAAGTACCGGCGCTGACGCTGGAGCCAGAACCGCCGGCGCCCAAGGTGGTGCCGCCGGAAGAGCGCCAGCAGACCATCATGGTCGTGGATGACTCGGTGACGGTGCGCAAGGTGACGACACGTTTCCTGGAGCGGGAGGGTTATATTGCCATTACCGCCAAGGATGGCCAGGATGCGGTCATCCAGCTGCAGGATGTGAAGCCCGACCTGATCCTGCTGGATATCGAGATGCCGCGCATGGATGGCTTTGAGGTGGCGCGGCACATTCGCTCCAGCAGCAGCCTGCGGGATATCCCGATCGTGATGATTACCTCGCGAACGGGTAAAAAGCACAGGGACCACGCCCTGTCGCTCGGGGTAAACCAGTATCTGGGTAAGCCCTACCAGGAGGAAGTCCTGCTGGCAGCCATCCACGAGCACCTGCCCGAACCGGTGGAGCACTAATGGTGAACAGAGAGGGAGAGTGGCGATGAGTGGAGTACAAGCGCTGCCAGTGGATATGCCCCAGGAGGTCAGTAGCCTGTTCCTGCCGCTGGCCGACGGCCAGTTACTGGTGCCTGTGGACACCCTGTCTGAGGTGATTGCCATGCAGACTCCGGTCGCTGCGTACGACGCGCCCGACTGGTATCTCGGCGAACTGAACTGGCGTGAACAGCGGCTACCGTTGATTTCGTTCGAGGTGTTACGTGGTGGCGCCCTGGCGGCATCGGGGAGTAACGGGCGCATCGCGGTGCTCAACAGCGGCAACGCCGACGGCGACCTTCCGTTCCTGGCGCTGGTATTGCAGGGGACACCGCGACTGGTGCGGGTGACACCTCAGGAGCTGGCCGGCCGCGACAAGCCTTGCCAGGGTGGCGAGCTGATGCATGTGGCGATTTCCGGCGAGGAAGCGGTGATTCCCGACCTTGAGGCGCTGGAAAGCGCCTGCCTCGAGTACCGCAAGAGCCGTTAGTACGGCAGCCGGGAAAAGGCCATGCGGGTCGCAGGGTTGCGGCCCATGAAGAAACGGCGGCCAGGGAACTGGCTTGAAATGAAAACGGGGCCAGAGGCCCCGTTTTTTTGTTCAGAAGGTTTGTGGACCGCCTGTCAGAACAGCTCTTCGGGAAGAGATTCCCGCTCCTGGCCGGGCGCTTCATCGCCCGGGTTGCCGTCGTTGGAGTACACCGGCGCAATGGAGCGGTAACTCTCGCGACCTGGCACCCGATCCGCACGGAATATCTCGAACATGCCGCCGCCGGAGGTGCGCATGCCGGTATTCGGATTGATGCGCACGGTGACGATGTTATCCGGCTGGGGCAGGTGGCGTTCCGGCAGGCCTTCCAGTGCCGCGCTCATGAAATCGATCCAGATTGGCAGGGCTGCTGAGCCACCGTATTCGTTTTTGCCGAGTTCGCTGTTGGAGTCAAAGCCTACCCAGGTGCTGGTGGCAAGATGGGGGCTGTACCCGGAGAACCAGGCATCCCGCGGGCCGTTGGTAGTACCGGTCTTGCCGGCGATGTCGCCACGCTTCATCACCAGCGCCTTCTTGCCGGTACCCTTCTTGATCACGTCTTTCAGCATGGAGTCCATGATGTAGCTCGTCTCCGGGGACATGACCCGTGGGGCGCGGGGGCGTGCCTGCTCGCTGGACTCGCTGTATACCGGGTTCACTTGCAGGGTGCGCAGGTCGATCGGCTCCTCGCTGGGCTCGATGGCCGCGGCCTCCATCTGCAGTTCCTCGAGGTCAAGCGGCTCCCGCTGCAGCTCCTCACTGCCTGGTTCGGGGCAATCCCGGCAGACTGTGAGCGGCAGGGCCTGATAGACCGCGTCGCCATTGACGTCGAGCACCCGATCCACGAGGTAGGGCTCTACCCGGTATCCGCCGTTGGCAAAGGCGGCATAGCCGCGCGCCATTTCGACCGGTGTGAGCGCGGAGCTGCCGAGGGCGATGGTCAGGTTGCGGGCCAGCTTGCTGCGCTCGAAACCGAAACGCTCCACGAAGCCGAGGGCGTTATCGATGCCGAGCGCCTGGAGCAGTCGGATAGAGACCATGTTGCGGGAGCGGTACAGCGCCTTGCGCAGGCGTGTCGGGCCGAGGAAGTCGCCGCCGTCATTTTCCGGCCGCCATACATCCTGCAGGTTGGCCTGCTCAAAAATGATTGGCGCGTCATTGATCATGCTGGCTGCGGTATAGCCGCGCTCGATGGCGGCGGCATAGATAAACGGCTTGAAGCTGGAGCCGGGCTGGCGCGCGGCCTGGGTGGCGCGATTGAAGTGGCTCTGGTGGAAGTCATAGCCGCCCACAAGGGCGCGGATGGCGCCATCTTCGGGTGCCAGAGAGACCAGTGTGCCCTGGGCAGCCGGTACCTGTGCCAGGTGCCATTCCTCGCGAACCTCGGGCTCGTCGAGTGGGCTGGCGGGGTCGCCGGGATCGGCAAACGGGTCAGATCCCTGCCGGTTTTGCTCCCCGTCCGTGTTGTCGGCGACCTCGGTCGCAGACGCGGTATCCACCTGCACTTTGCGCACGCGGATGACGTCCCCGGGGGCAAACATCTCCTCGGCGGACTGCAGGCGCGGGCCGCGGGCGTTCTCTGACAGGAACGGACGGATGCTGTCGAGCCCGTTTTCCCACAGCACCTCGACTACGCGTCGATCGCGGAGCTGGACCAGCAACCGCTTGGGTTCTACCGCGGTGACCACAGCCGGCTCGAGGCCGCCGAGGATGGGGATTTCATGCAGGAGGTCGACCAGCTGGTCGCTGTCATGCAGCAGCTCGGGATCCAGGCGTTGCTCAGGGCCCCGGTATCCGTGCCGGCCATCGTAGGTCTCGAGCCCGCGCTGCAGGGCTTCCTGGGCGGCCTGCTGGAGGCGGCTGTCGACGGTGGTAATGACCTGATAGCCGTCGGTGTAAGCACTGTCCCCGAACAGTTCCACCGCTTCCTTGCGGGCCATCTCGGCAATGTAAGGGGCTTCCATGTCCAGGTCGCGTGGGTGGAGGCGGGCAGTCACCGGGGCGGTGATGGCGTTTTGGTGGTCCGCCTGGCTGATATAGCCCAGATCCAGCATGCGGCGCAGGATCCAGTTGCGCCGTACCAGCGCCCGGGACGGGTTTGCGACCGGGTTGTAGGTGGAGGGCGCTTTCGGCAGGCCTGCCATCATGGCCCATTGGGCCAGGTTGAGCTCATTGATATCACGGCCGTAATACACGTGTGCCGCGGCCTGGAAGCCGTAGGCACGGTTGCCGAGGAAAATCTTGTTGATGTAGAGCTCGAGAATTTCGTCCTTGCTCAGCTCCTGTTCGATCTGCAGGGACAGGAGGATCTCATTGAACTTGCGCACGAAGCGCTGTTCGCGGCTGAGGAAGAAGTTCCGGGCCACCTGCATGGTCAGGGTACTGCCGCCGGACTGGATAGAGCCCGTCTGGGCCAGCTGGGTCACGGCCCGCATCAGGCCCTTGATGGATACGCCGCGATGGGAGTAAAAGCCGTCATCCTCTGCCGCCAGAATGGCCTTGACGAACAGCTCCGGAGTCTGTTCGATACCGATGGGGTTGCGGCGCTTCTCGCCGAACTCACCGATCAGCTTGAGATCCCGTGAATACACGCGCAGCGGGGTCTGCAGGCGGATATCACGCAGGCTCTCCACAGAGGGCAGGCCGGGTTTGAGGTACAGGTAGATGCTGGCAAAGGCCATGGCTGCGCCGGACGCCCCTGCCAGGGCGAGCCATAACAGCGATAGCAGGCGATTGCGGGCTTTTTCGGACATGTAATCGTGCTTCTGGTTTACGTCTGAATCAGATCGGGTGAATAATTATACGAATATTGTGCGCTGATACCTATGCAATTGCCGGTTGCAGCTGTAATTTAAAGTGCTATAACATCAAATCTTCATAACCCACGGAAAAGATAAGAAAAATGGGGATGCTCCCTTTTCTCAACAAGGGCCCGAAAGCCATGTTGGGGCTAGATATTAGCTCCACAGCGGTCAAGTTACTGGAGCTAAGTCGCAACGGTGACAAATACCGGGTCGAATGCTACGCCGTCGAGCCCTTGCCCCCCAATGCGGTGGTCGACAAGAACATCAATGACGTGGGTGCGACCGCGGAGGCCATCCGCAAGGTTGTGCGCCGCTCGAAGACCCGTCTGCGCCAGGCCGCGGTCGCGGTTTCCGGTTCCGCGGTGATCACCAAGACCCTCGAGATGGCGGCAGACCTCAACGAGGATGCGCTCGAAGCGCAGATCGCCCTCGAAGCCGACCAGTACATTCCCTACCCGCTGGACGAGGTCAATCTGGACTTTGAGGTCCAGGGGCCGTCGGACAAGGGGGAGGGCCAGGTTGAGGTGCTGCTGGCCGCCTGCCGCAGCGAGAACATCGAGCAGCGGGTTTCCTCGCTGGCCGAGGCCGAGCTTCAGGCAGCCGTTGTGGATGTTGAGGCGTACGCCATCGAGCGCTCCTACACCCTGATGGAGCGGCAGTTCCCGCCCCAGGAACAGCTGGTCGTGGCGGTGATTGATATCGGCGCCACCATGACCGCACTCTCGGTGCTGGTGGATGGCAAGACCGTGTACACCCGCGAGCAGCTGTTTGGTGGGCGCCAGTTGACTGATGAGATCCAGCGTCGCTACGGCCTCTCTGCTGAGGAGGCGGGCCTGGCCAAGCGCCAGGGCGGCAGCGGCCTCCCGGACGATTACTATCCCGAGGTGCTGGAGCCATTTCGCGATGCCGTGGTCCAGCAGGTGACCCGCTCCCTGCAGTTCTTCTACTCCTCGACTTCCTATAGCGATGTGGACTACATCCTGCTCGGTGGCGGTGTGGCTGCCATGGAGGGACTGGCAGATCTCGTGGGTGAGAAACTGGGCAAGCCGACCATGGTGGCCAACCCGTTCCAGGACATGACAGTGGCCTCGCGGGTCAATCGCCAGGCGCTTGCCAATGAGGCCCCCTCGCTGATGATCGCCGCGGGCCTCGCCATGCGCGAGAAGGAGTACTGACCAATGGCCAAGATCAACCTATTACCTTGGCGCCAGGAATATCGCGCGCAGAAGCAGAAAGAGTTCCAGCAGGTTGCAGCGCTGGTGGTGATTGCCACCGGCGTTGCCGTGTTTCTGTGGATGAAGACCGTCGACGGCCAGATTGCCAACCAGAATGAGCGCAACCGGTTGCTGCAGACCGAGATTACCGCCCTCGAAAAGCAGGTGCGGGAAATTCAGGACCTGAAAAAGCGTCGCCAGCAGCTGATTGATCGCATGCGCGTGATTCAGGAGCTGCAGGGCAACCGCCCGCTGGCAGTCCGCTACTTCGACGAAATGGTGCATGCTGCCCCCGAGGGTCTCTGGCTGACCGGCCTCAAGCGTGCCGGCAAGACAGTGGAAATCACGGGTGTGGCCGAGTCGAACAACCGGGTCTCTTCCTTCATGCGTAACCTGGACCAGTCAGAGTGGTATGAATCCCCGAACCTGACCGGGGTCACTGCCAAGCCCGAGTTTGGCGAGCAGGCCAGTGCCTTTCAGATGACCGTGACAGTCAGCGGTCGAAAGAAACAAGAAGACGAAGAACAACAAGAACTAGCGACTACCGCTAATTAAAGGGTCCGTGCCATGGCGTTGGAGGATACGCTCAAGAAGCTGAATCAGCTCGATATCAACGATATCGACTTTTCACGCGTGGGTGTCTGGCCGCTGGCCGGGCGTATTGCATTACTGTTGATCATTTCCCTGGTGCTGGTCGGCGGAGGCTACTACTTCCTGATCAGCGACCGCTATCAGCAACTGGAATTTGCAGCCAACAAGGAAAGGGAGCTTTTCACCAAGTTTGAAAAGAAATCCTTTGAGGCCGCGAACCTGGATGCCTACCGCGACCAGCTGGCCGAGATGGAGGAAACCTTTGGTGCCCTGCTGAAACAGCTGCCGAAGGATACGGAAGTGCCCGGCCTGCTGGAGGATATCGACGAGTACGGTCGCGGCAGTGGCCTGACGATCCAGAAGATCGCCCTGGAAGAGGAGCAGGTCGGAGAGTTTTACGTGGAGTTGCCGATCCGTATCGAGGTTCAGGGTGGCTACCACGAGTTTGGTGCTTTCGTCAGCGGCATCGCCGGTATGCCCCGTATCGTCACCCTGCACGATTTCACCATCGATACCAGCAAGAACGGCGGTGCACTGCTCAATATGGTCATCAATGCCAAGACCTACCGCTATAAAGAGCAGGGAGAAGAGGGATGATCAAACATTTTGCTCTCGCGCTCACTGCACTGGCCGTGACCGGATGCAGTCTCGACGCCAGCCACAGCGATCTGCGCCAGAAAATGGCGGCCGTCAAGGCCAAGCCGAAGGGGCAGATCGAGCCGATTCCCACGTTTACGCCTTACAGCCCTTACGTATACGGCGCGGCTGCCGAGCGCAGCCCGTTCACCCGTCCGGTGCTGGACTCTGAGCAGCGATTGGTGGGGCGGCGTCTCGATGTGGCACCGGACACCGACCGTCGCAAGGAACTGCTGGAACGTTTCAATTTCGATGCGCTCTCCATGGTGGGCACGCTGTCACGCAGCGGCCAGATCTGGGCGCTGGTTGACGATGGTGAGGGGGGAATTCACCGGATCACTGTCGGCAATTATCTGGGCAAGAACCACGGTCGCGTGGTGAGCGCCTCTCCTGGGCAGGTAGATGTACTGGAAATTGTACCGGATGGCACCGGCGGCTGGATTGAGCGGCCGCGGGCGCTGACTTTGGAAGAGAAGGACAACCAATAATGATGAACAAGCAACTCGCCAAAGTATTGGCCGCCGGGAAGGTGTTGTTGCTGGCTCTGGCATTGACGCCCGCTGTATCTCAGGCTCAGGTCAATCAGCTCAACGATATTCAGTTTTCTGAACTGCCGGGCAATCGCGTCCAGCTGCGCCTGAGCTTCAGTGATGTGCCGCCGGAACCCACCGGTTACACCATCGAACAGCCGGCTCGGATCGTGATGGACTTTGCCGGGGTGGAGAGTTCGCTGCCGCAGAAGAAATACTCACTCGGCATCGGTGGCGCCCGCAGCGCCGTGGTGGTCTCCAGCGAAGATCGCACCCGCCTGATCGTCAACCTGGACCAGCTGCCGGTTTACACCAGCGAGCGCCAGGGCAACCAGGTGGTGATGGAAATTGGTGCCGACTCCGCGACCACAGCCTCCGTGGCCGCAGCCCCGGCACAGCGGCCCGCGGATGAAGCGTTGAGCCTCGGTGGCCAGAGCCGCTTCCAGCCGGCTGACAACGTTGCCATCAGCAATATCGATTTCCGCCGCGGTGAGGCCGGTGAAGGCAAGGTGATCGTCAGCCTGAGCGATCCTGCGGTCAATATCGATGTGGAGCGCACCAAGGGCCGCATCCTGCTCACATTCCTTGGTGCCAACCTGCCGGAATCCCTGCGCCAGCGCCTGGATGTAACCGACTTTGCGACTCCGGTGAAGTCCATCACCGTCGACTACGATGGTCGCAACACCGTCATTTCCGTCGATCCAGCCACTGGTGATTACGACTACCTCGCCTATCAGGCCGACAACCAGTATGTACTGAGCGTCAAACCATTGTCTGTGGCCGAAGTGCGCGAGAAGCGCCAGGAGTTCCAGTTCAGTGGTGAAAAGCTGTCCCTGAACTTCCAGGACATCGAAGTGCGCTCTGTACTGCAGCTGATTGCCGACTTTACCGACCTGAACCTGGTAGCCAGTGACACCGTGCAGGGGCGGATCACTTTGCGTCTCGACGGTGTGCCGTGGGATCAGGCGCTGGAACTGATCCTCAAGGCCAAGGGCCTGGACAAGCGCCAGCAAGGCAATGTCATCATGGTGGCTCCGGCGGCTGAGATCGCCGAGCGCGAGCGCCAGGAGCTGGAAGCGCGCAAACAGCTAGAAGAGCTATCACCATTAAGAACTGAGTTCATTCAGGTGCGGTACGCGGATGCTCGCGAACTGTTCACTCTTTTCCAGGGTGAGATGCGAGGCCAGGGTGCTGGCGGATTTAACCAGGGCAATTTTGCCGGCGGGCGGGACGATGCTGACCAGCGCAGTATTCTCTCACCTCGTGGTAGTGCGATCGTCGATGAGCGCACCAACACCATTATCCTCACCGATACGGAAGAGAAGATTGCCCAGTTCCGCAGCCTGATTGCGGCGATCGATATCCCCGTGCGTCAGGTGATGATCGAGGCCCGAATCGTCAACGCGAACACCGACTTCATGCGCGAGCTGGGTGTGCGCTGGGACTACACTGAAAGTCACAATATCGATGACGACAAGATTGGTATTGGCGGCGGCCGGCAGGCTGTAGATTTCCGCGATGGGGATGGTGCCATCCCCGATGTCAGTGCGCCCCAGTCCATTCATGACCCTCTGCTGGTGGATCTGGGGGTTACTAATCCGGCTGGCAGCATCGCCTATGCCATCCTGAAGGACAATTTCTTCCTCGGCCTGGAGCTCTCTGCCCTGGAAAATGTTGGCAAGGCCGAAATCGTCTCCCAGCCCAAGGTGGTGACCGGGGACAAGCAGGAAGCCAACATCGAATCCGGTGTCGAGATACCGTACCTGGAGGCGACCTCTTCCGGTGCCGCATCCGTGACTTTCCGCGAGGCGGTTCTGCAGCTGAATGTTACGCCGCAGATCACGCCGGACAACAACATCATCATGGACCTGGATATCAATCAGGACAGTGTCGGCGAGTTGTTTACCGACCTGGTCACTGGTTCGCAGATTCCTGCTATCAACATCAACTCACTGCAGACCAAGGTGCTGGTCGCCAATGGTGAAACCATTGTGCTGGGCGGTATCTTTGAGAGCCAGGCCATCGAGGGTGAGACCAAGGTGCCGCTGCTGGGTGACATCCCTTACCTGGGTAACCTGTTCAAGCAGACAATACGCAGTGACGACCGCCGTGAACTGCTGATCTTCATCACTCCGCGGATCATGGAAGACGACTACATCTACGCAAAGTGATCAGTCGTTCAATCTTTCTGGTCGGCCCCATGGGGGCCGGCAAGTCCACCATCGGCAAACTGCTGGCAGCCCAATTGAGGCTGCCTTTTGCCGATTCAGACAAGGTGCTGGAAGACAAGACCGGTGCGGATATCCCGTGGATATTCGATGTGGAGGGTGAGGCCGGGTTCCGGCGCCGCGAGAGTGACGTGTTACGCCAGCTCTGCGAAGGGCCGGTCCAGGTTGTTGCCACCGGTGGTGGCATCGTGTTGCGGGAAGAAAACCGGCGCCTGCTGCGCAAGCACGGACTCGTTGTCTACCTGCAGGCCAGTATTGACCAGCTAGTGGAGCGCACTGCCAAAAACAGCAATCGCCCACTGTTGCAGGTCCCAAATCCCCGCGCGCGGATCGTGGAGCTGGTTGAGGAGCGCGATCCCCTCTACCGGGAGGTGGCGGATCTCGTCTGTGAGACGGACCACTGTACCCCCAAGCAGGCTGCCGTGCGTGTCGCCGAGCGCCTGACAGAGGCAGATGCGGCCCACTGAGCGGTCCCCTGCCCCGAGGCGATACCCGGATTAGCCCCTCAGTGCCCAGCACACTGCATCCCGCCGAACGCATTAGCAATGGAGAATGTCATGCATCGCCTCACGGTAGAACTTGGGGAGCGTAGTTACCCGATCCTGATCGGGCAGGGGCTCCTCTCTGATTCGGGTAATCTGGCCCCCCATATCCGCGGCAAGCAGGTGATGGTGGTGAGCAATGAGACGGTCGCCCCCCTATATCTGTCCGCACTGATGAAGGGACTAGAGGGTTGTGGCCTGGAGCGGGTGGATCACATCGAACTCCCCGATGGTGAGGCGTTCAAGAACCTGGATACCCTCAACCGGATTTTCGACGCCTTGCTCGAGAAGCGTCACAACCGCAGCACAACGCTGATCGCACTGGGTGGCGGCGTAGTGGGGGATATGACCGGCTTTGCGGCAGCCAGTTACCAGCGCGGTGTCGACTTTATCCAGATTCCCACTACTTTGCTGTCACAGGTAGACTCCTCCGTCGGCGGCAAGACCGGGGTCAACCACCCGCTGGGCAAGAACATGATCGGTGCTTTTTACCAGCCGCGTCTGGTGCTGGCCGACATGGGTATCCTGTCGACTCTGCCGGAGCGGGAGTTCAGTGCCGGCGTGGCGGAGGTGATCAAGTACGGTCTGATCTGCGACGAACCGTTCTTTCCCTGGCTCGAGGACAATATCGACCAGCTGATGGCGCGGGACGAGGATGCGTTGGCGTATGCCGTTGAGCGTTCCTGCCGCGATAAGGCGAGAGTGGTGGCTGCCGATGAGCGGGAAGGTGGGCAGCGGGCGATTCTGAACTTTGGCCACACCTTCGGTCATGCGATCGAAGCAGTGCAGGGGTATGGACAATGGCTGCACGGCGAGGCGGTAGCTGCCGGCATGGTGATGGCCGCTGAGCTCTCCCACTTGCGCGGGGATATTTCAGGCGATGTGGTTGGCCGAATCCGGGCATTGCTCGGGCGGGCGCGGCTGCCGGTACGGGCGCCTGAAGGCATGACTACGACGCAGTTCCTCGAAGCCATGGCTGTGGATAAGAAAGTGATCGACGGTCGCCTGCGGCTGATATTGCTGGCGGAGCTCGGCCGCGCCGCAATCGTGGCGGACTGCAGTGCAGGGGATATTGAAAAGGCCCTCAGGCTCTGCGGCGCAGAGTGATCACTGCACTGCAATTTGATCGTGGCTGAGGACTATTTGACAAAGGGGGTCGAGAAAAGAAGATAAGTCGGTTTTTCGGTCTCAATCCAGAAGAATAGACTGCCGTTTCTTGCAATTCCAGGCCGGCGCCAGTAATATTGCGCGCCCCCCGCGAAAAAGCGCGGGTGCGGAGTCAGAATAAAACCAGAATAAAAAAAGCCCCTCTGCGGGCTTTTTTTGTCAGTGAGGCATGGTCGCGCGCTGCGTGACCGGCCCCGTGACGGGAGACGGGAATGCCGGCCGCTGCAATTGGTGGCCCGGGGACGCAGCCAGCGGGCTCTCCCTCTCCTTCTCAGCGCCGGGGCCCGATAAAACAACGATGAGGAATTCTATGGGTAGCGGTCTGTATCGGTTGGATGAGTTCAAGGACAACTGTGGTTTTGGCCTGATCGCACATTTGAAGGGACAGGTGAGCCACAAGCTGGTGCAAACCGCGATCGAATCGCTGACCTGCATGACACACCGCGGTGGTATTGCCGCGGACGGCAAGACCGGTGACGGCTGCGGCCTGTTGCTGCAGAAGCCGGATACCTTCCTGCGCGCCGAGGCCCGCGAGCAGTGCGGTGTCGAACTCACAGATCAATACGCAGTGGGCGTCATCATGTTGCCCCTGGACGAAGCGCAGGCCCAGGCCGCCCGCGATGTCCTCACCCGCGAACTCGAGACCCAAGGCATGCGTGTGGCCGGCTGGCGCACGGTGCCGACCAACCCTGACTGCCTGGGGCCCATTGCCCGCGAGTCCCTGCCCCGGTTCGAACACCTCCTGGTCAACGATGCCGAGCAACCGCTGGGCGAGGCCAGGTTCAATGCGCGTCTGTTCGTCGCACGACGCAAGGCTGAGCAGCAGCTGGCCGAAGGGGTCTACATCGCCAGCCTGTCCACCCAGGTGGTGTCATACAAGGGCCTGATGATGCCCGCGGACCTGCCGAAATTTTTCCCGGAGCTGGCCGACCCGCGCCTGGAAACGGCCATCTGTGTATTCCACCAGCGCTTTTCCACCAACACCATGCCCCGCTGGCCTCTGGCGCAGCCATTCCGCCTGTTGGCCCACAACGGCGAGATCAACACCATCACCGGTAACCGCAACTGGTCCGTGGCGCGCACGCCGAAATTTTCCAGTGCGCTGCTGCCGGAGCTGGCGGAGCTGGCCCCGCTGGTCAACCGCGAGGGCTCCGATTCTTCGAGCCTCGACAACATGCTGGAGATGCTGATCGCCGGCGGGATGGAACTGCACCGGGCAGTGCGCATGCTGGTGCCGCCGGCCTGGCAGAACGTAGAGAGCATGGATCCGGACCTGCGCGGTTTCTACGAGTACATCTCCATGCACATGGAACCCTGGGACGGCCCCGCAGGCCTGGTGATGACCGACGGCCGCTACGCCGTCTGTACCCTGGACCGCAATGGCCTGCGTCCATCCCGCTGGGTGATTACGAAGGACGACATCATCACTGTTGCCTCCGAGATCGGCGTTTACGATTACAAGCCTGAGGACGTGGTGGCGAAGGGCCGTCTCGGCCCGGGGCAGATGCTGTCGGTGGACACGCGCGAGGGCAAGCTCTACCACACCGCCGACATCGATAACATGCTCAAGGCGCGCCAGCCCTACAAGCGCTGGCTGAAGGACAAGGCCCGCCGCATCCGTTCCACCCTGGTCACCGCACCAGTGGACAACAATTTTTCCTATGAGCAGTTCAAGGTCTACCAGAAACTGTTCAGTTCCTCCCTGGAGGAGCGGGATTCCGTGGTGCGGCCGATGGCTGAAGCCGGCCAGGAAGCCGTCGGTTCCATGGGCGACGACACCCCGATGGCGGTACTGTCGCGACACAACCGTTCGATCTACGATTATTTCCGCCAGCAGTTTGCCCAGGTGACGAACCCACCCATCGACCCGCTGCGGGAAACCGTGGTCATGTCCCTCGAGACCTGCCTGGGGCGTGAGAAATCGGTGTTCGAGGAAACGCCGGAACACGCCGACCGGGTGATCCTGTCGTCGCCGGTGTTGTCCCATATGAAGTACACGGCGCTGCTGGAGCTGGATCGCCCCGGCTTCGAGTCGAAGATCTTCGACCTCAATTACGATCCCGCCCAGCTGGACCTGGAGGCGGCGATCCGCAAGCTCTGTGCGGATGTGGAAGCGGCGGTCCGTGCCGGCACAGTGCTGGTGGTGCTGTCCGATCGCGACATTCAGCCGGACAAGCTGCCCATCGATGCGCTGCTGGCCACCGGTGCCGTGCACCACCACCTGGTCCATGCCGGCCTGCGCTGCGACTCCAATGTGATCGTCGATACCGCCAGCGCCCGCGATGCGCACCAGCTTGCGTGCCTGGTGGGTGTTGGCGCGACGGCGGTACACCCCTATTTCTCCTACAGCATCATCAACCACCTGATCGATACCGGTGAGTTGCTGCTGGATGCCGCGGAGGCGCAGAAGAATTATCGCAATGGCATCATCAAGGGGTTGCTGAAGATCCTGTCGAAGATGGGTATCTCCACGGTGGCTTCCTACCGGGGCGCGTTGCTGTTCGAACTCGTCGGCCTGTCCCGCGAAGTGGTCGACCTGTGTTTCCCCGGGGCCCCGACCCGTATCCAGGGCGCTGGCTTCGCCGACCTGCAGGTGGATACCGCCAGGCGCGCAGAGATCGCCTGGAAGCCGCGCAAACCGGTCTCCCCGGGCGGCCTGCACAAGTATGTGCACGGCCAGGAGTACCACGCGTTCAACCCGGACGTGGTCATGACCCTGCAGCAGGCGGTACGCACGGGGGACTACGCCACATGGCGCGATTACGCTGAGCTGGTCAACCAGCGCCCGGTGGCCACCCTGCGGGACCTGCTCGGTTTCCGCGAGGACCTGCAGCCGATTGCCATCGATGAGGTGGAGCTGGCGGAAAACATCCTGCGCCGCTTCGACTCCGCTGCCATGTCCCTCGGTGCCCTGTCACCGGAGGCCCACGAATCCCTGGCGCAGGCCATGAACCGCCTCGGCGGCCGCTCAAACAGCGGTGAGGGCGGTGAGGACCCGGCGCGCTTCGGTACCGACAAGGTATCCAAAATCAAGCAGGTGGCCTCCGGTCGCTTTGGCGTGACCCCCCATTACCTGGTGAATGCCGAAGTGCTGCAGATCAAGGTCGCCCAGGGCGCCAAGCCCGGTGAGGGTGGCCAGCTGCCCGGCGGCAAGGTCAATGAACTGATCGCGCGGCTGCGCTATTCGGTGCCCGGCGTCACCCTGATCTCACCACCGCCGCACCACGATATCTATTCCATCGAGGACCTTGCCCAGCTGATCTTCGACCTGAAGCAGGTCAACCCTGATGCACTGGTTTCGGTGAAGCTGGTTTCCCGCCCTGGTGTCGGCACCATCGCTGCCGGTGTGGCCAAGGCCTACGCGGACCTGATCACCATCTCCGGTTACGATGGCGGCACCGCGGCGAGCCCGATTACCTCCATCCGCTATGCCGGTTCCCCCTGGGAGCTGGGCCTGGCGGAAACACACCAGACCCTGCGTGCCAACGACCTCCGCGACAAGGTGCGGGTGCAGACTGATGGCGGGCTCAAGTCCGGCCTCGACGTGGTCAAGGCCGCGATCCTCGGTGCCGAGAGCTTTGGCTTCGGCACCGCGCCCATGGTGGCGCTGGGTTGTAAATACCTGCGCATCTGCCACCTGAACAACTGTGCCACCGGTGTCGCCACCCAGAACCGGGACCTGCGTGATGACCATTACATCGGCACTGCCGAGATGGCGATGAACTTCTTCCGCTTCGTCGCTGAGGAGACCCGCGAGTGGATGGCGCGGCTCGGTGTACGCAGCCTTGAGGAACTGGTGGGGCGTGTGGACCTGCTGCAGGTACTGGAAGGCCAGACCGACAAGCAGAAAAAACTCGACCTGTCGCCGCTGCTGCACACCGATGAATTGCTGGCTGCGAAACCGCAGACCTGTCAGCAGCCGAAAAATACCCCCTGGGATAAAGGCGAATTGGCGGAGCGCATGGTGGCGGACATGCTGCCAGCGATCGAAAATCGCGCTGGTGGTGAATACCAGTACACCGTCACCAACTGTGACCGCTCCATCGGGGCCCGGCTGTCCGGTGAGATCGCAAAGCGCCATGGCAACCAGGGCATGGTGGACGCGCCGCTGAAGCTGCGCCTGACCGGGGTCGCTGGCCAGTCTTTCGGGGTCTGGAATGCCGGTGGCCTGGAAATGTACCTGGATGGTGATGCCAACGACTATGTGGGCAAGGGCATGGCCGGCGGCAAGCTGGTCATCCGCCCGCCGGCGGGCAGCAGTTTTGCCTCCCAGGAAACCAGCATCGTCGGTAATACCTGCCTGTACGGCGCTACCGGCGGCAAGCTCTTCGCCGCCGGTCGCGCCGGTGAGCGCTTCGCCGTGCGCAACTCCGGTGCCTTCGCCGTGGTTGAGGGGGCCGGCGACCACTGCTGTGAATACATGACCGGCGGTATGGTGGCGGTGCTCGGCAAGACCGGTTTCAACTTCGGCGCCGGTATGACCGGTGGCTTCGCCTATGTGCTGGACCTGGAACGGGACTTCTTCGACAAGTGCAACCACGAGCTGATCGAACTGCGCCGCATCAGCAGTGAGACCCTCGAGCCGCACCAGAGCCATCTGCGCGAGGTGATCGAGGAGTATGTTGCCGAGACAGGCAGTGAATGGGGCGAGGAGTTGCTGGACAACTTCGACGATTACCTCAGCCGTTTCTGGCTGGTGAAACCCAAGGCGGCGAGCCTCGCCGGCCTGCTATCCGATGTGCGCAAGCGTGGCGAGTAAGGGGGTACGACAATGACTCAGCGACTGAACAATGACTTCCAGTTTGTCGATGTGGGCCGGATCGATCCCGCCAAGAAAGACATCATTACGCGCACCAACGAGTTCGAGGAGATCTACCATCCGTTCAGTGAGCGGCAGGTAGCCAGCCAGGCCCACCGCTGCCTGGACTGCGGCAATCCCTACTGCGAGTGGAAGTGCCCGGTACACAACTACATTCCCAACTGGCTTCGCCTGATCTCAGACGGCAATATCATGGAGGCAGCGGAACTCTGCCACCAGACCAACACCTTGCCGGAAGTCTGCGGGCGCGTTTGCCCGCAGGATCGCCTGTGTGAGGGAGCCTGTACCCTGAATGACGGCTTTGGTGCGGTGACCATCGGCAGCGCGGAAAAGTACATCACCGATACCGCCTTTGCCCTCGGCTGGCGTCCCGACCTGAGCCATGTCGTGAAGACTGACAAGCGCGTGGCGGTGATCGGTGCCGGCCCTGCGGGGCTCGGCTGTGCCGACGTGCTGATCCGCAATGGCGTACAGCCGGTGGTGTTCGACAAGTACCCCGAGATCGGTGGACTGCTCACCTTTGGCATTCCCGAGTTCAAGCTCGAAAAACGCGTGATGCAACAGCGCCGTGAGATTTTCACGGACATGGGTATCGAGTTCTGCCTCAATACGGAGGTGGGCAAGGACATCAGTTTCGAGGAGCTGGTGCGGGATTACGACGCGGTGTTCATGGGAATGGGCACCTACAGCTACATGAAGGGTGGCTTCCCCGGGGAAGACCTGCCCGGCGTGCACGATGCGTTACCGTTCCTGGTGGCCAACGTGAACCGCAACATGGGCTGGGAAAACAACCCGGAGGAATTCATCTCCGTGGAAGGCAAGCGCGTCGTGGTTCTGGGTGGGGGTGATACCGCCATGGACTGCAACCGCACCTCTATTCGTCAGGGGGCACGCAGCGTGACCTGCGCCTACCGGCGCGATGAGGAAAACATGCCGGGTTCCCGCCGCGAAGTGGCAAACGCCAAGGAAGAGGGCGTGCGTTTCCTGTTCAACCGCCAGCCGGTGGAAATCGTCGGTGACGGCAAGGTAACCGGGGTGAAGGTAGTGACCACCGAGTTGGGGGAGCCGGACGAAAATGGCCGCCGCCGTCCGCAGGTGGTGGCTGGCTCCGAGGAAATCATCCCCGCGGACCTGGTGCTGGTGGCCTTCGGTTTCCGCCCGAATCCGGCGGACTGGTTCTCTGACCACGACATCGAGATCGCCGACTGGGGCGGTGTAGTGGCCGCCGAGGAACAACGCTACAAGTTCCAGACCAGCAACGAGAAGGTCTTTGCCGGCGGCGATATGGTACGTGGCTCCGACCTGGTGGTAACGGCGATCTGGGAAGGGCGCCAGGCCGCCGAGGGGATCCTCGACTATCTGGACGTCTGAATCGGCTTTAGCCGAATGAAAAAAGGGAGCTTTGTCCCCTCGGTGCCTTGATAAATCCCGCCATCCCTCCATGCAGGTCTGGCGGTGACATAGCACCAGGCCCCGCATTGCGAAAACGTATGAATACATCCATGTAGCTCCGTCGGGTACGTCCTGTACCCGACGGTTTCGCAATGCGGGGTCTCACACTCTGTCTAAATCCCCGCCTACCGGACTTTGTCACTAGCCGAGGGGGCATAGCCCCCTTTTGCATATTCGTGGATCGGCCGATTCCGGTTACATAAATCCGAGCAGGATAAAGCCCGCGCTGGCCAGAGCCGCGGCGATCAGTGCGTAGGGCAACTGGGTCAACGCATGGCTCATCACCGAGCAACCGCTGCCCTGGGCCGCGAGCACAGTCGCATCGCCATAGAAGCAGGCATGGCTGCCGAAGGCACTGGCTGAAAGCAGAGCGCCGATGGCCAGCGGCAGCGGGCAGCCCACTGCCTCTGCCAGCGGAATCACGATCGGGATGGTGATCGCGAACACGCCCCAGGACGAGCCGGTGGCAAAGGAAACCAGTGCCATCGACAGGAACGCCACCAGTGGCAGCCACTGGGCTGTCATCAGGGGTTCGACTGTGGCAATCACGTATTGCGGCATGCCGAGGCTGTCGTTCACTGCCTTGAACATGAATGCCGCCACCACGATCGACAGCGGCGCGATCATGGTTTTGAAGCCCTCCAGGATGGTGTCGAACATATCCCCCCAGGCAATGACCCCTTGCAGGCCCAGCAGCGGGATGGTGATGGCGAGGGCGGCGATCACCCCTTTCAGCACATCGATATCGTAAATCCAGCTGAACACCAGCAAGCTGACAATGGGAATGACGAAGTTCCATACATGGTGCTTGCGTCTGACCGCCGCCGCACCCACGGACACCGGCACCAGTTCCGCAGGCTCTTTCGGTGGCGGCGCCGTCGCGGCCTGGGCCTCGGCCTTTTTCATCGGGCCGATCAGCGGCACCCGTCCGGTCGCGACCAGCGGCACCAGCAGCAGCGCCAGCCAGGAATAGAGCATGAAGGGAATGGCGCTGATATAGAGGCTCATGCCGGCGCCGGCCTCGGCAATGTCAGAGCTCTCCAGGATGCCGGAGAAATACACTGCCCAGGTGGAGATCGGTACCAGGAAACAGGCCGGTGCGGCAGTGGAGTCCGCCACATAGGCGAGCATCTGTCGCGAAACCCTGAACTTGTCCGTGACCTTTTTCATCGACGAACTGACGGCAAGCGCGTTCAGGTAGTCATCGATGAAAATGACCAGCCCCAGGAACCAGGTGCTGAGCAGGGCCTTCGAGCGGGTGTTCGCTTTCGCCGCGAGTGCCTCGGCAAAGGCGGTGGCGCCGCCGGCGCGGATCAACAATGCGATCAGGCTGCCAAACAGACCGCACACCAAGATGATCCAGCCGATTGTCTCGTCCATCATCACTGACAGGGCCGTATCGGCCAGTGGCCCCATGATGTTGCGGGGATTGAGCATGGCGAGTGCCACGATGACCCCGGTGAAGAGTGCGATGATCGGGCGTCGGGTCACGACCGCGGTGGCGACGACCACGGCAGTGGGAAAAAGGCTCAGGGATCCGTAAGTCTCCATCGGAATACTCGGTTTCTCGGCGGGACAGTACCGCCAGGTTTTATTGACAACACGAAACCGAGCCCCCGGGTGGCATCGGTCCGCTGCGCGTTTGGCACGGAGTGGGTGCCCTCCCTCGCACTGCTGCGCCCGGCCTGAGGCCGGGCGCGACCCGTCAGAACTGCATGGTGAAGTCCAGCCCGACGGTACGGGGCTTCGCCGGCCACACCTGGGCATTCACCAGGCTATAGCGCCACTGGTTGTTGATGTCAGCGTTGGCCCAGCCTCGCTCGAAATGCTGTTCGTCGAGCAGGTTTTCCACCCACAGGGTGGCGGTCCAGTCCGAGTTGGAGAGGTAGCCCAGGCGGAGGTAGCTTTCCTGTCAGGCTTTTTGCGCCACCTTCTCGATGTTGTCAATATCGCTGTACTGCTTCGCCTGGCCAATCTGCTCGAGGCTGAGCAGCAGTTCACCGGACTGCAGCGGGTGGCGATAGCTGGCAATGAAGGCAGTGCTCAGTTTTGGTGAGAACAGCAGAAATCGCTGCGGCCCAGATTGGAGATAATGACCGCCATCGATCGATGCCAGGCGGCGAGCGCGGGGGTGCACCCACTGCGTTTGAGATTGTTTTTCATTAGGTGACAAGCGGTAAGGCCGGGCAGCCGGCGCGTCAATCATCGATTTTGCCGCACTTTTGCCGCGCTACAGCGATCTCCTGTCCAGTCCTGTTTTCCCCCGCAGCTCCCCGCTACAATAGCCGCCTTTTTAACCAGCCCCGTGGTAGTCATGTCCGAAGCCAAGCCCTCCGAACTGAAGAATGATCGTTTCCTGCGCGCCCTGCTGCGCCAGCCCGTCGACCGGACCCCGGTGTGGATGATGCGCCAGGCCGGGCGCTATCTGCCGGAATATCGCGCGGCCAGATCCCAGGCCGGAAGCTTTATGGACCTGTGCCGCAACACCGAGCTGGCCTGCGAGGTGACCCTGCAGCCGCTGGAGCGTTATCCCCTCGATGCTGCCATTCTGTTTTCCGACATCCTCACCATCCCCGACGCCATGGGGCTGGGTCTCTACTTCGAGGAGGGCGAGGGACCGAAATTCCGCAAACCCGTGCGCACCGAAGCGGATATCCGTCGCCTTGAGGTGGTGAACAGCGAGTCCGACCTGGACTACGTCATGAACGCGGTTCGTACCATACGCCGTGAATTGAATGGGCGGGTGCCGCTGATCGGTTTCTCCGGCAGTCCGTGGACGCTGGCGACCTATATGGTGGAAGGCGGTTCGAGCCGCGACTTCGCCCGCTGTAAGGAGATGCTCTACAGCCGCCCCGAACTGATGCACCAGCTGCTGTCGGTCCTGGCAGATTCGGTCGTGGACTACCTGAATGCGCAGATCCGTGCCGGTGCCCAGGCGGTGCAGATCTTCGATACCTGGGGCGGTGCCCTGAGCCACAGTGCCTATCGCGAGTTCTCCCTGCACTATATGGAGCGCATCGTGGCCGGGCTGATCAAGGAGCGGGACGGGCGGCCGGTGCCGAGCATTCTCTTCACGAAAGGCGGTGGCCAGTGGCTGGAGGCCATGGCAGAGAGTGGCGCCTCGGCGCTGGGGCTGGACTGGACCACGGATATCGGCGCGGCCCGCGCGCGGGTGGGCGACCGGGTGGCGCTGCAGGGCAACCTGGACCCCGCCATTCTCTATGCCACTCCCGAGCGCATCCGTGAGGAGGTGGCTGCCATCCTGGCCGGCTTCGGCCAGGGTAGCGGACATGTATTCAACCTGGGGCACGGCATCACGCCAAAAGTCGACCCGGAGCATGCCGGCGCCATGATCGAGGCAGTGCACGAACTCTCTCCGAAGTACCACCTTTGAGAGACTATCCATCCTTCCGCGAGGATTGAGTTGACAGCAATGTGATGCTCGTCACAAATACAGTGTGCGCCAGGCGTTAGACTTTGTGTCTAATGCCCTGCCAGCCGTGGTATAAATGCGCGTTGGCTTGCGGCTTCCCCGCCGCCAGCCTGTGCCCACTGATCGATAATCAACAACAAAGCAGTTTCCAGCGTGGCGATTGAACAAGCGAAAGTCTATGTAGAAGACCTGCAGCGCGGCATGTTTGTGTCGCGTCTCGATCGCCCATGGACGCGCACGCCCTTTGCTTTGCAGGGCTTCTACATCCGCGATCTCGAGGAGATCCGCCAGCTGCAGAAGTACTGCCGCTACGTCTACGTGGATGTCATCAAGACGGTCGGTGATGTCGGTGTCAAACTGCGTCGCATGACCCGCTCCGCTGCTGCTGTGGAAAATCCCCGGACTGTGCGGGTCTCCCGTGGTCCTGCTACCCCGGCACTGATTCCCTGTCGCCCGGTGCAGGTACGCCGCGATGCGTACCCCGAGCCGGTGCCCGTTCGCAGGGAGTCCCCCAAAGCTGAAAAGCTCTACCGCGAGATTGCCGAGGGCATGGCGGGTGTCATGTCCCATGTGGGTGAGCAGGCGGAGCTCCCACTGCGCAAGGTGCAGGGGGCAATGGAGCAGCTGGTGGACAGCATGCTACGCAGCCCCGACGCCTCTGCCTGGCTGGCACGCATCCAGGAGAAGGATGAGCACACCTACCGGCATTCGATTCGTGCGAGCATCTGGGCGGTGCTGTTCGGTCGCCATATCGGTCTGCGGCGCCTGGACCTGATCCGCCTGGGCCTGGCAACGCTGCTGAAAGATGTGGGCAAGCTGCAACTGGAAGATGAGGTCCTGCAGGCCGTCAATCGCAGCCCGCGGCAGGAGCTGGAGTACCGAAAGTTTGTCGGTTACAGCGTCGAGTTACTGGCCAGGGAACCGCAGCTGGACCCGGAAGTGGTGAGGATCGTGCAGTGTCATCGTGAGCGACACGATGGCAGCGGCTATCCTGCCGGCTTGCGCGGAGAAAAGATCCCGGTGCTGGCGCGGATATGTGGCATTGTCACTTTCTATGACGAAGCCACTAACCCCCGTGGGGCCAGTTTCCCGGTGGCGCCATCCCGGGCGGTGGCCGATCTCTACGATCTTCGCGGTATCTGTTATCAGGAGCAGCTGGTGGTGGAGTTTATCCAGGCCATCGGTCTCTATCCCACCGGAACCCAGGTGGAGCTCTCCACCGGTGAAGTGGCAGTGGTGCTGGAGCAGACCTATCAGCGCCGGCTCAAACCAAAGGTGATGGTGGTGCTGGATCGCGACAAAAAGCGCCTGCCGGAGCCGCGCCTGCTGGATCTGGCTGCCGACGACGACCGCAAGGAGCGGTTGATCGAGCGCGGCAAGCTGGGGCGCGGCGACAAGATTGCGATCGTGAAGGACCTCGAGCCGAGCCGGTTCCCCGAGGTGGACGTGGCTGCCGTGCGCGACGCCTATCTGTTCAGCCGCAAGCGCCTGCCGAGTTTCCTCTCCAGGGTGATCGGCCGCTAGGCGATCGCCCGGTTCCGATGGGCGGCTCTACTGCAGAGCCGCCATTCCACCCTGTCAGGCGTCCGCCTGGGCGATGTCCCCGAAGTGTTCACCCATCCTGACCGGGCTCTCCGCAGCCAGTGACTCCAGCCATTTCACCCGGTCGGCGCCGAACAGCAGGATCACCGTGGAGCCGAGCTTGAAGCGGCCCATTTCCTCACCCTTTTTCAGTGTGATTGGCTTGCTGTCACCGTAGTGGGTGGTGCGGATGCGGCGCTTGTGCGGCGTTACCAGGCCTGCCCAGACCGTCTCGATGCTGGCAACAATCATTGCGCCTACAAGGACCATGGCCATGGGGCCGGCGGGGGTGTCGAACAGGCAAACCACGCGCTCATTGCGGGCGAATAAGCGGGGGACCTGCTCGGTGGTGACCTGGTTCACCGAGAACAGCTGGCCCGGGACGTGCACCATGCTGCGCAATACACCGTCCACCGGCATGTGGACGCGGTGGTAATCCTTCGGCGACAGGTACACGGTGGCAAACTCACCGCCGGTGAACTGGGCAGCCAGTTGCGGGTCCCCGCCCACCAGTTCCAGCAGGCTGTAGTCCTGGCCCTTGGCCTGGAAGATGCGGCCGTTGTGGATCTCTCCCAGCTGGCTGACATGCCCGTCCGCGGGGCATGCGAGCGCAGTGGTCCCCTCGGTGATGGGGCGGGCACCGTCCACCAGCGCGCGGGTGAAGAAATCGTTGAAGTTGGCGTAGGCGGTGTAGTCCGATTCCTGCGCTTCGCTCATGTCGACGCCGTACTTGTTCACGAACCATCCGGTGAAGCGGTCCTTGATCCAGGGGGCACGGGTCTCTGCCAGCCACCCGGCCGCACGGGACAGCGTGTGTTGCGGGGTCAGGTACTGCAGTGTGGCAAATAACTTTGGATTCATAAAAAGCTCAAAAAAATTACTGTTCGGTAGGGGTGTCGGGCAGGTTGCCCCATTCGCTCCAGGAGCCGGGGTAGGCGCAGATATCGAAGCCCAGGGACCTGCCCACCAGCCAGGTAAAGCCGGACCGATGGTGGCTCTGGCAATGGGTGACGATACGCTGGCCCTTTTCGAGGCCGAGACGCGCGAGGAATTCGCCTGCGTCCTCACGAATGCGCAGGTCCCGCTGCGGGTCCATCAATTGGGTCCACTCGCAATTGATGGCACCCGGTATATGGCCGCCCTTCATCGCCAGCACTTTTTCGCCGCGGTATTCCTGTGGCGAGCGGGCATCCCAGACCCGGAACCGGCTGTCGCCAAGCTGTTGCTGGATTTCTTCCGCCTCCATCAGCGGGGCTTGATCAATCTCGATGTCGATCTCGCTGGGGCGTATGACCGGCAGCTCAGTGGTCAGCGGCAGGGCGGCGGCGCGCCAGGCATGCATGCCGCCGTTCAGGTAGCTGTAATTGTGGTGACCGATGACCTCAAGTGTCCACAGAAAACGCCCAGCCCAGCCGCCGCCCTCGTCATCAAAGGCTACTACGTGATGCTCCGGCCGCAGGCCGATGCTGCGGAAAACCTCGGTCAGTCGGTCCCTGTTGGGCAGCTTGCCAGGTGCCGGGGGCGTGCCCGCCATCAGGGCCTGGAAGGGCAGGTGGATCGCGCCGGGAATATGCCCGCTCTGGTAGTTGGCGGGCGTGCTGAGATCCACCAGCAGCAGGTCCTCGCGTTCGAGTTGCGTGGCCAGTTGTTCTGGTTCAACGATCAAGGGCAGTGATGGTGACAAGAGGCTCTCCCTGTTCCCGTGGTCGGTAATTGCTCACTCTTCCTGCAGGCTGTTGCGCAGGTGGAGGAAGCTGTTCATGCGCCGCTCGCTGATGTCGCCGCGGGCCAGCGCTTCGTTGATGGCACAGCCGGGCTCACCCTGGTGGCGGCAGTCGCGGAAGCGGCAGTGGCCAATAAACGGGCGAAACTCGACGAAGCCCTCCAGCAGTGCCTGCTCGCTCATATGCCAGAGCCCGAACTCGCGGATGCCGGGCGAGTCTATCAGATCGCCGCCGGTGGGCAGGTGGAAGAGTTCCGCGGCGGTAGTGGTGTGGGTGCCCTTCTGGGTTGCCTCCGACAGCGCGCCGGTACGAGCGCCGGCCTCGGGCAGGAGGGCATTGACCAGTGAGGACTTGCCGACGCCGGACTGGCCGACGAATACGCTGGTACCTTCGGCGAGGGTGGCCAGCAGTCCCTCGAGACCCTCACCCGTCTTGGTCGACAGTCGCAGCACCGGATAGCCGAGGTCCGGGTAGGGGGCAAGCAGGTCCTCCAGGTGTTCCCGGTTGCCATCATCGATCAGGTCAATCTTGTTGAGCAGGAGCAGGGGGGCGATACCGGTGGTCTCGGCGGCGACCAGGTAGCGATCGATGGCGTTGGCGAAGGGCTCAGGCCTGGGGGCGATGACGATCACGATGCGGTCGATGTTGGCTGCGACAGTTTTCAGGTCGCCGTAGCGGTCCGGCCGCTGTAACTCCGAATGGCGTGCCAGGCGCGCACCCACCACGCCGAGGCCGCCGGTGCGCTCGCTGACCGCAGGGCGCCAGGCGACGCGGTCGCCGGTCACCAGGGTCTCGATATTGGCCCGCACGTGGCAGCGCTGGCGCAGCGCTGTGTCCCCGGTGCTTTCCCCGCTGCTCTCTCCAGAGCTTGCCGCAATGCTTTCCACCAGCACCTGGGTGCCGTAGTTGGCGATCACCAACCCGGTCTGTTCGGGCCCAAGGTCCGTCTCATCCAGAGCCTCTTCCGCGCTCTCCGCCCGTTTGCGCGCGCGGGCCTCTCGCTCTTCCTGGATCTTGGCGATTCGCCACTGCTGGCGGCGGCTGAGTTTGCGCTTGCTCATCGGCGGGTCTGTTGCACCGTGCCGGCTCCCGGTTAAGTTCGCGCGGATTATAGCTTGGGGGGCGGCCGCAGGCGTCGTTTTTCACGCTTTGCCGCTTCCGGTTCGCCGTGCGGTCGGCTGCGCTTTGCTTCGCCGGGGCTTTGCGCTACCGTTCCCCGCAGGAAACAGGAGGCCGCGCGTGGATCAGAACAACCTTATCTGGATCGATCTGGAGATGACCGGGCTGGACCCGGAGAGGGAGCGCATCATCGAGATCGCCACCATCATTACCGATTCCCGCCTCAATCTCCTCGCTGAGGGGCCCGCGATCGCGATTCACCAGAGTGACGCGCTGCTGGCGGCCATGGACGACTGGAACACCGAGCAACACGGTGGCTCGGGGCTGGTGAAGCGGGTACGGGAGTCCCGGGTTACCGAGCGCGAGGCGGAGCGGGAGACGCTGGAGTTCCTGCGCCAGTGGGTGCCTGAAGGGGCCTCCCCCATGTGTGGTAACTCCATCGGCCAGGATCGCCGTTTCCTGGTCAAGTACATGCCGCAGCTGGAAAGCTATTTCCACTACCGCAACCTGGATGTGAGCTCTGTCAAGGAGCTGGCCCGCCGCTGGCGGCCGGATGTGCTGGAGGGCGTCAAGAAGCACAGCAACCATCTGGCCATGGATGATATCCGCGACAGCATCGAAGAGCTCAAGCATTACCGCGAATACTTTTTTCGCCTTTAGGCGATCAGCGCTCTGCCTGCGTCCTGCGGATCTTGCGCCGGCGCCGGCGTCCGCTGCGCAGGCGCGCCAGTGCCCATTGAATGTGCTCCGCCACCAGCGGTGAGGCTCCCGGCAAGGCGGATTCCAGCGTTTCGATCGCCGCCGCCGTCGCCTCGCCATTGCCAATGGCCACCGCCAGGTTGCGCTGCCAGCGCTCGAAGCCGATACGGCGGATCGCCGACCCGGCTGTGCGCTCGAGGTACTCCTCCTCAGTCCAGCGGAACAGCGCCAGCAGGTCGCCGTCGGCGAGGCCGTGACGCGGGTGGAAGTCCTTTTCTGCCGTGGGCCGTGCAAAACGGTTCCACGGGCAGATGATCTGGCAGTCGTCACAGCCGAACACCCGGTTGCCCATGGGCTCGCGGAACTCTTCCGGTATTGGCCCCGGGTTCTCGATGGTGAGGTAGGAGATGCAGCGCCGGGCATCGAGCTGATAGGGGCCGACGAAGGCATCCGTCGGGCAGACCTTGAGGCAGGCCGTGCAGTCGCCGCACTGGTTGGGTTCGTCGCTTTCGTCCACAGGCAGGGGCAGGGAAGTAAACAGCTCGCCGAGGAAAAACCACGAGCCGGCACCACTGTTGATCACCATGCAGTTCTTGCCGATCCAGCCGAGACCGGCCTTCTGGGCCAGCGCACGCTCCATGACCGGAGCGCTGTCGGTGAATGCCCGCCCGGAGACCTCGATGCCGCGCTCCGCGCAGAAGCCCTGGATCCGCTCACCCAGTTGCGCCAGCCGCTTGCGAATCAGCTTGTGGTAGTCGCGACCGGTGGCATAGCGGGATACGTAGGCTTTGGCGGGATCCTTGAGGATGCGCACCGGCTCGGTATCCGGCGGCAGGTAGTCGAGGCGGGCGCTGATGACCCTCAGGGTGCCCGGTTCGAGGTTCTCCGGTCGCCAGCGCTTGTCACCGTGGGCCGCCATCCAGTCCATGTCCCCGTGGTGCCCGGCGTCCAGCCAGGCGCGCAGGCGCGCGGCGTCCTCCGTCAGCTCGCAGTCGGTGATGCCGATCTGTTGAAAGCCGAGCTCGCGACCCCACTGCCTGATGAGATCGGCCAGCTCGGCGAGGGCTGCCCGGTTCATGGACTCTCTCGCAGTGTGAAACAATTCGCGCGCCGTAACGGTATACTTTGCCGCGCATTGTGGCCCGGAAGCGGACACAGTCGGCTATTTTGCCACAGATTAAAAATTGACCACACCGCGGGAGCCGCATGGACACGCCTCAACCCCTGTACAGCGCTGAAACGGTCCGGGAACTGGATCGTCGAGTGATCTCCGCACTGGAGATCCCCTCCATCGCCCTGATGAAGCGGGCAGGACGCCGTGCTTTTGCCCAGCTGATGCGCCGCTGGCCGGACCTGCACCGCCTGCAGGTGTACTGCGGTGGAGGTAATAACGGTGGTGATGGCTATGTGGTTGCCGCCCTGGCTGCGCAGAAACAGATTCCCGTGACTGCCTACGCCTGTGTGCCGCCTGAAAAACTCACCGGCGATGCCCTGGCGGCCTATGAATACGCGATGCGGGAAGGTGTACATGTAGTCGGGTCGCTGACGGAGCTGAACGCTGAGGATGGCGACACGGTGATCGTCGACGCCCTCCTTGGCACCGGCTTCACCGGCGAGCTGCGCGAGCCCGTCGGCCATGCGGTGGAGCGCATTAACCGCAGCGTCGCCCCGGTGCTGGCGGTGGACCTTCCCTCCGGCCTGCATGCCGATACCGGCTTCGGTGACAGGGCTGTGCACGCCGATGTCACCGTCACCTTTATCGGGCGCAAGCCGGGACTCTACTGCGGCCGCGGTCCGGCCCTGTGCGGCGAGGTGGTCTTCGAGGATCTCGGTGCGCCGCCGGAGGTCTACCGCGGGCTGGAACCGCTGGCAAGGCGCTATACCGGCGAGAGTGTGCCGCGCCTGGCCCCGCGCAGTGCAGATGCCTACAAGAACCAGTTCGGTCATGTGCTGGTGGTCGGGGGGGATACCGGTTTTGGCGGCGCGGCACTGATGGCCGCGGAGTCGACCGCCCGCGCCGGTGCTGGCCTGATTTCACTGGCGACCCGGCCGGAGCACTTGCCGGCAGCGCTGACCCGGTGCCCCGAAGTCATGGTGCATCCGGTGATTTCCGGCCAGGAACTGGAACCGCTGCTGGAGCTGCCCGATGTCATCGCCGTGGGTCCCGGGCTGGGGCGGTCACCGTGGAGCGAACAGCTGTTAGCGCGGGCGGGTCGCGCCGAGGTGCCGCTGGTGGTGGACGCCGATGCCCTGAACATCCTCGCCGGCGGGCGCGTGCTCGCCGGTGTGCGCCGGGATGACTGGGTGCTGACGCCCCATGTGGGTGAGGCCGCGCGCCTGATCGGCTGGAATACTGCCGAGGTACTGGCGGACCCGTTCTCGGCCGTGCGTGCCGTTCAGGAAAAATTCAGTGGCGTGGTTGTACTCAAGGGGGCGGGCACCCTGATCGCGCACGACGGTGGCGTCGACCTGATCAACAGTGGCAACCCCGGCATGGCATCCGGTGGCATGGGTGATCTGCTGACGGGAATCATCGCGGCACTGATCGGCCAGCACATGCCGCTGGTCGATGCGGTGAGGCTGGCAGTTTGGCTCCACGGTGCTGCCGGCGACCGCGCCGCCGCCGATGGCCAGCGGGGATTGTTGGCGACGGACCTGCTGCCCTGGGTGCGGAAGCTGGTGGATTGAACGGCCCAGCCTCGCGGTAGTCGATAAGACCGGGGGGGGGTAATAGTCAAAAGCGGGCGATATGGCAGTGTAAGGTGAAGACGATGGAGCCGAGGTTGCAGTGGACCCTGTCCGACGAGACGGCGACCGTGGCCGCGGGAATGGCTGTGGGCCGGGCTTGTCTCGCCAGCGGCCTGTCCGCCGGTATCACGCTGTATTTGTTCGGTGAGCTGGGCGCGGGCAAGACCACGTTCTCCCGCGGGGTGTTGCGGGCGTTTGGTCACGAGGGTGCGGTGAAGAGCCCGACCTATACCCTGGTGGAGCCCTATGATATGGGCGAGTGGCGGGTCTACCACTTCGACCTGTACCGCCTGGGAGATCCGGAAGAGCTCGAATTCATGGGGGTGCGGGATTACTTTGCCCCCGGCAGCCTGAGCCTGGTGGAGTGGCCCCAGCGCGGTCACGGCATCCTGCCGGAGCCCGACCTGGAGGTCGCCCTGGAGGTTGCCGGCGCCGGCCGGCGACTGCGCATGACTGCCCACAGTCCGCGCGGTGAAAGGGTGCTCGCAGCCACGGAAAAATTGCTGTAAATACAGTACAAAGACAGATGTACTTTGATGGGTTGGCCCGATAACAGCCAATAACCAACGGGACGGGAAGGATGAAGCGAACCCTGCAGAGAATGTTCGCCCTCGTGGTAGCCCTGGTGCTGACGGCGCCGGTGCTGGCGGCAGAAATCGAAGGTGTGCGGCTCTGGCGCGCACCCGATCACACTCGTCTGGTGTTCGATCTCAGTGAGCCGGCCGAGCACAAGTTATTTACGCTGGCGGGCCCCCATCGGGTCGTTATCGATATCAGCGATGCCGACGCCGAGCTGGCATCGGCGCTCGCCGGTCTGGAACTCGAGAATACCCCCATCGCCGCCGTGCGGCATGCGCGCCAGAACCAGCGTGACCTGCGGGTTGTGCTCGATCTCAAGCAGCAGACCAATCCCCGCAGCTTTGCCCTGCGCCGGCATGGTGACCTGCCGGACCGGCTGGTGATCGACTTGCATGACAAGGTGGTACAGGAGGAGAAAACGCTGCTGCAGGTCAGCCGGGAGCGGGACGTGGTGATCGCCATCGACGCTGGTCACGGCGGTGAGGATCCCGGCGCACTGGGGCCCGGCGGGTTGCGCGAGAAGGATGTGGTGCTCGCCATCAGCCGCCAGTTGCAGAGGGCCATCGATGCCCGGCCGGGCTTCAAGGCGAAACTCGTGCGTACCGGTGACTACTACATTCCGCTGCGGGAGCGGGTGAACAAAGGGCGCGAGTTACGCGCCGACCTGTTCGTCTCCATCCATGCCGATGCCTTTACCCGCAAGGATGCCCGCGGTGCCGGTGTGTACGCGGTGTCTTCACGTGGCGCGACCAGTGAGACGGCTCGATTCCTCGCCCAGCGGGAAAACGAGTCGGACCTGATCGGCGGTGCCGGTAGCCTGAACCTGGGCGATAAGGACGACACCCTCGCCGGTGTGCTGCTCGACCTGTCCATGACGGCCACCATGAATGCCAGCCTGGATATTGGCGCCAGCGTTCTCCAGCAACTGGGTGGCGTCACGCACCTGCACAAGAAGCGGGTCGAGCAGGCCAACTTTGCCGTGCTGCGTTCCCCGGACGTGCCCTCGATCCTGGTGGAGACCGGCTTCATCACCAACCCGCAGGAGGCCAGGCGCCTGCGGGACCCGTCGTTCCAGCGGCGGCTGGCACAAAAACTCAGCGACGGTATAGTGGCCCACTTTACGACGCGCCCACCGGCGGGCAGCTGGCTGGCAGTCAACCGGGACCGACTGGACCGGCGCCATACCATCGCCCGCGGCGATACCCTGTCCGGTATTGCCGCGCGTTACAACGTCTCGGTGGCCTCGCTGAAAAAACTCAACGGGATCGACTCGACAGTGATCCGGGTCGGTCAGACCCTGAATATCCCGTCCAGCTGAGCGTCGCCCGGACCCCAAATTTCTGCAGGAGCCCGTGTGGCGGGCCGATGTTGTTTTATGCATGACAAAATAGCGCAGCTGTCCCCGCGCCTCGCCAACCAGATTGCCGCTGGTGAAGTGGTTGAACGCCCGGCGTCGGTGATCAAGGAGCTGCTGGAAAACAGTCTCGACGCCGGCGCCAGCCGGCTCGATGTCGAGATCGACAACGGCGGAACGAAGCGCATCAAGGTGCGCGACAACGGCCGCGGCATCGGCCAGGAGGATCTGCCGATGGCGTTGGCTCGCCACGCCACCTCCAAGATCCACGCGCTCGAAGATCTGGAGGCGGTGGCCACCCTCGGTTTCCGCGGCGAAGCCCTGGCCAGTATCTCCTCCGTCGCCCGTCTCACCATGACCAGCAGCCGCGACGATTCAGGCAAGGGCTGGCAGGTGAGCGCCGAGGGGCGGGACATGCAGGCACAACTGGTGCCGGCTGCCCACCCGCGCGGTACCACCGTCGATGTACGGGATCTCTTTTTCAATACGCCCGCGCGGCGCAAGTTCCTGCGCACCGAGAAGACCGAGTTCAACCGCGTCGATGACACCATCAAGCGCCTGGCGCTGTCGCGCTTCGACGTGTCCATTACCCTGCGCCACAACGGCAAGGGCGTGCACAACCTGCGCGCCGGTAGTGGCCGGGTGGAGATGGAGCGGCGGGTTTCCCAGGTCTGTGGCCCGGCCTTCATGCAGAACGCGCTGCATATCGATGTGGAGCGCAGTGGCCTGCGGCTCTGGGGCTGGGTGGCAGAGCCGGCCTTTTCCCGCTCCCAGGCGGACCTGCAGTTCTTCTACGTGAATGGTCGCGCGATTCGCGACAAGGTGGTCAGCCACGCGGTGCGCCGCGCCTTTGCCGATGTGCTCTACCACGGCCGTCATCCCGCCTTCGTACTCTACCTGGAGCTGGATCCGGCCTCCGTAGACGTCAATGTGCACCCCACCAAGCACGAGGTCCGCTTCCGCGACAGTCGCCTGGTGCACGATTTCCTCTTCGGCAGCCTGCACCGGGCGCTGGCGTCCGTGCGCCCCGGGGATCGCGGGTCAGAGGAGAGCGCTGCCGAGCCCGAGCAATCGCGACCGGCGCCGGTGGCGGGGCTGGCGGCGGGGGAGTTCGCCGGCCAGCAGCGCATGCCCCTGTCGGCCACACCCTCGAGCAGCGGTCTGCAGCAGCAGATGCAGGGTTACGCCACCCTGCATCAGCCCTACCAGGGGGAATCCGCGGTGGAGGAGCCGGCTCCGGCTTCTGTGCCCAATGGCGCCGGTGTGCCGTCCTGGAGCAGCGCGCCGTCATCGGGCAGTGACGAAGAAGTGCCGCCGCTGGGCTACGCACTGGCGCAGTTACACGGGATCTATATTCTCGCCCAGAACCAGCACGGCCTGATCGTGGTGGACATGCACGCCGCCCACGAACGCATTGTCTACGAGCGCATGAAAGCTGCTCACGCTGCCGGCGGTATCCAGGCGCAACCACTGCTGGTGCCGGTGAGCCTGGCGGTGAGCCAGCGCGAGGCGGACTGTTTCGAGGAGCGCGCGGAGGTATTCACTGCGCTGGGCTTCGTCCTGCAGCGTGCCGGCCCCGAGACCCTGCTGGTGCGTCAGGTGCCCACCATGTTGCACGGGGCAGAAGTGGAGCAGCTGGTGCGGGATGTGTTGGCCGACCTGCTAGCAGAAGGCGGCAGCGACCGGATTGGCGAGCGCATCAACGAGATTCTTTCCACCATGGCCTGCCACGGTTCCGTGCGCGCCAACCGCAAGCTGACCGTGCCGGAAATGAACGCCCTGCTGCGGGACATGGAGCGCACCGAGCGCAGCGGCCAGTGCAATCACGGCCGGCCCACCTGGACACAGGTTAAACTGGCAGACATGGACAAGTGGTTTTTGCGCGGCCAGTAACGGCCGTCCGGGATAACCTTTTTGACTGAGCAGACAAACAGGCCGCGCGCGATATTCCTGATGGGCCCCACTGCCTCCGGCAAGACCGATCTGGCGATGGCGCTGGCGGACCGGCTGCCCGTGGAGCTGGTCAGTGTGGACTCTGCCCTGGTCTACCGGGGCCTCGATATCGGCTCCGCCAAGCCGGATCCGGAAGAGCTGGCGCGCTACCCCCACCGGCTTATGGATATCTGCGATCCCTCCGAATCCTATTCCGCCGGCCGCTTCCGCAGCGATGCACTGCAGGCCATGGCCGAAATCACCGCAGCGGGCAGGATCCCGTTGCTGGTGGGTGGCACCATGCTCTATTTCCGCGCCCTGCTCGAGGGCATGGCAGAACTCCCGGAGGCCGATCCGGATATCCGTGCCGAAATCGAGGCGCAGGCGGCCCGCGAGGGCTGGCCGGCGCTGCACCGGGAGCTGGCTTCGGTGGATCCTGAGTTGGCGGCCGAACTGCACCCCAATCACTCGGTGCGTATCGAGCGCGGCCTGGAGGTCTATCGGCTGACGGGCAGGCCGCTGTCAGAGCTGCGGCGGGAACAGGCGCGCGATTCCGTGGCCGAACATTATGCGTTGAAGCAGATGGCTCTGCTGCCGAGGGACCGGACGCTCCTCCACGAGCGCATCGCCCTGCGTTTTCGCCTGATGCTGGAACGGGGCTTCGTCGATGAGGTCAAAAAGCTGCGCGCCAGGGGAGACTTGCACGAGGACCTGCCGGCCATCCGTGCGGTGGGTTACCGACAGGTGTGGCAGTACCTGGAGGGGCGGCTCGATTACGAGCAGATGGTCCAGGCGGGCATTGCGGCCACCCGCCAGTTGGCCAAGCGCCAGCTGACGTGGTTGCGGCGCTGGCCGGATCTGGCGTGTATTTATACCCAGGCTCCGGATGGGCGGGTGCGCAAAAATGACGAAATGTTAACGGAAGCCTTGAAATTTCTCACCTGAGCAGCCATAACGTGGATGGGTCATCCTATTGGCGGCCCATTCAGTCAGTTTGTTTCACAGGGCCCCCCAATTTTGGGCTCTTTTACCGATACGCGTATTCAACCGTAACCGTTCTTTAGCTCGCGGGTTTCGCGGGTGCGATTATGGGATGCATACTGCTTCCAGCTTTTGACAAGGAGAAAAAAGATGTCAAAAGGGCACAGCTTACAAGACCCTTACCTCAATGTTCTGCGCAAAGAGCGCATCCCGGTTTCCATCTATCTGGTGAACGGTATCAAGCTTCAGGGGCAAATCGAATCCTTCGACCAGTTTGTCGTGCTGCTGAAAAACACGGTCAGCCAGATGGTCTACAAGCATGCAATTTCCACAGTCGTGCCTTCACGGGCGGTGCGGGTACCGCTGCTGAATCCTGCTGCGCAGCAAGGTGCTGAAGGGCACGGTGAGGGCGGTGAGCGGGATACTTTCGGTTGAATCGACCCCGTATCCGGAAAATGAGCGGCGTCTCCGGCGCCGTGCAGCCATCCGCAGCGCCCCGGCTTGCCGGGGCGCCTGCCGTTTGGGCGCGGGCAAACCTTGGTGTCAGAATCCGATGAGGGCCAGTGTGCGCCCCGCCCGATAGCATTTCCCTGCCCCGTGCGACATTCTTGCCCCCTTGAGAGAGTTACCCTTGTTTTTTGAACGACCGAAATCCGGCGAGCTGGCTGTGTTGGTGCACCTGGAGCTGTCTGCCATCGACAGCCCGGAGGATCCCCGCGAGTTTGAGGAGCTGGCCCTTTCCGCCGGCGCCGATCCGGTGGCATTTATTTTCGGGCAGCGCGCCACGCCGGATCCCAAGACCTTTGTCGGGCGCGGCAAGCTCGAGGAAATCCACGCTGCTGTGAAGGAGCACGGTGCGCAGCTGGTGATCTTCGACCATACCCTGTCGCCGAGCCAGGAGCGCAATATCGAGCGGCAGCTCCACTGTCGGGTGCTCGACCGGACAGGGCTAATCCTCGATATTTTTGCCCAGCGTGCACGCACGCACGAGGGCAAGTTGCAGGTGGAGCTGGCGCAGCTGCGCCATATGTCCACGCGGCTGGTACGGGGCTGGACCCACCTGGAGCGGCAGAAGGGCGGGATCGGTCTGCGCGGCCCCGGTGAGACCCAGCTGGAGACCGACCGTCGGTTACTGCGCGCGCGCATCGACTCCATTGAAAAGCGGCTGGAAAAAGTCCGCCGGCAGCGGGAGCAGGGGCGTCGCGCCCGTTCGCGGGCAGAGGTGGCCACCGTCTCGCTGGTGGGCTACACCAACGCCGGCAAGTCCACGCTGTTCAACCGGCTGACCGATGCCGGTGTTTACGTGAAGGATCAGCTGTTTGCCACACTCGACCCGACCATGCGTCGGGTGGAGCTGCCCAATGTGGGGGCGATGATTCTCGCTGACACCGTGGGCTTTGTTTCTCACCTGCCGCACAGGCTGGTCGAGGCGTTTCGCGCCACTCTGGAGGAGGCCAGCAATGCCTCGCTGCTGCTCCACGTTGTCGATGCCGCGGCGGAAGACCGGTTGACCCTGATGGAGGAGGTGCAGGAGGTGCTGACGGAAATCGGCGCCGGCGAACTGCCCCAGCTGTTGGTGTACAACAAGATCGACCTGTTGAAGGATCGCGGTCCGGGAATCGATCGCGACGAACACGGCGTGCCCAGGGCGGTATGGCTTTCAGCGGTTACCGGTGATGGTTGCGATCTGCTGATCGAGGCCATCGCCGAGCGGCTGGGTGAGGAGATGGTCAGCGGTCACCTGGTGCTGGCGCCGGAACAGGGCCGCCTGCGCGCCCAGCTGCATGCCATCAATGCCGTGCGTAGCGAGCGCTACCTCGACAATGGCGATTGCGAGCTGGCGCTGACGCTGCCGCGCAGCGATCTGCAGCGGCTTCTGGCGCCGTACAAAGACAGCCCGACAGCGCCGCGCTGGCAGGGGCACAGTCTGGCCGATGCGGACTGAGCGCCCGGGGCGGCGGCATTTCGGTGCCGAACGGTGCTAGAATCTGGCCCGTATAAAAGCTTAATGAACTGAGTTGGAGTATTTCGATGGCCTGGAACGAGCCGGGTGGTAATAACAAGGATCCCTGGGGCGGGGGTGGCGGTAATCGCAATGACGGCCCGCCGGACCTCGACGAGCTGCTGAGAAAGCTACAGCAGAAACTGAACGGCCTCTTTGGCGGCGGATCATCCTCCTCCGGCCCCGAGTCCGGTGGCAAGGTCCCCTGGGTGCCGGCGCTGATCGTAGTTGCCGTACTTTACGGCCTGTGGGGCTTCTATCAGGTGGACGCGAACGAATCCGCTGTTGTGCTGCGCCTGGGTAAATACCATTCCACCGAGGGCGCGGGCCTGCACTGGAACCCGCCCATTATCGATCACGTGGAAAAGGTCAACGTGACGGAAGTGCGGACTGAGCGGACCACCGGCCAGATGCTGACCGAGGACGCGAATATCGTTGAGGTGGTGCTCACGGTTCAGTGGCATATCGATGATGCCGAATCCTACGTGCTGCGGGTGCGAGATCCGCTCAAGAGTCTGCAGGAAGCGACCGACAGTGCCCTGCGACACGTGGTGGGTTCCGCCTCCCTGAATGGCGTGATTTCCCAGAACCGTACCCAGGTGTCCGCGGATACACAGCAACGGCTGCAGGAGTACCTGGACCTGTACCAGACCGGTATCCAGATCGATGTGGTCAACCTGACGGACGCCAAGGCGCCGCGCGAAGTACAGGATGCCTTCGATGACGTGACCAAGGCCCGCGAGGACGAGGTACGCTTCAGGAACGAGGCCCAGGCCTATGCCAACCAGGTGATCCCGGTGGCCCGTGGTCGCGCACAGCGGATTCTCGAGGAGGCAGAAGCCTACAAGACCCAGGTGGTCGAGCTGGCCCGCGGTGAAACCGTGCGCTTTGAAAGGCTGCTGGCGGAATACCAGCAGGCGCCGGCAGTGACCCGTGAGCGCCTCTACCTGGATACCGTGCAGGAAGTGATGAGCAACACCTCCAAGGTGATGGTGGATGTAGAGGGCGGCAGCAACATGATGTACCTGCCCCTGGACAAGCTTGCCGAGCGCACTGCCGACACCGCCAGCAAGCGCGGCGAGAAACTGTCACCGGCTGTCATCGAGGAAGTCTCCCAGCGCGTGATGGAGCGCCTGCGCACCGAGGCCAACAACAATCGCCGCGGCGGCAACATCCGCTAGGAGGTAGGACGTGAACAACAGAACGCTAGTCATCATTGCCGCTCTGCTGGTCGCCCTGCTGGCGATTTCAAGCAGTGCTTTCGTGATCAAGGAAACCGAGAAGGCAGTCCTGCTGCGCTTCGGTGAGGTGGTTCGCAGCGATTACACCCCTGGGCTGTATTTCAAGATTCCGCTGGTGCACCAGCTGCGCCGTTTCGATGCCCGTATCCAGACCGTGGACTCCAGCCCGGTGCGGATGCTGAACGCTGAAAACAAGTTCATGATGGTGGACTCCTACGCCAAGTACCGCATTCTCGACGTCGAGCGCCACTACGTGGCCACCCGCGGCGACGAGCGCAATGCCGTGCGCCTGCTGTCGGAGCAGATCAACGACCGGCTGCGTAACCAGTTTGGTGTCCGTGACCTGCACGAGGTCGTCTCCGGACAGCGGGACGAACTGATGGCGGAAATCACCAAGAACCTGAACGAGGTGGCGAAGACCAACCTCGGCGTGGAGGTGATCGATGTGCGGGTGAAGCGCATCGACCTGCCGCCGGAGGTGTCGGAGTCCGTGTTCCAGCGCATGCGCGCCGGCCGCGAACTCGAGGCGCGGGATCACCGGGCCAAGGGTGAGGAGGCTGCAGAGCGCATCCGTGCCAATGCGGACCGCCAGGTGGTGGTGATCGAGTCCGAAGCCTATCGCGAGGCCGAGGAACTGCGCGGTGCCGGTGACGCCGAGGCGGCGGCCATTTATGCCGGCGCTTTCAGCAAGGACCCGGAGTTCTACCGCTTTACCCGCAGCCTCAAGGCTTACAGGGAGTCCTTCAACGATCGTGCCGACATGCTGCTGATCGAGCCGGACAGCGAATTCTTCCGCTACCTGAAGGATGCACAGGGCCAGCAGTAGGGCCCATCAGGTGGGGGTGGCGACACGCGCCCCTACCGTCCCGCAGGGACTTGATGATAAACTTGCGCAAACCGGGCGTTGCCCGGTTTTTTCGTGTGTGGGATCCGGCTTTTCGCCGGGCTGCCGGGCCCGATCCCTGGGTTCGAGGTGGTCTCCCACGCCACCGGATACCTTTATACCGTCTATACCGTCGCGACAGTCCTGAGCTACCAATTGCCATGAGCCAAGCCGATCGCTGGATGTTGCCAGAAGGCATCGCCGAAATTCTTCCCGCGGATGCCAAGAGCATCGAGACCCTGCGCCGTCGACTGCTGGACCTGTACCACAGCTGGGGCTACGAGCTGATCATCCCGCCGATGGTCGAGTTTACCGATTCCCTGTTGATCGGCATGGGCCGGGATGTGGACCTGAGCACGTTCAAGGTGACCGACCAGCTTTCGGGGCGCACATTGGGTATCCGCGCCGATATTACCCCCCAGGCGGCGCGGATCGATGCCCACAGTTTCCCGCGGGCCGGTGCCAACCGGCTCTGTTATGCGGGGCAGGTGCTGTACACCCGCCCGCGCAGTGTGCACGGTTCCCGCGCGCCGATTCAGATCGGTGCCGAGCTTTACGGGGTCGACAGCCTCTCCGCCGATATCGAGGTGATCTCCCTGATGCTGGAGACGCTGCTGGCTGCGGGTGTCGAGCAGATCCACCTGGACCTCGGTCATGTCGCCATTTACCGCAGCCTCGCCGAAGCCGCGGGCCTCGATACCGAACAACAGTCGTCGCTGTTCGCCCTGCTGCAGAGCAAGGCCGCGGCGGATATCCACCGCTGGGTCACCGACAATGTGCGGGATCCAGAATGCGCCCGGTGGTTGCGCGCGTTGCCGGACCTGGCTGGCGGCAGTGACTGCCTGGCACGTGCGCGGGATGTGTTCGTCGGTGCGCCGGCACCGCTGGCGGCCGCGCTCGCCGACCTGCAGTGCTGCGCCGATGCGCTGGCGAAGCGCTATCCTGCCGTGGAACTGTTTTTCGACCTCAGCGAAGTGCGAGGCTACGACTACGAGACCGGGCTGGTGTTTGCGGCTTATACGCCGGGCCATGGCCTGGCGCTCGCCAACGGCGGCCGCTACAACGGCATTGGGTCGGTCTTCGGGCGCGAGCGCCCTGCCACCGGCTTCAGCACCGACCTGGTGGCACTGAACCAGCTGGGGCAGGAAACCTGGGAGGAGGTTGGTGCTATCCTCGCACCCGAGAGCGATGACGATAGCCTCTGGCAGGCGGTGCGTGCGCTGCGCCGGGAAGGGCAGGTGGTTATTGCGGCGCTGCCCGATGGGGCCGAGAGTGAAGTGCGTTCCCGCTGTGACCGGGAACTGGTGAAACAGGATGGTCACTGGGTCGTCCAGCCTCGCTGCTGAGGCTTCGGTCTATGATTTTGGAATTCGCGGGGTGGACTGAAGCCGCCCCGGGCCGCTCGATGGGCGCGGCCGTCGCGTTTTCCCCAGCTCATCTTTTGAAGCGCGAACGCGGCGCTGCCGTGGACGCAACCTGGGTCTGCCGCCATCCGGTCCGGAAAGGGCGGAGGCCTGTCCTCCGGGAATTTACGATTCAGAGACTTACGCAATGGGCAAGAATGTAGTGGTGCTCGGGACCCAGTGGGGTGACGAGGGCAAGGGCAAGATCGTCGACCTGCTGACGGAGAAAGTTTCACTGGTAGTGCGTTTCCAGGGCGGCCATAACGCCGGCCACACCCTGGTGATCGATGGTGAAAAGACCGTCCTGCACCTGATTCCCTCCGGTATCCTGCGCCCTAGTGTCACCTGCTTGATCGGCAACGGTGTGGTGCTGTCCCCGGAGGCCCTGCTGAAGGAGATGGGAGAGCTGGAGGCGAAGAACGTACCGGTGCGCGAACGCCTGCGCTTGTCCCCGGCCTGCCCACTGATCCTGCCTGTGCACGTGGCCCTGGACCAGGCCCGCGAGAAAGCCCGCGGCGACAAGGCCATCGGCACCACCGGTCGTGGCATCGGCCCGGCCTATGAGGACAAGGTGGCCCGTCGTGGCTTACGCCTCGGTGACTTGTGCAACTGGGACAATTTCTGCGCCCAGCTGAAAGAACTGCTGGAATACCACAACTTCGCCCTGACCCAGTATTACCAGGTGGATCCAGTCAGCTACGACGATACGCTGGCCGAGGCGAAAGTCTGGCGTGACCAACTGGTGCCGATGATCACCGACGTCGCCGACTGGCTGCACCAGGCCCGGGAGCGCGGCGACCACATCCTGTTCGAGGGCGCCCAGGGCTCCCTGCTGGATATCGACCACGGCACCTATCCGTTCGTGACTTCGTCCAACACCACCGCTGGCGGCACTGCCACCGGTTCCGGTTTCGGTCCGCTCTACTTGGACTACGTCCTCGGTATCACCAAGGCTTACACCACCCGCGTCGGTGGCGGCCCCTTCCCGACCGAGCTGGCCTGCGATGTAGGTCGGCACCTGGGGGAGAAGGGCCACGAGTTCGGCGCCACCACTGGGCGGCAGCGCCGCACCGGCTGGTTCGATGCGGTGGCTGTGCGCCATGCGATCCGCATCAACAGCATTTCCGGCCTGTGCCTGACCAAGCTGGACGTGCTGGACGGGCTCAAGGAAGTGAAGATCTGTGTCGGTTACCGTAACCAGGACGGTGAAGAAGTGCCGGTGCCCTTTGATGCCGCCGGCTGGGAGGGCGTGGAGCCGGTGTACGAGACCATGCCCGGCTGGAGCGGCACCACCTTTGGCGTGCGTCGCGAAGCCGAACTGCCCCAGGCAGCGCGGGATTACATCGCCCGCATCGAGGAGCTCGTAGGGGCGCCAGTCGATATCATCTCCACCGGTCCGGATCGCAATGAAACCATCGTGCGCGAATCCTCAGCCCTGTGCGAGATGGGTATTCACAACCCCAGCGTTTGATCCACACCCCTGGCCGGGCATCCGCCCGGCCTCCTTTGTGAACCCCAAGTCGGTCATACAGCTTGCGCCGGTGCTCCCGTCCGACGATCATGGGACTGAATTAATAGGTTTGGTCACAGACTCGTGACCAACTGTCAGTCGTCTTCTGTGAGGGGCCTATGTCAACCAGCTCCCATTCGAGCCATCACCCGCGCTACAGTGTCGCCGAAGAGATCGCCAACAGTGTGACCCATGGCGTGGGCGCCGTACTGGCCATCGCTGGTCTCGGCGTGCTCTGCGCCTTTGCCGCCCTGCGCGGCGATGCTTGGCATATCGTCAGCTGTGCCATTTACGCAGCTACTCTGATCCTGTGCTTTGGCGCCTCGGCCCTGTACCACAGTGCCATTGATCCCCGCGCCAAGCAGGTCCTACGTACGGTGGATCATTCGTCGATTTTTCTCCTGATTGCCGGCAGTTATACGCCGTTCACTCTGGTGACCCTGCGTGATGCGGCCTTTTCCCTCGGCTCCTGGGGCTGGTGGCTATTCGGTATCATCTGGGCCCTGGCAGTGATGGGGCTGGTGATACAGTTCACGCCACTGAAGAAATATCGCGCGCTTTCGATCACCATGAGCGCACTGATGGGCTGGGTGGTGGTGGCCGCCACCAAGCCGCTGTTGGACAGCCTGGCACCCGGAGGCCTCATATTGCTGCTTCTCGGGGGGCTCTGCTACACCGGGGGAATCGTTTTCTACCTCTGGCGCAGCCTGCCCTATCACCATGCCATCTGGCATGTCTGTGTGCTGGCCGGTGCGGTACTGCACTACTTCGCTGTGCTCCTGTACGTGATTCCCTGACCGACGGGATCGGTTTTTGCGCCCCGTCACAGGGCGGCCGATTGGACTTTCCCTTTGCCCGCGCTCGCCCTACCCTTGAGCGAGCGTGTTTCCTCAAGGAGTCCACATGTACAGGCTGCCCGGCTTCCATTCCCTGTTTCTGCTTTTCCTGCTTCTCATCGCGATCCCTGCCATTGCTGCTGACAAGGGCTTCGAACAGTGGGTGCAGGATTTTCGTAAGACCGCTCTGAAGGAGGGCATCTCGCCCGAAGTCTTCGACCGCGCATTTGCCGGCATCGATTCGCCGGATCAGTGGGTACTGGACAAGGCGAGTTACCAGCCGGAGTTCAAGGCACCGGTGTGGCAGTATTTCGACAACCGGGTGCAGCAGCGTGCGATCCGAATGGGACGCGCAAAGAAAGAGGAGCTGCAACCATGGCTCGACAAGATTGAGCAGCGGTTCGGGGTGAGCCCCAACGTCCTCCTGGCCATCTGGTCCATCGAGTCGAGCTTCGGCGCCATCCTCGATAACGAAAAGGTGATCCGCAACGTGGTGCGCTCCCTGGCCACGCTCGCCTATGCCGATCCCAAGCGCAGCAAGTTCGGTCGTCAGCAGTTGCTGGCCGCGCTGAAGATCCTGCAGAGTGGCGACGTCGACGAGAAGCACCTGGTGGGCTCCTGGGCCGGTGCCATGGGGCATACGCAATTCATCCCCACCAGTTACCAGGCCTATGCCGTCGATATCGACGGTGATGGCAAACGCGACATCTGGAATTCGGTGCCCGATGCGCTGGCCACTGCGGCAAGCCTGCTGTCCAACAACGGTTGGCGCCAGGGTGAAACCTGGGGTTATGAGGTGACCATCCCTGAACGAAAGCTGCCCGCTGGCAAGCTCACCCTGCGCGAGTGGGAGAAGCTGGGCGTGAAGCGGGTCAACGGCAAGGCTTTCCCGCGCCCGGATGACAAGGCAGAGCTGAAGTTGCCCGCCGGCCGGGAGGGGCCGGCGTTCCTGATGCTGAAGAACTTCTTTGTCATCAAGCGTTACAACAATTCCGATCGCTATGCCACGGCGGTGGGGTTGCTGGCGGACCAGATCGGTGGCGGTAAAGGCCTGGTAAAAGACTGGCCGCGCCCCTTCACCCCGATTAACACGTCGGAAGTAGAAGAAGTGCAGAAGCTACTGAAGCAGCGCGGACTTTACGAGGGCGAAATCGATGGTAAGGCCGGATCCGGGACCCGCAAGGGGATCCAGGCATTCGAGAAGAGTATCGGCGTCGAGGTGCAGGGCTATCCCAGCAAAGAAGTGCTGGAACAGCTACGCAAGCGCAGCTGAGCGTCAGCAAAAAGAAAGGGCCCCCCGGGGCCCTTGTTCATTCATGGATATGGGCTAGAAATTTTCGTCCGGCAGCAGGCTGTCCTGCAGCAAACCGAGGTTATCGGCCACTTCATGGGGCTCGTGGAAGTAGGCGATGTGGTACATCGCCTCACCCTCCTGCACCAGCGGGATATTCTGGCGCCCGATCACGATCCCGTCCGCGTTGCACTCCACTATGCCCAGCTCCTCACCGTAAAGATTGGAAATAGTGGCGAGCAGCTCGCCCTTGACCACGTGATCGCCGAGTCCCTTGTGGTGATTGACGATGCCACTCTCACTGGCCCGCAGCCAGCCACTGCGACGGGCAACGAAGGGTTCGATGGCCGACTTCCTGCGCCCCTGCGGGAGCATTTTCAGGTGGCGCATCACATTGAGAACACCCTTGACCCCGGCGCGGATACAGAACTCATCGAAACGCAGTGCCTCTCCCGCTTCGTACAGCAGTATTCTGGTCCCCAGGTCGGCAGCGGCCTGTCGCAGCGAACCGTCGCGTAGGGTGCTGTTCAACAGCACCGGTACGCCAAAGGCGCGTGCCATCTCCAGGGTTTCCGGGGCGTCGAGGTCGGCGCGGATCTGTGGCAGGTTGCTGCGGTGAATCGCACCGGTATGCAGGTCGATACCGTATTCGCATTTGGACACGATTTCCTCGAGGAATACATGGGCCATGCGGGCGGCGAGGGATCCCTTCGAGGACCCGGGGAACGAGCGGTTGAGATCACGCCGGTCAGGCAGGTAGCGTGACTGCTCCAGTACGCCGTAGACATTGACCACCGGAACGGCGATCAGGGTGCCGCGCAGGGACTTCAGCGCCCGGCTGCGGATCAGGCGGCTGATAATCTCGATGCCGTTAAGTTCATCGCCATGCAGCGCCGCACAGACGAACATGGTCGGGCCTGGTCTGGTGCCCCGTTGCACATAGACCTGGATCGCCATTTCCGTGCCGGTATACAGGTGGACCACCGGCAGGTCGATGCGACGGATCTCTCCGCGCGCGACACTTACGCCGCCGATCACTAGGGGTTCTTTCATGCTTCGAGACTCAGTATTTTGCCGGAGTGTAGCCTTCAGCTGGACTTCATTGATAGGGGCGCCGCTCTCTGCAATTTTTTGCCTCCCTGCGACTGACGGGTATTTCTGTTAGGGTGTTCAACGATATCCAGCGTGCCAATTGTAAACGGGTAAGAGCATGCCAGACGAAAACAGGTGCTTCAGCCGGACACCAGTAACGGTGACAGAATCCGGCAGTGAACGCCATGTGGGATTTGAGTTGGAGTTTTCCGGAGTCGACCTCGACAGCGCGGCTCATGCGATCCAGGACACCCTGGGTGGCGAGGTGGTGCAAGTGTCGGCCGCGCAGCGTGAGGTCCATGTCCCAGGGGCAGGGGACTTCCGGGTGGAGCTGGACTGGGATTTCCTGCTGCGCACCGCAGGCAAAAAAAAGGATGAAGACTGGGTTGAGCTCCTGAGCAAAACCGCAGCCATCCTGGTGCCCACCGAAATCGTCTGCCCACCACTGGCAATGTCCCGCCTCGATGAGCTGCTGGAGCTGGAGGACGGCCTGCGCGCTGCCGGGGCAGTGGGGACCGAGGAGTCCCTGCTGGCGGCTTATGGGGTGCATATCAATACCGAGCTACCGCGCCTCAATGCCGCGACACTGGATGCCTATCTGCGTGCGTTTTCGCTGCTGCAGTGGTGGTTGCTGGAGGCACACCAGGTGAACCCCGCGCGCAGGGTCAGCCCCTATATCGATCTCTATCCTGAGCTGTACGTGCGCCAGTTGATTGAGCGGGACGGCGCCAATATGGATGAGATCTTCAGCGACTACCTGCAACACAACGCCACCAGAAATCGCGCACTGGACATGCTGCCGGTCCTGTCCGAGATCGATGCTGAGCGTGTGCTCCGGGCGGTCGAAGACCCGAAAATCAAAGCGAGGCCCGCCTTCCACTACCGCCTGCCGAATTGCCAGATCGAGAAGCGGGACTGGTCGCTGGCCGGGGAGTGGAATCTCTGGTGTGTGGTCGAGGAGTTGGCCCATCGCCCGGAAGATCTGCGTGACCTGGGCGAACGGTTCATGGCGGCCAGCGGGGGGCTGCTGGGCCTCAACCGATCCGAGTGGCTGAACACCGTAGACACATGGCTGAAAGACCGCGCATTGGTGTAACCGGCAATGGCCGGCGCTGGTCTCCCAGCTGGTGGTGCACGGCCCTGGCCCTGCGCCTTGCCGGCGCGATTCCGGAACGGATCAGCGTGCGCCACGGGCCGAGTGGCAAACCACTGAATGGCTTGATTATCGGGGGCGGTGACGACATTGGCACCGAACACTACGAGAGCGACGTACGGGCGAAAGTGAAGTCAGACCCGGCTCGCGATCAGCTCGAAATAGCCTGGATCGAATACGCGCTGAACCACAAACTGCCACTCCTCGGAATCTGCCGTGGCGCGCAGTTGATCAATGTGGTCCATGGCGGCAACCTGCATATCGACATCCGCAAGATGCGCCGGCGCACCTACAATCGTCCCGGCCTGCTGCCCACCAAACAGGTGTTTCTCACGGAGGATTCGACGATTGCCGGAATTTGCCGCCGCAACAAGCTGCGCGTGAACAGTCTCCATCACCAGGCGATCCATCGGCTTGGCGCCGGACTGCGCCTGGTTGGCCGGGACCTGGACGACTTCACCCAGGCGGTGGAGAGTGACCGCGGCAGCGATATCATCGGTGTGCAGTGGCATCCCGAATACCTATTCTATCTGCCGGCGCAGTTCGCGCTTTTTCGCTGGCTGGTCCGGGTGAGCCGGTGATTGTCGAGATTCTCATCCTGTTTTTTTCGGCATTCCTTGCCGCCACCATCCTGCCGTTCTACTCCGAGGTCATCCTGTTTGCCCTGTTGCGCGAGGGCGGCGACCCGATGTTATTGGTGGTCGTTGCCACTATCGGCAACACGCTAGGCGCAGTGGTTAACTGGTACCTCGGCCGATACCTTCTCCACTTCCAGGACCGCCGCTGGTTCTATTTTTCCCACAAGCAGATCGCCCGGGCGCAGGAATGGTTTCAGCGATACGGGTTCTGGACACTACTGCTGGCCTGGATGCCGGTCGGAGGGGATGCGCTAACCCTGATTGCGGGGATCATGCGGGTCAGGCTCTGGCTTTTCATTCTGCTGGTGGGGCTGGGTAAGGGGCTGCGGTATCTATCAGTGGTCTACCTGCAAAACTGGTCGGCAATATAGTTCCGCGGCGCATAACGATCCAGTGCGCAGGTTTGATTACCTGGGCACTCGTTCCCTGGGTGAGGTTGCAATTAGCCAGTGAAAGACCCTGTTCATGTCGTTATTTTATTTTTCTGCGTGTGATGCTTTTTCATCGAATTAATAAAATAGCAATGCGGCGCTGAACTACTCACCAAGCCAATGAATTTAGCGAAAAAAACGCTGTAAACGCCTTTATTAACTGCTTTCCCACACAAAAAACCTCTAGGCGATAAACTCAAGATTGATCGGTTTTTGCTCAGTGCGTTGCAGGGTTTGCGGCTGTCAGAGATACAAACGACCAGACAAAAGAGGTATCCGGTTGGCAGTTTTGTTCTCTTTTCTTTTCTACCTGATGTCACCGTCCTGCAATTTATCCTGTCTGTGATCGATCGGAAGCCACGTTGGCATGTTTCACCTCCTAGAGGTTTGTTAGTAACAGGAGAACATTGCTCATGAAACATCTAATCGCCCTTGGCGCCGCCGCGCTCCTGACTGCCGGGACTGCGAGTGCTGCTCCGCCAAGTGTCCAAATCCCACTGGAAGGGGAGCTCTGTAAGAGCTGTACCATTTCTGCATTTCTCAATGGACCCTTTGACAGTCTTGATATGACCACCACGAGTATCCAAGGGAGTGAATCACTGACCATCAATTGCAATTACGGTGGATCAGCAACCGTAAAATTTTCCTCACTGAATGGTGGAAAAATGGTCAGCAATGGTAACGAGGTTCCCTACAAATTTTACGTTATTGGAACAAGCCTGAATGCAGGGGTTTCACTGGCAACAGATCAGACTACAACTTTCCCTGCAGTATTGAATGCCAATCAAACGCGGACTCTAAAGGTTTCGCTCGATACTCCTGCTGTTGCCGCAGGGGTCTATGGGGACCTGATAACCGCCTCCGTAACGCCTAATTGAACCCAGAAAAGGGCGCCACGTGTAAACGTGGCGTCCATTATTCCTCAGAGGGATTTTGATGGTCGAAAAAACGCTTCGGGTTTTTATAGGGATTTTCTTCCTGACTCTGATTGCTAAAACCGCATCGGCTTTTACGCTTGAGCCGACAGTTACAGTGCTCGAGCTGCCCGCTGATGTCGGTGGTGAAACGCTGTTATTGAGGAATCCCCGCAATGTGGATCTTCCCGTAATGTTCGAAGTGATGGAGCGGAAGATCAATGAGGACGGCAGCGAAGAAGCGACACCAGCTGATGACGAATTTGTGGTTTTCCCGCCGCAAGCCGTGGTTCGTGCGGGCAAGACACAGGCGGTGCGCATCCAGTGGGTAGGTGGTGATCTGTCACAGTCTCGCTCCTTTACTCTATATGCCAGCGAATTGCCTCTAAGCCTCAATGGAGAACAGAAGTCCGGCGTTACGACTGTGTTCCGCATGGGAGCTTCAATCCATGTGACGAGCAAAGGATTTGTTTCGCAGCCAAAGCTCGTTCGCTACCGTCCGGAAAAAGATGGAGTCGTGGTTTCCATTGGTAATGATGGTAATGAGTTTATCTATGTCGACATGCTCCGGCTGAAATTCGGTAACGATGAAGTCGGCGGTTTTGAGCTGGCCAACATCGCAGGCCGGACTCTGATAACGCCGGGGGCAGTACGGACATTCAAAGTGGGTGGTGTGCAGGGAGCCCCGAAACTTCAACGTGAAGAATAAAGAGTATGACAGCGCGGATATGGCTGCTAGGCATTGCTGTTTTCCTGATCGGGGTCGTCAAGGTCCAGGCACAATCAATCTCCCCGACCCGCCTGGAAATCGACATTGAGCAATCACCGCGAGCAGTACTGACCATTTCCTCGACAAAGTCTGTGGATGTGGCGTTGGAATTATCCGCTTCGGCATACTTTCCTTTGGTTCAGGAGCAGGCTATTCCCCTGGAGGTTTCACCGCCGCAGCTGCTTTTACAGGCCGGCGAAACCCGCCAGGTGGTCGTCAGCTGGGTGGGCAGGGAGAAGCTGCCCAAAAGTGTTTCATACTATCTTGCGATCGATGAGCTTGCGCTGGAAGTTGGGGATGCTTCCGAAAGGGCGGAAATTCGGCTGCTGACTTCATGGCGACTGCCGGTGCACATAGAGGCTGGCGGGCTGCCGGAAGTCGATTTCACTCCCCCTGATATTGATGGCAGTGCGTCTCTGGAGTTGACCAATACCGGTGAGAAATATGCCCTGCTCTCGAATTATCAAGTGACTTTCGATAGTGGAGGAGAACTGCAGGTATTTGATGGGCTGCAGTTCGCTCGATTGATCAACAGGGATGCGATATTGCCGGGACAGACAGTATCTGTTCCTCTGCGGCTGATCGGAATTGGTGCCGAGGGCTTGCAGGGTGCGCAATTGGTGCGGAAGGAGTAATTGTGGTGCGGTTCGTCCCCTTCATTCTCTGGTTGCTAGTTATTGGATCAATAGCCTTTCCCCTGGGAGCTCTTGGGGCGATCGAAAGCCCGGATGAGGATGTCGAGTCCAAAATCATCCATGTGAATCTGCCTGCCTCAATAGATGGAGAGATTGTTGGAAGCCTGAGCGCGGGTGTTACTGGGACATCGCTGTATAGCATCGATAAACAAAGTTGGCTTGAATTCGCCAATGGTCATTTTGACGCGGATGTGATCGATAGAATTGCCAACCGTGCGGATGAAGGCGCTATTCCTGTCGGTGCATACATCGAAGAATTCGTGGATATCTTCTTCGATCCGGCAACCCTGGAGATAAAAATTGAGCTTGCCGATTCCCGCAGGCATACGCGCGAGCTGTCGCTTCGTCGGGAAATTGTTGATTACAACAACCTCAGCAATTATGAATTGCCGGGCCGCACCGCTTACGTCACTATCAACCTTCAAGAAGAGTATCGTTGGGATGACTCTTTAGAGGAGGGTGATCGCCGCGCTACGCTGATCAATGTGGATGGGGCGGTTCAGCTATGGGGAAATCCCAGGCTTCTGCTTGAGGGTAGTGCCTATCAGGATTCCGTCCTGGCCGGTGGGAATCGGTGGCAACGCGGCGAAGTGCGGTTGTTACACGACGATATTGAGCGGGCAGTGAGGTATTCAGTAGGTGACGTTTTCTATCGAGGCACAGAGTTTCAGGTTGCCCCGCCCTTGCTGGGTCTGTCAGTGGAAAGGGCTTATTCCGATATACAACCGCTGAAGAATATTGCTCCCACAGGAAGCCGAAGCTTTACAGTGACACAGCGGTCTACTGTCGAGATCTATCTTAATGGTTTGTACCAGAATACGTTGCGCCTCGATCCTGGTCGATATGACCTGAGTGATTTTGCAATCAATGCGGGCGTCAATGAAGTGGCGTTATTGATTACCGATGGCGCAGGCAATCAGAGAAGGGTTGAGTTCTCGTTGTTCTCAGATCCAACCCTGCTCAAGAAGGGGGTTAGCGAATTTTCATTAAACGCAGGCTATCAGCGCACCCTTGAGGGTAATCCAGGCATAGAATATGACTATGATGCGCCTGCATTTTCCGGTTTCTACCGCCTTGGTGTGACGGATTATCTGACTCTGGGGGGAAGCTACCAGGCGACGGAGTTCCAGCAAATTGCAGGCGGAGAGTTATCTCTCAGCACGCCAGCGGGCATTCTGGCGGCTGATCTTAGTTCCAGTGAACTTGAGGGGTTGGGGCGGGGCATGGCGGCTTCGTTGCGCTGGTCTTATGATTTCTTGCTCGGGGGAACCCGACTGCACGAACTAGACGTTGTTGCTGTTACCCGTGACGACACATACACCTACCTTGGGCAAGAGACGCAAAATGCGCAGTACAAGTCGGAACTTCGTGCCCGATATTCCGCCCCCGGTCCTTTTGGAACTTACCTCAGCGCCAGTGCGCGCCACGCAGAAACGTTTTTCCCTGAGGCTCCTATAGAGGAGGTCTACAGCTTCGACATAGCCAGAAATTTTGGGCCCTTCAATATTTCGCTGAGGCTTGAACAGGAAATCTTGGAAGATGATGCTATCCGGGGTTTGGTCAGGATTTCAGCCCCCCTTGGTGATCGCCAGGTAGCCACTGCACAGTGGGATAGCTTTGATGAAACTGGAGAGCTCGCATTTGGGCGTTTTCAGAATAGTACTGTGGGTGACTTTTCTGGTGGCTTAGCCCTGCGCTCGGATATAGATACTTATCAAGCCAACATGGATGCCCTGTATCAGGGGAACCGTTTCCAGCTTGGGCTGGATCATCGCTATACAGAATTTACCGATATAGAGCAGGAGCCAGCACAAGTATCTACGCTCAGGGTTGGTTCAAGCCTGGCCTATGCCGATGGAAGTCTGGGGGTGGGTCGCCCGATCAATGATTCGTTCATCATGGTCCGTCGGCACGATACGTTGGATGGCAGTCGAATTTTGGTAGATGAGCGTCAGGGAGGGCACGTGGCTATCGCGGATGGGTTTGGTCCTGCTGTCGTGCCTACCGTTAACAGCTACGTGCTACGGCGGGTGCGCTGGGAACCGGAGAGTCCGCCGTATGGCTATGACATGGGCGATATCGAAGGCAATACTTTTCCTTACTATCGCTCAGGGGTGGCTTACACCGCCGGATCGGAAGCGTCCATCACGGTGGTCGGTGAAGTCCTCGATAGTCGGGGCTCTCCCGTCGGCATGACAGTCGGTAATATTACCCCAACGGACGGGAGAGAGTTTGCCCCGGTCAAGACATTTACCAACAAGCGCGGCCGTTTTGTGGCCCAGGGGCTGGCGCCAGGCGAGTATAAAATCGTCTTTCCGGATCGTGAGGGGAGCGGTGTGCACTTCAAGGTCGAGGAGGGTGCAAAAGGAATCCTTGAACTGGGCGTAATCAGGGAGCAGATATCACTATGAGCAGGTTCTCTTTTTGGCTGCTTGGCTGTTTGCTGATACCCCTGGCCACGGTTGTCCACGCCTCGGAAGTTGAAGTTGAAAGCTGTCGTGTTTCCTCCATTTCGCTCGAAGGTCCCACGGGTCTGGTCTACTACCCATTTGCGAGCCGCGATGAAGTCAGTCCCCTGCGCCTGACGATTGGTGCGAGCGGCAGGTGCCGCTTTGGAATCGCCCTGCTGCCGGGCTCCGGGGCACAGCTGCAAGGCCCCGGTCAGCCGCTCAAGTTGAGCTTCCATGACCGGGGTGACCGGTTTATCCCGATGAACGGAAGTGAACAGCGCTGGCTCAATTTTGAGCGAGTCTCAAAGGGCTACATGGTGGATCTCGCTGTCAGATTTCCGGTTGGACAGGCGCGAAGAGTCGGAGATTATCGCAATGCCTTCGTTTTGCGTGTCTTTTCTAACGGCCAGCTGGTGCGTGATATTGACTTTCAACTGGCTGCAAGGGTGGCTCCACAGGCAAACCTCCAGTTGGCTGGCAACGCAGAAGGTCAGTTGGGCCGGGGGGCCGGCATGAACTTTGGCGAGCTGGAAACCGGTGAATCACTCTCCGCTTTGCTGGCGGTGCGGGCCAACGGAGCTTACAGTCTCGCTGTTGCCTCTGAGAATTATGGACAGTTACAGCATGTCTCTCTCAGGGGAGAAAACACGAGCATTCCCTATAGTGCCTGGTTGGATGGGCAAAAGCTGTCCCTGCAATCTGGCAAGGACAGTCGAAGCTTTCCTGCGCCAAACAACGGCCGTGAGTTGCGTAACATCAGTGTGCAAATCGGCGAAACAAAGGGGCGTATTGCGGGGAAGTATCGCGACACCCTGCGGGTCACTGTCACATTACTGGAATGATCCAGTAAGAAATCAATCCATATCCTCTCACGCTTACATTGTCATTTGTTTCGCGTGGTCTGTATTGCTCAAACCGCTATTTCTCTGAATGGTGGTCTGGGGCGGTGGGTATTGCAAAAAGTACCGTTTCATCGCGTCCGTATCCCCATGGTTATTCCGGAAAATCTCTGCTTCTGAACAGGCTCCCATGAGGAAGTGATGGTTTCACCTGAAACGCTCACTGGGTCTTCGCTAGAAAAAATGGGATGATGTGTGCACTCAGAATTTCACGGAGGGAGAGCGTGTGAGTGCCGATCAAAATGCCCCGTTACGTGAGGATGTCCGGCTGCTGGGGGAGGAGCTTGGACAGGTGCTGAAACAGCAGGCCGGGGAGCCTCTGTTCGATACGGTGGAAACCATCCGCCAGGCGGCCGTCGAGAGCCGGGGACAGGGGGAAATGCAGGTAGGGCGCCTGCGCGAACTGCTGGATCCGCTCGACGACGACACGCTGCTGGAAGTGGCCCGCGCTTTCAGCCAGTTTCTCAACCTGGCCAATATCGCCGAGCAGCGCCACCGTGAGCGCCTGCATCGTCACCATCAGCGTTTTCCCGGCGATCCCGACACCGACCGCGGCCTGCGTCAGGTGCTGGCAGAACTGAAAAGTGTCGGCATTCCACCAGACACCATTCGCTCGGTCCTACAGGACCTGTCCGTAGAGCTGGTCCTCACGGCCCATCCCACGGAAGTCACCCGCCGCACCCTGATACGCAAGTACGACCAGATCGCCGATCTCCTCACGGATATCGACCGCCCCGATCTCAATGACGAGGAAGTGCAGGAGCTGCGCCGGCACCTGCGGGAGCAGATTTTGTCTGCCTGGAGCACCGATGAAATCCGCCGTGAGCGGCCGACACCGGTGGATGAGGCCAAGTGGGGTTTCGCCACCATCGAGCAGTCCCTGTGGCGAGCAGTGCCGCAGGGCATGCGCGATATCGAAAATGAGCTGGCGCTTGCCGGTCTCGAGCCGCTGCCGGCGGACTGGGTGCCCACCCGTTTTGCTTCCTGGATGGGTGGCGATCGCGACGGCAACCCGAATGTCACCGCCGCCGTCACGCGGGAAGTACTGACCCTCGCCCGCTGGATGGCAGCGGATCTCTACCTGCGCGATGTGGAAAACCTGCTCGCCGATCTCTCCATGCACCGGGCCAGCGATGAGCTGCTGGCGCGGACCGGCCCCAGCCATGAACCCTACCGGCTGCTGCTGCGACAGGTGCGGGATCGGCTGCGGACCACCCGCGCCCAGATGGAAGCGCGGGTACATCGTGAGCCGGAACCGGAAGGTGAGAGCTACACCAGGAGTAATCAGCTCGCTACTGAGTTGCACATGATCGATCGTTCGCTGCGTGCGGTGGGCCTCGCTGCCATCGCCGACGGGCAGCTGAAGGACACCCTGCGCCGGCTCAATTGCTTTGGGATCACGCTGTTGCGGCTCGACATCCGCCAGGAATCCACGCGCCATGCGTCAGCGCTGGATGCTATTTCCCGTTACCTGGGACTGGGCAGTTACGCCGAATGGGACGAAGCGCAAAAGCAGCAGTTTTTACTCACCGAACTGGAGGGCCGCAGGCCGCTGGTGGATGAGGCATTTTACCGCAGCGACTTCTGTGACGAAGAGGTCCGGGAAGTGCTGGCGACCTGCGCAGTGATTGCCGAGCAGGGGCCCGAGGGGCTCGGAGCCTACGTGATCTCCATGGCCAGGGCCTCCTCCGACGTGCTGGCGGTGATGCTGCTGCAGAAGATCGCGGGTGTGCGCGAGCCGATGCGGGTGGTGCCGCTGTTCGAAACCCTCGATGACCTGGACAACGCCGCCGACACCATGGGCGCGCTGCTGCAGATTCCGCTGTACCGCGAGCGGGTGTCCAGCGGGCAGGAAGTGATGATCGGCTACTCCGATTCGGCCAAGGATGCCGGCTTTCTGGGGGCCGCCTGGGCACAGTTTCGTGCCCAGGAGCGGCTCACCGCCATATTCCGCGAGCACGGTATTCCGCTGACCCTGTTTCATGGCCGTGGCGGTTCCATCTCCCGGGGTGGTTCCCCCACCCGCATGGCCCTGCTGTCGCAACCACCGGGCTCGGTGGCCGGACGTATCCGGGTCACCGAACAGGGGGAGATGATCCGCTTCAAATACGGGCGGCCGTCGGTGGCGGCGTACAACCTGGAGCAATACGTCGCGGCAACTCTTGAGGCGACGCTGATGCCGCCGGCGGAACCGCGCCCGGAATGGCGTGCGGAAATGGACCGGCTGACAGAGGTGTCGGTGGCGGGGTATCGGGAAGTGGTGCGCGATGACCCGGCGCTGGTGGCCTATCTGCGCACCGTGACGCCCGAGACCGAGCTGAGTCGCCTGGCCCTGGGCAGCCGCCCGGCGCGGCGCAAGCCCGGCGGCGGAGTGGAGACCCTGCGCGCCATTCCCTGGGTGTTTGCCTGGACGCAGATCCGCCTGATGTTGCCGGCGTGGCTGGGCACCGGTGCGGCGCTGGAAAAGGCGCTGGCAAGTTCTGCCGATACCGGTGCCCTGCGTGCGATGAATGCGCAGTGGCCATTCTTCCAGGGCGTGGTTGATATGCTGGAGATGGTGCTGGCCAAGGCCGATACCCGGGTCGCGTCCTGGTACGAGGAGCGGCTGACGAGTGATGCAGAACTGGTGCGTCTCGGCCAGGCCCTGCGCGAGCGCCTCGCCAATACCGTCGATGCTCTGCAGCAACTGACCGGCCGTGAGAGCCTGCTGGACAACAATCCGGTGATGCGCTGGTCGATCCGCGTGCGTGATCCCTACACGGACCCGCTGCACTTGCTGCAGGCGGAGTTGATGGCGCGCCTGCGCGAACGGGGCTCTGACGAAACACTGGAAAGCGCATTGATGGTGACCATCGCCGGTATCGCTGCGGGGATGCGCAATACCGGCTGACACCATGGCGGGCGCGCAAACGAAAAAGGCCGACTCTAGCGAGTCGGCCTTTTTGGGAATTGGTGCCCAGGAGAAGACTTGAACTTCCACGACCTTGCGGTCACTAGCACCTGAAGCTAGCGCGTCTACCAATTCCGCCACCTGGGCAATTCAGCGCTGTGTGCGGCTGAGGACGCGCACTATAGAGATTTTCCCGAGCGTGTCAATGCTGTCTGTGACTGGCCGGGGCTGTCCTGTCGGTCGGCTGGCCAGGGCGAGGCCAGGGGCTTGCGCAGGTCGGCCACAACGAAAAAAGGCCGACTCTTGCGAGTCGGCCTTTTTGGGAATTGGTGCCCAGGAGAAGACTTGAACTTCCACGACCTTGCGGTCACTAGCACCTGAAGCTAGCGCGTCTACCAATTCCGCCACCTGGGCATTCAACGGTGTGCTCCGTTGAGGAGCGCGAACTATAGAGATTTGCCCTGGCAGTGTCAACGGTTTTGTTGCGCGAAATTCAACATCGGAAACGGCGGTCGGGATCTGGTCTTAAATCGCTTATAATCCCTGCAATTGCGCGACCTGCACGCCGGCGTTCTGTTCCGGCCAATGACAACCTCCGTCGCGCTTCCCAAACTCCCCGGGTGACCCCGGGAGTCGCCAAGAGAGGGGCGACTGCCCCAGACAACGGAAGCTGTTTTGACTCAGAAGAAAATCCAGATAAGTGATGATCCGCACGCGGCCAGCGAGGCGGAAAAGTATGACAAGCCGGTCCCCAGCCGCGAGTTCCTGCTGAAGCTGCTCGAGCAGCAGCCGGGACCGGTGTCCTGGGAGGCCGTCGCCGATGCGCTCGACATCGATGACGAGGACCGCCGCGAGGGTGTCCGCCGGCGCCTGATTGCCATGTCCCGGGATGGCGAAATTGCCAGTAACCGCGCCGGCGACTTTGGCGTGCTCGACAAGATGAATATCGTGCGCGGCCGTGTCATCGGCCACCGGGACGGCTTTGGCTTCGTCTCGCCCCGGGATGGCGGCGACGACCTGTTCCTGTCCCATCGCCAGATGCGCAAGGTCTTCGATGGTGACGAGGTGTTGGTGCGGGAAACCCCTGGCGGCTTCCGCGGTAAGCGCGAGGGTGCGGTGATCCGCGTGATTAAGCACAACACCCAGCAGCTGGCCGGCCGGCTCTACCGCGAGAACGGTATCTGTTTCGTGCGCCCGGAAAACCCGCGCATCAACCTGGATGTGCTGGTCACGGAGGAAAAATCTGCCGGTGCCGGCCACGGTCAGTATGTGGTGGTCAATATCACCCAGCAACCGGGCCGGGATGTCCTGCCCCAGGGCGAGGTGGTCGAAGTGCTGGGGGACCATCTGGCCCCGGGCATGGAGATCGACGTCGCCATCCGCAATTACGGCATTCCCCATGAGTGGCCGGCGGCAGTACTGGCAGAGACGGAGACCATTCCCGATGAAGTGCGCGAAGAAGACAAGAAGGGCCGGGTCGACCTGCGCAAGTTGCCGCTGGTCACCATCGACGGTGAAGACGCCCGGGATTTTGACGACGCGGTCTTCTGTGAGGCGCTTGGTGACGGCAGCTGGAAGCTACTGGTAGCCATCGCCGATGTTTCCCACTACGTACGCCCCGGCAGCGCCCTGGACGAGGAGGCTCACAGTCGCGGCAACTCGGTGTATTTCCCCGACTTTGTCGTGCCCATGTTGCCGGAGAAACTCTCCAATGGTCTCTGTTCGCTGAACCCGGAGGTGGACCGCCTGTGCATGGTGTGCGAAATGCACATCGACGATTCGGGCAATATCCGTGATTACCGCTTTTTCGAAGGGGTAATGCGGAGTCACGCGAGGCTTACCTATACCAAGGTGGGGCAGATAATCACCGAGCGGGGTGACCGCAACAGCGGCATGCGCAAGCAGTATGCGGCCCTGGTGCCGCACCTGGATAACCTGCACGATCTCTACCGGGCCCTGCGTGGCGCCCGCGACCGCCGTGGCGCCATCGATTTTGAAAGCACCGAGACCCGCATCATCTTCGACGATCAGCGCAAGATCGAGCGTATCGTGCCGGTGCAGCGCAATGATGCCCACAAGCTGATTGAAGAGTGCATGCTGGCTGCCAACGTCTGTGCGGCCAAGCTGATGGAGTTGTCGGAAGTGCCGGCCCTCTATCGTGTGCACGATGTACCCAAGGAGGAGAAGCTCAGCAACCTGCGCGAGTACCTGGGTGAACTGGGCCTGCGCCTGCCCGGCGGTGCGGAGCCGCAGCCGATGGATTTCCAGCTGTTGCTCGACCAGGTGGAGGGGCGGCCCGACGCGCACATCATCCAGATGATGCTGCTGCGCTCAATGAACCAGGCCGTTTACCAGCCGGAGAACCGTGGCCATTTCGGCCTCGATTACGACGCCTATGCGCACTTTACCTCGCCGATCCGACGCTATCCCGACCTGCTGCTGCACCGCGCCCTGCGCTGGCTGATTCGCAGCGGCAGCGCCAACGAGCGCCCGGTGGCCAAGAAGGTGCATATGGTGCCGGGCGCGGAGGCGATTCCCCGCGAGCGCATCCTGCCCTATGAAATGGCTGCCATGGTGCAGCTGGGAGAGCACTGCTCGATGACCGAGCGCCGCGCCGACGATGCCACCCGCGACGTGGTCAGCTGGCTCAAGTGTGAGTACCTGCAGGAGCACGTGGGGGAGACCTACCCCGGTGTTATCAGTGCGGTGACCGGGTTCGGCCTGTTCGTGGAGCTCAACGACTTCTACGTGGAGGGGCTGGTACATGTCAGTTCCCTGCCCAAGGACTACTACCGCTTCGAGCAGGCCCACCAGCGCCTGGTCGGTGAACGCAGCGGCGCGCGCTACCACCTGGGCGATCCGGTAATGGTGCAGGTTGCCCGCGTGGACCTGGATGAGCGTAAGGTGGACTTCCTGCTGGAGACGGTATTGCCCCGCCCCAAGCGGGAGAAGACCAGTGTTAGTACACGCGCCATGGAAATGGCGGTAGAGCACCAGCAGGAGCGGGCGCGCCGGGGCAAAAACAAGAAAGCCGTGACGGGTGAGAAGGGGGCCGCGCCGTCGCCGTGGAAGCAGCGCCCACAGACTGCCCCCGGCGAGACGCCCTACCGCAAGCGCAAGGTGGGCTCGGAGCAGTCCGTGCCGGTGGCTTCCGAGCCCCGGCGGCCGGCGGATCCCGGTGCCGTGGTTGAGGGACACGAGGGAGATGGCGAGGCGCCCAGACGTCGCCGTGGGCCCAAGCGTACCCCGCCGCGCAAGGGAGGCAAGCGACCCGCCGTCGCCGCCCGCAAGGCGGCGCAAAAAGCTGAAAATGCCAAGAAAGGGAAGAAAAAGTCCTTCAAGGGCAAGAAAAAACCGGCCCGCAAGGGCGCCCCCAAGAGCAAGAAGAAATAAGCCGTGTCGGAAGAACTGGTCTACGGCCTGCACGCGGTGCAGGCCCTGTTGAAGAGCTCCCCCCAGCAGGTGCAGCAGCTGATGCTGCTGCGTGGTCGCCGCGACCAGCGGCTGCAGAAGATCCTGGCGCAGGCCGAAAAGAACGGCATTGCCGTCACCTTCGTGGATCGCCGGGTCCTCGACGACAGGGTTGGCGACGAGGGCAATCACCAGGGGGCAGTGGCTGTCTGCGCCGCCCAGACCCGGGTCTACGACGAGCGATTCCTGCAGGAGCTGCTGGAGCAGCTGGATGGGCGTGGCGAGCCGCCGTTCCTGCTGGTGCTCGACGGCGTCACCGATCCCCATAACCTGGGTGCCTGCCTGCGCTCGGCGGAAGCCGCCGGCGTGCACGCCGTCATCGCTCCCAAGGACAAGTCCGCCGGACTGACACCCACGGCCCGCAAGGTGGCATGCGGTGCCGCCGAAGTGTTGCCGTTCGTTACAGTTACCAACCTGGCGCGGGCGCTGCAGAAACTGCAGCAGGCGGGGGTATGGATTTTCGGTGCCGCCGGTGAGGCGGAGCACGATATTTACCAGAGTCAGCTGACCGGTCCGCTGGCGCTGGTGATGGGTGCCGAGGGCAGCGGCCTGCGCCGCCTGACCCGCGAGCACTGCGACCACCTGATCAAGATCCCCATGGCCGGTGAAGTGAGCAGCCTCAATGTCTCGGTGGCCACCGGGGTGTGTCTGTTCGAGGCAGTGCGCCAGCGGGGTGCAGGCAGCTGACTTCTGCCATTCCCGGCGCTACCGAGGCGTGCCTGCCGGGGCATAGAGGTTAGCGGCGGGACGGTACAGCACCCAGGAAGTGAGCACGTACTTATCGCCAGAACGTGGCACGTTGCCGCGGTGGGTATGGGTAAAGCCGCAGGGTGCCAGGATCAGGCTGCCCTGCCTTGGCCGGATCTTTGCCCCCTGGTAGAAAAACTCGGTCTCACCGCCTTCTTCCACGTCGTTCAGGTAGAGCAGCCACAGCAGTACCCGGTGCAGGGAGTGCTGTTCCGGGTCACTGGGGTGGGGAAAGTGCTCCGAGTGCCAGTGGTGGTAGCCACCCTCGGCTTGCCGGTAGTGCTGCATGTTGATCCCGTCGAGCCGATAGATGCCAGTCAGCAGGTGCTGAAGGTGGGTGTCATCCAATCTTTCGATATCCTCACTGTGTAGCGTCCGCGAGCGGTCGCTGGCCGGATCGTGCAGGCTCGGCGACAGCGCCCCGGTCACCATGTGCGGGTAGCGCCGGCAGTAGGCGGCCAGAGCCCGCCATAGCAAGGCGTCGATCGCCTCGCAGGCATCGCGCCAATCCTCCAGTGCAGAGATCGTCAGGTCGGAGCTGTTTTTCTTGCGCAGGTCCACACCGGAGCCTGTGCGGCCGGCCTGTTTCCGCGGTGCGTTGCGGAAGCGCTGAATCAGCTGCTGGCAGTCGTGCGCGGGCAGGGCGTCCTCGAACTGGACAATCAGTGGGTCCATGGTCACTCCAGCGTTGTGTCGGCGGGCTTTGTGCCTGTCTGGTTGTGACGAGCGAGTCAGGCGGAGCCGCAATCCCTGCGGGCCGATCGCTATAGTTTGGGAGTGGCCGGTGGCTCTGTCGTAGGTGCGGATCGGTCAACTTGCAACCAGCTGGGCGGACGCATAGAATACGCCGCCCGCAATGGGGTCCGTCTGTGTATGGGGCCCGTTGTACTCCTTGCCTCACCGGATTGCCCGGGAGGCTGTTTAACCCGTAAGGAGCAAAAATGCGTCATTACGAAATTGTATTCCTGGTCCACCCGGATCAGAGCGAGCAGGTTCCTGGCATGGTGGATCGTTACACCACCACCATCAAAGAAAGCGGTGGCCAGGTTCACCGTCTGGAAGACTGGGGCCGTCGCCGTCTGGCCTACCCGATCAACAAGATCCACAAAGCTCACTACGTGCTGATGAACGTCGAGTGCACGGAAGAGGCGCTGGAAGAGCTGACCACCAACTTCCGTTACAACGATGCCGTTCTGCGTAACATGGTGATGCGCGAAGATGAGGCGATCACCGAAGAAAGCCCGCTCATGAAGGCTGAGAAAGAGAGCCGCGAGCGCAAGGCTGCGCGCGCTGAGCGCTCCGAGCGTCGCGAGCGTTCCGAGCAGGACAACCGGTCTTCCGACGAAGACCAGTCTTCCGATAACGCTGAAAGCGAAGAGTAAGGGGATAATCAGATGGCACGTTTTTTCCGTCGTCGTAAGTTCTGCCGTTTCACCGCCGAAGGCGTCAAGCGTATCGACTACAAAGACCTCGATACCCTGAAGGCCTACATCTCTGAAACCGGCAAGATCGTTCCGAGCCGTATCACTGGCACCAAGGCCAAGTACCAGCGTCAGCTGGCTACTGCCGTCAAGCGCGCGCGCTACCTGGCCCTGCTGCCGTACACGGACAGCCACGAAGCCTAAGCAGCCCGCGTTGCTTAGACGAGTTATTAGAGAAGCTATCTAGTCGTGCGTGCCCTTGCCGAGTTCATCATGCGCGGGCGCGTACGCGCGGTGCTCATCACGATGGTGGGTATCCCGCTGATCAGTCCGGCCGCGCTGGCGCTGGTCAGTCTGAGTCATCGTCGCAGTAGCAGCGAGGGCCTGATGGTACTGGCCTGGGCAATGCTGCCGGTGGTCGTGTTCGCCGCGGCCGAGTGGGTTTCACCACTGATGACCGGCCTGGCCGCCAGCCACCTCGCTGCAGTGTTCTGCGGCGCGGTGGCACTGCGGAGCAGCCGTTCCTGGGTGCAGGCCCTGGTGGTCACCACCGGCGTTGCCGCGGCCGGCATTCTGCTCAGCGCTCACTTTAGTGGTGGCCTGTTGCAGAGCCTGCTGGCGGCAGCGGAGGAATCCGGCGGTGCCCAGGCGGAACAGCTGCAGCAGGTCTTCGGCAGCGAGCCCATCGCCACGGGCTACCTGAGCTGGGTGTCGGCGATTACCGCTGTCCTGGCGCTGGTGGTTGGCCGCTGGTGGCAGGCGATGCTGGACAACCCGGGCGGCTTTCGCCAGGAGTTCCATCAGCTGCGCCTGCCGTTGCCGCTGGCGGCAGTGGGCTGGGTGGTCTGGGTGTATGGCCTCATGACCGAGGACTACGCTTTCTGGGGTGCGGTGATCGCCTTTCCGCTGATGGTGGCGGGGATTGCCCTGATCCACTGGCTGGTCGCCCGTCGCGAGTGGGGCAACGGACCACTGGTGGTCATGTACATTGCCCTGGTGATCGTGGCGCTGCCCCTGGCCGGCCTCCTGTGCACCTTGGCCTTGATAGATAGCTGGATAGATATTCGCGGACGCGTCGCCAAAATTTAGTCGCGGTCCGCACAAAACTTAAATTGAGGACACCGAGATGGAAGTCATTCTGCTCGACAAAGTAGGTAAACTGGGCAACGTGGGCGACCGCGTTGAGGTGAAAGCCGGTTTTGGCCGCAACTTCCTGCTGCCCACTGGCAAGGCCATCGCCGCGACTGCCGCCAACATCGCTGAATTCGAAGCCAAACGCGCTGAACTGGAAGCGGCTGCCGCTGCCAAGGTGAGTACCGCCGAGAGCCGCGCCGAGAAGCTGGCTGGTGTTGTTGTCACCATCACTGCAAACGCTGGTGACGAAGGCAAGCTGTTCGGTTCTATTGGCGCCCGCGACATCGCCGATGCGATCACCGCTGCTGGCGTTGAAGTGGCCAAGGCTGAAGTCAAGCTGCCGCAGGGCACCCTGCGTGAGACCGGCGAATACGACATCGACGTTCAGCTGCACGCTGACGTCCTGACTACCGTCAAGGTGGTTGTCGAAGCCGAATAAGCGTCTTCTGGCAGGTTTGGCGCTTTAGCGGGGCGGGTAATCCCGGCCTGAAAGGCGCCAATTTCCCGCCAGTCGCGCTACAATCGGGCGCTGGATTCCCCGTGAGTCCAGCGCCCGTTGTGTTTTGGTAGCCGGAAAAACGATGAACGACGAGTACGCCGTACCAGAGGAAGAGCTGAGAACCGAGGACACGTCGCCCCTGCCGCATTCGGTGGAGGCGGAGCAGTCCGTACTCGGTGGCCTGATGCTCGACTCCAGCCGCATCGACAGCGTGGCGGAACAGCTCAGCGAGCAGGACTTTTTCGTCGCCAGCCACCGCACCATCTTCACGGTCATGACCCAGCTGGCGGATGGTGAGCAGCCGCTGGATATCGTCACTCTGGCGGAAGCCCTGGCCAGCCGCGACCTGCTGGCCGAAGTGGGCGGCGCTGCCTACCTGGCCGAACTGGCCGAAAACACCCCCTCCGCAGCGAATATCGTCGCCTACGCCAAGATCGTTCGTGAGCGCTCGATGCTGCGCCAGCTGATCGCCGCTGCCGGGGAGATCAGCCGCACCAGCTTCAACCCCGGAGGGCTGGCCTCCGCCGACCTGCTGCAGATGGCTGAGCGCCGGGTGGCGGAGATTGCCGAGGGGCGCGCCAAAGAGGGTGGCTTTGTCGGTGTCGACGCACTGCTCAAGAAGACCGTCGAGCGCATCGACGAACTGTTCAAGACCGAGGGGGATATTACCGGTCTCGGCACCGGCCTCACCGAGCTGGACCAGCGCACTTCCGGCTGGCAGCCGGGAGAACTGATCATCCTCGCCGCGCGTCCATCCATGGGTAAGACGGCGCTGGCACTGAACTTTATCGAGACGGCCATGCTGTCCCAGGAGAATCCGACCCTGGTGTTCAGTATGGAGATGCCCTCCGACGCCCTCGTCATGCGGATGCTCTCCTCCATCGGTCGTATTGATCAGGGTCGTATCCGCAACGGCAAGCTGCAGGAAGACGACTGGCCCAAGCTTTCCAGCGCGGTGCAGAAGATGAAAGGCCGCGCGCTCTACATCGATGACACGCCGGCCCTGTCCCCCAGTGAGGTGCGGGCGCGTACCAAGCGCACGGTGCGCGATCACACCAACAAGCTGATGCGGGACAACCCGAAGCTGAGTCGTGAGGAGGCAGAGGCCAGGAGCATGCCGGCGCTGATCATGCTCGACTACCTGCAGCTGATGCAGGTGAAGGGCGCCACCGAAGGGCGGACCCAGGAAATCTCCGAGATCTCCCGCTCCCTGAAAGGCCTCGCCAAGGAGTACAACTGCCCGGTCATCGCCCTTTCGCAGCTGAACCGCGGTGTGGAGCAGCGCCCCAACAAGCGCCCGATGAACTCCGATCTGCGGGAATCTGGTGCCATCGAGCAGGACGCGGACGTGATCCTGTTCATTTACCGGGATGAGTATTACAACGAGGACAGCCCGGACAAGGGAATGGCGGAGCTGATCATCGGCAAGCAGCGGAATGGTGAGATCGGCACCTGCCGCGCCGCGTTCGTGGGCAAGTACACCCGCTTCGACAATCTGGCGCCGGAGTATTACCAGGGAGACTGAGCGGGCGGCCGGTCGACATGAAAAAGGGCGAACCGATGGTTCGCCCTTTTTCGTTTACGTTGTCTGGTGCAGTCACGGCGATAGCTAGTGCGGGTCAGATCTGCACCACCACGTAGACTTCGCGACCGTCCCGCTGTGTCGGCATGAAGTAGTCATCGCCATAGCGGTAGTACTGCACACCGTTGATCACCTCGGCGGTGTAGCCGGGTGGCAGGGTGTCGAGGACCTGGCCCGGGTTATAGGAGGAGGCCGGGCCCGCCGGTGCGGCCACGGCACCGGGCGGCGGTGGCACGACCACGTAGGCGCGTTGCGCCGGGTGCCACTGGTAATAGGCATCCGCATACTGGTGGTAGATGACGCCGCCAATCTGGACCTGCACGGCACTGGCCGGGAGGGAGACCACAGAGGCGCCCAGCGGCGCCGAGACCACCACATAGCCTTGCGGGCCATGGCGGTAGTAATGACCGCCGTGGTAGTAGTAGGGGCGGCCACCCACAGCCAGACTCAGGTAGCCATGGGGGAGTACTGGCACAGTAAAGCCGATCGATACGCGGGGGCCGTGGAAACGGTGTCCGTGGTGGTGCCGCTTCCAGTGTTTGTGGTGGCCGTAGCCGTGCCGATCCAGAGTTGCCGTGCGGGCATCTGCCGGCGGGGCAAAGGCGAAAGCGCCGAGGGCAAGCAGTCCCAGGGCGCCGGTCAGGAATTTCAACGTCTGCACAACTCCTCCAGTGGAGAGATCGCCTAGATTGGTTAAATTTTAACCTGCTTCCGGTGTGGCGCGCCATGCCCTCCGGTAAAGAAGTGTGAACCGCCCGCCAGTGCTATTTGACCGTCCGGTTGCGCTGAACGATCCCCATCAGCTTGTATAGAAGCTGCGCCGCGGCAAAATCGTAGGCGTGGAAACCCTCGATGGGGGCGAACTCCAGCAGGTCGAAACCGATGATCTGACGCTGTTTGGCCACCGACTCGAACAGGTTCAGAGTCTGGTACCAGCCCAGGCCGCCGGGTACCGGTGTCCCGGTCGAGGGAAAGACCGACGGGTCGATTCCGTCTACGTCGAGGGTGAAAAACACCTTGCTGGGGAAGTCCTCCGGCAGTTCCAGGCTCTGCACATTGGTGGGCACCAGCTCGTGGGCGTCCAGATAGCGCACGCCATATTGCTGGCGTGCCTGCATCTCCTCCTCGCAGTAGGCGCGGATGCCCAGCTGGAACAGCGGGATACCCGCTTCCACTACAAGGCGCATGACGCTGGCGTGGCTGTGTTTCTCGCCCTCGTAGCGGTCGCGCAGGTCGGCGTGGGCATCGATCTGCACCACGCCGAAATCCTTGATGCCCGCATCCAGGTAGCCCTTGATCACGCCCCAGGTGACGGAGTGTTCGCCGCCGATACCCACCGGCATCTTGCCCGCCTCAAGGATCTCCCGGGTGGCATTGGCGATGTTGTCCATCACCTGTTCCGGCGAACCGGACACATTGACCGGTGAGCGGGTGTAGATACCGAGCTCGCTGGGCGAGGAGAAGTTGTCGAACGTCTCAAGCTGCCAGGAGGCCTCGAGGATCGCCGCGGGGCCCTTGCCGGTGCCGCCGCCGTAGGACACGGTCTCCTCGTAGGGAATCGGCAGCACATGGAACAGCGCTTCCTCGGGCTTGGGTTGCTCGATCTCGGAGCCGAGGAAAATGGGGAAGTCATTCTCTGAAAGCATGAGTTGAACCTTGTTAAGCGAGCCTGCGTTTTTTCATCGGGAACGTCAGGCGCAGCCGGTGCTGTCACCGGCAGCGGTGCTACCGGAGCCGAGCATTTTGGGCTCGGTGCCCGAGAGTCTGTCCTTGAAGTCCTCGTAGCCGAATTCCTTGATGATCTGCAGCTCGTCGGTAGCGGAATTCCACAGCGCGATGGCCGGCAAGGGAATGCCATTGAATGTATTGGTCTTGACCATTGTGTAGTAGGCCATTTCCTCGAATACCAGCCGGTCTCCCACCTTCAGCGGTTCGCTGAAACTGTATTCACCGATACTGTCCCCGGCGAGGCAGCTCTGGCCGCCGAGGCGATAATCGTGGGGCAGCTCGCCGGGGCGTGCGGCACCGGTAATTTCCGGCCGGTACGGCATCTCCAGCACGTCCGGCATGTGGCAGGTGGCAGAGACGTCGATGATGGCCTGATTCTGGCCGTTCCAGGCGATATCGACCACCTCGCTGACGAGTATGCCTGCGAACAGTGCCACTGCCTCGCCCGGTTCCAGGTACACCTGGACCTGATGCTTTTGGGAGAACGTCCTTACCGCTTCCACCAGTTCATCGACCTGGTAATCGCAGCGGGTGATGTGGTGGCCGCCACCGAAATTGATCCATTCCATCTGCGGTAGCAACTCGCCAAACTTCTCCTCCACCGCGGCGATGGTTCGCTCCAGCGGTTTGAAGTCCTGTTCGCAGAGGGTATGAAAATGTAGGCCGCTGAGGCCTTCCAGATCCTCGCCCTCGAACAGCGAGCGCACGATGCCGAGCCGTGAGCAGGGGGCACACGGGTCATAGAGCTCGGTGTGTCCCTCGGAATGCTCAGGGTTGATGCGCAGGCCAAAGCGCAGCTCGGGGCGCTTCTTCTGTGTCTCCAGGCAGAGGTTTTTGTAGCGCTTCCACTGCGAGAAGGAATTGAAAATGACATGGTGGGCGAACTGCAGGATCTCCCGCAGTTCCTCCTCCTTGTAGCCGGCACTGAAGACATGGACTTCTTTGTCCCGGTCCCGGCCACCGTATTCCTCATAAGCCAGTTTTGCTTCGTGCAGGCCACTGGCGCAGGCGCCAGACAGGTATTCCGCCACGATGGGGCCGGTGCTCCACATCGAAAAAGCCTTGAGCGCGGCCAGCACCTTGGCGCCACTGCGGTGCTGCACATCGGCGAGCACTGCGAGGTTGTCGCGCAGGGCCCGCTCATCAACCACGAAGCAGGGTGAGGGCACCCGGCTCGGGTCGAAATTACCGAAATAATCCAGTCGGGGGGTCAGGTCCATAGTGGCTTCCGTCGCAAAGACAGGGGCCCGTGCGGCCCCCTACAGCAGGTGACGATGAATTACTGGAAGGGTTCGTCCAGCCAGGTCTCCTGCCAGGGCAGGCCATAGCGATTGAGATCGGTCATGAACGGATCCGGATCCAGTTGTTCCAGGTTCCATACCCCCGGCTTCATCCACTTGCCTTCCAGCATCATCTTGGCGCCGATCATTGCCGGTACACCGGTGGTGTAGGAGATGGCCTGGGACTTGACCTCCTTGTAGCACTCCTGGTGATCACAGATGTTGTAGACGTAGTAAATCTTTTCCTTGCCATCCTTGATGCCGCGGATGATGTTGCCGATACAGGTCTTGCCCTTGGTCAGCGGGCCGAGGCTGGCCGGGTCGGGCAGCAGGGCCTTGAGGAACTGAATCGGTACGATCTCCTGCCCCTGGAATTCCACCGGCTCAATGCCGGTCATGCCGACATTCTGCAGCACTTCCAGGTGCTTGAGGTAGTTGGCAGAGAAGGTCATCCAGAAGCGCGCACGCTCCAGCTCCGGGAAATGCTTCGACAGGGATTCCAGCTCTTCGTGGTAGAGCAAATAGATGTCTTTCTCGCCGATGCCCTCGGGGAAATCGAAAACCCGCTTGTACTCCAGCGGTTTGGTCGTGACCCATTCACCGCCCTCCCAGTAGCGGCCGTTGGCAGTGATCTCGCGGATATTGATTTCCGGGTTGAAGTTGGTGGCAAACGGCAGGCCATGATCGCCCGCATTACAGTCGAGAATGTCGAGGGTCTTCATGCGATCGAAGTGATGCTTCTTCGCGTGCGCAGTGAAGACACTGGTAACGCCGGGGTCGAAGCCACTGCCCAGCAGTGCCATCAGGCCGGCCTTCTCGAATTTTTCCTGGTAGGCCCACTGCCACTTGTACTCGAACTTGGCCTCCTCGGGCGGCTCGTAGTTGGCGGTATCCAGGTAATGCACGCCGGTTTCCAGGCACGCATCCATAATATGCAGATCCTGGTAGGGCAGGGCGACGTTGATCACCATGTCCGGCTTCACTTTTTCGATCAGCTTGACCAGCTCGGGCACGTTGTCTGCGTCCACTTCTGCCGTATCGATCTTGCGCGGCAGCATCACTGCGATCTTGTCACATTTGCTCTTGGTTCGGCTCGCCAGGGTAATGTGTTCGAATACATCCTCCACCTGGGCACACTTGTGTGCCACCACCTGGCCGACGCCACCGGCGCCGATGATCAGTACTCTGGCCATGAAAATCCTCCACTAATTTTCGCGGTCGCCACTCTGGCGGAGTGGGCGGGGTGGCATCTCGCTGCCCCACCCAACGTTATTTCTCAAAGTAGGTGTAGCCACTCATGCTGGCGGTATAGGTATGCAGGATCTGCTTGCGCTGCTGGGCACTGATGCGCCCTTCCTTGACAGCTTTTTCTGCCAGTTTTCGGAAGCGCTCGAACATATCCTGCGGGCGATACTCCACATAGCTCAGCACGTCGGCAATACTGTCACCGTAAATTTCGCGGCTGTAGTCGAAACTGCCGTCTTCGTGGATCCGAACGCTCACCACGTTGGTGTCCCCGAACAGGTTGTGCAGATCGCCGAGGGTTTCCTGGTAGGCGCCCACCAGGAAGGCGCCGAGGATATAGTCCTGGTCCTCCCGCAGCTCATGCAGTGACAGGGTGCGGTGTTCTTCCTGCCGGCCGATGAACCGATCGATCTTGCCGTCGCAGTCGCAGGTGATATCCGCGATGATGGCAGAGCGGGTCGGGGCCTCGTCATGGCGGTGAATCGGCACCAGCGGGAACAGCTGGTCGATGGCCCAGATATCCGGCAGGGACTGAAACAGGCTGAAATTGCCGTAATAGATATCCGACAGTGCCTCCGGCAGCGACTGCAGATCGACCGGGACTTCCTCCACTTCATCCAGTAGGGTGCGAATCTTCTGCGCCCCATACAGGAACAGGTTTTCCGCATTGGCGCGTTCGCGCAGGCTCACCTGGCCATGCAGGTACAGGGAGCGGATTTCATCCCGGTAGTAGAGGGCATCGTTATAGCTCTCCTGAAGGTTGTCCGCGACGACGCCTTCGACCGCTTCCTTCAGATAGCGGAGCATCGGGTGGTCATCTTCGCCAACCTTGCTGCTTTCGATCGTCACAGGCTCGTAGCGGGTTGTGTCGAGAATGTCGAACAGCAGCACCGAAGAGTAGGCGACAGTGGCCCGACCGGATTCTGTAATGATGACAGGGTGTTCCACGCCTTCGCTGTCGAGCGTGCCCATGATTGCCTCGACCACGTCCACACAGTACTCATCCAGCGAGTAGTTGCGGCTGTGGGTATCGTTGGTCTTGGAGCCGTCGTAGTCCACCGCGAGGCCGCCACCCAGGTCGAGGTAGCCCATCGCTGCACCTTCTTCGACCAGGTCGGCGTAGTAACGGCAGGCTTCCAGTACACCGGTGCGGATATCGCGGATGTTGGGGACCTGTGATCCCAGGTGATAGTGCAACAGCTTCAGGCAGTCGAGCATGTCGTGGCGACGCAGTTCGTCGACCATGGCGATCAGGTCGTTACTGCCGAGGCCGAAGATGCTGCGGTCGCCACTGGTAGCGTTCCAGTAACCGCCGACCTTGGATGCGAGCTTGACGCGGGCACCGATGTTCGGGCGCACCTGTTCCCGTTCGGCACAGCGGATAATAGTGGCGACTTCCGACGGGGTTTCCACCACAAAGAACACCTGCACACCGAGGCGCATCGCCTGCAGCCCGAGATTGATGAATTCCTCGTCCTTGTAGCCATTACACACAATCAGTGAGTCGGTGCTTTCCAGGGTCGACAGGGCTGTAATCAACTCGGCCTTACTGCCGGCTTCGAGACCGTGATTGTAGGGTTTGCCAGCCTTGGCGATCTCTTCGATGACCTGGCATTGCTGGTTGACCTTGATGGGAAAAACACCACGGAAAACATTGCGGTAACCGCACTGCTCGATCGCATGGGCAAATGATTCGTTGATGAGTGCCACCTGGGCATCGAGCAGGTTCTCGATTCGCAGTAACAGGGGCATGCCGAGGCCGCGCTCGATCGCGCCGTTGGCAATGTCCATCAGCGAGACTGTGTTGGTATCACCGGCTTTGTTTTTGACGCTGACGGTGATTTCACCACTTTCATTCAGGTCAAAGTAGCCGGCACCCCAGTTGCGGATGCCATAGAACTCCGCGGAGTCTTCGCAGGTCCACTCTTTTACTTGTTGCTTTTTCATGACGCCTCAACGATCCGGGGCCTGAAGGGGCGCGAATGTTGCGCCGAGTGTGCTGGGAAAGCAATAACTATAGATAACAAAATATGAAAAAATTTGAACCGCAAAAGTTAAATTTTTATTCGGTTTCAGTTGGGGTAAATCCATCGAAAAGAATTTTTTGCGCCAGTTTGGGGGGTGGCGCTGACTTCGAGGGTAAGTGCTGGGGCGCCATGGTGCAAAACCAAATTCTTATTCGGTTTTTGGTGGCGAAGAAAATAAGAAGGGGCAGCCGACTGGCTGCCCCGAGAAAATGCAGGTTGCGTTCCGGTGAGGCTCAGTAGTAGATGCCCGGGTTGTCCACGATGCGGTAGCCGCGACGGTATTCGTCCCAGAGATAGTAGGTGTCATAGGCAACATAGTAGTTGCGACCACCGAAGACCACGCTCACCGCGGTTCCCGGCAGACTGGTGACGATGGCGCCAACGGGCGGTTGTGCAACCACATAGGCACCCTGATAGGGCCGGTAGAAAATGCCGTCACTGTAGAAGAAGCCGAGCCCTCCAACGCTGATGCGGATGAAATTCTGCGGCAGGTGGCGCCAGCGGTAGCCGTAGTGGTAATGCGCCGGACGCCAGTGGTGGCGATGGCCGCAATGGCGCCCATGCTTGTGGCGGTACTTGCGCTTGTAATGGCGCTTCCAGTCTCCGTGCTTGGCGTAATAGGGTTTGCCGTGATATGGCCGCTTGTGGTGGTCGCGGTCCCAGTCCCGATCCCGGTCCCTGTCGTGTCCCCAGGCGTGGTCCCGGCCTGGATGCCCGGGCTTGCCGTCAGGCTTCCAGCGCTTGCCGCCGTGATCCCGGTCCGGCCGGCCCTTCGGACGGTGATCACCCTGGCGGTTGTCGCCCTGGTGGTTGTTGTTGCCGCGGCCGCGGTATTGCTCCCGCTGACGCTGCTTTTCCTTTTTGTAGGCACGCTCAAAGGCGGAGCCGCTCAGCTGGCTGTCGCCGCCGCGCAGGTTGTGCCGGCGGTCATTGTCAGCAAGCGCGGGCAGGGCCAGCAACAGGCTGGCGGCGGCGAGGGTCGAAATTAGTGTTTTCATGTCGCTCTCCAAGGTGCCGCCGACGCGGCCTCTGATACGATGGAAGGCAGGTTACCGGCGGGCAACTGAATCCTTCCTGAACCGGCCGCAATGCTGTCCAGAATCTTGGCTGGCGGAGGTGGGGCAATAGCGAGGGGTTGTTCGGTTTTTGGTTTGATCCTCTCAGCCAGCGTCGGGTTCGGCGAATTTCGGTCACTTTCAGGTGCTTTGGCTTCGGATCCGTGTTGTGGGGGCACTGGGCTGCGAGTATGATGCCGCGCACATTGGAACCGGGTTATCCAGGCGGGGAGACACAGATGCAAGTCTTTCATCATGTAGCAAGCCTGCGGGAGGCGCTGGCTGAAGCGCGCTCTCAGGGCAAGAGCATCGGCTTCGTGCCCACCATGGGCAATCTCCACGATGCGCATATCGAGCTGGTCAAAATAGCCCAGCAGCACTGCGACATGGTGGTGGTGTCCATTTTCGTCAACCGCCTGCAGTTCGGTCTCAATGAGGACTGGGACAAGTATCCCCGTACCATGGAGCAGGACATGGCGCGACTGCGCGCGGTGGGCTGCGATTTCCTGTTCCACCCGGAGGAGAGTGAGATCTACCCCAACGGAATGGACCAGCAGACCCGTGTTGTTTGCCCGGCCATGACCGATGTGCTCTGCGGTGCGAGCCGCCCCGGCCACTTCGAGGGTGTCACCACCGTGGTGGCCAAGCTGTTCAATATCGTGCAGCCGCAGAAGGCCGTTTTCGGGATCAAGGACTTCCAGCAGCTGGCGATCATCCGTCGTATGGTGGAGGATCTGTGCATTCCGGTGGAAATTGTGCCCGCGCCGGTGCACCGGGAGTCCGATGGCCTGGCGATGAGTTCTCGCAACAGCTATATCACCCCGGAAGAGCGCCCCAGGGTTGCGGTGCTGAACCGGTCACTGAACCGGGTCCGCGAAGCGATCGAGCAGGGTCGCCGGGACTTTGCGGAACTGGAAGCGGAAGCGAGAAAGGAGATCGAGGACAGTGGCTTCCAGGTGGATTACTTCTCCATCCGCAACAGCCGCAACCTGGAGCCGGCCGCCCACGATGACCGTGAGATCACCGTGCTGGGCGCCATGTATACCAGCGCGGCACGGCTGATCGACAACGTTTCCCTCGAACTCTGATCAGTCGGCGCTGTGCGACCGCTCGGGTCGCACGGCGCCAGCCGCTTACTCCTCGTAGATGGCGTAAAACTTCTTTACGCTGCCAATCGTCTCCCAGCTGCCCTCAAAGCCCGCCGGAATACAGAACGCATCACCGGTCACGACCCGCTCGCTGTGGCCGTCCGCATCGGTGATGATGGCCTCCCCGTCGATGATGTAGCAGAACTCGTCTTCGCTGTAGCTGAGCTTCCACTTGCCGGCATCCGAGGACCAGATGCCGCAGAAGAAATTTTCTTTCGCATTGGTAAAGAAGTGCTCGGTGAGCTGTTGTGGCTTTCCAGCCAGCAGCTTCTCCTCCGCCACCGGGCCGGTTTCCCGCTCCCCATTACCCTCGACGATGCGCAACAGTTTCTTGTTCATGGTTCACCTCAAAATGTGATCACTTTCTGTGGCGGTTATTGTGCCCGCGCTGGCGCAAAAATGGCACTGCAATCCGTGTGCGGCGGTGAAAGCGGGGGGATGGCGCGGTACCATGGAATAGACTGCATTCTGACAGCGTTGTCATTTTTTGGGCGTGGATGGTATAACTGACCGACCAGACTGACCGCTGAGGAACCGGCTGCCGCCGACCCGCGGCAGCGCGATGAGGCCCGAATAAGACCAATAAGGGAGAGAACGATGTCCGAAGTCCATATCCGCCGGGTGCCGGCGGAGTTCGCCGCCGAGGCACATATCCGTGCCGAAGACTACGAGAAGCTCTACCGCCAGTCCGTCGAGGATCCGGATGCCTTCTGGGCCCAGCAGGCCAAAGACTTCCTGCAATGGCAGAAGCCCTTCAGCAAAGTCCGCGAAGAGGACCTGAAGCGCGGGCATGCGGCCTGGTTTGCCGACGGCGCCCTGAACGTCACCGTCAACTGTATCGATCGCCACCTGCCTGCCCGTGCCGGGCAGGCAGCCTTTATCTGGGAAGGCGACGACCCCGCAGACAGCAAGACCATCACCTATGCCGAGCTGCACGAACAGGTGTGCCGGCTGGCCAACCTGTTGCGGGCCCGGGGAGTCAATAAAGGCGATCGCGTCTGCATCTACATGCCGATGATTCCCGAGGCGGCCTACGCCATGCTGGCGTGCGCGCGCATCGGTGCCGTGCACTCGGTGGTGTTCGGCGGTTTCTCACCGGAGTCCCTCAAGGACCGCATTCTCGACAGCGACTGCCGTGTGGTCATCACGGCGGACGAGGGTGTGCGGGGAGGCAAGAAGGTGCCATTGAAGGCCAATGTGGATCAGGCCCTGTCCGACTGTACCGACGTCCATACCGCGCTGGTGGTCAAGCGCACCGGCGCGAATGTGGACTGGGACAGCAAGCGCGATATCTGGTACGCCGAATCCGTGGCTGAGCAGAGTGCTGACTGCGAACCGGAGGTGATGAACGCGGAGGACCCGCTATTTATCCTCTACACCTCCGGTTCCACCGGCAAACCAAAGGGCGTGCTGCACACCACCGCTGGCTACCTGTTGATGGCCTCGATGACGTTCAAGTACACCTTCGATTACAAGGAGGGTGATGTCTTCTGGTGTACTGCCGACGTGGGCTGGATTACCGGACACAGCTATATCGTTTATGGCCCGCTCTCCGTCGGTGCCATCAGCCTGATGTTTGAGGGGGTACCGACCTATCCGGATGCCTCGCGCTGCTGGGAGGTCGTGGACAAGCACAAGGTCAATATTTTCTACACCGCACCCACCGCCATCCGCGCTCTCATGGGCGCTGGCGACGACTACGTGACGAAGACCGACCGCAGCTCCCTGAAGCTGCTGGGTACGGTGGGCGAGCCCATCAACCCGGAAGCCTGGGAGTGGTATTACCAGGTGGTGGGTGACAGCCGCTGTCCCATCGTCGATACCTGGTGGCAGACCGAAACCGGCGCCCACATGATCACACCGCTGCCCGGTGCTATCGATATGAAGCCGGGCTCCGCCACCAGGCCGTTCTTCGGTGTACAGCCGGCGCTGCTGGACGAAAAAGGCCATGAGATCGAAGGGGAAGGCGAGGGGGCGCTGGTGATGAAAGCCAGCTGGCCCAGCATGATCCGCTCGGTCTTCGGTGACCACCAGCGCATGATCGATACCTACTTCTCTACCTTCCCCGGCTACTACTTTACCGGCGATGGCGCCCGTCGCGATGCCGATGGTGACTACTGGATTACCGGCCGCATCGACGACGTGCTCAATGTCTCCGGCCACCGTCTGGGCACCGCGGAGATCGAGAGTGCCATCGTGCTGCACGATGACACCGCCGAGGCGGCAGTGGTGGGCTACCCGCACGACATCAAGGGGCAGGGCATCTATGCCTACGTCACCCTGAAGTCCGGGCACGAGCCCTCCGAAGAATTGCGCCAGGCCCTGATAGACCTGTGCGTGAAGGAAATCGGGCCCATCGCCAAGCCGGATATCATCCAGTGGGCGCCCGGGCTGCCCAAGACCCGCTCCGGCAAGATCATGCGCCGCATCCTGCGCAAGATCGCCTGCAACGAGCTGGAAAACCTGGGCGATACCTCCACGCTTGCGGATCCCTCAGTGGTGGAAGAACTGATCGAGCAGCGCGCCAACCGCTAGTCCCAGGTACGCATTGTGACTGGAAGCCGGGCATTGCCCGGCTTTTTTACTTTATGGTTCTGCCGAAAGTGGGGTGATGGATCGGAGCACGAATCCCGCTGGTGCACTATAAGTTTTAACAATCAGTCACACTGGCACTGCATACCTGCCCGGCGTCCTTTGCAGCATTTGCTTGTGCCCCCGGAAGTCGGACAGCCCCATGCTCGATCACATCGGTATCCACGTTCACAGCTATGACCGCAGCAAGGAGTTCTATCGGCTGGCTTTGGCGCCGCTGGGTTATGAACTGATCCTTGAGTTCAATGAGTGGGCGGGTTTTGGCTGGGCCGACAAGCCCGATCTGTGGATCAAGGGCGGTAATACCACCACACCGGGCGTGCATCTCGCCTATCGGGCGGATGACCGCGAGACGGTCGATGCCTTTTACCGCGCGGCCATTGATGCCGGGGGAAAAGATAACGGTGCCCCGGGGCTGCGCCCGGAATACCACGAGCACTACTATGCGGCCTATGTACTCGATCCAGACGGCAACAACCTGGAGGTCGTCTGTCACCTGCCGGATGTGCAGTGAATGCGACGCAAGCCTGACAACGGAGCACGCCCACGGTGACGCCAACGATCGCCAATCGCCTGCTGAAGCTCTGCCTGATCCTGTTCGGCCTGCTTTTTATCTTCGGTCTCTATCCGATGATGATGTGGGTCTGGCCTGAAGGCTGGGGCTGGGAGCCGCGCCAGCACGAGTATGAGCAGATGATCATGGGGATCTATGCGACGCTCGGTGTATTTCTCGTCCTTGCCGCCCGGGACCCCGATGCCAACGCCAGCCTGATCTGGTTCACGGTCTGGTCCAGTGTTGTTCACGGCGGAATCATGCTGGTGCAGGCCATCGCCGACCCCGCGGAACGGATGAACCTGCTCGGGGATGTGCCGGCCCTGTTCCTGGTGGCGCTGGTGCTCGGCTACCTGATGAAACGACGGCGCGTATAGAGGTCGGCAATGGCAACCATTGGCAACAACAATTTCCTGCGGCGTTTCCTTCCCGTTAGCCTGCAAGCCATCGGAGAGCGCCAGCAGCGAGAGGTGCCCGCAGTGAGGAGGTCTGCCATGAGAGCAGCAATCATATCCATGGTGATGCGTTCGCTTTGTGCATTTGCCGCCGGTGACGAAGGTGCCGTCAAAAAGGCGCAGCGCCCGGTCGATCTGGCAGACACCTGAGCGCAGACATAGTCGTAAGCGGGCTCGCCGGGTCCGTCTGTATCCATGGTTCGGAGCTGGCATGGCAGTTGGCCAGCCCGCCCCGGCGCGTTAGCATTGGCGGCCCCTAGCCAGTCGGTAGCCTCTATGTCCCAAAGCCACCACCCTTATGAAGCCCTGACACCGGATGTGGTGATCGACGCCGTCGAGTCGGTGGGTTTGTTGTCCGATGCGAGGATCTTTCCCCTCAACAGCTACGAAAACCGGGTCTACCAGGTAGGCATCGAGGGTGCGGAACCGCTGATTGCCAAGTTCTATCGCCCCGGTCGCTGGTCCGACGCGCAGATTCAGGAGGAGCATGACTTCTCCCGCGAGCTGGTCGAGGCGGAAATTCCGGTGGTGGCGCCGCTGGCGTTCGAGGGCCGGACGCTGATGGAATTCCAGGGGTTCCGCTTTGCCCTGTTCCCGCGCCGGGGTGGGCGCCAGGTGGAGCTGGACAATTTTGATCACCTGGAGCAGGTGGGGATCATGCTTGGCCGTATCCACGCGGTAGGCGCAGCGCGACCCTTCGAGCATCGCCCGGCTCTGACCCTGCAACACTTTGCCATCGACAGCCGCGAATTCATTCTGAGCGGGGATTTCCTGCCGCCGGAGAACCGGTTGGCCTATGAGTCGGTAACCGCCGATATCATCGAGCGGATTGCGCCGCTTTTCGACCAGTCCTGGCGCCAGCTGCGACTGCATGGTGACTGCCACGCCGGCAATTTCCTCTGGCGTGACGAGACGCCCTGGTTTGTGGACCTGGACGATTGCCTCACCGGTCCGGCTATCCAGGATATCTGGATGATGCTCTCCGGCAGCCGCGACGAACAGACCGCCTACCTGGATGCGGTGATCGAGGGCTACGAGACCTTTACCCGCTTCGATCCGCGGGAGCTGCAACTGGTCGAACCACTGCGGTGCCTGCGGCAGATGCATCATGCCGCCTGGCTGGCCCGGCGCTGGCAGGATCCGGCCTTCCCGCTGGCTTTCCCCTGGTTCAACAGCCCGCGGTTCTGGGCTGAGCATATACTGGCGCTGCGGGAGCAGCAGGCCCTGTTGCGGGAGCCGCCACTGACCCTGGGTGCAGTCTGAAAAGGAATAAGGAATAGAGAATTAGCAATGGCAACCCGCGAAGTCGTGAAAGAGGCCGATGCCCTGTGGCGCGAGATCCGAGCCGGTGTGGCGACCCAGGCGGAGCTGGAACCGATACTGGCCAGTTTCCTGCACGCCACGATTCTCAACCACGCCACGCTGGAGCAGGCGCTGAGTTTCCACCTGGCCAACAAACTCGACAGCCCGGTGGCACCGGCGCTTTTGATCCGTGAGGTCATCGATGAGGCGCTGGCGGCGGATCCGGCCATCGGCCGCGCGGCTCGGGCGGACCTCACCGCGGTGTTCCAGCGGGATTCCGCCTGCAAATCACTGTATGAGCCGTTCCTCTACTTCAAGGGTTTCCATGCGCTGCAGGCCTACCGGGTTGCCCACTGGCTCTGGCGTGAGAAGCGCCGTTCACTGGCCCTGTTCCTGCAGCACCGGATCTCCGTAGTCTTCAGTGTCGATATCCATCCCGCTGCCCGCCTCGGGCAGGGTATCCTGCTCGACCATGCCACCGGTATCGTGGTTGGGGAGACCGCGGTGGTGGAGGACAATGTCTCACTGATGCAGTCTGTTACCCTTGGCGGGACCGGCAAGGAGAGCGGTGATCGCCATCCGAAAGTGCGGGAGGGTGTGCTGATCGGGGCCGGCAGCAAGGTGCTCGGGAATATCGAGATCGGCCGCTGTGCGCAGGTGGCCTCGGGCAGTGTGGTATTGAAGTCGGTGCCGGAGAAGAAACTGGTGGCCGGGGTGCCGGCCAAAGTGATCTGTGATGCCAGCTGTGAACAGCCGGCACTCTCCATGGACCAGTGCGCCCTGACCCAGGTGGAGCGGCAGCTCCCCTGAGGCGTTCGGAGCACCTGTTGTCGCCAGTGCATCCAGCGTGGCGGCGGGGCAAAGGAAGCTATTCTTACAGGCATGAAATACTCTCTCAGCGCCAAGAATCTCGTCAGTCGCAACCTCGAGGCCCGTGCCAGCTACTGCGCCGGGCTGATGAACGTGGATGCCACCAAGGAGATCACCGGCGTTCTCCGCACCGACAGCGGCCTGTTGTCACATACCTTCAACCAGGCGGTCACCACGGCGGTGATGCCGTCGCGAATCCTGCAGCGATTTGTGGTGGACTATTTCCGCGAGCGCCACAGCCCGTTCACCCTCTGGCACTGCGCCAACAAGCCCCTCGATGAGGGCGAAATGCTGGAACTGGGCTTCAAGCGGCAGCCGTCGATGGTGGCCATGGCCAGTGAAGTGGTGCGGCTGGCAGCGGACACAGAGTTGCCCCCCTCGCTGCAGGACAAGCTGGAGTTGCGGCCGGTAAATGCGGATGCCCTCGAGGAGTACGGTAAGCTGCAGGCACAGGCCTACAGTGGTGAGCGGGAGGGGCCGCAGATCCGCAAGTTCTACCAGGCCCTGGCCCAGGTGCCGGAACCAAAGCGCAGTCGCCTGCGTTACTACGGCGGCTGGATCGATGGTGAGCTGGTCGCCGGTGCCGCGCTGTACGCGTCGGCGGATGCCCTCGGCTTCTACGACCTGTACGTGGAGGAAAAGCATCGGGGGCAGGGGGTTGGCCGCGCCCTGTTCCACTACCTGGTTGCGCAGTTGCAGGCCAGCCACCACAAACACACGGTGGCGCTGACCCCGGCCGATCGCCAGGAGCTGTTGCTGGAAGTGGGTTTCTTCGCCGTGGGCGAGGTGGCCTGCTACCGCTTTGAGCCCTGAGGCGGTGCCTCAGGCGCGCTCGATGGGGAAGGCGATGACCTCCTCGATCCGCTGGTAGCCACCCGCCAGCATCAGCAGCCGGTCCACACCCAGGGCAACACCGGCACAGTCCGGCATACCTGCCTCCAGCGCGGCCACCAGCCGCTCCTCGAACGGATAGACATGCAGTTTCTGCATGGCGCGGTAGCGGTGGTCAGCCTCGAAACGGCGCAATTGCTCCTCAGCGTCGGTGAGCTCCCAGTAGCCGTTGGCCAGCTCCAGGCCCCCCACATAGGCCTCAAAACGCCGCGCCACCAGGGTGCCGGTGTCGTCCTCTGTCACCCGCGCCAGGGCAGCCTGACTGGCGGGAAAATCGTAGACCAGGGTGATGCCCTCGCCCATGGCAGGCTCCAGTCGGTGGCTCATCAACAGGTCGAGACACTCGTCGCGCCCGGTAGGGACGAAAGAGAGCTCCACTTCCCGCGCGACACAATCCCGCAACTCCTCGTCGCTGGCGCTGTGGGGATCCAGCTGCAGGTGCCGCTGGAACAGCTCGCGGTAGCTGAGGGACTGAATCCGGTCGGTGTTGAGTACCTGGCCCAGCAGCTCCCCCACCTCTGTCATCAGCTGGCGGTCATCCCAGCCCACCCGGTACCACTCGAGCATGGTGAACTCCGGGTTGTGGCGGCCGCCGGCCTCGCCCTCGCGAAAGGCCTTGCCCAGGGAGTAGCAGTCGCCGAATCCGGCGGCCAGCAGCCGTTTCAGGCCGAACTCGGGGCTGGTGGCCAGATAGGCGGGCTCACCGGTGCACAGGGCGGTAATGGAGTCGATATGGGGGTCGCTGGTCGCCCGGCGGGACAGCACCGGTACCTCGACTTCCAGTACCCTGCGGTCGGCAAAGAAGCGGCGGATCTGAGCCAGCAGGGCGGCGCGCTCGCGCAGGGCCTTCAGGCTGGCGCTGGGCTGCCACGGTGTTGTTGTCGAAGTCATAGGAGAAGAGTGTAGGGTTACCGCCGCCGGATGGCGGCGGTAGGGTTGGTCGGGCCGCGGGATCAGTCTTCCTTGGCGCGACCCAGGTATTCGCCGGTGCGGGTGTCCACTTTGACGGTCTCGCCGATTTCCAGGAACAGAGGCACCTTGACCACGGCACCGGTAGAAAGGGTGGCTGGCTTGGTGCCGCCCTGAGCAGTATCGCCGCGCAGACCGGGATCGGTGTCGGTGATTTCCAGAATCACGTGGTTGGGCGGGGTCACCGCCAGCGGGGAGCCGTTGTACAGGGTCACGGTGCACACATCCTGCTCCTTGAGCCACTTGGCGGCGTCGCCCACTGCGTCAACGCTGGCCTGGTGCTGCTCGAAGGTCTCCGGCTCCATGAAGTGGTAGAACTCGCCGTCGTTGTAGAGGTACTCCATGTCGCGGTCCATCACGTCGGCGGACTCGAGGCTCTCGCCGGAGCGGAAGGTGCGCTCCCAGACCCGGCCGGTCTTCAGGTTGCGCAGCTTGACGCGGTTGAACGCCTGGCCCTTGCCGGGTTTGACGAATTCATTTTCCACGATGGAGCAGGGGTCGCCGTCCAGCATCACCTTGAGACCGCCCTTGAATTCGTTGGTGGAGTAACTAGCCATGGATTCCTCTGAATAAAGCTGTTGGGAGGCCGGCGAATGGCAGCCAGCCCTCCTTTCAATTTTCGCCCTTCCAATTTTGGTCTGGGTGCTTAAAATTTGCGCGCCCGCGCAATTCGAATAGCCCGATATGATACAGCACGCCCCAGCCCCCCGTGAAATCCTCGTCAGCGATGGCTCCGCTGCGTCCAGCGAGCGGCGCTGGCAGGCTGAGCTGGCCGACCTGGTCACGGATCCACGAGAGCTGATCGAGCTGCTGGCGCTGGACCCGGCCCACTTGCCGGCGGCGCTGCGCGCCAGCGATGACTTTGCCCTGCGGGTGCCGCGGCCGTTCATTGCAAGAATGGTGAAGGGGGATCCCGCGGATCCGCTGCTGCAGCAGGTGCTGCCGGGCGCGCCGGAACTGGAGGCCGCGCCGGGTTTCGGTCCGGACCCGCTGGGGGAGAGCGCTGCCAATCCAGTGCCGGGGGTCGTACACAAGTATCACGGTCGTCTCCTGTTGATCGTGGCAGGGCAGTGCGCGGTCAATTGCCGCTATTGCTTCCGCCGCCTGTTCCCCTATGGCGACAACCACCTGAACCGCAGCCAGTGGCAGGGCGCACTGGACTATGTCCGCGCCCAGGCCGGGTTGCGGGAGGTGATCCTGAGCGGTGGCGATCCGCTGGTGCTGGGTGACCGGCAGCTGCAATGGCTCGCCGGCGAACTGGCGGACATCCCGCAGCTGACCACTCTGAGGGTGCACACCCGCCTGCCGATCGTGGCGCCCAGCCGTATCACCGCGGAGTTGCTCCAGTGGCTGGCTGGCTCCCGCCTCAAACCGGTGCTGGTGCTGCATTGCAATCACGCCAACGAGATTGATGCCACGGTGCGCGCATCGCTCCAGCGGCTCCGCGAGGCCGGAGTGACGCTGCTCAACCAGGCGGTGCTCCTGCGTGGGGTGAATGATTCGGAGACGGCGCTGGCGGAACTCAGTGAGCGCCTGTTTGATTCGGGCGTCATGCCCTATTACCTGCACCAGCTGGACCGGGTACAGGGTGCGGCCCATTTCGAGGTGCCGGATGATCGGGCCCGCGCGCTGGTCGAGGCCATCCGGCGGCGCCTGCCCGGTTACCTGGTGCCGCGACTGGTGCGGGAAATCGCCGGCGAGCCATCCAAGACCCCGATTTGAACCCGGGCACAGTTTCGCGACGACGAATTTCACAATTTTGGCGGGCAATTCATCCTGCCCCGCTTGTTTGACGAAATCACCGCTTCCTATACTGGCCGCTAACCAAAGGATGGTTAGAAAAAATGCCGGAAGCTTCCTCTCAAGCGGTGACCCGAAAAGCGGTCACCGCCTCAGATTTATTTGCGCGGCTGCAGCTGCCAACGCTCTCGCTGGATGCACTCTCCTGCGGTTGCGACGACGAGCGCCAGCTTTACCACTGGCTCGCGGACCAGTGCCTGCAGCCCTATCAGTCCAGTGACCAGCAGCGGCTGTCTGCCCTGCTGATTACCCTTGCCGATGAAATTGCCCGCTGGCGCGGCTCTTCCTCCCGTCGTCTGCAGATGCTCGAGCTGGTGCGTGAATACGCGCTTGCCTGTGTGGATGGCATGGCGCTGCGCCGGGCCGGTCAGATTCAGGCCACCGGCCCGTCGCTGCAGGCGGATGTACGCACTGCCACCCGGGTCCTGCAGCAGCTGGCGTTGGCCTACAGTGCCCTGGCCCAGCAGATCCGCCTGGAACCGGGGCTGCGACTGCTGTCCCGCCGGCGCAATGTCCGCGCGCTCCATCGCGCTGTGGATGCCTATCGGCGCCTGCTGCAGCTGGCCCCCCTGTTCTCGGTGGAGACGCCTCGCCACAGCTGGCGCAACCTGCAGCTGCTGGTGCAGCTCGCCCGGGCGCAGAAGCTCGCGGACCAGACAGTGCGGGATCGCCATCATCCGCAGCGGCGCGACTGCGTTGCCTGGGCTTACATTCAGGTCGCGCTGTTTGCCAGCGCCAACCCGGGCCAGCTTTCCGAACCAGACCAGGAGAGGCTGTGGTCACTGACCCACCAGTGGCAGCGCAGTGCCTTTATCGAGGCTGAATACACCGATCGCGGCAGCGCCCTGCTCGCATCACTGGCGCTGGACCAGCCGCCGATTCCTGCCAACCGTGTGGAGAACTGCCAGCTCGACCTGCGCCATTTCACCGCGCCACTGGGCTGGAAAATCGACCTGAAGCGCCTGCTGGAACAGCTCTCCGGCGAGGTCCAGCGGGACGAGCTGCTCCGTCGCGTCTATCACGGCTGGGCGGATCAGTTCGGTCGCCAGCAGCGCCGTACCCCCACCGAGCAGCGCTGTGAGATCCTTGTCGGACTCGGCGCGGCCTGTCACCACCTGGACAGTGGCACACCGCCGGATCGCGACGTGATCGAACGTCTGTGTGGCGGCCCCTGCGAACCCGTGTCGGAGGATGCGACCCGTCCCAGCCTGCGTCGGCAGGCGGCCGAATTCGGCGGCCTTCTCCCCAGCGCCCCGAGCTTTGGCGGCCGCTGGCAGGGCGGGGTGCGGGACTCCCGGGCTGACCGGTATCGCCCGCGGGAGGCGGGGGTGGTCGACTTCAGCAGTGCCGGCATGGGGCTCAGGCTGGACAGTGAGCTGGCGCAAAAGGTGCGGACCGGAGAGTTGCTGGCGGTGCGGCTGACGGATTCCTGGCAGCTGGCCGTGGTGCGCTGGCAGTGCACCCTGTCCGACCACTGTCGGGTTGGGGTGGAACTGCTGGCGTCCGAAGCCCTGGCAGTCCGGGTGCAGCGCCAGACTGACGCGGGCCACCTTTCGGCGCCGATCTCCGGCCTGCTGCTGCGAGCGGCCGGCCAGGGGGGCGCGACATTGGTACTGCCAAAGCCACTGTTCAAAAGCGGGGACCGCGTCGAACTGCTGGCCCGACCCGGCGGGCGCTCGCTGAGGTTGGGCAGTGAAGTGGAGGTCGGGAAAGGGTTCGCCTGCTTCAGCTTTGTGTGACCGACCTCTCGACAGCCGGCGGTACCCTTGTAAGTGACGGCTGACGCGACCTAAACTTGGTATCTTTGAGCGCCGGGCCCCTCCCGGTGCCTGCGGTCGCGCCAGCGGCCGCCGCAGTAGCCACAAAGAGCAATAAGATGAGCGCCAGCGATACCATCCGACTTCTCCTGATCCACGATGTGCCCTCCGAGGCCCAGAGACTTGTCAGCATGCTCCACAATGCGGGCCGGCCCAACCGGGCCCAGCACGTGGCGAGTGAGGCGGCCCTGGTCAAGCTGCTGCAGGATAAGACCTGGGACCTGCTCATCGCGGCCGAGGGCAGCGAGAAGCTGGCCCCTGCCGTGGCGCTGCGCACCATCCAGAAGATGCAGAAAGATGTGCCGGTACTGCTGCTCAGCGAGCGCGATGGCGCCCAGGCGGTGGTCGAGGGGCTGAAGCTGGGGGCCCGCGATGTGGTCACCGTGGATGAAGACCAGCACCTGCTGCTGGTGATCCAGCGCGAACTGCAGGCACTGGAAAACCGCCGCAAGGCGCGACTGCACGATCGCCGCTATCACGCCACCCTGCAGCGCGCCAAGGAGCTGCTCGACAGCTCCAAGGACGCCATTGCCTATGTCTCCGACGGCCTGATCGTGTACGCCAACGAGTCCTTCGCCGAGCGCTTCGGTTACAAGAGCGGTGAGGATGTGGAGTACCAGCCGCTGATCGACATGCTCAGCGAAAACGAGCGCGAAGACGGTCGTGAGTTTCTCAAGCAGTGCGCCATCGATAACAATGAAGTGGAGGCGCAGCAGTGGAAGTTCACTGCCAAGACGGCATCCGGTTCCCACCTGCCCACCAGGGCTGAGGTCCTCGCCACTGTCTACGACGAGGAGCGCTGTCTGCAGGTGCGCATTGCCACCCGTGCCGGCGACACTGAACAGCTGGAGGCCCAGCTGAGCGATATCAAGAACCGCGACCCCCTCACCGGGCTCTATAACCGTCAGCACTTCCTGCGACTGCTGGATTCCACCATCAACTCGATCGCCGGCTCCCAGCGCACCGGTGGCCTGCTCTACCTGGAGATCGACCGGTTCGAGGAGGCGGTGCTCGGTACTGTGGGGGTGGCCGGTGCCGATGCACTGCAAAAGAAAGTGGCGGAGCTGCTGCAGTCCAGCCTGCGCCGTGGCGATGTTGTCGCCCGTTACGGTGACGACAGCTTCTGTCTGCTGATGTCCGAGACGACACCGGACAGTGCCGAGCGTCGCACCGCAGAACTGCTCAAGAAGGTTTCCGACACCATTTTCGAGGCAGCGGGCAAAACACTGCATGTCACCGCATCGGTGGGCATCTCGCTGCTCAGTGAGGCCTCCGGCAGTGGCGAGAAAGTGCTCAATCAGGCGCTCAGGGCCCACGACCAGGCGCTGCAGAACAATGACAAGGGCAATTGTTTCGCCCTTTACGAACCGGATACGGAACAACAGGACGACGCCAATACCTACCGTCGCGCGAGGGTGGCGCAGGCGCTGGAGGCGGGCAGCCTGAAGCTGCTTTACCAGCCGGTGCTGAGCCTGCAGGGCAGCGGCGAGCATCTCTACGAGGTGCTGGTGCGGCTCGTGGATGGCAGGGAAGAACTGGCGCCGGTGGCTTTCCTCGAGGGTATTGGCGATTCCTCGCTGTGTTCCAAGCTGGATCGCTGGGTGATCCTGACCGCCATCAAGGCGGCTGCGGCACAGCGCAGTGCCGGCAAGCAGGTCACGCTGCTGCTGCACCTGACTTCAGCTTCGCTGCTGGACAGCGGCCTGCCGGCCTGGCTCGGGGTGGCCTTCAAGGCCGCCAAGGTGTCTCCCGGTGCAGTGGTATTCCAGCTGCGCCAGGAGGATATCAACAGCAACCTGCACGCCGCGCGGGATTTCACCAAGCAGGTGCAGGACCTGGGTTGCCGGGTGGCGGTGTGCCACTTCGGTACCGGCCTCAACCCCTTCAAGTCCCTCGAGCACGTGAAGGTCGATGTGGCCAAGGTGGACCCGTCGTTCGTGCGGGAAGTACAGGATGAGGGCGAGAGCAGTGAGACCCTGGCCAACCTGATCCGGGAGCTCTCCACGACTGGCACCAAGGTCATCGTGCCGCACATCGAACAGGCCAGTATGCTGCCGACCCTGTGGCAAACGGGCACCGATTATATCCAGGGTTACTATGTCCAGGCGCCGGCGGAAGAGATGGCCTTCGACTTCAGTCTGGACTGACCAGGGGCCGACGGTGGTCGTCCCCGTCGTCGGCAAATTCTTCTCTCCCCGTGGTGGCAGTGCGCAAAGTGTCCGCGCAAAACCCTCTTTCCCTGCAACGCGCTTTCACCTTGCGCCGCGGTTTGGTTATCCTTTAGCGCAATTTCAATAAGCCAAAACCCACTGGAGCCTCTCCATGTCTTCCAGATTTGTCCGTACCAGCCTGCTGATCGGCGCCGTTTCGCTGATGGCAGCCTGCTCCCCGTCCGAGGAACCGAAAAAGCCCGAAACCGAGTCTGCTGCGCAGCCCCAGGCCGAAGCACCCGCCACCGGGGCCCAGGGGGCAGCCGCGGCCAAGGCCGACCAGCCGCAGTCCGGGGTGGACTATCACTCCTTCGCCAACACCGGTGATTTCCGCGTCAAGCATGTGGACCTTGACCTGAACGTCGATTTCGAGCGCAAGGTGCTGGAGGGCGAGGCGAGGCTGCAGCTGAAGCGCCTCACCGACCAGAAAAAACCGCTGATCCTGGATACCCGTGACCTGGAAATCGAATCTGTGAAGGCCGGCCACGGCGGGCAGATGAAACCGGTCAAGTTCTCCCTCGGTGAAACCGACCCCAACCTGGGCACGCCACTGAAGATCCAGTTGCCGAAGACTGCCACGGCGGTTTCCATCCAGTACCGCACCTCACCGGATGCGTCCGGCGTGCAGTGGCTGGAGCCGCAGCAGACCGCCGGCGGTGAGCACCCGTTCCTGTTCACCCAGGCCCAGGCGATCCACGCGCGCAGCTTCGTGCCGCTGCAGGATACGCCGCAGGTGCGCATCACCTACAACGCCACCATTCGCACTCCGAAAGACCTGCGCGCGGTCATGAGTGCGGACAACGACCCGGCAGCGGAAATGGACGGTGTGTTCGATTTCTCCATGCCGCAGCCGGTCCCGTCCTACCTGCTGGCACTGGCCGTCGGCGACCTGGAATTCAAGCCCATGGGCGAGCGCACCGGTGTCTACGCCGAGCCGGAGCTGCTCGACGCTGCAGCGGCGGAATTCGAGGACACCGAGTCCATGCTGGAAGCCACCGAGCAGGTCTACGGTCCCTACCGCTGGGATCGTTATGACCTGCTGATCCTGCCCCCGAGTTTCCCCTTCGGCGGTATGGAAAATCCACGCCTGAGCTTTATCACCCCGACGGTGATCGCCGGCGACAAGAGTCTGGTGGCCCTGATCGCCCACGAACTGGCCCATTCCTGGTCTGGTAACCTGGTGACCAACGCCAGCTGGCGCGACCTGTGGCTGAATGAGGGGTTCACCACTTACCTGACCAACCGCATCATGCAGAACATATACGGCGACGAGCGCTACCGCATGGAGATGGCGCTGGGCTACGACGATCTGCAGGCGGATCTGGCGGACCGGCCGGATGGTGACGAGATCATGGCCATCGACCTGCGCGGTCGTGATCCCGACGAGGTATTCTCCAATATCCCCTACGAAAAAGGCTCCCTGTTCCTCTACGAGCTGGAGCAGAAAGTGGGCCGCGAAAACTTCGACAAGTTCCTGCTGGACTACTTCAACAACTTCGCCTTCCAGAGCATCACCACCGAGGACTTCGAGGGCTATCTGGAGAAGACCCTGCTGGCAGAGTATCCGGACGAGCTGGACGCCGAGCGAATCCGTCAGTGGATCCACGAGCCGGGCATCCCGGAGGGTGCGCCGGTACCGACTTCCGATGCCTTCACCAAGATCGACCCGGTCCGCGAACAATGGCTGAAAGGTGAAATCGCCGCTGCGGATATCGATACTGGCGACTGGACCTACCACCAGTGGAAGTACTTCCTCGATGGCATGCCGGAAAAGCTCAGTGAGGAGCAGTTGAAAGAACTGGATAGCGCTTTCAACCTGACCGAGTCCAAGAACAACGAGATCGCCTTCAGCTGGCTGATGATCGCCGTGCGCAATGACTACCAGCCTGCGTTCGGGCGCCTTGAGAACTTCCTCACCGAGATCGGCCGCAACAAGTTCCTGCGCCCGCTCTACCGCAACCTGGTAGAAACCGGGAAGCAGGAGATGGCGGCGGAAATCTTCGAGCAGGCCAAGGTGGGATACCACCCGCTGACTGTGAAAGTGAACAGCCGGATCATCTACGGCGACGACGCCCAGTAACCCGCGCGGTGGCGGCGGCCGGCGCCGCCGCATACCCGCCGGGTGAACCGGAAACGGATTTCCCCCGTACCCAGAAAACCCCCGGCCTGCAGTTTGCCTGCCGGCCGGTTTCCGACTCCGCTCCCCTCTGCGCCCGGACCTCATTACCGGATGGGCGCACGCTGCGGTGTGCTGTGGTTTGATTTCACCGTGACAAGAAACAGAGCATGAAACCTTTCCGAGTGACCTTTTTCCTTTTGGCTCTCATTGCCAACCCCGTATTGGCTCAGGGCGGCAACGCCGTGCCTGTGCGCACTGCAGAGGTGCGCCTTGAGCCGGTGGCCACGCCGATCGAGGCCCTGGGTACTGCCCGTGCCTGGGAGTATGTCTCGGTGCGTGCCACAGAGACCGAGCGCATTGCCCGTATCAATTTCGATAGTGGTCAGCGGGTGCAGGCCGGCGATGTTCTGGTGGAGTTGAACCACGGCGAAGAGAAGGCGGAGCTGGCGGGCGTCCGAGCCAGCCTAGAGCGACACCGCCGCGACCTGGAGCGCCTGCAGCGCCTGGTGCGAAACAAGCTTGCCACCCGCGAACAGCTGGATGCTGCCGAAACGCTGGTGGCCGAAACCCGGGCCCGGCTGCAGGCGCTGGAGGCGCGGATCGAGGACCGTATCATCCGCGCCCCGTTTGCTGGCCAGCTGGGCCTGCGCGACGTGAGCGTGGGCAGCCTGGTATCGCCGTCGGAGGAGATCACCACTCTGCAGGATATCCGCCAGCTGAAGCTGGATTTCACTGTGCCCGAACGACAGATGCCGGCGGTGCAGGGGGGGATGCCGATCCGTGCTGTCAGCCGCGCCTTCCCGGAACGGGTATTCCACGGCGAGGTGATGATCGCGGAAGCGCGGGTGGACAGCCAGACCCGCGCCTTCACAGTACGCGCCCGGCTCGACAACCCCGATGAGCTGCTGAAACCCGGCATGATGCTGGTGGTCACCATCGTCAGCGACCAGCGTGAGGCCCTGACCATTCCCGAGGCGGCCCTGATCCCGCTGGCCGACAACCAGTGGGTGTATGTGCTGGAGCCGGCTGATGACGGTTTCGTGGCGCGCAAGCGTCAGGTAAAGCTGGGCCAGCGCTACCCGGGCAAGGTGGAGGTGCTGGAGGGACTGAGCCGCGGTGAGCGGGTGGTGACGCGCGGCACGCTGCATCTCCAGGACGGCAAGCCGGTGGTCGAGCAGTCCGCCGAGGAGCTGAGCCTGCGATGATCATCAGTGATACCGCCGTCAAGCGCCCGGTTTTTGCGCTGGTCCTCTCCCTGTTACTGGTGGTTTTCGGGCTGATCAGCTTTGATCGCCTGTCCCTGCGGGAATACCCGGATATCGACCCGCCCATCGTGTCGGTGCGCACCGACTACCCCGGTGCCTCGGCGGATGTCGTCGAGACCCGGATTACCCGCCTGATCGAGGACCGCATCGCCGGTGTCGAGGGGATCGAGAGCATCTCTTCCTCGAGCCAGGACGGCCGCTCCTCCATCACCATCGAATTCGGTATCAACCGGAACATCGACGCCGCCACCAATGACATCCGCGATCGCGTTGCCGGGGTCATGGACAATCTGCCGGTGGAGGCGGATCCGCCGGAAATCGAGAAGGTCGACAGCAGTGACGACGTGGTGCTGTGGCTGAACCTCACCTCCGAGCGCATGACGGTGCCGGAGCTGACCGATTATGCCAACCGCTACCTGGTGGACCGTTTCTCGGTCCTCGACGGCGTGGCCCGTGTGCGTGTCGGTGGCGGTAAGGAATACGCCATGCGTATCTGGCTCGACCGCAATGCCATGGTCGCCCATGGGGTCACCGCTGCGGATATCGAACGGGCCCTGCGGGCGGAAAACCGCGAGCTGCCGGCCGGCTACCTGGAGTCCACGGATCGCCAGTTCACCCTGCGCCTGCAGCGCCAGTTCCGCAGTGAGGCCGCATTCGAGCGCCTCGCTGTCACCACCGGCGACAATGGGCATGTGGTGCGGCTCGCGGATGTGGCGCGGGTCGAGCTGGGCTCGGTGGAAGAGCGCTCCACCTTCCGCGGCAACGGCGAGGCCATGGTGGGTATCGGCATCACCAAGCAGTCCACCGGCAACATCATTGCCGTGGCCGAGGCGGCCAAGCGGGAGCTAAAGCGGGTCAACGAGACGCTGCCGCCGGGCATGACCCTGGCCGAGAGCTACGACTCCTCGGTGTTCGTCAGCGAGGCCATCAAGGAGGTCTACACCACCCTCGGCATCGCGGTGATCCTGGTTGTGCTGGTGATCTACCTGTTTCTCGGCAACTGGCGGGCGACACTGGTGCCCGCGATTACGGTGCCGGTCTCGCTGATCGCCACCTCCATTCTGCTGTATGCGTTTGGATTCAGTATCAACCTGCTCACGTTGCTGGCACTGGTACTGGCCATCGGCCTGGTGGTGGATGACGCCATCGTGGTGCTGGAGAATATTTTCCGGCGCATGGATGAATACGGTGAGCCGCCGCTCCTTGCGGCCTACCGGGGTGCCCGCGAGGTGGGCTTCGCGGTGGTGGCCACAACGCTGGTGCTGGTGGCGGTATTCGTGCCCATCACATTCGTCGACGGGGATATCGGCCGGCTGTTTTCCGAGTTCGCCCTGACCATGTCGGCAGCGGTGATTTTCTCCTCGCTGACGGCACTGACCCTGTCGCCGATGCTGGCCTCGAAACTGGTCAAGCCGAGCGACGGCCACAACGCCGTGACCCGCGCCATGGACCGCCAGCTGGAGCGGGTGCAGCGGGGTTATCGCGGCGCCCTCGACGGTCTGCTGCGCCATCGCTGGATTGCCGTGGCGGGCTTTGCCGGCGTGATGGTGTTTGCCGCGCTGGCCCTCAAACTGATCCCCAGCGAATATGCACCGCGGGAGGATCGCGGTTCTTTCTTCCTGCTGGTCAACGGTCCCGAGGGTGCCAGTTACGAGTACATGCAGGAATACATGGACATCATCGAGCAGCGGCTGATGCCGCTGGTGGATGCGGGCTATGTGCGCCGCCTGCTGGTGCGTGCGCCCCGTTCCTTCGGCAACTCGGCCACGTTCAACACGGGCATGGTGATCTTTACCCTGGCGCCGTTCGGCGAGCGGCCATCGGGGTTCGAGCTGATGAACATGGTGCGGGAAAAGATGGCCGACCTCAGTGGTGTGCGCGCCTTCCCGGTCATGCGCCAGGGCTTCGGTGGCGGGCTCGGCAAGCCGGTTCAGTTTGTTCTCGGCGGCCCCAGCTACGAGCAGCTGACCCAGTGGCGCGACCAGATCGATGCCGAGATCACGCGCTCCAACCCGGGCCTGCTGGGGGTGGACTGGGACTACAAGGAGACCCAGCCGCAGATGCGCATCGCGGTGGACTACGAGCGGGCAGCGGACCTCGGGGTAAGGGTGAGCGATATCGGCTCCACCCTGCAGACCATGTTCGGGTCCCTGCGCGCTACCACCTTCATCGATGATGGCGAAGAGTACGATGTAATCCTCGAGGGTGAGCGCGACATGCAGCGCAGCCCGTCGAGCCTCGACAACATCTACACCCGTTCCGCCGCCAGTGGTGCACTGGTGCCGCTGCAGAGCTTTGTGGAAGTACGCGAGTATGCGGACAGCCCAAATCTGCAGCGCTACAACCGCATCCGCTCGATCACCCTGGAGGCGAACCTGGCCGATGACCTGGCCCTCGGTGATGCCATCGATTACCTGAACGACGTGGTGGACCGCACCATCGTCGGCGCACCGGTGGTCGACTACAAAGGCCAGTCGAAGAACTTCCAGGATTCTGGCAGCACCATCGTGTTTGCGATCGTGCTGGGAGCGCTGGTGGTGTTCCTGGTGCTGGCGGCACAGTTCGAGAGTTTTGTGCACCCGCTGGTCATCATGATCACTGTGCCACTGGCGATGGCGGGTGCGCTGGTGGGGCTGCTGGCGACCGGCCAGTCCCTCAACCTTTACAGCCAGGTGGGGCTGATCATGCTGATCGGCCTGGCGGCCAAAAACGGCATCCTGATCGTGGAGTTCGCCAACCAGTTGCGCGACCGCGGGCTGGCGTTTGGCGAGGCCCTGCGCCGTGCATCTGCGACACGCCTGCGACCGATCCTGATGACCGGTATCACCACGGCTGCCGGCTCCCTGCCGCTATTGCTTTCCAGTGGGGCCGGTTCGGAAACCCGCTCGGTGATCGGTGTGGTGGTGCTGTTTGGCGTGCTGGCGGCGACGGTCTTCACCATCTTTGTGGTGCCCGCTGCCTATGACCTGCTCGCCCGCCGCACCGGCTCCCCGGGTGAAGTCGGGCGCGCGGTGGCGCAGCTCGAGGGGGAGCACCCGCCGGCCGGCTGAGCCAGCCGGTAACCGTGAAGTGTGCCTGGCGCGCAAACCCTTGTGGTCGCGCCAGACTGATGCACATTTTTTGCCGTGCCCCTGTCAAAGTGGTGGGTGAAGGCGATAAAAGGCGGTAAAGTATGCTCGCTTGTCGCCAGATGCGAATTTACCAGGGAGGGGCCCCTGAAGGGTAGGGGATGGGGTTATGCGTAGAGTAACTGTTCTGATCTTGCTAATACTGGTGGTTGCCGGGTGCAGCCGCCAGGTCTGTGACGAGCGGCCGTCGCTGCCATCACCGGGGCCGATGTTCCCCCACGCGGGCATCCTGCGCTGAGTGCTTCAGTCGCTGTCCAGTAACCCGGCGATCTGGCCGTCATTCAACCCGAACAGATAGAGCGCCGCATCCAGGCCAAAGCGGTCGATGGATTGCGGTGCTTCCTGCCGTACTTTGGGCTTGGGGTGGATAGCAATTCCCAGCGCGCCGAGGCACAGCATCGGGATGTCATTGGCGCCGTCCCCCACCGCAATCACCCGGGAGAGCGGCAGTCCCATCGCTTCCGCCATATCTTCCAGCAGGGCGCGCTTGCGCGCCCCGTCCACGATCGGCTCGATGACCTCACCAGTAAGCGCACCGTCGGCAAATTCCAACTCGTTGGCGTGCACGATGTCTACCGCAAGCCGCTCCGACTGCAGGTAGTGGGCGAAATAGGTGAAGCCGCCGGACAGGATTGCAGTCTTGCACCCCAGCGCCCGCAGCGCCCGCAGCAGCCGTTCGGCGCCGGGCTTGATAGGCAGTTGTGGCGCGATCCGTGCCAGTTCCGTCTCCGGGAATCCTTTCAGCAGGCGCATGCGCTTTTTGAAGCTCTGGCGGAAATCCAGTTCACCGCGCATGGCCGCCTCGGTAATCGCGGCCACCTGATCGCCGATGCCGGTGATCTTCGCCAGTTCGTCGATCACCTCGGCGTCGATGAGGGTGGAATCCATATCAAACCCGGCGAGAGAGGGCGGGCGCTGGCTGTCGCCAGCCTGCAGGACCAGGTCGGCGCCGATTTCCTCTGCAAGTGCCAGGCAGGCGCGGCGGGTTTCATCGAAGTCCAGTTCACCATCGATCTGGAAGCGCAGTACAGTGCAGTCGCGCCGCCGGGACAGGGTGTCCACCGCTTCGGTAGACGCCCCCCGCACGCGAATAAAATCCAGTACCCCGCGCAGTTGCGCCAGGCTGGCGGCAGGAGAGAGCAGGGTCAGGCACCAGGGACTGGTCACCGCACTGGCAGCGGGCTGGGTCGGCACGGGGTGCTCAAGCGGTCGCGCGCCACTGAATTGCGCGTCGCCAGCCCGGCCCAGTCCGATCAGCGCTTCTGACGCCAGCCGTGGATGAAACTCCAGGAAATGCAGCGGCGCATCGCCGGTGGATGCAGCGATCTGTTCGAACGGCAGCTGCAGGGAGGAGGTTTCAGTGGAGGCATCCATGTTCAGTGTCCGTGGCGTCGCAAAGTTGGCTGGGCATTATAGCCCCGCCGGCAATATCCGCTAAAATCCACGCCATTGCCGTCCAAAAAAGACAATAAGTGTGCCCCTCATGCCAGTCACCCGCCCGGACTTTTCCCGCCTCTTCAACGCACTGTCCCCCAATGCCCGCCAACAGCTGGTCGGTCTGGCCGTCTGGCTGGTGGTCGCCGCCTTCTGTGCCACGGCATTGAGCCACGATTACGGGCGACAGAAGTCCGCCGCAGAGACGCGGGACAAGATCATCGCAGAGACTGCTGCCGCGGTACTGGCCCGCCAGAGCCTGGAGCGCATCGTGGCGGGGGACCGCATCAGCCTGCAACTGTTGGCACAGGAGCTGCTGGCGTTGCCGGCAGTGACAGGCGTAACCGTGCAGGATGTGGAGTCTTACCCGCTGACCCAGGTGGGCGAAATCGACCGCGGTATCACCGTGACAGCGCCGGTGGTGCTGCACGACAGCCTGGCCGGCAGCGTGGCGGTCAATTATGTGCCGGGGGCGGACGTTCGTTTCCCATGGGCGAGCCTGCTGCTGTGTCTCGTCTTCGCGCTGCCGGTCAGTGCGGTGGCGGCACTGGCGGTTGCACAGCTGCCTGCGCGCCGGGGCACGCCGGTCATTGCGCCGGCACCTGCCAAGCCGGTGCCGGCCCCGGAGCCGCCGCTCGTTGCAGGGCTCTACCTGCGGCCGCTGAACTGGGCGCAATTGCGCAATCAGCTGAGCCGGGGTGCGCTGGAGAAACTGGAGCAGCAATTGCAGGAGCGGCTGCGCCTGTTGTGCCGCATCTACGATGCCCGCCCCCTGAAGGATGCCGGTCCCCAGCAGGGCTTGGGTTTCACTGGCGCCGATGGGTGCTTTCGGGCTGTCTGTTGCGGCCTGTTGCTGCGGGAGCTGCAGGGCGCGAGTGCGGTGAGCGGCCTGCAGCTGGCTCTGGCGGTGACCCCCGGACAGCTGGAGGATTTCTCCGCGGACCGCCTGCTGGCCCAGCCGCGCAGCCTCTACCTGCACCGGGAGCTGCTGGAGGAAAAAGACCTGGCCGAGAGAATCCAGTGTCATGAGAGTGACGCCGGGCTGGAGGTCACGGCACTGGCGCCGGTATACCAGAAGCTGCTGGACAGCCAGTTGCAGCAGCTGGTCCAGGCCTGAGGTCGCCCCTTCACCCGGTTCTGGTTTGCCGCAATCTCCCCTCGACCGTCGGGCCCCGACCGATCGCCCCGCCGGGTTCAGTTTTGTCGCCTGCTTTACGTTTACGTCAACGTAACCCTCTGCTAGGCTTGCCTGCGTTGTTAGAAGAGCCCAATGAGAGCCCGATGAAGTCCTCACCGAAACAGGCCGAAAACCACGTCTACAGCATTTCCGACCTGTCGCGGGAGTTCGGCATCACCACCCGTGCCATCCGCTTTTACGAAGACAGGGGGCTGCTCAGTCCCGAGCGCCGTGGCCAGGCCCGCATCTACTCCCCGGAAGACCGGGTCAGGCTGAAGCTGATCCTGCGGGGCAAGCGGCTGGGCTTCTCCCTCGACGAGAGTCGGGAAATCATCGAGATGTACGACCCGGCCCACGGCAACGTGGAACAGCTGCAGCGCTTGCTGCAGGGCATCGAACAGAAGCGCGCACAGTTGCAGCAGCAGCTGCGCGATATCCAGAGCCTGATGGGCGAACTGGACGAGGCGGAGTCGCGCGCGCGCGCCTCTCTCGCGAAGAATATTTCCCCGTGAACTGCTAACCGATTTCCGGAGCTGCTATGAACACCGCTTACCGCACCCTCAATTTCAATCTCGGTGAAGAGATCGATATGTTGCGCGACATGGTCTACAAGTTCTGCCAGGCAGAACTCGTCCCCCGCGCTGCGCAGATCGATGAGGACAATCAGTTCCCCGCCGATATGTGGAAGAAGTTCGGTGACATGGGCCTGCTGGGCATCACGGTGGAAGAGGAGTTTGGCGGCTCCAGTATGGGTTACCTGGCCCACGCGGTGGCCATGGAGGAGATCTCCCGCGCATCCGCCTCGGTAGGACTTTCCTACGGTGCCCACTCGAACCTGTGTGTGAACCAGATCCGCAAGAACGGCACCCAGGCTCAGAAAGAAAAATACCTGCCCAAGCTCTGCTCCGGTGAGCACGTCGGCGCCCTGGCCATGAGCGAGCCCAACTCCGGCTCCGATGTGGTGAGCCTGCAGCTGCGTGCGGAAAAGAAAGGCGACCGCTTTATCCTCAACGGCAACAAGATGTGGATCACCAACGGTCCCGATGCCGATACTTACGTGATCTACGCGCGCACCGAGCCGGGTATCAGTTCCGGCGGTATTACCGCGTTTATCGTCGAGCGCGGGTTCAAGGGCTTTTCCCAGGCGCAGAAACTCGACAAGCTGGGCATGCGCGGGTCCAACACCTGTGAGCTGGTGTTCGAGGACTGCGAGGTGCCGGAGGAAAACATCCTCGGGGAGCTGAACGGTGGTGTGCGGGTCCTGATGAGCGGCCTCGATTACGAGCGCACCATTCTCTCCGGCGGCCCTGTCGGCATCATGCAGGCATGTATGGATGTGGTGGTTCCCTATGTGCACGAGCGCAAGCAGTTCGGCAAGGCGATCGGCGAATTCCAGCTCATGCAGGGCAAGCTGGCGGACATGTATGCAGACCTGAGCGCGAGCCGTGCCTTCCTCTATGCGGTGGCCCAGGCCTGTGACCGCGGGGAGGACTCGCGCAAGGATGCCGCTGCGGTGATCCTGTTCACTGCGGAGCGCGCCACACAGATGGCCCTGCAGGCGATCCAGACCCTAGGCGGTAACGGCTATATCAACGAGTATCCCACCGGCCGCCTGCTGCGGGATGCCAAGCTGTATGAAATCGGCGCCGGCACTTCCGAGGTGCGGCGTATGTTGATCGGTCGCGAGCTGTTCAACGAAACCCGTTAAGACACTGGCAGAAAGCCATCATCGTCGATCGAGATGGTGGCCCAGCTGCAAAGCGCTCGCTGCCGGAGCCCCATCCGGGACCTTCGGCGGCCATGGATGGCCGCAGAGAGCCTGCAGGGATGCATTCACGGCGTGTCCCGGATGGGGCTCCGGCGGCGAGGGCGCCACCAAACGTACAAGAACATTGCCACCAGCAAGCCAACACCTATGAATCAGCTACAGAGCAAGATCAACACGCGCGACGAAGCCTTCGCCAGCAATCGCGAAAAAATGCAGGCAGTGGTTGCGGACCTGAAAGCCAAGCTGGAGACCATCGCACAGGGCGGTGGTGAGCGGGCGCGGGAAAAACATCTTTCCCGGGGCAAGCTGCTGCCGCGGGACCGTATCGATGCGCTGCTGGACCCGGGCAGTCCCTTTCTGGAGCTATCCCAGCTCGCTGCCTACGGGGTCTATGGGGAAGACGTGCCCGCCGCCGGCATCATCACCGGTATTGGCACCGTCTCCGGCCAGCCCTGTGTGATCGTTGCCAACGATGCGACGGTGAAAGGTGGTACCTATTACCCGCTGACGGTCAAGAAGCACCTGCGGGCGCAGACCGTTGCCGAGCAGAACAACCTGCCCTGTATTTACCTGGTGGACTCCGGCGGTGCCAACCTGCCGCGCCAGGATGAGGTGTTTCCTGATCGCGAGCACTTCGGCCGCATCTTCTTCAACCAGGCCAACCTCTCTGCAAAAAATATCCCGCAGATTGCCGTGGTGATGGGCAGCTGTACCGCAGGTGGAGCCTATGTGCCCGCCATGGCGGACGAGTCCATCATGGTGAAAGAGCAAGCCACCATCTTCCTCGCCGGCCCGCCGCTGGTGAAAGCGGCAACGGGTGAGGAAGTGTCGGCCGAAGAGCTGGGCGGTGCGGAAGTACACTGCCGCACCTCCGGCGTGTCGGACCACTATGCCAACAATGATGTGCACGCGCTGCAACTGGCGCGACGTTCGGTGGCGCGCCTGAACCGGGTGAAAAATCCCGGCCTGGATATCCGCGAACCGGTGGAGCCCATCTATCCGCCGGAAGAAATCTATGGTGTGGTGCCGGCGGACTCGCGCCAGCCCTACGACGTGCGGGAGATCATCGCGCGGGTCGTGGACGGCTCGGAGTTCGATGAATTCAAGGCGCTGTATGGCACCACCCTGGTCACTGGTTTTGCCCGAATCCATGGCTACCCGGTGGGGATCGTGGCCAACAACGGCATCCTGTTTGCGGAGAGCGCGCAGAAAGGGGCGCACTTTATTGAGCTCTGTGCGCAGCGCAATATCCCGCTGGTATTTCTGCAGAACATCACCGGGTTTATGGTGGGCAAGCAGTACGAGGCGGGTGGTATTGCCAAGCACGGCGCCAAGATGGTGACTGCAGTGGCAACGGCCAAGGTGCCCAAGATCACCATCCTGATCGGCGGGTCCTTCGGCGCCGGCAATTACGGTATGTGCGGTCGGGCCTACGATCCGAATTTCCTCTTCATGTGGCCCAATGCCCGCATTTCGGTAATGGGTGGCGAGCAGGCCGCCGGCGTACTGGCCCAGGTCAAGCGGGACCAGAAAGCTGCCCGCGGCGAGAGCTGGAGTGAGGAGGAGGAACAGGCGTTCCGCAAGCCGATCGTCGATACCTACGAGCACCAGGGGCACCCGTACTATGCCTCGGCGCGGCTGTGGGACGACGGCGTCATCGACCCGGCGGATACCCGCCGGGTGCTCGGCCTGTGCCTGGCTGCGGCCACCCACAAAGAGCCGGAGGAGACCCGCTTCGGCGTCTTCCGCATGTAATGCCCGAGTGAGAAATTCTGTCCGCAAAACGGAACAAGGAAAATTCATGAGTGAAAAACTGCTGACCGAAATCGACAGCGAGGGCGTTGCCACGGTCACCCTCAATCGCCCGGATGTTCACAATGCATTCGATGACGATCTGATCCGCCAGTTGGGCGAAACCTTTGACAGCCTGGCTCAGCGGCCGGAGATCCGCGCACTGGTGCTCGCTTCCAACGGCAAGAATTTTTCCGCCGGTGCCGACCTCAACTGGATGAAGCGGATGGCGGAATACTCCGAGGAGGACAACCGCCGGGATGCTGCCGCACTGGCCGCGATGCTGCACAAGCTCGATACCTTTCCGGCACCGACTATCGCCCGTGTGCAGGGGGCGGCGTTTGGTGGCGCAGTGGGCCTGGTCAGTTGTTGCGATATGGCGGTGGCTGCGGAGCGTGCAAGCTTCTGCCTGTCGGAAGTGAAAATCGGTTTGCTGCCCGCGACCATCAGCCCGTATGTCATCAACGCGATCGGCGCCCGCCATGCGCGTCGCTACTTCGTCACTGCGGAGCGTTTTTCGGCGCAGCGCGCCCGTGAAATTGGCCTGGTCTCCGAGATCTGCCAGGAAGGCGAGCTGGATCTGGAAGTACAGAAGCTGGTCAACACCATCGTCGACAATGGCCCACGGGCGGTCGCCATGGCCAAACAGCTGGCCATGTCCATGTCCAACCGGGTGATCAACGAGGAACTGCAGGGCCAGACCAGCGCGCTGATCGCAGCGGTGCGGGTTTCCCCGGAAGGGCAGGAGGGGCTCAGTGCCTTTCTGGAAAAACGGGCGCCCAGCTGGATGGGCAGTGGCGAGGAATAACTTTTCGGACGCACTATGATTCGCAAACTGTTGATAGCCAACCGCGGCGAGATTGCCTGCCGCATCATCAAGACCGCCCGCCGTCTCGGCGTTGCTACCGTCGCTGTCTATTCCGATGCCGATGCCGATGCCCTGCACGTGCAGCTGGCAGATGAAGCGGTGCGTCTGGGGCCCGCTCCGGCGAGGGATTCCTACCTGGACGTTGCCAGGGTCCTCGACGCTGCAAAGCGCACCAATGCCGATGCCATTCACCCCGGTTACGGTTTCCTTTCAGAAAACGCCGGTTTCTGCCGGGCCTGTCAGGAGGCCGGTATTATTTTTGTCGGCCCACCGGCGTCCGCGATCGAGGCCATGGGTTCCAAGTCCGCGGCCAAGCGCATCATGGAGGAGGCCAAGGTGCCGCTGGTGCCGGGCTATCACGGCGAGGAACAGGATCCCGCCGTACTCGAGGAGCACGCGCAGCGGATCGGCTACCCGATCCTGCTGAAGGCGGCCGCCGGTGGCGGCGGCAAAGGCATGCGCCGGGTCGACAGTCATGGGGAATTCCGCAGCGCTCTGGATGCGGCCAAGCGTGAGGCCATGAATGCATTCAGCGATGACCTGATGTTGCTGGAGCGCTATGTAGTCAGCCCCCGCCATGTAGAGATCCAGGTGTTCTGCGATCAGCAGGGCAACGGCGTTTACCTGTTCGAGCGGGACTGCTCCGTGCAGCGTCGCCACCAGAAAGTGGTGGAGGAGGCGCCCGCTCCGGGCCTGTCCGAGGAACTGCGTGCCGAGATGGGGGAAGCCGCCCTGCGCGCAGCCCATGCCATCGGCTACCAGGGTGCAGGCACCGTCGAGTTCCTGCTGGATGCCGACGGCAGCTTCTACTTCATGGAAATGAACACCCGCCTGCAGGTGGAACACCCGGTGACCGAGATGATCTCCGGCCAGGACCTGGTGGCATGGCAGCTGGCCGTGGCCGCCGGAGAGCCGCTGCCCAAACGCCAGGAGGAGCTGGCCATCGACGGCCATGCCTTCGAGGTGCGGATTTATGCCGAAGACCCGGACAACGATTTCCTGCCGGCCACCGGCACTCTGGTACGGCATCGCCCGCCGGAGGAGAGCGCGTCTGTGCGCGTGGACACCGGGGTACAGAGTGGCGACGAGATCAGCGTGCACTACGACCCGATGATCGCCAAGCTGATCTGCCACGGCCGCAACCGCCGCGAGGCGCTGGCCAGGCTCGACCGGGCGCTGGGCCAGTACCAGATCGCCGGATTGCGCCACAACATCGATTTCCTGCGCCGGGTCATCAATCAGGAGGACTTTGCCGCCGGCCGGGTCAGCACCCACTTTATCGAAGACCATGAATCCGAGCTGTTGCAGGCGGAGCGGGCACTTACTCCGCTGGAGTGTGCCGGCATTGCGGCCTACCTCCACGAGCGTGAAATACGGGACCTGCGCGCAGCGGCGCCGGTCGCTGACCGCCACTCCCCATGGCATGCCGGCGACAACTGGCGCAGCGGACTGTCTGCACGCCGTCGACACAATGTCGATATCCACGGGCGCCATGTAGAGCTGGTGACGGAAGTGAGTGACGGGACCGTGTCCTGGCACTGCCCGGTTCTCGGCGACACCGGGCGGGGTGAGATCCGCCTGCTGCCCGGTCGTGAACTGGCTCTGGTCGACGGCCGCCGCATGAGCTTCGCCAGCGTCGATACCGCCGAGGGCGGCGCGGTGTTCGTGGCCGACCGGCAGGTGGAATTCCGTGTGTTACCACCGGACCTGGGTGAGGGCGGTCAGCATGCGGAGGGCCTGGAAGCGCCGATGAATGGCACCGTGATCGCGCTGCTGGCGGAACCGGGTAGCCGCGTGGAGGAAAATCAGCCGCTGCTGGTGATGGAAGCCATGAAGATGGAACACACCCTGCGCGCGCCTGCGGCGGGCGTGGTGCAGCAATACCTTTGTGCGGAGGGTGACCTGGTAGATGGCGGCAGCCTGTTGGTCGACTTCGAAAGCGAGGAGCAGTCATGACCCCGGCAAACCCGGACCTGCCCCGGCAGGTCAAGATGGTGGAAGTAGGGCCCAGGGATGGCCTGCAGAATGAGAAGCAGCCGATCTCGGTTGCGACGCGCATCGGCCTGATCGACCGGTTGTCGGCCGCAGGCCTGCCGGTCATCGAGACCGGCAGTTTCGTGAGCCCGAAATGGGTGCCGCAGATGGCGTCCAGCGAGGAGGTGCTGGCCGGTATCGAGCGCAGGCGCGGGGTGACCTACAGTGCCCTCACGCCAAACCTGAAAGGCTATGAGCGCGCCCTGGAGGCACGGGCCGATGAGGTGGCCGTGTTTGGCGCCGCCTCGGAGGCGTTTACCCGGAAGAACATCAACTGCTCCATCGCGGAAAGCCTGGAGCGCTTTGCGCCGCTACTGGAACGTGCTGCCAAAGACGGCATCCCCGTGCGCGGCTATGTGTCCTGCGTACTGGGGTGCCCCTATGAAGGTGAGATTTCCCCCGAAAAAGTGGCGGAGGTCAGTGCCGCGCTACTGGAAATGGGCTGTTACGAGATTTCCCTCGGCGACACCATCGGCGTGGGTACGCCGGAGCGTGCCAAGCGCATGATCGAGCGGGTGGCCACGCGGGTTCCGGTGGAGAAACTGGCTGTGCATTTCCACGATACCTACGGTCAGGCGCTGGCAAACATCTACGCTGCCCTGCAAATGGGGGTGGCAGTGGTGGACTCCGCCGTGGCCGGACTGGGCGGCTGTCCCTACGCGCGGGGTGCCTCCGGCAACGTGGCCAGTGAGGATGTGCTCTACCTCCTGCAGGGTCTGGGGATCGACACCGGGGTGGATCTGGATAAGCTGGTGGCGGCGGGCAACTTCATTTCCGCCGAACTCGGCCGTGAGAGTAGCTCGCGGGTTGCCCGGGCGATGTCGCCCGCGTGATCGGGATGTATTCGTCACCCTCGTGACTGCCACTGTGAGCCTGGCAGTCACGGTTTGGTGTTCACCTTGCCGTCACGGGGAATCTGTTACCATCGGCATCAAGAATTCAGTGCCGACCTGTCTACCTCTATGAAAATACTGCGCAATCTCTTTCTCGTACTTGCCGGGCTTCTGTTGCTGGCTGCGCTTGTGGCGCCCGGTGTCATCGCCCCCCGTGTGGAAGATATCTGGCAACAGCAGCTGGCCAACCTCCAGGGTGCCGAGGCTACGGACTATCAACGGGGCTGGTTCGGGGCCGAGGCGCGCACGCGGATTACCGGTACAGAGGGGGCGACGGAACTGCACAGCGAGATCCAGCATGGACCGCTGCTTTTTACTGCCAGTGGACCGCGTCTCGGGGCGGTCTACAGCGTGACCACGCTGGTCCCGGAGCATCTCCCCGCCGCTTTGCGCACACAACTTGAAGGGCTCTACGGCCGCCTTGCCCACAGCCCGCTGCGACTGGAGACGGTCGTGGGCATGGACAACAATATTGAGAACACCCTGCACCTCGAGTCTTTCGTCCGCAGTGACGCCGGCGGCGAGTTGCAATTCGAAGGGGCGGAACTGCAGTTCCAGACCGACTACTCCGGGGCCGTGCTGGATGGCACCGTTCAACTGGGTGGTATTCGCCATAGTGCGGGTGGCCGGGAAAAGTTTTACAGCGCGCCGGCCACTGGCGAGCTGGCCATTGTGCCCGGGTGTTCGCTGGAGGGCGGCCTGAACTGGCCGCTGCTGAAAGCCGACACGGAATCCGGCCCGCTGGAGCTTCGGCAGGTGGCGCTGAATCTGGCACTGACGAGAGTGGATGCCGGCCACTGGCAGTGGGAAAGCGAGCTGGCGGCGCCGCAGGTGCAGTCAGCGACACCGGTCAATGCGGTCAACCAGCGCATCAGAATCCCCAGGGCGACTCCTGCGGTGTTGCTGCACTACCTGGCACAACTGGTGCCGGCTTCCGGTGAGCGCCAGTGGCAGCAGGTGTTTGAGCCACCGCTCGCCGGGCAGCAGCAGCTGCAGGTGGAATCGGCCAATGGCCCGATCACAATGAATGCTGACATCAACTGGCGCGGCTTTCGCACCGGTGCGCGGCCGGTGAGCCAGGCCCCGGGCCAGTGGCTGACTCCCATGACTGGCACAATGACACTATCGGCAGCGGAGCCCGCCTTGTTGCAGTCGCCGCTGATCGGCCAGGCGCTGCTGCTGCGCAAGTACGGGCTGCTGGAAGAGCGCGATGGTGAACTGCAGATGCTGTTGGAAGTGGATCGCGGAGAGCTGAAGGTCAACGGCCAGCCATTGCCGCCGGATCTGTTCCTGATGGCGATTACCGGCCAGTTTTAACGACCGTGGGATGTCCGCACCGAAAGACAAAAAACGCCGGCTTGAGAACCGGCGTTTTCCGTTCTGGCGTTGGTTTTGAAGTTGTGCAAGCTGATCCTCAATAGGCAGGGCGATTGTCCGCCAGCACCAGCCAGCCACGGATGACCCGGTACACCACCCAGATCCAGCTGATGCCCAGGATCAGGAAGCCCAGGCCAAAAATCCACACGGTTGCCCAGCCCACCACGAACCACAGGATGCTGAACCAGAAGGTGCGGATCTGCCAGCGAAAATGGGATTCCGCCAGGGTGCCCCGCACGTCGCCGCGCTTGGCGTAGTTGATGATCACACCGATGAAAAACGGCACCGCCGTGAACAGGCTGATGGCCTGGATCAGGTAGACCAGGGTGGCCAGGTCCCGTCCTGATTGCTCGCGGGCTTCCGGGGTTTTTACGGGGTACTGCTCGGGCATGGGCTCTCTCGCAACGGTTCAAAAGACCTATTGTGCGGTCGCCGGCCGGCATTGCAAGCGACCGCGGTGGCCGTTTATCGCAGCGCCCACTCGGTATGCAGATTACTGCTTTTCCACTCCTGCAGCTGCTGAATCGAAACACGCATCAGGTTGAGCAGTTCTGTGCGTTGCTGGCGACAGCGCTCACGCTCGCTGTCGATGCCGAGCTGGGCAGCCAGGTTGCGGAGGTGACCCGCGATGGCATCCAGACCGATTTCCTCTGAGTTGGCGGCGATGACCAGTGCCAGTTTTTCCGCATCCAGCCAGTGCCGGCCGGTCAGGGCACTGGTGAGTTCAGTAATTTTCTTGGGCAGGCCGGCAGAGTGGCGGTTGATGAGGTCGGCAAACGGCTGGTGACCAAGCGTGGCGCGCTTGCGCTCCAGCGCCTGCAGGTTCAGTACCCTCAGCGACTCTACATCAATCGTTTCTGTTGTTGCGGCCTGCGGAGCGCTGGCCACCGCCACTGTCTGTACCCTGCCGAGTCGCTGGATCTGGTCCAGGGATCGCACGATCGGCTGCAGTTGGCTGCGGGCCCTTTCCGCCAGGGTGGCGCTGTCTCCCTGGGCGCTGATGGTAAGCCGCTGCAGAGTCTCGCGCAGGTTTTCCAGTGGCCGCCGTAACTGATGGCCAATCACTGCCTGCAGGTCATCCTTGGATTGGCGCAGCTCACTGACGCGGCGGGTTGCTTCTGACAGCTTCTTGTCGCGCTCTTTGATTTCCCGGCCGTAGTGGCGCAACTGCCCGTCGAGCCTGTCGCGTTCGGACTGCAGTTTTGCCAGGCGTCCGGCAATCGATCTCACCTGCTGCCGCAGCCGCAGCCACAGCAGGACGCCGATGGTCAGGGTAACCAGCAGTGCTGCGAGAAGACTGGCAGCCCAGAGCATTGGCACCGTTCCGGCATCGACATCGGGCGGATTGTGGGCAAAGGAAAGGGATGGCACTGCGAGGAAAGCAGCGGTAGCGATGCCCACGGGCAACGGGCGTGGGAGGCTACCCGCGCCCACGGAAAAATGGTGTTTATTCATCCTTGTCACCATCTGGCAGGGCCAGTTCCTGCGGCCCATCAATGACTAACCGGGTCAAACGGTACAGCCTGACCCTCGCGTGCTTGATACTGCAATTGGCCGTGCAACACAAGGGAATTGTGCGCACGTCGGAGCCGGTTGGGCGGGGTTACTGGTGGGGGGCCTGGATCAATGAACAGTCCTGAGAGCTCGCCTGGATTATTGCCCCGTCCCTGTCGGCTCGCCCTAAAGATAGCCGAAATTCTCTGACACCCTGGTGGAAACGCCGTGCTATCAGGCGAGTGCCCGCGACTGACTGTGGAGGCGCCGCCTGATCCAATGACGGCGCAACCAGTCGAGATAGATGCCGTACGGCCGGCCCATGGCGCCGGCCAGCAACATGAAAGTGGTGCTCGCCGTGGCAATCTCCACCCAGCTGGCGCCGCCCAGCAGCATGTTGGCGGTGTACAGGGGCAGCTGAAAACTCAGGAATACGAAAGTGTCCACCAGGTAGGCGTGCAGCCGTCCCTGCCCGGGAATCCTGCCATAGACCCACAGGCGGTAGAGTCCGAAGGGGCGGGCAATCAGGGTGTTGAAAATGATGGCCAGTAGGCGCACCTGCAGGTGCTCCTGCAGGCTCATGCCCGCCAGCAGCAGCTCGATGGGAATGGCAATGGCCCAGGAGAAGCTGTTCATGGCGAAGATGTCGAGCAACAGCTCCCGGCGACGGCAGAGCGTCGGCGCCGGAGCAGCGGGTTTCTCAGTCTCAATGGGCGGTGCAATGATCGGCGGCGACATGGGAACAGCTATCTCATCGACGTGGTTTTGAACAGGGTGGCGATTATATCTACAGTTTCGCCGAATGCTAGATTGATATTGTTATAAATTTATTAAAAGTAGTATGAGTATTTTGTATGGAGCGGTAAGTGATGATGGCATTCTGCCCATTTGGGCCTCCCGCGTAGGCTCTTTGTTCTAAAATACAGCCCGCTCCGCGTGGCGATTGGAACAGGAGGTTCGAGGCGGCGAATCAGCCTTTGCATACCGGGGGGAAGGAACGGAAGGGAGAATTTTCCGGAAAGGTGCTTGTCGGAGGAGCTGGGGGGCGGGGGAGCCCCGGAGGGTTCCCCGGGGCCACGGCAGGTCAGAGGCTCACTTTCTCCACGACCAGGCTGCCGATCGAGTAACCGGCGCCGAAAGAGCAGATCACGCCGCGATCGCCCTCCGCCAGGTCATCGCTGTACAGGTTGAAGGCGATCACCGAGCCGGCACAGCCGGTGTTCGCGTAGCGATCCAGCACGATGGGTGCCCGCTCCTCGCTGGCATCATCCCCCATCAGCTTCCTGGCGATCAGGTTGTTCATATTGATGTTGGCCTGGTGCAGCCAGTAACGGTTCACCTCCGCCGGCTCAGTGCCTGCGCTCCTTACATGCTCCTCGATATGGGCGGCCGCCATTGGGCAGACTTCCTTGAATACCTTGCGGCCGTTCTGGCGGAACAGTTTGCCGGGTCCAAAGGGGTCCACATCGGCGGCGCGGGCGGTATAGCCGAAGTTGGAGCGGATGTTGTTGGAGAAGACTGTCTGGGCGCGGGTGCTGAGTACTTCCCAGGCGCTGTCCACTGCACAGGTGTCCCGTCTCTCCACCACGCTGGCCACGGCCACATCACCGAAGATGAAGTGGCTGTCGCGATCGGTGAAATCGATCTGCGGTGAGGCCAGCTCCGGGTTGATCACCAGCACCGAGCGCGCGGAACCGGCGGCCACGGCATCCAAGGCCCGTTGCAGGGAGAAAGTGGCAGAAGAACAGGCCACTTCCATATCGAACGCAAAGCCATCGATGCCCAGCGCCCCCTGGATCTCGATGGCAATAGCCGGATAGGCCCGCTGCATATAGGAGGCACCGACGATCACCGCGTCGATGTCCGCCGGCGTCTTGCCGGCTTTCTGCAGCGCCAGCTTGGCGGCCTTGAGACCCATTTCCGCCTGCAGGCTGATCTCCTCATCGGGTCGTTCGGGCAGGTAGGGGCGCATCCGGCCAGGATCGAGGATACCCTCGCGGCTGATCACGTAGCGGTTCTTGATGCCAGAGGCCTTCTCGATGAACTCCGCCGAAGACAGCGGTTTTGCCGCCATGTCCCCGGCTTCGATTTCCGCTGCGTGGCGCTCGTTGAAGCGCTCGGCATAACTGTTGTAGGCCTCCACCAGTTCTTCGTTGCTGATGGCATCTGGCGGCGTCCACAGTCCGGTGCCGCTGATCACGATACCGCGCGGCAACTTAAATTCTGTCATCGCTGAATCCTCGGCTCGCCGGTCGACGGCTCGCGAGCCCTTAGTCATTAATAAAAACCTTAGCAGTCCGAACGGGCGGACCGCGGAAATCCTCGACGCGTCACGCTGGGTTTCGGGGTAGGGCAGCGCGGGCGAAAAATGGCGCGTATTGTGACGGGAATGCCAGTTTCGGTCTACTTTGCGGGCGTTGCTGCCAGCCAGTAATCAGGGGGTTCTGGCCAGGGCGAGGGCCACGACCCGGGAAGCTCCGGCTGCAAGCAGGGCGTTGGCTGCCGTTTCCATGGTGGCACCGGTGGTGATGACATCGTCCACCAGCCCAATCCGCTGGCCGGCGACGTCACCGCGGACGAGGAAACTGCCGGAGAGATTGCGCAGGCGCTGGCGGCGTTGCAGGGATTGCTGGCGGTCGCTCGCACGGCACTTACGCAGGGTCCGGGGAAGGGTGGGCAGCTGCCAGGCGCGGCTGAATGTCTCGGCCAGTAATTGCGCCTGGTTGAAGCCGCGCTGCCAGAATCGGCGCCAGTGCAGGGGCATCGGCACCAGCAGGTCCAGTGATTCGGCCATCCCTGCCAGTGATTCGGCCGCGAGGCTGGCTAGGGCGTGGCCAGCCCCCAGGTCGCCCTCGTACTTGAACCGCTGGATCAGCGGGCTCACCGGAAAGCCATACAGCCAGGCACAGCGGCTCGCCGCCATGGCTGGCGGCCGGGATTGGCAGGCGGGACACTGCCGCGTGGGCCCGGCTGGCACGGGCGGTAGCGGTATGGCGCAGGTCGCGCAGGCGCTGTCGAGGCGCGGCAGATCCCGGGCGCAGCCGGAGCAGAGCCCGAAGCGCGGTTCAGCACAGCCGCCGCAGAGGACACAGCGCAGCAGTGTGGAGTGTCGCCAATCGCTGTAAACCATTCCCTGGTCGCTCGGTTGACAGTGACCGGCCCGCCGCTACACTGGCGAAATTCCCAACAATCGCCGCGCCTGCGCCGGACCACAACAATGAACCAGGGAGACTACCCCCAGTGACCGCCACCCAGCAAATGCCTTCCGCTTCTGTGAATTACCTCGAGAGCCGTCACGACTGGACCCGCCAGCAGGTGCTGGAGCTGTTCGCCATGCCCTTCAACGACCTGTTGTTCACCGCCCAGCAGGTGCATCGCGCCCATTTCGATGCCAACCGGGTGCAGGTGAGCACCCTCTGCTCGATCAAAACCGGCGCCTGTCCGGAAGACTGCGCCTACTGCCCGCAGAGCGCCCGTTACGACACCGGCCTGGAGCGGGAAAAGCTGATGAAGGTAGAGAAAGTGCTGGAGGAGGCCCGCGCAGCCAAGGCCAGCGGTGCCACCCGATTCTGCATGGGCGCCGCCTGGCGTTCGCCGAAGAAAAAGGACATGCCCTACGTCACCCAGATGGTACGCGAGGTCAAGGCCCTGGGGCTGGAGACCTGCATGACCCTGGGCATGCTGAACGACGACCAGGCGAAGGAGCTGGCGGATGCCGGCCTCGACTACTACAACCACAACCTCGACACCTCCGCCGAGTACTACGGCGAGATCATCACCACCCGCACCTACCAGGATCGCCTGGAGACCCTGGATCGCGTACGCCAGGCCGGTATGAAAGTCTGCGCCGGCGGCATCATCGGCATGGGCGAAGGGGAGAAGGATCGCGCCGGGTTGTTGATGCAGCTGGCCAACCTGCCCGAGCACCCGGAGTCTGTTCCCATCAACATGCTGGTGAAAGTGGCGGGCACGCCGCTGGAGCAGGAAAAAGACCTGGATCCGTTCGAGTTTATCCGCTGTATCGCCGTGGCCCGCATCATGATGCCCAGATCCCACGTGCGCCTGTCGGCGGGCCGCGAGGCCATGAATGACGAGATGCAGTCGCTGGCTTTTCTGGCCGGTGCCAACTCTATTTTCTACGGCGAAAAACTGCTCACCACCGGCAATCCGGAAGCCAATAAAGACATGCAGCTGTTTGCACGCCTCGGTATTCAGCCGGAAGAGTACCAGCAGTATGCCGATGAGGCCGAGGTGGAGGCAGAGCTGACCTCCCGTATCGTCGAGCAGCAGAACGATCCTTACTTCTACGACGCGGCCAAATGAGTCTCCGCGCCACCCTGCAGAAACGGCTCGCTCAGCGTCGCGAAAGCGGGCTCTACCGCCAGCTGAAGATCTTGGACGCCGCGCCCACCCCCGGCGCTGTGGTCGATGGCCTGCCGATGGTCACTTTCAGCAGCAATGACTATCTCGGCCTGGCCACCCACCCGGAGGTGATCGCGGCGCAGCAGGAAGGCGCGCGCCTGGGTGCCGGTGCCACGGCCTCACACCTGGTCAACGGGCACCTGCGGATCCACGAGGAGCTGCAGGAAGAGATCGCGGCGGCGACGGGGCGCGAGGCAGCGCTGGTGTTCTCCAGCGGCTACGCCGCCAATATGGGCACCATCTGCGCCCTGATCGGTCGCGGCGACAGTATCGTTTCCGACAAGCTCAACCACGCCTCGCTGATCGACGGTGCGCGCCTGTCCCGCGCCGACAGCCTGCGCTTCGCCCACAGTGATACCGCGGCGCTGGAGCGCCAGCTGGTGCGCGCACCGGCCGCCGGCGGCAACACCCTGGTGGCGGTGGACGGTGTCTACAGCATGGACGGCGACTGTGCCCCGCTGGCGGAGGTCGCCCGGCTGTGCCGTCAGTACGGTGCCTGGCTGATGGTGGACGAGGCTCACGGCTTCGGTGTCATGGGCAGCGACATACTGCCGGTCGGCGGCAGCGTGGCTGCGGCTGGTCTCGGCGAGGAGGAGGTGCCGGTGCTGATGGGGACCCTGGGCAAGGCAGCGGGCAATGCCGGTGCCTTCGTGGCGGGTTCCCGTGAGCTGATCGATTACCTGGTGCAGTTCGCCCGCACCTATATCTATACCACCGGCATGCCGCCGGCAGTTGCTGCCGGAGCCCTGGCTGCGGTGCGAATCATGCAGCGGCAGCCAGAGCTGCGGCAGCGCCTCGGTAACAATATCGCCCACTTCCGCCGTGGTGCCGCTGAGCGCGGTCTGCCGCTCTGCGACAGCACCAGCGCGATCCAGCCCCTGTTGCTGGGCGCTGAACAGGCCGTGATGACCGTCGCCGCAGAGCTGGCTTCGCGCGGGTTCCTGGTGGGCGCCATCCGTCCACCCACGGTGCCAGCGGGCACGGCGCGCCTGCGTATCACCCTGAGTGCCGCTCACAGCGGCGCACAGATCGAAGCCCTGCTCGATGCCCTCGCAACCGCACTTGCCGCAACGGTACCCGGGCAGACTGTGGCCGACGGGGTATCTCCGTGAAGTTCCAACATCTGGTTTTGCTGCATGGCTGGGGCTGCGACGGGCGCCTCTGGGCACCGCTGCAGGCCGAGCTTGAAAAGCGACTGGCACTCCCGGTCAGCGTGCTGGAACTGCCGGGTTTCGGTGCGCGACACCGCGAAGCCTGGCCGGAGACAAGCGCCCTGCTCGATGAACTCAATGAGCGGATTCCCGCCGGCAGCCTTCTGATGGGCCATTCCCTCGGGGGTATGCTGGCCGTGCGCCTGGCAGCCCGGAGCGATCGGGTCGCCGGCGTAATCACCCTGGCCGCCAACGCACGTTTTACCGCCGCGCCGGGCTGGCCGGGCATGGCACCGAGTGTGTTCGAGGCTTTCTACCATTCATTTGCCCAGTCTGGGGAAAAAACCTGGTTGCGCTTTTGCGGCCTGCAGGTGCAGGGGGACCGCAATGCGCGGGCCCTGCTGAAACAACTTCGCGGGCTGGCACCCGAAGCGATGGGGGATGCCTGGGTTTCAGCACTGCGTTGCCTGGGGCAGCTGGACAACCGGGAGACGTTGCAGCAGCTGGAGAAACCACAGTTGCATCTGCTGGCTGAAGGGGATGCCCTGGTGCCTGCCGACAGCGCCGACGCGCTGAACTCGCTGGGAGTGCCGACAGAGGTGATCAGTGCTGCCGGGCATGTGTTGCCATTGGGCCAACCCCGGTTGCTCGGAGCCACCATCGAACAGTTTGTGCGGGCGCACACCGCTGACCAAAGTGCAGCCGAGGTGGCAGAGCCGTTTGCCAAGCAGGCGGTCGCTCGCTCGTTTGGCCGCGCCGCAGCCGACTATGACGCCGCCGCCCACCTGCAGCGTGCCGTCTGCCGGCACCTGCTCGCCAGCTTGCCGGAGGGCACCGAGCCGCGGCGCATTCTCGACCTGGGCAGTGGCACCGGCTACGGCAGTGAACTGTTGCGCCAGCGGTTTCCCTTCGCGGAGATCATCGCCCTGGACCTGGCCGAGGGCATGCTGGCCTATGCCCGCGAGCGTCGGCCGGCCGCTGATGGCTACATCGCTGCCGATGCGGAGCAGCTGCCGCTGGCCGATGACAGCTTTGACCTGGTTTTCTCCAGCATGGCGCTGCAGTGGTGCTACCGGCTGCCGCAACTCTTTGCCGAACTGCAGCGGGTTGTGGCGCCGGGCGGGAGACTGCTGGTGTCCACGCTGGGGCCCGGTACTCTTCGGGAGCTGAAGGCGGCCTGGGCTTCTGTGGACGACGGTGTCCATGTAAACCGTTTTCTCTCGGCGGATGAATGGTCTGCAGCGGCACGGGCGGCGGGTCTGGGTGGGATCCGGGGCGTGGAGGAGCGGGTACTGCATTACGCCACGGCAGTGGAGTTGATGCGGGACCTGAAACGCATCGGTGCCCACAACGTCAATCGCGGCGCAGGCCGGGGGCTCACCGGCCGCGATCGCCTGCGCCGGTTGTCGCGGGCCTACGAGCCCTGGCGCACCGCCACCGGATTGCCGGCCAGTTACGAGGTCATCTACCTGGACCTGCACTGCACTGCACACCGTGGCGAGACAACGGAACAGGCCAGCGGTGTGGATAGAACGGCAGACGCCGGCACAGGGGCCGGCGTCTATGAGCTTGGCAGCTGAGACCGGGTCAGGGCCCGGCCTGGATCACGGGTAGATGGAAATCGGCGTCGGGGTATCCACCATGGCCCAGATTTCATCCATCTCGCGGTTGGTCACCGCGATACAGCCGTCGGTCCAGTTCATCTTGGTCAGGTAGCTCTCCATCCCTTTCCACTGCGGCTTGATACCGTGGATCATGATGTCGCCACCGGGATTCACGCCCAGGCGTCGTGCGCGGGCCTTGTCCTGCGCGTTCGGATAGGAAATGTGGATGGAGCGGTAAAAACGGCTCTTCGGGTTTTTCCAGTCCAGGGTATAGCGGCCTTCCGGCGTGCGCTCGTCGCCCTGCATGACCTTGTGGCCGCGCGGGTTCTCACCGAAGACCACCTTGTAGCTCTTCAGCACGCGGCCGTTGCGCTTCAGCTGCATCAGGGATTTCGATTTGTACACGACCACCTCGTCCGCTTTCTGGATGGCGGCAGAGGAGAGCATGGGCGCTAGCAGTAGCAGGGCAAAAGCAAGGTATCGCATAGTGTTGGCAAACCGTGTTTGTCAGTGATCCGTGGAACGGCAGCTTCCGTGCTTTCATCCCGCCGCAGTCAGGGCGGGATGGCGCGATTCATGACAGCGTTGTCCTTCGCTGGCAACCAGATCCCGGCCGGGCAACGTGTCAGGACGTTATCCTAACCCCGGTGCATATCAGTGGACGGGTTGATTAAAAAATGATCTGAGCGGGTAATTTATCAGCAAGTAGGCGACGTTTCAAAGGGCGTCAAAGAAAAAAAGCTCTGAACGGAGAGTCAGGTGTGACCAGAACGTTTTTTGTGACCGGAACAGATACAGAAGTCGGAAAAACCTTTATCAGTGGCGCCCTGCTGGAGTGCGCGGCCCGCGAGGGCTTGCAGACGGCAGCGGTCAAACCGGTGGCCTCCGGCTGTGAAGTTACCCATGAAGGGCTGCGCAACAGTGATGCCCTGTTGCTGCAGGAGGCCATGACCATGGACCTCCCCTACCAGCAGGTCAACCCCATTGCCCTGGAGCCCGCCATCGCACCGCACATTGCCGCAATGGAAGCAGGCAGGCGGCTGGACGCAAGGAGAATGGAGGGGGTTTGCCGCGGGGTCATGTCCGCCGGAGCCGACCTGGTGCTGATTGAGGGAGCCGGTGGCTGGCGTACGCCCCTGGGGCCGCGATCATACCTCTCTGACCTGCCACAGCAGCTGGATATCCCGGTGATCCTGGTAGTCGGCATGCAGCTGGGGTGCATCAATCACGCCGTGCTGACCGCCGAGGCGATTCGCAGGGATGGCCTGGCGCTGGCGGGTTGGGTGGCGAATTTTGTCCGCGACGGCATGGCCCGCCCCGACGAGAACCTGGCAACACTGCGAACCCTGCTGCCGGCCCCACTGCTGGGTGTAGTGCCGTTCGACGAAGCCACCGATTATCGCGCTGCCGCAGAGCACCTGCAGATCGCGCCGCTGCTTGGCTGAGAGATGCTCCCTGCCGGCCATACGGCGCCGCCGCCAGTTGACAAGCCGGTCCCGCCCACCTAGATTCAAACAATCGTTTGAAACAGTCGACTGAGGAGCCGATCATGGCGGAGTACAAGGCACCGCTGCGGGAAATGAACTTCCTTTTACACGAGGTTTTTGCCGCTGACCAACTGTGGGCGCGCCTGCCGGGCCTGGAGGGTGCGGTGGATCGGGAGACCGCCGACGCCATCCTCGAGGAAATGGCCAAGCTGGCCGCCAATACCCTGGACCCCATCAATCGCAGTGGCGATGAAGAGGGCTGCCAGTGGGAGGATGGCGTGGTCACCACGCCGAAGGGGTTCCCCGAGGCCTACGCCACTTTCTGCGAGGGTGGCTGGGGCGCCCTGCTGGGTAACCCGGAGTACGGTGGCATGGGCATGCCCAAGATGCTGGGTGCCCAGGTGGAGGAGATGATCAACTCCGCCAATATCTCCTTCGCCCTCTATCCGGTGCTGACTGCCGGCGCCTGCCTGGCACTGGATGCCCACGGCAGCGAGGATCTGAAGCAGCGCTACCTGCCGAAAATGTACGAGGGCACCTGGTCCGGTGCCATGGACCTGACTGAACCCCATGCGGGCACGGACCTCGGCATCATCCGCACCAAGGCGGAGCCGCAGGAAGATGGTTCCTACAAGATCACCGGCAACAAGATCTTCATTACCGGCGGTGACCACGACCTTTCCGAAAACATCATCCACCTGGTACTGGCCAAACTGCCAGATGCACCCAGGGGGCCGAAAGGCATTTCCCTGTTCCTGGTACCGAAGTTCCTGGTCAATGAGGACGGCAGCATTGGCGAACGCAATGCGGTGAACTGTGGCTCGATCGAACACAAGATGGGCATCAAGGCCTCGGCCACCTGTGCGATGAACTTCGACGGTGCCAAGGGCTGGCTGGTGGGTGAGCTGAACAAGGGGCTCGCCGCCATGTTCACAATGATGAACTACGAGCGCCTGGGGGTGGGCATCCAGGGGCTCGGCGCCTCCGAGCGCTCCTACCAGAATGCGGTGGAATACGCCCGCGAGCGCATCCAGAGTCGTTCCCCGGCGGGTCCGAAGCAGGCCGACAAGGCCGCCGACCCGATTCTGGTGCACCCGGACGTGCGCCGTATGCTGCTGACCCAGAAGGCGCTGATCGGCGGTGGCCGCGCCCTGTCCACGTATGTGGCCCAGTGGCTCGATATCGCCAAGTTCGGCGAAGGTGAAGAGAAGCAGAAGGCCGAGGCCATGGTGGCCCTGCTCACGCCGGTGGCCAAGGCATTCTTTACCGACAAGGGCCTCGATTGCACCATACTGGGCCAGCAGGTGTTCGGCGGCCACGGCTATATCCGTGAGTGGGGCCAGGAGCAGCTGGTGCGGGATGTGCGCATCACCCAGATTTACGAGGGGACCAACGGTATCCAGGCGCTGGACCTGATCGGCCGCAAGACCGTCGCCAACAACGGAGCCTATTTCAACCTGTTTGCTGACGACGTGCAGCAATTCATCGACAGCCAGGTGGATAACGAGGCGTTGGCGGAATTCATTCAGCCGCTCTCCTCAGAGCTCCAACGCCTGCGCGACGTCACCGCCCGCGTACTGGCGGCAGCCCAGGAAGATCCCCACGCGCCAGGTGCGGCGTCGGTGGAGTACCTGCACCTGTTCGGCTACGTGGCCTACGCCTTCATGTGGGCGCGCATCGCGGCTGCCGCACTGCCGAAGACTGGCGAGGACAGCTTCTATGCGGGTCAGGTGAAGACGGCACGCTTCTTCTTCGCCCGCCTGCTGCCCCAGGCCACGGCGCTGGCGGCGAGTGTCGATGCCGGCAGCGGTACCCTGATGGATCTGGAGGAGGAGCTTTTCTGATTTTTCGTCCATCAGCCGAAAGCCCCGCGTTGCGGGGCTTTTTTGTCTCTGGCGTTTCTCCTAAACTCGATGGTGCCTGAATAAAACCGATAACAACGCCATGTCCGACAAGAAACTTACCGATGAAGACCAGGCCAAGGTCGACAAATACCTGCACTCCGGCGTGAACCGTGTCGAACGCAAACCTTTCCGTCCGTTCCTGTTGCTCGGCATTATTGTCGCCGTGCTGACAGTGCTGTCGCTGGTCAGCCTGCTGATCGCGCAAACCAAGGGAGTGGTCTGATGGCGGAAAGCGACGGCTTTGTGCCGCTGCAGTTCGACAGGCTGAGCGACGAGGAAATGTTGCGCCGCAGCGGGGACTTTCTCACCCGTATGAAGCAGCGGCGCAGCGTGCGTGATTTCTCTGACGCGCCGGTACCGCGAACGGTGATTGAAGATGCGATCCGTACTGCCGGCAGCGCACCCAGCGGTGCCAACATGCAGCCCTGGCATTTCTCGGTGGTGGGCAGCGCTGAGCTGAAGCGACAGATCCGGCTGGCCGCCGAGGAAGAAGAGCGTGAGTTCTACCAGCGCCGCGCCTCGGCCGAGTGGCTGGATGCGCTGGCACCGCTCGGGACTGATGCCCACAAACCGTTCCTCGAGACGGCGCCCTGGCTGATCGTGATCTTCCTGAAGAAGTTCTCCAGCAGCGACAGCGGTGAGAAGCTCAAGAATTACTACACTGCCGAATCCGTGGGCATCGCCACCGGCATGCTGATCGCGGCGTTACACAACGCCGGCGTTGCCACCCTGACACACACGCCGAGCCCGATGAAGTTTCTCAATGAAATTCTCGGCCGGCCCTCCACGGAAAAGCCTTACATGATTCTGGTGGCGGGCCTGCCCGCTGAGGGCGTCGAGGTGCCGGCAATCGACAAGAAGCCGCTGGCGGAGATCGCAGACTTTCTCTGAAGACTCTGTGCGGGCTGTTGCCGCGGTCTGACAGGGTGTGTCCGCGGCAGCCGCTTTGATCGATGGTCAGGAGCCGCGCTCACTGATGATCTGCCACTCCTCCGCTGTGACGGGTTGGATGGACAGGCGTCCCTGCTTCACCAGCACCATTTCCTGTAGCCGCGGATCTGCCTTGATCTGCGCCAGCGGCACCGGGTGGGCAAACGTGCTGCGCCAATGCAGGTCGACGCAGAACCAGCGCGGAGCCCCGGCGCTGGCCTTGGGATCGAAGTAGGGGCTGTCGGGGTCGAACTGGGCAGGGTCCGGGTAGGCAGCCTTGACGACTTCCGCGGTGCCCACCACGGCCGGCACCTTGCAGGCGCTGTGGTAAAAGAGCACGCCATCCCCCACCGCCACCTTGTCACGCAGGAAATTGCGCGCCTGGTAGTTGCGGATCCCGTCCCAGTGGCCAGTCTGGCCGGGTTCGCTCGCCAGGTCGTCGATGCTGTACTCGTCCGGTTCCGATTTGAAGAGCCAGTGGTTCACTCTCTTCACCCTCCCTCAAGTAAGTGTCTGGGCAATGTCCGGGCAGTGCCCGAGGATTCAAAGGCTGTGATGTGTATAGCGGGAAATCTGCGGTAGCCGGTGTTCTCGCTGCGCCGGGCGGTATTTCGCCGGCTCGGGGCGCCATTTAGTATGAACGTCTGTAGAAGTGTCAATACGGCCTGCCGCTGAAGCGTCGGGCCTGTACGGGAGCATATGGGTAACAAGGCTTTTCAATGGCTGTCTGAGCGGCTGGCCTCGCAGCGCTGGAAGTACTGGGCACTGCAGGCGTCCGGCTGGGGCGGCTACACCCTGTTGACGTTCGTTGGCAGCTTTTTCTGGGTGAAAAACCACTGGTTGCACTCCGGTTATATTGCTGTGGCGACGGCGTCGGGCGTGGCCCTGTCGGAGCTCATGCGGCGCGGATTCCACCGCTTGTGGCACCGGCCGCCGGCAATCCGCTTCTTCGGCTCATTACTCGTGGTTATCGTGGCCGCGGCGGTATGGGCAGCGATCAAATTCGGTGGTTCTCTGTGGCTCTACGGAAAGGAGAGCGACGAACATCCGGCAGTGATGGCGGTGTACTGGTTTTCGTATTCGTTCCTGCTGCTCATGACCTGGGCTGCGCTCTACTACGGCATCAAGTACTACCAGGCCTCCCAGGACCAGCAGGAGAAAATGCTGCTGGCGGAATCCGCGGCACACCAGGCGCAGCTGAAGATGCTGCGTTACCAGCTCAACCCCCACTTCCTGTTCAATACCCTGAACGCCATATCCACACTGATCCTCGACAACGAGGGGCGTACCGCCAACTCCATGGTCTCGCGCCTGTCACAGTTCCTGCGCCACTCGCTCGACAACGACCCCATGCAGAAGGTGACGCTGGCGCGGGAAGTGGAAGCACTGATGCTGTACCTGGATATCGAGAAGGTCCGTTTCGCCGACCGCCTGGGCGTCAACGTGGACCTGGAGGGAGACTCCCCCAGGGCGCTGGTGCCGAGCCTGCTGCTGCAGCCGCTGGTGGAGAATGCCATCAAATACGGTATCTCCCAGCGGGAGTGGGGCGGTGAGATCACCATTCGCGCCCGGGTATTCGCCGGCGAATTGCTGCTGGAAGTGAGTGACAATGGCCCCGGCATGAGTGTTGAGGAGCTGGAATCCCTGGGTACCGGCCGCGGTGTGGGGATTCGCAATACCTGCGAGCGCCTGCGGGCGCTGTACGGCGCAGAACAGAAAGTGCGTTTCCGCAACCAGCCCGGTGGTGGCCTGGCGGTGCACATCCGTATTCCCTTCGAACAGGAGTAGCGTGCGGCGATGGCGGGCAGGAACAGAGAGCAGGAATGGAACCATGACGGGTAGTGCAGAAAAACTGACGGCGATCATCGTTGACGATGAGCCCCTGGCACGGCGCGGACTGCGCCTGCGGCTGGAAAACCTGGGCGGGGTGGAAGTGGTAGCCGAGTGCAGCAACGGACGCGAGGCCCGCGAGCGGATTCCCGAGCTGAAGCCGGATATCGCCTTTGTGGATATCCAGATGCCCGGGATCAATGGCTTGCAGCTAGTGCAGGCCCTTCCGAGGGAGCAGCTACCGCAGATCGTGTTCGTTACGGCCTATGACGAATATGCCGTGGATGCCTTCGAGGTCAATGCGGTGGACTACGTCCTCAAGCCCATTGAGGAGGAACGCTTGCAGCGGGCACTGGAGCGGGTGCGGGAAAAGCGGACCAGCGCTGATCTGGCGGCGCAGCGGGAGCAGCTGCTGGAAGCGGTTGCCGATCTGACCCAGGAATCCCCTGAGGTTCTGGCGGAGAAACTGGCCAGTGGCGAACTCGCCGGTACCCGCTATCCGGAAAAAATTGCCATCAAGGATGCCGGCAAAATCACCCTGGTACCGGCAAAGGAGATCGACTGGATCGACGCCGCCGGCGATTACATGTGTGTGCACGCCAAAGGGGAGACCCATGTGATGCGTATCACCATGAAGGAGCTGGAGCAGCAGCTGGACCCGCGGGTTTTCCAGCGCATCCACCGTTCCACCATCGTCAACCTCGGACGCGTCAGCGAGATCTCTGCTCATATCAATGGCGAGTATTACCTCGTGCTCCACAACGGTGAGCGTTTGAAGATGAGCCGCAGTTACAAGAACAAAGTGCAGCACTTCCTCTAGTGAAGGCGGACGCAACGTCCGTGCGATTGGGGATGGGCGTCGCCGCTCAGTAGACTACCGATACTTAGTAGTTTGCCCGAAAGGAGGCGCCGACATGCGCTACGCCATAGCACTCCTTCTCAGTTGTGCCGCTTCGTTCACCTGGGCACAGGACCTGATACGGTCCCTGCCGTCCGGAGCTTCGCAAATTCTGGTGCGCGGTGAAACTTATTACTATTCTGCCGGCTCCTTTTACCGCCTGGTGAGGGGAGGGTATTCACGCGTGGAACCGCCGCTGGGTGCACGGGTGCCCTATGCGCCCGGTAGCAGCCGCACTTTCACCATGGGCGGCGACCGCTACTTCGTCACACGCAGTGGGGCCTTCTTGCGTTACGAGCCCAGCGGTGATGACTTTGCGGTCGTACCCCCGCCCTACGGCTGGCGTGACTATGACAGGGGGGCGCCGGGGCTCCGGTCTCTGCCTGCACCGCAGGCTGCACCACGAGCGGTACCGCAGGCGCCAATCGTTTCCCGGGCCTATCCGCGGCTCAGTCCCGGGTTCCGGGCGGGTGGCGGCTATTACGCCGAGTATCGCGGCACTTACCCCGCTGGCCCCGGCGGCGGCTATTACGGCCGATATGGCTTCCGTGACTATATCGGCGACCAGAGTTACCGGGAGCGCCGTGCGACCTGCCGGCGTATCGCCTCTGACCAATCCCGCCGCGGCGACGTCGGCCCTTATCGCCGCGAGCCTGGCAGTTACCGGGATGAGTTTGAGCGCTGCATGCGTTAACGCGGCTGCCCTGAGAGGCGGAACTCCACGAGCGCCGCTGAGGCAAGGGTCCGCCGGGGCGGCGGAGCCCGCTGGACTACACTGAACAAGCGGGGCATTTTCTCCGCCTCCTCGTTCGTGTCGGGTTTTGCCACGGAGTCGGCGACTTATGAAGGATGGCAGCGGTTACGCCTTCCTCAGATCCATGTCCGTTTGTCACCGGGACTCTTGTGCCTGGTTGCAGCGGTTTCTCTCCCTGGCCCTGGCATTTTTCCTGACCCTGTTCAGTCTCGGCGCTTCCGCGCAGCTTCCCGGCACCAAACCGAAGGAATTTGCGCCGGTTATCCCGGATTTCTCTGCACCCGCGGCAGACTGGTGGACCGCCTGGCCGGATGCCACCCGTGAGCAGCGCCAGGAATGGCGCAAGGAGCTGGTGGGTGCCTGGATGGAGTGGAGTGCACAGCTGCCGGAAAATGAGGCACTGCAAGTGCAGGCAGAAGCGGTCAACGACAGCTTCAAGCGCCTGAACGTCACCTGGAACAGTTTTGACGAAATCAAAAAGGTGGCGGTGCTGCCGGATGTGGAGTTTCCCGAGGAGCCGTCGGTACTCGACTGGGCCGAGGCGGATACAGCCATCGCACGGGGGAAGCAGCGCCTGCAGAGCCTGCAACTGGAAGCCCGTCAGGTCGACGAATCTCTCGCCCAGTCACTGCGAGAACTGCGCAAGCGGGTGCTCGCTCTTCGCGATGCTGCCCCGGGTGTCAACCGCGAGGCCGCGGCCCTGAATCTCCTCCGTGTGCAGATCGACCATCTCAATATCATCGAACAGCGGAGCCTGCTGGAAGAGCAGATGACGCTCTGGCAGGAGCAGATTCAGCTGGCAGAGAGCCAGCTTGAGGATGTGTTGCTGTCACTGATCTACAGCGACAAAGCCGGGGATTCCCTCGAAAAGTCCCTGGCAGAACTGAAGGAGAAACGGGAAGCTCTGGTGAGCCAGCGTGCCGAGCTGCAGCGACAGGCACTGGAGTCCACCGACCCGCAGCAGAACCTGCAGCGTGACCTGCAATTGATGGACAACGAAGTGGGCCAGCTGGAGAACGAGCTGCGCCAGCGCAAGGCATTGTTGCTGCAGTCCATGAACGCAGTACTCAACCCGGAGGGGGAGGAGCCCCAGCTGGTGCGGGATCGGGACCTGGTGGAGACAGCCCGCACTGCCATCGGCGCCCTCAGCCGGGACCTGAACCTGCGTCAGCGACAGGTAGTAGCCTGGAGTGATGAAGACCGAGGCGCCATGCGCACCTGGTGGCGGCAGTTCGAGAAGATCGACAGCGCCCTCGGGCGCGCCGATGAACTGCTGGAAGATGTGCTGCGCTATGAGACTGCCCAGCTGCAGGTCTTCCAGCAGCGACGCGGCTGGTGGGCGACGCTGCGTGAACGCGTCGGTCACCTGAGCAACATCGCCAGTACCCGCTGGCGCGAGCTGGCGGATTACCAGCTGTTTACCATCAGCCAGAATCCGGTCACGCTGCGTATCCTGGCGCGGGTGCTGTTCGTGCTCCTGAGCGCGTGGATGATCTCGGGCCTGACCCGTCGCTTCCTCAACCGGCTGGTACACAAGCAGCACGCCAGTCAGTCCTCCATGTATACCCTGGCACGGGTGCTGCACTACAGCATCATCGGTATTGCCCTGCTGATCGCGCTGGTGATGCTGGGGCTGGATGCCTCCAAGCTGGCGCTGGTGGCCGGCGCGCTGTCGGTGGGTATCGGTTTTGGCCTGCAGGCGATCTTCTCCAATTTCATCTCCGGGCTGATCCTGCTCTTCGAGCAGCCCCTGCGGGTGGGCGACCTGGTGGAACTGGAGTCAGGAGTGTTCGGGCGGATACGGGATATCAACGTGCGTTCCACCCGCATCACCACCCGCGACAACGTCGACATCCTGGTGCCCAACTCCGAATTTGTCGCTGGTCGCGTGATCAACCACACCCTGGATGACCCGGTGCGCCGCATTCATGTGCCTTTCGGCGTGGCCTACGGCTCTGACCCGGACCTGGTGCGGGAGGCGGCCGCCGCTGCGGCAGAGCGGGTGCCGATTACCCACACCGACTGGCAGCGCAAGACCGAGGTGTGGCTGATGGAATTCGCCGACAGTGCGCTTAACTTCAAGCTGGTGGTGTGGATCAACAGCAACATGGTCTCTCCGCTGGGCGACCCCTATGCGCTGTACAACCTGGAGTTGCTGCGGGAATTCAATGAGCGCGGTATCGAGATCCCCTTCCCGCAGCGGGACCTGCACCTGCGCAGCTGGGAGCCGCCGCTGTCTCTTGCACGCCGCAACGGCCAGTGACCAAAGGGTTCCAATCGTTCAATTAATCGACGGAATGTTTGTTCTGCAATCGCCAGCCCTGTATTCTGCAGGGCTTGTGACGACGCCCCCCGGGGGCTGTGTGCGGCGTATTTTTTGGAACAGGATCCCCGCCCTTGCTGATTATCCCCATACAGAACAAGCCCGACTGGCGCCGCCCGCCGCTGATGTGCTTTGCCCTGATCGCGCTGAACCTGCTGGTGTTTGTCTTGTACCAGGGGCGGGATGAGACCCGCTGGCACGCGGCGGAGGAATACTACTTTTCCAGTGACCTGCCGGTACTCGAAGAACAGCGCTTCCTGATCTACATCAACGAGGAGCACCCCGAGTGGCGCATGCATATGGATGCCCAGGGGGAAGAATTTGTTTACCGCGAGCTATTGGGTAACCGCGAGTTCCACCAGTGGCTGTTGCCGCAACTGCGTGCCGAGGGGGAGACTGAATGGCTCGCCCAGCGGGAGCACTTTGACCAGCTGCGTAACCGGCTGAGCGCCTTCGCTCTCGGCCTTACGCCCGCAGAACCGACGCTCGCAGGCCTGTTCGGCCATATGTTCCTGCATGGCAGCTGGGATCACCTGATCGGCAACATGGTCTTCCTGCTGCTGTTTGGCCTTTCCGTGGAACTGGCCCTTGGCGGAGCCTGGTTTGCCGGCCTGTACCTGCTCGGTGGGCTGGCCGCGGCTGGCTTGCACATGATGGTGGAGGCGGGCAGCCCCATGCCGATGGTGGGCGCCTCCGGCGCCGTCTCCGCGGTGATGGGCATGTTCGTGGCGGTCTACGGTGTCCAGCGATTGCGATTCTTCTACACCATCGGCTTTATGTTCGGCGAATTCAGTGCCCCGGCCCTGCTGGTGTTGCCCCTTTGGCTTGCCAAGGAGCTGTTCGGCTACTTCTGGGGCGATGCGGGCATCGCCTACTGGGCACATCTGGGCGGGCTGCTGGCCGGATTCGTGGCGACCATGGTCCTGCTCAGCCGGCGGCCCGCGCTGGCGCAGATGCCGGTGGAGTACGGCGTCCCAACGGCTGAACAGCGGGTGCTGGCCCGTATTGACCGTCTGCAGGAGCAGGGTAAGTACCTGGAAGCGGGCGAGGCGGCCCATGCCGGAGTGCGCCAGCACCCCGGCAGCATCGACCTGATCGAGCGGGCGATCGAGTTATCTTCGGTGGCGCCGGACAGTGAGCCCTACCACCGGGCCCATCTGGCGCTGTTCGCACTCGCAGATGAGCAGGCCATCGGGGTGGGCCAGCTGGCTGACAGCTACCGCCGCTACCTGCAGAGCACCAGTCGGCCCCGTGCATTGTCTGCCAGGGTCTGCCTGTTGCTCGCCCGGCGCGCCGCGCGGGAGAAACAGTGGGGGTGGCTGGAAGAATTGTTGCGCCGCCTGCAGGGGCAGGGGGTCGAACACCCACTGCTGCCTCGCCTGGCGAGGGCATTGGTGGACCACTATCGCCGGTTGGGCGAGGAAGTCCGGGCGCGGGAGATCCAGCAACTGGTTCGCCCGGCGAGCTTTTCCGAATAACCCAGTTCAGGCGGTCTGTGCCGCCTGCAGCACCCTGGCCAGCGTTCGCACCTCACCCTGGACCTCACTGTCCGGGAATTTCTTGCGCAGAAACAGTAACAGCTGTTTCGTCAGGTCTTCGCGATTGAACCCGTCCAGGTAGATCCTGGCTAATAGCAGGTACGCCTGGTCCAGGTGCCGGTAATCGCTGTCTTCCTTGTGCAGATTGTTGAGCAGCTTCGCCGCGGGCCCGAACTTGCGGTCGTGATACAGGGCATCGGCGAGACCGTGGCGGAGGGTGGACTTGTCGATGGCTGGCAGGGGGTCCGTTGCAAGGTAGAGTTCCGCTGCCCGATGGGGGTGCCCGAGGCCTATGAGCTTTTCCAGTAGGTGAGGCGCCAGTTCCCGCAGAGCCTTCTGGTCATGGTTGGCAAGCAGCAGCCGGTAGTAGCGCTCGTTGAGCGCAGCCTCATTGGGAAAGCGGCGCAGCGCATCCACCAGCACCCGCCGTGCCGCCCCGTGCTCCCCCTCCCGCATCAGGATCTGCGCTTCCGACAGTGCGCGGGCGCGGTCGAACTCGTTCTCCTCGAGGATATCCTCATCGTCATCGCGGCTCGCCGAGATGCCAAGGGGTTGCTGCTTGCCGAGGCAGATATAACCCATCATGGCACTGGTGACGATGTAGAAATAACTGGTGCTCGCCGCAACGGTCGGCATGATGGCCCAGTTGGGCAGTTTGTCCGCCACCACCAACATCAGGTACTGGGGTGCCGCGGAAACGGCAGTGGTGGCCAGCCATAGCAAAAGATAGGGCCAGCCAATCACCACGGTGAAATGCAGTAGCTTGAGCGGGTTGACTGCCGAGCGCAGCCTGCCCTCGAGTGCCAGCACGATCATTGCGGCTGGCGCCAGCACGGAGAGCGCGATGGAATAGAGCTGGATCCCGCCCTCGCCGAACAGGCGTACCAACTGGAAACCGCCAAAGCCGGCGATCAGTGCCATCGCAATCACTTTCAGGAACATCGGCGCGCTGCGGCCATCCAGGGCTTCGCCGAACGCCGGTGCCTGCAATTTGCCGTGGGCCAGGTGTTCGATCACCAGCAGGTTATAGCGGGTCAGCAGGGCCACGGCGGCCAGCAGTAACAGCAGTGAGATCATTCCCAGCCCGGAAATAAGCAGGCTGGCGCCGGTGGCGAGTCCGATCACTGTCAGTGGGCCTGGTTCGAGCGCATAACGAAAAAAGAAAGGGCTCATTTGCCAGAACGGGCGGGCGCTGTTACTGGCGGCAATATCGGCGAGTGGCTTGTGGCAGAGCGGGCACTCGGCGCGGCCGGTCGGGTAATTGGCGGGGCTGCCCGGCACACATTCATTGCAGAAGTGGCGCTCACAGGGTTGGCAGAGCCAGCCTGCCTCCCTGGAGGAGTGATAGTTGCAGGACTCGGCCATGTTTTTTCTTCCCTGTGCTGGTTGTCCTCGGCGCAGTTTAGCGACGAGGCACCTTCTGGCGCAAACTGCATTGTGCGGCGTGACTGTTGCAGGGGCTGATAGAATGAAGCCCAGCACCCTACACAAACAGGATTTTTTTGGAGCAAGTGGTATGGCAAAGGCAATGGAAGTTGAGCTGGTGACATCCGCGGCAGCGGCCAGCTGGGGAGAAAAGGCGCTGCTGAGTTTCACCGCTGGTGGCGCGCGTATTCATGTGACTGAGGCCACCGGCTCCGCGGAGGTGGCAGCCCAGCGCGCTGCCCGGCGGCTCGACGGTATGGGTATTCCCGCGGTGAAGCTGGTTGGCGATGGCTGGAGTACCGAGAGCCGCTGGGCCTTCTGGGCGGGTTACTACAACCCCAATCGCGACAGCGAACTGGACTGGGGCACAGGCAACAATCGTGAACTCAAGGAGCTTCAGGCGCGGCAGTCGGCAGCGGAGTGGGTGCGCAGTATCACCAATGGTACCCCCGAGGACGTGTCGCCGCGGGTACTGGCGGAGAGCGCGGCGGAAATGCTGCAGAAACTCGCGCCGGACGCCGTCAGTTATCGCATGATTGCCGGTGACGAACTGCTGTCGGAAGGCTTTGCCGGTATTCACAATGTCGGTCGTGGCAGCGTGCGCGAGCCGGTGATGCTGCAGGTGGACTACAACCCGACTGGCAAGGACGATGCGCCGGTGGATACCTGTCTGGTAGGCAAGGGCATTACCTTCGACTCCGGTGGTTACAGTATCAAGCCGTCCAACAATATGGCCACGATGAAGTCTGATATGGGCGGTGCAGCGATGGTGACTGGCGGTCTCGCCCTGGCGATTGCGCGGGGATTGCAGAAGCGCGTGAAACTGTATCTGTGCTGTGCGGAAAACCTGATTTCCGGCCACGCCTTCAAGCTGGGTGACATCATCAAGTACAAGAATGGCGTGACAGTGGAGATCCTCAATACCGATGCCGAGGGCCGGCTGGTGCTGGCCGATGGTCTGATTGCCGCATCGGAGGAGAACCCCCGCTGGATTCTCGACGCCGCCACCCTCACCGGTGCCGCCAAGATGGCGGTCGGCCGCGATTATAATTGCGTGTTCAGTTTCGAGGACGACAGTGCCCAGCGGGTGCTGGCCGCAGCTGCTGCAGAGCACGAAAAGGCCTGGCGTCTGCCGCTGGAGAAATTTCACCTCGAGCAGATCCCATCCGGTTTTGCGGAAATCGCCAATGTCGGTATCGAAGGCAGCCCCGGCGCTTCTACTGCCGCTGCCTTCCTCGCCCGTTTCGTGCGCGATACCGGTCGCGACTGGGTGCACATGGACCTGTCAGGCTCCTATCAGCCGGGCGCCAGTGATCTGTGGGCCCAGGGCGCCAAGGGGCACGGATTGCGCACGATTGCGCGTTTCCTGCAGGACAACTGACCATAGAGAGATGGGTGGCGCCCCCAGGGGCGCCGATCCTGCCAGCCAGCTGCGATAAAAATATAACAATGCGAGCAGGCAGTTCTGACATCGTGGAGCTCAACTTCGCGCCACAAACCGTCCCCCCGTCGAGCCACTTGCCGGACCTGTGGGTAGCCCATGTGCTAACTGTGGCGGACAGGTTCTGTTATGCCTGCGGCCAGTCCCTCGACGGCATGACCCGCCGATTTTCCGCTGTCCCCAGTGACTTCCTCAATATGCTTTTGTCTTGGATTCTCGCCTTGTGCGCAGTCTGGTGTCGCTGTATTTCCAGCTGGGTTTGCCCCCAGTCGAGTATGCTGTTGTCCCCCGATACAGGCTGCGATAGCGGGCGCGCATCTGCGGTTGTAGTGGTCAGTTGATTACGCCAGATCGGAAATCTTCTGGTGGATGCCGCTATACCTGCTACTGATGCAGAACCGGGTCTATAGCCAGGTCTGGTGGATAACCGTGTGCAAGTTTCTGATGCTGGACTTGATCTAGTTTCTGTTGTTGCTGTTGGCGGCCACATTCACTGCCATTCGCAGCATTGCGAAGTTGCAGCAGCTAGCGAGGGGCGAATCAGGTTTCCACAGAAGTTTCCTTGGGGTTGGGGCCAAAGCGATTGGTGCCAGGCTCGCTGTCGAAAACCATAAAAGCAAGCAGCACCAGGTAGCCGACCAGCGGGATCAGGCTCACCAGTATCCACCACCCTGTACGCCCGGTATCGTGCAGTCGCCGCGCGGTCACGGCAAGGGAGGGCAGCAGGACGAGCAGCGCGTAGGCCCCACTCAGGAGACCCACCCCGTATTCCTCACTATAAAGACCGGTCACACCGTCGATAGTGCTCAACATTAATGCAATCAGCAGGTTGAACAAAACAAAGAACCAGTACTCCCGCCGCTGGGCGCGGCCGTGGAAGTTGGTGTAATTTCTCAGGACTTTGAGATACCAGTGCATAACACTATGGCTCCGTGACTATCTGTGTTGTCGAAATCTTCGATAAGTCTGTTTACATTAGACCAGTTATGCTGGTTACTTTGCCGAAGGTGTCAGGGAGTGCTCTGCACCCGCTATCAGCCTCCACGCCACAGTACGGTGATAAATACCCGGGAAGCAGAAGTGCACGGCGATATGACTTGCGAAGCTTCCTCCTGCTTCTTGAATCGCCCCCAGTCTCTCTAGATACTTGCCAGCCAACGCGCCGCTTTTGTGTAAAAATGCAAGTGCAGAGAACGAAAAAACGAAGCAAAGTTTAAGGCGTCGTCCCAAAAGCCCTTGTTAGATGGTCGGCCGTCTAGGCAAGCTCAGCCATCTTTTGGCCAACATGCGCTAAAACTTCATTCAGCTCATCTGTTGGGCTGAACTCGATCATTTGCGTATCTTTCTCAAATTTTACCGAATGACCAGGTCGCAGATAGTAAGACTCTCCTGGGCCAACCTTCTCAGAATGGCCATCTGAGTAGTCTACGATGATTTCTCCCTTTAGAACGTAACCCCAGTGCGGACATTGACAAGAATTATCCTTCAGTCCGGTTAATAATGGTGCAAAGTCAGTGCCACGTGAAAACTGCATATGGCTGATAGTTATTCCGCCAGCCTCTTCAGCATTTACTTTTGCTGTTTGGGTGTCCATTAGCGGATTCATGTCGGTTATTTTACAATGCATTATATTTTGCCTTTATAAGTTGGAGTTGTCCGGTGTCATTTGAATTTGTGGTCGATAGGTTTTGAGGTAAATCATCGCAGTTGCTTCTGTTTTTGGGGCTAAGTCCACATAGTTATGCACCGTTATCTGAGTTTTGCCGTAACCTCGATTTCGACGGAATATTTTCCGCCGTAAAGCTTTTCCACTTGAAGCCAGCTGGCGGCTGGATACGTGCCTTTATAGTATGACTTCCGTAGGCCACGATTCTCAGTGAAGGTGTCAAGATCTGTGGTGAATACCGTTTCACGAACCACATCTGAGAAGTCTAATCCGCGCTTATTGAGAATAATCTTAAGATTTTCATACGCCTGTACCATCCCTGCCTTAATATCGCCAGACCCGACTGTGCCGGATACGTATAGAAGCCCTCCGGCCTCTACAGCCCCACAATAGCCGTACTCTTTTTCCAGGGTTTCGTTTAATTGAAGGCATCTTGAATCTTCCGATTCTTTGGCATAAGCGAGACTTGCAAAGCAAGTTGAGTTCAGAAGCGCGGCAATCGTAAATGTTTTGAGCAGTCTTAGCATTATCCTGCCTCAATGGTGCATAAGGCCTTAAAGTGGAGCGCCGTTAAGGGGGCTCCATTGCCTAAACTTTTGAGGTTATTTATTTCGAAGCTATCCCATTGCCTTCGGCATTGAAAATGTTCGAATACTTATACTTTCGCCCGCCTTCACTGTCGATGTTAAAGCCGGACCAACTTTTATACGGGCCAATACGTGTGCCTTCACTGTAGCTCTTGCTCCCGTCCTCGGAAGCGTCCTCCCACGCCACCAAGAAGGTGAAGTTATCCGGGGCTTTTAGATCATAACTTACGAAAGAGGCGAGGGAGGTTTTGTCGAATATTTTCTTCTCCTTATTATAACTCGTGGTGACGTAATAACCTGAGCTCAAGTCAATTTTGAATTCCGGCTCACCGTTCGAGTTATAAAATGTTAAGCCATATGGCCCATCTTTTTTTACGCTTGCTGGCTGCTCTTCTGGGCTGGTAACCCATCCATTCTCTTTCCTATACCTGATCACTACGGGGTCCCAAGATCCGGCACTCCAGCCATCAATAATGTATTTCAATTTTTCCTTGTCAACTGCTTCACTAGCGCTGCTTAAAGATGAAACGCATACAAATAAAAGTGATATTAATATTGAAGCTCGCATAACGTTTTCCCTTTGTTGGTTTAGCTTCTTCAGGCTAGAGTGCTTGCCTTGATCATCAATCCATTTTCTATACTGCCTATGCTTAGGTAAGGCGTGCTGCACCCACTCGTTAAAACAGATGGTGGCTTATTAAATACAGCCAAGGAATTTATATCACCTTCATGTTATAGCGTGGAAGCTATTCACTATTTTTTTTGGAAGCCTTTGAAAATCAATGGGTTAGGTTGAAGTGCTTATATCTTGGGCTGAGTCATATGGTATGCGGAGTCGATTGACGCCATGCAGAATAGTTTTGTCTATCGGTGACAGCGGTTGGGGTATGCAAGTTTTAAGGAATGTCCCAAATGTATAAACACTATTGTTGCCGGATTCGCTGCAGCTCGGGCCTAGCGGGTCAATTATCGAAATGTTGGCGCAGGTTTCGTTGGTTAATGTTCCGAGGTGACTATTAAAGGCGGCTAATGCCGAGAGTTTCCGAGGGGCTTCCCAGATGTGGAATGTTCTCTCTGCTTGAATTGGACAAGCAAGTTTGTCTGGGATTATGAACAGTGCGAAAAGCTAAGGGTTTGCCGGGTATAGGATATTGCGGAGATGGAAGTATGGTGGGCCCTCCGGGACTTGAACCCAGGACCTGCCGATTATGAGTCGGATGCTCTAACCAACTGAGCTAAGGGCCCACAGATGCCGTGTCTGGCCACGGCGGCAGGGAAAGGTACCCGATTTTTCCTTCTGAATCAACGATTTCCCTTGTCGCCGGTGGCTACCAGTGCCAGCGGAAGCCGAGGTTGGCACCGGCACCGGTCCAGTCCTGATCGTCGAGTGAATGCCGGTAGTTCAGGTTGAGGAAGACACTGGCGATACTGCTCTCCAGTAAGGTGATCCCCCCGCCGATTTCTCCCCAGTGGGCGCCGCGCTCCAGCTTGAGGCGGGAGCCATTGCGCAGGTACAGGTCATCTTCCCCTGCCAGGTTGCTCCAGTAATTGGCAAATACGTAGATTTCCCGCTCGGTCTCCACGGGGTAGATCCGCAGTCCGGCCCGTAGTGCCACCTCGGGGGTTGGGTCGGTATCTAGGAAATCGCCGTCAACCTGCAGGGCAGCGAAGTTGGTGTAATTGGCGATGATCTGTAATTGCGGTTCCAGGTTAACCCCTTCCGTGATTGTCAGGGCGAGGCCCCTTTCGGCCGAAAGGGTCAGTTGTGGGCCGGTCACCCGGGTACTGAGTCCTCGAGCTGAGTCGATGTCCGCGACGACATAGGACACCTTGGCCATGGCGTCGATATAGCCGAGGTCGTGGCGGTAGTCGCTGAAGTAGAGGCCGCCGTGAAAGCTGGTGATTTCATTCTGTCCGGCCCTGTAGGTGGCGGAATCAGGGAAGGCCGCCCTCACATCGCCGCGAATCACGCTACTTCCGCCGAAGAAGCCCAATTCCTGTGAGCCCCGACAGGTCGGGCCGCTGTATAACTGGCGGTGGAGCTGTGCTCCGCTGATTTTCCCTTCGAAACCCGTCACCAGGTCGCCGCGCCACTGGAGCTGTTCGTTGCGGTGAAACAATCGCAAGCCGCCGGTGCCGGCGCCGCCATTTCCCAGACGCTGCTCACCGCGGCGCTGCTGATAGCCCGTTACTTCCTGCAGCGAAAGTTGCTGGGCCAGGGCCTTGATCTGGCTGTACAGGGCGAGTTCCTCGCGGGTGGAAACGGGGCCGTTGGGTAACTGGGCCGAGGTAATCTGGGCCGACAGCAACAGCAGCGTGACGATCAATAGCGGCAGCGGCCGGGAGCAGCCGAGAGACATAAACGCTTCCCTGGTTTATGGCTGGAGTTGGGTTAATGGGAGTTTAGACAAGAGCAGGGGCTGCCGGCGTCCCGGTGAGGGCGGCAGAGGGAAATCAGTATGCTGGAGCTGTTATGTCGGCGACTGGACTGCCTCATTGTGACAAACCAGTTGCATGGGGTTCAGAGAAGCCAGCGCGGCAACAGGATGCAGCCCCAGGTGAAAAGCCAAAGCAACAGCGACAGGGAAACAGCCGCAGAGGCGGTGTCTTTCGCGACTTTCGACAGCGGGTGGCGTTCTGGTCCGATGCGATCGATAGTGGCCTCGATGGCGCTGTTCAGCAGCTCGATGATCATCACCAGCAGGGTGACGCCAATCAGCAATGCGCGTTCAACGCCCGTCTCGCCGAGCCAGATGGCCAGCGGGATCAGGAAGATGGCGAGAGTGACTTCCTGGCGGAAGGCGGCTTCATTGCGCCAGGTGGTGAGCAGCCCCTGCCATGAATAGTTGGTGGCGTCGATCAGGCGGGAGATGCCGGTCTTGCCGGGCTTGTTGATGAACTCTTCTTGCATGGTTTTATTTTCCATTGCCTGAGCAGGCTGGCCAACGACTGGTTCACCCTGTCACCCGGTTGTCATAAAAAAGCCCGGCGGTGCCGGGCTTTGGGTGCTTACTCGTCGAGGAAGCTTCGCAGGTGCTCCGAGCGCGACGGGTGTCGCAACTTGCGCAGCGCTTTGGCTTCGATCTGACGGATACGCTCACGGGTGACGTCGAACTGCTTGCCCACTTCTTCGAGGGTGTGGTCAGTGTTCATGTCGATACCGAAGCGCATACGCAGGACCTTGGCTTCCCGTGCGGTCAGGCCGGACAGTACAGAGCGGGTCGCGTCGTGCAGGCCGGTCTGGGTGGCAGTGTCCACCGGGGATGCCTGGTTCTGGTCCTCGATGAAGTCTCCCAGGTGGGAATCTTCGTCGTCGCCAATGGGGGTCTCCATGGAGATCGGCTCTTTGGCGATCTTGAGCACCTTGCGCACCTTGTCTTCCGGCATGTCCATGCGCTCGCCCAGCTCCTCCGGGGTCGGCTCGCGGCCCATCTCCTGCAGCATCTGGCGGCTGATGCGGTTCAGCTTGTTGATGGTCTCGATCATGTGCACCGGGATACGGATGGTGCGTGCCTGGTCCGCGATGGAGCGGGTGATCGCCTGACGAATCCACCAGGTGGCGTAGGTCGAGAACTTGTAACCGCGACGGTACTCAAACTTGTCCACCGCCTTCATCAGGCCGATGTTGCCTTCCTGAATCAGGTCCAGGAACTGCAGTCCCCGGTTGGTGTACTTCTTGGCGATGGAGATCACCAGGCGCAGGTTGGCCTCGACCATCTCTTTCTTGGCCCGACGTGAACGTGCCTCGCCGATGGACATGCGGCGATTGATCTCCTTGATCTGGCCGATCTCCAGTCCGGCGCGCTCCTGGCACTGGGCCAGCTTGCGCTGGCAGCGGATGATGTCTTCCGCAACCTGGCGCAGGTTGTCGGAATAATCGCGCTTTTTCTTAATGATGCCGGGGATCCATTCGTCGTTGGTCTCGTTGCCGGGGAATTCCTTGATGAAGGTTTTCCGCGGCATCTTGGCCTTCTTGATGCAGAGCGCCATGATGGTGCGTTCCTGCAGGCGGACCTCGTCGAGAATGTTGCGTACCTGGTTATACAGCGGATCGAACTGGCGCGGTGCCAGCTTGAAATAGCGGAAGATCTCGCCAACGGCTTCCATTGCCTGACCGGCCTGCTTGGAGTCGCGGCCGTGCTTCTTGATGGCGGCGTCCGCCTTCTTCTGCGCGGCGATCAACTTCTTCATGCGCTCGGCGAGTTCTTCCGGATCGATGCCGCCGACGTTCTCTTCCTCTTCCTGGGAGGAGTCGTCGTCATCGTCATCGTCGCCGTCAGATTCGGAGTCGTCGTCGCTATTGTCGGACTTGTTCTCCTGGGCAGCCTGACCGGCCTGGGCGCCCGGGGGCACTTCGTCGGCGGGGTCCAGCCAGCCGGCAATGACGTCCGGGATACGGCGCTCTTCCTTCTCGATGAGCTGGTACTCGTCGATTACCTGCTGCACGGCACCGGGCCAGTAGGCCAGGGCAGCCATGAGTTCCCTCAGGCCCTCTTCGATGCGCTTGGCAATGGCGATCTCGCCCTCGCGGGTCAGCAGTTCAACGGTGCCCATCTCGCGCATGTACATGCGCACCGGGTCCGTGGTGCGGCCCACGTCGGACTCTACCGCGGCCAGTGCGGCGGCGGCTTCGGCGGCGGCGATTTCGTCGGCGGAGCTGTCGCCCTCGGCCATCAATAACTCTTCGGCATCCGGTGCAGTTTCATACACCTTGATACCCATGTCGTTGATCATGCCGATGATATCTTCGACCTGATCCGGGTCGGAGATGTCCTCGGGGAGGTGGTCGTTTACTTCTGCGTAGGTGAGATAGCCCTGCTCTTTACCGCGGGCAATCAACTCCTTGATACGTGAAGTCTGTTGCTGGGTGTTGTCGGTCATGCACAACCCTGAAAGTAAGGAAAAAATACGGGACAAAGACGCGGGATTATAGCTTACTTGCGCTAGCAATAACCACTCTGGCTGTCAAGGGACAGGGGTTCGATCTGTCTGCTCTGTATTCCCGGTCGGCGTCCTAGGTTGAATGGATATGGCGGTGTGCCCTGAGATTTCAAGGCCTGCCACGGTTACTCGCGTTTGCGCTGCCAGTTGGCCAGCAGGGCCCGCTGTTCCGGGCTGAGCTGGCCGCCGGCGCTCTTCAGCTGCTCCAGCAGGCTGCGGTTGCGGGCCTTCTGTTCTGCCCGCTCGAGTCTCTGCAGGCAGTCGCGAAACTCTGCCTGCGGATCGTATTCCAGTTGCGTGTCACCCTTTGCCAGTTGCCTGGCACCGGTGACCAGTTGCGAGGTGGCGAGTTGCGCCAGCGTCTCGCAGGAATCGGCGCCGTGGTGAGCGCGCCAGTAACCCAGTAACTGGTTCAGATTGTAGTCTGGCCGCTGTTGCAGCAGTCCGACCAGCTGAGCGAATAATTGCAGGTCTGGATGGCCGCTGTCGCGAAAGCGACTGACATCATCGATCTGTTGCGCCAGCTGCGGGTGGTGCAGCAGAAGGGCGATCAGCATACGCTCCGCCGGCAACCGGTACTGGCCACGGGGTCGATGCTGTGCTGGTGCCGCACTGCTGAATGCGGGCTCCGGTGCCTCGGGCGGTGGCGGAACCTCTTCCAACGGGCCCGGCGGCATCTCCAAACTGGTGGCGTGGTTGTACGCCGGTTCGGGGCGCGGCCCCGGGGAGGGTGGGCGCTCCGTTTTCTGCTCCGGGCTCGGTCCCCGGGGCTGGGCCTGTGCGCGCGCCTGGGCGGTGCGGGCTTTTTCGGCGTTGATCACTTCTTCCAGGGTGGCCCGGTCCAGCCCGGTACGCGCTGCCAGTTGCTGGAACATCAGCTGGCGGTAAACGCCATCCGGTAGCTGGTCCAGCAGCGGGCCGGCCAGCTTGGACAGCCGCGCACGGCCATCCATGGTCTGCAGGTTGATGCCCTCACCGAGGAGATCGAAGAGGAAGTCCTCCAGTGGCCGGGCCTGTTCATTGATCAGCTGCTCGAAACGTTCGCCACCCACCTGGCGCACCAGGGTGTCCGGATCCTCGCCTTCGGGTAACAGCAGGAAGCGCAGGCTGCGTCCGTCCTGCATCTGGGGCAGGGCGGCCTCCAGGGCGCGCTGCGCCGCGGTGCGGCCGGCCTTGTCGCCATCGAAGCAGAAAACCAGCTCCGGCACATGCCGGAATGCCAGCTGGATATGTTCCTCGCCACAGGCGGTGCCCAGGGTGGCGACTGCATAGCGGATGCCAAACTGGGCCAGGGCCACCACATCCATGTAGCCTTCCACCACGATCAGCCGTTTCAGGTCGCGGTTGGCCTGCCGTGCCTCCCAGAGCCCATAGAGTTCGCGGCTCTTGTGGAAAATGGGCGTTTCCGGCGAGTTGAGGTACTTGGGTTTCTCGTCGCCGAGAACGCGACCTCCAAAAGCGATGGGGCGCCCGCGCTGATCCCGGATCGGGAACATGATGCGGTCGCGAAAGCGGTCGTAGTGGTGGCGGCGACCGGGCTGGGTCTGACCATCGCTGTCCTGTCGGCGGATGGCAAGGCCTGCCAGCTCCAGCTGGTCCGCCTTCTCTGCGGACTCTGCCAAGGCATTCAGCAGGTTGTCCCATCCCGGCGGGGCCAGGCCGATACCGAAATCGCGCGCAATTTCACCGGACAGCCCCCGCTGGCGCAGGTAGGCGACGGCGCGCCCGGCGGAGGGGTGGCTGCGCAGCTGTTGGCGGTAGAACTCCGCTGCCCGCTCTGTCAGCTGGTAGAGGGACTGGCTCTCCCGCTGGCGCCTTTCCTGACCGGGGGCGAGCTGCTCACGGGGCACTTCGAGGCCCATGCCCGCCGCCAGCTTTTCCACCGCCTCCGGGAACGGCAGGCGGTCGTACTCCATCAGGAATCCGACGGCATTGCCACTGGCGCCGCAGCCGAAGCAGTAATAAAACTGCTTGTCGGGGCTGACAGTGAAAGACGGGGTCTTTTCGTCGTGAAAGGGGCAGCAGGCGGAATAGTTCTTGCCGGTCTTGCGCAGTTTTACCCGGCTGTCGACGATATCGACGATATCTGCACGTGCGAGCAGGTCGTCGATAAAGTGCTGGGGAATCTTGCCGGCCATAAATGCGCTCTGGTGGGGAGAGCGGAAACTACTCCCGTGCCCGTGATCAGCCCAGCTGGGCCTTGACTTGCTTGCTCACTGCGCCCATATCTGCGCGGCCCTGCACCTGGGGTTTCACCTGCGCCATCACCTTGCCCATGTCGGCCATGCCGGAGGCACCGGTATCGCGGACCGCGGCGGCGACGATCTCGGAAATTTCATCCTCGCTCAGCTGCTCGGGCAGGAACTGCTGGATTACATCGATCTCGGCCTGTTCAATGGCAGCCAGTTCCGGGCGGCCGGCCTTTTCGTACTGGGTGATGGAGTCGCGGCGCTGCTTAGTCATCTTGTCCAGCAAAGCCAGGATGCGGGCGTCGTCCAGTTCGATGCGCTCATCCACCTCGACGCGCTTGATCTCGGCATTGATCAGCCGCAGTGTCGCCAGGCGCTCCTTGTCGCGGGCCTTCATGGCGTCCTTGGTGGCTTGTGCGAGGGTTTCCTTGAGAGTGCTCATGGCGGTGGGTCCGGCTGTTAGGATTGTTGTTCGGTTGACGGCTAGCATAGCGCGCCGGGGGGCTGGCGCGGAAGTGCGCTGCTGATGCCTTGTCGGCACAACGCAAAACGGCGCGCGAGTCGGACTCGCACGCCGTTTGTCGTTACCGCGCGGGGTTGGACCCCGGCAGGCCTCCCTGTGAAAGTGCCTTGCGGCAGCTTCTTAGTAGAGGCGCTGGAACTTGCGGTTTTCGCGCTGCAGCTTCTTGGCGTGACGCTTTACAGCGGCAGCAGCCTTGCGCTTGCGAACAGCAGTCGGCTTCTCGTAGAACTCGCGACGACGTACTTCGGACAGTACACCGGCTTTTTCGCAGGAGCGCTTGAAGCGGCGCAGGGCGATATCGAAAGGTTCGTTGTCTTTGATTCGTACTGAGGGCATTAGAATACCTGTAAAATTCGTTTCTCTCGGCCTTTCCGGCAAATGCTCTCGCAGTTGCAATCCGGAGGCCGGTTCACAGCGAGGGCGCAAATTCTAATCACTCGGCTCGGCGATCGCAAGCCTCTTTTCCGGTATGATAGCGAGCCCCTGAAGCAGTCACGAGTAGCAGAACCAGTGCGAGTCCTCGGTATCGAAACCTCCTGCGACGAAACGGGTGTCGCGATTTACGACAGCGAAAGCGGACTGCTTGGTCACGCCGTCTTCAGCCAGGTGGACCTGCATGCCGAATACGGCGGTGTTGTGCCCGAGCTGGCCAGCCGCGACCACGTGCGCAAACTGCTGCCACTGGTACGGCAGGTGATGGCGCAGACCGGCACAAATCCGGCCGAGCTGGATGGCATTGCCTACACGGCCGGCCCCGGGCTCGTTGGTGCGCTGATGGTCGGTGCCTGTGCCGGCCGCGCCCTCGCGTACGCCTGGAAGATCCCGGCGGTGGCCGTTCACCATATGGAGGGTCACCTGCTGGCGCCGATGCTGGAGGAGAGCCCGCCCGCCTTCCCGTTCGTGGCCCTGCTCGTCTCTGGTGGTCACACGCAGCTGGTGGATGTGCGCGGGCTCGGTGACTATGCCCTCATGGGTGAGTCACTGGATGATGCGGCCGGTGAGGCCTTCGACAAGGCGGCCAAGATGCTCGACCTGGACTATCCCGGCGGCCCGCGGTTGGCGGCGCTGGCGGAAAAGGGTGATCCACAGCGGTTCACCTTCCCGCGGCCGATGACCGACCGCCCGGGGCTGGACTTCAGTTTTTCCGGTCTCAAGACATACACCCTGACCACGGTGCGGGAGCATGCACTGGAGGACGGGCTACCCGACGAACAGACCTGTGCGGATATCGCCGCCGCTTTCCAGGAGGCGGTGGTGGACACCCTGGTGATCAAGTGTCGCCGCGCCATTCAGGCCTCCGGACACAGAACCCTGGTGATTGCCGGCGGGGTATCTGCCAACAGGTTGCTGCGGCAGCGCCTGGAGACGCGTCTGGCAGAGGAGGGGGCCACAGTCTATTACCCGCGCCACGAGTTCTGTACCGACAACGGTGCCATGATTGCCTACGCGGGTTTTCTGCGCCTGAGGGCCGGGGAGCGCACGGGCTTGGCCGTCGATGTGCGGCCGCGCTGGCCAATGACGGAATTAACTAAGGAAGGCAGTGGGAGTCTCGCCAGCTGATGGATATCGTCTACATCCGTGACCTCAAGGTCGACACGATCATTGGCATTTACGACTGGGAGCGGGAGGTGCGCCAGACCGTCAGTCTCGACCTGGAGATGGCGTTCGACATTGCCGAAGCGGCGCGCACCGACAACATTGAGCACACCCTGAACTACAAGGCAGTTGCCAAGCGGCTGATCGCCTTTATCGAGGGCAGTGAGTTTCTGTTGGTGGAGACGATGGCGGAGCAGGCGGCCGCCATTGTGCGCGATGAATTCAGTGTTTCCTGGCTGCGCCTGCGGCTGTCGAAGCCCGGCGCCGTGCGCGGATCCCGCGATGTCGGCGTGATCATCGAGCGCGGTCAGCGCCCGGCGACCGGTGCGGCTGCAGGGGTGTGAGCATGGCGCAGGTCTTTCTCAGCCTCGGCAGCAATATTGATCGCGAAGCCCATATCCGTGCCGGCCTCGAGGCGCTGGCGCGGGATTTCGGTGATTTGACGGTCTCGCGGGTGTTCGAGAGTGAGGCGGTGGGTTTCGACGGCGCCAACTTCTATAACCTGGTGGTTGGCATTCATACCGATCTGTCGGTGGGTGCGTTGGCCCTGCGCCTGCGGGAGATCGAGGATGCCAACGGCCGCCGGCGCGGTGGGCCCAAGTTCAGTGCTCGGACACTGGATATCGACATTCTCACCTATGACGAGCTGGCGGGCACCGTTGACGGCGTCGAGCTGCCGCGTGGGGAGATTCTGAAGAATGCGTTTGTCCTGCAGCCCCTGGCCGAGATTGCCCCGCAGCAGCAACACCCGTTAAGCGGCGAGAGCTATGCCGAGCTCTGGGAGCGGTACGACAAGATGAAGCAGAAACTGTGGCCGGTGGACTTCCGCTGGCCATGAATGCGGTCGCAAGCGATCAGTGGTGGCAGTCTCCCAGCGGTGAAGGGCTGTCAGATGTTCAGGCTGCGCCCGCCATCCACCGCGATGACCTGTCCGCTGATATAGGACGGTTCGGCGACCAGGAAGCGCACCGTGCGCGCAATATCCGCTTCGCTGCCGGTGCGGCCTAGCGGAATGCGGGACAGCGTCCGCGCCTTGGCTTCCTCGTCCACTTCCTCCTGTTCCGGCCACAGGATTGCGCCGGGCGCCACTCCGTTCACCCGTACTTTGGGCGCCAGCTCCAGCGCCAGGCTCTTGGTAAGCATGACCAGGCCGGCTTTGGCCGCACAGTAAATCGTGTGCTGTGGCATGGGGCGCTCGGCATGAATGTCGATCATGTTGATGATGCTGCCGCTGCGCTCGGTCAGAGTGGGAGCCAGAGCCTGACTCAGGAAAAAGGGCGCTTTGAGATTGCTGCCCACCAGCTGGTCCCAGTCGCGTTCGTCGGCGCTTCCCACCGGCGTCGGATAAAAGGATGAGGCATTGTTGACCAGCACATCGATTCCGCCCCAGAGGTCGCAGGCGTGTTGGGCAAGCCGTTCGCAACCGGACGCACTGTCCAGGTCGCTCTGCAGGGCCGCGGCGGATTCCGGTCGCTGCTCGTTCAGCTCCTGCACCAGTCGCTGGGCGGCGGTGGCAGAGCGGCGGTAATGAATAATGATGCGGTGGTCGCGGTGCAGCTCGCGGGCAATGGCCCGTCCGAGGCGTGCGGCGGCGCCGGTGATCAGCGCGTTACGCATGGTACTCCTTCCTGACCCTGGCAATGGCCTCGATACGGGCGCGATCCAGTGCCTTTCCCAGTTCGGCGCCCTCAAAGCCCTGTTCGATCAGCGGTTGCGGTGACACGCCGGCGGCGGCGGCCCGCGCTGCCTGCAGGAATTCCACCTGCGGGTAGTCCCGATTCTCCAATCCTTCCCGCCCCCGAGCGTCTGCCTCGCAGGCCTGCAGGAAGTGGTCGAAGCGCTGCGGTCGGCGCAGGGCATCCAAAGCGCGCAACATTTTCATGATGGTCTGCGGACGCAGCTCGAGCGCGCGGTGGCAGTGCAGGTGGTATTCGCAAACACCCGCAGCCAGTGCGGTGAGCTCCCGGGGCACCCGCCAGCGCTGGCAGATGTCGCGCACCAGCGGTAGCCCCGCCTTTTCGTGGCCGCGATGGCTCGGCAGGACTTCCTCCGGAGTGATGCCCTTGCCCAGGTCATGCATCAGCACGGCAAAACGCACCGGCAATTCGGCCGGCGCAGCTTTCAGGGCCAGCAGCAGGTGCTTGCCGGTATCGATTTCCGGGTGGTGCCGCGGAGGTTGGGGAATGCCGAACAGACGGTCGACTTCCGGCAACAGGATCTTGAGAGCACCGCACTCGCGCAGCACCAGGATGAAAATATCCGGGTCCGGTTCGGTCAGCGCGCGGCTGATCTCCTTCCACACCCGCTCTGCAACCAAATGCTCCACTTCCCCTGCGGCAACCATCTGCTGCATCAGGCCCATGGTTTCCTCGGCAACCCTGAAACCCAGATGGTGATAACGGGCGGCGAAGCGCGCGACCCGCAGGATACGCAGGGGATCCTCGGCAAAGGCGGGAGACACATGCCGCAACAGGCGTGCCTCCAGGTCGGCGCGCCCGCCGTAGGGGTCGATCAGCTCGCCGCTCTCGCTTTCTGCCATGGCATTGATCGTCAGGTCGCGGCGGATCAGGTCCTGCTCGAGGGTGACATCGGGTGAGGCGTGCACGGTGAAACCGCCGTAGCCATGCCCGCTCTTGCGCTCGGTGCGCGCCAGTGCGTATTCCTCACTGGTGTCCGGATGCAGGAATACCGGAAAGTCCTTGCCGACAGGGGTGTAACCCAGGGCCTGCATGCGGGACTCATCAGCGCCGACGACAACCCAGTCCCGCTCGTGGATCGGGCGATCGAGCATCTTGTCGCGAACGGCGCCGCCTACCAGATAGATTTTCATGTCAGGTGCCCCGCTGGCGGGGTAGGGAGGGGCCGGAAACTACTGAGTACAGCCATAGATCCATCTTTGCCGGCTCTGACCGCATGCCGCGGTGTGAAAAGAAGTGCGCAGAATTTAGGCAAGATAAAAAAAAGGCCCCGAAAAAACAAGGGGGCCCAGGGTCTTAGGGTATTCGTAATGGGAGGGGTGTCTGCCGAGCGACCCCGCAGAAAAAGTGCTGCCGGGCCGGGACAGTAGACGGTTATCCGGGATTAAGACCTGTATCTCCGGAAATTGTGACCATTCTATACAACCTGTCTTACCTGTCAACAATGCCTTGGCGTTTTTTGTTGAGGGGTTGTGAATCTCTTTCGTCAATATTTTGAGAAGCCGAGTTTAGGTCTGCTTTTGCAGTCTGCGGCAGCATAATTTATAAGGGTACCCGGGGTTGGCAGGATAAATTCGCGTTCAGCTGCTGATTTTCATCGATTATTGCAGTCGCGTATGTCCGAGGTACCTGTCAGTGTTTGCAGGATGTTTGGGGGAATTCTAAAAATGAACGAACTGCATGTGCTCACTACCGGCGAAGCAGCACGCTATTGCGGGGTCAACTTCCGCACGGTGATTCGCTGGATTGAGCGGGGGCAGCTCAAGGCCTACAAGCTACCGGGTCGCGGAGACCACAGGATCTGTGTTGAGGACTTCGTCGGCTTCCTGCGGGACAACGGTATGCCGGTACCCGCCGAGTTGGCGGTTGCCAGCCGCAAGGTGCTGTTGCTGACTACAGACCCGGAGATTGCCGGGGCCGGCCGCCAGGCGCTGCAACAGGCCGGCTGTGAAGTGGACGTTGCGGGCGACAGCTTTGTGGCCGGCACCCTGATGGCGGCCTGTAAACCGGCGCTGCTCGTGCTGGACGCCAATCTGAGCCAGCTGAACGGCTTCCAGATTCTCGATCACCTGAGGTCGCGCAGTGAATATGCCAACGTGCACGCCCTGCTCGTGGCGCCCGCCAATGAGCAGGACCAGCAGCGTTGGCTGGACGCCGGGGCCGACGCCGTGGTGAATTCCCCGGTTGACCGCAACGAGCTGGTGGCCAAGGTCAAGCTGCTGCTGGAAATCTGAGCCCAGTCTCCTGCGGGCCGGTCATCTGTGCCGCGTCCGCCCTGACTGGGGCGCTATTGTCATCGTCGCTATGCTGCCCCGATAAACCGATCAAATCGGCTTGGGGATCAGCATTGGCTCGTCTTCGCTATCCATTCGGTCCCGGCCCCGTTCCGGGCAGTGATAGCTCGCCGTCACTTCATCCTCATGCAGGCTGTGCATGTGAACATCAAACCCCCACAACCGGTGCAGGTGGCGCATAACCTCAGGGGTATCCTTACCCAGGGGCCGACGCCGGTACTGGGTGTGATGCAACGTCAGTGAGCGATCTCCCCGGGTATCCACTGAATAGACCTGGATGTTGGGTTCGCGGTTGCCCAGGTTGTACTGGCCGGCCAGGTCTGCACGCAGTTGGCGGTAGCCATCCTCGTCGTGAATGGCACTGACAACGATCTCGCTCTCCCGGTCATCGTCACGGATGCAGAACAGCTTCATATCCCGCATCACCTTGGGGGAGAGAAACTGCAGGATAAAGCTTTCATCCTTGAAGTCCCGCATCGCGAACTGGAGGGTTTCCTTCCAGTTACTGCCGGCGATGTCCGGGAACCAGGCCCGGTCCTCTTCAGTTGGCTCCTCACAGATGCGCCGCAGATCGGTAAAGATGCTGAATCCGAGGGTATAGGGGTTGATGCCATTGAAGTAGGGGCTGTCGAACGGGGGCTGGTAAATCACATTGGTGTGACTCTGCAGGAACTCCATCATGAAGCCCTCGGTCACCCGGCCGCGGCGATACAGTTCGGAAAGCAGCGTGTAGTGCCAGAAGGTAGCCCAACCCTCGTTCATGACCTGGGTCTGGCGCTGCGGATAGAAGTACTGCGCCAGCTTGCGCACGATCCGCACCAGTTCCCGCTGCCAGTTCTCCAGCAGTGGCGCATTTTTTTCAATGAAGTAGAGCAGGTTTTCCTGTGGTTCTTCCGGGAAGCGGAAGTTCGGCTTTTCCTCTCGGCCATTGCCCATTTTGGGAATGGTTCGCCACAGGTCATTGAGCTGACGCTGGCGGTACTCCTCCCGCTCTTTCTGTCGGCGCTCCTCTTCGACGGCGGAGATCGGGTAAGGCCGCTTGTAGCGATCGACGCCGTAGTTCATCAGTGCGTGGCAGGAGTCGAGAATCGCTTCCACTTCCTCCACACCGTGGCGCTCTTCACACCTGGCGATGTAGTTCTTGGCGAACAGCAGGTAGTCGATGATGCTGCTGGCGTCGGTCCAGCTGCGAAACAGGTAATTCCCTTTGAAGAAGGAATTGTGGCCGTAACAGGCGTGGGCGATCACCAGTGCCTGCATCGTCATGGTGTTCTCTTCCATGAGATAGGCGATGCAGGGGTTGGAGTTGATCACGATCTCGTAGGCAAGCCCCATCAGGCCGCGCTGGTAATTGTTTTCGACACTGATGAACTGCTTGCCGAATGACCAGTGGTTATAGCCCACTGGCATGCCCACCGAGGAGTAGGCGTCCATCATCTGTTCCGAACTGATGATCTCGATCTGGTTCGGGTAAGTGTCGAGGCCGAACTCCTCCGCCAGTTCGGCGATGGCCCGGTCATACTCCTGGATCAGTTCAAAAGTCCATTCCGATGTCGTGGAAATGGGCCCTTCCGATTTTGCGTCCGGCGCTGTGGGAAACTTATCAAGCATTACGCGGCCACCTTCTGACTGAACAGTTGGCGGAACACCGGGTAGATGTCCTTCAGGTCCACGATCTGCTCCATGGCGAAGTGTTCCGGGAAAATGGCGCGAACGCTCTCATACTCCTCCCACAGGGCCTGGTGATCGCGGGGGGTTATTTCCACATAGGAGAAGTACTGCACGTGCGGCATGATGTCGTTGATCAGGATTTTGTGGCAGGTGCTGGAGTCATCGTTCCAGTTGTCGCCATCAGAAGCCTGCGCGCCATAGATATTCCATTCGCTGGCAGGGTAGCGTTCCTGCATGATGCGGCGCATCAGTTTAAGGGCGCTGGAGACAATGGTGCCGCCGGTCTCGCGGGAGTAGAAAAACTCCTCCTCATCCACTTCCTTGGCGCTGGTGTGGTGGCGGATGAAAACGACTTCCGTATATTCGTAACTCCTCTGCAGGAAGAGGTAGAGAAGCAGGAAGAAGCGCTTGGCCATATCCTTGGTGGCCTGGTTCATGGAGCCGGAGACGTCCATCAGGCAAAACATGACGGCCTTGGAGCGGGGTTTGGGCTGCTTGACCAGCAGGTTGTATTTGAGGTCGAAGTCATCGAGGAACGGAATCTTGTCGATCCGACCGCGCAACTCAGCAATACGTTTGCCCAACGTATCGAGCTTGCGCTGGTCCCGCAATGCGGGATCCTTGCCTTCTTCCCGCGCAAGTTCCTCTTCCAGTTCGCGCAGGTTACGACGTTTGCTGCTCGTCAGGGCGATGCGGCGCGCGTTTGCGGCGCGCAGTGAGCGCACTACATTGAGCCTGCCGGGGGTCCCCTCGTTGCTGAAGCCGGCGCGTACCATCTTGAACGATTCATTACCTGCAAGCCGCCGCTTGATCATGTTGGGCAGCTGCAGCCCCTCGAACATGAAATCGAGGAACTCTTCCTGGGAGATCTGGAAAACAAAGTCATCCACGCCCTCGCCGCTGTCACTGGCACCGCCACCACCGCCGCCAGCTCCCTGCTGCCCCTGGCGTGGGATCCGGTCACCGGAGACAAATTCCCGGTTTCCCGGAAGGACGCGCTCGACATGGCCACCGGGGCCATGGTTGAAGACCGGTTCATTGATATCCCGGGTGGGAATGCTGATCCGCTCGCCCTTGTCCATATCGGTAATGGAGCGGTTGGTCATGGCCTCGCCGACGGCCTTTTTGATATGGGCCTTGTACCGGCGCAGGAAGCGCTGCCGGTTGACCGTACTTTTTTTCTTGCCATTCAACCGGCGGTCGATGATGTAGCTCATGTTACTGCCTCTGACCAGTGCGTGGCAGCGGCGGGCACAGCGTGAGGCTTGCCTCCTGGACCTTTCCCTTCTTGCAGGAAGAAGTTGCCAGGAGTGGACCGGTTGCTATCCCTGCCGCCGGACGCCGCACGTGTGTAGCGTCCCGCGAGTACTGCCGGATTACTGCGATTTGCGGACCCGCAGATACCATTCCGAGAGCAGCCGCACCTGTTTCTCGGTATAGCCCCGCTCGACCATCCGTGCGACAAAGTCGGCGTGTTTCTTCTGGTCTTCAGCGGAGGCCTTGGTATTGAAGGAAATTACCGGGAGCAGGTCCTCAGTGTTGGAGAACATCTTCTTCTCGATCACCGCGCGGAGTTTCTCGTAGGAGCGCCAGTCGGGGTTCTTGCCCTGGTTATTGGCCCGTGCGCGCAGCACAAAGTTGACGATCTCGTTGCGGAAGTCCTTGGGGTTGGAGATGCCGGCGGGCTTTTCGGTTTTCTCCAGTTCTTCGTTCAGGGCGCCGCGGTCGAGAATCTCCCCGGTTTCCGGATCCCGGTATTCCTGGTCCTGAATCCAGAAGTCGGCGTAGGTGACATACCGGTCGAAGAGGTTCTGGCCGTATTCGGCATAGGACTCGAGGTAGGCCGTCTGGATTTCCTTGCCGATGAACTCGACATACCGTGGCGCCAGGTATTCCTTGATGAAGCCGAGGTAACGCTCCTGCTGCTCCGGCGGGAATTGTTCCTGCTCGATCTGCTGCTCGAGGACGTACAGCAGGTGAACCGGGTTGGCGGCCACTTCAGTGGCATCAAAGTTGAAGACTTTCGACAGGATCTTGAAGGCAAAGCGGGTCGAGAGACCATTCATGCCCTCGTCGACTCCGGCGTTGTCACGGTATTCCTGGATCGTTTTCGCCTTGGGGTCCGTATCCTTCAGGTTCTCACCGTCATAAATGCGCATCTTGGAGAACAGGCTGGAATTCTCCGGATCCTTGATTCTGGACAGCACTGAGAATTGCGCCAGCATGCGCAACGTATCCGGTGCACAGGGGGCCTTCGATAGCGAGCTGTGCTCAAGCAGCTTTTTGTAGATCTTGATCTCTTCCTGTACCCGCACACAGTAGGGAACCTTGACGATATAGATCCGGTCGAGGAAAGCCTCGTTGTTGCGGTTGTTGCGGAAGGACTGCCATTCGGACTCGTTGGAGTGGGCGAGAATGACACCGTTGAAGGGGATGGAACCGAGGCCTTCCGTACTGTTGTAGTTGCCTTCCTGGGTCGCAGTGAGTAGCGGGTGCAGCACTTTGATCGGCGCCTTGAACATCTCGACGAACTCCATCAGGCCCTGATTGGCCCGGCAGAGGCTGCCAGAGAAGCTGTAGGCATCGGGGTCGTTCTGGGGGAAATCCTCCAGCTTGCGGATATCGATCTTGCCGACCAGGGCGGAAATGTCCTGGTTGTTTTCATCGCCGGGTTCGGTCTTTGAGATCGCGATCTGATCGAGTATCGAGGGGCGGACTTTCACAACCCGGAACTTACTGATATCGCCCCGGTACTCATGCAGTCGCTTGACCGCCCAGGGTGACATGATGGTATTCACATAGCGCCGCGCAATACCGTAATCCTCTTCCAGAATCTGGCCGTCTTCGGTGGGGGAGAAGAGACTCAGGGGGGATTCAAACACCGGCGATCCCTTGATGGCGTAGATGGGGATCTTTTCCATCAATGCCTTAAGTCTTTCGGCCAGCGATGACTTGCCGCCACCTACCGGGCCCAGCAGGTAGAGGATCTGTTTCTTCTCCTCCAGGCCCTGAGCGGCATGGCGGAAGAACGAGACAATCTGCTCGATGGCCTCCTCCATGCCATAAAATTCACTGAAGGCGGAATACCGCTTGATCACCTTGTTGGAAAAGATGCGCGACAGGCGGGGATCGCGGGACGTGTCCACCAGCTCTGGCTCACCGATGGCCATCAGCATGCGCTCCGCCGGAGAGGCGTAGGCACTGCGGTCGTTTTTGCACAGCTCCAGATATTCCTGGATGCTGAGCTCTTCATCCTGAATGGCCTCGTACCGTTCCAGGTAGTGGTTGAAAATCGTCATCGTGCACAACTCCCTTTGGCGTGTCGGACAGCTCTTCCAGCCAGTCGCACCAATACCGTGCATGCTGGGTATCGCAGAGGCTTTCGCCTGTGTGAACAACTGACCCGTGCGGCTGACGATGCGGGCGCGACCTGCTCGGCAGGTTTCGCGGTAACTGAAAGGCGCTCTCGCGCTCAACTCTATCTTTATTACCGTTGCGACACTCGGTGTGTCGCCAAACGAGAAACTGTAAAATTCCTCTCACATAATCAGGATAGCTTTCCCACCGCCCTGCGGGAGGCGCAGCCGCCAACATAGGTTGAATTAGGTGGCAGTTTTGCGCTCTACTAGCCGCCAATTCTGAAGTGCAGTTTTTGGAGATTCGCGCCATGGCGATTCTGGTGACCGGCGGAGCCGGCTATATCGGCAGTCATACCTGTGTTGAGCTGATCGAGGCGGGATGGGAGCCCGTGGTGGTGGATAATCTCAGCAACAGCAGTGCCGAGGCCCTGCACCGGGTGGAGGCCATCACGGGAAAGTCAGTACCACTGTATACCGCTGATATCCGCGACGCTGCCGCACTGCGAGACATTTTTTCTCGCCATGACATCGAAGCTGTGGTGCATTTTGCCGGTTTGAAGGCTGTAGGTGAGTCCGTCGCCCAGCCGCTGCGCTATTACCAGAATAATGTTGCGGGAACATTGACGCTGTGCGAGGTGATGGAGGAGTTTGGCGTCCGCCAGTTGATCTTCAGCTCTTCGGCCACGGTTTACGGTGACCCCCATACGGTCCCGATTCGGGAGAACTTCCCCACAGGCGCGACCAACCCATACGGTGCAAGTAAACTTATGGTGGAAAACATCCTTCGTGATGTCTGCGCCGCCCCGGGCAGCCAGTGGCAAATTACCTTGTTGCGCTATTTCAACCCTATCGGCGCCCATCACAGCGGCAGTATCGGGGAGGATCCCCAGGGGATTCCCAATAACCTGCTGCCTTACGTCGCTCAGGTGGCCGTAGGCCGACTGCCACACCTGCAGGTGTTCGGGGACGACTACAACACAGAAGATGGTACTGGCGTCCGGGACTACATTCACGTAGTGGACCTGGCCCGTGGACACTTGGCTGCCCTGGAGAAGCTGCGTGTGCCGGGAACAGGATTTGGTTGCTTCACCTATAACCTGGGCACAGGGCAAGGCAGCTCTGTCCTGGAGATTGTCCGCGCGTTCGAAGCTGCCTGTGAGCGACCGATTCCCTACAAGGTGGTTCCTCGGCGCCCCGGGGATATCGCTGCATGTTTCGCTGACCCGACCCTGGCAGAGCAAGAGCTGGGTTGGAAAGCGGAGTATGATCTTACGCGGATGGTAGTTGACACCTGGCGCTGGCAGTCCCAGAACCCGAACGGCTACAGCAGTTAAGTCCCCGGCGACTGTTATCCCGGTGCTCCGTCCCAGCGGAGCGCCAGCGTGGCGCCGGTAGTTACCAGCTTCATGCCCAGTGCGTGGTACTCACGGTTCAGCGTGCTGCGTAACCACTCGCTATCTGCTGGCGTGGCATTGCAGAGCCGTAGCTTCCTCGATGCGAAAGGAACCAGTTCCAGGGCGTGGAGGCTGCCGTTCTCCGGGTCCAGTTCTACCGAATACAGAATGCGCAATTCGGGGCGAAAATTTTCGTGGCCTGAGATACCCTCATAATCGTTGATCAGATCCCCGCAGCCATAAAGAATCGCGCGTTGCCGGTAGACTTCGATCCCCTTGGGGTGGTGCGAAGAATGTCCACTGATCAGGTCGACGCCACCTTCCACCAGCCGGTGGGCGAAGCTCTGTTGCTCTGACGGTATTTCGTAGCCCCAGTTTCCTCCCCAGTGAACCGAGACCACAACCAGGTCCCCGGGTTTGCGCAGCCGGTCGATCTGCCGGACAAAGTCCTCTGCACTGCGTTGCGATAGGTCCGGCAGCAGGTTGACGCCGGGGCGTACGGTGCTGGCGGCCCATTCCCGCGGCACACCGCTACTGGTGTCGGCACAGGCAAAGACCAGCACACGTTTACCCTGGTGGTGAATTTCTGCCGGCGCCGCTGCTTCGATCAAATTGTTGCCCGCTCCCGTTACGCGCAAGCCACTTCTCTCAAGGTTTTCCAGAGTTTCTGCGAGGCCGCCATACCCCCAGTCGAGTACATGGTTGTTGGCCAGGGTGCAGACATCGATTCCCGCTTCGGTCAGGCAGGGTAGGTTGGCGGGATGCATACGGTAGTTGATGCCCTTGCCCCGCCAGTAGTCATCGCAGCTGGTGATCGAGGTCTCCAGGTTGATGACTCGCACGGCGGGTCTACGCTGATCCATGGCTGACAGCGCGTCGCCCCAGGGGTAAGTGGAAGATCTGTCCCGTGGGAGTTCACCGCTGGCCGACTCGGTGAGTCCGACATAGTCTGTGGCCGAGTGCAGATAACTTTCATGAATGCGCGGGTCACCTGGGCGCGGCAGAACCTGGTCGATCCCGCGACCGGTCATTACGTCACCAGCGACCAGCAGTCTCACAACATCATTCGTTTCGGGCATGAAGAAGGACAGCATAAATGGGGCTGATGAAAGCGTAGTTCGCTTTCTCGACTGGCATGCTGGCGGAAATACAGCGTGCAGTGTCTGCCATATGAAAGGACAGAGAATGAAGAGGCGAGAGGTCTGCGAGGGGTGTCTGCCCTGATTGACAGCTTCGGGAGAGCGTCAGGAACCGAGGTCGCGCCTGCTCCCTCGCGTTCCACCCGCGGGCATTTAATTTGCTGACTGCAAGCTGGTTTTCCCAGATTGACTGAGGCAGAAGCGACGGATTCCGCTCAGGCTACTGTTGTGCTGGCACTTTTTTAGAGAGCCCGACGGGCCCGGATGGGCGCCCTGGGCTACAAAGTGCAGTCCGTACAAAAAAACTTCTCGTCGCTGAGTCGCATGGCGGTCAGATAGCCGCCCCAAACGCAGCCGGTATCCAGTGCATAGACGTTGGCAGTGTCGGCGCGCCCTTCGAGAGCAGCCCAGTGGCCGAAGATGATTTTGTCGTTGCGGGTCTTCCGCTCCGGGTGGCTGAACCAGGGTCTGTAGCCATCGTGTTCGGCTTCCGGTCCGCGCTTGGTGACCAGGTCCAGCGTGCCATCGGCCTTGCAGAAACGCATGCGGGTGAAGTAATTGGTGATGGAGCGCAACCGTTCGATGCCGAGCAGGTGCTCGCTCCAGCAGTGTGGCTCGTTGCCGTACATGCCGTAGAAGTAGGCCTTGGCCATGGCGTCGTCCGCCAGCGCGCGGTGGACCTCTCGCGAGAGTTCCACGGCTTTGGTGATGCTCCACATCGGTGGGATGCCGGCATGGACCATGGTGAACCCCTTTTTGTGCACCACGAGCGGCAGGCCCTGCAGCCAGCTCAATAATTTGTCGGCGTCCTTGGCTCGCAGGATCCTGGCGAGGTCGTGTTCCTTGTCGGTCAGGCGCTTGGCGCCGTGGGCCAGTGCCAGCAGGTGCAGATCGTGGTTGCCCAGTACGGCAGTCACCTGGGCGCGGTGTTCGTAGAGGAAGCGCAGGGTGCTGAGGCTGTCGTGCCCGCGATGCACCATATCGCCAGCCAGCCAGAGCTTGTCCCGATCCGGCCGAAAGCGGATTTTGTCCAGCAGGCGCATGAGGGGCTCGAAACAGCCCTGAATGTCACCGATGGCGTAGGTGGCCAAAAAACTTCCCCTGCGTTCTTGTTTCGATACGGACTACTGGTCCAGCGTAGACAGGTAGTTGGCAAGCTCGACGAATTCCTTGACGCTCAGCGTCTCCGGCCGGCGGCTCGCATCTACCGGAAGTGCGGGTATATCGAGGTCTGGATACAGCGGTTTGATCGCGTTGCGCAGGGTTTTTCTGCGCTGTTGAAATGCCACGTTGACCAGCCGCTCCAGCAGTTCCTCGTTCTCTGCCGGATTGGGCAGGGTGGCATGAGGCACCAGGCGCACGATCGCCGAATCCACCTTCGGTGCCGGGCGGAACGACTGTGGTGGCACCGGGAACAGGCCCTGCACCCGGCAGTGGTATTGCACCATCACGCTGAGTCGCCCATAGGACTTGTTACCCGGTACTGCGCTCAGCCGATCCACCACCTCTTTTTGCAGCATGAAGTGCATATCGCGGATCTTGCCGCGGAAACCCAGCAAGTGGAAAAGTAGCGGTGTGGAGATGTTGTAGGGCAGGTTGCCGACAATGCGCAGCTGGCCGTTGCCGGCGAGGCTGCCAAAGTCGAATTTCAGGGCGTCCTGCTCGATGATGCTGAAATCGGGATAGTCGCGGAATTTAAACTGCAGCAGCGGGATCAGGTCCCGGTCCAGCTCCACCGCAGTGAGCGAAGGGCAGCGCTTCAGCAGCAGCTCGGTGATCGCACCCTGTCCCGGGCCGATTTCCACCAGTCGGTCATCTTCCTTCGGCGCGATGGCACGGACGATCCGCTCGATGATGTTTTCGTCGACCAGAAAATTCTGGCCGAAGCGCTTGCGCGCCTTGTGTTGGAAAAAATGATCCATAGGAAGAAATCTGTCTGTCTCTGGTGCAGTGCGGCTCAGAGAGCACGCAGCTCCGCCAGCTGTACTGCCTGGGCCAGGGCGGCGCGGAGGCTGCCACAGTCGGCCTCGTTTTGCCCGGCAATGTTGAGTGCGGTGCCGTGATCCACGGAGGTCCGGATGAAAGGGAGCCCCAGGGTGATGTTCACGGCGTGGCCGAATCCCTTGAATTTTAACACTGGCAGACCCTGGTCATGGTACATGGCCAGCACCGCATCGCAGCGGGCCAGTTGGGGCGGCGTGAACAGGGTGTCTGCGGGGAGGGGGCCGAGCAGGTGCAGGCCAAGGGCGCGCAGCCTGTCCAGGGCCGGCTCGATCACTTCGATCTCTTCCATGCCCAGGTGGCCTCCTTCACCCGCATGGGGATTCAGGCCACAGACGCCGATTCGCGGCTCGCTTATGCGGAACTGATCGCGCAGGCTGCGGTGCAGGACCAGGATCGTCTGTTCCAGCCGTTCGGTGGTAATGGCCGCACTGACGTCCTTCAGGGGCAGGTGTGTGGTCACCAGCGCTACGCGCAGTTCCCTGGCGGCCAGCATCATCACCACGCGCTCGACCCCGGCTTCTTCAGCGAACAGTTCGGTGTGGCCACTGAAAGGAATGCCGGCCTCGTTGATCACGCCCTTGTGTACCGGCCCGGTGACCAGGGCATCGAAGCGCCGCTGCAGGCAGCCATGGGCGGCAGTGCGCAGTGTTTCCAGCACAAAGGGTGCATTGGCGGGGTTGAGCCGGCCCGGCGTGGCCGGCTGCGCCAGTTTAATGGGCTGAATGTACAGGCCGCCGTCGGGGGTGTCCGCTGGCGGAGCATCCGCTTCGAACGGAATCAGTCGGAGGGGCAGGCCCATGCGTTCGGCCGCATCGGCGAGGAGGTCGGGATCTGACAGGGCGACGACCTGCACCGGGCCGTGGTGACCGTTGGCCCGGCCGCTGGCAAGTCGGACTGCCAGCTCCGGGCCTATGCCGGCGGGTTCGCCGGGTGTGAAAGCGATGCGGGGGATCATTGCTCGGCGCTGTCTGCGCTTTCGTCTTTGAGATCCGGCAGCTTGATGTCCACGTAGGCCTGGTCGCGGATTTCGCGACGCCAGTTCTGCAGCTCTTCCTCGTAGCGGCGATTGCGCAGCAGGTTGGAGGCCTGGTTGCGGATGTACTGTTCTGTCATGTCCTGGTTGCGCCGGCCGTCGACCCGCAGGATGTGCCAGCCAAACTGGGACTTGAACGGCATGCTGATTTCACCCACTGGAGTATTGTCCATGGCCTGAGTGAATTCCGGCACGAACTGGCCGGGCATGGACCAGCCCAGGTCGCCGCCGGCGAGCATGGTGCCGATATCCTCGGAGTGTTCCCGCGCCAGCTCGTCGAAAGAGGCGCCGTCCTCGATCTGCTTGCGCAGGTCGATCAACAGGTTATAGGCGGCGTCGTCATCGCGGATGGCGGAGGTTTTCACCAGGATATGGCGAACCTTGGTCTGTTCGACCACCTGTTCGTTGGAGCCGCGCTGGGCGTGGATCTTCAGCAGGTGGAAGCCCGCATCACTGCGGAACGGGTCGGTGACATCGCCAACCCCGCGCCCCTGCAGGGCGTCGGAGAACAGGGTGGGCAGTTCAACGGTCTTGCGCCAGCCCAGGTCGCCGCCGGAGAGTGCGTTCTGGCCGGCAGAGTTGGCGATGGCCAGCTGGCGGAAGTTGGCGCCGCTGCGTACCTGCTGGGCAAGCTGCTCGGCTTTCTCCCGCGCCCTGGTGACCTCGTCCGAGGGCGCGCTGGAGCTGACCGGAATCAGGATATGGCCCAGTTCGTACTGGGGCGATTTCCAGAACTCACCCTCCTTGGAGCGCAGGAAGTTGTCGATGTCCTGGTCGGTGATCTGGATGCGGCGGTTTACGCTGCCCTGCTCGACGCGGCGGATCAGCAGTTCATTGCGGATCTGCTGGCGGAAGGTCTTCATGGAGACCCCGTCGGCGGCGAGGCGCTCGCGGAACTGTTCCGGGCTGGCGCCGGCGTTCTGCATGACGCGGGCGATGGACTGGTCCAGTTCGGCATCGGAGACGGTGACACCCGCGCGGGCGGCCATCTGCAGTTGCAGTCGCTCGATGATCAGCTGCTCGAGCACCTGCCGGCGCAGCACATCAATCGGCGGTGCCTGCACATTCTGCGCCTGAATCTGCGCGGTGATGGTGTCCAGGCGCTGCTGTAGCTCGCTGGCCATGACTACGTCGTCATCCACGACGGCGACAACGCGGTCGAGCTTCTGTACCTGGGCCAGAGCGGGAGCGGCCATCACGGCACAGAGTGCCAGGGCGGGCAGCAGGGCCCGCTTGAGAGCGAATGCGGTCATTATTCTCATCACTGTTTCAGTTGTTCTCTCTGGTCGAAATTGGGAATGCCCTGACTGAGCATCCGGGTCACCGTGGTGCCAAGGCTGGCGAGTCCCTTGAGCTGGAACTCTATGTAAACACCCTCATCGAACTCAAGCTCCTCGGGGGAGACGACGTCTGCCAGGTCGTTGTCCAGGGTCCGGCGCCAGGCCAGCCGTACCATATAACAGCAGCTGTCATATTCGACGCCCGCCACGTATTCCAGTTCCCGATCGAATGTCAGGTCGTAGTTGGCCCGTGCCAGCAGGGCGGTGGTGGGCGATACCGGCAGCACCATGGAGGCGTCCACCTGGTCAATGGAGCCGCTGATCAGTTCGCCGTTCAGGTCTAGCACCTCGTTGCGCCGCAGGTAGCGGTAGCCCAGGTTGAACAGGCGGTAGTCATTGTCCAGGTAGCGCAGGCTGACATTGCCGCGGTTGAGCTCACCCTCGTCGTCATCGTAGATGAGTTCGCTGCTGATGCGCATGGACTGGATCGGGCGACTCTCCAGGCGGGCGGCAAACTCGGAGCGGGGCGCCTCCTCGACGATCCCGGTCAGGGTGGTCTCGCGGTCTTCCAGGTAGAAGATCTGCCCGCCGCTGAGGGCGAACAGGTCGCGGCCGCTGACCGGGTCGATGATGCGCGTGGTCAGACCCAGCGCCACCCGGTCGGTGTCGTCGATGCGGTCATTACCGGTGAAGCGGCTGTCGCGGAACAGCTGGTCGTAGCTGAAGGTGAACAGCGAGGTATCAAACAGCAGGTCGTTGCCGCCGTCCCCGGGGCTCGTGCTCACATTGGTGAAGTCGCCCTGGTCCGCCTTGGAGCTCACCAGGGTAAAGAAGCGCGGCTCCAGTGTCTGCACCAGGTCAAAACCGAACACGCTGGCATCGCGCTCGAAAAAGAGCCCGCTATCGAGGGTGAACTGCCCGGCGGAGGCCTCGGGGCTGTCGCTGGCCTCCGGGTTGAGGAACTGGTCGTCGATCTCGTAACCGAGGTAGCGGGCGGCAATACCGGGGGTGAAATAACCCCACAGCCATTGCTTGTCCCACTCCAGTTCGTAGTCCAGGCGCAGGCGGTCCGCATTGACGAAGTTGCGGCTGAGTTCAGTGATGCTGTCCGGGTCACCGACGTCGGCAATAAAGCGGATGGTCTGCTCGTCGTCGTGATCCCAGCGGGTGACCTCGTGATCCAGGCTCAGGGCCCAGTCGCCCCAGCGATAGTTGCCGTCGACATCCAGGCGCGGCAGCTGGCGATAGGTGTCGAACCGGTCCTTGACCAGTTGCTGGTAATCCTGCGCACGCAGGGTCGCAGTCCAGTTCTCGTTGAACAGGCTGACATCAGCGCGCTGGTTCAGGCTGGTTTCCGCCGAGACACTGAGGTTGGCGGTGTCCAGGTCGCGGAAGTAGTCGGGGTCGCTGACCTTGGCATAGTCGATGTTGGTGCGCCAGAAGGTACCGGCGGTTCCCTGTTGCTCGAAATTGACCAGCCAGCGGTCCTCACCCTTGGCCGGCAGCACCAGGTCTTCGGGAAAGCCCTGGCGGATCAGGTCCTGGGCATCCTCATCATCACCGCCTTTATCGTCGGGCAGGCCGGCTGCGCGCAGCTCACTGTTGAACAGCTGGCTCAGGTGGCGGACCTCGACCTCGGCGCCGGTGCCGCGATACTGGATGTAGCGGGGCACGATGGTGGCGTCCATCTGCGGAGCGATATTCCAGTAGTAGGGAATGGCGACATCCCAGCCATTTTCGTCACTGTTGCTGATGCTCGGGAACAGCAGGCCGGAGAGGCGTTCGCTGCCCACCGGAAAGCGCAGGTAGGGAAAATAGAACAGTGGCACATCCAGGATTTCGAGGCGCACGTTGCGCGCCACGCCCTGGCGCTCGACGTTGTCGATGTGAATCTCGCCACCGCGCATCTGCCAGACCACGTTGCCTGGCTCACAGCGGGTGTAGTTGCCATTGGTGAGTATCAGCTCGCCACTGGCCTCACGAGAGGCAAAGCTGGCGCTGCCGTGCACGAACTGGTCGTGGATCACGTAGGTGGCGTCCTCGATCTCAGCCGCCTGGCTGTCAGTCTGGATCTCCGCCGCGCGCCCCCGCACCAGCAGGTTCGGTTCGCGGATCTCGATGGCCCCGCGCAGTCTTGCCGTGCTCTCGTTGCGGTTGACGTCTACCTGATCCGCAAACAGCTGTCGGTAGCCCTGGGTGACGTGGACGCTGCCACGCAGGCGCGCGGTGCCGTCGTCCAGCCACTCGGAAGCGTCTGCCGTGGCGCGCAGCGGCGCCGTTTCCGGGGGCAGGTCCGCATCCGGGTAGTCCCGCGGCGGGGATACGAATGCGCCGCTGCACGCGGTCGGCCGGGCCGGCTGCATCCCCGGTGGCAACTGCCAGGCCGGCAGCCAGTCGAGGTAGAGGTAGGGGTTATAGTCGGGCGCCGTCTCCTCGGCCTGCGCCAGCGGCGTCAACGCATCGCGCGGGGCGGCGGTCTCCGCCCACAGGGGACCCGCAACGGCAAGCCCGGCAGCGCCGAGGGCGCCGAGTCCCAGGGTGCGCGGGCGGGAAATCTGTGCAATCGCCATGGCCAGGCGCTGCCAGCGGGAGGGTTCCAGCATCGGGTGATCGGTTCCGACTGTCGTTAGTGTTTCTTTCTGGGGGGAGCGCGCTGTCGCGCGCCAAAAAATCAGCCCGCAATTCTACTTGAATGTAGACACCGTTAACACTACGGCCCGAAGTGCATGCTGCGAACCTTCGTCGTCGGCCAGAGCGGCTAAACTGAGGGGCCGGAGCCGGGTGCGGTGGCCGAGTTGGCGCCAGATGCAACTTCCACGGCGCTCCGGTGGTCCAATCCCAAAGTGGACGCGCCGGTCCAGGATATGGCGAAATGGGGGCTTTTGCTGGACGGGGTGCTTGGCCCCGTTACAATGCGGCCCGTAACAGTTGGAGTAGCGGTGGCTCATGAGTGAGCGTTCGACAGATGCAGTGGATCAGCGGCGCGAGGCGTTGCGTGGCTGGGCCGGGCGCGTGCTCAAAGCCGGCGACAGCCTGACGCTGCAGTCGCTGGCGGGGGACGCGGGATTTCGGCGCTACTTCCGCACACTCACTGTTCCCAGTCTGATCGCGGTGGATTCCCCGCCTGCGCGCACCAACCCGGCCCGCTTTGTCGCGGTCGCGGATTATCTCCGCCGCTATGGCATTCATACGCCCATGGTCAGCGAGGCTGACGTTGAGCACGGCTTTATGCTGCTCGAGGACCTGGGCGATTGTCAGCTGCTCAGCATCCTGGACGAGGGCAGCGTCGAAGGCCTGTACGGAGAGGTGTTGAACGAACTGCTGTGCCTGCAGCAGATACCGCCCTGCGGGGACCTGTTTCCGCAGTACAGCCGCGAGCTGCTGCTGACCGAAATGCGTATCCTGCCGGAATGGCTGGCGGGGCAGCTGCTCGGCTATTCCCTCGATGAAGAGGAATCCGCTCTGCTGGAGCGTACTTTCGCCCAGCTTCTGGACTCCGCTACGGAGCAACCCCAGGTGCTGGTGCATCGGGACTATCACAGCCGCAACCTGATGGTGCGCGACGGAGAGCGCCCTGGCGTGGTGGACTTCCAGGACGCGGTATGGGGGCCGGTTACCTACGATCTGGTGTCCCTGTTGCGGGACTGCTATATCCGCTGGCCGCGGGAGCGGGTAGAGCGATGGGCGCTCTGCTATGCGGCCACTGCGCAGTCCGCCGGCATCCTGTCATCGGTGGATCAGAAGACCTTCCTGCGCTGGTTCGACTGGATGGGGCTGCAGCGCCATATCAAGGTGCTGGGACTGTTCCCGCGCCTGTGGCTGAGGGATGGTAAGCCGGGATACCTGCCGGATCTGCCCCTCGTCATCCGCTATACACTTGAGGTGGCTGCGCGCTACCCGGAGATGGCGCCCTTCGCCGACTGGTTCCGGCAGGCCCTGCTGCCGCGGATCGAGCGACAGAGCTGGTACCGTGACTATCGGACCGCCGGCGAACCGGGCGCTGCACTGCAAAGAATTCCCTGATGACCGCTGACGACAACACACAGATCCCGACGGCGATGGTGCTGGCGGCCGGTTTCGGCAAGCGCATGCGCCCGCTCACCGACCAGACCCCGAAGCCACTGCTGCAGGTGGCGGGCAAACCCCTGATCGAGCATGCCCTCGAGCGCCTCGTCGCCATCGGGGTGCGCCGGGTGGTGATCAACCTGGGCCACCTGGGGGAGAAGATCCGGGCACGGCTCGGCAATGGCGAGCGCTGGGGGCTGGATATCCGCTACTCGGTCGAGGTGGAACCCCTGGAAACCGCTGGCGGCATCATCAAGGCATTGCCGCTGCTGGGCGACGCCCCCTTTCTGGTGGTCAACGGTGATGTCTGGTGTGACTTCGATCTTTCCAGCTGGCTACGGCGTCCCCTGCCGGAATCCTGTCCCGGGCGGCTGCTGATGGTGCCGAACCCGCCCCACAATCCGGACGGGGACTTCGGGATCGACGACGGGCTGCTTTCTGGTACCGCGACACCCCGCTATACGTTTTCCGGCATCAGCTGGCTGCGCCCGGAGATGCTGACCGATTACCCGAAGGTCCGTCCCTGCTTCGGGCTCGGTGAGATCTTTGTCTACAACCAGGGGCACCTGCAGGCGGAGCTGTTTGAGGGTGACTGGTGTGACGTGGGCACACCGGAGCGGCTGCAGCGCCTGGATGCGCGCCTGCGCGGCAGTGTGGCCTGAAGTCGGCGGCAGTTTTCCGGTACACTCCCGGCTCCAAGCCCCTGCCAGGGGCATCATGCACTGGGAATACTGCTCATGACGGATTTCAAGATTGCCCCCTCCATTCTCTCCGCCAACTTCGCCCGCCTCGGTGAGGAAGTGGACGCTGTGCTGGAAGCCGGCGCCGACTGGGTGCATTTCGATGTGATGGACAATCACTACGTTCCCAATCTCACCATCGGCCCCATGGTGTGCCAGGCCCTGCGCAAGCACGGCGTCAAGGCGCCCATCGATGTGCACCTGATGGTGGAGCCGGTGGACGAGATGATCCGCATGTTTGCCGATGCCGGTGCCACCTACATCACTTTCCATCCGGAAGCTTCACGCCATGTGGACCGCTCCCTGCAGCTGATCCAGAGCCTGGGCTGTAAGGCGGGACTGGTACTCAACCCGGCCACGGGCCTGGATTCGGTCCGTTACGTGATGGACAAGCTGGACATGCTGTTGCTGATGTCCGTGAACCCCGGCTTCGGCGGCCAGAAGTTTATCCCCGCCACCCTGTGCAAGCTGAGGGAGGCACGCAAGCTGATCGATGACTCCGGCCTGGATATCCGCCTGGAGATCGACGGCGGCGTGACCCGCAGCAATATCGCCGAAATCGCCGCTGCTGGAGCAGATACCTTCGTCGCCGGTTCCGCTATCTTCAATGCGGATGACTACGGGGAAGTAATCTCGGCCATGCGCGCGGCGCTGGAAAATTAGTTTTCTGTCCTAGGGCCCGGTGGCGGCAGTCGTGTGCTTGTCCGCCCGGGGCTGGCTTTGTAAACTTGGCGGCTCGTAAAACGAGGCAGTCCCGTGAACCCACTCGTCCCCCACATCAGCAGCTGGCGATGGCGCCGCTGACCCGCTGAGGCCCGCACGAACGAGCGAGCCGCTTTCCCCGCGGGCGGAGTCTGTCTGGACCGTCCGTGTTGCAAATACCCCAGGGTATTACTTCGGTAAGAACTACCAGAGCATCCGGAGTCGTCATGACACCCAGCGAATACAGTCAACTTGCGTCCGCGGGCTACAACCGAATTCCCCTCGTGCGGCGCGTGCTGGCGGACATCGAAACACCGCTTTCCACCTATCTGAAGCTGGCGGCCGGGCGCCACAGCTACCTGTTGGAATCCGTGCAGGGCGGTGAGAAGTGGGGGCGCTATTCCATCATCGGCCTGCCGGCGCGCACCCTGCTGAAAGTGCGTGGGCACGAGGTGACCGTAGAGACTGATGGTCAGGTTACCGAGCAGCATGAGAGTCCGGACCCGCTGGCCTTCGTGGAAGAATTCCAGCAGCGCTACCGGGTGCCGGAAATCGAGGGGCTGCCGCGCTTCAATGGCGGGCTGGTGGGCTATTTCGGCTATGACTGCGTGCGCTACATCGAGCCGCGCCTGGCCGATTCGGCGCCGCCGGATACCCTCGGCACCCCGGATATCCTGCTGATGGTGAGTGACGAGCTGGTGGTATTCGACAACCTGGCCGGTGCGGTGATCTTTATCGTGCATGCCAATCCGGAACTGGATGGCGATTTCGAGCGCGCCCAGCAGCGCCTCGACGCGCTGGTGGCAAAGCTCGCCCAGCCATTGCCGGACACGGTGCCGCTGGACCTGGATGGGGCGGGGCTCGACGAGAGTGCTTTCCGCTCCCACTTCGGCGAGGCCGAATTCAAGCACGGTGTGGACAGGGTCAAGGAGTACATCCTTGCCGGCGACGTGATGCAGGTGGTGCCGTCACAGCGGCTGTCGGCGCCGTTTGCGGCGCCGCCGCTGAACCTTTACCGGGCACTGCGCAGCCTCAACCCGTCCCCCTATATGTATTTCCTCGACCTTGGCGATCATCAGGTGGTGGGTTCCAGCCCGGAGATCCTGGTGCACCTGGAAGAGGGTGACATGACCGTGCGCCCGCTTGCCGGCACCCGCCGTCGCGGTGCCACCGAGGCAGAGGACGAGGCGCTGGAACGGGAGTTGCTCGCCGATCCGAAGGAGATCGCCGAGCACCTGATGCTGATTGACCTGGGGCGCAATGATGTCGGGCGCGTGGCCGAGACCGGCAGTGTGAAAGTGACCGAGCAGATGGTGGTGGAGCGCTACTCCCACGTGATGCACATTACCTCCAATGTCACCGGGCGCCTCAAGGCGGGCCTCTCCGGTATCGACGCCCTGCGCGCGGCGCTGCCTGCGGGCACACTCTCCGGTGCCCCCAAGATCCGCGCGATGGAGATCATCGACGAGCTGGAGCCAGAGAAGCGGGGCATCTATGGCGGCGCGGTGGGCTACCTGGCCTGGAACGGCAATATGGATACGGCCATCGCCATCCGTACTGCAGTGATCAAGGACGGCCAGGTTTTCGTCCAGGCCGGCGCAGGCCTGGTGGCGGACTCGGATCCGCAGGCGGAGTGGGACGAGACAATGAACAAAGCCCGGGCCCTGTTCCGGGCTACGGCCATGGCCACCGCCGACAGTGCGCGGCGCGGGCAGTTTGAGGTAGAGCATCATGAGTGAAGTATCGGCGCGGCCGATGTTGTCGCTGGCGGAATTGTGCCAGCGGGTTGTCGCAGCCCCTCTGTTCAATCAGGTGATCATCGGTCTGATCCTGCTGAACGGCGTTGCCATCGGTCTGGAGACTTCCGCCTGGGTCACCGAGCGCTTCGGCGATCTGTTACATGGGGTCAACCAGTTGATCCTCGCCGCTTTCGTGGTGGAGGCGCTGGTGAAGATGGCGGCCCACGGCAACCGGCCCTGGCGCTATTTCGCCAGTGGCTGGAACTGTTTCGATTTCACCATCATCGCCCTGAGCCTGATACCCGCGGCGGGGCCGCTGGCCACGGTAGCGCGTCTGGTGCGGGTGCTACGGGTATTGCGCCTGGTATCCGCTTTCCCGGAGTTGCGCCTGCTGGTGGATACCCTGCTGCGGAGCCTGCCCAGCATGTTCCATATTGCGCTGCTGATGGGGATCATCTTTTATATATATGGTGTTGCTGGTTACTTCCTTTTCCATGAGACGGATCCGACCCACTGGCGTAGCTTGCCGATTGCCCTGTTGAGCCTGTTTCGCATTGTCACGTTCGAAGACTGGACCGACATCATGTACACCGCCATGGAGGCGATGCCCTGGGCGTGGGTGTATTTTGTGAGCTTCGTGGTCATGGGAGCCTTCGTGATGATCAACCTGTTCATCGGGGTGGTACTGAACAATCTTGAGGAGGCAAAGTTGCGCCGGCTGGACGAGCTGCAGCTGCCCCCGAGCCAGACCGAAATACTCCGTGAACTGCGCGCTACCCAGGAAGCGCTGGCCCGCCTGCAGAAGCGGATGCAGGACATTCCGGCCCCGGTGGCCGACAAGACGCCCGGAGGAACCGCGTCATGATTCTGATGATCGACAACTACGACTCCTTTACCTGGAACGTGGTGCAGTACATGGCCGAGCTGGGTGCGGACGTGCAAGTGAAGCGTAACGACGAGATTTCCGTGGAGGAGATCGAGGCGCTGGCACCGGAAAAGATCGTCATCTCACCGGGACCCTGTACACCCAACGAAGCCGGAATTTCCCTCGACACGATTCGCCGTTTTGCCGGGCGCATCCCCATTCTGGGCATCTGCCTCGGGCACCAGAGTATCGGCCAGGTATTCGGCGGCCGGGTCGTGCGTGCGGGCGAGGTAATGCATGGCAAGACCTCCCCCATCGTGCACAACAACCTGGGGGTGTTTCACAACCTGTCAAACCCGTTCGAGGCCACCCGCTACCATTCCCTGGTGGTGGAGAAGGGCAGCCTGCCGGATTGCCTCGAGGTCACCGCCTGGACTGAGACCGAGGACGGCGAGATTGACGAGATCATGGGCCTGCGCCACCGGGAGCTGGCAGTGGAAGGGGTACAGTTTCATCCCGAGTCCATTCTCACGCAGCACGGCCACGACATGCTGCGCAACTTCCTCGAGTCCTGATACGGCCCGGGGCTATCCGCTAATAACAATGAGGGGAGGGGTATGCTGATTCAGGAAGCCATCGCCAAGCTGGTGGACAACACGCACCTCAGCCGCGCCGAAATGCGCGAAGTCATGGGTCAGATCATGCGCGGTGAGGCGGAAGACGCCCAGATCGCCGGCCTGTTGGTGGCACTGCGGATCCGCGGTGAAACCGTCGACGAGATCACCGGTGCAGTGGAAACCATGCGCGAGCTGGCCATTCAGGTGCCGCTGCAGCAGGAAAGTGCGGTGGATATCGTCGGCACCGGTGGTGACGGCGCCAATCTGTTCAATGTGTCGAGTGCGGCGAGCTTTGTCGCTGCTGCCGCCGGTGCCCACGTCGCCAAACACGGCAACCGCTCCGTTTCCTCCAGCAGCGGTGCCGCTGACCTGCTGGAGCGGGCTGGCATCTACCTGGAGTTGGACGCGTCGCAGGTTGCGCGCTGTATCGACACCATCGGCGTGGGCTTTATGTTTGCCCCCTCTTTTCACCGCGCGGTGCGCTTTGCCGTGGGTCCGCGCAGGGCGCTGGGCATGCGCACGATCTTCAACCTGCTGGGACCGTTGACCAACCCGGCCGGCGTCAAGCGCCAGGTAATCGGTGTCTACGACCGGGCCTACTGCCGCATGCTGGCAGAGGTGCTGCAGACTCTGGGCTCCGAGCACGTGCTGGTCCTGCACAGTGAGGATGGCCTGGATGAGATGAGCCTTGCCGCAGATACCTTTGCCGTTGAACTCAAGGACGGAGAACTGCGTGAGAAAACCCTGCGTCCGGAGGATTTCGGTATCGAGCGCCGCAGCCTCGAGGGATTGGGAGTGGATGGCGCCACGCAGTCCCTGGCCCTGATCGAGGATGCGCTGGGCAAGCGCTCGACCGCGGTGGCAGACAAGGCCGCCGATCTGATTGCACTGAACGCGGGCCTGGCGATCTATGTCAGCGGCGTGGCGGATTCCGCCGAGCAGGGCGTTGCCATGGCACAGGATGCGATCGCCAGTGGCCTCGCTGCGGAGAAGATCAAGGACCTGGCTGCCTTCACCAGTGCTTTCCGGCCCGAGGAGGTGGATCAGTGAGTACCCCGACCATCCTGAAGACCATCATTGAGAGAAAGTGGCAGGAAGTCGAAGCGCGCAGCCGGCTGGCCCCTGTCGGAGAACTGCGGGATCGCGCTCTTCACCAGGCGCCGGCGCGCGGGTTCGTCGCCGCCATTGAGAACAAGATCAACGCTGGCGAGGCGGCAGTCATCGCGGAGATCAAGAGGGCCTCACCGAGCAAAGGGGTGATCCGCGAGGATTTCATTCCCGCTGAGATCGCCACCAGTTACGAGAAAGGTGGTGCGGCCTGCCTGTCGGTGCTTACCGACGTGGACTTCTTTCAGGGGGCTGATGCCTACCTGCAGCAGGCCCGAGCGGCTGTGCGCCTGCCGGTGCTGCGCAAGGACTTCACCGTCGATCCGTACCAGGTCTATGAGGCGCGGGCCATTGGTGCTGACTGCATCCTCTTGATCGCCGCCTGCCTGGAGGACGGCCAGATGCGCGACCTCAACGGCCTGGCCCAGGAGCTCGGCCTGGATGTGCTGGTCGAGGTGCACGATGGCGAGGAGCTGGAGCGGGCACTGGCGTTACCGAACCGCCTGATTGGTATCAACAATCGGAACCTGCACAATTTCGAGGTGCACTTGGAGACCACCTTCCAGCTGCTGGACCGCATCCCCGATGATCGTATCGTGGTGACGGAGAGCGGTATCCATACCACTGATGATGTGGCGGCCATGCGTGGTCACGACGTGCACGCCTTTCTGGTGGGTGAGGCCTTTATGCGTGAGGATGAACCCGGGCGGCGCCTGGTGGAGATGTTCAACTGACCGGCATGCCGTAGAAGAAAACAGAAAGGGCGACCATTGGTCGCCCTTTCTTTTGCTCGGGACAAAGTGTTCCCGAATCGCCCCTGGGCGGGCTCCTGTCAGCGCGTGCCGTAAACCACCATGGTCTTGCCCTTCACCGAGACCAGGCCCTGCTCTTCGAGGGTCTTCAGCACCCGACCTACCATTTCACGGGAGCAGCCGACGATGCGGCCGATTTCCTGACGGGTGATCTTGATTTGCATGCCCTCGGGGTGGGTCATGGCATCCGGCTCATTGCACAGGTCCAGCAGGGTGCGGGCAACGCGCCCGGTGACATCCAGGAACGCCAGATCGCCCACCTTGCGGGTGGTATTGCGCAGCCGGCCGGCCATCTGGGTGGCCAGTGCAAACAGGAATTCCGGGTGCTGGCGGCTCAGCTCCTGGAACTTGCTGTAGGAGATTTCTGCCACCTCGCATTCGGTCTTGGTGCGGACCCAGGCGCTACGGGTATCCTGGTCAAACAGACCCATCTCACCGAAAAAGTCGCCATCGTTCAGGTAGGCGACAATCATCTCGCGACCCTCATCGTCCTCGATCAGCACGGTGACCGAGCCACGCATGATGAAATAGAGGGACTCGCAGCGGTCACCAGCGTAGATGATGGTGCTCTTGGCCGGGTAGCGGCGGCGATGGCAGTGGGCGAGGAAGTCCTCGATATTGCCGGTGGAAAGGGGTTCTTCGGTAGCAACCGTCACGGATCTACTCCTTATTGTTCACTCTTATGTCCGACCCAGACCTGAAAGCGTATGCATGGCGGATTATGACGCGAAAAACCCGCTCCCGACAGGGGTCTTGGCCGGTAAAGCGCCGCAGTGTGACCTGTTACGCCCTGACAGTGCCAATAGACCCCCCGTTCGCGAGGAAGTTCAATGGCGCGCCAGTAGCCTGCTCTTTGGTGGCCTGATTCCGCCACTATAACGGAAAATTGCTACCGGGAGGTTGCTGTGGGCTTCTGTGCTAAGCTTCGCCGCCTGCCATGGGCAGGTGATAACAGAAACTGCAACGTTGAGGAGAGGATGCATGCAGGGCAAAGTGACGTGGGTGGACGGCCTGATGTTCGTGGGCGAGGCTGGCAGCGGCAACTCTGTGGTGATGGAGGGGGGCGAGAAGAACAATGGCATCCGCCCGATGGAGATGATCCTGCTGGGCGTTGGTGGCTGTGCCTCTTACGACGTGGTTTCCATCCTCAAGAAAGCCCGCCAGGACGTCATTGGCTGCCACTGTGAATTAAACGGTGTGCGCCCGGATGCAGTGCCGGCCCCGTTCGAGCGCATCGAGATGGAATTCGTGGTGCGCGGTCGCGACATCAAGGAGGCTCAGGTGGCGCGGGCGGTGGAACTCTCTGCGGAAAAGTATTGCTCCGCATCCATCATGCTGCGCAACGCGGGTGTGGAAATTGTCCACAGTTTCCGCATCGAGGAGATCTGATCCGCAACCTGTCCGGGGCGCCAGGCGCCCCGGTGGTCAGAACCGGTAACTGAGGCTGGTCATCACTTTGGAGACCAGTGTCATCACTCCCCTGACCGGCGCCGGGAAGCGGGTACCGCCGGCTTCCAGGGCGGCGTGGCCGTGTTCCTCTTCGTCGATCCGCATCTGCTCCACCACGGCGCGGCTCTTTGCGTCCTGCGCTGGCAGCCGCTGCAGGTGACTCTCCAGGTGCTTGCACACCTGCTCCTCGGTGGCGGCCACGAATCCCAGGCTGACCCGGTCGCTGATCTTGCCCGCTGCCGCACCGAGACCGTATGAGAGCCCGTACCAGAGCGGGTTGAGCAGGCTTGGACGGCTGTCCAGTTCGCGCAGCCGCTGATCGCACCAGGCCAGGTGATCGATCTCCTCGTCTGCTGCGCGCTCCATTTCACCACGCACCTCCGGTAGCCTGGCGGTCAGCGCCTGACCCTGGTAGAGCGCCTGCGCACAGACTTCGCCGCTGTGATTGACCCGCATCAGGCCCGCCGCGTGGCGTCGCTCCGAGTCGCTCAACTCGGCTTCCTGGACGCTCTGGGCCGGGGAGGGACGGCCGTGGCTGGGGGTGCCGGGGCTCAGGGTCCTCAGGGCGCGGTCGGCCTGAATCAGCAGCCGGTCGAGGCCGGTCAGTCTGCGCTCGCTCATCGCAACATACTCACTGTTCGCAATCAATCGGGAGCAAGGGCGGCAATGCCGCCCTGCCATCGGATCAGCTCTGCTCCCGCTCTACCGCACGATAGCCAATATCCTTGCGATAGAACACCCCGTCCCAGTGCACGGCCTTGGCGCACTGATAGGCATTGGCCTGGGCTTCCGCAACGGTATCACCCAGGGCGGTGGCACAGAGTACGCGCCCGCCGCTGGTCACCACGCGCTCGCCGTCCAGTGCCGTGCCGGCATGGAAAATCTTGGCGTTGTCGCTGTCGGCGCGATCCAGACCGGAAATGGCATCACCCTTGCGGTAGCTGCCCGGATAGCCGTTTGCCGCCAGTACGACGCCCAGGGCCGGCCGGCTATCCCAGTCGGCGGTGACCCGGTCCAGTTTCCTGTCCAGCGCAGCCTGGCAAAGTTCCACCAGGTCAGACTTGAGCCGCATCATGATCGGCTGGGTTTCCGGGTCGCCGAAGCGGCAGTTGTACTCGATCACGCGGGGCTCACCGTCCTTGTCGATCATCAGACCGGCGTACAGGAAGCCGGTGTAGGGCATGCCCTCGTCGGCCAGACCCTTGACGGTGGGCTCGATCACCTTGGTCATGATGCGCTGGTAAACGTCGTCGGTGACCACCGGCGCCGGGGAGTAGGCTCCCATGCCGCCGGTATTGGGGCCGGTGTCACCGTCACCGACACGCTTGTGATCCTGGCTGGTGGCCATCGGCAGGATGTGCTCACCGTCCACCATGACGATAAAGCTGGCTTCCTCACCGGCGAGGAATTCCTCGATCACCACGCGGCAGCCAGCATCGCCGAAAGCATTGCCGGATAGCATGTCGCGCACCGCCAGCTCCGCCTGCTCCTCGCTCTCGGCGACGATCACACCCTTGCCGGCGGCCAGGCCGTCGGCCTTGACCACAATAGGGGCCCCTTTTTCACGAATGAACTCAAGCGCCGGCTCCACTTCGGTGAAGTTGCCGTAATCGGCGGTGGGGATCTGGTGGCGCTGCAGGAAATCCTTGGTGAAGGCCTTGGAGCCCTCCAGCTGGGCTGCACCTTTGCTGGGGCCGAAGATGGCCAGGCTCCGGCCGTTGAAGAAGTCGACGATACCGTCAACCAGCGGTGCTTCCGGCCCGACGATGGTCAGCTCCACGTTGTTGGCTTCGGCGAAGTCCGCCAGGGCGGAGAAGTTGTCGACGCCGATGGCGACGTTCTGCAGTTTGGGCTCGCGGGCGGTGCCGGCGTTGCCCGGGGCGACGAACACGGTTTCCACCGCCGGGTTCTGGGCGGCTTTCCAGGCCAGGGCGTGCTCGCGGCCGCCGGCGCCAATAACCAGTATGTTCATTCCGGGATCCCCCTCTTGAAGGCGTTGAAATCAAAGGATGCGCTATTCTAGCCCGGAAACCGGGCGGGCAAGAAAAAGCCGGCCCGCAGGGGCCGGCTTGCGAGAAGTACCGGTCAGTGACGGAAGTGCCGCATGCCGGTGAAGACCATGGCCATGCCGTGTTCATCGGCGGCCGCGATCACTTCCTCATCGCGGATGGAACCGCCGGGCTGGATCACGCAGCTGATCCCTACGGCGGCGGCGTTGTCGATACCGTCGCGGAACGGGAAGAAGGCATCGGAAGCCATTACCGACCCCTGCACCTCGAGGCCGGCGTGCTCGGCCTTGATGGCGGCAATGCGGGCAGAGTTCACGCGGCTCATCTGGCCTGCGCCGACGCCGATGGTGCGCCCGTCCTTGCCGTAGACAATGGCGTTTGATTTCACGAACTTGGCCACTTTCCACGTGAACAACAGGTCGCGGACTTCTGCCTCGGTTGGCTGGCGCTTGCTCACCACCTTGAGGTCTGTGGCGGTGATGATGCCATCATCGCGGTCCTGTACCAGCAGCCCGCCGTTGACGCGCTTGTAGTCCAGCGCCGGCTGGCGCTGTTCGCTCCACTGGCCGCAGACCAGCAGGCGCACATTCTTCTTCTCGGCCACGGCAGCGCGGGCTTCCTCCGAGACCGACGGGGCGATGATCACCTCGACGAACTGGCGGTCGACGATGGTCCTGGCGGTCTCGCCGTCCAGCTCGCGGTTGAAGGCGATGATGCCACCGAAAGCGGATTCGGTATCAGTGGCGAAGGCCAGGTCGTAGGCTTTACCGATCGTATCGGCGATGGCCACGCCACAGGGGTTGGCATGCTTGACGATCACGCAGGCAGGCTCGTTGAATGCCTTGACGCACTCGAGTGCCGCATCGGTGTCGGCGATATTGTTGTAGGACAGCTCCTTGCCCTGCAGCTGCTCGGCGGTGGCGATGCTGGCCTCGGCCGGGTTGGCTTCGACGTAGAAAGCCGATTTCTGGTGCGGGTTCTCGCCGTAGCGCAGATCCAGTTTCTTGATGAACTGGCTGTTGAAGGTGCGCGGGAACGGCTGCTTCTCACCGTCCTTGATGGCACCCAGGTAGTTGGCGATGGCGCCGTCGTACCCGGCGGTGTGCTCGAAGGCTTTTACCGCCAGGTCGAAGCGGCTGGCCTGGCTCAGGGCGCCGTCACCGGCTTTCATCTCGGCGATGATGCCGCCGTAGTCGGAGGCGTTCACCACGATGGCCACGTCTTTGTGGTTCTTGGCCGCCGCACGCACCATGGTCGGGCCGCCGATGTCGATGTTCTCGATCGCGTCCGGCAGGGTGCAGTCGGGCTTGGCGACGGTCTGAGCGAAGGGGTAGAGATTCACCACTACCATGTCGATGGGGGTGATGCCGTGCTCGGACATGACTGAATCGTCGGTGCCACGGCGACCGAGGATGCCGCCGTGTACCTTGGGGTGCAGGGTTTTGACGCGCCCGTCCATCATCTCCGGGAACCCGGTGTAGTCGGAGACTTCCACCACCGGGATGCCGGCGTCCTTGAGCTGGCGATGGGTGCCGCCGGTGGAGAGAATTTCCACGCCCATGGCGGAGAGTTCCCGGGCGAATTCCACGATTCCGCTTTTATCTGAAACGCTGATCAGCGCGCGGCGAATCGCAACCTTGTCAGTCATAGCAATTGGTCCGTTTGGGTTTCTGAAAAGGGTAGCTTTCCCTGGCTCAGGTCAGGGAGAGGAATGGCTGCCGGTGGGCTGTGTAAAAGCCCAGCCCCGGAAATGGGGATCCGGTCAGCAGCTGGCGGCAAAATTCCTGTCGCCAGCAAATAGCGAGGGGGGATGAGTAACCTCATCCCCCCTCAAGGTATTCGGCGGTAGGCGCCGCTGTTACTTACAGCAGCCCGTAGCGCTTGAGCTTCTTGCGCAGCGTGCCGCGGTTCAGGCCCAGCAGTTGCGCGGCGCGGGTCTGGTTGTGACGGGTGTACTTCATCACCACTTCCAGCATCGGTGCCTCGATTTCAGACAGAACCATGTCGTAAACGTCGGTCACCATCTGGCCATCCAGGTGACGGAAGTAGTTTTCCATCGCCTGCTCAACCGCATCGCGCAGCGACTGCTGCTGAGGCTGTGCCAGTTGAGTCTGTCCCCCGGTGGGCGCCTCTTCACTGTTGGCGTCCGGAATCAGTGCTTCGTTATTCATGCCGCTTGTGCCCCTCTATTTATTCGGCGTTCAAACCAAGTCTGAACGCTGGCATGTTGTGCTTCTGCGCATTCCAATTGGAGAAAGGTCTTGCGAAAGGACTCGCTCCCCGCGAGTGTCTTCAGGTACCACCCGACGTGCTTCCGGGCGATACGGACCCCCATCACTTCACCGTAGAAACGGTGCAATTCGCCCAGGTGGGCGAGCAAAATATCCCTGACTTCTTCCAGTGAGGGTTCGGGAAGCCGCTCGCCGGTGGCGAGGTAATGGGCAATTTCCCGAAAGATCCATGGCCGTCCCTGTGCTGCACGGCCGATCATGACTGCAGCGGCACCGGTGTAGTCGAGCACTTCACGCGCCCGCTCTGGACCGGTGATGTCACCATTGGCGAAAACCGGAATTTTCACCCTGGATACGATGTCGGCAATGGTATCGAATTCAGCCTGACCGTGGTAGCCACAGGCCCTGGTGCGGCCGTGAACTGCCAGTGCCGAGATACCGATGTCCTCTGCCATTCTGGCCACAGTGACGCCGTTGCGCGAGTCCGGACACCAGCCGGTACGGATTTTCAGCGTCACAGGTACTGAGACGGACTGGACTACGCTTTCCAGAATATCCGCGACCAGTTTTTCGTCTCGCAGCAGGGCTGACCCCGCTGCTTTCTTGCAAACTTTCTTTGCCGGGCAGCCCATATTGATATCAATGATCTGGGCGCCGCGGCGCACGTTTTCACGCGCAGCCTCTGCCATCATCTCCGGGTCGCCGCCGGCGATCTGCACCGAGATGGGGGCAGTTTCGCCGCTGTGGTCGAGCCGGAAACGGGATTTGCGGCTGTTCCACAGGCGGGTGTCCGAGGTGACCATCTCCGAAACCACCAGGCCTGCGCCGAGCTTCCGGCACAGTTGCCGGAATGGACGGTCGGTAACACCGGCCATTGGGGCCAGGATTACCGGGTTGCCGATAGCATAGGGGCCGATGGCAATGTTGCTGGACACGTCTCGCTCCGCGTATTTGGCGCCAAGAGAGCCGCAGTCCCGCAGGGGATGGCTCGAACAAAGAGCGGCCTATGATAGCGGCTGCTCTGCAAATGGAAAAGCGAAAAAGCGCGCAATCTGGTTGCCTGTTGCGCGTTTAGGGTGAGTATTGCGCAGCTTTTGCTGAAAAATACGCCGAAATTGCGCCTTTCTCACTGTTGCGCGGGGGCTATCCGCAGCTGATAGTTCACTGCCTCGGGGCCGGGATCGACGATTTCCAGCCCGATATGCACCGGACTGCCTGTGGGCATCTGTTTGCGACCTGCCAGTTCTCCCTGAAGGTAATCTCTCGGGGCAAATATGCGGCTCGCCACGGGGCGGTCCTTCAAGTCGCTGAATGTGAGCAGCAGGGCCGGAAACGGCTGGTCAAATTCCGCCGTATTGAGCAGCACCGCATCCACTACCAGTGCCCCCTCCAGTTCGGAATGGCTGCGCACCACCAGGTTGGAAGTGCGGATGGCACCGGTATCGATCAGTTGCGGCAACTCGCAGCCGATGTGCGGACACAGCTGACCATAAAAGGCACGCCAGGGCTCGCGCTTGCTGAGGGTATCGAAGCGGAAGAAAGCCGTTTGTGCCAATAGTGCGGTGGCAAGTACCAGGGCGATCAGCCACCACAGCCAGCCCGGCATCCGGCGGTCCCGCTCCGGCTGCCATCGCACTTCCAGCGGCGCAGGTTCGATCGAGGAGATCAGTTGCTCGCGCTGCGGTCTGGTGTTGACCACCTCTGCAGCCGTGTCGGATCCCCGGGCTGTGGCCCGGGCGTGCGATTCTATCTCGTGCAGGCGCTCTGACAGCGGGTCGCGCTCTGCTGGACGCCGGTGGGAGCCAGGGGGCTGTTTTGCCCGCGGCAGGTCATCCAGTGGTACGCCCCAGGGGTCGTCCTTGTCATCGTCATCCGCCGGCAGGAAGCCCGGGTCATCGTCCTCGTCGTCATTCTCCTGCCGGTCTTCGCCGGCTGCCCCGGAGAATTCCTGCCAGTGGCTGTCGCCAAAGGCGTCACCGATCAGCGGCTCGTCACCGGCTGCGCTCTCGGAAGAGGCGGGCTCCGCGGGGACGGTGGGAGGCGCCGGCTCGTCGTCTTCGCCATCCAGCTGAATATCGTCATGGATCAGGAAGTCGTCGTCCTCGAGCAGGGCCTCCAGGTCCCTCTGCGCGCCGGGGCTGCTTTCGCTGAAGACAATGTTTTCGTCTGCGCGGAAAACCTGCAGGCAGGAGCCGCAGCGCACGGCACCGCGGGCTGCACGCAGCTGTTCTTCATTGACGTGAAAGGAAGTGCTGCAATGGGGGCAGCGGGTAACCAGTTGCGACATGTAGATATGATGGTCTTTGGACGATAGCCAAGTCTATCAGTCCGCCACCCGGCGGTGTAAGAGTCTGTGCGCGCGTGTAAGTGCTTACCCGGTTCGCTAGCGGATGCGGGTGCCGGACAGGCAGGCCCAGTCATCCTTGCAGGTGTCCTGATCGAAATCCACCTGGCCTTCATAGGCAGCGCGTACCTGCGCCGCCTGTGAGGCGAGGACACCGGACAGACACAGCCGCCCACCGACGCGGGTAAGTGCCAGAAGCTGTGGGGCCAGATCCACCAGCGGGCCGGCCAGGATGTTGGCCAGCATGATGTCAGCTGGCTCATCGGGCATCTGTTCCGGCAGGTAGACCGGGAAGCGTTCGGGAGGCACGTTGTTGCGGGCCGCATTTTCGCGGCTGGCCAGCAGTGCCTGGGGATCGATATCGGTGCCGCGGGCTTCATCGGCGCCGAGCAGCAGGGCGGCGATGCCGAGAATGCCGGAACCGCAGCCGAAATCGATAACGCTCTTGCCGGAGACCGGCTCGCGGGAGAGCCACTGCAGGCAGAGAAACGTCGTGGGGTGGGTGCCGGTGCCGAAGGCGAGTCCCGGATCCAGCATCAGGTTCACAGCCTTTGGGTCCGGTGGTGCGCACCAGCTGGGGCAGATCCACAGTTGCTCGCCGCACTGGATGGGCTGGTAGTGGGACATCCACTCACGCTCCCAGTCCTTGTCTTCCAGCTGCTCCCAGCGCGCATTGGGCAGCGGTTCGCAGAGGAAGGACGCTGCCCTGGCTTCGGTCACGGCGGTGTCCACCTCGGCATCGAACAGACCGGTGACCCGTGTCTGATCCCAGAGTGGAACTTCACCCAGGCCCGGTTCCAGAATCGGCTGGTCCGCATTGTCCTGCAGGGTGACCGAGACGGCGCCGGCGAAGAGCAGGGCGTCCTCGATACGTTCCGCCTGTTCGCGGTTGGTGTCTACGCGCAGTTGCAGCCACGGCATGGATACTTCTCCAATCTGGCCCGGGTCAAGGATGGGCGGATGAGGCTCGTCGTCCGGTTCCGCAGCGGAGTATGGCGGGATGGTGGAGGGTGTGCAAAGGCGAGATGCGGAAGGCACGGGAACAGGGCGCCGTTACCGGCGCCCTGCGGGGGCGATTACAGGCCGAGCTTCTTCTCGAGGTAGTGAATGTTCACGCCGCCCTGGGCAAAAGCCGCGTCGTTGACCAGGTCCACCTGCAGGGGGATGTTGGTCTTGATGCCGTCGACGATCAGCTCCGAGAGGGCCACGCGCATACGCGCCAGTGCGGCTTCCCGGCTCTCCGCATGGGTAATCACCTTGGCGATCATGGAGTCGTAATTCGGCGGCACCGAGTAGCCGGAGTACAGATGCGAATCCACCCGCACGCCCAGCCCACCGGGAGCGTGAAAGTTGTTCACCTTGCCGGGGCTGGGGAAGAAGGTCTTCGGGTCCTCGGCATTGATACGGCATTCAAAGGAATGGCCGCGGATAACGATGTCTTCCTGCTTGAGGGAGAGCTTTTCCCCGGCGCAGACGCGGATCTGCTCCTTGATCAGGTCGACACCGGTCACCATCTCGCTGACCGGGTGCTCCACCTGGATGCGGGTGTTCATCTCGATGAAGTAGAAGCGCTCGTCCTCGTACAGGAACTCGAAGGTGCCGGCGCCGCGGTAGCCGATATCGATACAGGCCTGGACACAGGACTCCTGGACGTCGCGGCGCACCTTGTCCGGAATGCCCGGTGCCGGCGCCTCTTCAAGGACCTTCTGGTGCCGGCGCTGCAGGGAGCAGTCGCGGTCGCCCAGATGAATCGCGTTGCCCTGGCCGTCGGACATCACCTGGATTTCCACATGGCGCGGGTTCTGGAGAAACTTCTCCATGTAGACCGTATCGTCGCCAAAGGCCGCCTTGGCCTCGGACTTGGTCAGGGAGATGGCGTTCAGCAGTGCAGCCTCGGTGTGAACGACGCGCATGCCGCGACCGCCACCACCCGCTGCGGCCTTGATGATCACCGGGTAGCCGACCTTGCGGCCGATTTCCAGGCAGCGCTCAGCATTTGCGGGCAGGGGGCCATCGGAGCCGGGCACCGTGGGTACGCCGGCTTTTTTCATCGCAGCAATGGCGGATACCTTGTCACCCATCAGGCGGATCACGTCCGCATCCGGACCGATGAAGGTAAAACCGCTTTTTTGTACCTGCTCGGCGAAGTCTGCGTTTTCCGCCAGGAAGCCGTAGCCCGGGTGAACGGCAACGGAGTCGGTGATCTCCATGGCAGAAATGATCGCTGGGATATTCAGGTAACTCTGCGGCGACGGGTTGGGACCAATGCAAACGGCCTCGTCGGCGAGCCGGACGTGTTTCAGGTCGCGGTCCACCTGTGAGTGGACGGCGACCGTGGAGATGCCCATCTCCTTGCAGGCGCGCAGGATGCGCAGGGCAATCTCGCCGCGGTTGGCTATCAGTACTTTATCAAACATGCCGATTCACCCCGCTCAGACGATGGTCACGAGCGGCTGGTCAAATTCCACCGGCTGTCCGTCTTCCACCAGGATGCTTTCGATGGTGCCGGCTTTGTCGGCCTCGATCTGGTTCATCATCTTCATGGCTTCGACGATGCAGATGACATCGCCCACCTTCACCTGCTGGCCCACCTTGACGAACGGTTCGGCGCCCGGGCTGGAGGCGGCATAGAAAGTGCCGACCATCGGTGACTTCACTGCGTGGCCAGTGAGCGCCGGTACAGACTCCTCCGGCGCGGCCGCCGGTGCGGCGGGAGCGGGCGCTGCTGGTGCAGGAGCGGGGGCGGGCATGGGGGTCATCGGGGCGGCAGCCTGGGCCGCGCCACTTACGCCGCGGCTGATGCGGACGGATTCCTCGCCCTCTTTGATTTCCAGCTCGCCGATATCGGACTCTTCGAGCAGTTCGATCAGCTTCTTAATCTTGCGAATATCCATAGGTCTTCACTCGTCGTGTTTCTTTACGTCAGGTTTTTCCGGCGCCGACGCCAGCTGGTGCATGGCCGCCTGCAACGCCAGGGTGTAACTGTTTGCCCCGAACCCGCAGATCACTCCGCGGGCCAGGTCTGAGAGGTAAGAGCGGTGCCTGAATGCCTCCCGTGCATGGGGGTTAGACAGATGCAGCTCGATAAAGGGAATCGCCACGGCCGCCAGTGCGTCGCGCAGGGCGATGCTGGTATGGGTGTAGGCCGCGGGATTGATAACGATGAAATCGATGTGTTCACTTCTGGCCGCCTGGATGCGGTCCACCAGGGCGCCCTCGCTATTGCTCTGGAAGGTCTCCAGCTGGTGGCCGGCGCTCTCGCACAGGTTGCGCGCCTCGCGGTCGATATCCGCGAGGGTGGAGGCGCCATAGATCTCGGGCTCGCGGGTACCGAGCAGGTTGAGATTCGGGCCGTGCAACAGCAGCAGTTTCGCCATGGCTTGCTCTGAAGGAAAAGCGTAATTCAGTCACAAAATGGTGGGGAATGTCGGCAATCTTGCGGACAAAGTCACGTTTTAGACCAACTTGCCCCAAATTTCAGGCGAGTGTGCCGTAAAAGTGACCTTGTGTCCATGGCTGATCGGTCAAGAAGCGACGTTAGGCGCAATTGCCCCGTATTTCTTGGCCGTTTGAGGCAAGAAAGCCCCTGCAGTTGTCTTGTTTGCCGGAGCGCAGGCTTCTGCGGGGTCAGTCGGCCGCGATGGCGGCGCCCGCTTCCGGGGCAGCCGCCCGCAGCGCGGCGATCAGGCCGTCTCTGGTCAGCACCTGGGGCAGGATGTGTGCCTCGCCACCTGCGGCGGGGTAGACGAGGTAAAGGGGGACGCTGGTGCGGCCATAGCGGGCCAGCAGTTCAGTGATCAGGGGGTCCTGGTTGGTCCAGTCGCCCTTGAGGGCCACCACGTCGAGTGACGACACTGCCTCGGTCACCGCCTCACTGGACAGCACGACTTTCTCGTTGGCCAGGCAGGTGATGCACCAGGCGGCAGTCATGTTGATGAGTACCGGCCGGCCGTTGCGGCGGGCCTCGGCAAGGCGCTCGGGGGAGTAGGGCTGCCAGTAATCGGATTTGGTTTGCCCGCTATTGTCCGCCAGTGATACCGGTTCGAGTCGGGGCAGCAACAGCAGGGCACCGGCAAGGGCGATCACTGCCAGGCTGCCGGTGCGCCAGCGCCACTGGGGGCGAGGCCACAGCCACAGGGCAAAGGCAATGGCGACGGCGCCGGCCAGTACCAGGGCGACGCCATCACTGCCGGTCTGCCGTCCGAGCACCCAAAGCAGCCACACGGCGGTGAGATACATGGGGAAAGCCAGCAGTTGCTTGAGCCGGTCCATCCACGGTCCCGGGCGAGGCAGGCGATCGATCAGTCCCGGGGCATAGGTCAGCAGGAGGAAGGGCGCAGCCATACCGGCCCCGAGAGCGGCAAAAACCAGCAGTGCCACCGCGGCTGGCTGGGTGACGGCAAAACCCAGCGCGGAGCCCATGAGCGGGGCCGTGCAGGGGCTGGCTACCAGGGTGGCCAGGGCCCCGGTGGCAAGAGAGCCGCGCAGCTGCCGCGGGTTGCCGACACCCTGGCCGAGCCCCATCAGGCGGCCGCCAAGCTCGGTCAGGCCGGAAAGGCTGAGCCCCATGATGAAGAAGAGATAGGCGAGGGCGGCCACCATGGCGGGAGACTGGAGCTGGAAGCCCCAGCCCACGGCCTCGCCACCGGCACGCAGTGTCAGCATCAGGGCGGCGATGGCGACAAAACTGGCGACCACCCCGGCGGTGTAGGCCCAGCCGTGCCAGTGACGCTCGTGGCTGTGCTGGTTTGCCTGGGTAATGGACAGCAACTTGATGGAGAGCACCGGAAACACGCAGGGCATGAAGTTCAGCACCAGTCCTCCGAGAAATGCCAGCAGCATCGCCAGCGGCAGGCCCAGAGAGGCGCTTTCGGTGGCGCCAGCGGTCAGTGGGCCCGGTGCGGCGGGCCCGGCAGGGTCGATCGGGTTGGCCACGCCCCTGGCAATATCCAGCTCGAAGCGTCGCACCTGGGGCGGGTAGCACAGGCCGGCATCCGCGCAGCCCTGGTAATGCAATTCCAGCTGCATTGGCTGCGGGCCGGTATCCTTCAGGGGTACCTCAAGCTGCAGTCGGTAGACCTCGGTTTCTTTCTCGAAATAGTCGTCCCAGATGACCTCGCCGTCCGCCAGCTCCAGGGGCAGGGGGGTCTTGCTGCCGTCCTCCAGCCGGTAGAGCGCCAGCTTGTCGCGGTAGAGGTAGTACTCCGGCGCTATCTGGAAGATGACACTGGCTTCTCCGCGCTGAAAAAGGAAGTCCTGCTGGTAAGCTTCGTCCACCGGCAGGAATTCAGCATCCTGTACTGCGCCAAAGGGGGCGTCACCGAATGGGGATTGCGCTGCGGCCGGGTGGGAGATCAGGCACAGCAGGGCGGCCAGGAGCAGGAAAATTTTGCGGAAACTGTCGCTTGTCACAGCCATGGAGGTATAAATTCTTTATATTCGGGTGAAAGAACCGGTAACCGGGCCCGCTGTTCTTCTGACTACACGGCGGGCACTCAGTTCGCGGCCGAACCGGCCCGGCAGTATAGCGGTCCTACCGGGAAGGAAAAACAACCGTGGAGTTGAGGGTGTTCTCAGAACTGTTCTCCTGTCACAGGATCGGGCTGGTGCTGGTGGCCTCCTTGCTGGCTGGTTGCGTCACCACGCCGCCGGTGCCTCCGCCCCGGGCCGTTCCGCTGCCAGAGAGAGCCGAGCCGGCACGGCCGTCGGCGGAAGAAATCCGCCAGCGCAACATCGCCTATTTTCTCCGGCGGGCAGAAGAGGCCCAGCAGGAGGGGTTCCTGACCCAGCCGGCTGGTGCCAGCGCTTATGACTATTACCTGCGGGTGCGCCAGCTCGATCCCGGCAACACCCAGGCAGCCACCGGTATCCAGACCATCATCATCGAGTTTGTGGAACGGGCCAGGGATGCATTGCGCCGCCGCTCATTTGCGGAGGTCAACAGCTTCCTGAACCGGGCGGATGAACTTGCTCCCGGGAATCCCCTGGTGGCCGAGGTGCGTACGCAGCTGGCACGGGAACGCAGTCGGGCGAGTGCGGATTTACCGCGGGGAGAGGTGATAGCCCTGCCGGGTGATTCTCTCGCGTCCCGCGGTGACGCGGTGACGGCGCTGCTGAGGGAAACTGCTTTGCGCATCCGCGGGGAAAATCTGCGCGTGATTATTGTCGCCCGAACTGATGAAGAGGGGCGCTGGGTTTACCAGCAGTTGCGCGAGGCAGTGATGGGCTACCGGGTGCGGGGAGATATCAAGCTCGGCAGCCCGCCGCGATTGATTCTGATGAGTGCGGAGGAATCCTGAAGTTGAAACGGATCACAATTAAAAAAGGGCTGCTGGCAGTGGCTCTGATACTCTCGGTGCCCGCTGCGAGCGCCGGAGGGAGCGGTGACGGTGAGCCGATGTTGCGGGTTGCAGGGGATTTTCTCGAGGTGCGCGGCTTCGTGCGCGAGACCCTGCCCGGCCTGAATACCAGCGCTGCCTATCTTGAATTGGATAATGGCGCTGACCGGGACCTTCGTCTGGTCGGTGTGCAGCTCTCCAACCGGCCCGGGGGGGTGGCCAGCCTGCACACGACCGAGGAGCGGGACGGTATCAGCCGTATGCGTCCCCTGAAGGTGTTGCCCATTCCTGCCGGCCAGACGCTCAAAATGGCCCCGGGTGGCCTGCACGTGATGCTGGAGGGTGTGCGCTTGAGGGCCGGTGACAGCCTGTCCCTTGAGCTCCAGTTCGCCAACGGTGAGACTCGCGCGGTAACCTTGCCGGTACGCGGCATGCAGGTGGGTAACGAGCACCACCATCACCACCACGGGTGAAATAATTCGAGTGAACTTTTCCGGTTCGAAGGCGACGAACCAGCTCAAAGCAATTTAAACAAACAAAATGATGGAGGATACCGTGAAGAAGTTATTCATGATTTTGGGCCTCTGCACCCTGGTCGCCTGTGCACACAGCCCGATCCAGATCCAGGTGCGCCCGCAGGTTGAAGTGGCGCCCAGCGTCATCGGCAGCGGCTACACCCTCAGTGTCCGCGGTGGCAACAAACTGCCGGGTGGTGGTCTGGGGTCCCTCGGTGGGATCTACGCTGACAGCTCCAATGTGCGGCTGGCCAATAGCGTCGAGGATGCTCTCGCACAGACCCTGGCCGAGGGTTTTGGCGAGTGGGGTTTCCGCACCGTAGCCAATACGGATCCATCGGCGCGGGTGCAGGTGGTGGCGAACCTGACCGGGCTGAAATACGACAGCCCCAACAAGCTCTACACCAGCAAGGTGGACAGTGAGGCAGAGATCCAGCTGGAAGTGCGGATTGGGGGTGCCACCTATTTCGGTACCTATCGCTCCAGCGGCAAGGACCGCAATCTGATCAAGCCCAGCAAGGAAGAGGTTGAGACGCGCTTGAATGACCTGCTCAGCGCGACCCTGCAGCGTGCTTTCGAAGATGAAAAGCTGAAGATGTTCCTGCAAGCCAACCTTTGATGGGTTATCAGCTGCCGGGCAGTGAACGGAATGTGACGTCGTGACTGAGTTCGACCCCAAGTCGACGGAGCCACTGGGGCTCCTGTCAGAGTTGACCGAGGATGCGGGCGCGAGCCCGCAACTGCTGCCTGGCGCTGCTGAAATAGCCCTGGCCGAGGTGGCTGATGGTGTCATCGTTACCGATGGCGCTGGCCGTGTGACCTACTGTAATCCTCTCGCCGGGGAACTGATCGGCAACGCCCTCTCCCTCAAGCCCGGCCGGCATCTTGACGATGGACTGAAGCTGGTCGAAACCGATGGTACTCCGCTGCCGCCGCTGCTTTCGGGCGGCGGCAAGCAGGAGGGCCGCGTGCTCGCCGATGGGCGGGAGTTCATCGCTGCCATTCCGAGGGTCGATGACCTCGGCGAGGTATTGCTGGAAGTCTCGGTGCAGGTGCAGACAGTGCGGGAGGAGGGTGAGCTTTCCGGCTTCGTGGTGGTGATGCGGGAAGTTTCTGAAGAGCGCCGCCTGTTTTCCCGTATCAGCTGGCAGTCCAGCCACGACAGCCTCACCCATCTTCCCAATCGCCAGTATTTCGAGAGTGAGCTTCAGCGTGCCCTCGCGGTCTGCAAGGATCGGCGGCAACATCATGTGCTCCTTTACCTGGATATCTATCAATTCAAGGTCGTGAACGACACGCTCGGGTATGCCGCTGGTGACCAGTTACTGCGGCAGCTGGCTGACCAGCTGCGTCAGAGCCTCGCCCCGGATGATGTGTTCGCCCGGGTGGGCAGTGATGAATTCGCGGTGCTGTTGCGGGACTGCACCATCGAGGAGGCCCGCCGCGTGGTGGTGAGGCTGCGCGACGGGGTGCAGGGGTTTGTCTTTACTTGGGATGGCCACGAGAGCCGGGTGGCCATTTCCATCGGCGCCGTGGCCGTCGACCGGGCCTCACCGCCTGCAGGGCAGCTGCTGGCTTCGGCCAACGACGCCTGTTGTGCGGCCAGGGACCAGGGGCGCAACCGGGTGAAGCTCTTCAGTGACTCGCGCCGGGTACTGGAAAAACGCCGGCAGAGCACCTGGGTTGCCGAGATCCACGCGGCACTGCGCGAGGAGCGGCTGTTGCTTTTTCGCCAGCCGGTGGTAGCGCTGCAGCATGAGGACCGGCTTCATCACTACGAAGTGCTGGTGCGGATGCGCGGGCGCAACGGGGACGTCATTTCCCCGGGACTCTTCCTGCCCGCGGCCGAACGCTACGGGTTGATCGAGGAAGTGGATCGCTGGGTCATCCGGCGGATTTTCGATTACATGGCAGTGGAGCAGCGCCAGGGACTCACCGGCCACAGCTACGCCATCAATATTTCCGGCCTCAGCCTCGGCGATGACACCTTCGCCGACTTCGTGCTGGAGGCGCTGACAGCAGCCGGCGTACCGCCGTCCCGGGTGCAGTTCGAGATTACCGAGACCAGTGCCATCAATAATCTGGAGCGGGCACTGGTGTTTATTCACAAGCTCCGGGCTGCAGGCTGCACCTTTGCCCTGGACGACTTTGGCCGCGGGGCCTCCTCCCTCGCCTACCTGCGCCAGCTGCCGGTGGATTTCCTCAAGATCGATGGCAGCTTCGTGCGCAACATGCTCGACGACGAGATCGACAGTGCCATCGTCAGCACCGTCAACCACCTGGCCAAGTCAATGGGGATCAGCACCATTGCCGAATATGCCGAGACGCCGGAGTTGCTGGGTCAGCTGCGGGTGCTGGGGGTGGACTTCGCCCAGGGGTTTGGCATCGCAGCGGCCACCGGTCTGCCGGACCTGGAGGGCGAGGACGCCTGAGGTGTGCCCCTGGTCACGTGGCGCTCAGGTTCGGCCGCCGCGCTTCAGGACTCGGCGCCGCGGGCCTCGGCCTCAGCAGTGAGCAGTTCGCCATGCTGGTCGGGACGCAGCCGCGGCCCATACTGGCTCACCACCTGGCCCGCCGCCCGGCAGGCCAGTTCACCGGCCTCCTCGAAGGACATGCCCCGGTTGATTCCGTACAGGAAGGCGCCCGCAAACATGTCCCCGGCGCCGTTGGTGTCGATCGCGTGTACCTTGGGTCCGGCCACCCGGTATTCCCGTTTGCCGTCCCAGAGCAGCGCGCCCTCGGCGCCAAGGGTGATGGCAAAGGCACGACAGTGGGCTTTCAGTCCCTCGGCTGCCGCGGAGACGCTGTCAGCGCCACTGAAGCCCAGGGCTTCGTCGCGATTACAGAACAGCAGGTCCACCCCCTCGCCGATCATCTCCTGCAGGCCATCGCGGAACAGATGGACCATCGCGGGGTCGGATAGGCTGAGCGAGGTTTTGACGCCGGCGTGTTCCGCTTTCTGGCGCAGCTCGATGGCCGCCGCCTTGCCAGTCGGTGAGGAAACCAGGTAGCCCTCGATATAGGTCCAACGGGAGGCAGAGAGTGCCTCCAGGTCCAGCTCGGCGATGGACAGTTCAGCGCTGATGCCGAGGAAGGTGTTCATGCTGCGCTCGGCGTCCGGGGTAATCAATACCAGGCACTTGCCGGTCACGCCCGGCTCTGCGGCCTGCAGTGCGCCCGGGTAGGCGACACCGGCGTCGGCGAGGTCGGCGCGGTAAAAATCGCCGTTTTCATCGGCTGCTACCTTGCAGGAGTAGAAGGTGCGCAGGCCAAAATAGCTGGCGGCGATCACGGTATTGGCGCCCGAGCCTCCGCAGGCGCGCTTGGCAGTTACCAGGTGGTCGCTGAGCGCGCTCACGAGCTGGTGTTGCCGGTGATCATCCACCAGGGTCATCACCCCTTTGTCGACGCCGAGGCTCCGGAGATCGTCATCGCTGACTTCAATTTCGGTATCCAGCAGTGCGGCGCCGATGCCGTAGAGGTCGTATTGGTGCATGGTATTCCTTGGTCGTCGATGGCGGGAAAATGCGCGAGCGTCTCCAGCGGCCCTTGCGCGGCTACCGGCCGCATTATGGCCCGCTGCCGGGCAAGTGCAAGGCGGCGGGTTTGACTTGTGGCCATAACACCTTATAAAACCCCGGCGCAGTGCGGCGCGACGGTCGTCGACGCTGTAGTCACACCCTATCTATAGTTGTTTAAAACGCTTGGCATCACTATGGCATCGACAAAGCGCAGACGCTCACGGGCGTCCCGACCAGGAAGACTGCATCGCTGGATGGTGAGGCTCGGCCTCCTGGCGCTGGTAGGTGCGCTGGCCCTTGTCGCTTATATGGTTTACCTCGACGTGCAGTTGCGTGAACGGCTCGACAGCCGCCAGTACCAGCTGCCGGCGCGGGTGTACGCCCGTCCGCTGGTTCTGCGCGAGGGCATGGTGATGCGTCCCGATGAACTGGAGGCTGAGTTTTCCGCCCTCAATTACCGGGCAAGACAGACCCTGACCGAGCCCGGCCAGTGGACCCGGGCCGGTATGGACTACCGGGTGTGGCGCCGGGACTTCGTGCATGCCGATGGCCGTGAACCCGCCGAAGTGGTCAGTTTCCGCCTGCGTAATGACGAACTGAGCAACCTGCGTGGAGAAAACGGGGAGGCGCTGCGCGAATTCCGCCTCGACGCAGCGCCGATCGGCACGCTGCTCGGTGGTGGTGACGACCGCAACCCGGTGCGCTTCGCCGACATCCCGCCGCTGCTCGCCAACACCCTGATTGCCGTCGAGGACCAGGATTTTCTTCATCATTTCGGCGTCTCTCCCCGGGGCATCGCCCGGGCCATGGTTGCCAACCTGCGTGCCGGTGGAGTGGTCCAGGGCGGCTCCACCATCACCCAGCAGCTGGTGAAGAACATCTTCTTCGACCACAAGCCCAGCCTCTGGCGCAAGTTCAATGAGGCACTGATGGCGGTGCTGATGGAACTGCATTACGACAAGCCGTATATCCTTCAGGAATACATCAACGAGGTGTGGCTGGGGCAGCAGGGCAGCCGGGCGATCTACGGCTTCGGGCTGGCCTCGGAATTTTATTTCCAGAAGCCCCTCGATACGCTCGAACCCCACGAGATTGCACTGCTGGTTGGCCTGGCCAAGGGGGCCTCTTATTACAACCCGTGGCGTAATCCGGAGCGTGCCCTGGAGCGGCGCAATGTGGTGCTTGACGTGATGCAGGAGCAGCAGCTGATCAGCGCCGAGCAACATGATCGCTACCGGGCCATGCCCCTTGGCGTGGCCAGTGTGGCCGGTGCCGCGCAGAACCCCTATCCGGCTTTCACCGAGCGGCTGCTGCAGGAGCTGCGACCGTATTATTCCTATGAAGAATTGCGGACGGCGGGGCTGCGTATCTACACCTCCCTGGCGCCGTCAGTGCAGAAGCTGGTCGAGGATGCAGTCAGCAGTCGCGCCGAGCAACTGGAGAAAGACCGCGGTATCCAGGCCGACTCCCTGCAGGCAGCGACCGTGGTGGTGGACAACGAAACCGGTAACGTACTGGCGATGGTGGGAGACCGCCGTCCCAGTTACCCGGGCTTCAACCGGGCCCTGGAGGCGCGCCGGCAAGTGGGCTCCCTGATCAAGCCGGCGGTGTTCCTGACGGCGCTGGAGCGGCCGCACCAGTACAACCTGGCCACGCTGATCGAGGATGCCCCGATCCGTGTCGAGGCACCGGACGGCCAGGTCTGGATGCCGTCCAACTTCGGCAACGAGAGTCACGGGCCCACCCCCCTGTATCTCGCCCTGGCAAAGTCCTACAACCAGGCCACGGCGCGACTCGGGCTCGAGCTGGGCATCGAAAATGTCCGCCAGACCATCCGTCGCCTCGGCGTGCAGGCCGACCTGCCGCGGGTGCCGTCACTGTTCCTGGGGGCGGTGGAGCTGACCCCGTTTGAAGTGGCAGGCATGTACCAGACCTTTGCCAATGGCGGTGAGGATGTGGAGCTGCGCACCCTGCTCGCGGTGTCCGACGCTGACGGTGGCCAGGTGCAGGCGTTCCGTCGCAAGGCCGATCGCAACGTGGACGCCGTGCCGGCTTTTCTGCTGCGTTACGGCCTCGAGGAGGTCATGCGCGAAGGCACCGGTAAAAGTGCCATGCGCAGCCTGCCCGGCAGCGTGGCGTTCGCCGGTAAGACCGGGACCACCAATGATTACCGGGACAGCTGGTTTGCCGGTTTTTCCCCGGATGTCACTGCGGTCGTCTGGCTGGGACGCGATGACAACGACCGGACCAGCCTGACCGGTGCTACCGGTGCCCTCACGATCTGGACCGACATCATGCGCAAGCTGCCCCACCGCCACGGGCGGGTGGCAGCGCCCCGCGGGGTCGAGTACAAGACGGTGAACGACCGTGGCGAGTACATGGATCCCCGTTACTGCGAGGGCGGACGCAATATGCCGTTCTCCTACGAGACCAGGCTCGAGCCCGCTCCCGAATGTGCCGGGCGCGATCGCTTCCGCTGGTTCCGGGATTTCTTTGGCGATGATCGCGATCAGTCCGAGGAAGCGGCGCCGGTTGAGGAAATGACCCCCGGTTGGGGTGTGGATCCCCGGGAACAGCAGCGGCAGGAAGAGCGCGAGCGGCAGTTGCAGGAGCAGTTGCGCCGGGACGACGAAGCCCAGCAGCCGCGCGAGTTCGAACAGGCGCCGCTCTTCGAGGAAGAGCCGCAACAGTTCGAGGAGGAGCCGCTGCAGCTGCCCCGCGGTGAGGAACGGCCGTTACCTCAACAGGAGGACGACACCGGCGTGCCGGTAGAGGAGGCTGAGCCCTGGTCGGAGGAGGACCAGTGGCCCTGAACGGAATCAGGGTTGGACGCGCCCCATGACGTCACTGGTAACGGGGCGGACCAACCGCGATCAGCGATCCAGCAGGCGCGCGGCCTCCTCGGCGAAATAGGTCAGGATCCCGTCGGCACCGGCGCGCTTGAAGGACAGCAGGGATTCGAGGATCACCGCTTCGCGGGCCAGCCAGCCGTTTTCGAATGCTGCGCAGTGCATCGCGTATTCGCCGCTCACCTGGTAAGCGAAGGTGGGGACCATCAGCTCACGTTTCACCCGGGTGACCACATCGAGGTAGGGCATGCCGGGCTTGACCATGATCATGTCAGCGCCCTCGGCCAGGTCCAGCGCGCACTCGTGCAGTGCCTCGTCGCCATTGGCGGGATCCATCTGGTAGCTGGCCTTGCTGCCCCCCTTGAGGTTGCCGGCAGAGCCCACGGCATCGCGGAACGGCCCGTAGTAGGCGGAGGCATACTTGGCGGCGTAGGACATGATCAGGGTGTTCACGTGGCCATCCTGCTCCAGGGCGTTGCGGATGGCGCCGATTCGGCCATCCATCATGTCTGAGGGCGCTACTACATCTGCCCCGGCCTTCGCATGGGAGAGCGCCTGTTGCACCAGTACTTCGACGGTGTCGTCGTTGACGATATAACCGCTCTGGTCCATCAGGCCGTCCTGTCCATGGCTGGTGAACGGATCCAGGGCGACATCGGTAATCACGCCAAGGTCCGGAGCTGCGTCTTTGAGGGTGCGCACAGCCCGTTGCGCCAGTCCGTCCTTGTCATAGGCCGCCCGCGCATCCTCCGATTTCTGTGCCGGGTCCACGACCGGGAACAGCGCGACCGCGGGGATTCCCAGCTTCACCAGTTCTTTTGCTTTTTTCGCCAGCAGGTCCACGGTCAGTCGCTCGACGCCGGGCATTGAGGCAACTTTCTGCGTTTCGCCGCGACCTTCGATCGCGAACAGTGGCAGGATCAGGTCGTCTGCACTCAGGTGATGTTCGCGCATCAGGCGGCGAGAAAAATCCCGCGCGCGCAGGCGACGCATCCGGGTGTTGGGATAGGGGCCGCGGATGGGGCTGATACTCATGACAGGCTCACTCGCTCTGGAAGTCTGGTTTTTGCCGGTTGTGTTGGTGCCGGCTAAGCTGGCGGGCATGATAACAAAACAGGGAGTCCGTCATGACTGTCGCCTTCTGGTGCCTGCTGGCTGCCGCCATCATGCCTTATCTCTTCACCCTTACCGCCAAATTCACCGGGGAGGGTCGTTACGACAACCGCGCCCCGAGAGCTTACCTGGAATCGCAGAGGGGGCTCGCCCAGCGGGCCGACTGGGCCCAGCGGAACAGTTTCGAGGCACTGCCGATCTTTGTCGCTGCGGTACTGGCCGGAGCGGTCAGCGGTGTGCCAGACCAGTGGCTGGCGATGCTGGCGCTGGGTTTTATTGCCTTCCGTGTGCTCTATGGGGTCTGTTACCTGAAAGACTGGGCCGGTGCCCGCTCACTGATGTGGAGCGGGGGTTACCTGTGCTGCCTGGTTCTTCTGGTCCAGGCAGCACTGGCCTCATCTCAGGGCTGAGAGCTCTCTGGGGCAGGGGTTCAGCCGAGCTGGGCGAACACCTTTTTCGCCGCGGCGATGGTGGCGTCGATGTCCTCGTCGCTGTGGGCTGCGGACATGAATCCGGCCTCGTAGGATGCCGGGGCGAAGTAGATGCCCTCGTCCAGCATGCCGTGGAAGAAGCGATTGAAGCGCTCATTGTTGCAGGCCATCACCTGCTGGTAGTTGCTGACCTCCGGCTCATCGGTGAAGAAAAAACCGAACATGCTGCCAGCGCTGTTGGCGGTCAGGGGGACACCGGCTTCACGAGCCGCGGACAGAATACCCTGGACCAGTTTTTCGGTTTTTTCAGCCAGGCGGTCATAGAAGCCGGGCTCCTGTACCAGCCGCAGGGTTTCCAGCCCCGCCACCATGCCCACCGGGTTACCGGACAGGGTGCCCGCCTGGTAGATAGGGCCGGTGGGGGCGATCTGCTCCATATACTGGCGTTTGCCGCCGAAGGCACCCACCGGCATACCGCCGCCGATCACCTTACCCAGCGTGGTGATGTCGGCCTCGATGCCGTAATGGCCCTGGGCGCCGGTCAGGCTCACACGGAATCCGGACATCACCTCGTCGAGGATCAGAAGCGCGCCGTGGGCATCGCACACCTCGCGCAGGGTTTCCAAGAATCCCGGCACCGGCGGAATGCAGTTCATGTTGCCGGCCACGGGCTCGACGATGATGCAGGCAATCTGGTCCCCCATCTTGTCGAAGCACTCCCGCACTGAGTCGGCGTCGTTGTAGGCGAGGGTGATGGTGTGATCTGCCAGGGAGGCCGGCACCCCGGGGGAGGAGGGCACGCCCATGGTCAGGGCGCCGGAGCCGGCCTTGACCAGCAGCGAATCCGAGTGGCCGTGGTAGCAGCCCTCGAACTTGACGATCTTGTCACGGCTGGTCGCGCCGCGGGCGAGCCGGATGGCACTCATGGTGGCTTCGGTGCCGGAGTTGACGAAGCGCACCAGGTCCATGTTGGGCCAGATACGGCACAGCTCCTCGGCCAGCTCTGTCTCCAGTTCCGTCGGGGCGCCGAAGCTGAGGCCGGACTGGGCCTGCTCGACTACAGCCTCGATCACGTCCGGGTGGGCGTGGCCGAGCACCATGGGGCCCCAGGACTGCACATAGTCGATATAGCGTTTGCCATCGGCGTCAAAAAGGTAGGCTCCTTCGGCGCGATCGATGAACAGGGGCGTACCACCGACGGCGCGGAAGGCGCGCACCGGAGAATTGACGCCGCCGGGAATGTATTGCTGGGCATCGGAAAAGAGTTGCTCGGATTTGCTCATAGACTTGTGGCGTGCTTGGGAATTTGGCCGGCTATTATCCAGTCCGGCTGCGGTGGGGACAATGGCACCGGGACAGCGGTGGTTCAGCGGCGAGCCCAGAACAGGCGGTTGGGGATCGGGCGCCCCATGCCCAGCCGGCGGCTGTCAGCAATGGCGCTCCAGGTGAATTGCTGGCTGCGGGCCACAGCCTCGATAACCGTCAGCCCGTGGGCGATATGGCAGGCGATGGCGGTCGCCAGGGTCCCGCAAACCCCATAAGCGGCAGGTTGCAGGCGTTGCCAGTGAAACTGCCGGATCAGGCCGCGTTCGTCGTACAGGCGGTTTTCCAGCTGCTGCTCGCAGGGTACACCGGTCAGTAACAGGTAGCGGCAGCCGCTTTCCAGCAGTTCCTGGGCCTGGGCATCCAGCACATCGGCCTCAACGGCCATGGCGCGGGCCTCGCGGCGATTGGGGCAGGCCATGGTGGCGTAGGGCAGCAGCAGGGAGCTCATGGCCTCCCACAGCGGAGGTGCCAGCATGCTCTGCTTGTCGGCCAGGGTCGCATCCGGATCGATTATCACGGGGATGTTCGGGTAATCCCGCAGCACACTGTGCAGCGCCCGGACGTTTTCCACCGAACCGAGATAGCCCACCTTGATGGCGGCGACCGGCATATCCTCCAGCACCGCCCGGGCCTGCTCGACCAGCAGCGAGTCGTCCACCGGCGCCACACCCATCAGCTCTCCGGTATCGCCGACACTGATGGCCGAGACAACGGATGTGCAGTGGCATCCCAGGCTGACGGCGGTTTCAGTATCGGCGGTAATCCCGGCACTGCCGCTGGGATCGTGGTGAGTGACGGTAAGGACGATGGGCTGGCGTGTATCCATGGGCAATAGGCAGGGTCACGAGCTGCGGTTGAGGGCCCCTACATTCTAGTTGCGGCAAACGGCCGCCCCGAGATTTCTTGCGCCACTTTGTCCCCTGTACCCGGGGGCTGCTGCCCAACCGGTTCCGGCTGTGTCCACGCACCCGGAATCCCACCGGGCGCGCGGGCAGATCAGAATGGCCGCACCACCGCCAGAATCATGATGGCCACCAGGGCAATGACCGGCAGTTCATTGAAAATGCGGAAAAAGCGCGGGCTGCGGTTGATGGTGCCGGCGGCGAACTTCCGCACGTAGGCACCACACACGTGGTGATAGCCGATCAGCAGCACCACGAAAAACAGTTTCGCATGCATCCAGCCGGAGCTCATGTAGTAGGACGGGTTGAAGGAAATGAGCCAGATGCCGAGGGCGATCACGGCGATCATCGACGGCAGCGCGATCCCCCGGTACAGGCGGCGCTCCATGGTGCAGAAGCGGTCGCGGCTTAGTTTGTCTTCAGCCTCGGCATGATAGACGAACAGGCGCGGCAGGTAGAAAAGTGCGGCAAACCAGGTTACCACGGCCATCAGGTGAAACGCTTTGACCCAGAGCATTGGGCTCCCTCCCGTGAAAAATGTCGAATGAACGATGGTTTTTATTGGCGATAAAAATTATCGATATGCTGCGGCAGGATAATACCGGCGACATGGTTGTCCAGCACCCCGGTCAGCCCGCGGTGGACATACAAGGCGCCGGCGCCACTCTTCTCGAGCTTGTTTTGTGCCTCCAGCAGGGTCGCGCGCCAATTCAACGCTGCCAGCGGGTGGCGCTCACCGGGCAGTTTCAGCAGATCGATGGGATCGCCCGCACCCTCATCCTTGCTCTCGCGGTTCTGCTTGCGGGCCTCTTCGAGACGCTGCAGAAAGCTGGCCAGGTCCGCAGCGCGCAGCAGTTGCGGTGCCGGTTCTTCCGGCAGGTCGATCACGATCCAGTGCGGGCCCGGCGCAATCAGGCGCGCGGCCTCAGCCTCACTCAGCTTCTGCGGGGCAATCGAGAAGCGTCGCTCCATAACGCTGGCAACTCCCACCCGGCTCAACATCTGCTGCCTCCAGCTGGGGGTGCCGCTCTTGTCCAGGGAGCGCAGTGTCTCCTGGAAGATACCTTCGGTGGCAAAGAAGTTCCGGCTGACCAGACAGGCCACGACGATCATCAGCATACCGGGAAAGAGGACATTTGGATTGTAGGTAAGCTCGAGGATGGCAAGCAGCGCCGCCAGGGGCGAGTTCAGCAGTGCTGCCATCATCGCCGCCATACCCACCATGGCATAAAAACCGGGACTGGCCGTGCCCTCGCCCAGCCAGAGGTTGGTCAGGCCGCCGGCGATGCCGCCGAGGCAGGCCCCCAGGAACAGGCTGGGGCCGATCACGCCACCGGGAATCCCCAGGCTGCTGGCCAGCAGCGTGGTGGCGAACTTTGCCACCACGATGATCACCAGCACAGTCAGGGCCAGCTCACCGAGAATCGCTTTTTCCAGGGTGTCATAACCGGCGCCCAGTACCTCCGGTACCCAGATGGCGACCGTGCCGGTGAACACGCCGGCGATGAGGAAGCGCACGGCGGGGGACTTTCGCTGTACCGGCGCCAGCCGACGCTGGATGTGGATAAAAATCCCCGCGAGGCTTCCGATCACAATGGCGAAGAAAAACAGAACCGGCATCTCTGCCAGGGAATTCAGTTGAATGGCGGGTACCGTAAACGCCGGTTCACTGCCGAAGACCAGTTGGGTGACCGCGCTGCCGATCACCGCGGCCAGGATTACCGGCAGGAAGCCGACCACGGAGTACTCCAGCATGACCACCTCCATGGCAAATACCACGCCGGCCAGCGGTGTGTTGAACGAGGCAGCAATGGCGGCAGCGACGCCGCATCCCAGCAGGTTGCGCACCGAGTTGTTGGGCAGCTTGAGCTGGCGGGCCAACAGGCTGCCGCTGGCGGCACCCAGGTGCACGGCAGGGCCCTCACGGCCCACGGACTGGCCACTGAGCAGGGCCACCGAGCCGGCCAGGAACTGCAGCACGGCATTGGAGGCGGGCATCTGTGCCTGGTGATTGTGCAGCCGGTCCAGCACATGCACGATACCGGTATGTCGCCGACTGGGTTTCAGCAGGTGGTACATGGCGGCCAGCGCCAGCGCCCCCAGCACCGGCAGCGCGAAGCGCCAGATCTGTGGCAGTGCCTCAAACTGGTCCGGCATCGGCAGATAGAGACGCGAGGGGGATTCGCTCAGCAGCCGAAATCCGACCGTGACCAGCCCCGCGGCGATACCTGTGAGCAGTGCCATGGCCAGCAGTGGTGCCAGGGCGTCCTGGGCGGAAAGTTGCAGGCGCAGTTTTTCCAGCCCGCGCTCATGGCGCAGCCATCGCAGGGCTGGTCTCTTGTCGCGGGAGTCTGGGGCTGGCTTCAAGGCTCGTCCTGTTAAATGGCTGGGATGTGGTAGAGTGCTGCGCGTATTTTATCCGGATGGGCCCCAGAGGGCCTATCTGGCTGGGTTCAATGAGCACAGGAGTGACCGTCAGGGTGATCAAGGTAGCAATTGTCGGGGGTACCGGCTACACGGGGGTGGAACTGCTGCGCCTGCTGTGCGGGCATCCGCAGGTGGAGATCGAGGCGATCACCTCGCGGACCCTGGCCGGTACCCCGGTGGCAGAGCTGTTCCCGAGCCTGCGTGGCCACAGTGAACTGGCGTTCAGCGAGCCGGATGTTGAGGTGCTCGCCCGCGCAGACCTGGTGTTCTTCGCCACCCCCCATGGGGTTGCCCAGGCCCAGGTGCCTGAACTGATCAGTCGCGGAGTGCGGGTGATCGACCTGTCAGCAGACTTTCGCATCAAGGATGTCCCCGCCTGGGAGCGCTGGTACGGGCAACTGCACGCAGCCCCCGCGCTCGCCGCTGAATCGGTGTATGGGCTGCCGGAGGTGCACCGGCAGGCGATTGCCGGGGCACAGCTGGTGGCCTGCCCGGGCTGTTACCCGACGGCCATCCAGCTGGGCTGGATTCCACTGCTCGAGGCTGACGCCGTCGAACCCACCGGGCTGATTGCCAATGCCGCCAGCGGCGCCAGTGGCGCCGGTCGCCAGGGCAAGACCGAATTGCTGTTCGCCGAAAACAGTGACAACTTCCGCGCTTACGCGGCCAGCGGCCATCGGCACCTGCCAGAGATCGAGCAGGGCTTGCGCATGGTCCAGCCGCAGGACAGCGATCCGGCAACGCTGACCTTTGTGCCGCATCTGCTGCCGATGGTGCGCGGTATTCACGCCACACTGTATGCCCGTCTGCGACCGGGCCAGACGCTTGAGTCTGCCCAGGCCCTGTTCGAGGCCCGCTACCGGGACGAGCCGTTCGTGGACGTCATGTCGCCGCAGGGTCATCCGCAGACCCGCAGTGTGCGCGGGACCAATCTGTGCCGCATTTCGCTGCACCGCCCGCAGGATGGGGATACATTGGTGGTCCTGTCGGTAATTGATAACCTGGCCAAGGGCGCCTCGGCCCAGGCACTGCAGAACATGAACATAATGTTCGGCTGGCAGGAAACCCTTGGGCTGGAGAGCCCGGCCCTACTGCCTTAGAATCGGCAGCTTAATCCACACGATTTATCAGTTTAATCACGGCAACACGGAATTCATGGCGCGCAAAGTCAAAGGCAGCAAGCAGTACCGCATGAAGGTGGTGCCCCACCGCCCGTTCTCTGGCGCCCTGTCGGTGCTGGGGGTGGCGCTGCTGGTGCTCGCCACCTCTGCGGCTGCCTATTTCGCCGGTCAGCACCATCTGCGCAGCAACCTGGATCGCAAGACCCTTGCCCATGAGCGCGCCCTGAAGGAGCTCGACAGACTGAAAAAGGAGAACGAGTCCCTGCGATTGCGAGCTACCACGGCAGAGCAGTCACTGGCCATCGGTGAGCAGGCCAGTGAGAAGGTGCGCACGGAGCTGGTGGAAAAAGAGAGCCGCATTGCGGAGCTTAAGCAGGAGATTTCTTTCTACCGGGGGCTGATGGCTCCGGCGGACGGCAGTGACGGTGTATCCATCGGCCGTTTCAGCATCTCGGAAATGGCCGATGGCCGCTACCAGTACAAGCTTCTGGTGCAGCAGTCGGCGACAAGACACAACGTGGTGACCGGTCAGGCGACCTTCACCGTGGTGGGCAGTCAGGATGGACAGCCAAAACGCTATCCCCTGAGTGCGCTCTCGCCCCAGGTGGACAGCGAATCGATCCCCCTACGCTTCAAGTACTTTCAAAATATTGAAGGGGAGCTAAAGTTGCCCGAGGGTTTCGAGCCCGAGGGTGTGGAGTTGTCGCTGAAATCCGGCGGCCGCGGGGGATTCAATATCGAGCAGCGTTACGGCTGGCTGGTGCAGAAAAGCTAGTCGGCCGGGGCTGGTAAACGAGGTTTTGAAAGACTTATGTTGAGAAAAAAAGAGAAGGCTACTGTTATGGCGAGCTCCGGAAGCAACCACACAACACTGATCGCCCGCCAGACGGAGGTGACCGGTGACCTGCATTTTCGCGGCAACCTGGTGATCGAGGGCAAAGTGAAAGGCAACGTCAGCGCCCACAGTGACAGTGACGCGCGCCTGCAGATCGTCGATGGCGGCGAAGTCGAGGGCGAGATCCGCGTTCCGCACGTGGTCATCAATGGCAACGTGAAAGGAGATGTCTATGCCGCCCGTCACCTGGAGCTGTCCTCCAAGGCGATGGTGGAAGGCAACGTGCACTACAAGCTGATCGAAATGGTGAAGGGTGCCCAGGTCAACGGTTCCCTGGTTTCCAATATCGACATCGACTCCACCGGTGAGACCCGCCTGCTGGAGCATGCCGAAGAGGCTGTCGCCGAAGTCGACTGATCCCTCCTGTCGGGGCCGCGACCGTCGGCTCCGAATACTTGACTGCCCTGGTCGGTTTTAGCAAGATGGCGGCCCTGGTGCCGCCCTCGATATACTGTCGGAAAGGGGCGATCCCAGCCCAAATACCGAGAGAAACCTATGTCAGAAGCTGTATCCTTTTCCCCTGAACCGGTCCTGGTGACCGAGCGCGCCGTGGCCAAGGTCAAGAGCCTGTTGGAGGATGAGGGCAATCCGGAGCTGAAGCTGCGGGTTTTTGTTACCGGCGGCGGCTGTTCCGGTTTCCAGTACGGTTTTACTTTCGATGAACTGGTGGCGGAAGACGATGCCGTGGTCGAGAAAGATGGCATCCAGGTGCTTGTTGACGCCATGAGCTACCCGTATCTGGTGGGGGCGAGCGTGGACTATGAGGAAGGCCTGAGCGGATCCCGCTTTGTCGTGCAGAACCCCAACGCGTCGTCCACCTGCGGTTGCGGATCCTCTTTCTCTATCTGATTTTCGCGCCGACATGATTTTCATGCGGACAGCGCAGGCGCCTGCCCCCGCTGTCCCGGACTGCCCACGACACCCGCGTCAGGCGGGATAGATTCCCCCCAGCACGGTATCTCGGCTTGCGCCGGTAACCCCCGGACAGTTCCCCGGCAGGCCGTGCAGTGTCTGGCGGGCCAGCCAGGCAAAACCCACCGCTTCCAGCCAGTCGGCGTCGATGCCGTATTTACCGGTGTCGGCTATGGACCAGGTGGGCAGTCGCCGCTGCAGCCGCTCGATCAGATCCAGGTTCCGTGCGCCGCCACCACAGATCAGCAGCTCACCGCCATTGGCAAAAGAATTGACCCCATCGGCAATGCTCGCCGCAGTCACTTCCGCCAGGGTTGCCTGGACGTCCGCAGGGGAAAGCTGCAGGCCAACAGTGGCTCCTTCCAGCCAGCTGGGGTTGAAGGTCTCACGGCCGGTGCTCTTCGGCGGTGTGGCGGCAAAATATGGATCTGCCATCAGGCGCTCAAGCAGCTCCGGGTGCACTCGACCGCTGGCGGCCCAGGCGCCGTCGCGGTCAAACGGCTGCCCCTGGTGCAGCTCTACCCAGTAATCCAGCAATGCATTGCCCGGTCCGGTATCGTAGCCGCGCACGCTACCGTTGGCGGCCAGCTCGGTGATATTCGCCATGCCGCCGATGTTCACCACCGCCCGGTCTGTCGCTGCGGCAAAGGCGGCGTGGTGGAAGGCGGGCATCAGGGGGGCGCCCTGGCCGCCGAGCACCATGTCGCGGCGGCGAAAGTCCGCCACCGTGGTAATGCCGGTCAACGTGGCAATGGTGTTCGGATCGCCGAGCTGCATGGAGAAGGGCACTGCAACACTGCCGGGCGGGCGATGGCGCACGGTCTGCCCGTGGCTGCCAATAGCCTTGATTTCGTTCGGAGTGACAGCGGCGCGCTCGAGCAGGGTTGCCACGGCGTCCGCAAATGCCTCGCCCAGTTGGCGGTCCAGTTGCCCGGCACGATCCAGCTCCGAAGGGCCGGGGGCGCAGAGTGCGAGAATCGCCTCGCGTATGGTGGCGGCGATCGGATAACCGACAGTCTCCAGTATGCGAGTCCTGAGTGGGGAGGCCCCCTCGAATTCCACCAGCACCGCATCGATGGAGTCGACACTGGTTCCGGACATCAGGCCGATGTAGAGCTCAGACATTCATGCTCCCTCAAGAATGGCGCTGACAGCGCTTCCTTTTTGTTGTTCTGGCTTTGTTGTTCTGGGGTGGCTGCTGGCGTGACGGATGCAGCCCGGGGAAGGCGAGGCGCCCACCGATGGGTGGGCGCACGCGGAAAGGTTCAGTTCACTTCCTGGGTGTCCTCAGGCTCATCGCGCTGGGCCAGGGCGGGCTGCTCGTAGCTCTCAAGCTTGGCCAGCAGCGGCTGGGTCTGCATGCGGAAGCGCTCCATCTCTGCCGTCGGAATGGACTTGGCCTTCGGAAGCTTGCGCACGATGGTGGCCGGATTGCGATGGCTGCCATCCACCAGGAACTCGTAATGCAGATGGGGGCCGGTGGCATAACCGGTGGCGCCGACAGTGCCAATCACCTGGCGCTGCTTCACACGCTGGCCGACTTTGACCTTGCGCTTGTGCAGGTGCAGGTATCGGGTGATATAGCGCTCACCATGCTTGATGAACACATAGTTGCCGTTTGCCTTGCTATAGCCGGCCTTGATGACCCGTCCATCACCGGCGGAATACACCGGTGTACCAGTGGGAGCAGCGTAGTCGGTGCCGTTGTGCGGCCGCCGGGTCTTGAAGATCGGGTGCAGGCGCCTGGGGTTGAAGTGGGAGCTGATGCGGCCAATGTCCACCGGGGTGCGGATAAAGGCCTTGCGCATGCTCTTTCCATCCGGCGTGTAGTAGTTCGCATCGCCATTGGCATCGACGTAGCGTACGGCGCTGAAAGTCTTGCCCTGGTTGACGAAGGTGACCGCCTGAATCGGGCCATTGCCGATCTTCTCGCCGTCGAGGAACTTCTCCTCGAACATTACGCTGAAGCGATCGCCCTTGCGGATGTCGAGGGCAAAGTCGATATCGGAACTGAAGACCTGGGCCATTTCCATGATGAGGTCATGGCTCAGCCCTACCTCGCTCCCGGCCATAAAGAGGGAGCTGTCGATTTCAGCCTCGCGGTAGGCGGAGTAGCTGTCAGCCTCACGCTGGTAAGCGGCGTAACGGAAGGCGCCGCTGTCCTCGCGGGTGAACTCCACCAGGTTGAGGCGGTCGCGATGCAGTTCCAGACTCGCCAGTGAGCCGTCGTTGTCGATGTGAAAAGTGAGCTTTTCCCCGGGAGTCAGTCGGGCCAGCCCGCGCGCTTCCTTGCCACTGGACAGGAGCTTGTACATCTCGGCGGCATCGACACCGGCACGTTTGAACAGGTCGGACAGGGTGTCGCCGTTGCGAACTTCCAGATCCTTTTTGTCGATCTCGGCCGGGGCCTCGATGGCGGGAGCAAGTACGGCATCGGTAGCGGCAACCTGCTCTTCTGCCTTCCCGGCCGGCAGGTCGGCCGGATCTTCCGGCACCGAGAGATTGACCGGCAGGGAGAGTCGCTTGGCTTCCACCTCGGGGGTGGGAACGAACATGGCGAGCACCAGCGCGAAACTGGCGGCCCCTGCCGCAAGGGCATGAGTGCGCGGGAAATGCTGGCGCAGGGCGCCGAACAGGCGCTTGGGCTTCGGTGTGCGTGGATTTTCCATGGTCTTAACGGGTAGCGCTGGTGTTACTTTTTATCGGTGTGTGGCATCTGTCGTGCCTAAAAAACGAACACCGAGACGGCTTTATAACAAAAAATCTGTCGGCATTCACGGGGTAATTGACCTGCACTTCCATGGTTCAGTTCCTCTGTACCTGTTCCTTGGTCGGGGTGGCGGCGGCCCGCGGCCGCTTGTATTTAGCGGGATATTCGGTAATGTTGCAGCCCGCTTTGCCGCCGTCCGGCGGCGCCAATCGCCAGATATTGCACTGAGGGGAAACGATGGCCGGGGTCGATACGACACTGTTGAAAGATTTGGACCGCCGGGGGCTGATCAATCAGGCCACGGGGGATGGGGAGTTGACCGAGCATCTGGCGCATTCCCGCACCCTCTATTGCGGCTTCGATCCGACCGCGGATTCCCTTCACATAGGGAGTCTAGTACCCCTTCTGACATTAAAGAGGTTTCAGGCGGCAGGGCATCGTCCAATCGCACTGGTTGGCGGCGCAACCGGCCTGATCGGCGATCCTTCCTTCAAGGCCCAGGAGCGCAGCCTCAATACGCCGGACGTGGTTGCCGGCTGGGTAGACAAAATTCGCGCCCAGGTTTCCCAGTTTATTGACTTCGACTGCGGTGAAAACAGTGCCACGGTGGTGAATAACCTCGACTGGACTCAGAACCTGAATGTGCTCGATTTCCTGCGCGAGGTGGGAAAACATTTCTCCGTCAACAACATGGTTAACAAGGAGTCCGTCAAGCAGCGGATCCAGCGCGAGGGCGAGGGGATTTCCTTCACCGAGTTCAGCTACATGTTGTTGCAGTCCATGGACTTCTCAGAGCTTTACCAGCGCGAGAGCTGCACGCTGCAGATCGGGGGTTCTGACCAGTGGGGCAATATTACCGGGGGAGTGGACCTGACCCGGCGCCAGCACCGCGGCAAGGTCTTTGGTCTGACGCTGCCCCTGGTCACCAAGGCGGATGGCACCAAGTTCGGCAAGACCGAGAGCGGCACTATCTGGCTGGACCCGAAACGGACGTCCCCTTACGCCTTCTACCAGTTCTGGCTGAATACGGCAGACGCCGACGTTTACAAGTTCCTGCGGTACTTCACTTTCCTCGGTGTCGACGAGATCGATGCGATCGAGCGGGCCGATGCCGAGCGCGCCGGCAAGCCGAAGGCTCAGGGAATTCTGGCCCGGGAAGTGACCCGGGAAGTACATGGTGAGGAAGGGTTGGCCGCGGCCGAGCGTATATCTGCCGCGCTGTTTTCCGGTGAGATTACCGAGCTCTCTGCCAGTGATCTGGAGCAGCTGCGCCAGGATGGCCTGCCGAGCTCAGAGCTGCCGGCTGACTTTGGCGAGCAGAGCCTGATTCATGTTCTGGTGGAGGCCGGCATGGCGCCATCCGGCAAGCCGGTCAAGGATGCGCTGGGGCGCAAGGCTGTGATCGTCAACGGGCAGCCGGTAGGGATCGAGAGCAATGGTGAGCCGGCGGCGGTATTTGCCCCTGGGTCTGCCCTTCATGATCGTTATTTCATCGTGCGCCTCGGCAAGAAGAAGTATCACCTCTTTGCGCTGCCGGGTTGATTGTTTTTTCGGCGCTTCCTGAAGGGAAATAACTTTTTTACAGTTTTGTCACGAAAGTGCTTGCGGCCCCCGGTCCGGGGCCGTATAGTTCGCGCCCTCGCTGCTTGATGAGTAGTGAGGTGGCGGCTCCAAGTGATTGATTTTCCTAAGAAAATTTCTTCACAAAAGAGCTTGCCAGGGTCGGAATGGCCGCTATAATGCGCGCCACTTCGACGGAGCCACAAGCGGCTTCGCACAGGGCTCCAGCGAGTCCTTCAGTTCGAAACAGAGCGCCTTCGGGCAGCGGTTTCGACACTGAAAAAAGCCTGCAAAAAAGGCTTGCTGCGGAGAGGCGGTTCGCTATAATGCGCGCCCCTCACGAGCTACCGG
>NZ_JAJSAQ010000008.1 GCF_021729075.1 Microbulbifer guangxiensis
GAAAGGGTCATGGTGATTCGGACCTGCAGCCCTCACCCTTCGGGCTGCCTGCGGCAGTCCAAACGGCGTTGCCGTTTGTCAGGCTTCTAAATAAAAGAAAGGGCCACCCAATCGGGTGGCCCTTTTTTTATTTACAGTGCCCGACGATGTCGTATTGCCTGGCATCGTGAGAGTAGGGCCAGGGGGCGCGTTGGCGAAGCAATGCTTCGCGCGCCCCATAGCGACCGGCCAAGGATGGCCGGGCCGGGGCCCGACCGAGCGCACAGCAGTAGCGCCAGGGAAGGCGACTGCAAGGCTAGTCATCACTGCACACATGCTTTCATTCCAAAGGCCCTGCCTGCCGATGACCCGGACGGCGTTCCGCTACTTTCGCTGTGCGAAAGAGTCAAGGTGATTCCGGCTACCCCCTTCACCCTCGGTTCTGCGCCACCCAAATCCACATGTAGTCTAAGCCGCTACCCCGATGGCTCAGTCTCCACAACTTGGAACCAGTTACCCTGACGTAATTTTCACCATTATCGCCTGCTCCACGGTATGCCTGCCCATCCTGTAACTTTCCAACGCTTATGCACAGATGTTTCCAGTCTCTCTGTTGGTAACTGAGCAGTTGGTTTGAGGGTGGCATCAGCTGGTAAATATGCGGAAGGAATGTTCACAGACAAAGTTGGCTGTGGGGATAACTCCGGGGTTGGAACCGGATCTCTGAACTCGTATCGAGCGTGCAATAATTTTCTGCCCTGTGAGTTGATTTAAAAATACTGTTTGTACATACAGGCTCGTGCTGGCTCGCGGCCAACGGTGTTTTTTTATGCGCCCTTCTGCAAGCCTCGGCATTTCGAATCCCGCGGTGGCTATTCCATGGTTATGCACAGATCCTTCCAGTGAATCTGTGGGCAACCGGGGAGACGAAGTCAGTGAACAGAGTGTCCACCAGGGTGGGGTATGGTTGTGAATAGACCGGGGCTTATTCCAGAGCAGCGTCGCCCAGCGTGTTGCAAAGAGAATCAGCAAATGGAGACGGCTGCAAAGTGCCGGAGGGGCCTCTACAATGCGCACCTTCCTGATCGAGGTGCGCCCAAAGGGTTGGCCTTCTTCACATCGTAATTGTTAGCGAGTTTTCTATGCAGAGAGTGACGTCCCGGTTAAACAGTGAGTTTTCCATGTCCCGCGTGGCCATGGGGTTGTGGCGAATGGATAGCTGGGAAATGAATCCGCAAGAGCGATTGGGCCTGGCCGAGCAGCTGCTCGAGCTGGGTGTGACGACATTCGATCTCGCCGACATCTATGGTGATTACCAGTGTGAAGCGCTGTTTGGAGAGGCGCTCCAAATCGACCCGTCCGTCCGTGCACGTATGGAGATCGTCAGTAAATGTGGGATCAAGCTGTGCGGTAGCCGCAATGACTATCGGCTGAACCATTACGACTCAGGTGAAGCGCACGTGCGGCGCTCGGTTGAGAGCAGCCTCAGCAATCTCGGAACCGACTATCTGGATCTGTTGCTGTTGCATCGCCCAGATCCATTAATGGATGCGGCAGAGCTTGCTGCGGTGCTGGACGACCTCGTAGATACGGGAAAAGTGCGGTCAGTGGGTGTCTCGAACTTCCTGCCCCATCAGGTGGAGCTCCTCCAGTCGCGTTTGAAGGCGCCGCTGGTGGTCAACCAGATCGAGGTTTCCCTGCTGCACAGTACGCCCATGTTCGATGGCCAACTCGATCACTGCCAGAAGGAGGGTATCCTGCCCATGGCCTGGTCGCCCTTTGCCGGCGGAGATCTCTTTACCGGCGGTGCCGAGGCAGCAGCCCGGGTTCGGGGCTGCATGGAGTCCCTGCGTGGGGAGTTGGGTATGGATGCCCAGCAGATTGCACTGAGCTGGCTGTTGAGGCATCCGAGCCGGATGGTGCCGGTGCTTGGCAGCGGTAACCTGGAGCGTTTGAAGGGAGCCCTCGCCGCAGCTGACCATGAAATGCCGCTTGAGCCCTGGTTCATGCTGTTGCGCGCCGCCCGCGGCCGGGATGTTGACTGACGTCAGCGATCCCGGGCGTTCTCGGGAACCAGGTCGAAGGTAGGCTTGCCGAGGTCGAACTCTTCCAGTGGCGCCAGGTGGGTGGGTACCGAGAGCCTGCGCAGGGGCTCGAGGCCGCGGCAGTCCATGACCTCCAGCATATTGCCTTCAATGCCCTGAATCAGGCTCTCGGGATCGCCCATGGCCTCTGCAACCAGGCTGCGGTAGTCCTGGGTGTTGCCCAGGCGGATAAAGCGGGACTCCTCCCCGGCCTGCTCCACCCGTAGCCAGGCCACCCCGCATTCGCCATTGCCCTCGGCAAGCAAGAGCGGGCCCCGGTCGTCCTCGAAGAGGGGGGTGAATTCCGCCCTCGCGGGCGGTTGCTCAAGATGGCCGACCCAGACCCAGCCGGACAGGCCGATACGGCCGAGGTGCCATTCGCTCAGCCACACGGTCTGTTGATCATCGATACGAAGCTCGCCCCACTCGCGCGGACCATTGCCCGGGTCGAGGCGGATCTCTGCGGAAGGGTTCTCCTGACGGAACTGATGCAGTTGCCGCGTCATCTCGTAATTCACTTCCCAGTGCTTCCGCAGGCGCCATTGAATCGGGTAGGCCCCCCACTCAACGATATATTCCTGGCCGGGCTTCACCGTTTCTGCGACGCGCCACAGAGATCCGTCAATCAGGATACAGGTGTCTCCAGGCCTGCTGCCCGGGGCAATGATGCTGCAGTCCGGGGAGGGTTCGGAGGCATTGACCACGAATTGATTGCGCCCTTCGATGACCTCGTACCAGGGGAATCCGTGGCGGAGCGGCGGTGGGAAGGTCAGGGCCGGTCGGCCTGCCAGCAGTCGGCGGAACAGGACCGATTTCTCGATCTCCAGGTCCGACAACTCAAAGCCCTCCTGGTGGGCAATCTGTCCCCAGGCAAAAGCGGCCCGGATCAGCTGTTTCTCTCGGTCGGAAAAATTCATGGCTGTGGTCGAGTGAGGAGCAAAATGCGACCTTACCACTGCGCCGCCGGCTGCGCTAATGGCCTTGACGGCGACGGCAGGGCGGTTTTTTCGATAAACTGGGCCGGCTTATTTGAGGAACACTGGGAGAAGTGGCTGATGGCAAAGGAATTGGCCAGAAAACGCGCGGGGTTCACCATCCTTGCGCTGTTGTTGGCTAACGTTGCGCTGCTGCGCAGTGCGGACGTTTTCGCCGGGGAGTCCGGGGAGAAAACCTGTTTTCTCGACGGCTGGTCCCAGCCTCTGCATTGTTACCAGGTCCCGGTCGGGGCAGGGGAGCAACCTGCAGAGCTGGCCGTGGCGGTTGCACCTGCGGTGAACCCGGACGGCAGTGAGCCGCTCTATCTGCTGGCGGGAGGCCCGGGCCAGGCCGCCAGTGACCTGGTTCCGTTGCTGCCCAGCTTCAACAGGATCAATCGCAACCGGGACATCGTGATGGTGGACCGCCGTGGCGCGGGTCGCTCCGGTGCCTTTGATTGTGGCCTCGAGGAGGAGCTCCCGGCAGATCTGGATGCATTTGCGATGCACCTCAGTGGCTGCTTTCAGGAGCAGCGTGCTCGCACCGAAGATCTTTACAGTCGGCGGACCGTGGACGACCTGGAGGAAGTGCGGACCCATCTCGGCCACGAAAAGATCGTCCTGTGGGGCGGCTCCTGGGGAACGCGGACGGCACTGCTGTACCAGCAATGGTATCCGGAGTCCCTCAGCGCCCTGGTGCTGGATGGAGTCGCACCGATTGAAACGAAGGTTTTTCTCAGTGCGCGCGCTGCAGAACAGGCGCTGCAGCAATTGCAGGATGCCTGTCGGGAAGATCCGTCCTGTGCCGGGTTTGGAGACTGGCGAAAGGATCTCGACCGCCTGCTGGCGGAGTGGGGCTCGGGTGACGCCCGGCTGGCGGACCCGCTGACCGGTGCCGCGATCGGAAGACGGGTGCCGCGCTGGGAAGTGGCCAATGCCGTGCGGACTGCCCTGTACGATCCGGGCGTCGCCGCACAGTTGCCCTACGTCATTCACCAGGCTGCCCGCGGTAACCTTCTGCCCCTGTCGGGGCTTTCCAGTCTGTTCCTGCCCGCCAGTGACACCATGTCCATGGGGCTGACTTTTTCTGTCGCCTGTGCGGAGGAACTCAATCGCATCAGCGCGGAAGAGGTGGCCGCTGACAGTCGCGAGACATTTCTGGGCAGCGGTTTTTACGACCTGTTCGAGGCCGGCTGCAGGGTGTGGCCGGTGGCGGAGCGCTCCTACCCCACCCCTGAGCCCAGAGACCACCCGGTATTGCTGATTTCCGGCAGCGCCGACCCGATTACCCCGCCGGATTATGCGGATACCCGGCTTGACTACCTGACTCACAAACAACACCTGGTGGTGGCTGGCGGGGGGCATATCAACTCTGCGCGGGGTTGCATCCCTGATCTGATCGCTGAGTTCCTCGATACACCGGACGAGCCGCTGGATACACAGTGTGTCGGGGAGATTCGTCGCCCGCCGTTCATGGCCGATGCCTTCGGCCCTGCGCTGGACGCGGCACCGCAAAAAAACTCAGGGGGAGAGGGCTGATGATCGAGGTGAAATCCCTGCGCAAGCAGTTTGCAGGACGGCCGGTGCTGCGCGACCTGAGTTTTGAGATTCCCGACGGCCGTATTACTGCATTGCTCGGTGCCAACGGCGCGGGCAAAACGACCTGTCTGAGAATTGTTTCCGGGCTGCTGAACGCTGACGCGGGCGAAGTCCGCGTGGGCGGTATCGACGTGGCCCGGGATCCCCTGGCAGTGCGTCGGCAGCTGGGTGTGGTGGGTGATCGGGAGGGGCTCTACGAGCGACTCTCCGTGGAAGAATACCTGACCCTGTTTGCGCAGATGCAGGGATTGCGCGGCAGTGACCTCTCCCGCTCCCTCGACGGAGTCCGTTCTGAACTGGAGCTGGGGGACCTGTGGGATCGGCGTACCGTCGGCTTTTCCCAGGGCGAGCGGATGAAGGTTTCCCTCGCCCGCGCCCTGGTGCATCGACCGCAACACCTGATCCTCGATGAGCCGACCCGGGGGCTGGACGTGCTCGCTGCGCGGCTCCTGCGGCGCACACTGCTGCGCCTGAAAGAGGCCGGTACCACCATCGTGTTTTCCAGTCATGTGATGTCAGAGGTGCTGGAGCTGTCGGATCGCGTGCTGGTCATGGCGGAAGGCCGTCTTGTTGGCGATGGCGAGCCCGCTGCCCTGATGGCGCAGGCTGGCTGTGACAACCTCGAAGACACTTTTGTCTCCCTGGCGTATGGCCAGAGCAAATTAACCGAGCAGGAGGCGCTGGCATGAGGATGGTCAGGCAATGGCTGCGGGGGCCGATGGGAGCGCTGCTCTACAAGGAGCTTCTGGAAGCGTGGAGAGACAAGCGGGCCCTGCTCACGGCAGTGACTTTTGCATTGTTATTCCCCGCCATGATCACCGGAGCTACGGTGTTCATGTTCAAGGTCAAGTCGGAGAACGAGTCCCGGCTGGCCCTGATCGGCGCCGAGCGGCTTCCCCTGCTGGCGCAGCAGCTGGCCGGAGAGCAGCTGCTGGTGGATGTACTCGAAGCCGGCGAACCCGCAGAGCTGTTGGCCGGAGAATACGATCTGGTTCTGCAGGTGGGCGAGGATTTCGCCAGTGAATACCGCCAGTTCGGGGTGCCGCGGCTGTATGTGTATATGGACGGCGCTTCCAAGGATGCTGGCCGGGCGCGGCGGCAGCTGCAGGAGCGTCTCGCTCCGCTGCAGCAGCAGGTCGTACAGCAGCGGTTGGTCGCCCGCGGCGTGGCGCCACAGTTGCTGGCGCCCTGGCGTATGGAGATGCGGGACATCAGCACGCCGTCAGACCGCGGCAAAATGATTCTCGCCTCGGTGCCAGCACTGTTGATCATGACGTTGTTCGTGGCCAGCCTGGCCACCGCGGTCGACGCCTCTGCCGGCGAGCGCGAGCGCCTGAGCCTCGAGCCCCTTTTGTTGCAACCACTGCCCCCCTGGCAGGTGGTGTTGGCCAAGACCCTGGCGGTCGCCAGCCTGGGCTGGCTCGCGGGACTGCTGTCGGTGTCCGCCTTGACGGCACTGATGCCATTGATGCCCATGGCGGAGCTGGGGATGCAGCAGGCCACCAGCCTGTCCGGCGTGCTGGCGATGGGCTTGCTGTTATTGCCGTTGGCACTGCTGGTGGCAGTAGTACAGCTGCTGCTGGCACTGGGATCCAAATCGTTCAAGGACGCGCAGATGCGCCTCAGTATCCTCCAGGTTGCGCCGCTCTTCCTGTTGATGGCCCTCGATATGTCACAGGTCCAGTTGGACCGACCGGCCTGGCAGCTGCTGCCGCTGGTGGGCCAGCAGCAATGGCTCAAGGCGCTGCTGGTGGGCGATTCTGTCTCCCTGTTCGCAGTGCTGGCGGGCTCGGTGGTCACCCTGGCGCTGGTGGCGGCGTTCATTCTCATTGGTGCCCGCGCGCTGCGCCGGGAATCCCTGTTGGGGGCGACCTGAAAATGAAGCATCCCCGGGAGCAGTCATGGGGGCCTGGTGACGAAGGGCTGTTACAGATAGACCTCGGCGCGATCGGCCGCAATTACGACCTGCTGCAACGCAGGGTCGGGTCGGTGGAGCGCTGCGGTGCGGTGGTGAAGGCGGATGCCTATGGGCTGGGCATGAGCCGGGTGGCGCCGGTGCTCTGGGCGCGGGGATGTCGCCACTTTTTTGTCGCCACCCTGGAGGAGGGCACTGTACTCCGGCGGCTTCTGGGTGGTGATGCTGAAATCGTGGTGCTCACGGGCGCTCGTCCAGGGACCGAGCGGGACTTTCTGGAAACGAACCTGGTGCCGACCATTTTTACGACGGCAGGGCTGCGGTCCTGGGCGGATACCCTGCAGGCGACGGGCCGGGCAGGGCGTTGCGCGCTCAAGATCGATACCGGCATGACCCGCCTCGGCATGGGGGCCGAGGAGTTCGACCTGTTGTGCCACGACCGGGGCCTGCTCGAGGCGGCACAGGTCGATCTGCTGATGAGCCATCTCGCCTGTGCTGACGAACCGCGCCACCCGCAGAATCTCCTGCAGCTCGACGCTTTCCAGCGCGCCGCGAGACAGTTGCAGGCGTTGCTGCCTTCAGTGCGGCTCAGCCTGGCCAACTCGTCGGGGGTGTTTCTCGATGAGGCCTATCACTTCGACCTGGCGCGGCCGGGCTCTGCGCTCTACGGCGTCAACCCGGTGCCTGGCACGCAAAACCCGATGACTGCGGTCGTCACATTGGAGTTGCCGGTGATCCAGGTGCGCGAGGTGACGCGGGATTGTCGGGTCGGTTACGGTGCCACCGAGGCCGCTGCGGCGGGTTCATGGCTGGCAGTGGCCCGCGGTGGCTACGCCGATGGCGTGTTGCGGGCCCAGGGCGGGCGCGGTTGCGCCTGGGCCTGTGGTCAGCGGGTACCGATGATCGGGCGGGTGTCCATGGATAGTGCCACCTACGACATCACCGGCCTGTCCCCGGAAAAGCGGGGCTCCCTGGAGCATATCCAGCTGCTGAATCAACAGCTTACCGTCGATGAGGTCGCCGGCTATGCCGGCACCATCGGCTACGAGATCCTGACCAGCCTTGGGTGGCGTTACCGGCGCCAGTACCTGGAAACCGCCCGTGAGCCAGAAAGTCGTGACAAGTAATCCCATGGCATCACTGCGCCCATTGCTGGAACTGCTGGCCGATGGCCAGCAGCATTCCGGCGAATCCCTCGGGGCGGCGCTCGGCATCAGTCGTGCGGCGGTATGGAAACAACTGCAGAAGCTGGAGCAGCTTGGCCTGTCGGTGGAGTCGGAAAAGGGGCGCGGTTATCGCCTGCCGGGTGGGCTCGACCTGCTGGCAGCCGATCAAATCCGCGCATTCATGAGTCGCTCCGGCCAGGCGCTTCTCGGTACGCTGCAGGTCCTGGATCAGGTCGACTCCACCAATGCCCGGGTGCTCGCACAGATGGATGCCGGTGAGGGTCACGGCCTGGTGATGTTGGCCGAGCAGCAGACGGCCGGCCGCGGGCGTCGCGGGCGCCAGTGGGTGAGCCCTTTTGCGGGCGGGATTACCCTCTCAATCGGCTGGGAGTTTCAGGGGGGCGTGCAAATCCTTGAGGGACTCAGCCTGGCGGTCGGCGTTGCGCTGGCGCGGGCGCTTGAGCGTTTTGGCGTGCCAGACGTGCGGCTGAAATGGCCAAACGATGTCTGGTGTCGGGGGCGAAAGCTCGCCGGGGTGCTGCTGGAGCTCAGCGGCGACCTTACCGACCGCTGTGGTGTGGTGGTGGGGGTCGGCCTCAACGTCGGCCTGGCTGAAGGCGCAGGGCGGGACATTGACCAGCCTTGGATCGACCTGGAGTCCGTGCGGCCCGGTGTCGCGCGAAACCACCTGGCGGCAGCCATGCTGGAGGAGTTGCTGACCCTGCTGAGCACTTACCCCAATGCCGGTTTTGCCGCTTATCGGGACGCGTGGAAGGGCCTGGACCAGTTTGCCGGCCGGCAGGTCACTGTGCACAGCGGTCCCCGGCAGTGGGTCGGGGCCAGCCGGGGGGTTGATGAGAGCGGGGCGCTGCTACTGGAAATCGACGGTGAACTGCAACGTTTTCACGGCGGTGAGGTGTCGTTGCGCAGCGGGGAGGCGGGCGAATGATTCTCGAAGTGGATCTCGGTAATACCCGTAGCAAGTGGCGCCTGGCGGAAGCAAAGGCGCCACGCTCCGGTGTGGTGGATACCGCCAGTCTCCGTGCCTCTGTTGTACCGGAGGCCTGGCTGGATCTGCCGGTGAGCCGCGTGCGGGCAGTCAATGTGGCCGGCGCTGAGGCAGCGGCGGGACTCACCTGGGTGATCCGGTCGCTCGGTTGGGCTGTGGAGTTTGCCCGGGTGCAGCGGGAGTGTGCCGGGGTCACCTGTGGGTACCGGGACCTTTCCCGGCTGGGCGTGGATCGCTGGCTGGCGGTGCTGGCGGCGCACAGGCAGTTTCGGCAGCCGTGTGTGGTGGTTGACTGCGGAAGTGCGGTCACTCTGGACCTTCTTGGGGCTGGTGGGCGGCACCTCGGCGGCTATATAGTCCCCGGTCTGGCATTGATGCGCGGCGCCCTGTTTCGCGATACGGCTGCGGTGAAGGTCGCCGACACCATCGAGCCGGGGATGAGTCTGGCTCCCGGGTGTGATACCGGCGATGCGGTCAATCGCGGGCTGATGCTGATGGTGATCGGGGCTATCGACGTGGCCATGCAGCAACTCTCGACAGAGGCGGCGAATCCATTACTGGTGCTGACCGGAGGCGACGGCCCGGTCGTGGCTTCATTGACCCGTCACCCGGCAGAGCTGGTGCCTGAGTTGGTGCTGGATGGGCTGGCGCTCAGTAATCCGTAATACAAACAGAATCAGGACAGAAACCCCTTCGGGCCATTTATGCGCTGGATAGTTCTCGCTCTTGTTATAGGCAACCTGGCAACCTTTGCCTGGTTCAGGTTTTTTGCCGAACCCGCCGCCGAGGCGCAACCCGCGACAGCGCCTGTGCGTCAGGAGGGTGCCCGTATTGACCTGGTGGACGAGGTCCCGGCGGAGTCCCTGGGGCCTCCGCAGCCGGCCCCACCGCCGGTAGAGCGGCCCGCCAGCAAGGCGGAACGCGATGGTCAGACGCTGTGCACCATCATCGGGCCGGTAGGCGAGGAGTACCAGGGCAGTGACATCGTTGAGCGCCTGGGCGCGCTGCAGGTCGCAGCAGAGCTGCGGGAAGTCGAGATGGGGGGGCAGATGCGCTACTGGGTATACCTGTCCCCGCTCGGATCCCGTCGCGAGGCGTTCCGCAAGTTGCGGGCACTCCAGTCCGAGGGTATCGATAGTTACGTGATTCCGAAGGGTTCGCTGACGAATGGCATCTCGTTCGGGATATTCTCCGAGCGCGACCGGGCCGAGACTCTGGCCAGCGAGTTACAGGAGCGGGGATACCCGGCGTTGACCCGCGAAGAGCCCCGCACCTATCTCGAGCGCTGGGTGGTGCTGGCGGCCGGGGGCGAGGCGCAGCTGGCTGACGCCTTCTGGCAGCAGCTGCAGCTTGACTATCCGGAGATGGAGCGCAGGCAAAATCTGTGCGAGGAGCTAGAGTCAGACTAGGTGGGCAGTAATCCGCCAGCCAGACTGATTCTCCCGGGCTGAAAAAAGTGCTTTCGCAACAGTTGCTTGTCAGCGGAAGTTCCCCTAGAATCCCGCCCTCACTTGAGGAGGTCGACATTCGACACCTTGGGGAAAGAGACGAAGCTGGCGTAGCTCAGTTGGTAGAGCAGCTGACTTGTAATCAGCCGGTCGGGGGTTCGACTCCTCTCGCCAGCTCCATTTTTTGTCTCTGCGTTGTCACATGAAGTTTTGCGGCTAAGTCTGTGAAATTGAAAGAAAAAGTGTTGACAGCGACGTGGCCGGTGTAGAGAATGCACACCGCTTTCGAGCAGGGGTTCCCGAGTGGCCAAAGGGATCAGACTGTAAATCTGACGCGCAAGCTTCGGTGGTTCGAATCCACCCCCCTGCACCATTTTGAGATGCCTTTTTAAGGTATCGCCAGCGGAAGGTTTGAAGTGAGGCCTTTTGCCTGGAGCTCCCGCATGCGGGCATAGTTCAATGGTAGAACCTCAGCCTTCCAAGCTGATGATGCGGGTTCGATTCCCGCTGCCCGCTCCATGCCTTTTTGGTGTGTTGTGCGAGGATCTGGTCACCAGGATGGTGGCCTGATAGCCGGTCCAACCGGTTGTCGATCCGCTGCCCTTTGGGGTGGCAGGATGTGGCAGTAATATGCTCATGTAGCTCAGGGGTAGAGCACACCCTTGGTAAGGGTGAGGTCGGCGGTTCAAATCCGCCCATGAGCTCCATTTTTCGATGGCCGCGGGGGCAGGTGTCTCTGCGGCTATTTGTATCCGGGTGTTGCGTTTCTGGTGCCCGGTTCGGCGGGTTCTGCGAATAGGTGTCGCCCCGGCGGGCCTATCTTTAGGAGGCTAGCAATGTCAAAAGAAAAGTTTGAGCGTTCCAAGCCCCACGTAAACGTGGGCACCATCGGTCACGTTGACCACGGCAAGACCACCCTGACTGCAGCCCTGACCCGCGTATGTGCGGAAGTCTGGGGCGGTGCTGCCGTTGCTTTCGACGGTATCGATAATGCGCCGGAAGAGAAGGAGCGTGGTATCACCATCGCTACCTCCCACGTTGAATACGAGTCCCCGACCCGTCACTACGCGCACGTTGACTGCCCGGGACACGCTGACTACGTGAAGAACATGATCACCGGTGCGGCCCAGATGGACGGCGCTATCCTGGTATGTTCCGCTGCTGATGGTCCCATGCCGCAGACTCGCGAGCACATCCTGCTGTCCCGTCAGGTAGGTGTACCGTACATCGTGGTATTCCTGAACAAGGCCGACATGGTCGACGACGAAGAGCTGCTCGAGCTGGTGGAAATGGAAGTTCGCGAGCTGCTGGACCAGTACGACTTCCCGGGTGACGACACCCCGATCATCGTTGGTTCCGCTCTGATGGCCCTGAACGGCGAAGACGATAACGAAATGGGTACCACTGCTGTCAAGAAGCTGGTTGAGACCCTGGACGAGTACATTCCGGAGCCGGAGCGCGCGGTAGACCAGCCGTTCCTGATGCCGATCGAAGACGTATTCTCCATCTCCGGTCGCGGTACCGTAGTAACTGGTCGTGTTGAGCGTGGCATCCTGAAGACTGGCGACGAGATCGAGATCGTTGGTATCAAGGAAACCACCAAGACCACCTGTACTGGTGTGGAAATGTTCCGCAAGCTGCTGGACGAAGGCCGTGCTGGTGAGAACATCGGTGCACTGCTGCGTGGCACCAAGCGTGACGAAGTGGAGCGTGGCCAGGTTCTGGCTCAGCCGGGCTCCATCACTCCGCACACCAAGTTCGAGTCCGAAGTATACGTGCTGTCCAAGGATGAAGGTGGTCGTCACACTCCGTTCTTCAAGGGCTACCGTCCGCAGTTCTACTTCCGTACCACCGACGTAACCGGTGACGTACAGCTGCCGGAAGGTACCGAGATGGTAATGCCGGGCGACAACGTCCAGATGACCGTTACCCTGATCGCTCCGATCGCCATGGAAGAAGGTCTGCGCTTCGCGATTCGCGAAGGTGGCCGTACCGTTGGTGCCGGTGTGGTATCCAAGATCGTCGAGTAATCGCTGATCGAGAAGCCGCTCTGGCAGGACCCTGTCGGGGCGGCTTTGCCAAATCGAGGGGAGGGTGCTAAGATCCGCCCCCTCGTTTTCAGGTGCCAAGGCGCCTGAATGTGTTTCTAGGCCAGTAGTTCAATTGGTAGAGCACCGGTCTCCAAAACCGGCTGTTGGGGGTTCGAGTCCCTCCTGGCCTGCCAACTTTTCAATCGCCCCGCCTTTCTGAGTGCCTGAGGGCGTCGCAAGCTCCAATCAGTGAGTGTGGCTTGTGTTTGTAAGCGCTAAGGGCTTCTTTGTATGAATGCTAAAGTAGAGGCGAAAACCTTTCGTCTTGACGGCCTGAAGTGGCTGCTGGTGGTTCTGCTCGTCGGCGCTGCCGTGGCGGGTAACTCCTACTACGCCGAATTCCCCCTGTTGTACCGTGTGCTGGCGATCGTGGCTCTGTGTCTCGTTGCGCTGGTGGTGGCCGTGAAGACGGAGAAGGGGCATGCGCTCTGGACCCTGCTTCGTGAGGCGCAGACAGAAGTGCGTCGCGTTGTATGGCCTACCCGTCAGGAGGCGACCCAGACCACCGCTATCGTGGTGGTGTTCGTACTGATCATGGCGCTGATTCTGTGGGCGCTGGATTCTGCCCTTGGCTGGGCGGCTTCCAAGATCATCGGCTGAAGGATGACGCATGTCTAAGCATTGGTACGTAGTGCAGGCCTATTCTGGCTATGAAAAGCGTGTTGCCTCCTCCCTGAAGGAGCGCATCGAGCTGCACGAGATGGATCACCTTTTTGGTGAGGTTCTCGTGCCCACTGAGGAAGTGGTGGAAATGCGCGCCGGCCAGAAGCGTAAGAGTGAGCGCAAGTTTTTCCCCGGTTATGTGCTGGTGGAGATGGAGCTCAATGACGATACCTGGCACCTGGTCAAAGAGACCCCGCGGGTGTTGGGTTTTATCGGTGGCAAGGCAGACAAGCCCGCTCCGATCACGGACCGTGAGGCCCAGGCGATCCTGAATCGCATCGACGACTCTGTCGACAAGCCCAAGCCTAAGACCCTGTTCGAGCCCGGTGAGATGGTTCGGGTAATCGACGGTCCGTTTAATGATTTCAATGGCGTGGTGGAAGAAGTCAACTACGAAAAGAGCCGCCTGCGTGTGGCGGTGTTGATCTTCGGGCGTTCCACCCCGGTCGAGCTGGAGTTCGGTCAGGTCGAAAAGACCTGAGTCTGAGCTGAAGGATCAGGCCCTCTCCCGCCCATGGTGGGGGAGGGCTTTCGCGTCCCTGAAACATGCTGCCTGTGTGGTCATTTCAGGGGGAAAGGGGAGCCGAGCGTTGCAGCCTTGTCGCTGTCCAGCGCAGGCGCTAACACCCAAACTGAGAGGAAGCTGTAATGGCTAAGAAAGTAGAAGCTTATATCAAGCTGCAAGTTAAGGCCGGTCAGGCCAACCCGAGCCCGCCCGTCGGCCCCGCGCTGGGTCAGCACGGCGTGAACATCATGGAGTTCTGTAAGGCGTTCAACGCACAGACCCAGGGTCTGGAGCCGGGCCTGCCCGTGCCGGTCGTGATCTCTGTATACAGCGATCGCTCCTTCACCTTCATCATGAAGTCCCCGCCCGCTGCAGTACTGCTGCGCAAGGCTGCGGGTATCAAGAGCGGTTCCGGCCGCCCGAACACTGAGAAAGTAGGCAAAGTGACCCGCGCCCAGCTGGAAGAGATCGCCACCACCAAGATGGTCGACCTGACAGCAGCCGATATGGACGCAGCCGTGCGCACCATCGCCGGTTCTGCCCGCAGTGCCGGTATTGAAGTGGAGGGTGTGTAAATGGCCAAGCTGAGCAAGCGTCAGCGCGCGATCGCTGAAAAAGTAGAGTCCGGCAAAGCCTACGGCATCGATGAGGCCGTTGCTCTGCTGAAGGAGCTGTCCAACGTCAAGTTCGCCGAGACTGTGGACGCGTCCGTCAATCTGGGTATCGACCCGCGTAAATCCGACCAGGCTGTTCGCGGTGCGACCACCCTGCCGCACGGCACCGGTAAAGACGTGCGTGTCGCCGTCTTCACCCAGGGCGCCAATGCCGACGCCGCCAAAGAAGCAGGTGCTGACCTGGTGGGCATGGACGAGCTGGCTGCTGAAGTGAAAGCCGGCAAGATGGATTTCGATGTCGTCATCGCCTCTCCGGACGCCATGCGTGTTGTCGGTCAGCTGGGTCAGATCCTCGGTCCGCGCGGCCTGATGCCGAACCCGAAGACCGGTACCGTGACTCCGGACGTCGCCACTGCCGTCAAGAATGCCAAGGCTGGTCAGGTGCGTTTCCGCGCTGACAAGGGCGGCATCATTCACGGTGGCATCGGCAAGGTAAGCTTCGACGCCAAGCTGCTGAAAGAAAACCTGGAAGCCCTGATTGCTGACCTGAAAAAGGCCAAGCCGGCTTCCGCGAAGGGTGTCTACCTGAAGAAGGTCACCCTGAGCACCACCATGGGCCCGGGTCTGACCATCGACCAGGCCTCCCTGGACATCAAGTAATCCCGTCCAGGGGAACCGAACTTTGGGGTCCGCGTGAGAGCGCGGGCCGTCAAAGACCGTAGGCGACGGGAGGGTCGGCAAGCCGGCCCGAACGACTTAATTCAGTGGTGGCTTTGTGCCATGCCCTGTGCCTACGCAGACGGTGACGCCCAAACCAGTATTTTTGCTGGATTTGAGCTGTAAGCACCGGAACGGATCGGGGCGGAAGCGCCGGTCTTTTTTCAAATCCAGGAGTGACACTATGGCTATTGGACTCGAAGACAAGAAAGCGATTGTCGCAGAAGTCCAGCAAGCTGCTTCGAGCGCTCTGTCAGCGGTAGTTGCGGATTCCCGCGGCGTTACCGTGAATGACATGACCGCTCTGCGCAAAGAGGCGCGCGACAACGGCGTTTGGTTGAAAGTCGTCCGCAACACTCTGGCGCGTCGCGCTCTGGCCGGTACCGAATACGAATGTCTCATAGAGAAGTTCGTCGGTCCCAGCATCATTGCATTCTCCAACGAACACCCGGGTGCCGGTGCGCGCATCCTGAAGGAGTTCGCCAAGAAGAATGACAAGCTGGAACTGAAGGGTGCCGCCTTCGAAGGCGTGGTCACCGACGTCGCAATGTTGGCAAGCCTGCCGACTTACGACGAGGCGATCGCCAAGCTGATGAGCGTGTTGAAAGAAGCATCTGCTGGCAAGCTGGTCCGCACTATTGCGGCCATTCGCGACCAGAAAGAGCAAGAAGCTGCTTAATTACTTCGCCAGTCGAAGTCGCAGTTTTCAAAACTTATTTGAGCAGTTTGCTGCTCACACAAATCAGGTACTGACTCATGTCTCTGACTAAAGAAGATATCATCAATGCTGTTGCCGAAATGTCCGTCAAGGACGTTGTCGAGCTGATCGAGGCGATGGAAGAGAAGTTCGGCGTAACTGCCGCTGCTGCTGTTATGGCCGCTCCGGGTGCTGGCGAAGCTGCTGCCGAAGAGAAAGACTCTTTCGACGTGATCCTGGCTTCTGCCGGCGACAAGAAAGTAAACGTGATCAAGGTTGTTCGCGGCATCACCGGCCTGGGCCTGAAAGAAGCCAAGGCACTGGTAGACGGCGCTCCGAGCCCGCTGAAAGAAGGCGCTACCAAGGAAGAAGCCGAAGACGCCAAGAAGCAGCTGGAAGAAGCTGGCGCAACTGTAGAGCTGAAGTAATTCGGCTGTTGCGACTCTCCGCTGTCCGTCGGCAGGTTCGACGGTCAGCGGCAAGGCTGGTGGACTTTTGTCCGCCGGCCTTTTTGCCGTTTGCGGCAGTGGTGTTTTTCTGCGCCAGCGTGACCGAAAAGGCAGCGTCTGGGGCTGGTGAAATTACCTTAACGCATTACGAGCGCGACTGAAAAGCGCCGGTAGCAGAGAGGTTTCCGACCAGTGTAGCGAGCTGCACTGCTCAGAGGCTTCTCGCCCGGGCGAATCCCGTACCGCCGGATGACCGGCCGGGGTTCCACTGAAGTCTTGTCACTGATCAAGCTGGGGAATATGAATGGCTTACTCATACACTGAGAAAAAACGTATCCGCAAGGATTTTGGCAAACTGCCAAAGGTCATGGACGTGCCTTTCCTGCTTGCGATACAGCTGGATTCTTATCGCAAATTTACACAGGCCGATTCTCGCCCTGACGACAGACTGGATGTCGGACTGCAAGCGGCGTTTAAGTCCGTATTTCCGATTGTTAGCTACTCCGGCAATGCCGCGCTGGAGTTCGTAAGTTACACGCTGGGCAAGCCGGCATTCGATGTGCAGGAATGTACCCTGCGGGGCGTCACCTACGCCTGTCCGCTGCGCGTGCGCGTGCGGCTGATCATTTACGATAAGGAATCTGCCAACAAGTCCATCAAGGACATCAAAGAGCAGGAAGTGTACATGGGCGAGATTCCGCTCATGACTGAAAACGGTACCTTCGTGATCAATGGTACCGAGCGCGTGATCGTGTCCCAGCTGCACCGTTCCCCGGGTGTATTCTTCGATCACGACAAGGGCAAGACTCACTCTTCCGGCAAGCTGCTGTACGCCGCCCGCGTGATCCCCTACCGCGGTTCATGGCTCGATTTCGAGTTTGACCCGAAAGACCTGGTTTACGTGCGTATCGACCGTCGCCGCAAGCTGCCGGCGACCATTCTCCTGCGTGCCCTCGGCTTCAGCTCCGAGGAAATGCTGGAAATGTTCTTCGACACCAGCAAGTTCGAGCTGCACGACGACTCTGTCAGCCTCGAGCTGATCCCGTCCCGCCTGCGCGGTGACGTTGCCTCCTTCGACATCAAGGATGGCAAGGGCAACGTGATCGTTGAGGATGGACGCCGTATCACCCCGCGCCATATCCGCCAGCTGGAAAAGGCCGGCGTCGACCGCCTGGATGCGCCACTGGATTACCTGAACGGCCGCGTGCTGGCGCACGACATCGTCGACGAGTCCACCGGTGAAGTGGCGGTCGAGTGTAATACCGAGATCACCGACGAGGTGGTGGCCAAGCTGCGCGCCCTGAACGTCAAGAAGTTCGAGACGCTCTACACCAATGACCTGGACCGCGGTCCGTTCATTTCCGACACCCTGCGAACTGACCCGACCCGCACCCAGCTCGAGGCGCTGGTCGAGATCTACCGCATGATGCGCCCGGGTGAGCCGCCGACCAAGGAGTCCGCGGAGTCCCTGTTCGAAAACCTGTTCTTCACTGACGAGCGCTACGATCTGTCTGCCGTTGGCCGCATGAAGTTCAACCGCCGCCTCGGCCGCGAGGACGAGACCGGCCAGGGTACTCTGAGCAAGGAAGACATCGTCGACGTGCTCAAGACCCTGGTGGAAATCCGCAACGGCAACGGCATGGTGGACGATATCGACCACCTGGGTAACCGCCGTGTGCGCTCCGTAGGTGAAATGGCCGAAAACCAGTTCCGCGTGGGCCTGGTGCGCGTCGAGCGCGCCGTAAAAGAGCGCCTGTCCATGGCGGAGTCCGAGGGCCTGATGCCGCAGGACCTGATCAACGCCAAGCCGGTGGCCGCTGCCGTGAAGGAATTCTTCGGTTCCTCGCAGCTGTCCCAGTTTATGGACCAGAACAACCCGCTGTCGGAAGTGACCCACAAGCGCCGGGTTTCCGCGCTTGGCCCGGGCGGTCTGACCCGCGAGCGTGCCGGCTTCGAAGTGCGGGACGTACACCCGACCCACTACGGCCGCGTGTGCCCGATTGAAACGCCGGAAGGCCCGAACATCGGCCTGATCAACTCCCTGGCGACCTATGCCCGTGCCAACCACTACGGCTTCCTCGAGAGCCCGTACCGCAAGGTGGTCGATGGCCAGGTGACCGACGACGTGGAATACCTGTCTGCGATCAACGAAGCCAACTACGTGATCGCCCAGGCATCTGCTGCGGTGGATGACGAGGGTCGCTTCACCGACGAACTGGTCAGCGTCCGTTTCAAGAACGAATTCAGCCTGAAGCCGCCGGCAGAAATCCAGTACATGGATGTTTCCGCCAAGCAGGTGGTTTCCGTGGCTGCAGCAATGATTCCGTTCCTCGAGCACGACGATGCCAACCGCGCCCTGATGGGCTCGAACATGCAGCGTCAGGCCGTGCCGACCCTGCGCGCCGAAAAGCCGCTGGTGGGGACCGGTATGGAGCGCACTGTTGCCCGCGATTCCGGCGTGTGTGTGGTTGCCCGTCGCGGCGGTGTAATCGAGCGCGTCGATGCCAGCCGTGTCGTAGTACGCGTGCACGACGACGAGGTGGAAGCCGGTGAGGCCGGTGTGGATCTGTACAGCCTGACCAAGTACACCCGCTCCAACCAGAACACCTGCATCAACCAGCGCCCGATCGTGAAGACCGGCGACGTGGTTGCCCGCGGCGATATCCTCGCCGACGGCCCGTCCGTGGATCTGGGTGAGCTGGCACTGGGCCAGAACATGCGCATCGCGTTCATGCCCTGGAACGGCTACAACTTCGAGGACTCCATCCTCATCTCCGAGCGCGTGGTGCAGGAAGATCGCTTCACCACCATCCACATCCAGGAGCTGACCTGTATCGCCCGTGATACCAAGCTGGGCAGCGAGGAAATCACCGCGGATATCCCCAACGTGGGCGAGTCTGCCCTGAACAAACTGGATGAGTCCGGCATCGTCTATATCGGTGCGGAAGTAGGCGCTGGTGACATCCTGGTCGGTAAGGTGACGCCGAAGGGCGAAGCCCAGCTGACTCCGGAAGAGAAACTGCTGCGCGCCATCTTTGGTGAGAAGGCGTCCGACGTGAAGGACACCTCCCTGCGTGCGCCGAGCGGCACCCGCGGTACCGTGATCGACGTGCAGGTCTTCACCCGCGACGGCCTGCAGAAGGACCAGCGCTCCCTCGACATCGAGAAGGCGCAGATGGACCAGGTACGCAAGGACCTGAACGAGGAGTACCGTATCGTCGAAGCGGCAACTTTCGAGCGTCTGCAGTCTGCTCTGGAAGGCCAGAAAGTAGCCGGTGGCAAGGGCGTCAAGAAAGGCGACGTGCTGTCTGCTGATGTGCTGGCCAACCTGCCGCGCGAAGACTGGTTCAAGCTGCGCATGGCCGAAGAAAGCCTGAACGAGCAGCTGGAAAAAGCCGAAGCGCAGCTCAAAGAGCGCCGCAAGCTGCTCGACGAGCAGTTCGAGGACAAGAAAAAGAAACTGGAGTCCGGTGATGACCTGGCGCCGGGCGTGCTGAAGATCGTCAAGGTTTACCTGGCGATCAAGCGTCGCATCCAGCCGGGCGACAAGATGGCCGGTCGCCACGGTAACAAGGGTGTGATCTCCGTGATCAAGCCGGTGGAAGACATGCCGTACGACGAGAACGGCGAGCCGGTCGACATCGTCCTGAACCCGCTGGGCGTACCGTCTCGTATGAACGTGGGTCAGGTTCTGGAGATGCACCTGGGTATGGCTGCCAAAGGCCTGGGTGTGAAGATCGACCGTATGATCAAGGAGAAGCAGGAAGCCGAGAAGATCCGCGGATTCCTGGGTGAGGTTTACAACTCCACCGGCGGTCGTCAGGAAGAGCTGGACGACCTGACCGACGAAGAAGTGCTGGCGATGTCCGAGAACCTGCGTCGCGGTGTACCCATGGCGACCCCGGTCTTCGACGGTGCCGACGAAGGTGAGATCAAGAAGCTGCTGCGTCTGGCGGACGTGCCTGACTCCGGTCAGATCACCCTGTACGACGGCCGTACCGGTGATGCCTTCGAGCGTCCGGTAACTGTCGGCTACATGTACATGCTGAAGCTGAACCACCTGGTGGACGACAAGATGCATGCGCGTTCCACCGGTTCCTACAGCCTGGTTACCCAGCAGCCGCTGGGTGGTAAGGCACAGTTCGGTGGCCAGCGCTTCGGTGAGATGGAGGTATGGGCACTGGAAGCATACGGTGCTGCCTACACCCTGCAGGAAATGCTCACGGTCAAGTCCGATGACGTGGAAGGCCGGACCAAGATGTACAAGAACATCGTGGACTCCGACCACCGCATGGAGCCGGGTATGCCCGAATCCTTTAACGTACTGGTCAAGGAAATCCGTGCGCTCGGCATGAATTTCGAGCTGGAGCACGACTGAGACCCGTAGCGGTGTGAGCGCCTGTCAAAGGCGATAGTGATTGAACGCCGGCAGTCCCAGGGGTAATCGGGACGCCGGCTGGCCCGGCCGAGGCCGGGTTGACTACCTCAACTGGAGGAAAGGCCTTGAAAGATTTGTTAAACCTGGTGAAAGCCCAGGAGCAGCTGGAAGAGTTTGACGCCATCCGTATCGGCCTGGCGTCGCCGGACATGATCCGTTCCTGGTCCTACGGCGAAGTGAAGAAGCCGGAGACCATCAACTACCGTACCTTCAAGCCCGAGCGTGAAGGCCTGTTCTGCGCCAAGATTTTTGGTCCGGTGAAGGACTACGAGTGTCTCTGCGGCAAGTACAAGCGGATGAAGCACCGCGGCATCATCTGTGAGAAGTGTGGTGTTGAAGTCACCAAAGCCAAAGTGCGCCGTGAGCGTATGGGCCATATCGAGCTGGCAAGCCCGGTCGCGCACATCTGGTTCCTGAAGTCCCTGCCGTCCCGTATCGGTCTGCTGCTGGACATGACCCTGCGCGATATCGAGCGGGTGCTGTACTTTGAATCCTACGTGGTCACCGATCCGGGCATGACCACCCTGGAGCGCGGTCAGCTGCTGAACGACGAGCAGTACTTCGAGGCGATGGAAGAGTTCGCCGACGAGTTCGAAGCCAAGATGGGCGCCGAGGCGATCCAGGAGCTGATGCACGACATCGACCTGCCGGCGGAAATCCAGCGCCTGCGGGAAGAGATTCCGGCCACCAACTCCGAGACCAAGATCAAGAAGCTGTCCAAGCGTCTGAAGCTGCTGGAAGCTTTCTACAAGTCCGGTAACAACCCGGAGTGGATGATCATGCAGGCACTGCCGGTTCTGCCGCCGGATCTGCGCCCGCTGGTACCGCTGGATGGTGGTCGCTTTGCGACTTCTGACCTGAATGACCTGTATCGCCGGGTGATCAACCGCAACAACCGCCTGAAGCGCCTGCTCGAGCTGAATGCGCCGGACATCATCGTGCGCAACGAAAAGCGCATGCTGCAGGAGTCCGTGGATGCCCTGCTGGACAACGGCCGTCGTGGCCGCGCCATCACCGGTTCCAACAAGCGCCCGCTGAAGTCCCTGGCCGACATGATCAAGGGTAAGCAGGGTCGTTTCCGTCAGAACCTGCTGGGTAAGCGTGTGGACTACTCCGGTCGTTCCGTGATCGTGGTTGGTCCGACCCTGCGTCTGCACCAGTGCGGTCTGCCGAAGAAAATGGCGCTCGAGCTGTTCAAGCCGTTTATTTTCGGCAAGCTGGAAGCCCGCGGCCTGGCGACCACCATCAAGGCGGCCAAGAAAATGGTCGAGCGCGAAGAAGCGGTGGTATGGGATATCCTCGACGAAGTGATTCGCGAGCACCCGGTACTGCTGAACCGTGCACCGACCCTGCACCGTCTGGGTATCCAGGCGTTCGAGCCGGTGCTGATTGAAGGTAAAGCGATCCAGCTGCACCCACTGGTGTGTGCGGCGTACAACGCCGACTTCGACGGTGACCAGATGGCGGTACACGTACCGCTGACCATCGAGGCGCAGCTGGAATCCCGCGCGCTGATGATGTCCACCAATAACATCCTGTCGCCCGCCAACGGTGAGCCGATCATCGTGCCGTCTCAGGACGTGGTACTGGGCCTGTACTGGATGACCCGTGAGCGCGTGAACGACAAGGGTGAAGGCATGGCCTTCTCCGACGTCAAGGAAGTGAGCCGTGCCTACTACGCCAAGCAGGTTGGTCTGCAGGCGAAGATCAAGGTGCGCATCCGCGAAGTGATCGTCGGTGAAGACGGCGAGAAGCACGAGAATACCGCGCTGCAGGACACCACTGTCGGCCGTGCACTGCTGTGGAACATCGTACCCGACGGCCTGCCCTTCGAGCTGGTGAACCAGCCGATGAAGAAGAAGGCCATCTCGCGCATCCTCAACGAGTGTTACCGCAAGGTGGGCCTGAAGGCGACCGTCATCTTTGCCGACCAGCTGATGTACACCGGTTTCGATTTCTCCACCAAGTCCGGTTCCTCCATCGGTGTGAACGACTTCGAAATCCCCGCCGCCAAGGCCGAGCTGATCGCCGCCGCGGAAGAGGAAGTGAAGGAGATTGAAAGCCAGTTCGCTTCAGGCCTGGTAACTGCGGGCGAGAAGTACAACAAGGTGATCGACGTCTGGTCCCGGACCAACGACAAGGTCACCCAGGCGATGATGGCCGGCATCAAGAAAGAGAAGGTCATCGATCGCGAGGGCAACGAGGCCGAGCAGGACTCCTTCAACTCCGTGTACATGTACGCGGACTCCGGAGCCCGGGGTAGTGAGGCGCAGATTCGCCAGCTGGCCGGTATGCGTGGCCTGATGGCGCGTCCGGACGGTTCCATTATCGAGAACGCCATTACCGCGAACTTCCGTGAAGGCCTGAGCGTACTGCAGTACTTCATCTCCACCCACGGTGCCCGTAAGGGTCTGGCGGATACCGCGCTGAAGACCGCCAACTCCGGTTACCTGACCCGCCGTCTGGTAGACGTGGCGCAGGACGTGGTAATCACCGAAGTGGACTGTGGTACCGACAGTGGTCTGACCATGGCGCCGGTGATCGAGGGTGGCGACGTGATCGAGTCCCTCGGTGACCGCATCCTCGGCCGTGTCGTAGCCCGTGATGTGACCAAGCCGGGCAGCGACGAAATCGCCGTGCCCGCTGGCACCATGATCGACGAGAAGTGGGTCGAGCGCATCGAAACCATGGGTATCGACGAGGTGCTGGTACGCTCTCCGATCACCTGTGAGACTGCCCACGGTATCTGCTCCCAGTGTTACGGCCGTGACCTGGCCCGAGGCCACCGTGCCAACTCCGGTGAGTCTGTGGGCGTCGTTGCCGCGCAGTCCATTGGTGAGCCGGGCACCCAGCTGACCATGCGGACCTTCCACATCGGTGGTGCGGCGAGCCGTGCGTCTGCCGCGGACAGCATCCAGGTGAAGCAGGGCGGTACCGTCCGTCTGCACAACGTGAAAGTGGTCGAGACCACCAACAACACCCTGGTCGCAGTTTCCCGTTCCGGTGAGCTGGCACTTGCCGACAGCGCCGGCCGTGAGCGTGAGCGTTACAAGCTGCCGTACGGTGCCAACATCAGTGTCCGTGAAGGCGCTGAGGTCGATCCGGGCCAGATCGTGGCCAAGTGGGATCCGCATACCCACCCGATCATCACCGAGGTGGCCGGCTGGGTGAAACTGTCCGGCATGGAAGACGGGCTGTCGATCCGCAAGCAGACCGATGAGATTACCGGGCTGTCCTCGATCGAGGTCATCGACCCGGCTGAACGTCCCTCTGCCGGTAAGGACCTGCGTCCTGCTGTGACCCTGGTGGACGAGAACGGCGAGGAGCTGACACTGGCGAACAGCAATGCGCCGGCGCACTACGCACTGCCGCCGCGTGCGATCCTGAGCCTGAAAGACGGTGACAAGGTGAGTGTCGGTGACGTTATCGCCCGTATTCCGCAGGAATCCGGCGGTACCAAGGACATCACCGGTGGTCTGCCGCGGGTTGCCGACCTGTTCGAAGCGCGTAAGCCGAAAGAGCCGTCCATTCTGGCGGAAATCTCCGGAACCGTTTCCTTCGGTAAGGAGACCAAGGGCAAGGTTCGCCTGCAGATTACTCCGCAGGACGGCAAGCCGCTGCCGAACGGTAAGGATCACTACGAGGTACTGATTCCAAAGCACCGTCAGCTGACCGTGTTCGAGGGTGAAACCGTGGAGAAGGGCGAAGTTATCTCCGATGGTCCGTCCAACCCACACGACATCCTGCGCCTGAAAGGCGTGGAAGAGCTGGCGCGCTATATTACTAATGAGATCCAGGAGGTTTACCGCCTGCAGGGTGTTGGCATCAACGACAAGCACATCGAAGTGATCGTGCGTCAGATGCTGCGCAAGGTGGAAATTCTGGAGATGGGCGATTCCGAGTTCATCAAAGGTGATCAGGTGGAGTACCAGCGGGTCATCGAAGAGAACGAGCGTCTGCGTGCCGAAGACAAGCAGCCGGCTCAGTTCGAGCGTCTGTTGCTGGGTATCACCAAGGCCTCTCTGGCTACCGAGTCCTTCCTGTCCGCGGCCTCCTTCCAGGAGACCACCCGCGTGCTGACCGAGGCAGCGGTGACCGGCAAGGAAGACAACCTGCGTGGCCTGAAGGAAAACGTAGTCGTGGGGCGTCTGATCCCGGCTGGTACCGGCCTGGCGCACCACCTTGAGCGCAAGCGCAAGCGCAGCCTGCAGATGACTGAAGGCTATGCCGAGGGGCCGTCTGCCGCTGAAGTGGAAGCAGCGCTGACCGAGGCTCTGAAGTCTTCCGGGGAGTAACCCCGGCGGCGGGACTGGATTCCCGCCACAGTGGGGCCCTGACCCTGATGGGTGGGGCTCCGCTGCAGTTGGCAGCAGGAGTGAGTACTCACAAATCTGCCAATTGACTCGCGGGGTGACCGCTTATAGAATGCGGCCCCCGCTTATGTGGGGTCTGCTGTCCGGCGAGCGCGTTTACGTGCCCGGGCTGCATACACTGACGACTGGCCCTCACTGTTAGAGGTGGGGGCGTTTTATTTTTTGGAGTGATTTTTAATGGCAACGATCAACCAGTTGGTTCGTAAGCCGAGAAAACGCAAAGTCGAAAAAAGCGACGTTCCCGCTCTGCAGGCCAGCCCGCAGCGTCGTGGAGTTTGCACTCGTGTGTACACCACCACACCGAAGAAGCCGAACTCTGCACTGCGTAAGGTTTGCCGTGTACGTCTGACCAACGGTTACGAAGTAACTTCGTACATCGGTGGTGAGGGTCACAACCTGCAGGAGCACAGCGTGGTACTGATTCGCGGCGGTCGTGTAAAAGACCTGCCGGGTGTGCGCTACCACACTGTACGCGGTGCACTGGACTGTGCCGGCGTAAACGATCGCAAGCAGGGCCGTTCCAAGTACGGCGCCAAGCGACCCAAGTAAGGTTTATTCCTTATTTGACCCAATGCGTTTCGGTTTCCAACCGGAGTAAGGCTGAGCTCGCCGATTTGTATTTGTACGGCGGCGTCTCAGAGCAACCCTGAAGAGAGGCAATTACAATGCCAAGAAGACGAGTAGTCGCCAAGCGCGAAGTGCTCCCCGATCCCAAGTTCGGGAATGTCACCCTGGCCAAGTTCATGAACCACGTCATGATCAGCGGCAAAAAATCAGTAGCCGAGAGCATCGTATACGGCGCCCTGGACCTGATCTCAGAAAAGCTCAACAAAGACCCGATCGAAGTTTTCGAAGAGTCCCTGGAAAACATTGCGCCGATGGTGGAAGTAAAGTCCCGCCGTGTTGGTGGTGCGACTTACCAGGTGCCGGTAGAAGTGCGTCCTTCCCGTCGCATGGCGCTGGCAATGCGTTGGCTGGTGGAGTTCTCCCGCAAGCGCGGTGAGAAGTCCATGGCCCAGCGCCTGGCCAACGAAATGATCGATGCTTCCCAGAACAAGGGCGGCGCGGTCAAGAAGCGCGAAGACGTACACCGCATGGCGGAAGCCAACAAGGCGTTCTCTCACTACCGCTTCTAAGCCTCATGACTTTTTTCAAACTGCTGAAAAACAGTGTGAGACATTAATACCGAAAGGCAGCTTGGGCTCTATTCCACGGCTGCCTTTTGCCGTTATATCGAGGATACAACTGTGGCACGTAAAACGCCTATCGCACGCTATCGTAATATCGGTATCTGTGCCCACGTAGACGCGGGCAAGACCACCACCACCGAGCGCGTACTTTTCTATACCGGCCTGTCCCACAAGATTGGTGAGGTGCACGAAGGCGCCGCAACCATGGACTGGATGGAGCAGGAGCAGGAGCGTGGTATCACCATTACTTCTGCCGCAACAACCTGTTTCTGGGCTGGTATGCAGCAGCAGTTCGACCAGCACCGCATCAACATCATCGACACCCCCGGACACGTTGACTTCACCATCGAGGTGGAGCGCTCCCTGCGTGTACTGGACGGCGCTGTTGTGGTTCTGTGTGGTTCTTCCGGTGTGCAGCCGCAGACCGAGACCGTATGGCGTCAGGCCAACAAGTACGAAGTACCGCGCATGGTCTTCGTCAACAAGATGGACCGCGCCGGCGCGGACTTCCGCAGGGTTGTCGGCCAGCTGAAGACCCGACTGAACGCCAACGCGGTACCGCTGCAGATGACCATCGGTTCCGAAGACGAGTTCAAGGGTGTTGTCGACCTGGTCAAGATGAAAGCCATCCTGTGGAACGAAGAAGACATGGGGATGACTTTCGACTACGCCGACATTCCGGCTGACATGCAGGACGAGTGCGATGAAATGCGCGAGTTCCTGGTTGAAGCTGCGGCGGAAGCCAGCGAAGAGCTGATGGAAAAGTACCTGGAAGAAGGTGAGCTGACCGAAGAAGAGATCAAGGCAGCAATCCGTCAGCGTACCCTGGCCAACGAAATCGTACCGGTTCTGGGCGGTTCCGCGTTCAAGAACAAGGGCGTACAGGCCATGCTGGATGCGGTCATCGAGTACCTGCCGGCACCGACCGAAGTTCGTGCGATTGAAGGTACCCTGGAAGATGGTGAGACCGTCGAGCGCCGTGAAGCCGACGACAACGCGCCCTTCGCCGCGCTGGCGTTCAAGATCGCGACCGACCCCTTCGTGGGCACCCTGACCTTCTTCCGTGTTTACTCCGGTAAGCTGGAAAGCGGTACCGCGGTTTACAACTCTGTGAAGATGAAGAAAGAGCGCGTCGGCCGTATGGTGCAGATGCACTCCAATGATCGTAAAGAGATTAAGGAAGTACTGGCGGGTGACATCGCTGCCGCAATCGGCCTGAAGGATGTGACCACTGGTGACACCCTGTGTGCCGAAGATGCGAAAATTGTTCTCGAGCGCATGGAATTCCCGGAACCGGTAATTTCCGTAGCGGTGGAGCCGAAGTCCAAGCCCGACCAGGAAAAAATGGGTATTGCACTGGGCAAGCTGGCCCAGGAAGACCCGTCTTTCCGCGTCAAGACCGACGAAGAGACTGGCCAGACCATCATCTCCGGTATGGGTGAGCTGCACCTGGACATCATCGTCGACCGTATGCGTCGCGAGTTCAACGTGGAGGCGAACATCGGCAAGCCGCAGGTGGCTTACCGTGAGGCTATCCGCAACACTTCCGAGATTGAGGGCAAGTTTGTTCGTCAGTCCGGTGGTCGCGGTCAGTACGGCCACGTATGGGTGAAGTTCGAGCCGGCTGAAGACCAGTCTGGTGAGAAGCTGGTCTTCGAAAATGCCATCGTTGGTGGTGTGGTACCGAAGGAATATATCCCGGCGGTACAGAAGGGTATCGAAGAGCAGATGCAAAACGGTGTACTGGCTGGCTACCCGCTGCTGGGCCTGAAGGCCACTCTGTACGACGGTTCCTTCCACGATGTGGACTCCAACGAAATGGCGTTTAAAATCGCCGCTTCCATGGCCACCAAGAAACTGGCTCAGGTGGGTGGCGCAGTGCTGCTCGAGCCGATGATGAAAGTGGAAGTGGTTACTCCGGAAGAAAACATGGGTGACGTGGTTGGCGACCTCAACCGTCGTCGCGGCCTGATTCAGGGTATGGAAGACAGCTCCTCTGGCAAGGTTGTCAACGCGGAAGTGCCGCTGGCCGAGATGTTCGGTTACGCCACTGACCTGCGTTCTGCCACCCAGGGCCGTGCCACCTACACCATGGAGTTCCTGAAGTACGCGGAAGCGCCCAAAAACGTTGCCGATGAAATCATCGCCAAAACCAAAGCCTAAGCTTTAGTACCTTTACAACTTTTTAGTTAGAGGATCCTGAAAATGGGAAAAGAAAAGTTTGAACGTTCCAAGCCCCACGTAAACGTGGGCACCATCGGTCACGTTGACCACGGCAAAACCACCCTGACCGCTGCTCTGACCCGCGTTTGTGCGGAAGTTTGGGGCGGTGCGGCTGTTGCCTTCGACGGTATCGACAATGCGCCGGAAGAGCGTGAGCGTGGTATCACCATCGCTACCTCCCACGTTGAGTACGAGTCCCCGACCCGTCACTACGCGCACGTTGACTGCCCGGGACACGCCGACTACGTCAAGAACATGATCACCGGTGCGGCCCAGATGGACGGCGCTATCCTGGTTTGTTCCGCTGCTGACGGCCCCATGCCGCAGACCCGCGAGCACATCCTGCTGTCCCGTCAGGTCGGTGTACCGTACATCGTGGTATTCCTGAACAAGGCCGACATGGTCGACGACGAAGAGCTGCTCGAGCTGGTAGAAATGGAAGTTCGCGAACTTCTCGACCAGTACGAGTTCCCGGGTGACGACACTCCGATCATCACCGGTTCCGCTCTGATGGCCCTGAACGGCGAAGACGACAACGAGATGGGTACTACCGCTGTCAAGAAGCTGGTTGAGACCCTGGACGAGTACATCCCGGAGCCGGAGCGTGCGGTAGACCAGCCGTTCCTGATGCCGATCGAAGACGTATTCTCCATCTCTGGTCGCGGTACCGTAGTAACCGGCCGTGTAGAGCGTGGCATCATCAAGACCGGCGACGAGATCGAAATCGTTGGTATGAAGGACACCACCACCACCACCTGTACCGGTGTGGAAATGTTCCGCAAGCTGCTCGACGAAGGTCGTGCAGGTGAGAACATTGGCGCCCTGCTGCGTGGCACCAAGCGTGACGAAGTGGAGCGTGGTCAGGTTCTGGCCAAGCCGGGCTCCATCACTCCGCACACCAAGTTCGAAGCGGAAGTGTACGTACTGTCCAAGGACGAAGGTGGTCGTCACACCCCGTTCTTCAAGGGCTACCGTCCGCAGTTCTACTTCCGTACCACCGACGTAACTGGTGCGTGTGAGCTGCCGGAAGGTACCGAGATGGTAATGCCGGGCGACAACGTCCAGATGACCGTTACCCTGATCGCTCCGATCGCCATGGAAGAAGGTCTGCGCTTCGCGATTCGCGAAGGTGGCCGTACCGTTGGTGCCGGCGTGGTATCCAAGATCGTTGAGTAATCACTACTCCTGATCTTGAAGAAAGGCCGCAGTGGAAACACTGCGGCCTTTTCTGTTTACGGGCGGTGCAGTTGTGACTGTTCGGGCACCCACTGCCTTCACTTATGGCCAGTCCTTGCTGATATCACAGTGGTGACTGCCCTGATAAAGCCGGTCGAAATCTTGCCCGTCCATGGCCACCAGGCCTTCGTGGTCGCCGGACTCGAAGTAGACGGTGTCGCAGTGTCCGAAACTCGAGTCCAGCAGGGTGGTAATGCCGTACGCCTGCCCCAGTGGCGGGAGGGCGCCGAGCTCGCAGTCCGGGAAGGTGCGGCCCAAATCGCTCTCGGGCACCATCTCGAGTTGGTTGCGCCCGGTTTCGTCGTGGATCGCCCGCAGGTCGAGGCTGCCGCTGGCGGGTATCACTGCCATCACCAGGCCCTGGTCATCCCGCAGCAGGATCGCCTTGGCGACCCGGTCCTCGCGCACATTGGCGGCATGGGCGGTCTCGCGGCTGGTGGCGCTGTGGGCATGGGGAATGACGCGGTATGAAACTGAGTGGTCATCAAGAAACTGACTGACCGTGGCTGCGATGGTCATTGCTTTTCCCTCCTGTAGCTGGCCGGTGGGGAAAGTGTAGTTTGCCGCCGCTGCGCCCCCGAGCAATTGATGCCTGGCGCGTGGTTGACAGTTGTTCAGATCGCCCGTAGAATTCGCGCTCCTTTTCGCCCGCCCTCGGGGCTGCGTAAAAGGACGTTCTTTAGTTCTTAAGTTGGAGTTTGATTCCATGCAGGGTCAACGCATCCGAATTCGCCTGAAGGCGTTTGATCACAAGCTGATCGACACGTCTACCCAGGAGATCGTAGAGACGGCCAAGCGCACTGGTGCGCAGGTTCGCGGTCCCATTCCGCTGCCGACTCGCAAAGAGAAGTACACCGTGCTGATTTCCCCGCACGTCAACAAAGACGCGCGCGACCAGTACGAGATCCGTACTCACAAGCGTTTGCTGGACATTGTTGAGCCCACCGAGAAGACTGTCGACGCGCTGATGAAGCTCGATCTGGCAGCCGGTGTTGAGGTTCAGATCAGTCTCGGCTAACACTTTAAATTAACTACCGAATCCCGGGCGAAAAAGGTCCGGGTAGTGTAACGCTCTGAAACTGGGCGGCCGCAGTGGGTTAAAGCCCCGTGCACTGAGAGGTTAATACGATGACTATAGGTATTGTCGGCCGCAAGAGCGGCATGACTCGCATCTTCACTGAGGATGGCGCTTCTGTTCCGGTTACCGTGATTGAGGTAGCTCCGAACCGTGTCACCCAGGTGAAAACTGTGGAAACTGATGGCTACGCTGCAGTTCAGGTAACTGTGGGTAACCGCAAGGCTTCCCGTGTCTCCAAGCCCCAGGCGGGCCACTTCGCCAAGGCCAACACCGAGGCCGGCTCTCGTCTCTTCGAACTGCGCACTGACGGTTCTGACGAGGCATTCGAAATCGGTTCCGAGATCACTGTTTCCGGCTTTGAAGCTGGTCAGATGATTGACGTAACCGGCACTTCCAAGGGTAAAGGTTTTCAGGGCGGTATTAAGCGCTGGAACTTCAGCACCCAGGACGCAACTCACGGTAACTCCCTGTCTCACCGCGCACCCGGTTCTATCGGTCAGTGCCAGACTCCTGGCCGTGTGTGGAAAGGCAAGAAAATGGCCGGCCACATGGGTGCCGAGCGTGTGACCGTGCAGAACCTGGAAGTGGTTCGCGTTGACGCCGAGCGTAACCTGCTGCTGGTCAAGGGTGCCGTTCCCGGTGCGCCCGGCGGCGATGTAATCGTTCGTCCGGCAGTTAAAGCCTAAGTCTGAGGGGAAATAGATATGGAACTGAATATCGCTACTCCCGAAGGCGCTAAAGGCACTGTAGCTGTCTCTGAAGTGACTTTCGGACGTGAATTCAATCAGGACCTGGTTCACCAGGCGGTCGTTGCCTACATGGCTGGCGCTCGTCAGGGTACCAAGGCCCAGAAGAACCGTTCTGACGTTTCCGGCGGCGGCAAGAAGCCCTGGCGTCAGAAGGGTACTGGTCGCGCTCGTGCCGGTACTATCCGCAGCCCGCTGTGGCGTTCCGGTGGTGTAACTTTCGCCGCTGAGCCGCGCGATCACAGCGTCAAGCTGAACAAGAAAATGTACCGCGCTGCGCTGCGCTGCATCCTGTCCGAGCTGGCTCGCCAGGAGCGTCTGGTGGTGGTCGAGTCCTTCGACGTCGACGCGCCCAAGACCAAGCAGCTGGTCAGCAAGCTGGCACAGTTCGATCTCTCTGATGCGCTGATTATCAGTGAAGAAGTGAGCGAGAACCTCTACCTGGCAGCGCGCAACCTGCACAAGATCGATGTTCGTGATGTGCAGGGTATCGATCCGGTAAGCCTGATCCGCTTCGACAAGGTCGTGGTTACCGTGTCTGCGCTCAAGAAAATTGAAGAGGTGCTGGGATGAACCAAGAGCGACTCTACAAAGTACTGCTGGGCCCGGTAATTTCCGAAAAGGCTGCTGTATTGGCGGATGCCGCCAACCAGGTGGTTTTCAAGGTTACCACTGATGCCACTAAAGCTGAGATCAAGGCTGCGGTAGAAAAGCTGTTCAACGTTTCCGTTGAGCAGGTACGCACCGTGAACGTCAAGGGCAAGACCAAGCGCACCCGCTACGGCATGGGTCAGCGCAATGACTGGAAAAAAGCCTACGTTCGCCTGGCCGAAGGCAGCGACATCAATTTTGAAGCTGCTGAGTAAAGGGGAAAGTTGCAATGCCGATTGTAAAAAGTAAACCGACCTCTGCCGGCCGTCGCCACCTGGTCAAGGTTGTTAACCCTGACCTGCACAAAGGTGCGCCCTACGCGCCTCTGGTAGAGAGCAAGAGCAAATCTGGTGGTCGTAACAACGCTGGCCGCATTACCACCCGTCACGTTGGTGGTGGTCACAAGCAGCATTACCGCGTTGTCGACTTCAAGCGCAACAAAGATGGCATTCCGGCCAAGGTTGAGCGTCTTGAGTATGACCCCAACCGTAGCGCGCACATTGCCCTGGTCTGCTACGCAGACGGCGAGCGTCGTTACATCATTGCACCGAAAGGCCTGAAGGCTGGTGCAACCGTACAGTCCGGTGATGCGGCGCCGATCAGCGTGGGTAACACCCTGCCGCTGCGCAACATCCCGGTTGGTGCCGTGATTCACGGTGTTGAGCTGAAGCCGGGCAAAGGCGCCCAGCTGGCTCGTTCTGCCGGTGCCTCTGTACAGCTGGTAGCCCGCGAAGGTCAGTACGCGACCATTCGTCTGCGCTCCGGCGAGATGCGCAAGGTTCTGTCCGAGTGCCGCGCCACCCTGGGTGAAGTGAGCAACTCTGAGCACAGCCTGCGCAAGCTGGGTAAAGCTGGTGCCAAGCGCTGGCGCGGTGTTCGTCCTACCGTTCGCGGTGTGGCGATGAACCCGGTGGATCACCCGCATGGTGGTGGTGAAGGCCGTACCTCTGGTGGCCGTCACCCGGTAACTCCGTGGGGCGTTCCGACCAAGGGTAAGAAGACGCGCAAGAACAAGCGCACCGATAACATGATTGTACGTCGTCGCGGCAAGTAAGCCGCGCGTCGTCTGAGCAGCTAGAGAGGAATCGACAGTGCCACGCTCATTGAAAAAAGGTCCCTTCATTGATCTTCATCTGATCAAGAAGGTGGAGGCGGCGATTGCAGCCAATGATCGTCGACCGATTAAAACCTGGTCCCGCCGTTCCATGATTATGCCGGAAATGGTGGGTCTGACGATTGCCGTGCACAACGGTCGTCAACACGTGCCCGTCCTGGTCAACGAAGAAATGGTTGGCCACAAGCTGGGCGAGTTCGCCGCTACCCGCACTTACCGCGGTCACGCTGCGGACAAGAAAGCGAAGAAGCGCTAAGCCGAGGTTATAACGATGGAAGTAGCAGCAAAATTACGCGGCGCTCGTCTGTCGGCGCAAAAGGCGCGTCTGGTAGCTGATCAGATTCGCGGCAAAGGTGTCGAGGAAGCCCTGGACATCCTGGCGTTCAGCCAGAAGAAGGGCGCGGCGATCGTCAAGAAAGTTCTGGAGTCGGCCATTGCCAACGCCGAGCACAATGAAGGTGCAGACGTTGACGAGCTGAAGGTTTCTACGATTTTCGTAGATGAAGGTATGACCATGAAGCGCATTAAGCCGCGTGCCAAGGGTCGTGCCGATCGGATTCTTAAGCGTACTTGTCACATCACTGTGAAAGTGGCCGAGAAATAAGAGAGCAGGCGAGAAAACCATGGGACAAAAAGTACATCCTACCGGCATTCGTCTGGGTATCGTTAAAAAGCATACTTCTGTTTGGTATGCCGGCAGCGACGAGTACGCAGACAAGCTGTACACGGATCTGAAAGTTCGCGAATTCATTCGCAAGAAGCTGGCCCACGCCTCCGTGAGCCGTATCGAGATCGAACGTCCGGCCAACACCGCTCGTGTGACTATTCACACTGCGCGCCCGGGCATCGTGATCGGTAAAAAAGGCGAAGACGTTGAGCGTCTGCGCAACGAGGTAAGCGCTCAGATGGGTGTGCCTGTGCACATCGACATCGAAGAAGTGCGCAAGCCCGATCTGGACGCTGCGCTGGTTGCCCAGAACGTAGCCCAGCAGCTGGAGCGTCGTGTGATGTTCCGTCGCGCCATGAAGCGTGCGGTTCAGAACGCAATGCGCCAGGGTGCCGAAGGTATCAAGATTCAGGTTAGTGGCCGTCTCGGTGGTGCGGAAATCGCGCGTACTGAGTGGTATCGCGAAGGTCGTGTGCCCCTGCACACCCTGCGTGCCAATATCGACTATGCCACTCATGAAGCGATGACCACTTACGGCATCATCGGTATCAAAGTCTGGATCTTCAAAGGTGAAGTAATCGGTGACGAAATTCCCGATGAGAAGCCTGCGAAGACCCGCAAGAAAGCTTCTAAGTAAGGGGTGCGCAGATGCTACAACCGAAGCGTACAAAATTCCGCAAGGTACAGAAGGGTCGCAACCGCGGTCTTTCCCAGCGCGGCTCTAAGGTGAGCTTTGGCGAGTTCGGCCTCAAGGCCATCGGTCGCGGTCGTATCACCGCCCGTCAGATCGAAGCAGCTCGTCGCGCAATGACTCGTCACGTTAAGCGTGGCGGTAAGATCTGGATTCGTGTGTTTCCGGACAAGCCCATTTCCAGTAAGCCCCTCGAAGTTCGGATGGGTAAAGGTAAGGGTAACGTAGAATACTGGGTAGCTCAGATCCAGCCGGGTAAGGTCCTCTATGAAATGGAGGGTGTTTCCGAGGATCTGGCTCGCGAAGCTTTCGAGCTCGCTGCAGCCAAGCTGCCTGTGAAGACAACTTTCGTTAAGCGTTCGGTGATGTAATGAAGACTGCAGATCTACGCGAAAAGTCAGTTGAAGAGCTGAACCAGGAATTACTGAATCAGCTCGAGGCTCAATTCAAGCTTCGCATGCAAAAGTCCACCGGTCAGCTGACTCAGACCCATCTGCTGAAGCAGGCTCGTCGCGACATTGCTCGCATTAAGACTGTGTTGACCGAGAAGGCAGGTAACTAATCATGGCTGAAGCAAAACTGAAGCGCACACTCACCGGTAAGGTAGTGAGTGACAAGATGGATAAAACCATCACCGTTTTGATCGAGCGCCGTGTTAAGCACCCGATCTACGGCAAAATTGTGAGCAAGTCCACCAAGCTCAAGGCCCATGACGAGAACAATGAGTGCAGCATCGGTGATGTTGTAACCATCGAGGAATCTCGTCCGCTGTCCAAGAGCAAATCCTGGTCTTTGCAAAAAATTGTAGAGCGTGCGGCGAAGGTTTAACCCCTAGCGCATTGAAGAGTTTCGGAGAGAGACGATGATTCAAGCGGAATCCTACTTAGAAGTAGCTGACAACAGTGGGGCTCGCCGCGTCATGTGCATCAAGGTGCTGGGCGGCTCCCATCGTCGGTATGCTGGCGTGGGCGACATTATCAAGGTGACCGTTAAGGAAGCCATCCCCCGCGGTAAAGTAAAGAAAGGTCAGGTGATGAACGCTGTTGTGGTTCGCACCAAGAAAGGTGTGCGTCGCCCGGACGGCTCCCTGATCAAGTTTGACGAAAACGCAGCGGTACTGCTGAACCAGCAACATGCGCCGGTCGGCACCCGTATTTTTGGCCCGGTAACTCGCGAGCTGCGCAGTGAGAAGTTCATGAAGATCATCTCGCTGGCCCCCGAAGTTATCTAAGCCTGGAGCGGAGATAGAGTAATGCGCAAGATCAAGCGTGACGACGAAGTCATCGTTATCGCCGGTCGCGACAAGGGCAAGCGCGGCACCGTACGCAAGGTGCTGAACGACGGCCGACTGATCGTATCCGGTGTACAGATGATCAAAAAACACCAGAAGCCGAACCCGCAGATGGGCATTTCCGGCGGTATCGTTGAGAAGGAGGCCGCTATCCAGGCTTCCAATGTGGCGATTTTCAATCCGTCAACCCAGAAAGCTGACCGTGTGGGCTTCAAAGTACTGGAAGACGGCACTAAGATTCGCGTCTTCAAATCCAACGGCGAAGCCGTCGACGCATAAGCAGGTTGGGTATTTATCATGGCAAAGCTAAAAGAGCTCTACGTTAAAGAACTCGCGCCCAAGCTGAAAGAAGAGCTGGGGCTCGAGAATGTGATGGCAGTGCCGCGTATCACCAAGATCACCATCAATATGGGTGTTGGTGAGGCGATTGGTGACAAGAAGGTACTGGAACACGCTGTCAGTGACATGACAGCGATTACTGGTCAGAAGCCCATCGTGACCAAAGCGCGCAAGTCTATTGCGGGCTTTAAGATCCGTGATGGTTGGCCGATCGGCTGTAAGGTAACTCTGCGCGGCGAGCGCATGTATGAGTTCCTTGAGCGCCTGGTCGACATCGCGATCCCGCGTATCCGCGACTTCCGTGGCATCAGCCCGAAGCAGTTCGACGGGCGCGGCAACTTCTCGATGGGTGTGACTGAGCAAATCATCTTCCCGGAAATTGACTACGACAAGGTAGACAAGCTCCGCGGTCTGGATATTTGCATTACAACCACAGCAGCCAACGACGACCAAGGTCGCGCACTGCTGAAAGCGTTTAACTTCCCTTTCAAGGGTTAAGAGGATTCCATGGCGAAGAAATCCATGATTGCGCGTGAGAACAAGCGCGCTCGAACCGCAGCTAAGTACGCCGAAAAGCGTCAGGAGCTGAAGGCGATCATCGCCAGTCCCACTGCTTCCGATGAGGAGAAGTGGGAGGCTCAACTCAAGCTGCAGAAACTGCCGCGCGATGCAAGCCCGGTACGTCAGCAACGCCGCTGTCGTATTACTGGTCGCCCCCACGCTGTCTACCGTAAGTTCGGCCTGTGCCGTAACAAGCTGCGCGAAGCGGCCATGCGTGGTGATGTTCCCGGCCTGGTTAAGTCCAGCTGGTAAAGGCAGACTTGAGGAGTCTTTATAAATGAGTATGCAAGATCCGTTGGCAGATATGCTGACTCGCATCCGCAACGCCCTGGGCCGCGGAAAGGCGAGTGTTTCTCTGCCTTCATCCAAACTGAAAGTAGCGGTAGCCAAAGTCCTGAAAGACGAAGGCTACGTTGCTGACTACGCCGTAAGCGAGGGCGCCAAGCCCGAACTGACCATTGACCTGAAGTACTTCCAGGGCAAGCCGGTTATTGCTGAGCTGGATCGGGTATCCCGTCCTGGCCTGCGCGCTTACTCTGGTAAGAAAGCTCTGCCTTCCGTGCGCGGTGGTCTGGGTATCGCTATCGTCTCCACCTCAAAGGGTGTGATGACCGATCGTGCTGCCCGTCAGGCCGGCGTCGGTGGCGAAGTGCTCTGCACCGTATTCTAAGCGGGGGTTGGTATGTCTCGAGTAGCAAATGATCCAGTAAGCATCCCCGCCGGCGTTACCGTTGACCTCAAGGGTCAGGATATCGCCGTCAAGGGTGGAAATGGCAACCTGAGCATGGTCATCCACAACGATGTGGAAGTGGCCGAGGTTGAAGGCAAGCTGACTTTCGTAGCCCGCAATGGCTCCAAGCAGGCAAAGGCCCTGTCTGGTACCACTCGCGCTCTGGTCAACAACATGGTTGTTGGCGTGAGCCAGGGCTTCGAGAAGAAACTGCAGCTGTTGGGTGTTGGTTACCGCGCGAAAGCAGCGGGCAAGACCGTCAACCTGACTCTGGGCTTCTCCCACCCGATCGATTATCAGCTGCCGGAGGGCGTAACTGCCGAAACCCCGAGCCAGACTGAAATCGTACTGAAGAGCAGCGACAAGCAGCTGCTGGGCCAAGTGGCCGCCGAGATCCGCGCATTCCGTCCGCCGGAGCCCTACAAAGGTAAGGGTGTCCGCTACGCCGAGGAACGCGTGTATCGCAAAGAGGCCAAGAAGAAGTAGGTAGGGCATTGAAATGAACGTTAAGAAGCAATCTCGCTTGCGTCGTGCACGTCGTGCCCGCGCCAAGATCCGCGAGCTCGGCGCTGTTCGCCTGACCGTGAACCGCACGCCGCGCCACATTTACGCACAGATCCTGTCCGCTGACGGCGACAAGGTATTGGCCTCCGCCTCTACCCTCGATAAGGACCTGCGCGCAGGTAAAACCGGTAACGTCGACGCCGCAACAGCGGTTGGCTCCCTGATCGCCGAGCGCGCCAAGGCAGCCGGCGTTGAAGAAGTCGCCTTCGACCGCAGCGGTTTCAAGTACCACGGCCGCGTCAAGGCCCTGGCTGACGCTGCCCGCGAAGCCGGTCTGAAATTCTAAGGGTTGAGTTATGGCTAGAGAGAAAGACAAAAGCAACGACGAAGGCCTGCAGGAAAAGCTGGTCCAGGTCAATCGCGTTGCCAAGACTGTAAAAGGTGGTCGCATCTTCGCTTTCACCGCGCTGACTGTTGTCGGTGATGGTAATGGCCGCGTCGGTTTCGGTCGCGGTAAAGCCCGCGAAGTACCGGTCGCTATCCAGAAGGCGATGGAAGCTGCGCGTCGCAACATGATTCAGGTTGACCTGAATGGCGACACCATCCAGTACGCCACCAAGGGTATCCACGGTGGTTCCAAGGTATACATGCAGCCGGCCTCCCAGGGTACCGGTGTCATCGCCGGCGGTGCCATGCGCTCCGTACTGGAAATGGCAGGCGTACACAACGTACTGGCAAAGTGCTACGGCTCCACCAATCCGGTGAACGTAGTGCGCGCTACTTTCGACGCGCTGGCTCAGATGAGCAGCCCGGAAGACGTGGCGGCCAAGCGTGGCAAGTCTGTTGAAGAAATCCTGAACTGATCGCGGTTCGGACCAAAGGTTATTTAGTGGGTAAGACCATGGCTAAGAAGACCATTAAAGTCACCCAGATCAAAAGCATCGCCGGACGCCTGAAAAACCATCAGGCGTGCGTTGCCGGTCTGGGTCTGCGCCGCATCGGTCACACTGTGGAAGTGGAAGACACTCCGGCTGTGCGCGGCATGATCAACAAAGTGAACTACCTGGTGAAGGTGGAGGGGGAATAACATGCGTTTGAATGAACTTTCTCCCGCTGAAGGTCACAAGCATTCTGCCAAGCGCGTTGGTCGCGGTATCGGCAGTGGCCTGGGCAAGACCGGTGGCCGTGGCCACAAGGGTCAGAAGTCCCGTTCCGGTGGCAGCGTTCGTCCGGGCTTCGAAGGCGGTCAGATGCCGCTGCAGAAGCGCCTGCCGAAGTACGGCTTCACTGCGTACACCTCCCGCTTTGCGGCGGAAGTACGTCTGGGCGAGCTGAACAAGGTAGATGCGGACGTAATCGATTTGGCAGCGCTGAAGAATGCCGATATTATCGGCAGCCACGTAAAACGCGCCAAAGTGTTCCTTTCTGGCGAGCTGACCAAGGCAGTGACTGTCAAGGGTCTGGGCGTCACCAAGGGTGCGAAAGCGGCCATCGAAGCTGCTGGCGGTAAAGTAGAAGACTAATTGAGGCCCCAATGGCACGACCAGGATCCGGCGTAAATTCCCTGGGTAACAGCAAGGGATTGGGCGAGCTTTGGGCTCGCCTTCGTTTTCTGTTCCTCGCGATACTCGTGTACCGCGTAGGTACCCATATTCCGGTGCCCGGCATTGATCCGGAGAAGCTGTCCAACCTGTTCAACCAGAACCAGGGAACCATCCTTGGCCTGTTCAACATGTTCTCGGGCGGCGCACTGGAGCGCATGAGTATTCTGGCTCTGGGCATCATGCCGTACATCTCCGCGTCCATCATCATGCAGTTGATGACCGCGGTGACTCCGTCCCTCGAAGCCCTCAAAAAAGAGGGTGACGCGGGACGGCGCAAGATCAACCAGTACACCCGGTATCTCACCGTCGTACTGGCCCTGATCCAGGGCATCGGCATGACATTTGGCCTCGCTGGCCAGAACCTCGCCTATTCGGCGGAGCCGGCATTCGGTTTCTACTTTGTGGCCGTGGTGTCACTGGTGACCGGTGCTGTCTTCATGATGTGGCTGGGTGAGCAGATCACCGAGCGCGGTGTTGGCAACGGCATTTCCATGCTGATTTTTGCCGGTATCGTAGCCGGGCTGCCCAGTGCCATCGGTCAGGCGTTTGAACAGGCCCGTCAGGGCGAGCTGCATATCCTGCTGCTGTTGGCGATCGGCTTTGTTGCCATCGCTGTGGTCTACTTCGTCGTCGTGATGGAGCGTGGCCAGCGCCGGATTACCATTAACCATGCCCGCCGTCAGGCCGGTCGCTACTCAGCTGCTCCCGCAGCTCAGTCCAGCCACCTGCCGCTGAAGGTCAACATGGCTGGTGTAATCCCGGTGATCTTTGCCAGCAGTATCCTGCTGTTCCCTGCGACTCTGGCGCAGTGGTTCGGTCAGGGCGGCGAGGGACTCGGCGCACAGATCCTGCAGTGGATGGCTCTGCAGCTTGGCCCTGGCCAGCCGCTGAACATCATCCTGTTTGCGCTGCTGATCGGATTCTTCTGCTTCTTCTATACGGCATTGATGTTCAATCCGAATGAAGTGGCCGACAACCTGAAAAAGTCTGGCGCGTACGTGCCCGGCATTCGTCCCGGTGAGCAGACGGCCCGCTATATCGACAGCGTGCTGACCCGTCTCACCCTGGTCGGAGCCGTGTATATCGCACTGGTCTCCCTGCTGCCGCAGTTCCTGGTGGTAGGGCTGAACATACCCTTCTATCTGGGTGGTACATCGCTGCTGATCGTTGTGGTCGTGGTGATGGACTTCATGGCTCAGGTGCAGTCGCACTTGCTGTCGCACCAGTATGAAGGCTTGATGAAAAAGGCGAACCTGCAGGGCTACGGTCGCCGCTGATAGCGGTGCCGGCATGCGGTTTAAGTGAACTGAGGTAGGATCATGAAAGTACGCGCTTCTGTTAAAAAGATCTGCCGTAACTGCAAGATCGTGCGCCGCAAGGGCGTTCTGCGGGTTATCTGCAGCGCTGAGCCGCGCCACAAGCAGCGGCAGGGCTAAGCACGGAACCTGCAAGCTCTGCTTTGCACCGTGTTTGGAGTCCGGCCATGGATGGCCGGGCAGGCGTCGCTCCAGGAAGGGGTTCCAGGCGCCAGTATTCGAACCAGCCAGTGACTGCGGCCCCCGCGGTGACCGGCGACACCGGTAGCCTTGGCTGCTGGTGGGGACTGAAAAGTCATCTTTTTGGTTCCAATTGGGGGCGTTGACTGTCGTCCGCTTCTCTCCACGATCGGTTCGGGGAGAGGGCGGGCTATTGCAATTTAGTGTCTGAAAAGCTATTCTTGCGCGCCTTTTTGGTGGCGCAGGCCGTTTTTTAGTCGCTGTCAGCGCCGAATTCTAAGTTGAGTCACATTTGAGAGTGGCTCCCAATACGTGGAGTATGCCTCTATGGCACGTATTGCTGGTGTCAATGTACCAGACCACAAGCACGCCGTGATCTCCCTGACCCATATCTATGGGGTTGGTCGCACTACGGCTAAGTCTATTCTGGCAGCGGTTGGTATCGCTGAATCCACCAAAATCCGCGATCTGTCTGAAGAGCAGATTGAAACCATCCGTGGCGAAGTTGCAAAACTGACCGTGGAAGGTGATCTGCGCCGCGAAGTTTCCATGAACATCAAGCGTTTGATGGACCTGGGTTGCTTCCGCGGTCTGCGCCACCGTCGCAGCCTGCCGCTGCGTGGTCAGCGCACCAAGACAAATGCCCGTACCCGTAAGGGTCCGCGCAAGCCGATTCGCAAGTAAGACGCGGAATCGCGGTTTAACAAGCCCCTCTCCTCGGTTGAGATGGGGGGATTTGATACAGGATTTAGGATACAGGTATGGCTAAGCCAAAAACTACTGTTCGCAAAAAGGTCAAAAAGACCGTTGTCGACGGTATTGCCCACATCCACGCATCGTTTAACAATACGATCGTAACGATCACTGATCGTCAGGGTAATACCCTCAGCTGGGCCACTGCTGGTGGTTCCGGTTTCCGCGGCTCTCGTAAGAGCACGCCGTTTGCAGCCCAGGTTGCCGCAGAGCGCGCAGGTAATGCCGCTCAGGAATACGGCCTGAAAAACCTCGATGTCGAAGTTAAGGGCCCTGGCCCGGGTCGCGAATCCGCTGTTCGCGCACTGAATAACTGCGGCTTCAAGATTACCAACATCACCGACGTGACGCCGATCCCACATAATGGTTGTCGTCCGCCCAAGAAACGTCGCGTGTAAGAGGGGGCTGACAAAATGGCACGTTATATTGGACCAAAATGTAAGCTTTCCCGTCGGGAAGGTACCGATCTGCAGCTGAAAAGTGGTGTTCGCCCGCACGATTCCAAGTGTCGCGCGGAAACCAAGCCGGGCCAGCATGGCGCCGGTCGTGGTCGCCTGAGCGACTACGGTGTACAGCTGCGTGAAAAGCAGAAAGTTCGCCGCATCTACGGCGTACTGGAAAAGCAGTTCCGCAACTACTATAAGGAAGCGGCGCGCCTCAAGGGTGCTACCGGTGAAAACCTTCTGCAACTGCTGGAAAAACGCCTGGACAACGTGGTTTACCGCATGGGCTTTGGCGCTACCCGCGCTGAGGCGCGCCAGCTGGTTTCCCACAAGGCGATTCTGGTCAACGGCAGCGCGGTCAACATCCCGTCTTACCAGGTCAAGGCTGGTGACGTGATTTCCATCCGCGAGAAAGCCAAGAAGCAGATGCGTATCCAGAATTCCGTTTCCCTCGCCGCCCAGCGTGGCGATGTCGAGTGGGTAGACGTCAACGCGAGCAAGCTGGAAGGCACGTTCAAGCGTGTTCCGGATCGCGTCGATCTGCCGGCAGAGATCAACGAAAACCTTATTGTGGAACTCTACTCCAAGTAAGGGATACAACTTTAAACAGGTATGGCTATGCAGACTGCTGTCAACGAGTTTTTGACACCGCGTCGTATTGACGTCACCGAGTACAACCCGAATCACGCCAAGGTGGTTCTGGAGCCGCTGGAGCGTGGTTTCGGCCACACTCTGGGCAACGCACTGCGTCGCATCCTGCTGTCCTCCATGCCGGGCTGCGCCGTCACTGAAGTCGAGATCGACGGTGTTGAGCACGAGTACAGCGCGATCGAAGGTGTGCAGGAAGATGTAATCGAAATCCTGCTCAACCTGAAAGACATCGCTGTGGTCATGCACGGCAAGGATCAGGCCGTTCTGAGCCTGAGCAAGAAGGGACCGGGTGCAGTGACTGCCGGTGATATCCAGGTAGATCACGACATCGAGATCATCAATCCCGAGCACGTGATCGCCAACATCACCGGTGACGTTGAACTCAATCTGCGTCTGACCGTCGCGCGCGGCCGTGGCTACCAGCCCGCCGACGCCCGTCGCGACGACGAGGAAGAGACCCGTTCAATCGGCCGTCTGCAGCTGGATGCATCTTTCAGCCCGGTGCGCCGCGTTTCCTACAGTGTGGAATCCGCACGTGTAGAGCAGCGCACCGACCTGGACAAGCTGGTTCTGGACCTGGAAACCAACGGTACCCTGGATCCTGAAGAGGCTATCCGTCGCGCCGCGACCATCCTGCAGCAGCAGCTGGCCGTGTTCGTGGACCTGGAGGACAATCGTCCGTCCGACAAGCCGGCGGAAGAGCCGGAAGTCGATCCGGTTCTGCTGCGCCCGGTTGATGACCTGGAGCTGACCGTACGTTCGGCCAACTGTCTGAAAGCAGAAAACATCTACTACATCGGTGACCTGATTCAGCGCACCGAAGTGGAGCTGCTGAAGACCCCGAACCTGGGCAAGAAGTCCCTGACCGAAATCAAGGACGTTCTGGCCTCCCGCGGTCTGTCCCTGGGTATGCGCCTTGAGAACTGGCCGCCGGCCAGCCTCAAGGGCGACAGCAAGCTGAGCCCCCTGTAAGTATCTGGTAGGCGCGGCTACTGGCCGCGTGCTTAGAAAGAACCCGAGCGGTGCCTGCCCTGGCATTCACCGCTCCAGCACGACTTGCTGAGACAGCACCGTCGTTAGCAATATGTCGTAAGGAATTGAGTTATGCGTCATCGCTATAGTGGCCGTAAATTCAGCCGTACCAGCGCCCATCGCAAAGCCATGTTCAAGAACATGACCGCGTCGCTGGTTGAACACGAACTGATCAAAACCACACTGCCGAAAGCCAAGGAGCTGCGTCGCGTTGCCGAGCCGCTGATCACCCTGGCCAAGAAAGACAGTGTTGCCAACCGTCGTCTGGCTTTTGCCCGCCTCCGTGACAAGGATGCGGTCAAGAAGCTCTTTGAAGAGCTGGGTCCTCGCTACGAGGCCCGTCCGGGCGGTTACATCCGTATCCTGAAGTGCGGCTTCCGCGCCGGCGACAAGGCCCCGATGGCTTTCGTCGAGCTGGTTGACCGTCCCCAGGTTGAGGATGATGCAGCCGAAGCTGCTGAGGCGTAAGCACCAGTCAGCACCGAGAGGTCCGCATGGTCGGCCCTCTGCAGAAAAGCCGGTCTCTGACCGGCTTTTTTTTCGCCGGTTTGTTGTAAAATTGGCCGCCTTGGCGCATGCAGCGCCTGTCGTGATACCGGAGGTTTCCATGACCCTGCAGCAGTTGCTGGACAACCTGAATCCCCAGATCGTGGGTAGCCTGAAGCGCGCCATCGAGCTTGGCAAATGGCCGAACGGCCAATTACTGACAGACCAGCAGCGCGCACTGTGCGCCGAGGCCGTCGCCAGCTGGGAGGCGAGGAATCTTCCCGAAGAAGCGCGCATTGGTTACGTGCCCCCCAAGAAGACCCCCTGCGGCGATGACGACGAGAAGCCGCTGACCTGGGCTTAATCTCCACTGGCAACGCCGTCATCGATCGGGGCCGTTGGCGCGCGGAACAGCCATGACCCGCTATCCGCTCGGGCTTTCAGCGGTGTATACGGGGCGCGCATCACGTCCCGCCAGTTTCTGCTTCTGAAGCTTCCAGCCCCTTTTTGACTGACCGCTGGAACCCCTCAAGCGCTGTCCAGCCCTGAGCTCAGGAGCAGCAATGCGCAGCCATCCACAAGGTTCGATCCAGCCTGCACGGCTTTTTTGGCGATGCCGCTATCATCCCCCCTTGCCCAAATTACCCGTCGAGTAGTCGTCCTGCCAGGTAGCGCGTAAAGCTACCCAATTGGTGTGCTGAATCTGGGCAGTTGTTGCGGCAATAGCAGATATCTTCCTTTCTGTCCCCGCCGGACTTTATTTCGCCTCTACGCCCGGTAAAACTGGGGCATCAAGAAGTCGCCATCCTGATTCCGGAGCCGTCATGCGGTTATTGCTTTCTGTCACTTTGCTGTTGTCACTGGTATTGGCTGTAGCAGTCGCTCACCAGCCGCCCTCCGTCGAGAGTCAGGTGGCGGCCGCAGACTACCTCGAGCGGGGCCGTGGCTATGCTGTGGAAATTCTCCGTGACCAGTGGGGTGTCCCGCATATTTACGGTGCGACCGATGCGGATGCCGCTTTCGGGCTGGCGTTTGCCCATGCAGAAGATGACTTTGCCACCATTCAGGACGTGATCCTCGCCACCCGCGGCACTCTGGCGGCCGAGCGGGGATTGTCGGCGGCAAAAACCGACTACCTGGTGCAGTGGATGGCCGTCTGGGATGCGGTGGAGCGGGATTATCCCCGCCTGTCCGCCAACGCCCGTGCGGTCGCGGAGGCCTACGCCGACGGCATCAATGTCTATGCCGCGCAGAACCCGGCGCGGGTTTCCCGCTATCTGTTGCCGGTGACCGGCAAGGACCTGGTGGCCGGTTTCGCGTTCAAGACGCCGATGTTTTACGGTTTCGACAAAATTCTCGGGGAACTCCTCGATCCGCAGCAGCCGCGTGAAATAGCCAAGGCCGGTGAAGCTGCGTCAACCTGGAGCGAGACCCGCAGCCTGCCCATCGGCAGCCAGGGGATCGCGGTGGCGCCCCACCGCAGCGCCGATGGTGCCACCCGCCTGCTGATCAATTCCCACCAGCCGCTTACGGGCCCGGTAGCCTGGTACGAGGCGCGGGTGCACTCGCAGCAGGGCTGGAATATGGCCGGTGCTACCTTTCCCGCCTCACCGGTCATCCTGCACGGCCACAACGAAAACCTGGGCTGGGCGAACACGGTCAACAAGCCGGACCTGGTGGACATTTACCGCCTGACCGTCAATCCGGAGAATTCGGACCAATACCTGCTCGATGGGCAGTGGCGGACATTCGACAGGCGCGAGGCGCGCATCCGGGTAAAACTCCTGGGTCCGTTGCACTGGACGGTGACGCGGGAGATCCTGCTAGCTGAACACGGTCCGGTTTTCCGTACGGAACACGGCACCTACGCGGTGCGCTGGGCCGGCATGGGCGAAGCGCGCACGCTCGACTTTATGCTGGCGCTGAACAAGGCGAAAAACCGCCATGATTTTGAGCGTGCGCTGAAAATGCAGGCCATGCCCAGCATCAATTACGTCTACGCCGATCGCGAGGGCAATATCGGTCATTACTACAATGCCATGTTCCCGCAACGGTTGGATGGCCCGGATTGGGGCCCGGATCTGCCCGGCGATCGCTCAGAGCTGATCTGGCGTGGCTATCGGGATTTCCAGTGGATGCCGAAAACCCGCAACCCGGACTCCGGCCTGGTCTACAACGCCAACAATCCCCCGTTCCAATCCACGGACGGCGATGACGATCCGCGCAGGGCGGATTTCCCGGCTTCCATGGGTATCGAGACCCAGCTGACCAACCGTGCACTGCAGATCGAGGCGCTCTATGGCAGCCGGGAAAAAATCTCGGCAGCGGATTTTGAGCAGCTGAAGTACGACCACCACTATCACCCCGACAGCTACCAGGTCCGGCGACTGCGGCAGTGGCTGGCGGCGGACAAGCCAGAGAAGCTGAGACAGGGCGAGTACGCGTCCGCGCTACAGGCCCTGCGGGGCTGGAATTTGTCCACCGATCGCGACAACCTGCGCGCGGCGCTGGCGATTCTGACCCTCGCGCCGGTGCAGGAGGCCCGGGGAAAAGAAGTGGCTGACCACGAGCTGGATACTGCGTTCACTGATGCTGTGGATGCTCTGCGGCGGACTCACGGGCGCGTGGAGGTTCCGTTTGGCCAGATCAACCGGCACGTGCGAGGCGAACAGAGCTGGCCGCTGGATGGCGGACCGGACACTCTGCGGGCGGTTTACGGTGGCCCGCTGAATGACAGCGGCACCTTTGAAAACCGCGCCGGTGACAGCTTTATCATGGTGGTGGAATGGGATCCTGAAGGGCGGGTCAGCTCCCGGGCCATCCATAATTTCGGCTCGGCGACCCTGGATCCGGACTCTCCCCATTATGCGGACCAGGCGTCGCTGTTTGCCGACGAGCAGCTGCGCGGGGTGCCCTTCCGGAGGCAGGCGCTCGAGGAACGGGTGAGCCGACAGTATCGTCCCGGCACCGCCAGTGTGCTGGCACAGAGCAGCGGCGACTGATCCGGGAACGCGCGGCCTCAAAGCATCCCGAAAGCGGACAACAGGCTGCGTCCGCCGAGCAGCACGGTAACAAGGAGCACCACGCAACCCAGCAGGTTCTGCCAGTGGCTGTTGCGGTGGGCGCCCAGCCTCGGGGTGTTCATCTCCCACAGCAGGAAGCCCGTGACGATCGGCAGCAAGAGCCCATTGGCCACCTGCGCGAACCAGATTACCTCTACTGGGCGAACACCGAGGGTGGCAATGAGGCCGCCGCAAAGCAGCACCGCCAGCCACGCGAGCCTGAAGCCCGTGGCATTCATACCCCTTTGCAGGCCCAGCACGCCACGCAGGGCAAAAGCGGCGGCCAGGGGCGCGGTCAGTGCAGACGAGATGCCGGCGGCAAACAGGCCGATGCCGAGCAGGATCGAGGCCGCACTGCCGAATAGTGGTGACAGTGCACCGGCAAGCTCTCCAGCGTCCTCCAGCTGAATCTGGTGCCGGAAAAAGGCCGATGCCGCGGTGGCAAGGATGGCAATGGAAATGAGTCCGCCCAGGGGGATGGAAAAAAACAGGTCGCGTCGGGCCTCCGGCAATTGCTTTGCATCGTGCCACTTTTCGCTGACGCTGGCGCTGTGCAGGAACAGGTTGTACGGCACCACCGTGGTGCCGATCAGTGCGATGACCGTCAGTGCTGCGCCATCCGGAATGCCCGGGATCAGCAGCCCCTGTATCAGCTCACCGAGGTTCGGGCGGGTAACGGCAAAAGTAGCGAGAAACGCGAGACTCATCAGCGCCACCAGGGCGACCAGCGCCTGCTCGATCACGCGGTAGTTTCCCTTCCACAGCAATCCAAACGCGATGGCAGTGATCAACACCGCGGGCACATTGAGTGTGGTACTTTCCGTTGCGAACAGGTCACCGGAAAACGCGGTCACACCCACCGAAGCGCCGGCAATATTGCCGCCCTGGTAGGCGGCATTGCCAATGAAAATGGCACTGACCACCAGCGCCGTAGCTGACCAGCGGGCGAACGGGTGCTGGAAGCTCTCGCGGATATTTTCCCCCAGGCCCCGCTGGGTGACGATACCGAGGCGGGCCGCCATCTCCTGCAGGACCATGCTGGCGCAGACCGAAAAAAGCAGTGCCCAGAGCAGTGCGTAACCGAAATTGGCCCCGGCGAGGGAGGCGGTGATCACAGTGCCGGGCCCGATAAAGGCTGCGGTCACCATGGTGGCGGGGCCGATTTCCCGCAGCTTGCCGATTTTCATTATTGTTATGCTCGTGCCGGTTTTCGTTTTTCAGGGCTGGGCGACGGGCCGGCTCACCGATCGCCCCGCAGCATTCAGAACAACATGGGCTTCAGGAAGCGGCCGGTGTGTGAAGCCTTGTTTTCAGCCACATCTTCCGGGGTGCCGGTGGCGATGATTTCGCCACCGCCGGAACCGCCCTCGGGGCCCAGGTCCACGATCCAGTCCGCGGTCTTGATTACGTCCAGGTTGTGTTCGATCACCACGATGGTATTGCCGTGGTCGCGCAGGCGGTGCAGGACATCCAGCAGCAGCTGGATATCGGCAAAGTGCAGGCCGGTGGTGGGTTCGTCGAGGATATACAGGGTCTTGCCGGTGTCGCGCTTGGAAAGCTCCCGCGACAGTTTCACCCGCTGCGCCTCACCGCCGGACAGGGTGGTGGCCGCCTGTCCGAGCTTGATGTAGGAGAGGCCCACGTCCATCAGGGTCTGCAGTTTCTTGGCAATGGCCGGTACCGCATCGAAGAACTCCCGCGCTTCTTCGACGGTCATCTCCAGCACCTCATGGATGCTCTTGCCCTTGTAATGCACTTCCAGGGTCTCGCGGTTGTAGCGCTTGCCCTTGCAGGTGTCGCAGGGCACGTAGATGTCTGGCAGGAAGTGCATTTCCACCTTGATCACCCCGTCGCCCTGGCAGGCCTCACAGCGGCCGCCCTTGACGTTGAAGCTGAAGCGCCCCGGCTTGTAGCCCCGGGAGCGTGCCTCCTGGGTGCCGGCAAACAGATCACGGATGGGGGTGAAGATCCCGGTGTAAGTGGCCGGGTTGGAGCGCGGTGTGCGGCCGATCGGGCTCTGGTCGATGTCCACACACTTGTCGAAGTGCTCGAGGCCTGCCACTTTCTTGTAAGGTGCGGCCTTGAGGGTGGTGGCCTTGTTCAGTGCCGTTGCGGCCAGCGGGTAGAGGGTGGTGTTGATCAGGGTGGATTTGCCCGATCCGGATACGCCGGTGACACAGGTAAACAGCCCCACCGGAATTTCCAGGGTCACGTCCTTCAGGTTATTGCCGCGGGCGCCGTCGATGCGCAGCATAAAGTCCGGGTCCGCCACATAGCGTTCCTCGGGCACCGCAATTGATTTCTTGCCGGACAGGTACTGGCCCGTCAGTGAGCGCTCGCTCTCGGCGATCTTTTCTGCCGTGCCGGCCGCCACCACTTCGCCACCGTGCACCCCGGCACCGGGGCCGATATCGACAATGTAATCGGCGCTGCGGATGGCGTCCTCATCGTGCTCCACCACGATCACCGTGTTGCCGAGATCGCGCAGGTGGGTAAGCGTATTGAGCAGCCGCTCATTGTCCCGCTGGTGCAGGCCGATGGAGGGCTCGTCGAGAATGTACATCACGCCCACGAGCCCGGCGCCGATCTGGCTGGCCAGACGGATACGCTGCGCTTCACCGCCGGAGAGGGTCTCGGCACTGCGGTTCAGGGTCAGGTAGTTCAGGCCCACATCCACCAGAAAGCGGAAACGATCGCGCAGTTCCTTGAGAATCTTGTCAGCGATCTCCTTCTGGGCGCCGGTGAACTGGAGCTGGTTGGCAAAATAGTCAAAGGCGTCCCCCACCGGCAGTTCGGTAATCTGGGAGAGGGTGCGGTTGTCCACGAACACATTGCGGGCTTCCCGGCGCAGGCGGGTGCCGCCGCACTCCGGGCAGCTCTGGGTGCTGAGGTATTTGGCCAGCTCGTCGCGCACCGACTGGGATTCGGTGTCGCGGTAGCGTCGCTGAAAATTTGGGATGATGCCCTCGAAGGTATGGCGACGCACGGTGACATCGCCGCGGTCGTTGACGTAGCTGAAGTCGATCACGGTGTCGCCGCTGCCGTGCAGGATCACCTGGCGGTCCTTCTTGCGCAGTTTCTGCCACGGGGTATCCAGGTCGAAGCCGTAGTGATCCGCCAGGGAATCCAGCATGTGGTAGTAGTAGATGTTGCGCCGGTCCCAGCCGCGGATGGCGCCCTCGGAGATGCTGCTCTCCGGATCGAGGATCACTTTCTCCTCATCGAAGAACTGCTTTACGCCCAGACCGTCACAGCTGGGGCAGGCGCCGGCCGGGTTGTTGAACGAGAACAATCGCGGTTCCAGTTCATTCAGTGAGTAATCACACACCGGGCAGGCATGGCGGGCAGAGAACAGGCGCTCTTCCTCATCGCCTTCCATAAAGGCAATGGAGGCGATGCCATCGGTCAGGGTGAGGGCGGTTTCAAAGGACTCGGCCAGGCGCAGCTGCAGGTCGTCCCGCACCTTGAAGCGGTCCACCACCACCTCGATGGTGTGTTTCCTGCGCTTGTCCAGGGTGGGGGTGTCGTCCAGGTCACAGACCACGCCGTCGATGCGTGCGCGCACGAAGCCGTCACGGCGCAGGCGCTCGAACACGTGCAGATGCTCACCCTTGCGGTCGCGCACCACCGGCGCCAGCAACATGATCTTGGTGCCTTCCGGCAGAGCCAGCACCTGGTCCACCATCTGGCTGATGGTCTGCGCCTGCAGGGGCTCGCCGTGATCCGGGCAGCGGGGCTCGCCCACGCGGGCGAACAGCAGGCGCAGGTAGTCGTAGATCTCGGTGATGGTGCCCACGGTGGAACGCGGGTTGTGGGAGGTGGACTTCTGCTCGATGGAGATGGCCGGGGACAGGCCCTCCACGGTATCCACGTCCGGCTTTTCCATCATCGACAGGAACTGTCGCGCGTAAGTGGACAGTGACTCCACGTAACGGCGCTGCCCCTCGGCATAGAGGGTGTCGAAGGCGAGTGAGGACTTACCGGAGCCGGACAGCCCGGTAATCACGATCAGCTTGTCGCGGGGAATATCCAGGTCGATATTCTTCAGGTTGTGGGTGCGCGCACCCCGTACGTAAATCGTGTCCACGCTCTACCTATCAGTTGGCCGGAAAAACAGCGAAGTATAAGCCCGCCGTCAAGTGCGCCAAAACCACCCCGCGGGGTGAAGGCCGGATCCCCGTGCTTACGTTAGGGATCCGGTGGGCGGATTCCAAGCGGCGTTGCTGGAGCTGACGGGAGTGTGACGGTGGAGTCGGGGAGCTCGCGGAGTCGCCACTGACCAACCCGTGCGCCACTGGTACAATGCGCGCCCTCAGCCAACAGTCGTGTCCCGGATTGCCATGAATTCCACTGAGCGCCGCGCCCTCGCGGGCCTCGCGTCCCTGTACGTATTTCGCATGCTAGGCCTGTTCATGGTGCTGCCGGTGCTGTCCGTCTATGGTGCGGACTACGAGGGCAGCACCCCGGCCCTGCTCGGCATTGCACTGGGCGCCTACGGCCTGAGCCAGGCCCTGCTGCAGATCCCGCTGGGCATGCTGTCCGATCGCTGGGGGCGCAAGCCGGTGATCTACATGGGGCTGGCTGTCTTTGCGCTGGGCAGCCTGCTGGCGGCTCAGACGGACTCGGTTTACGGGCTGATTGCCGGCCGGGTCCTGCAGGGCTGCGGCGCCATTGCCGCGGCCACCATGGCGCTGATGGCGGACCTGACCCGCTACGAGAACCGCGGCAAGGCCATGGCGGCCATCGGCGCGGCGATCGGGCTCGCTTTCATGCTGGCGGTGATCCTCGGTCCGTTGCTGGCGGGGATCGGTGGCCTCGCGGCCATCTTCTGGCTGACCGCCGCGCTGGCCCTGCTGGGACTGCTGATCGCCTGGCGGCTGGTGCCCGACCCACAACAGGCGCAGGGCCCAGGCGTGTATCGGGGCGGCTTCCGCGCCGTGCTCGGCAATGGCGAAATCTGGCAGCTGGTCAGTGGGGTCTTCTTCTCACACCTGCTGCTCACCGCGCTGTTCGTGCCGCTGCCACCGCTGCTGGTGGACCTGCTGGACCTGCCGGGGGCACAGCACTGGAAGCTTTACGGACCGCTGATGTTCGGCTCGTTTGTGTTGATGCTGCCGCTGATGCGGCTTGCTGAGCGCAGTGGTCGTGTACCGCTGGCACTGGGACTGGCGGTCGCCGGGCTCGGCGCAGGTATCCTGGCATTGTGGGCAGGCAGCCGCTGGCTGTTGGTGGGCCTGCTGGCGGTGTTCTTCATTGCCTTCAACCTGCTGGAGGCCCTGTTGCCGGCACAGCTGACCCGCTCGGCCCCGGCTGAGGCCCGCGGCGGTGCGTCCGGGCTCTACGCCACGCTGCAGTTCCTGGGGGCTTTTGTCGGTGGTGTGCTCGGCGGTTACCTGTACGGTGCGGGCGGCGCCGGGGCGGTCGCGCTGATGGGGCTCGCGGTGGTGGTGTTGTGGGCGCTGCTCTGGTGGCGGCTGGGGGCGCGCCTGTTGTATGCTGCTGGATAAATATCCAAATAAATGCCGCCGGTCTGCTGGACGGATTGGCGGTGCTGTCCAACCCGAATTCAATTCCGCGGATCGCTGATCCGCACGCACGAGAGAGGAGAGGCCAATGGCCCGGGGAATCAATAAAGTCATCCTGATCGGCAATCTGGGCGCAGACCCGGAAACCCGCTACATGCCCAGCGGCGGCGCTGTTACCAATGTGAACCTGGCGACTTCCGAAACCTGGAAGGACAAGCAGACCGGCCAGCAGCAGGAGCGCACCGAGTGGCACCGGGTAGTGTTCTTCAACCGCCTGGCAGAGATCGCCGGCGAGTACCTGCGCAAAGGCAGCAAGGTCTACATCGAGGGCAGCCTGCGCACCCGCAAGTGGCAGGACAAGCAGTCCGGTCAGGACCGCTACACCACCGAGATCGTCGCCAGCGAAATGCAGATGCTGGATGGCCGCGGTGAGCAGGGTGGCTACAACCAGGGCATGGGTGGCTATGACCAGCAGCAGGGCGGCGGCTACGGCCAGCAGCAGGGCGGTGGTTTCCAGCAGGGCGGTGGCCAGGCTGACTACGGCCAGGGCCGCTCCGCACCGTCCCCGATGGCGCCCTCCCAGGGCGGTGGTCACTCCGGTAACCAGGGTGGTGGCAATCAGGGCGGCAACCAGGGCCCTGCCGGCGGTTTCGATAACAGCTTCGACGACGATATCCCGTTCTAAGGGCCGGAACATCCCGTGCAAGTCCATCACACCGGGTATACACCGGATTCGGTCGCGGTTGTCGGCTCCGGTGGCAAGGTCGACGGCATGCTGCAGAAACGCCTGCAGCGAGCCGGCTTTCGTGTGCAGCTGCTGACCACTGCAGAGCTGGAAAAGCTGCGGCCGGGAGCGATCGTGGTGAATGCGATCTGCCTCGGCGGCACGGAAGCGATGGACGCTGCGCTGGCCACCTGCCGCACGCTGGCAGCTGCCAATGCGGGCCCGCTGGTGCACATTTCTTCCTACCGGGTGTTCCCCGGGGGTACCCGCAAACGCTATGACGAGGACGATGAGCCGGCCCCTGTCTCAGAGCGGGGGGAGCTGTGGCTCGCCTGTGAAGAAGCCCTGCGCGGCAGCCCGGCAGTGACCCTCCTGCGCTTTGGCTGGCTGGTCGATCGCAGCGAGCAGGCCCTGCTTGGTCGTATCCTGAAGGGTATTCTGTCCGGGGAGTCCCTGGCGCTCGATGACCAGAGTGCCGGGAGTCCGGTGACCCTGGCAGATCTCTGTCGGGTGGTCGTGGCGGTGGTGCAGCAGCTGGCGAGCGGTGCCCCCAGATCGGGCACCTACCACTATGGTGCGGCAGACGCCTGTACTGCCCTCGAATTCGGGCGCGAGGTGCTCGAGCGGGCCCAGTCGTTTTACGATGAGGACTTCGGCGTGACGCTGGAAGCGGTGCCGGGCACAGAAAACCGGAGCCGGGTGCTGGCCGCCGAAAAGCTGCGGGATGTGTTTGGTATCCAGCAGCGCAGCTGGCGGCAGGGCCTGACCCGACAGGTGGAGCTGTGGCTCGAGCGCCTGGGAGCCGGTAACCAGTAAGCCCCGGGAGATAGGGTCGGGATCAATGAAAAAGGGCGGAACCGTTGCCGGTTCCGCCCTTTTTGCGTTTCAGCGAGTGGCTGCTATCAGACCTTGTCGAATACCAGACAGGCGTTGGTGCCGCCGAAGCCGAAGCTGTTGGACAGGGCACGCTGGATCTTCGCGTCGCGTTTTTCGGTCACCAGGTCCATGCCCTCGGCCTCCGGATCGCGATTCTCCACGTTTGCAGAAGCGGCAATGAAGTCGTTCTGCATCATCAGCAGGCAGTAGATCGCCTCCTGAACGCCGGCGGCACCGAGGGAGTGGCCGGTCAGTGACTTGGTGGAGGCGAAGGGCGGTACCTTGTCGCCGAAGACTTCGCGCATGGCGCGCAGCTCGGCCACGTCGCCCACCGGGGTGGAGGTGCCGTGGGTGTTGATGTAGTCCACGCCGCCTTCCAGGCCCTTGCCGTCCATGCCAGCCAGCGCCTGCTGCATGCAGCGCACGGCGCCCTCACCGCTGGGGGCCACCATGTCGTAGCCGTCGGAGGTGGCGCCGTAGCCGGTCAGCTCCGCGTAGATGGTGGCGCCGCGGGCCTTGGCGTGCTCCATCTCCTCCAGCACCAGGCAGCCGCCACCACCGGCGATCACGAAGCCGTCGCGGTCCGCATCGTAGGGGCGGGAAGCGCGCTCGGGCGTGTCGTTGTACTTGCTGGACAGGGCGCCCATGGCGTCGAACAGGTGCGTCAGGCTCCAGGCCAGCTCCTCACCGCCACCGGCAAAGACGATGTCCTGCTTGCCCATCTGGATCAGTTCGGCGCCGTTGCCGATACAGTGTGCACTGGTGGCGCAGGCGGAGGAGATGCTGTAGTTCACCCCCTTGATCTTGAACGGTGTGGCCAGGCACGCGGAGACGGTGCTGCCCATGACCTGGGGTACGCGGTAGGCACCCACGCGACGGACGCCCTTAGCTTTCAGGGTCTGCGCCGCGTCGATGATGGCGGCGGTAGAGGTTCCGCCGGAGCCCATCACCAGGCCGGTGCGCGGGTTGGAGATATCACTCTCCTCCAGCCCGGAGATGCGGATGGCCTCCTGCATGGCGATATAGGCATAGGCGGCGGAGTCGCCCATGAAACGCAGGTGCTTGCGGTCGATATGCTCCTTGAAGTCGATATCGACGGGGCAGGCTACCTGGCTGCGTAGCCCCAGCTCCTGATATTCCTCCTGGAAGCGAATGCCGCTGCGGCCTTCTTTCAGGGACGCGGTGACCGCCTCCAGATTGGTGCCAATGCAGGACGTAATGCCCATTCCGGTGATCGCAACCCGACGCATAGTGGTCTCCGTAAAGCTTGTCGACTTTGGACGTTGTTATTGTTTGTTCGGTCCGGTGTCCGGCAGACGACTGGATTAAAAGTTGTCTGTGCGGGTGAACAGGCCGACGCGCAGGTCCTTGGCTGTGTAAATCTCGCGTCCATCCACAGAGACAGACCCGTCACCGATACCCATCACCAGCTTGCGCTCGACCAGCCGGCTCATCTGGATATGGTAAGTGACTTTTTTCGCTGTCGGCAAAATCTGGCCGGTGAATTTCACTTCACCGCAGCCGAGGGCGCGACCGCGGCCCGGATTGCCCTTCCAGGCCAGGAAGTAGCCGAGCAGCTGCCACATGGCGTCGAGGCCGAGGCAGCCGGGCATGACCGGGTCACCGGGGAAGTGGCACTCGAAGAACCACAGGTCCGGGTGGATATCCAGCTCGGCGATCAGCTCGCCCTTGCCGTAGGCGCCACCGTCTTTTGACACGTGGGTGATGCGGTCGAGCATCAGCATATTGGGGGCCGGCAGCTGGGCGTTGCCCGGGCCGAACATTTCACCCCGAGAACAGGCCAGCAGTTCTTCGCGGGTATAGCTACTTTTCTGAACGAAATTACTCATTTTGTTCCCGATTTTGGGCGTTTTTACAAGAGCGGGCATTCTAAGGGTTGGAGGTTTCTTGTCCAGTCGGTCACCGGCCTATTTGTGACTGGCACGGGGTTTGCTGACTAATTCGCAGTGGTTTCTTGCCGCAAATGCCCATCCGGCCTTGGCCTGGCGCGACATGGGCGCTGTAACTGAATCTGGCCATGAAAATGTGCTAACTTGCGTGTCCGGCGCTGGGGGAGCGCCCTCTATCGACAATGGGGATGTAATAAGAATGCTGAAAAAATGTCTGTTTCCGGTGGCCGGCTACGGCACCCGGTTCCTGCCCGCCACCAAAGCCATGCCGAAAGAGATGTTGCCGCTGGTGAATAAGCCACTGGTCCAGTACGGCGTGGAGGAAGCCATCGAGGCCGGCCTGACCGAGATCGGTTTCGTGACCGGTCGTGGCAAACGGGCCATCGAGGATCACTTCGATACCAATTTCGAGCTCGAGCACCAGATCTCCGGCACCGGCAAGGAGAAGTACCTGGAGAGCGTACGCCGTGTCATCGACCAGGCCAGCTTCTCCTACACCCGCCAGGGCGAAATGCGAGGCCTCGGCGATGCCATCCTGCAGGGCCAGCGCCTGATCGGCGACGAGGCGTTTGCGGTGGTGCTGGCGGACGACCTGTGCCTCAATGACGGACTGGGCGTGCTCGGTCAGATGGTCGAGCTCTACAAGCAGTTCCGCTGCAGCATCGTGGCGGTGGAAGAGGTGCCCCGGGAGCATATCCACAAGTTCGGCGTGATTGCCGGCAATGAAATCAAGCCCGGCCTGTGGCAGGTCACCGACATGGTGGAGAAACCGCCGGCGGAAGAGGCGCCCAGCAATATGGCCATCATCGGCCGTTACATCCTCACACCGGATATCTTCGACCTGATCCGGGAGACCCCGCCGGGCAAGAACGGCGAGGTACAGATTACCGACGCTCTGCTGGCGCAGGCCCAGCGCGGCTGTGTGCTCGCGTACAACTTCAAGGGCCGCCGTTTCGACTGTGGTTCAGTGGACGGCTTTATCGAAGCCACCAATTTTGTCTACGAAAATGTCTACCTGCCGGAGCAGGCGGAACTCGAGAAGTAACAACCAGGTGTGACAACAAGAAGTAACAAGGGAAGTCATTGATGAGTACTCTGACCTGTTTCAAGGCCTATGATCTGCGCGGCCGGGTCCCCGATGAGCTGAACGCCGATGTGGCCTACCGGGTGGGCCGCGCCTTCGCCCAGTTCCTGGATGCGCGCCGGGTGGTGGTGGGCCACGACATCCGCCTGACCAGCCCCGAACTGACCGATGCCCTGGCCAACGGCCTGCGCGATGCCGGTGCCGATGTCTACCATATCGGTGAGTGCGGTACTGAAGAGATCTACTTCTCCACCTTCCACGGCGACTTCGACGGCGGTATCTGCGTGACCGCCAGCCACAACCCCATGGACTACAACGGCATGAAGTTCGTGCGTGCCGGCAGCCGCCCGATCAGTGGCGACACTGGCCTGAAGGACATTCAGCGGCTGGCGGAAGAGAATGAGTTCGCCCCGGTGGAAAAGCGTGGCGAACTGAAGCATTTCGAGCACCGTGCCGATTTCGTCCAGCACCTGCTGGGCTATGTGGACGGCGAGCAGCTCAAGCCACTGAAGCTGGTGGTCAACGCCGGTAACGGCGGTGCCGGCTCGGTAGTGGATGCCCTGGCGCCGCACCTGCCGTTCGAATTCGTCCGCGTACACCATGAGCCGAATGGCAACTTCCCCAACGGTATCCCCAACCCGCTGCTGCCGGAGAACCGTGCTTCCACGGCCCAGGCCGTGAAAGAGAGTGGGGCTGATTTCGGTATTGCCTGGGATGGCGACTTCGACCGCTGCTTCTTCTTTGATGAAAACGGCGAGTTCATCGAGGGTTACTATGTCGTCGGCCTGCTGGCCGAGGCGTTCCTGCTCAAGCAGCAGGGTGCCAAGATCGTGCACGACCCGCGCCTGACCTGGAACACCGAGGATATCGTCAAGGCGGCGGGCGGGGAGCCGGTGCAGAGCAAGACCGGCCACGCGTTCATCAAGGAGCGCATGCGCAAGGAAGACGCCATCTACGGTGGCGAAATGAGTGCGCACCACTATTTCCGTGACTTCGCCTACTGCGACAGCGGCATGATCCCGTGGCTGCTGGTGGCCGAGCTGGTCAGCCGCAGCGGCAAGCCCCTGTCCGAGCTGGTGGGTGAGCGCATGGCGGCGTTCCCCTGCTCCGGTGAGATCAACTCCAAGGTGGAAGACCCGGCAGCCCTGCTGAAAGCGGCGGAAGAAAAGTACGCCCCGGATGCCGAAAGCGTCGAACACGTGGATGGCCTCAGCGTGGCGTTTGCCGACTGGCGCTTCAACCTGCGCATGTCCAACACCGAGCCGGTGGTGCGCCTGAACGTGGAGTCCCGCGGCGACCCGGCGCTGATGCAGGAGAAAACGGAAGAGCTGCTGAATCTGATTCGCGGCTGATCGGCGAAACTGCACTGATGCGATGAAGGGCGAACATGGTGTTCGCCCTTTTTCGTTTGGTGACTTGCACAAAGTGTAGTGGCGGCCCGGTAGCCGGTTGCGCCTTCGCGAGACGTCTGTCGACCTTGTCGGGCCCGCCTGTTCAACTCTTTCAAGCAAAGCTGCTCTCGCGAAGAAAGGCTGGGGCGGTCACATACTGCGCCCTGACAGCACGACCTCGCTGCGCGGGAATGGCTGTCAGGTGGGAAATGGTGTTGAGCTGATGTCTGGATGCAGCCCCCGCCTGCCGAAAGTGGCATTCATTTCGGGGGAAGGTGCTGTTGCTGGCGAACTCCTGCCGGACCTTACGCGGCCATGGATGGCCGCGTAGAGCCTACAGGGAAGTATTTACGGCGTGTCCGGCAGGATTTCGCCAGCGGCAGCGCCGCCACGGAGGTGACGACAGCGGCCGGGGTTACACCGTACGCTCGACTGCAAAACTGGCCAGCTGTTGCAGGGCCGTTTTCTGCTCCCCTTCCGCCAGAAACGCCAGCTGGCTCCTGGCCTCATCGACTGCAGTACGCGCCCGCTCCATGGTGTAATCCAGAGCACCGCAGGCCTCGATCGCCGTCACGATCTCGGTCAGCCGTTCGGCACTGCGCTGCTCGATGGCTTCCCGCACCAGCGCGGCCTGTTCGGCGGTGCCGTTGGCCATGGTGTAGATCAGTGGCATGGTGGGTTTGCCTTCGGCCAGGTCGTCGCCCACGTTTTTGCCCAGCTCTTCCGGATTGCCGCGATAGTCCAGGGCATCGTCCACCAGTTGGAACGCCAGGCCCAGCTTGCGGCCGTAGAGCTTGAGGGCCTCGCGCTCCCCGGGGTTGCAGCCTGCCAGTACCGCGGCCGTCTCGCAGGCGGCCTCGAACAGGGCGCCGGTCTTCTTGTGAATGACGGTGAGGTAGTTCTCCTCACTGACCTGCGGGTCGCCGGCATTCACCAGCTGCTGTACCTCACCTTCGGCGATGGTGTTGGTGGTGTCTGAGAGCACCGCCATGATGTCCATGTCCTGCAGGGCTACCATCATCTGGAAGGCGCGGGAGTAGAGGAAGTCGCCGACCAGAACGGCTGGAGCGTTGCCCCATTGGGCGTTGGCGGTCAGGCGGCCGCGGCGCCGCTCGGAGGTGTCCACCACATCGTCGTGGAGCAGGGTGGCGGTGTGGATGAATTCGATGATGGTGGCCAGGTCGATGTGGTTCTGGCCCTGGTAACCCGCCGCTCGGGCGCAGAGTAGCACCAGCAATGGGCGCAGGCGCTTGCCGCCGGCCTCTACCAGGTAATGGCCGATGTTTTCCACCAGGGGAACGTCCGAGTGCAATTGGTCGAGGATGCGCTGATTGACCGCGGCGAAGTCGTCCGCGGCGACCCGGTGGAAAGGCAACATGGGTGGGTTCCTTATACTGCTTTATAGGGCTGTCAGAGTCGCCGGTGCTGCGGCGCGGGCGCTATTGTATCAATCACGGGAATTGATTAGAATCTGCGCCCCGTTTGACCGGCCCTCGCGGCCCGTCAGGGACAAGCTGTTAAAACACACGGCGCAAGCTCCCGAAATGCGGAGCAGTGACTGCCAGGTTCTGGTGTCTGCCCGCTGCTTCGTGTCGTCCATTCGGAGCATAGAGATATGTACGCTGTAATTGAGAGCGGTGGCAAGCAGCACCGCGTAGAAGAAGGCGAAGTACTTCGCCTGGAGAAGCTGGAAGTTGCAACCGGCGATTCCATCGATTTTGACAAGGTGCTGATGGTCGTCGACGGCGACAAGATCAACATCGGCGCCCCCGTTGTAGACGGCGCAAAAGTGACTGCCGAAGTGGTTAGCCACGGCCGCGGCGAGAAGGTGAGAATCATCAAGTTCCGCCGTCGCAAGCACTCCATGAAGCGCCAGGGCCACCGTCAGTGGTACACCGAAGTTAAAATCACTGGCATCAAGGCATAAGCAGAGGAGTAACGACTCATGGCACACAAGAAAGCTGGCGGTAGTACGCGCAATGGGCGCGATTCCGAAAGTAAACGCCTGGGCGTGAAGCGCTTTGGCGGCCAGGCCGTAGCGGCAGGCAACATCATCGTGCGTCAGCGCGGCACCAAGTTCCACGCCGGCGTCAACGTTGGTATGGGCAAGGACCACACCCTGTTCGCCACTGCGGACGGCGTTGTGAAGTTCGAAGTCAAAGGCCCCAACAACCGCAAGTTCGTTTCTATCGAAACTGCCTAAGCGGTTAGCAGCCTTAGCTTCACGAAAGCCCCGCATATTGCGGGGCTTTTTTGTTTCGGCTCCTGCGGGAGCGGGTAGGAAAAGATTTCGCAGGTTACACTGCCAGAGAGAGAAGCAGCCGCTGGCGCGGTGGAGAGAGCATGAAATTTGTCGATGAGGCGCCCATATACGTACAGGCTGGCAAGGGTGGTAACGGCTGCCTGAGCTTCCGCCGGGAAAAATTCGTCGAAAAGGGTGGCCCCGACGGCGGCGACGGGGGTGACGGCGGCTCCGTCTACCTGGTCGCCGATGAGTCCCTGAACACCCTGGTGGACTACCGTTACCAGCCGCGATACAAGGCCGAGAGCGGCGAGCCCGGTCGCGGGCGCAATTGTACCGGCGCCAAGGGGGAAGACCTGGAGCTCAAAGTGCCTGTGGGCACGACGGTGATCGATACCGACACCGGTGAGACGCTGGGTGATCTCACCGAGCACGGCGAGCGCCTGATGGTGGCCCAGGGCGGCTGGCACGGCCTCGGCAACACCCGCTACAAGTCCAGCACCAACCGGGCACCGCGCCAGACCACCAATGGTACCCCCGGCGAGGAGCGCAACCTGAAGCTGGAGCTCAAGGTGCTGGCGGATGTGGGCATGCTGGGTTTGCCCAACGCCGGCAAATCCACGTTCATTCGCGCCGTTTCTGCCGCCAAGCCGAAAGTGGCCAACTACCCCTTTACGACTCTGGTGCCGAACCTGGGAGTGGTGCAGGTGGAGCGGCACCGCAGCTTTGTGATTGCCGACATTCCCGGGCTGATTGAAGGCGCTGCCGAGGGTGCCGGCCTGGGGATCCGCTTCCTCAAGCACCTGACCCGCTGCCGGGTACTGCTGCACCTAGTGGACCTGGCGCCGTTCGATGGTTCCGATCCGGTGGAAAATGCCCGTGCTATCGAGCGCGAGCTGTCGTCTTTCAGTCCCACACTGGCCAGTCGTGAGCGCTGGCTGGTGCTGAACAAGACCGACCTGGTGCCGGCGGCGGAGCTGGATGCGCGCTGTGAGGCGATCGTGGATGCGCTGGGCTGGGAAGGACCGGTATTCCGTGTCGCGGCCATCCGCAAGGAGGGCACCGATGTGCTGGCCGGGCGCCTCATGGATTACCTGGAAGAGCGCAAGGAAGAGGAAGACGCCAATCCCGAACTGGTGGAGGCGGAGCTGGAGGCGCAGAGGCAGATGCAGCGGGAGGCGCGCCAGCGGATCGAGGAATTGCGCGAAGCACACCGGGCCAGACGTCGCGCCGATCACGATCAGGATGATGACGATTGGGACGACGATGACCACGACGTCGATATAGAATACCGCCACTGAGGCCGGGCGGGCCGGCCTCTGTGCCCCGTATTGGGGCAGTTTCGGGGGGAACATGGATTTCGTAGCGGCTCGCCAGCGGCTGGCAAACACCCGGCGCTGGGTCATCAAGATCGGCAGTGCGCTTATCACCGACAACGGCCGCGGGGTCAACCGCGAGGCCATTTTCCAGTGGGCCAGCCAGATGGCGGCGCTGCGTGCCCGCGGCGTCGAGGTGTTGCTGGTCTCCTCCGGCGCCGTGGCCGCGGGCATGGACCGCCTGGGTTGGCATCGTCGCCCGGAGTCCATCCACCAGTTACAGGCGGCCGCCGCCGTGGGCCAGAGCCACCTGGTGCAGGTCTACGAGCAGGCTTTTGGCCAGTTCGACTGCCGCACCGCCCAGATCCTGCTCGACCACGACGACCTCTCCAACCGCACCCGCTACCTCAATGCCCGCAGTACCCTGCGAACTTTGCTCTCCCTCGGCGTGGTGCCGATCATCAATGAAAACGACACGGTGGTCACCGACGAGATCCGTTTCGGTGACAACGACACCCTGGCGGCGCTGGTGGCCAACCTGGTAGAGGCGGAGGCGTTGATGATCCTCACCGATGCCGACGGCCTGTTCACCGAGGATCCCCGCGACAATCCTGCCGCTGAGCTGATCCGTGAGGGATCCGCCGGTGATCCGGCACTGCTGGGCATGGCGGGTGGTTCCCGCAGCGGTCTCGGTCGCGGCGGCATGACCACCAAGGTGCGCGCGGCCCAGCTGGCGGCGCGCTCCGGCGCCGGCACGGTTATCGTTGGCGGTGCGGTGGAAGGTGTGATTGAGCGGGTGAGTGCCGGTGAGCGTCTGGGCACCCTGCTGTTGCCGGAAGCCGACCCCATGACCGCGCGCAAGCGCTGGCTGGCGGGCCAGTTGCAGGTGCGTGGGAAACTGGTGCTGGATGCCGGGGCCGAGCGGGCGCTGCGGGAGAGTGGTCGCAGCCTGCTGGCGGTGGGGGTCAGTGCCGTGGAGGGGCATTTCCGCCGCGGGGAGCTGGTGTCCTGCTGCAACGGCGCCGGCGCGGAGATCGCCCGTGGGCTGGTGAATTACGACAGTAGCGAAACGATCCGCATCGTGGGGCAGCCGTCAGAGCGGTTCGCGGAGTTGCTGGGCTACCGGGATGACGAGGAACTGATCCATCGCGATAACCTGATCCTGCTGTAACCCCGTCGCTATGGTGGGTTTGCCGCCCTGCAGAAACAAAAAAACCCCGCCGTGGCGGGGTTTTTGCGTCTGAGCGCGGATCAGGCAGCCAGGGCTTTGATCTTGGCGTTCAGGCGGCTCTTGTGACGGGCGGCCTTATTCTTGTGAATAATGCCCTTGTCCGCCATACGGTCGATGACCGGTACCGCTTCCGCGTAGGCTGTCTTGGCTTTTTCCGCATCACCTGCATCAATGGCCGCAACTACCTTCTTGATGTAGGTGCGCACCATGGAGCGCAGGCTGGCGTTGTGTTTACGGCGCTTGTCGTTCTGGCGCGCGCGTTTCTTCGCTTGAGGTGAGTTGGCCACCGGTTGCTCCTGTTGGAATCTAAAAACTCTGTAACTAACGGGCCGGGGCCCGATTGGGACGCGACATTATCCCCACAGTTGGTTGTTTGTCAACCGCTTCCGGGGCTTGCGGCGGACTCTGCATTTCCGGTCAATCCATTGGGTAGCAGCAGCGTGAACACGGCGCCCTTATTGTCTTTGCGATTGGCCGCTGTGAGCCGCCCGCCGTGGAATTCGGCGATGAGTCGGGCGATATAAAGGCCGAGTCCCAGGTGACCACCGCGGTCGCCGTCACTGCGAACGGAGACCAGTGAGTCGAACAGCTTGCGGTCGAAGCCCTCCGGCAGCAGGGGCCCCTCGTTTTCCACCTGAATCACGTAGGCATCACCGTGGCAGCGGGCGTGTACGGCGATTGTGCTGCCTGAGGGGGCGAAGCTCACGGCGTTGTCCACCAGCTTGTCCATTAGCTGTGCCAGCAGTTCCGGCGCGCCGTGGCAGGGCAGGGGGCCCTCGGGGCAGTTCAGCACGAACGGCTGTGTCGGGTGGGCATCTGCGTAGCACTGCACCAGCGCCTGCAGAAGATCCGCCAGGTCGAAGGATTCCCGTTCGGCGTGACGGATGCTGGCCTCCAGGTCGCTGGCGGCGGAGAGGCTGTTGAGGATGCCGCTCAGCCGGGCGCTGCCCTCCTGGGCCCGCGCCGCATAGCGGCGGCCGTCTGCCGGTAATTCCGCCATGGCAAGGTTGTCCAGCGATGAGCGCACCACTGCCAGTGGTGTGCGCAACTCGTGGGAGAGCTTGCTGGCGAGGGTGCGCAGATAGTGGTGGTAGCGGTCCAGCTCAGCCAGCAGATCGGCAAAGGCGCGGTTGAGGTCGCCCAGCTCGTCGCCGAGCCGGGCCCGCGGGAAGCTGCCGCGGAGTCGCCCGCTGCTGTCGACAGCATTGGTGGCAGCCCGGTGCAGCCTGCGCACCCGCCAGGACAGCCAGCTGGCATAGCCGAGCAACAACAATGCTGCGGCCCCGGCGGCGGAGGCGGACAGCAGCCACAGGCGGTGGGCGGCCGACTCCGTCAGTGCCAGCATGCTGTCACCGGACTGGAGGGCGATGACCCGGCCCAGCAACGGTCGCTCGACAATGTCGTCGACCCGGGTGATTACCGGCGCGCTGGCCGCCGCAATGCGGCTCTCCCGGGGGCCGTGGAACCAGAGGGTGTCGGTGTCCCGGTTGTCGGTTGGGAAGGCCGGCATTCCGTCTGCCGGTAGTGCCGGCAGGTCGCTTCTGCTCAGCAGCCTGCGGTAGGCCCAGCGCTGCAGCCAGGACGCGTTTTCCCGCACCGCGGGTGTGGCTTCCATGGCGCCGGCAGTGGCCAGTACAAAGCCCTCGCTGTCCACGACAGCGAGCTGCAGTCCCGGCCGCTGGAAGTGATCCAGCTCACTTTGAAGTTCCGGCAGCGGCTGCACCAGTCGGCCGGGGATGCCGTCATCCGGCAATGTCGAGGCCAGCCTGAGGGGCGGGCCGCCGTTACTGTGCTGGCGATCCAGCACGGAAATGGCCATCTCGCCGGCGGCCAGTGTCCTGGGCAGGGCCAGCTCCAGCTGGTAGCCGCTGGCATCGGAGGTCCAGCGCCCCCGCAGGCGCAGCTCCCGCTCGACGTCGCCGCGCGCACGGTTGTGCCACAGGGCTGACGCCGGCCCCCGGCTGGCCACCGGCAGGGTGAAATGGCGGCCGCCGGTCTGGATCTCTACCGTGTCTCCGCTGGCGTGCAGGCCCGTGCGTGGATCGTTGTAGCTGGGGCTTTTATCAATCACGGTGAGCAACAGGAAGATGCGGTCCCTATGCTGTCCCAGGGTGACCCTGGCCATCGTATTGCTTTCTGCATCGAGCAGCGGTTTCGCGGGCAGGCTCCACTGGCGCCACTCCTCACCATAGCCGTCCACCTGGGGCGCCTGTGGCAGGGGATTGAGGTAGAGCTGGGCCCCGGGCGGGCGAGAGTGGCGTTCGGTGTCGGGCAGGATCAGCCGCGGAGCGCTGGACAGCCGCGCGGCGACGGCACTGGCGGTGGCTTCCAGCGCCTGCATCTGGCCGTTGGCGAGGGCGCTGTCCACCTGGCGCAGGTACTGGCAGCCCGCCCAGGGCATTGCCAGGGTGACCAGGCTGACCAGGAGCAGCTGGCGTCTCAGTCTCACCGTCTAATCCCCATAGGTTGCCGGCACATTGCCGGCTCAGGCCTGCCAGCGATAGCCGAGGCCATAGGCGGTGGCGATGGCATCGAAGCGATCGTCCACTGCCTGGAACTTGCGACGGATGCGCTTGACGTGGGAGGTGATGGTGCTGTCGTCCAGGACCACCTGCGCGGCTTCCATCAGCTGGCTGCGGGATTTCACATGGCCGGGGCGGCGGGCCAGGGCGTACACGATCCAGAACTCGGTCACCGTCAGGTCGACCGGCTCGCTGTTCCAGCGGCAGTGCATTCGCTCGACATCCAGTTCCAGGGCGCCCTGCTGCAGGCGTTCGCCCTCATCGTTACGGCTTTTCAGCACACTCACCCGGCGCAGCAACGCATTGATGCGTGCCTGCATATGAGGCAGGGAGATGTCCTTGGTGAGATAGTCGTCGGCCCCCAGGCGCAGGCCGGAAATGATATCCAGCTCCGAGTCGCGGGCAGTGAGGAACAGGATCGGCAGGGCTGGTGCCATGGCCCGCAGTTCGCGACAGAGCTCGAAGCCGCCCTCCACTTCAGTCCCCAGTCCCACGTCGATCACGGCCAGGTCCGGCAACCGCTGGCGGAAGGCTGTCAGGGCCTCATTGCGGCTTTCGTACAGGTTGACCTGATAGCCGCTGCGGCGCAGGGCGTCGCGATAGTTCTCGGCGATCGCGCGTTCGTCCTCGACGATGGCAATGGTGGGATTCATGGTTGTTTCGGCGTTTCTTTGATCGTGCGGGGGATGATGCCGCATTTGCGCAGGGTAGGCGAGCGGGCACGGCGGCGGGGCATCCGCGGGCGGGACGCCCCGATCGGGGCCCGGTTGTTCGGGCCCCGGGCTTTAAGGGAGGCTCAGAGTCCGGCTGTCGATGCCGGCAGTACGAAGTGGATGTCGACCCGGCGCTCCATGGCGTAGGCGTCGATGTCGCCGCGGGGAGCCTGCGAGTAGGTGGCGCCGAGAGCCTTGCGGCTGATCCGGGCGCTGTCGATGCCCCGGGCCGTCAGGGCGCGCTGCACGCTGAGTGCCCGCTGATCGGACAGTACGTTGTTGTAACCGTCGCTGCCGCGGGGATCTGCGTGTCCTTCCAGTTGGACCTGGAGTTGTGGATGCCGCTCCAGGAAATCGGTCAGTGCGGAGATCTGGTGCAGCTGGGTTTCGGCCAGCTGGTCGTTGCCGGTGGTAAAAAAGAGCTGGAATTGCAGGCTGTCGGCGGCCAGCTGGTTTGCATCGTTGGCCGAGAGGCGCGCTGCGTCCAGTTGATGGGCCAGGTTTTCCAGTTCGCTGCGGCTCTCTGTCAGTTGTGATGCCAGCATGGTTGCCTCTTCTGCCTGTTTAATCTGCTCGCCCAGCCAGGCTCCACCAAGGGCGCCGGCAATAAATCCAATGGGGCCGCCAACAGCAGCGCCCGCGACAGCGGCGCCTGTGAAGACGGTGGCCTGCTTGGCCGGGGTGAGTTTCGATCCTTGAATCTCTGCGGTGTCCGCCTGGGCGCCGGATGCAATTGCGGTTCCCAGGGTCACTGCCATTATTACGTTTTTCACTGTCGTTCTCCTTGCGGTTTCTCCGTCGGGCGCCGTTTGTGGCCCGGTCGAGAGTTATTTAAAAACCGCAAAGAGACATCGGCATGGCGCCGATGGGGCAAAACCGGGTGCAATGATGGCGAATTATGGCATTCGCCATCCCGCGCACCCCGCGGGTTACTGCTGGCGCCGGAAGCGCTGATCCCGGGGCGTATCTATCCGCACCTGTACCCTCTTAGGGCGGGGGCCAAGGGCTGCGGCAGCGTACAGCAGGACTGTCAGCGCCAGGGCGATCAGTAAAGCGTTGATGGTCATCCGTCATCTCCTTACGCCACCAATCCAGTGCGGCGCGCCTTTCGCTCTTCCTGAGTATAGTTTGCTTATGACCGGCCGGTAGGCGAATCTGCTGGCGAGCCGGCGTCCGCAATCATTGTTTTGCGGTAGACTTGCCGGCCATTCCACCGAAGCCGTTTTGCGGAGATCCCAGCTTGTCCTCAGAGCCTGCCAGCGAAGAAAAAAAGACGGTTCCGCGGGCGCCAGGCCTGCTGCGCGGGAGTTCCGTGGTCGGCGGGGCAACCCTGCTGTCCCGGGTCCTGGGGCTGGCGCGGGACATGGTATTCGCCCGTTTTGCCGGCGCCGGTGACGCTGCCGATGCCTTCTTCGTCGCTTTCAAGATTCCCAATTTCTTCCGCCGCCTGTTTGCCGAAGGCGCCTTTGCCCAGGCCTTCGTGCCGGTGCTGGCGGAGTACCGGCAGAAAGGTGGCATCGCCGCCGCCCGGGAGCTGAACGACCGGGTGGCCGGTGCACTCGGAGGGACCCTGCTACTGGTTACCCTGTTCGGCATCCTCTGTGCGCCGCTGGTGGCGGGAATTTTTGCTTTTGGTTGGTGGTGGGACGGCAGCGAGCGGGAAAAGTTCGCCCTGGCCACCGAGATGCTGCGCATTACCTTTCCCTACCTGATGCTGATCTCTCTGACCGGGTTTGCCGGTGCGGTGCTCAACAGCTTCGATCGCTTTGCCATTCCGGCCCTGACGCCGGTGCTGCTCAACCTGGTGCTGATCGGCGCCGCCGTGCTCGGCACGCGCTGGTTCGAGCCGCCGATCATGGCCCTGGCCTGGGGGGTGCTCGCTGCCGGGGTGGTGCAGTTGCTGTTCCAGCTGCCGTTCCTGATGCGGATGGGACTTCTGCCCAGTCCGAAATGGGACTGGCGCTACCCGGGCGTGCGCAAGATCCTGCGTCTGATGGCGCCGGCGATCTTCGGTGTGTCGGTCACACAGATCAGCCTGGTGCTGGATACCGTGCTGGCCTCCTTCCTGCCCACCGGCAGCGTGTCCTGGCTGTACTTCTCAGACCGGCTCGTCGAGTTACCCCTCGGTGTGTTCGGTGTGGCCGTGGCCACGGTGATCCTGCCGAACCTGTCGCGACAGCATGTGGGCGGTGACCCCCAGCGGTTCAGCCAAACGCTGGACTGGGCGCTGCGCTCGGTAACTTTGATTTCCCTGCCGGCGGCCCTGGCCCTGATCGTGCTGGCAGAGCCGCTGCTGACCACGCTGTTCCAGTACGGGCGTATGGAGCCGCGGGATATGTCCATGGCCGCCTGGTCGCTGCGGGCCTATGCCCTGGGCCTGCTGGGCTTCATGCTGATCAAGGTGCTGGCGCCGGGCTATTTCGCCCGCCAGGACACCTATACCCCGGTGCGTTTCGGCCTGATCGCCATCGCCGCCAAGATGCTGCTCAGCCTCGCCTTCGTCATCCCCCTGCATCATTACTTCCGCCTCGGCCACATGGGGCTGGCTCTGGCCACCGCGGCCCAGGCCGCCCTCAACGCCTGGTTGCTGTTCAAGGGTTTGCGCCGCGATGCCGTCTATCAGCCCGAGCGGGGCTGGGGCGCCTTCCTGCTGCGCCTGCTGGCGGCGAATCTTGCCATGGTGGGGCTGTTGCTGGTCGCCCTGACCATCTGGCCGGAATGGAGCAACTGGGCCTGGTGGGAGCGCGCCTGGCGCATGGGGGTGCTGGTGGCCGGCGGCGGTGGTGCCTATCTGCTGGTGCTGCTTGCCAGCGGCCTGCGCCCGCGGCATTTCCGCCCGCAGGCCTAGTGATCCGGCGGCGCTGGTCACTGACCGCCCACCCCGAATCCGCTATACTGCGGCGCTCAATTTTGTGAGGATGGGAAGGCCCCTTGGTCCAGGAGCGCGAACTGATCCGCGGGTTGCACAACCTGCGACCCCGCCACCGCGGTTGCGTGGCCACCATCGGCTCGTTCGATGGGGTGCACCGCGGCCACCAGGCGATCATTGCGCAGGTCCGCGAGCGCGCCCGCGAGCACGGTGTGCCCTCGGTGGCCATGATTTTCGAGCCCCAGCCCCACGAGTTTTTTTCCGGAGAGCGCGCACCGGCGCGCCTGATGCGGTTCAAAGAGAAGGTGCTGGCGCTGTTTGAAGCCGGCGTCGACCGGGTGCTGTGCCTGCAGTTCAACGAGCGCCTGCGCAGCCTGAGTGGTGAGGCCTTTATCCGGCAGATCCTGGTGGATGGCCTGGATATCCGTCACCTGGTGGTGGGGGACGATTTTCGCTTCGGCTGCGACCGCAGCGGTGATTACCGCTTGCTGCAGAAAGTCGGTGCCGAGGTGGGCTACACCGTGGAAGATACGGCCACCGTGGAGATCCGCGGCGCCCGGGTCAGCAGCACGCGGATCCGTCAGGCCCTGGAGGACGGGGACTTTGCCCTGGCCGAGCTCCTGCTGGGCAAGCCCTACCGGATCACCGGGCGGGTGGCCCCCGGGCGCGCCCTGGGCCGCCAGCTGGGCGCCCCGACCGCCAATGTACGGCTGCATCGTTACCGCTCGCCGCTGGTGGGCGTTTACACCGTGCGGGTGCGGGCCACCGACGGCCGTGAGTTGGCACCTGGCCGTCGCGAAATCGATGGCGTGGCCAATGTCGGCTTCCGCCCCACGGTAGAGGGCGAAGGTGCCCAGCCGCTGCTGGAGGTCAACCTGTTCGACTTTACCGGAGAACTCTACGGCCGCGAGCTGGCGGTGGAGTTCTGCCACAAGCTGAGAGACGAGGAGAAATTCGACTCCCTCGAGATTCTCAAGGCGCAGATCGCCCGGGATATCCGCGATGCGCGGGCCTGGTTTGAGCGGCATCCCCGGGCGTCGGATGCCCGCTGAATCCGCGGCCCAGCAACCAATTTCCAGTCTAGAGCTGAAGTAAATACCCAATGACCGATTACAAAGCGACACTGAACCTGCCCCATACTGATTTCCCCATGCGCGGCAACCTGCCGCAGCGGGAGCCGGCCACCCTCAAGCAGTGGCAGGAGGGCAAGCTCTACGAAAAGATCCGCGCGGCCCGTGCCGGGCGCGAGCAGTTCATCCTGCACGACGGCCCGCCCTACGCGAACGGTGATATCCATATCGGTCACTCGGTCAACAAGATTCTCAAGGACATCATCGTCAAGTCGAAGACCCTGAGCGGCTACGACGCCCCCTATGTGCCGGGCTGGGACTGCCATGGCCTGCCCATCGAACACCGGGTCGAAAAGAAAATCGGCAAGGCCGGCGCCAAGGTGGATCACCGGACTTTCCGCCAGAAGTGCCGTGAGTACGCCGCCAAACAGGTGGAAGGCCAGAAGAAAGACTTCATTCGCCTGGGGGTGTTTGGTGAGTGGGACAACCCCTACCGCACCATGGACTTCCAGTTCGAGGCGGACATCATCCGTGCCCTTGGCTGCATCGTGAACAACGGTCACCTGGCCCGCGGCTTCAAGCCGGTGTACTGGAGCGTGGTGGGCGCCTCCGCCCTGGCCGAGGCGGAAGTGGAGTACCAGGACAAGACCTCCTTCTCCATCGATGTCTGCTATCCGGTCACCGAAGAGACGGCGCTGGCCATTGCCGATGCCGCTGGTGGCCACGCCGGTGACGGCGAGCTGTCTGTGGTGATCTGGACCACCACGCCCTGGACCCTGCCATCCAGCCAGGCGATCTCCGTCAATGGCGAACTGGAATACGTGGTGGTGCAGGTGGGTGATCGCCGCCTGCTGGTGGCCGAGGACCTGAAAGATGCAGTGCTGGAGCGCGCCGGCCTTAAGGGCGAGGTGGTCGGTCGTATCCGGGGCGCGGCACTGGAACATCTGAAGGTTCATCACCCGTTTTACGACAAGACCCTGCCCATCGTGCTGGGTGATCACGTCACCACCGACGCCGGTACCGGCTGTGTGCACACCGCGCCGGACCACGGCCCGGACGATTTCCAGGTGGGCAAGAAATACGGTATCGACACGCTCAATTACGTGGACGAGAACGGTGTCTACCGGGACAGCGTGCCACTGTTCGCCGGCGAGCACGTGTACAAGGTGGATGAGAAGATCGTCGAAACCCTGAAAGAAAAGGGCACCCTGCTGCACGAGGGCAAGCTGGTGCACAGCTACCCGCACTGCTGGCGCACCAAGACGCCGCTGATCTACCGCGCCACGCCGCAGTGGTTCATCAGCATGCAGCAGAACGACCTGCTGGATCACGCGCAGAAAGCCGCCGACGCCGTGCAGTGGATCCCCGGCTGGGGCAAGGCGCGTATCGATGCCATGCTGGACGCGAGCCCGGACTGGTGTATCTCCCGCCAGCGCACCTGGGGTGTGCCCATCGCGCTGTTCGTGCACAAAGAGACCCACGAAATCCACCCGGATACCCCGGCGCTGATGGACCAGGTGGCCCAGCGTGTGGAAGAGGGCGGAATGGATGTCTGGTTCGACCTGGACCCGGCCGAGCTGCTCGGTGATGAGGCGGACCATTACCAGAAAGTGACCGACACCCTGGATGTCTGGTTCGACTCCGGCGTGACCCACTACGCCGTGCTGGAGCGCCGCGACGGGCTGCGCTTCCCCGCAGACCTTTACCTGGAGGGCTCCGACCAGCACCGTGGCTGGTTCCAGTCCTCCCTGAAAACGTCCATCGCCATCAACGACTGTGCGCCGTATAAACAGGTGCTGACCCACGGCTTCACCGTGGACGCCGAAGGACGCAAGATGTCCAAGTCCATCGGCAACACCGTGGCGCCCCAGGATGTGATCAACAAGCTGGGTGCCGATGTGCTGCGTCTGTGGGTGGCGGCCACTGACTTCAGTGGCGAGATGGCGGTTTCCGACGAGATCCTCAAGCGCACTGCGGACTCCTACCGCCGCCTGCGCAATACCGCGCGTTTCTTCCTGTCGAACCTGGCCGGTTTTGACCCGGAAAAAGACCTGCTGCCCGCACAGGAGCTGCTGGCTCTGGATCGCTGGGCGATCGACAAGGCTGCGCGCCTGCAGGACGAGATCATCGCGGCCTACGACAACTACCAGTTCCATCAGATCTACCAGAAGCTGCACAACTTCTGTGTGGTGGAAATGGGTGGTTTTTACCTCGATATTCTCAAGGATCGCCAGTACACCACCCGCGAGGACAGTGTCGCCCGGCGTTCCGCTCAGACGGCGCTGTACCACATCGTGCAGGCCTTCACCCGCTGGGTGGCACCGATCCTGAGCTTCACCGCCGAGGAACTGTGGCAGTTCATCCCCGGTAAAAAAGGTGAGAGCGTGTTCCTGGAAGAGTGGTACCCGCTGGAGAAGCTGCCGGCCGATGCGGACAAGGGCGCGCAGTTCTGGGCCGATATCGCGCAGGTCAAAACTGCTGTGAACAAGGTACTTGAGGAGCAACGTAATGCCGGCCAGATCGGCGGTTCTCTGCAGGCGGCGGTTACCCTGTATGCCGACGAGACCCTGCGGGAAAAACTCTGTGCCCTGGAAGACGAGCTGCGTTTCGTGCTGATCTGTTCCTCCACCAATGTGCAGCGTCTGAGCGACGCAGCCGGTGCACATGCAACCGAACTGGAAGGTCTCAAGGTCGATGTGCGCAAGGTGGATCATCCCAAGTGCGCCCGCTGCTGGCACTACCGCGCCGATGTCGGTTCGGTGCCCGAGCATCCGGAGATCTGTGGCCGCTGCGTGGACAACGTGGCCGGTACCGGCGAGGAGCGGCACTATGCCTGATATGTCCAAGCCCTTTTCCCTGCTGGGGCACCCCTGGCGCTGGTACTGGCTCGCGCTGGCGGTGATCGTGCTGGATATCGTCACCAAGGTGTGGGCGGTGGAACGCTTCATGTACGGCCCGGAACTACAGATTATTCCCGGGGTGCTGCAATTCACCTACGCGGAAAACTACGGTGCTGCCTTCAGCTTTCTCGCCGATGCCGGCGGCTGGCAGCGCTGGTTCTTCGGTGCGGTGGCCCTGGGTTTCAGCGTCATGGTGATCGTGTGGTTGTGGCGTCTGCCGGCCGGCAAGCGCTGGGAGCCGATTGCCCTGGCCCTGATCCTCGGTGGAGCCATTGGCAACCTGTGGGACCGCATCATGCTGGGCTACGTGCGCGACTTTATTTCCGTCTACTACGGCAGCTGGCACTTCCCGGTATTCAATGTGGCGGATATGGCCATCAGCGTCGGCGCCGCCATGCTGGTGATTGAGTTATTGTTCTTTGCCGAACCCAAAGACGCTGAGAAGAGCGCGGAAGTTTAGAGAGTATGAGTAACAACGTAATCGGTGAGCACAGCCGCGTTACCCTGCATTTCAGCCTCAAGCTGGATGACGGCAGCGAGGTGGATTCCACCTTCAAGGGAGACCCCGCTACGTTCAGCGTTGGCGACGGTAGTCTGCTGCCAGGTTTCGAGCAGGCACTGTTTGGCCTGAAGGCCGGCGATGAGGCGGAGATCGAGATCCCGCCGGAAGCCGGCTTCGGCCAGCGCAACCCGTCCAATATCCAGAAAGTGCGCCGAGACCATTTCTCCCCGGATCTGGAGTTGGAGCCGGGCCTGATGGTGTCTTTCGACAACGGCAGTGGTGAGCTACCCGGTGTCATTCGCGAAATTGGTGATGACGAGGTGACCGTGGACTTCAACCACCCGCTGGCCGGCCAGACCCTGACCTTTCACGTAAAAATCATCGAGGTGGCCTCCGTCAACTGAGCCACCGGCGGGTGTCCACTGAGTGGAACCCGAGCGAGGTAACTGACTATGCAAATCCGACTGGCAAATCCCCGCGGCTTCTGTGCCGGCGTCGACCGCGCCATTGATATCGTCAACCGCGCCCTCGATGTGTTCGGTGCGCCCATCTACGTGCGCCACGAAGTCGTGCACAACAAGTTCGTGGTCGACAGCCTGCGGGAACGCGGCGCCGTATTCGTGGATGAGCTCGCCGAAGTACCGGACGATGTGATCGTGATCTTCAGCGCCCACGGAGTGTCGAAAGCGGTACAGCAGGAAGCGGCCGACCGCGGACTGCGCGTGTTCGATGCCACCTGCCCGCTGGTGACCAAAGTGCATATGGAAGTGAGCAAGTTCAGCAGTGACGGCAGCGAGTGCATCCTGATCGGTCATGCCGGCCACCCGGAGGTGGAGGGCACCATGGGCCAGTACGACCTCAGCTCCGGTGGCGCCATCTATCTGGTTGAAGATGAAGAGGACGTGGCCAGGCTGCAGGTGAAGGATGAGAACAACCTCTCTTTCGTCACCCAGACCACCCTGTCCATGGACGATACTGCCAAGGTGATCGACGCCCTGCGTGCACGCTTCCCCAACATCCGCGGCCCGCGTAAGGACGACATCTGCTATGCCACCCAGAACCGCCAGGACGCCGTGCGCCAGCTGGCGCTGGAAAGCGACCTGGTACTGGTGGTGGGCAGCCCCAACAGCTCCAATTCCAACCGCCTGCGGGAACTGGCTGAGCGCTGCGGCGCCAGTGCCAAGCTGATCGACGGCGCCGCTGATATTGAGCCGGGCTGGCTCGAGGGCAAAAAATCCATCGGTATTACCGCGGGTGCATCGGCGCCGGAAGTGCTGGTGCAGGAGGTCATCGAGCGCCTGCAGCAACTGGGTGCCGAGCTTCCCGAGGAAATGGCGGGTCGCGAGGAAAATATCCGCTTCACGCTGCCGAAAGAGCTGCGCTGACGAGGCGTTTTGCGCCAATCCTCCCGGGGCAGGGCGGGCTTCCAATGGAGAAGTTGCCGCCCTTTTCAACCTGACGGTTCGCAGGTTCCCCGAGCAGCCCTTCACAGAACCGCCCTTCTCCAGCTTTTTTCTGTCCGTTCATCCGCCGAGAGCGACCATCGGTCCCCATTCGTTGTCTTCTACGCCACCCGAGCTTGTGTCGCTGTTATTGCCAGCGGTACAAATGGCGCTGGTCCAATGACTGGACAGGAAAGGGACAATAATGAATGGAATCTCGAAATCCGCCGGGTTTACCTTGGTGGAGCTGCTCATCACCGTGGCAATTCTGGCAATCGTGGTTGCCCTTGCCGCCCCTTCTTTTAATGATTCCATCCAGCGCAATCAGCGCATCGCCTGCGCCAACGGACTGGTGGGCGTGCTCCAGTTGGCCCGCAGTGAAGCCGTTCGCGTGGCTGCTCCCATAACCGTTACTGCGACTGCTCCATCAGGTATCGCTGGGGGCGTGACGGTTTACCGCGATCTCGATGGCGGCAGTGATGTTGATCCCGATGAGGTGATTCGGCGGACCAGCAGCTGCAATGGGCCCTCTGTTTCCGTTGCCAGCGGCAGCATCGACTTTTCCTACCTGCCTGACGGCCAGACCAGTCTGCCAGATCTGCTTGAAATCGAGATTTGCGAAAACAGCACCAGTGGCGAGACCGGGCGCAAGCTGAGTGTCCTGTCGACCGGCGTGCTCAAAAGCACGCCACTTACCTGCAGCTAGCAGCTAAAGGAGGGAGCCATGGAGGCAACCATGCACAGACAGGAAGGTGCAACCCTGATCGAGGTGCTGATTACAGTCCTGGTTATGTCAGTCGGCCTGCTCGGGCTGACAGCGACCCAGGTCGTCAGCCTCAAAAACGCCAACAATGCCAGCACCAGCTACTTTGCATCACTCACCGCCTACGACATTGCCGAACGCATGCGTATCAATCCGCTTGGGGTGGGCGCCGGGGCCTACGATGCAACAGGGGTGGATAAAGACCGTACGCCAAAGCAAACCTGCACCGCAGGTATCTGCAGTTCTCTGCAGCTGGCCGATATGGATCTGTTTGAGTGGGGCCAGATGGTTTCCGCAAACCTTCCCGGCGGAGAGGGCGCGGTGGCAGTGGACAATAATGGGGTGGCCACTATCACGCTGACCTGGTCGGGCCAACATACCGGTGAGGATCTGGGCACGGCTGCAGGCGGCGCGGAAGATCAAGCCTTTGAACTGGTCGTGGAGCTTTAGACGATGGATAGCTTGCAGAAACAGAACGGGCTTTCCCTGATAGAGCTCATGATCGCCTTGCTTTTATCGGCCATCCTGCTCATGGGTGTCCTGCAGATTTTTGATGGCAACCGCCGCACTCAGAGCCTGCAGGAGTCCCTGGCCAGGATTCAGGAAAGCGGACGTATGGCGACGGACTTGCTCACTAAAGAATTACGCGGGGCGGCTTTTGATGGATGTGTAATTAAGCCTTCATTAATGAAAAACCACACTTCACCATCCATAAGTCTATTTGAAGGCAGTATGGTGGATGGTGCTGATGGGGTTGGAGTTGGACTGATTATTGGTGACAAAACTGTTGAAGGGGGGACCGATGTCCTTCGAGTGCGCGGAGCGCGCGATGCCTGTGCAGGGATGGGCCGCGTTGACGCTGCGAACTCTGGAAGTAATCAGCTTCAGCTGCGGGGCAGCTGCCCGGGTATTGCGGCCGGCGATTACCTGATGGTTGCCAACTGTCGGGCCGGTGACATCACCTCTGTTGTCAGTGTGGCCGGCTCGCCGCCCCTACTGACGACCGACCACAGCTTTAATGCAACCTATGGCAAAGAAGCCCAGGTCTTTGAGCCCTATGTGCGCGAATATTTTATCAGTAGGGCCGATGCGGGCGGTCTGCCCGGGCTGTTTGTCAGCGAGAACGGGCAACCTGCGGAAGAGATTATGCCCGGTGTCGAGGATCTTCAGATCCTGTTCGGCCGCGATGCAGGCAACGGGGACAATATAGTGGATATCTGGGGCGGGCCGCCGGCGAACCTAGTCGAGAGTGAGCAGGTAGCTGCGATCAGGTTCCAGCTCATGGTGGCAGCGTCCGATCGGGTAGGGGCGGATGCCTTCTCATACCGTCGGCTGGGAGAAACGATAGAGACCAGTGCGCCTGACGATGGCCGCCTGCGCAAGATTTACAGTGTGCTGACCAAATTGCGTAACAGGGGGAGCCGGTAATGAGTGCTTCTTTTCCCAGACAGCGTGGCGCTGTGCTGGTCGTTTCACTGCTCGTGCTGCTGATCATGACATTGATCGGTGTCTCCGGGGCGACCAGTATCATCATGCAGGAAAAAATGACCTTCGCTTCGCGCGATGCGCAGTTGGCGCTGCAGGTGGCAGAGAGCGCTGTCCGTACCGCAGAGGAGGAGATTGAATCGCTGGTCGATATCAGCAGTTTCAATAGCAGTGGTAACGGTGGTCTCTATGTGGAAGGTGAGGCGCCGACGGACCTGTTCAATGAAGTGACCTGGGATAGTGCCAAAACTCAGGAAATTACTGTGTCGATGGAGGGGAAAACATTTCCTGCCCGTTACTTCATCGAGCTTGCGGGAGAAATCGACCCGGAAGTCATGGCCGGTAGTGTGGAGATCCATGGCAGTAACAACGTGGTAGCGACCAGCGGCAGTGTCAAGGTGTTTCGTATTGTGGCAAGAGGGCAGGGGCTCGCTAATACGCGCCGTATGCTGGTGACTTACTATGGAAAATTACTCTAGGAAAAAGATATGAATCCTTTTTCGAAGGTTTCGATCAGACCTCTCTTTTCAGTTGGTAGCTCTTTCTTTCTGAGTGTTGCCATGACGGCATCGGTACAGGCCGCTCCAGGGCCGATTGCTGATGTACCGTTGGTTACGCAGGGTGGGGCTAAACCGAATTTGATGATTCTTTTAGATTCCTCTGGCTCAATGGGGGAGGCGGGTGTCGTTAGTGGTGGTAGCCCTTTGATTGATGGGAAAACAAGGTTAGAGATTGCTCAGCAGGCAGCTACCGATCTCGTTTATAGTCTTGAGGATGGCAGTATAAGAGTAGGGTTGGCACAATTTGATGGCAGTAGCGGCGCTAGAATTATCAAGCGTCTTACACTGCTTGATCAAAATGAGAAAAATAATATCGCAAGTAAGATAGGTGGTGTGTCCGCAGGCGGGGTGACTCCATTGGCAGAGGCTGCATCCGATATCGGCCGTTACTTCACCAGTGGGTACGATGAGGAACTCCCGCTTGTGCTTCATCCAGAAAATTCATTTGGTCAAGTCGAGTCCTCAGAGAAAGTTAGTGACATATTCATACGAGAGCCGAAAATTACTGATTCTGGGTCAGCTGGTGATTCCGTTCAATTCTACTGCCAGAAAAACTTTTTTATGCTCCTTACGGATGGTTTGCCAAATGGCGATGATAGCATTGGCGATTCACTGAAAGATTATGACTCTGATTGTAGCATTGCGGATAATGGAAATTCTGATGTTGCGCCAGGAGAGGGTTCTGGAAAAGACGATAGGTATTGTCGTAGCAATGGTAGTGGGACAGATTATTTGGATGATGTCACTACTGCGATGTTCGACATGGATCTTAGGCCGGATCTTAAGGGGCCGGATTTGAATAATCCGATAAAAAACAATGTCTCTTCATACATGGTAGGTTTTGCAGAAGATTCTCTCCAGGATAATGACTTATTGACTGCTGCCGCAAGACAGGCGGGTGGAGATTATATTTATGCATCTAATAGTGAGGCTCTGCAGGGCGCTTTCAGGTCAATTTTAACTGATATTTTTTCAAAAGTTGGCGCTTCTTCAGCAGCTTCATTCAATTCAACGTCGCTGAGCAATAGCGCAGTCGTTTATCTGGCAAGTTATAATAGTGAAAGCTGGTCTGGTGGGTTGGTTGCGCAAGAGATGAATGCCGATGGTACGTTGAAGCCGGGTGAAAAATGGCGTGCAGAAGACATTCTCGATGATTTGAAGCCAGAGGACAGGCTTATCCTTACGTACAAGGGTGGCAAGGGGGTAAGTTTCACCGATACCGTTCTGGGCTCAGAAAGTCCCGATATTCTTGATCAAGACCTTGGTGCTGATGATGGTCTTGCGGAGAAGAGACTTGCTTATATACGTGGTGTTCGTGCCTCTGAAACCGACGGTACTAATTTTCGACGTCGAGCCACCCGGCTTGGGGATATTGTACATTCGACTCCCACATTTGTGGGGGTTCCGAATTTTGATTACCCGAACTCCGAACCCTTTGGAAGTGGTCTGGCTCCTTACTCCAAGTTCGTCGAGAGTCAATCTGCTCGTAAGTCGGTAGTCTATGTCGGGGCAAATGACGGCATGCTACATGGCTTTGATGCCGAGAGCGGGGAAGAGTTGATTGCCTATGTTCCCGAACTGCTGATCAGTGCAGCACAAAAAGAGGGTTTGCATTATCTGACGAGCCAGGACTACGGCCACAAGTATTATGTGGATCTGACGCCGACCGTCGCGGATGTATTTTTTGATGATGAGTGGCATACCGTGCTGGTCGGTGGGCTTGGCGCTGGTGGCAAAGGCTACTTTATGCTGGATATTACCGATCCAGCAGACTTTTCAGCGGAAAACGCTGAATCGATCGTTCTTGACGAATTTGGGGCTGACGATCCCGACATGGGACTGTCATTCAGTCGTCCCAAGATTGCCCTGCTGAATAACGACCGTTGGGCGGCCATTTTCGGTAACGGTTACAACAGCGACAGCGGCGAAGCAGTGCTCTATGTCTACTATTTCGACAACGGGGATGTGCTCAGGCTGCGTACTGGCAAAGGCACAGTGGACGACAAAAACGGCCTCTCGACACCCTCCCTCGCTGATGTGGATGGCGACGGTGTGGTTGATCGGGTCTATGCAGGCGATGTGCAGGGTAATCTCTGGACGTTCGACCTGTGCGACACAGACTCGATTGTTTGTAAAGACTGGGAAGATGTGAGCGAGGAGCCGCTCGGAGAGTTGCTCTTTTCCACCGGTGGCGAGCCCATTACGTCAGCGCCCCGGATCGCACGCAATACTGACAAGTCGGGTAACAATAGCCTCTCTCCGAACCTCTTGGTTCTTTTTGGGAGCGGTCAATACCTCAACGGTTCCGATCTACTGGACACCAAGGGAACCGCTTATTATGGCGTGTGGGATAAGGGGCACAGGGGGCTGGATTCCTCTGATCTCGCTATCAGAAGTATTGTGCTGGATAGTGGCCTGAGGCGAGTGGCTGGCTCGCCGGTAGACTGGTCGACGCAGTATGGCTGGAAAATTCCCCTATCAAATGGCAGTGGTGAGATAGGTGACAGCACAGTTATTGGCGGCGAGAGGGTGGTGACAGAGTCTCTGCTGCTGGGTTCAGTCTTATTCTTCAATACCGCGATCCCGAGCACCGCCGTCTGCTCCTCCGGTGGCACGGGTTACCTGATGAGCGTTGACTTCCGCTCCGGCCTCGCTCCGAGAGTTCCGGTCTTCGATGCCAACAACGACGGTGTCATTGATGACGCGGATAAGGGTTTTGTCGGTGAGCTTCCATCGAGTCTCGGTAATATCGGCAATGACAGCGTCGGGGGCGAGCCTGGTATTCCCACTGCCCCGGCAGTGGTGTCGAACGATGATGGCAGCGGCAAGCTCTGTATCAATGTCAACGGGGCTGCTGTCTGCGGTGATCGCCAGTGGTACGTGGGCAGCCGGGAAGGGCGGCTGTCCTGGCAGGAGCTGACCCCCTACTAGAGCAATCCCTTTTTCGTAGGACGGTCCGGGGCTGGCACAGAGCAGGCCCCGGGCAGTTTTTCGGGCCCCATCGGGGCCTTTCTGCTTTTTTGTCCTATTCCCCACGACAAATGCGGACCGGTTCTCACCCGACTGGGCGTCGATATGCCGCTTGTCGGGAGGAATTTGCCGCTCGTCGATCGGTCTTTTTAGTCAAATTCATTTAAGTTTCCCTCGGTTAGAATGCATTCCGCCGTCACTTAAGGACAAGGGGCGGCGCGTTGTGTCATGTTTCGGAAATGGGTCAACCGCGATGTTAACTTTTCGTGCCGGTCAATCTGGCTTCACCCTGGTTGAGCTGATGATGGTAGTGGCGATCCTCGCCATCGTCATGAGTATCGGGGTGCCCTCGTTCAATTCCATGATCAAGAACAACCGCCTGTCTGCAGCGTCGAACGACATTGCCGGCGCGCTGCATTATGCCCGCTCGGAAGCCGTGCGGCGCGGGCGTAATGTGCAGGTGGAGGCTCTCGACAACAACCTCGCCAACGGTCTGCGTGTCTGGTTCGATGAAAATAACGATGGTGGCTTCGATGCCGGTGAAGAACTCCGCGTAGTGCGCCTTCCCGCGGCTTCCGGCCTGGTCATAAAAGGCCAGGTCGACAGCACGACAAAGACTGACATCGATATGAGCTACAGCCCCCGGGGCGCGGTCAATGGCGCTGGCAATGTGATGGAAGTCACCCTCTGTGATGACCGCGCCGGTAACCATGGAAAGCAACTCCGATTGCTGGCTTCCGGAGTGCTGCGCGCTTCCGCCGGCCTGGCCTGTAACTGAGGGGAAGCGAGATGAAGCAGCAATCTGGTGCAACCATGATCGAGGTGCTGGTGACCATCCTGGTGCTGGCCGTCGGCCTGCTGGGGCTTTCCGCCACCCAGGTCATGAGCCTCAAGAACGGCAACAATGCCCACCACCGCTATATGGCCGCGCTCGCGGCACACGAAATGGCGGAACGACTGCGGGCGAATCCGGACGGTCTCGAGCTCGGCAGCTACGACGGCAAGACAGTGGATGGCAGTGAAACCGAGCCCGGCTGTGGTGAGACTCTGAGCTGTACCGCTACCGACCTGGCCAACCTCGATCTTTATGACTGGGGACAGGTCATTGATGCCAACCTGCCAGCCGGTACCGGTGCGATCACCCGGGCGGGTCGCACGGTCACCCTGACTGTGAGCTGGAACGAACAACATACCGGGGCGGACCGCGGCACGGCTGCGGGCGGAACCGACAATTCCTCCTTTGAGATGGTCGTGGAGCTGTAAGAATGAAGTTGATTGCCAGGCAGCGAGGCCTGTCCCTGATCGAGCTGATGATCGCGATCCTATTGAGCGCGATGCTGCTCTGGGGCGTACTGCAGATTTTTGACAGCAACCGCAACACCATGCAGATGCAGACTGCCTTTGCCCGGGTCCAGGAAAGCGGCCGCTTTGCCATGGACCTGATGACCAAGGAAATCCGCATGGCAGATTACTGGGGTTGTGTGCCGGATGAGAGCGCCATCCAGAACCATCTGGACACCAATGACGCTGACTACACCAGCGCCCAGGACCTTTACAACCAGATCGGTACCAACGGTGTGCTCGGTGAGGACAATGTCAGCGGCCTGACCATTGGTGCCAAGGATGTGATCGACGGTACCGATACGCTGACGTTGCGGGGGTCGGACGACGCCTGCGGCGGTGCCGGTCGCATGGTGCCGAGTATCCAGGCCGCTGCGCTCCATGTCAGCGCTTCCTGTGAGGTGGATGCCGGCGATGTTGTCCTGCTGACCAACTGTCAGAGCGGCGAGCTGATGACCATCACCTCGGTGCAGGGGGAGGGTGGCTGTATCAATTCCGGTGCGGTGAGTAACTCCAACGCCAACAAAAAGACCATCACCCATAACACCGGTAACTGCAACCTGACTGGTGCAGTCGATAACGCGACCAAAACCTTACAGCAGCAGTACGGTGCTGATGCGCGGATCCTGAAACCCTACGAACGCACTTACTTTATTGCCGAGGGTACCGGTGGCCCGTCCCTGTATATCTCCGCCACCGGCACCGGCGTGCAGGAACTGGTACCGGGTATCGACGATATGCAGGTCCTCTACGGCCGCGATAACGACAATGATGACGTGGTGGATGGCTGGACCTCCGCTGCGGGCCTTACAGCGGCGCAGATGGAAGAGGCGATTGCGGTAAAAATCCAGCTGGTGGTTGCCAGCGATAGTGCCGTGCGTGCCGACGACCTGACCGTGACCGATCTCGACGGTGTGGATACGACCTACAGCGACGGCAAGTTGCGCAAGGTATACCTGAGCACGGCCAAGATCCGCAATCGGGGGAGAATGTAATGCGAGTCTTATCCCAACAGAAGGGTGCGGTCCTGGTAGTCAGTTTGATCGTGCTGCTGGTCCTGACCCTGATCGGTGTCTCGGCGGCCCGCACGGTGTTGCTGGAAGAGAAGATGACCTTTGCCTCCCGGGACGCCAAAGTAGCGCTCGAAGTGGCGGAGGCGCTGGTGCGGCAGGGCGAGCAGTATATCGATGGGATTTCCACCACCGGCGAATTCGGCGACCAGAACCAGAAATGGCTGCACGCCGAGGGAGATGCCCCGGACGACCTGCTGGCAGAAGCCACCTGGACTGACAATACATCCCGTTCTTTTACGGTGCCGATGAAGGATTCTAAAGGCAATCCATTGTCGGGACGCATGTATATCGAGATTGCCGGTAATGCCGACAAAGAAGACCCGGCAGACAGTATTACCGTAGGTGGTTACGGTCAGACGACCGGCGGCGGTGAGGTAAAGGTTTTCCGCATCATAGCGCGGGGCCAGGGGCTCAATGACACCACCAGTCGTGTCATCGTCAGTCATTACGGTAAGCGCTTCTAGGAAGGATTCATGAACAACAAAATACTGAAAAACTTTGCTTTGAAGCCGCTCCTGTGTGGACTGTGCGGTTTCTCTTTCACTTTCTCGACCTGCGTCAGTGCAGAACCACTGAAGCTCTCCGATGCCCCGCTGCAGGCTACCGGCAAGGTTGAGCCCAACCTGATGATCCTGATGGACTCGTCAGGTTCCATGGCCTACTACCTTGATAGCACTGATAAGGCATTGAATCCCTTGGATAGTCGCCTCCATATCGCCAAAGAGGCCGCGAAAACCGTCGTGCGTGGTATTGGCGACATGCGTGTTGGTCTGGCGCAGTTCAATGGTGGCGAAGGCGCGACCATCCTGAAAGGGCTGACCAGTATTGGCGATGAAGGAGTGCGGAATGGCCTCATTCAGGAGATTGATAAGATTACTGCTAATGGCAGCACGCCGCTGGCAGAAGCCCTTTCCGATATCGGCCGTTATTATATTGAGGGCTATCCGAATCAGACAGTTACGGTCTACCGTAGCCAGCCCGGCAAAGAGCAGGACATTTCTGCCAGCGCTATCCTCAATGTGGAGCCGAATTACGCTACCGGTGTGGCGAAACCGGGTACCGGTGACAGTGCGGCCATCAAGCAGTACTGTCAAAAGAACTTTGTACTGGCGCTGACGGATGGCATCCCCAATGAGGACTCAGCGCGGAACCAGTACCTGCGCAATTATGACAATGATGGTAATTCCGAGGATGCCGATGCCCTCGATGATGTAGCAAAAGCGCTTTACGACATCAACTGGCGACCTGACTTGGTGAATCCGAACGACCCGGATCACAAAAATAACATTGTCAGCTACTTCGTGGGGTTTGCCGATCCGGTACTCGCCGACAACCAGCTGTTGAAGGATGCCGGTAACCAGGGCGGTGGCAGCTATCAGTTTGCGGACAGCGCCAGCAGCCTGGTTTCCTCCCTGAATGATGCCGTTAATGCGATCTCAAACTCTATTGGTACCCAGGCATCAGTTGCATTCAACTCTACGTCGCTGGATATCGGCTCGGTTATCTATTCGGCGAAGTTTGATACCTCGGACTTCAGTGGTCGCCTTTACGCTCGATCACTGAACCCGGAAACCGGCCGCATCTCTACCACACTGTGGGAAGCCTCTGAGAAGCTCTCGGATGAAAGCTCATCCACCCGTGAGATCCTCACCTACTTCAATGGGCAGGGTGTGCCGCTGACCGGTGCAACATCCGGTGTGGATCGTGACCCGGATTCTCCCCATGAGGGCGATCTCAACTTCAACGATGGCACTGGTACCGCTGACGGGGCCTGGACCGATCGTCTGAGCTACCTGCGGGGCGATACGTCCAATGATGGCCTGAATGGCTATCGCCAGCGCGGTACTTTCTCCTCGCTGCTGGACGGCTTCACCGGCCCCAAGCTGCTTGGCGACATCGTGCACTCCACGCCTATTTATGTGGGTAAACCAGAGTTGAACTGGCCGGCCAGTTTTGGTGGCAACAATAACAACGAAAAGTACGAGCAGTTCAAAATCGACAATGCGTCCCGCACACCCATGGTTTACGTCGGTGCTAATGACGGCATGCTGCATGGCTTCAATGCGGAAACTGGCGAGGAGGTATTCGGCTACGTCCCGTCACTGGTTCTGGACACTGCAAGGTATGAAGGCCTGCATTCTTTCACCAGTAGTGAGTACAGCCACAACTACTATGTCGATCTGACGCCGACGATTTCGGATATTTATATCGATCCGACGGGTGCTAATGGCAATCAGAAAGAGTGGTTGTCTGTCCTGGTCGGAGGCTTGCGCGGTGGCGGCAAGGGCTACTTTGCCCTCAATGTGACCGACCCGACAAAGCTCAATGAGGCCAACGCTGACAATGTTGTGATGTGGGAATTTGATGGTGCATCTGATGCCGCCAACCTGGGTCATTCCTATTCCGAGGCACAGATTGCCAAGCTCAACAACGGCAAGTGGGCCGTGATTTTCGGTAATGGCTACAACAGCGACAACGGTGGGGCGGGTCTGTTTATCGTGTTTATCGATGCAGGTATCGACGGTAACTGGACTGCCGGTGAGTGGAAGTATATCCCCACCGGGGAAGGCACCGATGCCACAGGCCGTAAGAATGGCCTTTCTTCCCCGCGCCTGATCGACCTGAATGGCGATAGTCTGGTGGATCGTGTCTACGCCGGAGACCTGATGGGTAACATGTGGTCGTTCGACCTCTCTGCGACCGCAGACACTGGTTGGGGCGTTTACGGCAACAAGCCCCTGTTCAGTGCCGGCGGTATGGCCGGCCAACCGGCCGCCGCGATCATGGCTGCCCCGCTGGTGGCCCGCAATACTGCGGTGAGCGGCAGTGGTGCCAATGTGCTGGTCATGTTCGGTACCGGCCAGTACCTGAACTCGGGTGACCTGTCGGATGATACGGCCGGCGGTTTCTATGCGGTCTGGGACAACGACTACACCCTCGGCGCCAACTCGGTGGTGGCCGCAGACCTGGCCACCCGGGAGCTCGCCTTCGATGGCACTGCCCGCAAGGTCAATTACGACAGCCTGAATACGGAGACACTGGACTGGACAACGCATCAGGGCTGGAAGATCCCACTGGATACCGGCGATGTGGACGGTACCGGCTACGCTGGCGAGCGGGTCATTTCCTCGCCGACCCTGCGCCGCAACACCCTGTTCTTCAGCACCGTCAGCCCCAACCCCCAGCCCTGTGCCTCCAGTGGCAGCGGCTATCTCATGAGCCTGGATTTCCGCACCGGCGAAGCCAATGATGATGCCGTTGCCGATTTCAACAACGACGGTTCCATCGATGCGAAGGACGATGGTTATGTCGGTATGGCTTTCAACGGCTGTGTGGGCGGCTCATGTGATGGGGAAGGTGGTAATGGCGGCAGTGACCCCGGCATGCCGGGCCAGTCGGGCTTTATCGGCGATGTGCGCTGTACACCGGGCAGCAGTGGCGATGTAATATGTGATGACATCGATGTGGGTGACGAGGAGCGGGAAGGGCGCCTGGCCTGGGAGGAGTTCTCTCCCAGGTAACATGTTGACGGCAGTCTTTCAGGATGCGGGCTGGAAGTGCAGCCCGCTCAGGATACAAAACGGTAGACTTGAAGATGATAAAAACACAACGTGGCTTTACCCTGATCGAGCTGATGATCGTTGTGGCGATCGTGGCCATCCTCGCCGCAGTCGCCTGGCCGTCTTACCAGAATCAGGTGCGCTCAACCAACCGGGCGGATGCGCAGGGTGCCCTGATGGGGCTGGCGCAGGCGATGGAGAGGCACTTTACCCAAAACGGCAACTACCTTGAGGCAGCAGCAGGTGGTGCCGATGATGGGGCTCCAGCTATTTTCCCTACCCAGTCGCCGCTGGATGGCAGTAACAAGTCCTACAACCTGACCATTGATGTCAGCGATGAGGGGGATAGCTATGAGTTGTTTGCTACTCCCATCGCAGGCACAGTTCAAGCCAGCGATGGCCCCCTCAGGCTGAGCTCCAGCGGCGAAAAGGCCTGGGATCGTGATAACGATGGTTTCGACGATCCGGGCGACCTCTGCTGGAACAAGACCTGCAGTTAACCGATCCCCGCCTCATTTTGCAGCGGTGCAGGAGAGATTCTCACCGCTGCCATTCTCTACTATCCCATCGCCATCATTGTCCCTGCCTGAATAGGGCCTCCCCATCGCGTTCAGTACGATGATCCATCCGTATTTTCCATTGCCGTCTGGTGGGCAATAGCTGAAGTTACCACTCTGGTTACGGGTCAGGCCATTGGGGCGGAACTGGAGGTAAGGTTTGTTGCCAAAGCTCGCCCATGCCAGTGAGGCTCCCTCAGGTAAAGGTTCCATGACCCGTTCGATCTGCTCGTCGCTGCTGCGAGAGCCATCGCCATTGGTGTCTGCGAACAAGAGTGCGCCGCGGGCCCAGTCACCGCTGCAGCTTTGATGATCGGCGCTGCCGCAAAGGGTGAACGTCTCACCATGGCCGTAGGCTTTGCTGCGGCTCAGGGCAATCAGGTCGAAGAGCGCCTGCCGCTGGACTTCTGCCCGATAGCGTTTGAGAAAGTCACCCATTGGCGGTGCTGCCAGCGAGATGATAATCGCCATGATACTGAGCACGAGCATCAGCTCGATCAGTGTGAATCCCCGAATATTTTTTATTATTTTTTCCATTGTGAAGTCCTCCATCCGTGAGGGGACTCCAGCATAAACAACCGGGCTCAGAAGCCAATCACAGGCGCTTACAGCACCATTGTGCCAAGTGGCCGGATCAGTCTTCGAGGCCGAGTTTTTTCAGGCGGTAGCGCAGGGAGCGGAAGCTGATACCCAATTTCTGTGCCGCCGCGGTACGGTTCCAGCGGGTATCCTGCAGGGCACTCTCGATGGTCTGTCGCTCGATACTCTCCAGGAATTCATCCAGGGAGCCGTAGTGACCGGTCTCGAACTGGCCCTGGTATTGTTCATGCGAGTTCGGCAGTGCCTCTGCCGGTTGCGGACGGGTAGCGGGTTTGCTCGGGGCGGTGGCAGCGTCCTGGTCGAGGTTCAAGTCCTCTACCTGGATAAAGCCTTCCTCACAGAGGGTAAAGGCCCGCTCGAGGATGTTCTCCAGTTGACGCACATTGCCCGGGAAGGAGTATCGCTGCAGGGCGCCCACCGCGCCGGGGGCGAGTTCGGGTGGGGCTGTGCCGGCACTCTTGGCAATGCGCCGCAGGATGGTATCTGCCAGCAGGGGGATATCACCGGCCCGCTCCCGCAACGGTGGTACCTGAATCTCGATCACATTGATACGGTAATAGAGGTCACTGCGGAAGCGGCCCTCGGCCACTTCCCGGGCCAGGTCCCTGTGCGTCGCACATAATATCCGCACATCCACAGCCACTTCCTGGCTTGCCCCGATGGGTCGCACCGCTTTCTCCTGAATCGTCCGCAGTAATTTGACCTGCATGGGTAGCGGCAGGTCTGCCACTTCGTCCAGGAACAGGGTGCCGCCGGCAGCACTCTGGAACAGCCCGGGCTTGTCGCGGTGGGCGCCGGTAAAGCTGCCTTTCTTGTGCCCGAAGAATTCACTTTCCATCAGCTCCGAGGGAATCGCCCCGCAGTTGACGGCGATGAAGGGTTGCTCCGCCCGTGGTCCCTGCAGGTGGATGGAGCGGGCCGCCAGCTCCTTGCCGGAACCCGACTCGCCGCTGATATAGATTGGCGCATCACTGCGAGCCACTTTGGCAATCTGTGCCCGCAGCTTACGCATCAGCGGCGCCTCGCCCAGCAGCAGGCGGGGCGCAGAGGGTGCGCTGCGCTCGTCACGCTCGCGGTTGAGCCGCAGTGCGAGCTGCACGAGGCTGCGCAGGCGCTCCAGGTCCACCGGCTTGCTGACAAAATCGAAAGCGCCCAGTTTCAGGGCGCTGATGGCGGTATCGGTATTGCCGTGGGCGGTGATGACCGCCACCGGCAGCTGGCCGTCCAGTTCGCGCTGGATCACCTCGACCAGCTCCAGGCCGTCCCCATCGGGCAGGCGCATGTCGGTGAGGCAGAAGTGGTAGCTATGTTCTGCCAGCAGGCGGCGTGCGTCAGCCAGAGAAGTGGCCGTGTGGCAGAGCACGTCCATACGCTGCAGCGTCAGCGTCAGGAGTTCACAGATATCCGGTTCGTCATCGACGACCAGTGCCAGTGGTTGCATGGTTCCGGTACTTTTATTCTTGATTCCGTGAAGTGGGCGATTATGACAGAGAATCGGCCAGAATTGGCGGCTACTGCCGCTCAGTGAACAATCCCTTCCACCGGAGCGAACTCGACCCGGAAACAGCTGCGCTCGTGGCGATCCCGGCAGTGCGTCAGGGTAATCTGGTTGGCTTCCCCCAGTTCGCGGGCGATGTACAGGCCGAGGCCGCTGCCGCCCTGGCCGGTAGTAAAAAAGGGCTCGAATATCTGGTCCAGGTGCTCCGGCGGTACCCCCGGGCCCTGGTCACTGATGTCGAGTACCGCGCAGTCCCGCTGCGGATGACGATAGACTTCGAGCCCGAGCCAGCGGTGCCCGCCGTGCAGCCAGGAATGATGCAGGGCGTTGTTACATAGGTTGGTGGCGATCTGCCCCAGCTGATACGTGTCGCACCGGGCCCGGATTTCCCCATCCGGCAGCTCCAGCTCGATGGTGGTGTCATCCGGGGCGCCGGCGCGGAAGTCGGCCACGAACTGCTCGATCCAGAGGCTCAGGTCCAACAGGCGCGGTTCTGCCGGCTGGCGGCGCGACAGCTGCATCACGTTCTCCACGATCTGGTTCACCCGCAGGCTGTGACGGCAGATGATGTCCACCAGGTGGCGATCCTCGTCCCCGAGCTGGGGGGATTCGGACAGCAATTGGGCGGCGTGACTGATGGCCCCGAGGGGGTTGCGGACCTCATGCGCGATGGAGCCGGTGAGGTGGCCCAGGGAAGCGAGTTTCAGTTTCTGCGCTGCCTCCGCCAGCTTGCGGTTGTCCTCCACCAGCAGCAGGGTGCTGTTGCCCTGCTCCCGGGGCAGGTTGGTGAGGTTTACCCGGAGTTCATCGCCGTTTTCACCCTGTAGCAGCGGGCTCGCATGCGTTGGGTTCTTGCGCCAGTCGCGCACCAGGGTGTGCAGCGCACTCTGGCCACTTGCGCCGGACTGCAGTCGATCACCCAGCAGTCGCTGTGCTGCCCGGTTCACCAGCTCCGGGTTGTTGGCGGAGTCCAGCACCAGTACGCCGGTGCGCATGCGCTCGACGATCTGCTGTGCCAGACGCTGCAGGTGTGCCGCCTGTCGGCTTTGCTGGTCGGCCCGCAGCGTGGCGCTGCGGATACGGCCGGACAGGTACTGCAGTGCGCTGACAGTGGCGAACAACAGAATACCGAGGCTGCCGGCGGCGACAATGTCCTGGGTATCGGCGACCCCGCTCAGCAGACCGTACAGCTGCTGGCCGATGACGGCCATGCTGGCGACGGCGGCGAAAAACGCCCCCATGCGACGGTCCAGCAGCATGGAACCCACCGAGCAGTTGATCAGTAACAGGTAGCCAAGGCCCGAATTCAGCCCCCCGCTGGCCTGGATCAGGATCAGGAGGGTGAGGATGTCACAGCCGAGGATTACGCCTACCTGTCCGGTGCTGGTGCGGTAGTGGTTGCGGCGCAGGTGAAGCAGCCAGCCGATGTTGAGTGCGCAGTAGGCGACTACCGTGTTCAGGTATAGCGCGGGTGCGGAGTTGCCCACGGCGCCGCGGCCGAATTCCGAGTTGAAGATGCCGAGCAGGATCAGCGCGATGGCGACCCGGTAGTAGGCGTAAATGCGCAGCAGCTCGTGGTGTTGCAGGGGCTGGCTGCTGGCGGTGGGGGCGGTGCTGCTCACAGTGGCAATCCGGGGATTTATTGTCGTTATGCTGCTGGCCGGTGCTGACGGCGTCCGGCTCGCGGTACAATTGCGGTCTGTATGGACCGAGGTGAGAAGATGTCTACTTTGCAGCTAGTGCTGGCACAAATCAATTCCCTGGTGGGGGATATCCCCGGCAATACGGAGCGCGTGATCGACACTGCCCGCGAGGCCCACCGGGAACACGGTGCCGACCTGGTGATGTTCCCGGAGCTGACCCTGTGCGGTTACCCGCCGGAGGACCTGCTGCTGCGCCCGAGTATGCAGCGGCGCATTGACGCGGCGCTGGCGCAGCTCAAAGCGGCTGCGCTGCCATGCGCGGTACTGATCGGTTATCCGCGGGTGGTGGCCGGGGCCGTATTCAACATGGCGGGCTTGCTGGTGGACGGCGAACTGGTGGCCGAATACGCCAAGCAGAAGCTCCCCAACTACCAGGTATTCGATGAGCTGCGCTATTTCGTTGCCGGGGACAAACCCTGCGTGGTGGACATTGCCGGCATTCCGACGGCCATCACCATCTGCGAAGACATCTGGCATCCCCAGCCTGTGGCCCAGGCTGCGGCGGCGGGCGCAAAGCTGATGCTCAACATCAATGCTTCGCCCTTTCACCGCGGTAAGGCGCAGGAGCGGCTGGAACTGCTGGGTGCCCAGGCGCGGGCCGGCAAAATGCCCATCGTTTACGTCAACTGGGTAGGCGGCCAGGACGAACTGGTGTTTGACGGCGGCTCCTTCGCCGTGGACAGCCAGGGTAAGCTGGCGGTGCGCGCACCGGAATTCACCGAGAAGCTGCTGCCACTGACGGTGGAGCACAGTGATGGCGCGGTGTCGCTGCGGCCCGGAGAGATCACCCCGGCCCAGGAGGATCTCGCCTCCGTCTACCAGGCCCTGGTGCTGGGCGTGCGGGACTACGTCAACAAGAATGGCTTCAACGGTGTCGTGCTGGGTCTTTCGGGCGGTATCGATTCGGCCCTGACCCTGGCCATTGCAGTCGATGCGCTCGGCAGTGACCGCGTCGAGGCGGTGATGATGCCGTTCCGCTACACCTCGGAACTGAGCCGCAACGACGCCGCGGACCAGGCCCAGCGCCTCGGAGTCCACTACCGGGTCATCAGCATCGAATCCATCTTCGATGCCTTCATGAGTGCGCTGGCCAGTGAGTTTGAGGGGCTGGAGCGGGATACCACGGAAGAAAACCTGCAGGCCCGCTCCCGCGGGGTGCTGCTGATGGCCATCTCCAACAAGAAGGGCGCCATGGTGCTGACCACCGGGAACAAGAGTGAGATGGCGGTGGGTTACGCGACGCTCTACGGCGACATGGTGGGTGGCTACAACGCGCTCAAGGATGTGCCCAAGACACTGGTCTATGCGCTTTCCCGTTATCGCAACACCCTGTCGGAGGTGATTCCGGAGACCGTCATCACGCGGCCGCCCAGTGCCGAGCTGGCGCCGGACCAGGTGGATTCCGACAGCCTCCCGGATTACGACGTCCTCGACCAGATCCTGCACCTGTATGTGGACCAGGATATGAGTGCCGCCGAGATCGTGGCCGATGGCTTCGAGCGCGAGGTGGTCGAGCGGGTGGTGAGGCTGGTCGACCGCAATGAGTACAAGCGGCGCCAGTCGGCGGTGGGAGTGCGTATCTCCCGGCGGGGCTTCGGCCGCGACCGGCGCTATCCGATTACCAATGGCTGGAAGGCCGGGGAGTAACCCGCGGCGGTTGCATAAAAAAACGGCGCCTTATGGCGCCGTTTTTGCTTCGGATCAGGGGCCGGCAATCACATCAGTTCCGGCGGCAGCGGAGCTTCCTCGCGGCGGTACTCGATGTTGTACTGCTCGCGGCTGTCAAAGCCACGCGGATCGGACTTCTCGAACAGGCCCAGCGTCAGGCGGTGCACGATGTTGCGGCCGCTGGCGCCCTTGTAGTAATTGTAGTTGAAGGTGCCGTCACGGCGGAAGGCCGGGTGGTCCGGGTAGTTGGCCTGCAGCACGCGCAGGGAGTTGGCCTCCAGCTCAGGCATCTCCAGCAGGTGGTAACCCTGCACCATGACCGCCAGCGCATCCGGCACTGCCGGGGTCTGCTGGAAGTTTTCCACCACGAAGCGGCCGCGGTTGGTGGCGGCCAGGTAGGCGCCGCGCTTGAAGTAGTAGTTGGCCACATGGATCTCGTAGCGCGCCAGCAGGTTGCGCAGGTGGATCATGCGTTTCTGTGCGTCCGGCGCGTAACGGCTCTCGGGGAAGCGGGCCATCAGCTGGGCAAAATAGGCAAAGGACTCGCGGGCGGAGCCCGGGTCGCGCCGGGTCATGTCGGTGGGCAGGAAGCGCTCAAACAGGCCGGTGCCCTCGGTGAAGGATGCCAGGCCCTTCATGTAATAGGCATAGTCCACATTGCGGTGTTGGGGGTGCAGGCGGATGAAGCGGTCTGCCGAGGCGATGGCAGCATCGTTCTCGTAATTGCGGTAATAGGCGTAGATCAGCTCCAGCTGCGCCTGCTCGGCATAGCTGCCGAAGGGGAAGTTGTCTTCCAGCGCGCGCAGGTTCTTGATCGCCAGGTCCCACTGGCTGGACCGCAGCTGCCGCTGGGCGGCTTCATAGAATGCCTGCTCGGTGCGGCTGCCAGAGGGCAGACCCTCTTCTGACTCATCGGTGCTGGCACAGGCGACCACGATTGCGGACATTACCACCAACCACAGGGCTTTCCAGGCCTGCATAGTGCCTCGCTCTATCATTATTACTCTCTACCTTATTAAACTACGCGCCATCCGTTCATCCCGGGGGCGGCCCGACATTTAACCACAGTCGTGGATCTGCCCAAAGTTTTCGTGCCCGCAGGCCCTGAGTATGACCGACCTGATCCGAGTGGACATCGTAGTACCTTCCCACCTGGCCGGTCAGAGGTTTGACCAGGTGGCAGCCGAATTAATTCCCGACTATTCCCGCGCCCGGCTGCAGGCCTGGATCAAGGACGGTGCGCTGACCGTGGATGGCCGCCGCGGCAAGCCAAAGGACAAGCTGTTCGGTGGTGAGCAGCTGGCACTGCGCGCCGAGCTGGAGCCCCAGGGGGAATGGCAGGCCGAGGACCTGTCCCTCAATGTGGTCCATGAAGATGACAGCCTGCTGGTGATCAACAAGCCCGCCGGCCTGGTGGTGCATCCCGCCGCCGGCAACCCGGATGGTACCCTCCTGAACGGCCTGCTCTACCACTGCCCGGCGCTGGCGAAGATCCCCCGGGCCGGGATCGTGCACCGGCTCGACAAGGACACCAGCGGCCTAGTGGTGGTGGCCAAGACGCTGACTGCGCAGGCAAACCTGGTCGATCAGCTCAAGGAGCGCACGGTCAGTCGTCTCTACGATGCCGTTGCCCAGGGCGCCATGACGGCCGGCGGCACCGTCGATGCCCCCATCGGTCGTCACCGGCAGAATCGCCTCAAGATGGCAGTGCTGCCCGCGGGTGCTGCCGGTGCCAGGGAAGCGATCACTCACTACCGTGTGGTGGAACGTTTCCCGGCCCACACATTATTGCGTTGCCAGCTGGAAACCGGGCGCACTCACCAGATCCGGGTCCATATGGCCCATATCCATCACCCGCTGGTAGGGGACCCTCTCTACGGCGGCCGCGGCCGCCTGCCCCCGGGGGCCTCCCCGGGATTACTGGCAACACTGCAGGCGTTTCCACGCCAGGCCCTGCACGCGGCTGAATTGTCCCTGCAGCATCCGCAGACCGGCGAGACACTGCACTGGAGCGCCGCGATGCCGGAGGATATGCTCAACCTGCTGACCAGCTTACGGGTCGGCTGAGAGGATTTCCGGTGCCGCAATGCCGGCACCGTTACACTCGATTCAGGCCCTGTCGCTATTCATGGGCGCGATGATCGTTTCGCGCCGGGACCCCGGGAGAAACCATGGCCCTCGATCACTACCTGTTTCCGGATTGGCCCGCGCCCGCTGCGGTGCGCGCGGCGGTCACCCTGCGCAGCGGGGGGCACAGTGAGGGCGCCTACAGCTCCTTCAATCTGGGCAATCATGTCGGTGACGACGAGATCGCTGTGTCGGCCAACCGCCGGCAATTGCAGCAGGAATTGCAGTTGCCTGCGGAGCCCCAGTGGCTAGAGCAGATCCACAGTGACAGGGTGGTGGAGGCCCACCATGACGGTGTCGTGCGCACTGCCGATGCCAGCTTCACCGGCAGCCCGGGTGTGGTCTGTGCGGTGCTGACGGCAGATTGCCTGCCGGTGCTGCTGTGTGACCGGCAGGGCACACGGGTGGCGGCCGTGCACGCCGGCTGGCGCGGGCTGGCTGGTGGCGTGATTCGCAACGCGGTCGAGGCCCTCGACTGTGCGCCGGAGGACCTGTTGGCCTGGCTCGGCCCGGCGATCGGCCCGAATGCGTTCGAAACCGGTGTCGATGTACTTGAGGCATTCTTCGAGAGCGCGCAGAGCGCCGACCATGCGGAGAAGATGGCACAGTGTTTCCGCCCGCACAGCAAAAAGCCCCTGCATTTTCTCGCCGATATCTACGGTCTGGGGCGGGCTGAGCTGGAGTCGCTGGGGGTGAGCGCGATTTATGGCGGCGATCGCTGCACGGTCACCGACGCGGAAAGTTTTTTCTCCTACCGTCGCGACAAAACTACCGGCCGCATGGCAAGCCTGATCTGGCTGCAACCCTGATCCTTCGAAAGACCACACGTCACGTATTGAAAAAGCCTCAACCGACCGCACATCAGTTACTAGACTCAGAAGCTGTGCTGTCGCATCAAACCGTAAGAGGATTTTTCCGTGCGCATAGACCGTATGACCAACCCGCTCCAGTCAGCGATTGCCGATGCGCAGTCGGTCGCTGTCGGCCGCGACCACAACCAGATTTACCCCGAACACCTGCTGCAGGCGCTGCTGAACCAGAACAACGGCAGTGTCCCGGCTTTTCTCTCCCAGGCCGGTTTCAACCTGAACGGTCTGCGCAACGACCTGGCCAAGCGACTCGATGCCCTGCCCACCATCAGTGCGCCCACGGGCGATGTGGGTATGTCGCAGGAGCTGGTGCGGCTCTTCAATCTCGCTGACAAGAAAGCGCAGCAGAACAACGACTCCTACATTGCCAGCGAGACCGTGCTGCTGGCGGCCTTCGACCCCGCCGCCGGCGAGGTGGCAAAAATACTTCGCGCCAATGGCGATCTTCAGCAGCTGGAAGCTGCGATCAAAAAAGTGCGCGGCAGCGAGAAAGTTGACGACCCGTCAGCGGAAGATGCACGTCAGGCGCTGGACAAATACACCATGGACCTGACCGAGCGTGCCGTGGCCGGCAAGCTGGACCCGGTGATCGGTCGCGACGACGAAATCCGTCGTACCATCCAGGTGTTGCAGCGCCGCACCAAAAACAATCCTGTACTGATTGGCGAGCCTGGCGTGGGTAAAACCGCCATCGTCGAGGGGCTGGCCCAGCGCATCGTCAACGGTGAAGTACCGGAGGGTCTTAAGGACAAGCGCCTGCTGTCGCTGGATCTTGGGGCCCTGCTGGCCGGCGCGAAGTTCCGCGGCGAATTTGAAGAGCGCCTGAAGGCGGTACTGAACGAACTGTCGAAACAGGAAGGGCGCATCATCCTGTTTATCGACGAGCTGCACACCATGGTTGGCGCCGGTAAGGCGGAGGGTGCCATGGATGCCGGCAATATGCTCAAGCCCGCCCTGGCCCGCGGCGAGTTGCACTGTGTGGGCGCCACCACTCTGGACGAGTACCGCAAATATATCGAGAAGGACGCCGCGCTGGAACGCCGCTTCCAGAAGGTGCTGGTGGATGAACCCTCGGAAGAAGACACCATTGCCATTCTGCGCGGGCTGAAAGAGCGCTACGAAGTACACCACGGCGTGGATATCACCGACTCGGCTATCATCGCCGCTACCCGCCTGTCCCAGCGCTATATCACCGACCGCCAGTTGCCGGACAAGGCCATCGACCTGATCGATGAAGCGGCCAGCCGTATCCGTATGGAGATCGACTCCAAGCCGGAAGCGATGGACAAACTGGAGCGCCGGCTGATCCAGCTCAAGATCGAGCGCGAGGCGGTCAAGAAGGACAAGGGCGATGAGGCGGCGCGCAAGCGACTCGCCAAGCTGGAAGAGGACATCGACCAGATCGAGAAGGAATATGCCGACCTGGAGGAAGTCTGGAAAGCCGAGAAAGCGCAGCTGGCCGGCAGCCACGATATCAAGGAAAAACTGGAGCAGGCCAAGCTGGATATGGAAGCGGCGCGCCGCGCTGGCGACCTGACCCGGATGTCCGAATTGCAGTACGGCGTGATTCCGCAACTGGAACAGCAGCTGCAGGCGGCATCCACTGCGGATAGCGAGACGGCGGAAGAGCCGCGCCTGCTGCGCAACCGCGTGACCGACGAGGAAGTGGCGGAGGTGGTCTCCCGCTGGACCGGTATCCCGGTGTCGAAAATGCTCGAGGGTGAGCGCGAAAAACTCCTGCGCATGGAGGAGGCGTTGCACGCCCGCGTCATCGGCCAGGACGAAGCGGTCAACGCGGTCTCCAATGCTGTGCGCCGCTCCCGCGCCGGCCTCGCTGACCCCAACCGGCCCAACGGCTCCTTCCTGTTCCTCGGTCCCACCGGTGTGGGCAAGACCGAATTGTGCAAGGCACTGGCACAGTTCCTGTTCGATACCGAAGACGCCATGGTGCGCATCGACATGTCGGAATTCATGGAGAAGCACTCCGTGGCGCGGCTGATCGGTGCGCCCCCCGGCTATGTGGGTTACGAGGAGGGGGGTTACCTGACCGAAGCGGTGCGCCGCAAACCCTACTCGGTGATCCTGATGGATGAGGTGGAGAAGGCGCACCCGGATGTGTTCAACATCCTGTTGCAGGTACTGGAAGATGGCCGCCTGACCGATGGACAGGGCCGCACGGTGGACTTCCGCAATACCGTCGTGGTGATGACCTCCAACCTGGGGTCGGACCTGATCCAGAAATACGCCAGTACGGAAGAAGAGGACGAGATCGACAGCGAGATCCGTTACCGGAAGATGAAAAACGCGGTGATGGAGGTGGTCGGCGACCACTTCCGCCCGGAATTCATCAACCGCATCGATGAGGTGGTGGTTTTCCATCCCCTCGGCCGTGAGCAGGTGCGCGAGATCGCCGAAATCCAACTGGACCATCTGCGCCGGCGCCTGGCCGACCGCGATCTCAAACTGGAGATCTCGGACGAGCTACTCAACAAGCTCTCCGAGGTGGGCTTCGATCCGGTCTATGGCGCCCGTCCACTGAAGCGCGCCATCCAGATGTGGCTGGAAAACCCGCTGGCTCAGGAAGTCCTGGCAGGCAAATTTGCACCCGGCGATACCATCCATGCCGATGTCGAGGGCGACAAGGCAGTATTTCGCACTTGATTGCCACGGCGGCGGGTCCTCTCCCGCCGCCCTCTCTCTCCCTCCATGCCTCATCTTCGATGTGCTGGGCTGGCCAGCAAGCCACTGTCCCCAGGCTTTCCTCACAGGTTTTCTCCACACGCTTTCCCCACAGGCTTTGCCGCGTCACCCCTGCTGTGTCGCACTGCTCACCGCACTGATTGCCTATGCTGTCTGCGATGGTGTGCTCAGCGCAAAGGCATTGCTGGTGCCAGGCGACGGATAAGCAATAGGACTGTGAGTGGCAGGAAAAAACCGAGTGTTCAACAAGCCCATGCTGCTGATGCTGCTCGGCTGCCTGCTGCTGTTTGGCGGAATCTTTGCCTTCAAGATGTTCGGCAAGATGATGATGAACCGCGCTTTCGACACCATGGCATTGCCACCCGCCACGGTCACCTCTGCGGCGGTGGAGCAGCAGACCTGGCAAGAGCGACTCACTGCCGTAGGGACCTTGAGAGCCGTCAATGGTGTGGACGTCACCAGCCAGGCTCAGGGCGTGGTCAGCGCCATTCATTTCCAATCCGGTGAAACCGTGCAGGAGGGCGCCCTGCTGGTGGAACTTGCCGCCGAACCGGAGCGGGCCCAACTCAAAGTGCTGGAGGCGGAGCTGCAGCTGGCGCGGCGGGATTACGAGCGGATCCGGAAACTGCACGGCCGGGGCGTGACTACAGATGCGGAGCTGGATGATGCCCTCAGTACCCTGGAACAGGTGCTCGCCAGCATTGAAGTGCAGCGGGCAACGGTAGCAGAGCGCCGGGTCAAGGCACCGTTTTCCGGCCAGTTGGGAATCCGCCAGGTGGACCTTGGCCAGAATGTAAGCCCCGGAGACGCGGTGGTATCCCTGCAGCAGCTTGCACCGATTTATGCGGACTTCTCCCTGCCCGAGCAGCACTTTGCCCGCGTCCAGTCAGACCAGCCTGTGACTCTGCGCACCGGGGCCTATCCGGAGAAGACATTTTCCGGGCAGGTCAGTGCGATTGATTCGCGGGTGGATAACGAGAGTCGCAACTTCCTCATACAGGCGACGTTGCCCAACGACGGGCTTGAGCTGCGCCCCGGCATGTATGCGGACATCACCCTGGAGCTGGCGGCTGAGCGCAGTGTGCTGGTGTTACCACGCACGGCGATCCGGTTCGCACCCTATGGTAACTCGGTGTTCGTGTTACAGCGCGCGACTGAGGGGGAGGGCTACATCGCCAATCGGCGGGTGGTGGAGACCGGCGAAGAGCGCGGGGACCTGGTGGAAATCCGCAAAGGTGTGCAACCGGGTGAGCAAGTGGCAACCAGCGGACTGTTGAAGCTGCGCAACGAGGGCGCCGTGATCATCAACAACGAGAACAAACCGCCTGCTGACATGACCCCGACGCCGGAAAACCGTTGAAGCGCACGCAGGAGCAGGCAGGGAAGCGCGGGTGAATTTTACCGAGATCTTTATTCGCAAGCCGGTACTGGCCACAGTGGTGAGCCTGTTTCTGCTGTTGCTCGGCCTGCGCGCGGCGACGGAACTCAATGTGCGGGAGTACCCGGAGCTGGAGAACGCGGTCATCACCGTCAGCACGGTGTACGTCGGCGCCGACGCGGATCTGGTGCAGGGGTTTATCACCACACCGTTGGAACAGGAGGTGGCCACCGCCGATGGCATCGATTATATGGTGTCCACCAGCGTGCAGGGGCTTTCCACCATCCAGGCGTATGTGCGCCTGGGGTACAACGCCAATGAGGTCCTCACCCAGGTGGTGGCCAAGGTCAACAAACTGCGCAGCGAGCTGCCGGAGGAGTCTGAGGATTCCACCGTCGACATGGCCATCGGCCAGACCGTGGCCGCCATGTACCTGTCCTTTTCCTCTGAACTGCTGGATAACAACCAGATCACCGATTACCTGACCCGCGTGGTGCAGCCGAAACTGTCCACAATCCCCGGGGTGCAGCGGGCGAGGCTGCTCGGCAACCGCACCTTTGCCATGCGCATCTGGCTGCGCCCCGCCGACATGGCGGCCTTTGGTGTCACCTCCGGGGATGTGAGTGCCGCACTGCGGGCCAACAACGTCCTGTCCGCTGTCGGCAGAACCAAAGGCACCATGGTCACCGTCGAAATCTCGGCCGACACCGATATCGCTACCGAAGACGCCTTCAGGCAATTAGTGGTACGTGCCGACGGCGACCGCATTGTCCGCCTGGGGGACATCGCAGAAGTGGAGCTGGGCTCGGAATCTTACGAAAGCTCGGTCACGTTCAACGGACGCTCGGCGACGTTTATCGCCGTGGAAGTGGCGCCAGATGCCAATGCCCTGGATGTGATCCGCGCGGTGCGGGCGAAGCTCGAACAGGAGATTTTTCCGCAGCTGCCCCAGGGCATGATCGGGGAGATCCCCTACGACAGCACCGAATATATCCAGGACTCCATCAACGAGGTGATCAAGACCATCATCGAGGCGGTACTGATCGTCATCGTGGTCATCTACCTGTTTCTGGGCTCTCTGCGCAGCGTGGTGATTCCGGCCGTTGCCGTGCCCCTGTCATTGATCGGGGCACTGTTCCTGATGTTGCTGATGGGATTCTCCATCAACCTGCTGACACTGCTGGCCATGGTGCTGGCGATCGGTATCGTGGTCGACGATGCCATCATCGTACTGGAAAACGTCCACCGCCATATCGAAGAGGGGATGAGCCCGAAGGAAGCCGCCATCGTTGGTGCCAGGGAGCTGGCCTGGCCAGTGGTAGCGATGACCACGACATTGATTGCGGTTTACCTGCCGATCGGTTTTCTCGGTGGCCTCACTGGCACATTGTTCCTGGAGTTCGCCTTCTCGCTGGCCGGCGCCGTACTGCTGTCCGGGGTGGTAGCCCTGACCCTGTCACCAATGATGGCCTCGAAAATCCTGCGTCCTCATAGTGAAAGTGGCGGGTCGCGTCTGGAGCGCTGGCTGGGAGAACGGTTTGACCGTTTGCAGAATGCCTACCAGCGCCGCCTGCACGGCGCCCTTGACGATCGCTTCGTGATCCTGGTGTTTGGGCTCATCGTCATTACCAGCTGCTACTTCCTGTTTGTCACCAGCCCGGCGGAGCTGGAGCCGGACGAGGACCGTGGCTTTGTGCTGACCATTTCTTCCGCAGACGCCTATGCCACCCTCGATTATCTGGAGTTGTTCACCCGCGAGCTCAATGGAATCGCCGAGCGCAACCCGGAAGTGGAAAACCTGTTCCTGCTCAATGGTGTCGGCGGTGCGGCCAATGCCACCAACAGCGCGATTGCCGGCTTCGTGCTGGACTCGTGGAACAAGCGCGATAAAGACACGAAAGAAATGCAGGAAATCATCAGTGGCGAAGTGGCGCAGATCGCCGGGTTGAAGGTTGCCGTGGTGGTGCCCCCCAGCCTGCCCACTGCCGGAGGCAACCTGCCTGTGGAGTTTGTCATCGGTTCCACCGAGCCGATGGAGAACCTGGCTGGATTCGCCGACGAAATCATGGGACGCGCGCTGGCCAGCCGCAAGTTCATCTTCCTTGATTCGGACCTCAAGATCGATAAACCCAAGCTGGCCGTTACCATCGACCGTGACAAGGCGGCCTCCATCGGCGTTACCATGGCGGAACTCAGTCGGGAGCTGGGCGCGATGATGTCGGGGGCATATGTCAATCGCTTCTCGCTGGACAATCGCAGTTACAAGGTGATTCCGCAGGTGGTGCGCCGTGAGCGACTGACCGGTGACCAGCTCAGGCAGTACTACATCCGGGCGGGTAACGGCCAGCTGGTGCCGTTATCGACGCTGGTCAGCCTGCGGGAGACGGTCGAACCGCAGCAACTGAAACGCTTCCAGCAATTGAATGCCGTGACCATTTCCGGTGTTCCGCGACCCGGCATCACCCTTGGTGAGGCATTGGATGTGCTGGAGGGAGCGGCGGGAGAGATCTTGCCCCCGGGTTATTCCATCGACTATTCAGGTCAGTCGCGCCAGTACAAGGCGGAAGGGTCGGAGCTGGTGCTGACTTTTTTCTTCGCCCTGATCGTCATCTACCTGGTGCTGGCGGCCCAGTTCGAATCCTGGCGCGACCCGCTGATCATGCTGGTGACGGTGCCCATGAGTGTCTGTGGGGCGATGATCTTCGTCAGTCTCGGCCTCACCACTATGAACATCTATACGCAGGTGGGGCTGGTGACCCTGATTGGCGTTATCTCCAAGCACGGCATCCTGATCGTGGAGTTTGCCAACAAGTTACAGCAGGATGGTCACAGCAAGCGCGAAGCGATTGAGCAGGCCGCCGCCATCCGGCTGCGTCCGATCCTGATGACGACGGCATCGCTGGTGCTCGCCATGGTGCCGCTGCTGATTGCCGCAGGGCCCGGTGGCGGTGCGCGGTTTGCTATGGGGCTGGTGGTGGCCACAGGGATGACCATCGGCACCCTGTTTACCCTGTTTGTGGTGCCGGCCATGTATTCCTACCTCGGTCGTGATTACGGTCGCTCGCCGCAAGAGAGGGTGGAGGCCTGAGCAGTGCGGGCAGATGGAGTGATGACCGCGTTCGCAGCACATTGCTGTGGGAGACAATTGGCCGACCCTATACTCACGGGCAGCTCAACTCAGTCCGGGTGGGCATCTGGCCAACCGAGGAAGTGAGAGCTTCACTCTGGAGGTAGAATTATGCGTTCATTGCAATTTCTTTTTGCCCGTTTCTTGCTGGCACCACTGATGCTTGCCGCGCTCTACTGTGGGGCGTTACAGGCGGATGAAAGCAAGACGATTGCCGCCAACGCCGCTGGGGCGGAAGCGTTGTCGACTCTGGTGGCGGCAGTCAAGGCCGCTGATCTCGTGGATACCCTGAACAGCGAGGGTCCCTTCACTGTTTTTGCACCTACCAACGACGCCTTTGCAGCATTGCCGGCGGGTACCGTGGATATGTTGCTGAAACCGGAAAACAAGGGCAAGCTGCAGAAAGTTCTCGGTTATCACGTGCTGCCCGGTAAGGCGACTGCCGCCGTGGTAATGGACCTGACCAGAAAGGGCGGCGGACATGCCAAGGTCGCGACTGTGCAGGGCGAAGAACTGACCCTGAGAGTGGACGGCGGCAAAGTAACGGTGACGGACACCAAAGGGAATACCGCTACGGTGATCCAGGCCGACATCATGAGTTCAAATGGTGTGGTTCATGTGATTGACGGGGTACTGATGCCCACCAAGAAATAGGTTGTTGATTGCCTCTACAAGAAAGGCGACCCCTGGGGTCGCCTTTTCTATGAGCAGCAGGTGCCGATGCGGCCTGAAGCGGAAAGGGGTCAGCAGTTTTCGCTGATGATTTGTTTTGCTTTGGCGATCCGCGCCTGGCGCTCCTCCTCTGGTAGCACGCGCTGTTTACCATCGGCGCCAATTTCGCGCACACGGCTGTGGCTGTGGAGTTCCTGGAGGTTGCTCTGGGCCAGTCGGCAGCGCTGTGCCCTGACAGCCATCTCGGCCTTGGTCAGCTGCTGTATTTCTGAGTCCTGTTGTTTGGGCGCTGCGTCCTGAGTCGCGCTGTCCACTTTTTCTGGATCCTCAGCCTCACCTTTTGCTGCGACCTGGGTCGCCACTTGCTCGGCCTCCCACTGCCGATAACGCTCGGTCTTCGGCTTGCGGACTACTTCCACCTGTTTTTCCGCCTGTGGTGGCTGAGAGCCGAAGTGCACTACGCCGTCTTCATCTACCCACTTGTAAATGCCGTCTGCATGGGCGGTCAGTGCCAGGGACAGTGTCGTAACCGTTGCGAGCATCGCGAGAGCAGTGCGCATGGAAGGCCTCAGTCTTTTTCGGATCTTATAAGCTTGGACGTCTGTGCCCATTGTACAGGCCCGGGCACGCTTGCCTATAACGCCTTTAACACTTTGGTTGCAAAGTGTGATGGCCGGCGCACCAGTTGACAGCTTCGGCTGAGTTTGCACAATCGGTTTCCTCCTCGACAAGCAGAGACTGCCGCGCACCCTGCGGTCCGCACGCCATCCCAGCGTGCAGGGTTTCTTCCTCCCCCGGGCCAATCGCCCGTCAACATCCGTCGAGACGGCTCTCCCCACCCCCGGAGGCCTGAGTGTCCAGAGTAGTTTCGGCTGCTGCAGATTGGCGCACTCGCGGCGATCGATGAAGTTATCCTAAAAATTGCCTAAAAAGTGCGTTTCAGGCTGATATTCGTCACCTTTTTCCTTTACAATCGCCTCTGGCATCCTCGTTTGGCGGCATTTTCTGGTCTTTCGAGTGATGAATATCCTAATTTTCGTCAAAACTTAGGGGGCTCCCGTGGAATTACTCTCCGGCGGCGATATGTTGGTTCGCGCGCTGCAGGATGAAGGGGTAGATCTGATTTTCGGCTACCCCGGTGGGTCGGCGTTACATATCTATGACGCCATCTTTCGGCAGAAGAAGATCAAGCACGTTCTGGTGCGCCATGAACAGGGTGCAACTCACGCGGCGGATGGTTACGCCCGCTCCACCGGCAAAGTGGGTGTGGTGTTGGTGACCTCCGGCCCCGGTGCGACTAACGCGATTACTGGTATCGCCACCGCCTACATGGACTCCATTCCGATGGTGGTGATTTCCGGTCAGGTACCCAGTGACAAGATCGGTGAGGATGCTTTCCAGGAAACCGACATGGTCGGCTGCTCGCGGCCGATCGTGAAGCACAGTTTTCTGGTCAAGAACGCCGAAGAAATTCCCGCGGTGGTAAAGAAAGCCTTTTATATCGCCAGTACCGGCCGACCAGGACCGGTGGTGATCGATATTCCCAAAGATGTCACCAACCCCGCGGATCGTTTTCCCTACCGTTTTCCGGAAAAGTTGCGCATGCGCTCCTATACCCCGGCGGGGAAGGGACATACGGGGCAGATTCGCAAGGCCATCGCGCTGCTGCTGTCCGCCAAGCGACCGGTTATCTATGCCGGCGGCGGCGTGGTTCAGGGTGAGGGTTCCGAGCAGTTGACAGAGTTGGCGCAGCTGCTCAATTTCCCGGTGACCAACACCCTGATGGGGCTGGGTGCTTACCCCGGCACGGATCGCCGCTTCCTCGGTATGCTGGGGATGCACGGCACGTTCGAAGCCAATACGGCAATGCACCATGCGGACGTGATACTGGCGGTCGGCGCACGCTTTGACGATCGCGTGACCAACACGCCCGGCAAGTTCTGTCCGGGGGCGAAGATCATCCACGTGGATGTTGATCCGGCGTCCATCTCCAAGACGATCGTTGCCGACGTCCCCATCGTGGGCACGGTGAAATCGGTACTCGGCGATATGCTCGATATGCTGAAGGCCTCCGATGACCAGCCGGATCAGTCGGCAATTGTCGATTGGTGGCGGCAGATCGACGACTGGCGTGAGCGCCATGGCATCTATGCGGCGCCCCGCTACCGCACCGACGGTGACATGCTGATGCCGCAGGAAGTGATCAGCGCGGTGCATGAGATCACGGAAGGGGATGCATTTGTCACCTCTGATGTGGGTCAGCACCAGATGTTCGCTGCCCAGTACTATCGGTTCAACAAGCCGCGGCGCTGGATCAATTCCGGCGGCCTCGGCACCATGGGCTTCGGTCTGCCCGCGGCACTGGGGGTGAAGATCGCCCATCCGGATAGCGATGTCGTGTGTGTGACCGGCGAAGGCAGTATCCAGATGTGTATTCAGGAGCTCTCCACTGCCACCCAGTACCACCTGCCGGTGAAGATCCTGTGCCTGAACAACCAGGCGCTTGGCATGGTGAAGCAGTGGCAGGAAATGCAGTATGAAGGGCGCCTGTCCCACAGTGTCTACGAGGAGTCGTTACCGGATTTCGTCAAACTGGCGGAAGCCTACGGGCATCTCGGCATGAAGATCCAGCATCGTGACGAGTTGCACGGCAAGCTGCGCGAGGCATTTGCCATCAAGGATCGGACGGTCTTCATCGACGTCTATGTGGATCCCTCCGAACACGTTTATCCCATGCAGGTAATGCCCAATGGCTCCATGCGGGATATGTGGCTGAGTAAGACGGAGCGGACCTAGGGAATCATTGAGATGCGCAGAATAGTTTCAGTATTGATGGAGAATGAGCCCGGTGCATTGTCCCGGGTTGTGGGGCTGTTTTCCCAGCGCGGCTACAACATCGAGAGTCTCACTGTTGCCCCGACAGAGGACGCTACGCTGTCTCGGCTGACGCTGGTTACCATCGGCGACGACCACAAAATCGAGCAGGTGACCAAAAACCTGAATAAGTTGATCGATGTGGTAAAGCTGGTGGATCTGACGGAGGGATCCCACATTGAACGCGAGTTGTTGCTGGTGAAAGTGCGTGCGACCGGTGCACAACGCGATGAGGTAAAGCGCAGCGTGGATATCTTCCGCGGCCAGATCGTCGATGTCACGAGCAACATGTATACCGTGCAGGTGGCGGGCACCAGCGAGAAACTGGATGCCTTCCTTCAGGCGCTGGGGGAGCACACCATCATGGAGGTGGTTCGTTCCGGGGTCTCGGGGATTGCCCGTGGTGAAAAAGTTTTGAGTGTTTGATTTAGCAGAAAGCAGGAATAAAACAATGCAAGTTTATTACGACAAAGATTGCGACCAGTCCATCATCCAGCAGAAGACCGTTGCCATCATCGGTTACGGCTCCCAGGGCCATGCCCACGCCAACAACCTGAAAGACTCCGGTGTTGAAAATGTGGTTGTCGGCCTGCGTAAGGGCTCCAGCTCCTGGGCCAAGGCGGAAAAAGCCGGCCTCCGTGTTGCGGAAGTTGCAGATGCGGTGAAGGATGCCGACGTGGTCATGATCCTGGCTCCGGACGAGTACCAGGCGGCGATCTACCGTGAACAGGTTGGCCCCAACCTGAAGCCCGGAGCAGCACTGGCCTTTGCCCATGGTTTCAATATCCACTTCGAGCTGATCGAACCGCCGAAGGATGTGGATGTGATCATGATTGCGCCAAAAGGCCCGGGCCATACTGTGCGCTCCACCTACCTCGAGGGTGGTGGTGTACCAACGCTGATCGCGGTTTACCAGGACGCTTCCGGCAAGGCGAAGGACCTGGCGCTCTCCTATGCGTCCGCTAATGGCGGTGGCCGCTCCGGTATCATCGAGACCAACTTCCGCGAGGAGACAGAGACCGACTTGTTTGGCGAGCAGGCGGTACTTTGTGGTGGTGTGTCAGCGCTGGTTACTGCCGGTTTCGAGACGCTGGTTGAGGCTGGCTATGCTCCCGAGATGGCCTACTTCGAATGCCTGCACGAGCTCAAGCTGATCGTAGATCTGATGTATCAGGGTGGCATTGCCGATATGCGCTACTCTATCTCCAATACCGCCGAGTATGGTGACTATGTCACCGGCCCGCGGATTGTCACCGAAGAGACCAAGGCGGAAATGCAGCGCGTACTGAAAGATATTCAGGCGGGCCGCTTTGCCAAGGACTTCATGCTGGAATCTCTCGCTGGCCAGCCGCGTCTGAAAGCAGAGCGCCGGATTGGTGCCGAGCACCAGATCGAGCAGGTGGGCGCGAAACTCCGCGCGATGATGCCCTGGATCAAGGCCAACAAGATCATCGACAAGACCGAGGGCAACAGCTGAATTTGAGGCTGCTGCTTTGACCGGTTGGAGCGGCGGGGGAAACCCCGCCGCTTTTTTTTGGGCTGTGCCCGCATGCGGCCTTCACTGTACACTCGCCGGTTGCATGATGCTGAAACGGAGATGCTATGAGCGATAAAGGGGAAGAGAACAGGGAGCGGGGCGAAGAGGTGCCTCGTACTTCCGCGGAAGAGATTCGACTACCCGTCGATGAGCATGTGGAAGAGGAAGTGTCGGCCAGCGGCAAGAAAGTGCGCGCCCGGGGGGTCTACTTGCTGCCCAACCTCATCACTACCGGTGCCCTGTTCAGTGGTTTCTATGCCATCGTCGCCGGGATGGGGGGTAACTTTGAAGCGGCGGCCATTGCCATCTTTGCCGCCATGATCCTCGACGGTCTCGATGGTAGGGTGGCACGGCTTACCGACACCCAGAGTGCCTTCGGTGTCCAGTACGATAGCCTCTCTGACATGGTCTCTTTCGGGTTGGCGCCGGCGCTGGTGGTGTTCAGTTGGGGGCTTGGTCCATTGGGCAAGCTCGGTTGGGCTGCCGCCTTCCTGTATGCGGCCTGTGCTGCCTTGCGTCTGGCCCGGTTCAACACCCAGGTCGGTACCGTGGATAAGGGGGTCTTCATTGGCCTGGCCAGTCCGACTGCCGCGGCGATTGTGGCCAGTATGGTGTGGGCCGGCCACGACGCGGATGTGGGGATGGGGCTTGGTATCGTTGCGGCGCTGGTGACCGTGGCCGCAGGGCTGCTGATGGTATCCAACTTCCGCTACACCAGCTTCAAGACCCTCGACTTCAAGGGGCGCGTTCCCTTTGTCATGATGCTGGCGGTAATTCTGATCTTCAGTCTGGTCACCATTGATCCTCCAAGAGTGTTGCTGGCTCTGGCGGTGGTGTACACCCTGTCTGGCCCGGCCATCTGGCTCTGGCGCGTGACTCGTGGGCGCAAGCCGGTCCCGGCTTTGGCCGGGAAATCGGGTGATGAGTCAGGCAGGGAATCGGACGACAGCGATCAGGGGCAAAAATAGTGTCATGTCGCTGGTGAAGCGCGATTTGTGATACTAGAGTTACGAAGTGGCGACAGGGAAACCTGTCACCGCGGGCCAAGGCCCCTCCCCCAAACCGGAATATTCCGGAAAACAGAGGCGGTGACGCAAAAAACTACTTGCGTCAGGGGGTTCTTGTCCGTATAGTTCGCGCCCTCGCTGCTTGATGAGCAGTGAGGTGGCGGCTCCAAGTGATTGATTTTCTTAAGAAAACTTCTTCACAAAAGAGCTTGCCTGGGTCGGAATGGCCGCTATAATGCGCGCCACTTCGACGGAGCCGCAAGCGGCTCCGCACAGGGCTCCCGCGAGTCCTTCAGTTCGAAACAGGGCGCCTTCGGGCAGCGGTTTCGGCACTGAAAAAAGCCTGCAAAAAAGGCTTGCTGCGGAGAGGCGGTTCGCTATAATGCGCGCCCCTCACGAGCTACCGG
>NZ_JAJSAQ010000009.1:0-2500 GCF_021729075.1 Microbulbifer guangxiensis
TTTTATTTAGAAGCCTGACGATGACCTACTCTCACATGGGGAAACCCCACACTACCATCGGCGATGTTGCGTTTCACTTCTGAGTTCGGCAAGGGATCAGGTGGTTCCACAACTCTATGGTCGTCAGGCAAACTGGCTTGGGTTGGCGTGGTCTTATGGGCGAGTTATGTTGCCCTGCGCTGCCTGTTACCGCCGTTTGCACGATCTTCCGATCAACGGTAACCCCAAATAAGTCGGTGAAACACTCTGTAGTAATACACCGCAAGATTCTTGTCTGTCTCTTGCTCACAATCCGCTGATCCTCTTCTGGATCAGTCGTTAGTAACCATCTCTGTTGTATGGTCAAGCCTCACGGGCAATTAGTACTGGTTAGCTCAACGCCTCACAACGCTTCCACACCCAGCCTATCAACCTGGTAGTCTTCCAGGGCCCTTCAGGGGACTCGAAGTCCCAGGGAGATCTCATCTTGAAGGAGGCTTCCCGCTTAGATGCTTTCAGCGGTTATCCCGTCCGAACATAGCTACCGGGCAATGCCACTGGCGTGACAACCCGAACACCAGAGGTTCGTTCACTCCGGTCCTCTCGTACTAGGAGCAACTCTTCTCAAATCTCCAACGCCCACGGCAGATAGGGACCGAACTGTCTCACGACGTTCTAAACCCAGCTCGCGTACCACTTTAAATGGCGAACAGCCATACCCTTGGGACCGGCTTCAGCCCCAGGATGTGATGAGCCGACATCGAGGTGCCAAACACCGCCGTCGATGTGAACTCTTGGGCGGTATCAGCCTGTTATCCCCGGAGTACCTTTTATCCGTTGAGCGATGGCCCTTCCATACAGAACCACCGGATCACTATGACCTACTTTCGTACCTGCTCGACATGTCTGTCTCGCAGTCAAGCGCACTTATACCATTATGCTCATTGCATGATTTCCGACCATGCTGAGTGCACCTTCGTACTCCTCCGTTACTCTTTGGGAGGAGACCGCCCCAGTCAAACTACCCACCATACACTGTCCCCGATCCGGATTACGGACCTGGGTTAGAACCTCAAACATACCAGGGTGGTATTTCAAGGACGGCTCCACTGCAACTGGCGTCACAGTTTCAAAGCCTCCCACCTATCCTACACAAGTAGGCTCAAAGTTCAGTGCAAAGCTGTAGTAAAGGTTCACGGGGTCTTTCCGTCTAGCCGCGGGTACACTGCATCTTAACAGCGATTTCAATTTCACTGAGTCTCTGGTGGAGACAGCGTGGCCATCGTTACGCCATTCGTGCAGGTCGGAACTTACCCGACAAGGAATTTCGCTACCTTAGGACCGTTATAGTTACGGCCGCCGTTTACCGGGGCTTCGATCAAGAGCTTCGCTTACGCTAACCCCATCAATTAACCTTCCGGCACCGGGCAGGCGTCACACCCTATACGTCCACTTACGTGTTTGCAGAGTGCTATGTTTTTAATAAACAGTCGCAGCCACCTGGTCACTTCGACCGACCTCAGCTTAGGGAGCAAGTCCCATCACCAAAGCCGGCGTACCTTCTCCCGAAGTTACGGTACCATTTTGCCTAGTTCCTTCACCAGAGTTCTCTCAAGCGCCTTGGTATTCTCTACCTGACCACCTGTGTCGGTTTCGAGTACGGTTCACTATTGCCTGAAGCTTAGAAGTTTTTCCTGGAAGCATGGCATCAACCACTTCGCCTCTAAAAGAGGCTCGTCATCAGCTCTCGGCCTTAGGGACCCGGATTTGCCTAAGTCCCCAGCCTACTACCTTAAACACGGACAACCAATCGCCGTGCTGGCCTAGCCTTCTCCGTCACTCCATCGCAGCAATAGCAAGTACAGGAATGTTAACCTGTTTCCCATCGACTACGGCTTTCGCCCTCGCCTTAGGGGCCGACTAACCCTGTCCCGATTAGCGTTGGACAGGAACCCTTGGTCTTCCGGCGGGGGGGTTTTTCACCCCCCTTGTCGTTACTCATGTCAGCATTCGCACTTGTGATACCTCCAGCAGACCTCCCGATCCACCTTCAACGGCTTACACAACGCTCCTCTACCATGCAACAAAGTTGCATCCGCAGCTTCGGTTACCAGTTTGAGCCCCGGTATATCTTCCGCGCGGGCCGACTCGACTAGTGAGCTATTACGCTTTCTTTAAAAGATGGCTGCTTCTAAGCCAACTTCCTAGCTGTCTGGGCCTTCCCACATCGTTTCCCACTTAACTGGTATTTGGGACCTTAGCTGGCGGTCTGGGTTGTTTCCCTTTCCACGACGGACGTTAGCACCCGCCGTGTGTCTCCCGCGATTGCACTCCACGGTATTCGGAGTTTGCATGGGGTTGGTAAGTCGGGATGACCCCCTAGCCCAAACAGTGCTCTACCCCCGTGGGTGAGACGCGAGGCGCTACCTAAATAGCTTTCGAGGAGAACCAGCTATCTCCCGGCTTGATTAGCCTTTCACTCCGATCCACAGGTCATCTCCTAATTTTTCAACATTAGTGA